>NZ_JADVKT010000003.1 GCF_016508255.1 Acinetobacter calcoaceticus | reverse complement strand
TCGCATATTATCTATATTATTTGATCAATTTTACATTGATAATAAGCTATCAATTTTGTATTAAAACATATCTCCACCCAACTGCACATTAAGTATTAGCCTGGCTGGCGGTTAAGGAACTATATGAATTATTCTAATTTAATTTTACTAAGCGTGTTATCTGTAGGTGTTTGCACCTCTATATATGCTCAAGAAAACACGACAAGTGAATCTTCTAATGCTAGTTCATTAGAAGAAACAGGGTCCAATCAGCCCCGTTCACAAATTATTAAAGATTTAAAAAATATTAAAGTTAAAGATTTAAAAATCAATGCCAATGCAGCACAACCAGATCTTGTAAAAGATCCTTTGCAGTCATTGAACCGTCCAATTTATTCTTTTAATGATATGTTAGACCGCAATTTTTTACGTCCTGTTGCCGTTCAATATATAGCAAAGACACCAGAAGATGTACGAGGCTCTTATCGCCAATTCCGTAAAAATCTTGGTGAACCATGGAATGCTGTTAATCAGATTATTCAAGGCCGCCCAGGTCGTGCAGTAAAAACTTTAGGTCGATTTACGATTAATACCTTAACTACTCTTGGTTTGGCAGATCCAGCTAGCCGCTTAGGTTTACCGACCGAGGAAGAGAATTTTGGCGTAACTCTCGGTTACTATGGGGTGCCATCTGGTCCATTCCTTATGCTACCTTTCTTTGGACCAAGTACTTTACGTGATGGTTTGGGTTTAGCAGTAGATTCCCAAGCTCGTCCTCAAAAATATATTATGAATAATCAAGATGGTCTTTATTGGTCGAGTAACGTATTACAAGCTATTGATACTCGTGCTCAATATCTGGATTTAGATCAGACTTTACAAGGCGATCAATACGCTATGATTCGAGACTTATATCTCCAACGTAAAGCATTCCAGATTGCAGAGAAAAAGGGCGACTCGGCTGATGTGTCTTTCATTGATGATGATTCAAAAGATACATCAGATGGGAATCAAAACCCTTAAAAGATGAAATAAAAGGTATTGCTTGAATTGAGAGTTTGGCAATACCTTGATTTTGATCATACATACTCTATGATGAATAAAGTGATCATATAAAAGGACTGCCATATCTTCTATGTATTTTATTAAACCGACACGCTCTATTCTCTATTTAGAGCAAGCTTTGGATAAACTGCCAGGCTTACAAGTCATTAACATAGATGATTTAGATTTATATGATCCAACCATCATTGCAATTGCAGATGTACAAGATTTCCTGACTTATAAGTGGAATTTACCAACAGTGGTAATTGCTTTTGAACATGAAGGAGCCGCTTTAGCTCATGCATGGGAAGCAGGTGCTCTTGCAGGTTGGGTATGGAATCAGCTACCTAGCGATTTAAATAAAGCACTATCAAGAATTGATGCTCAATATAAGCGTAATCAAGATAGCCGTGATTTACCTTCGGCTGCTGAACTGCAAAAACGATTATTACCCAATCCAATTGAGTTATTAAATTATCAAGTCGAAACTTTCTTTCAGCCTTCAGCTTATCTTTCTGGTGATTGGTACGACTATTGGAAATTAAATGATAAAGAAGTTTTATTTTATCTTGCTGATGTTTCAGGTCATGGGGTAACGAGTAGCTTATTAACATCATGGATGGCAGCTTTTCATGGTCGATCGAAAACACCACGACAATTAATTAAAAAATTAAACGGCATGTTGGTTCAAGAGAATATTGAAAAACACATTACGATTGTGGTGGGTATTTTAAATCTTGAAACGCACACGCTTCGTTGGTCAAGTGCTGGGCACTACCCCCCTCCGATCATTTTTGAGCCCAATCAAGCACCTAAAATTCTAACAACGAGTAGTTTCCCATTAGGTTTAACTGATGAGCTCGAAGTTGAAGAGCATATTTGTACACTAAATCGCCATGCACGCTTCATTGTTTGCTCGGATGGAGCCCTAGAACCCTTTGATGGTGGTTTAAATGATCAATTCCAACAATTGGTCCATCATTTGCAAAATCAATCATTTCAAGCACCCGATCATGTGGCCGACGACATTGCCATCTTCAGTATTTGTCGAATCAATTAATTTACGAATCAATTAATTACATAATATACGACTTAAGGACTCTTGAGTCTGAGGTGGCACTATGTGATAATTTTTCTATCCTTCTCTGAAAATGGCATTTATATGTCAACAGGTCATGTTGAATATGCAAGTTTAAATGGAACGCATATTTTCAAACTTATTGGTGAAGTGCGAGCCCATTCTTGTATAAGTCTAGACAAACTTTTAAACAGAATTGAACAGCAAGAGAATGTTGTTGGTGCAATCGTTGATTTAACCCAAACAACATTTATTGATAGTACTGTATTAGGCATCCTAGCCAAGCTAGGTTTAAAGCTTAAACAGACTCATCATATTCAAGCTGTGATGCTATCTACCAATCCAGATATCACAACCTTAGCCAACAGTATGGGGCTAGGGCAGGTTTTTGTCATTTTGAATTATTGTGGTGATCCTAATGTTTGCACGTTAACGTTAACAGATGAACAAATCACTCATAATGCAATGCTAAGAACTGTTCTGGATGCGCATAAGACATTGATGAAACTCAATGCGAACAATCAGAATATGTTTGAGCCACTTGTTAAGCAGTTACAGAAAGAACAAGATACGCTTGAACAGGTATCGGACAAGCAAAATGCCTGATTATCATCATTAAGTCGGATTAGAATATGACCCTTGTTTCTGTTGCTCAAATGAACTCTCAAGATGATATTGAAAATAACTTTCAAGTCATTGAGTCGTTGATTCAACAAAGCAAAGTGCAAAATGCCAGCTTGATTGTTTTCCCTGAAAACTTTGTATGTTTTGCTGCTGGGAAACAACGTGAAACTGCTGAGCAATTTGAATCTATTCAACAAAGGCTTGAGAAACTAGCACATCAATATCAAATCTGGATTGTGGCTGGCACGCTACCATGTCCATTCCGTCCAGATGGATCTATTATTCAAGATGGTCGAGTCAGAACCGTTAGCCTCTGTATCAGCCCTGAGCGCACAGAAGCACGTTATGACAAGATCCATTTATTTGATGTACAAGTTGGTGATGCTGTCGGTGGTTATCAAGAGTCTCGTTTCTTTGAACCTGGGACAGACGTAGTAGTCACATCTACCCCTTTTGGCAATATTGGCTTAATGGTATGTTATGACTTGCGTTTTCCAGAGCTTGCTCTAACTCTAAGACAACAAGGCGCTCATATTCTTACTGCCCCTGCTGCGTTTACCTATACAACTGGACAAATGCACTGGCAGCTTTTGCTACAAGCTCGGGCAATGGATAGCCAATGTTATGTTTTAGGTGCAGCACAACAGGGCTGGCATGGTGAAAAACGACAAACCTGGGGACACTCGGGGGCAACAGATAGTCGTGGTCAAATTTTAAGTATGATTGAAAATGAAGGGAATGGTTTGATTACTGTACCCTTTGATTTAACAGCACAAGATCTCGTCCGCTCTTCAATGCCTCTAATGACACACCGTAAATTGATTCACTATTAAAAGTTTAATTATTCATGTGGAAATACTTACTTAGCTTTTTTTGCTTGGGGGCAAATATTCATTGTTATGCAGAGTTTGATACAACGAATCATTTCGTTTCACCAACCGCACAGCTCAAATCAGATATTTTTCCCTCAACTCCTAAAAATATTCCTTTGCCCGCATTTGGCCAGAGAATAATTGGATGGGGAACGGGCGCAGAAGGTGCAAGACAACGTTTAGAAAATATTCAACCAGCAGATGTATCCATGATTAAAAAACAAGGAACAACCCTTGAAATGATTACTGCTTGGCAAGATTTTTATGAACAAGAGCAACAACGTAGTGTAAATAACCCTACAGCTAAATATCGGGCACGTTTAATGAAAAAAATTGCGGATCTCTGGTAGACACTTTTATCTAAAATATTTTTATCTTATGGAATAATTGATCCAATTATTCCATTTTTTATGCCCCTTAATTTACTTTATTCATAACCAATTCTTATGAACATTTAAGAAACTGAATAGAACGCGATATACTACAAAAGCAATATGAGTTTTTTTTGAGGAATATATGGACCAAGACTGTCAAAACTTAAAGCTTGAGAATCAACTATGTTTCCTCGTCTATTCAACAAATTTAGCTCTTAATCAGCTCTACCGAAAACTTTTAACACCATTGGGTATTACTTATCCTCAATATTTGGTGATGTTAGTTTTATGGGAACAGGATGAAGTGACTGTTTCAGAAATTGGTGCAAAGCTTTTTTTAGAATCATCAACGCTCACTCCTATTCTGAAAAAATTAGAAGCCCTCCATTTTCTTCACCGCACCCGCTCAACGCAAGATGAACGCCAAGTTATTATTACGCTAAGCGATGAAGGAAAAAAATTAAAAGATCAAGCAATGAATATTCCAGCCGAAGTATTAGATGCAAGTTCATGTGATATGACAACTCTACTAGGCCTAAAGGATCAACTTACTAAACTCCGTACAAACCTAGTCAAATAAACAGCAATTTTTTCAAAAAATACACTTGTCAAAATAATTAAGTCGTGTACGATATATTTGTATTCAATCTATTTTAGGAATAAAAACGATGTCATTAGAAAAAGTTGTTTATCGTGCAAAAGCTAAGGCAACCGGTGGTCGTGATGGCCGTGCAACTTCATCAGACGGCGTATTAGATGTACAACTTGGCGTACCTAAAGAAATGGGTGGTGCCGGTGGTGCTGTAACAAACCCTGAGCAATTATTTGCAGCTGGTTATTCAGCATGCTTTTTAGGAGCTTTAAAATTTGTTGCAAACCGCGATAAATTTAATATTAGCAAAGATGCTTATGTAGAAGGTGAAGTAGGTATTGGTCCAATTCCTACAGGTTTCAGTATTGAAGTGACTTTAAATGTTTACTTGGTTGGCATGGATCGTGAAGAGGCTGAAAAATTAGTTGCTGCAGCTCATATCGTTTGCCCATATTCAAATGCAACTCGCAACAATATTGATGTAACTTTTAATATTGTGACTGAGTAAGTTTTATTATTGAAAATGCCCGATATAGCTCGGGCATTTTTTATTGCATTTTATAACTTATGTTTCACTTGCTTCATTGGTTACACGAAGCACTTCTTCAAGTGTAGTTTTACCTGAAATTACTTTACGTAAGCCATCATCGCGAATAGAACCAGAGTACTGACGAGCATGATTTTCTAATTCAAATTCAGCTGCATTTCCGTGAATTAGACGACGCATTGGCTCATCCACAGGTACAATTTCATAAATAGCTGTACGGCCATTAAAACCTAAATGCGAACACTGCTCACAACCATGGGCATGTGGCAATTTCAGATTTTCGTCTTGAGAAATATGTTGAAAAATCTGTTTTTCAAAATCATCTGCTTCATGCCATTGTACGCAAAACGGACAAAGAGTACGGACTAAACGTTGAGCAACTACCCCAATTAAAGAACTTGAGAGCAAGAATGGTTCAATCCCCATATCTTTAAGTCGAGTGACTGCACCAATAGCCGTATTGGTATGTAGGGTCGATAAAACCAAATGCCCTGTTAATGAGGCTTGCACTGCAATTTCAGCAGTTTCTAAATCACGAATCTCACCGACCATGACCACATCTGGATCTTGACGCAACATTGCCTTTAAAGCACGAGCAAAAGTCATATCCACTTTAGTATTGACCTGTGTCTGCCCAATACCTTCAAGTTGATATTCAATAGGATCTTCGGCTGTCAAAATGTTACGCGTATTGTCGTTTAGATCAGATAAGGCTGCATACAAGGTCGTCGTTTTTCCCGAGCCTGTAGGACCTGTGACTAAAATAATGCCATGAGGACGATGTACTAACTGAGTTAAACGCTCATAGTCATTTGCCATCAGTCCCAAATGGATCATATTAAGACGACCAGCTTGTTTATCAAGCAAACGCATTACAACCCTTTCACCATGTGATGAAGGTAAAGTTGAAACACGTACATCTACTTCTCGTCCCGCAAGTCGTAAAGAAATACGCCCATCTTGCGGCACCCGCTTTTCTGCAATATCGAGCTTTGCCATGACTTTAATACGTGAAACAAGCAAAGGCGCCAACTCACGGCGTGGCTGGACAACTTCACGTAATTGACCATCTACACGTAATCGTACAGATAACTTCTTTTCGAAAGCTTCAATATGAATATCAGAAGCTCCTACTCGAATTGCTTCTGAAAGTAGTGCATTAATAAGACGAACAATCGGGGCATCATCTTCTTGGTCCATCAGGTCTTCTGTTTCAGGAACCTGATCGGCTAAGCTTAATAAATCAGGATGATCTTCTAAACCTGCCGCAACTTGTTGTGACTCCCCTGTATCACCTGCATAGCTTGTACTTAAAAGTGTATTAAATTCTTGTTCAGTGCATAATTGGTAGTGCGCTGGCTTCCCTAGAATTCGTCTTGCTTCCTGCAATGCAATTTTTTCAGTGTTTTGACGTCTAATAATAAATACTTGATCACCGTCATAACGAAATAAAACACCATGACGCTTGGCAAAACTATATGGAACTTGTATTTGTTTCAATATTTGCATCACAATTTATAATGATGAGTAAGATGATTTTGAGTGTACTCTAAGCAGATTACAGCGTGAAGTCTGTTTAACAACTCGGTAGAGGAATTTTACGTCTTGTTTGAAAATAATGAATATCAGCCTCGTCCCCAGAATTCTTTAAAATGGTGGGGAGAACAGCACTTTGAAATTAATCAGGCTAAAGCATGGCAATTCGGTTCAATGCTTTTTCGTCTAACGCGCGGCATAAAAGAATGGCGTATCGAATATTATCGCCCATCGCTTCAGGATGATAATGAGCAAGACTGGCACCCAATCGCAGATCCGAATTTTGCCTTTCCGCATTCCGTTCGAGTAGAACGCTACATGTTTCGGAAAACTAATCCAGAATTTTTACTTATGCCACGTCTGGCAGACCGCTCTGTGGTCATTAAACCCATTGATCCTATTTACATTCCAGCAGGACAACGTGGAACTCTTTATATTAGTACACCACTATGGATTGCCGGTTTAGTCGAAAGTCAGCATGAGCCTTTGTTTGAAATTCCAGTCATTCAGCCTAAAGATACATGGTTTGGTCCAAATGCCCAGCAAGGCGAAATTTGTTATGCCACTTCAGTAGATGGGCGTACCGATTTAAATCTATTAACACCACGTGCTTTTCGTGCTGTAACCCCCATTGATTTTCACAACACCAGTAATCATCAATTGCGCTTTGATCGTATGAATGTACCCGTTACTGCCCTGCCTCTTTTTTACAGTGAAAGTACCGGTCGTTTATGGACTTCTCAAATTAAAGTTTATTATGAAGGCTCTGATCGTCCTGCACGCATTCGTATTGAAAACCGCACTCCACCTCTTGCTGGTGAAGTGACTTATGTTCATCCACCACGTTCACCAGGTGGAGCACTATTTAATATGTTTGATTCATTTTTCTAAGGGGGCTTTATGGTTGATTCAAATATTCCTAAAGAAATCGCTTATAGTCTCAAAAGTATATTTACCAATATCAACACCGAACGTATTAGTGAAATTTTAGTCGGTGTTGTACTGTGTTTTATTGGTTTTGTTCTTGCCCGTATTATTTCAAATACATTTATTAGAACCATTGGCTCGCGCTTTAATGCTCATCAACGCCTTGTATGGCGTCGTGGTATTTTTTATTTTATTTTCTTACTCTTCATTATGACGAGTTTAAAAGAAGCGGGTTTTAAACTCAGTGTATTTCTTGGTGCGGCGGGGATTTTAACCGTAGCACTTGGTTTTGCTTCTCAAACATCTGCCAGCAACTTGATTAGTGGTTTATTTTTGATTGGTGAAGGTTCGTTTGAAGTTGGTGATACGATCCAGCTTACCCTTATTCGTGGAAATACCATTGAAGGTGAAGTGATCTCAATTGATTTGCTTTCTGTAAAGTTACTTACACTCGACAATGTCTATATTCGTTTGCCAAACGAACAACTTATTCGTGCGCCTGTACACAACTTATCTAAATATCCGATACGGCGTATTCCAATTACACTTGCAATCAACTTTCATGAAGACATCATTAAAGTTCGCGAGGTTCTACTTAATGTAGCAGCTAATTATCCACTCGTATTAGATGATCCAAAGCCTGCGGTTACGGTTACCGCATTCAGAGAATCATCGATTGAGCTTTTATTTACAATGTGGTGTCGACAAGAGAACTCTTTAAAAGTTCGAGATGAAATGCAAGAAAGAATCCGAAATGGATTTCTAGATAACAGCATCGAAATCCCTGTTCCAAAAATGGGATTGATTGATCGACCATCTCATATTTTTGCTCAAGATGATATCGATCAATACAGCAATCAAAGAGAATTAAAACAAGAGCCTAAATCTTAGGCTCTCCATTCTTCTGTACAGAGGATGAGGGTGGTAATGGTGCGAGATAAGCAATAATCAACATTATGCCACCTGCTCCAATAAATGAAATAACTCGGGTCAAAGTCGCACTTTGTGATAAATCAAGTAAGATCAGCTTTAAGACGACAATTCCTAAAAGTGCAGCGCCTACAAACCACAGTTGACGAATCATTTTTCGACTTGAGAATGTTGTCAATACAAATGCCAAAATAACCCAGAGCAATGTCAGACTTAACTGTACGATTCCATTTGTCCAAATTGAAGCATTCCATAGTGGTGTCGCCCAGTAATGGTGCAAGCCTCGGACGACTACACTACTGAATACTAACAATCCAACTAAAATTGTTGTAATTTTAAAAGTCCACTCCTGTGACTTATCTTGATCAAAAGCATGTTGATAAATAATAAACAGCAGACCCGCAAATACCGCAATTGAAAGAAAGTCCGTTAAGTTAAACAAAGGGACAAAATACAGGTACTCAGCGGAATAAATATCAACACTCACCACAAGTAGCCAAAATAAGCTTAGACACCAAACCGGAATTTGATGCAACAATGTAATTTTATGAGTCTTATACGTCCAAAGTGAATAAACCACAGGCACCAAAGCCAAAGCAACAATTGGCATTTGTGGAAAGATCGCCAAACCAACTGTCGCTAATGCCAACCAGCTTAAACCTGCCCATACCTTGAGATATCCAAACTGACCTGACTGTGGTTGAGCCATAATGAATAAAGCACTGAGGAGCGTTGCCGCGATGAGGAAAGTACTCTGCTGCAATATACTCGGCCATTTAAACAAGCTGAATACTTGACTGGTAAATGCCTCACCCAAAATTAACAACAATAACAGGCTAATTAAACTTAACTGTAGACTCTGCCATTGGGCGCTTAGTCTGTAGTGAACAACTACACTAAATATTGATAATAATAGTATCGCAATCATCAAATATGGGCTTAAACCGTGATGATGCCATGCCAACATTTCCACACCAGCTACAGCCCCTGCATACATGCCCAAGCATAAGAAAATACCGCTAAATATGCTGGCACTAAAATAGTGTTGTTCTTTGCTGTTGTATTGCAGTAAATAAAAGGCTGAAATAAATTGGGCAATTGCATAAATGCTTGTGCTTAGCGTCGGGAACTCTGCATTTGCCCAAATCTGATAAAACAGTGCAAGAGAGCTGAGTAAAACTAAAACGACACCAATATATCGACTTAAACGGTAGCGTTCTGTTACTCCCCATACAATAAGGGCCGTACCTTGAGCAACCCAACCAATCGCTGTCCAATGTGCACCTTTCGCCAGTGGAAAGATTAATGCAAAAAATGCAACGGCAAGGATGAAAAAGCTTTTTGCAAGTACGGAAAGTTGGGGATGGGTCTTTTTAATCCAGAAAGTTAAGACTGCATAGGTAACAGCCAAAACAGCAGCACCAATAGTCAATGCTTGCGTAGACTCATGTACTAAATAGGCATGTAGTGTAAAGCCAAGTACAGGCACACTAAAAATAAGACCAACATCTAACAGTGGGGGTAAACGAATCCCTTCTTGCTTTTCATGTGCTGAAACTCGAGATATATTTTGGCTATAACGCACACTGAGCCAAATAAACAATGCTATATGCAGCCATAAAATCCAGTCTAATGTGTCAAATTTTGCAGGTTCTGCATAAAAACCTATCGCACTACCACCAATAAACATCGTGGCAAAGAAAGCGACTTGATTCAAAATTTTCCAAGGCTGAATAAAGTTAACAGCGGCAACAGCAAGATTAATGACCAAGTAATAGCTAAATAAGAAAACTACATCGGGGCGATATTGCGGAATCACTAGTGGTGCTGCGTAAGCCATCCCCAGTGCTAAAATTGCTAAATAAATTGCCTGTTGTTTTAAGCTCAGGAATACCGTAATTGCTAATAAAATCGTAAATAGAATACTTGCTGTAGTAAGGTTAGCAATCACACCAAAATGATGAGAAAACACGAGGGTTAAGAATACAATAGCGAGTCCGACACCTTGTAATGCCACAGCAAAAAGCTGATTTTTCTTTTGCAAGGTATAACCAAATGCAGTTAATACACCTCCAGCAATTGCAATAAAACCAAGTTTTACGCCTAAACTTAACTGCCAATGTTCACTTGCAAAGCGTAATAACAGCACCACCCCAACCATAAGCACAGCAACAGCAACTCTTAAAATTGGATTGCCATTAACCATCCAATCTATTGCTGGTTGCCACCATGCACTCTGTACATGAGCTGGTTGTTCTGTTTGATTTAAAGATGCCGTTTCAACTGGGACTGGTGTATCCATATTTTTGAAATCAACCTGCTCTACCGCAGGGAGTATAACTTCTGTCTGTCTGGTCTCATTTACACGAACTGTTTGCTTTGCTGACTCGAGGAACAACAGACGAGTATGAAAAGTGCTAATGGTTTGAATTAAACATAACAGTAAAACCAGTAATGCCCCGCCAGCAATCCACATCCAATGATTGATATAAGCAACTAATGCAACCAAGGCAGCCGCATAAATTACCGTTCTTTGTATATGAATAGAATAAAGTGGAGCTGTCTGGTGAGAAAACTGTTCCTCTAAATGAGTTAAACGTTCATGCAAATTTGATAATAACCGAACCAATATGACAGTGAGCGCAATAGATAAAGCAACAACAGCACTCTGAAATTTAAAACCAATTGAAATGGCTAGAAACAAAGTCAAAGCGATCAAAATGATGATCATTCCCTGTTTGTCTTTTTTATACATGGGCTTAGCAATATGACACCTTCATTACAGGTCATCTTACTTCAAGCCAATACAAGCGTATATTTATACATACAAAATACTGCAAAAATCATAAACCTGCATTCATATCCGTTTTCACGTAAAATAGCCGTAATTCAAATTAAGGAATTGTTCAATGCCACCATTTGTCTTGGTTGATGGGTCCTATTTTTTATTTCGTGCATATCATGCATTACCACCATTGACGACCTCTACAGGGTTACATACCAATGCAATACGTGGAGCAATTTCTGCGATTCAAAAACTTATGCGTCGTATGCAACCGACGCATATGGCCGTAATTTTTGACACTCCTGAACCAACCTTCCGTCATAAGCTTTCACCGATCTATAAAGGTGACCGCCCGAGTATGCCCGAAGAGTTGTCTCAACAAATTCCATATTTACATGCATTGATTAAAGCTCAAGGTATTCCTTTATATAGTCTCCCTGGCGCAGAAGCAGATGACATTATCGGTACACTTGCTAAACGTGCCGTACTTGAAGGACACCATGTTCTTATCTCGACTGGAGATAAAGACATGGCTCAATTGGTTAATGATCATGTAAAGTTAGAAGATAGTTTTAAAGATCGAGTAATGGACACCGACGGTGTATTTGAGAAGTTTGGAGTTTGGCCAAATCAGATTATCGACTACTTGACTCTGATGGGTGATGCATCTGACGGTATTATGGGTGTTCCGGGTGTAGGAGCAAAGACAGCTGCTAAGTTACTGACTGAATATGGCACGTTGGACAATATCATTGCCAATGCAGATCAACTTAAAGGCAAGATTAGCCAGAATATCAAAGATAATTTAGACAATATTAAGCTTGATCATCAGTTAGCAAGCATTGTGTGTGATCTTCCTTTAGAACTCGACTGGCATGAATTAAAGCTTATCGACCCAAATGTTGATGCTTTACGCAACTTATATACTGAGCTTGAATTTAGAAATCAGTTACAGTCACTTGATCATCCGAATAATCCAAACAGTTCTACTTATAAACAACAAGCTTCACAAGTCGTCGTTCAAGATGAAGTTAAACCGGCTGACTCTATAGAAACCGAAGATCAGGCAAGCCTAACCAGTCAAGATGACCAGCTTGGAACTGCAAATTATCATACTGTTTTAACTCAAGAAGTATGGGATCAACTCTTGCAACGCATGCAAAATGCCGATCATTTTGCCATTGATACAGAGACCACCAGCCTTGATTACCGTATTGCCGAAATGGTTGGTTTTTCAATCGCATTTGACTCACAAGATGCCTACTATGTGCCTTTAGCGCATAACTATGAAAATGCACCGCAGCAGTTAGACCGTGAACAAATTCTGGCTCAAATTAAGCCTGTACTAGAAAATGAAGCGGTTAAAAAAATCGGACATCATCTTAAATATGATGCCCATATCTTTGCCAACCACGGAATTGACTTAAAAGGTTGGTATTTCGATAGCATGTTAGCATCTTATGTACTGAATGCAGCAGCTACTCGTCACGGAATGGATGATGTTGCGCGCGTTTACCTAAGCCATTTAACAACGACTTTTGAACAAATTGCTGGTAAGGGTGCTAAACAGAAAACTTTTAATCAAATTGAGATTGAAGTCGCTGCCCACTATGCAGCAGAAGATGCACATGTGACTTATCGTTTGTATGAAGTACTTTCAAACAAACTTAAGCCATTTCCTGAGCTAGAAAATATTTTATATAACATCGAGATGCCAGTTGCCCGAATTCTATCAGGCATGGAAGAAGATGGTATTCGTTTAGATCATGCATTCCTCGACAAATTAAGTGTGGAATTTGCAAAAACTATGGAAGGTCTTGAAAATCAAGCCATGGAAATTGCAGATGAAACTTTTAATATTGCTTCACCTAAACAAGTAGGCGAAATACTATTTGATAAATTAGGAATCAAAGGCGGTAAAAAAACTGCAACTGGGCAATACAGCACGAGTGAAAGTGTTCTAGAAAAAATTGAACATCCTTTAGCGGAAATTATTCTAGAACATCGTGGTTTGGCCAAGTTAAAGAGTACCTACACTGACCGTTTGGTTGAGCAATCTCATAACGACACGCATCGTGTACATACGAGCTATCATCAAGCATTAACAGCGACAGGTCGCCTATCCTCTTCCGATCCTAACTTACAAAACATCCCAATTCGTAGACAAATTGGCCGTCAGATTCGTAAAGCATTCATTGCACCGGAAGGCCGAGTTCTGTTAGCAGCCGATTACTCGCAAATTGAACTACGTTTAATGGCACATTTTTCTCAAGATGATGCTTTAGTTCATGCATTCCAGCACGGGCAAGATGTTCACCGTCGTACCGCTGCTGAAGTGTTGGGTATTGCAATTGAAGATGTAACCAATGACCAACGTCGTCAAGCTAAGGCAGTAAACTTTGGTCTACTTTATGGTATGTCTGAGTTTGGCTTGATTCGTCAGCTAGGTTTCACCCGTCAAGAATCGCAAAACTATATCAAACAATATTTCCAACGTTACCCTGGCATCTATGAATATATGCAACGCACGCGTCAAGTTGCATCAGAGCAAGGATTTGTTGAAACTATTTTAGGCCGTCGTCTTTATACGCCAGATATTGATGCACGAAATGTGATGGTACGTAAGGCTGCCGAACGTGCGGCGATCAACGCGCCTTTACAAGGTAGTGCAGCTGATATTATTAAAATTGCGATGATTGAAGTTGATAAAATCTTGCCAAAAGATCAAGCCAAATTACTACTTCAAGTACACGATGAATTAGTTTTTGAAGCCGATCAAAACATTGCTGAAGAACTTTCTAAGCAAATCGCAAAAGTCATGGAATCTGTTGTAGAAATTTCCGTGCCTTTAGTAGTTGAAGTTGGCCAAGGACAAAACTGGGATGACGCCCATTAATTAGCAGAAATAAAAAAGGGCTGTGAAATACAGCCCTTTTTTTATTGAGTTAGCTTAAAGACCAGTTAAGAGAACTTTAGCAACTTCATTCATTAAAATTTCGGCAATATAGAGTGCCAAAAAAGCCAAAATTGGCGATAAGTCAATCATTCCCATATTAGGCAATAAACGACGGAATGGCGCGAGTAATGGTTCTGCCAAATCTTGAATCACCTCAATATAAGGTGAACGAGATTGAGTGAACATAACTACCCAACTCAAAATGATTGTTGCAAAAATTAAATAACGGCAGAAACGAATCAAGTCCTGAATCATAGTCACAAATGTCAGAATCACTAAATGAATCGGACTATTTGGCATAGAACCAGAAAGATACATCACACCGAAAATTTTCAGTAAATATAAAATAATTAAAAGAGCTAACGCAGCTAAATTAAACCGGCCTTTTGCGACCGTCGGAAAAATTCGGCCAAAAATATCAACAATTTTAGTCGCCTTTACGGTTGATAAAACCACAGGATTATAAGGACTTACTGCCGCCAATTGCATTAAAAAACGGAAAAAGACCAATAAAATCGCGACATTAATTAAAATTCCAAAAATTAGCGCAGAATTTGCACCCATAGTTGTCTTATCCTATTTAAGCTATTTCGCACTGTCACTCAATTCTTGAGCCAATTCTTGGCTACGCTTCTGTGCAGCAGCCAATGCAGATTGAATATTTTGGGAGATTTGTGCACGGTCAAAAACTTCAAGTGCGGCTTGTGTTGTACCATTTGGCGATGTCACATTCTTACGAAGTTCAGATGGAGTGTTTGAACTGGTAATTGCCATTTGAGCTGCACCTAACGCCGTTTGAAGAGTTAACGCAGTTGCAACTTTTTCATCTAGTCCTAAATTTTTACCCGCACGGATCATACTTTCCATCAGATAGAAAAAATATGCAGGGCCTGAACCAGAAACTGCTGTTACCGCATCAATTTGAGCTTCGGAGTTTACCCAAATTGTTAAGCCTGTGGCCGCTAAAATTTGACTTGTTAATTCACGATCCGAAGCACTGACTACATCATTTGCATAGATACCGTGCGCACCAGTTTGAACTAAAGCTGGTGTATTCGGCATAACGCGAACAATTCGATTGCTATCAATTAAGTTTGATATCGTTTGAATTTCAGCACCAGCAATAATTGAAATGACCAATTTATCTGATAAAAGACCTTTCAACGGACGTAAAACAGTCGCCAAAACTTGCGGCTTTACCGCCAGTACGACAACATCAGCATTTTGAATTGCAGCCACGTTATCTTGTGTTACGTGGACTTCTTTCTCTTGTAATAATTGACGGATCTGCTCAACAGGATCTGAAACAGTAATACGTGTCGGTGGTAAACCTCTTGAGATGAGCCCGCCAATTAACGCTTGGGCCATATTACCGCCACCAATAAAACAGATATTACAATTTACTGCACTTGCCATAACCATATTCGCCATTTACCAGATTACAAGAATGAGAAATTAAATCCGGTTGCCATCCTCCTTGCTCACAATACGGAGACTGAGCCAACCAAAATCCTTTCGGTGTAAAAACCCCAAGCATAACATTATCTATGACTAATATTTGAATTGTATGACGAAGCCAAGGCAAAATATGTGCTTCTTGAATTGCTTTTTTTAATGGCCATTGCCCAACACGACCATATAAATGGACTTTTTCTCCACCTTGACGTCGAATTATTGTCAATTTTTTATTTAATAAAGATGGACTCAAACCGATATTTTTTTGTGTGATCTGAAAATTTCCTGAAGCGTAATGCACTATTTCCCCCATTTGGAAATGATGCTCTGACTCAGCTTCAACTGGGTTTAATTTTTCAGCAAGAAAAACTTGCTTACTCAATCTATAAAGATGGTGTTGATAACGGACATAGTAAAACTGATTCCAGTGTAATGCTGCTTGTGCATCGGACTTTGAATCAATCACTTCATTTTTTAAACGCTCAACCATTTCAAATGCAGGTCGATATTGCCCATCACCTTTCATCCAAACCGAAAGTAATTGGCGTTGACGGGCAACTGATAAATCTAAAAGTTTAGTTAAGTCTAAACACTCAGCAGTACCACAATGTTTTAAATCAGCTTTCAAAACTTCTTCTAAAATTTCAGAAGCATCTTGCATGAGATAACTGGTTCGGCTCAGTGCTTGCTGCATTTTAGGAAATCTGTTTTGTAAAAATGGCCAAAGTTCCTCACGCGACCACGCCCGATCATAATGAATATCGTAATTTGTCGGGTCATTTACATACTCAATTTCAAGTTGAGTAGTCCAATCAGTAATTTGCTCACGAGTTAAGTCTAAAAAAGGACGCCAAATCGTCATGTCTACACGGTAATCCACAGACTGCATTGCAGCTAATCCATCAACACCTGCGCCCGATAATAAACGTAACATTACTGTCTCAGCTTGGTCTTGCTGATGATGAGCGAGCACCAAAGTTTCATTGGCTCGCAAATGTTGGCGATAAGCTTGATAACGCACCTGACGTGCTTGAGCTTCCAAATTACCGTCAGCAACTTGAACTTTTTGAATAATATAAGGAATATTTAAACCAGTAGCCTGTTTAGCAACAAGTTCCCCCCAATCTGCACTTTTTGATTGCAGTTGATGGTCAATATAGATTGTTCTGATTTTTTGAGGGAAAATTTGAGACATTAAATGTAGTAGCAGCATTGAATCCATGCCGCCACTACATCCAATAAGAAAAGAACTACTTTTCGAAAACTGTTGAGCTTGCTTTAAGACATTATGCCTAAATTTGCGCTGCCAAACTTCATTAAACGTTGATAACGTTCTTCGCATCGTTCATTTGCATCCATTGGTAGCAATTCATCCAAAGCTTGCTTCAAAACTACTTTTAGGTTTTGCATGACTTGCTCAGGATCTAAATGTGCACCTTCGCCTTCATCTACTACATATTCAACAATACCTAGAGATTGTAATTTATCTGCTGTCAAACCTAAAGCTTCGCTCGCTTGAGCCGCTTTTTCCGCAGTTTTCCACAAAATAGATGCACAACCTTCTGGTGAAATCACAGAATAGATACTGTGCGACAACATAATTACTCGGTCAGCAACACCAATACCTAAAGCACCACCAGAACCGCCCTCCCCCAGTACTGTTGCAACAACAGGAACTTTCAAACTTGAAAGTTGAGCAAGGCTCGTTGCAATTGCTTCGGCTTGTCCACGCTCTTCAGCACCAACACCAGGGTAAGCACCCATCGTATCAATAAACGTGAAAACCGGAAGATTAAAACGCTCAGCCATATCTAGTAGGCGTTGAGATTTACGGTAACCTTCAGGGTTAGCCATACCGAAGTTATGCTTTAATTTTTCACGGGTACTACGACCACGGTGTTGTCCAATGACCATCACAGGTTGACCGTCAAAACGAGCAAGACCACCTACCATAGCACCATCGTCACCAAACAAACGATCACCATGCAAGGCGTCAAATTCTGTAAAGATTTCACCGACATAATCTAGAAACTGCGGACGTTCAGGATGACGTGCAATTTGAACCGTTGTCCAAGCTTTGGACTGAGTAGATTTTTTCATAGGTCGAATATTATCCCTTTAATCGATAAATTTTTCCGACTGAATATTCAATTCAATGTCCCAATGCTTAAACTGCTCTTGCTCATCATGCAAGTCGGCAACTAACAATGGCCATTGTTTGGCATCACCAGAAACACTAAGCTGCCATTGTTGATCATTTATGATGGTCAGTTCAATGGCAGGAAGCATCTGATCACTTCGACTATGGTTGAGTAAAACTGCTAGGCGAAGTAATAAACTTAAGTAAAGTAATTTATGACCTCCAGCCTTCAAAATTTCATTTTTTACATCATTTCGTAATTTACGACGATGATGAGCAACTAAATGTGAAAGATGATTTTGATCAATTTGCGAGAAGCCAGGAATATCAGAATGCTGTAATAAATAAGCACCATGGCGATGATAACCACCATGACTAATTGCTAAACCAATTTCATGTAAATAAGCTGATCGACGCAGTAAGTCACTGTCTTCACTCGTTAAATTAAGTGGACCTGCAACACCATCAAATAGTTGTTGTGCTGTTTTTACGACGCGTTCAGCCTGTTTAGGGTCAGCATTATAACGGCCCATTAGAGCTTGTACACTGCGGTCGCGGATATCTTCATGTTTAAATCGACCTAATAGGTCATACATAACACCTTCGCGTAATGCACCATCAGAATATGCCAAACGATCAATTTCTAGAACTTCAAAAACTGCGTACAAAATTGCCAATCCGGCTGGCAAAACTGCTCGTCGATCTTCTCTTAAACCTTCAAAATCGATTTCTGAAACATTTTTAAACTTAAGTAATTTATCTTTGAGCTTGTATAACCCTTCTCGAGTTACATTTTCTTGTTCATCACTTAAGCCCATATTGACCATAATTTGGCGGCAGGCTTTGATTGTTCCACTCGAACCAACGACCGTATCCCATCCTTCCATTTTATAAGTCGTTGCAATAGCAGAAAGTTCTTTACGGGCAGCAACTACCGCCTTATCAAATGATTTCTGGGTAATTTCCCCATCAGAAAAGTAGGCTGTTGTATAGGCCACACAACCCATTTGTAAAGACTCTGTGTAAATAGGTTCAAACTCTTCACCAATAATGAATTCGGTAGAGCCCCCACCAATATCAACAACTAAGCGACGTCCACCATTGGCCATGGTATGCGAAACGCCCAAATAAATCAGGCGAGCTTCTTCTCGTCCTGCAATAATTTCGATAGGTTTAGGTAAAATTTCTGCAGCTTTTTGAATAAATTCATGACCATTTTTTGCCTGACGCAAGGCATTAGTAGCCACAATTCGTAAACGATTAGGTTGAACTGAACTTAATCTTCCAACAAAACGAGCTAGACATGCCAAACCACGTTGCTGAGCTGCTTCTGTTAAATTTTTATTCTCATCTAAACCAGCTGCAAGCTGTACTTTTTCTGACATCGAAGCAACTTTTTTAACTTCACCATGATCTACCCGCGCAATTGCAAGGTGAAAACTGTTCGACCCCATATCTATGGCGGCAAGTAATTCTTCATCAATCAGAAAGTCAGACATTATTGAACTAAACCCATAACAATTCACGCCTAGAGTAATTCACAAGAATGCAATTGAAAAGCCATTTTCATCAACAATTAGTTGTGATTTATATTTTTCTATTTATGACAGTGATTGTACAAGTCGATGGTGAATATCGTGAGCATCCATTAGACAAATTTAGTTAAGCCTTGAATAATAGCATCAAACCCTTACATTGAACTAAGTAGCTATGTAATACTGATAGAGATAATTTTCTCCTATAGTGATAGCACTTTTTTCTAAAAATTGGAGCCGTACCATGTCTGCGACTATTGTAAATACAACTGATGACAACTTCCAAGCAGATGTTTTAGACGCTGAAACACCTGTACTTGTTGATTTCTGGGCAGGTTGGTGTGCACCTTGTAAAGCAATTGCACCTGTTCTTGAAGATCTTTCAAGTGAATATGCTGGTAAAGTAAAAATTGTTAAAGTTGATGTGACTTCTTGCGAAGATATTGCGGTGAAATACAATATCCGTAATATTCCTGCATTATTACTTTTCAAAAATGGTGAAGTCGTAGCTCAACAAATTGGTGCTGTGCCTCGCTCTAAACTTGTTAGCTTTATTGATGAAAATGTTTAAGTCAAAATGCTAATAAGTTAATAATGAAAAATACGCTATACTTTTTTATAGCGTATTTTTTTCGGCTATAAATTGACAAATTAACTCAGCTGGCTTATATTGCATGCTCAAGAGGCACTGAAGGGAATCATCTTCGTCCGGCTTCTTACAAGACACAAACATAAAGATCGCCACTCGGCAACAGAAATTGTTTTTTCACATTTTTCTTCGAAACAATCAATCAGACTTCTGAATTGTTATTGTGTAAATACAATTGCGATAATCTTTTTTGTATGCGAGCGATTTTTCTTCTTTTAAACCACACTCTACTCTTTCCTAATTCTGACCCTTATGAATTTAACTGAACTCAAGAAAAAACCAATTGGTGAATTAATTAAAATTGCTGAATTTATGGGCCTGGAAGGTATGGCTCGTAACCGAAAGCAAGATATTATCTTTGCCATCTTGAAACGCCATGCGATGAATGGCGAAGAAATTTTTGGTGATGGCGTTCTTGAAATTCTCTCTGATGGTTTTGGTTTTTTGCGATCTGCCGCAGGTTCGTATTTAGCAGGTCCGGATGATATTTATGTGAGTCCCTCACAAATCCGACGCTTTAACTTGCGTACAGGTGATACCATCACAGGTACTATTCGCCCTCCAAAAGAAGGTGAGCGTTATTTTGCATTGCTCAAAGTTAACCAAATTAACTATGACACGCCAGAAAATTCTCGTAATAAAATTCTATTTGAAAACCTAACTCCGCTTTTCCCAACCGAACAATTGGTTATGGAACTAGGTAATGGTACGACAGAAGACTTAACTGCTCGTGTTGTTGATTTAGTTGCACCAATTGGTAAAGGGCAACGTTCTATTATTGTTGCACCGCCAAAAGCGGGTAAAACAATGTTACTTCAAAATATTGCTCAATCTATTGTTAGAAACAATCCTGAAGTATTCCTGATTGTTCTATTAATTGATGAGCGTCCAGAAGAAGTAACTGAAATGGAACGTACAGTTCGCGGTGAAGTCATTGCTTCAACATTCGATGAAGCTCCTGCTCGCCACGTACAAGTTGCAGAAATGGTTATTGAAAAAGCAAAACGTCTTGTTGAACATAAAAAAGACGTTGTGATTTTGCTTGACTCTATTACTCGTTTAGCGCGTGCATATAACACTGTCATCCCTTCATCAGGTAAAGTATTAACTGGTGGTGTAGATGCTCATGCATTAGAACGCCCTAAACGCTTCTTCGGTGCTGCACGTAATATTGAAGAAGGTGGATCTCTTACGATCATCTCAACTGCTTTGATTGAAACAGGCAGTAAAATGGATGACGTAATTTATGAGGAATTCAAAGGTACAGGTAACCAAGAGATTACTCTTGATCGTCGTATCGCTGAAAAACGCGTCTTCCCTGCTATGAATATTAAGAAATCTGGCACTCGTCGTGAAGAGCGTTTAATGGATGATGATAACTTACGCAAAGTATGGATCCTTCGTAAGCTTCTTCACCCTATGGATGAATTGGCGGCAATGGAATTCTTACTTGACCGTATGAAAGAAACTAAAACAAATGATGATTTCTTCGATCAAATGAAACGTAAAGCTTCAACTTAATCGATTAATCTTCAATAAAAAGCCACTCTTTTGAGTGGCTTTTTATTTGGTTGACAAGCTTTACACAAAAATAAATTTTGCGGTTTTTTATGTAAAATTATTTATAAGCTTTTGATAATAAATATTTTTGAATTAAAAAAATTAAGTTTTTGAGGAGCTTACCTCCACCTTTTCCAATACATTCAGGCTGATTGATTGTTTTTTTCTGTTAAAAAACAGACTGTTTTTCTCTTTTTCACACGTTTTTTTGACAGGCGACAGTAGTATTTCAGCATTTGCAGTGATAGCATAGCGGCAGACCAGTTAGACTGCTCCATGCGTTGTTACCTAGCTACGTTTTAGGAATAATAAAAGCAAAACAGTCCAACTTAGGTTTTTTTAATCTCAAATCTTTTTTGTGAGAGTGATGCCATGTTATTCAAAAAATTTGCTGTTGCTGCTGCTGTAGCTGCTACTTTAGCTTTCGTTGGTTGTTCTAAGAAAGAAGAAGCTCCTGCTGCCGCTGCTGCTTCTGAAGCTGTAGCTGCTGCTTCTGAAGCTACTGCTGCTGCTTCTGAAGCTGCTGTTGCTGTTGACGCTGCTGCTTCTGAAACTGCTGCTGCTTCTGACGCTGCTGCTGCTGCTTCTGACGCTGCTGCTGCTGCTACTGACGCTGCTGCTTCTGCTGCACACTAATCTATAATCTAGATTAGATAAAAAGAGGACATTTTGTCCTCTTTTTTTACGTCTAAATTTTCATTTTCAATTACCAAGTCAATTCAATTTAGCCATAAGAAATGATACAGCGTGGCTATTAAAATAGAATTATATAAAAACCATTTTAATATAGATAAAAAAAAGCAGATCAATCGATCTGCTCATTTCCAACGCGCTGTCTAAACTTTTGACCTGCTCTAAAGGTCACTACCCTACGTGCTGAAATTGGAATTTCTTCACCTGTTTTAGGGTTACGTCCTGGACGTTCGCGTTTATCTCTTAACTCGAAATTACCAAAACCAGAAAGCTTAACCTGCTCTCCTGCAATAAGTGCTTGACTAATTTCGTCGAAGAACAACTCGACCATTTGTTTTGCTTCACGGCGATTTAAGCTGGTTAACTCACTTAAATGATCAGCCATGTCTGCTTTAGTTAATGCTGTCATGAGGCCCTCAATGTCGCTTGATAAGTGTTTTCTAACACTTTGATAATATTGTCCATACCAGATTTAATTTCAGCATCTTCAAGCGTACGTGAAGGATGTTGCCATAATAATGCAAACGCTAATGAGCGCTTACCTTCTTCGACACCCTGCCCCGTATACACATCGAATAACCATGTAGAGTCTAAAAGCTCCCCACCAGTTTGTTCGATTAACTGCTGAATATCTCTAACATTTATATTATCAGAGATTAAAAGCGCAATATCACGTCTAACCGAAGGAAAACGTGATAATTCTGTAAAATTAGATACATAAGATTGCAAAACAGCTGTTTGATCAAGTTCAGCAACCCATGTAGTACTTAAATCAAGCTCATTTTCTAGAGATGGATGCAAACGGCCTAAATAGCCAATTGATTTACCCTCTACTAAAATTTCAGCCGATTGTCCTGGATGTAACCACGGACGTTCTGAACGAACATATTCAACTTTTACACGTCCAGCGGCTAAGATCTCTTCAATCTCACCTTTGAAATCAAAGAAATCCATTGGTTGTGGCTTAGTATGCCAAGATTCTGGTTCTTGCGAACCTACTGCAACTAGAGCCAATGTAGGAGTCTGTTGTAAGTCTTCAATGTTCTTAGCATTTTGATAATCAAAACGAAGCCCGAATTCAAAGAAGCGAACACGACTTTGCTGACGGTTAAGATTATATTGTACGCAAGGAATTAAGCTAGAAAGTAAAGTACTACGCATTGCAGCCAAATCACTTGAAATTGGATTTGCTAACATCAAAGGCTTAACTTCGGGATTTAATTGCTTTTCAAGTTTCGCATCAGCAAAGCTAAAGCTAATTGCTTCTTGGTAACCTAAAGCCACGATCGTTTGACGCAGCTCAGTGAGTTCAAAGCGATCTTGGTATTTAGCAAATTTAACATCCATGCTTGGTAAGCTAATCTGAATATTGTCATAGCCATCAATACGTGCTACTTCTTCAATTAAATCTTGATAAATAGCCATATCGTAACGATGTGATGGTGGCACTACACTCCATTCACCTTCAGCATTAACTGTTACCTTACACCCTAGTCGAGTTAAAGCTTCTGCAATGAACTCACCCGCGACTTGATATCCCAACAACTGGTCTACCTGAACTTGTTTAAGTTCAATTGCTTCACGTTTTGGCAAAATTTCTGCTTTTTCAGCTACAGTAATTGGCCCAAACTCGCCACCTGCTAACTCTTGAATAAGTTGAGAAGCACGATTCATCGCAATTAAAGGTAATTCGAAATCTACACCACGTTCATAACGCTGTGAAGAATCGGTATGCAAACCAAAACGACGAGCACGACCAGCAATTGCAAGTGGAGCAAAGAAAGCACTTTCTAGGAAAATATCAGTCGTATCATCGGTTACACTTGATGCTAAACCACCCATAATTCCAGCAATTGCTAAAGCTTTTTGGTCATCAGCAATCACCATTATATCTTCTTGCAACTCAACTTCTTGATCATTCAAAAGTTGTAGCTTTTCTTGCTGTGTTGCTTGACGAACATGTACAGTCCCTTCGATTTTAGATAAATCGAATGCATGCATTGGTTGACCCAATTCCATTAAGACATAGTTGGTCACATCAACCAAAATACTATGGGTACGAATTCCTGAACGTGATAAAGCCTGTTCCATCCACTCAGGAGTAACAGCTTTTACATTAACGTTTTTAACCACACGTCCTAAATAACGCGGAGCACCTTCAGTACTGATAACTACTTTTCTCTCATCAGCAATAGTGGCATCAACCGTGTTAATTACAGGTTCATTCATTTGTAGCTTATTAATAACTGCAATTTCACGCGCAATACCACGAATACTAAAACAGTCACCACGGTTTGGCGTGATACTGATATCAATGACATGATCATCAAGTTTGAGGTATTCACGGATATTTACTCCTACTGGAGCATCAGCTGGCAGTTCGAGTAAACCATCGATTTTATCTTCAAGATCAATCTCAGAAGCACCACAAAGCATTCCTTGTGACTCAACTCCACGAAGTTTACCTTTTTTGATTTTAAAATCGCCAGGCAATACAGCCCCAATGGTTGCAACTGGAGCTTTCATTCCAGCGCGAACGTTCGGTGCGCCACATACAATTTGCAAAGGTTCACCTGAACCAATATTAATTGTTGTTACACGCAGACGGTCTGCATCAGGGTGTTGCTCAACAGTGAGCACCTCACCAATTACAACACCTGTAAATGGTTTAGCCACAGGTGCCAACTCATCAACTTCAAGACCAAGCATCGTCAACTGATCAGATAAGGTAGCACTATCAATTGTTGGGTTAACCCATGTGCGTAGCCAATTTTCGCTAATCTTCATCTTTATAAACCTTTTTTAATCCTGAAAAACTGTTAGGCAAATTGGCGTAAGAAACGCACATCATTTTGATAGAACATGCGCAAGTCATTAATGCCATAACGCAACATCGCAAAGCGCTCTACCCCTAAACCAAAAGCAAAGCCTTTGTATTTATCAGGATCAATACCCGCAGCACTTAATACATTTGGATGTACCATGCCACAGCCTAAAACCTCTAACCAACGGCCGCGTTCATCCATAATATCTACTTCTGCGCTTGGCTCAGTAAACGGGAAATATGATGGACGGAAACGTACCTTTAAATCTTTTTCAAAAAATTCATTAAGCAGATTAATCAACAAACCTTTTAACTCAGCAAAGCTGGTGTTTTCGGCAACGTATAGACCTTCGATCTGATGGAACATTGGCGAATGCGTCTGATCTGAGTCGCAACGATAAACACGCCCTGGACATACGATACGAATTGGTGGCTCACTTGTTTCCATTGTACGAATCTGCACACCAGACGTATGCGTACGCAATAAATGAGTGGCATCAAAATAGAAAGTATCGTGCATGGCACGCGCTGGATGGTGACCAGGAATATTTAATGCTTCAAAATTGTGATAGTCATCTTCAACTTCTGGACCAGTCGCAACTGTAAAACCAGCTTTAGTGAAGAACTGACAAATTCTTTCTTGTACTTGAGTAACAGGATGTACTGTACCGACACGTTGACCGCGGCCCGGCAAAGTAATATCAATCGTTTCACTTGCTAGCTTTTGCTCAAGTGCTGCCTGTTGTAATGCCGCTTGACGTTCTGTTAAAGCAGTATTAATTGTTTCTCGAACAGCATGAATCGCAGCACCTTGTACTTTGCGTTCTTCAGGGTCCATTTTCCCTAATGCTTTCGATTGTTCTGCAAGCTGGCTTTTTTTCCCTGTAAATTGCACACGTACCTGATCAAGTGCAACAAGGTCTTGAGCTGCTGCAATGGCAGCAAGCGCTTCTGTGGTCAGGGCTTCCAGTGACATATTAACTCTCAAAGCAACAAATTAAAAAAATATAATAAAACACTGCATTCTAACAGTTTTTCATCAGATTGATGAAGTTTATCCATCATGAAAAATGTATTAGGCAACAAAAAGATAAAACGTATAAAATAATACCATCGTCAATGAGATCAACTATTATGGCGCTCAATCAAATTTGGAAACAACAACTTACGCTTGTGGCGTATGGTAATGAATACCTCCGCCAAAATTTAAGCTTTACCCAATGGCGACAACATCACATTTTTGACCACCATAGTTTTCAGTTTCGTGACTTAGCTTCTCAGCATTTACTCGCCCAACATTTTCAAGTTTGGCTAGAAGCACTAAAAAAACAAGGTACCACTCAGCTCAGTTTACATTTATCAAGCCTTCTCAATGAAGAGCAAAACCCAAACAATAATGTTGAGCTTTTACCTTACACCCACTTTATCGTTAGCCATCAAAATGATAAGAAATTTGCATGGATTTTTGGCCATGAACTTGCTGAATGGTATAACAATGACAATGAGTTTGAAGCCCCTCCCTTACAAACCTGTGAGCTTCGTTTAGAAACGTTCTGGCGTTTTGAACTAAATGAAAAATTATCGAAAAAAATTGAAGCTGATTTGAAAAATCCACCCTGGCAAGAAATAGCTGACTTTATGGATAGTGAATTATTTCGTAGCAAATATGCAACAGGGTTTGAAGAACCAGAATTTCAAAAAGCTCATTTTGATGGTACAAGCATTACGAGCCAAGAATCAAGACTTGCTTTAATTCCAGAGAATTATCCTGCCGATTATGCTCATCAGCTTTTATCTCGTACTCAAGCATTAGCCAATTATTTAGAACAAAAGAAACGTCTTGCAAATGATCCGTTAGGAGAAGAGCTAGACCAAGAACAACTCATCAATTTAAGAAATTTTACGCAAAAAACTGATGATTTGTTTGCCAAACTTATTGTGAAAGTTGCTAACCATTATCAGACAGCCCAGGTCGTACCTGTAATTAAAGCCTCCCCATTCGAGCAATCAAATGAAAATCCACAACATTTGAAATCTCACCACCATAAAGGCACTGGTTCAGGCGTTATTAAGCTGATTATTTTGACCATTATTATTTGTGCTTTGGCTTATTATTTCGGGCTTTAATCAAGATTACAGTTCCCATTGATAAAGTAACTCTGTTATTTCGAAGCCGAGCTCAGGAAGTTCGGCTTCCCCTATTAATTTGGCTCCCATTTTTTCATAGAAAAAACGACTTGGATTTTTATTAAAAACTTTAAAACGAATAAAAGAGTATCCTTTGTTTAAAGCACATTGATAGAATTTTTGAAACAGATCACGACCTACACCCTGCCTTTGAATTTCTTTCAATAGATAAAAAGCAAAAATTTCAGCAATATTATTATCCGGGTTTAAGTATCCATCGAGAAAGCCTTTCACTATGCCATTTTCAGTATAAACAAATAACTTATGATCGGGACTCGTGACTACTTCTTTCCATAACATTTCTTTATCTAATACATTAAGCCCATCTAATATTTCTTGCTTAAGCATACCTGTATAGGTTTCTTTCCAACACTGGACATGCACTTCTGCAATAGATAATGCATCCTTAAAAGTAGCTATACGAATTTCTCTTTCATTTAGTGATTCCAATTCGTTCCCCTCATGTCACTACTTTTAAAGTGAAGCACCAATTTTTTTCATACAAACTTATTGAGCTAAAAGCTGCTCTCGAACATGCATTAAAGCAAAACCTAACAAATTTAAGCCTTGCCATTGAGATGGATCTTGAATGTGTACATGGTCTTGCGCCAGGCCAATTCCCCAAATTTTATCGACTGGAGATGCTTCAACCAAAATACGGTCTTTCGTTGCTAATAAGAAATTTTTCAATTCAGGATGTTGGGAGAATTTAGCAAAGTTCGCCTGTACTACAATATCAAAACGTTTTTCTTGCCATAACTTTTCATCATAATTACGCACTTTGCGGCCTAGCTGTTTCGCTTCATTCGGATGTTTAACTTGCAAAATCCGTGCAAAAATTTCTTCATCATTAAATAATTTTGCTTTTTGCGCCATCATATAGTGCTCGGCAGTAAAGTATTCATCACCCTCAACTTCAAATTGCGCAGGAAACCACTGGCTAAAACAGCTTTTATCAACAAGATTTGTCTGCTTAGGAGTATGCCCCCAGAAATATAAATATTTAAACTGGTGACCTTGCTGCACTTTTTGAATTAAATCATTTAAAAAATTTTCGTCTTCCATAATTTATCTCTGATTATTATCTCTTTTTAAAATAGAACCATAAAATAAAAAAAGACCGCTAAAAAGCGGTCTTTTTTTGAATCTCTAAGCTTATGCAGCTAATGCGCCTTTAGCTTTTTCAGCTAAAGCAGCAAATGCTACTGCATCATGCATAGCGATGTCAGCTAATACGCGACGGTCGATGATCACTTGAGCTTTTTTCAAGCCATCGATCATACGGCTGTAAGACAAACCGTTTTGACGAGCACCAGCATTGATACGCGCAATCCATAAAGCACGGAATTGACGTTTCTTTTGACGGCGGTCACGATAAGCATATTGACCAGCTTTGATTACCGCTTGGAACGCTACGCGGTAAACGCGTGAACGAGCACCATAGTAACCTTTAGCGCGAGCAAGAATTTTTTTGTGACGACGATGAGCCACTACACCACGTTTTACACGAGCCATTTATAATCTCCTTAGATGTATGGGCACATACGACGAACTGAGTTCACGTCAGAAACATGAACCATTACACAGCCGCGTAATTGACGGATACGTTTAGCAGATTTTTTGGTCAAAATGTGGCGCTTAAATGCTTGTTTGCGCTTGAAACCGTGTGCAGTCGCTTTGAAGCGTTTAGCAGCACCGCGGCGAGTTTTCATCTTAGGCATAACAACCTCTTTTGAACACCTGTTCGGAACGTTTGCACCATTGCAAAAACGACCTGCAGGTAAGGGAGCCGATATTCTAAAGCATCCCAACTTAAAACAAAAGTAAAATGCTCATTTTTTGATAGTAAATTGTCTATTTTATATAAACGTTATTTTCTATAATCAATTATCAAATTACGAGAAAATCCAC
This sequence comes from Acinetobacter calcoaceticus, assembly GCF_016508255.1. Taxonomy (GTDB): domain Bacteria; phylum Pseudomonadota; class Gammaproteobacteria; order Pseudomonadales; family Moraxellaceae; genus Acinetobacter; species Acinetobacter calcoaceticus_E. The sequence goes on along the minus strand of NZ_JADVKT010000003.1, from coordinate 338,633 downwards.
AAAATCATCGCCTATAATAAGTACAATCTCTTAAATTCAAAAGAATATGAATATACAAAATGATGCTTTCGCTGCATTAAGGTATCGAGACTTCTCTATCGTTACGATCAATCAATTTTGCTTAACGCTCGCAATTTTGATTCAAGAAATTATTGTTGCCTATTCATTATATCAAATCACCAAAGACCCACTGACTTTAGGTTTAATCGGACTTGCAGAAGCCATTCCTTTTATTGCCCTTTCTCTTTGGGGAGGCTATTTTGCAGATAGGTTTAATAAACAGATTATTATGAAAATCTGTTTATTTTTCTCGGTTCCCCTGCCCTTGATTTTATGGTTACTTTTCCACTTACATGGTTTAGGGCATATCAGTGTTAGCTTCCTTTCTTGGGGCATTTATGCTGTTATTTTTGGTTTAGGAACAATTCGCGGTTTCTACAATCCTTCTGCAACATCTTTAAAACCATTTTTAATTCCACGCGAACTTTATGCAAATGGTGCGACATGGACAACCATCGGCTGGCAAAGTGGTGTAATTATTGGACCAATGCTGGGTGGTTTTATGCTTGCTTATTTAGGCAGAGAGACCAGCTTATTTAGCGTTGCTGTTTTGCTTGGTATTTGCTTTATTTTAATTAACTTATTGCATAAACGTGATTTCCCCAAAATTGAAACGGACAATATTTTAGAAAGCCTAGGAGACGGTTTCCGTTTTATCTGGAAAACCAAAATTGTTCTTTGGGCGATTTCTCTTGATTTAGCTTCTGTTTTATTTGGTGGCGTTATCGCGTTATTACCAATTTTCGCAGAAGATATATTAAAAGTCGGTCCGGAAGGGCTTGGATATTTGCGAGCTGCTCCATCTATTGGCGCACTTATTACCATGATTGCTTTGACTCGCTTTCCACCAACTCAGCATGCATGGCGTAACATGTTACTTGCTGTAGCAGGTTTTGGAATATTCACGATTCTATTCGCCTTTTCGAACAATATGTGGTTATCACTCTTTGCTCTTGCTATGACCGGTGCTTGTGACAGTATTTCTGTTGTTGTAAGACAAACAATTTTGCAAATTTTCCCACCAGAAAATATGCGAGGTCGAGTTGCAGCTGTAAATGGAATGTTTGTGTCTTCGAGCAATGAATTAGGAGCTTTTGAGTCTGGTTTAGCGGCTAAATATTTAGGCACAATTACCGCTACAATTTTTGGAGGCTGCATGACTCTAGTTGTTGTGAGTTTCTGTTGGCTTAAAACTAACGATCTATTTAAGGTAGATATTACCAAAAGCTCGGAAGATTAATTATTGATAAATCAAAGCATCTTCGGATGCTTTTTTTATTTTAAATAAAACCCATTACTACCCAGTAAATAAACAAATAGCGCCCTGCTTTGGCAATAATAACTATGCCAAGGAAGCGCCAAAAATTTTCTTTGAATAGGCCTGCAACCAAAGTAATGGGATCGCCAATGATCGGTGCCCAACTCAAAAGTAAGGAGTAAAATCCATATTTATGATAAAAGCTTTGCGCTTGTTGTAAACGCTTTTTAGAAACGGGAAACCACTTGCGATGTTTAAATTGTTCTATCTTTAAACCTAGCCACCAATTGACACAGGAACCCAATACATTACCCAAAGTCGCTATGCTAATTAAAAGCAAAGCTGAATATTGTCCCTTTAACAATAAGGTTACCAATACCGCTTCAGACTGTAGAGGCAATAATGTCGCAGCGCCAAAAGCACTAATAAAAAGCAAAAAGTAACTCAGCATAATCAATTATACCAAACGACTTTTTGCTTTAAGTATTTACTAGATCCAAGCAAGAAATTAAACCACTTTAATTGATAGTGCTTTCTGAACTGCAGGGCGTGCTGTTAAGCGCACAATATATTCTTGTACGTATGGATAGTCTTCAATCTGAATACCTTGCCATTCATAACGTAAAATCCACGGTAAAATCGCCATGTCAGCAATAGAGTATTCACCAGCAACAAACTTCTGACCAATTAACTGTTTGTTAAGTACACCATACAAACGTTTAGTCTCATTTACATAGCGCTCTATCGCATAGGGAATTTTTTCTGGGGCGAAACGATTGAAATGATGATTTTGCCCTAGCATAGGTCCTAACCCCCCCATTTGCCACATAAGCCATTGCTCAACTTCAACTCGCTCTTGCTCATCAGCTGGGTAAAATAATCCAGTTTTTCTACCTAAATATTGCAAGATAGCGCCCGATTCAAATATAGAAATTGGCTCACCACGAGGTCCATTTTGATCAACAATTGCAGGAATTTTATTATTTGGAGAAATTTTCAGGAAATCTGGTTGAAATTGATCATTTTCTAAAATATTAATTGGGTAAAGGGTGTAATCCAATCCCATTTCTTCTAAGGCAATTGTGATTTTATGTCCATTGGGAGTTCCCCAATAATATAGATCAATCATTCTATTTTCCTATTCATCGTTATCATGACTGCGTCTTGCGTTATATCATGTTTTCAGAGAGACGATGAGATTTCCAACACTAAAAAACACATAAAATTCGTGAATTGAATTTTTTAAAAAATATACTAATTGTCTTAAATAAAACTAAACAAAGAAAAGTTAAATGATCTTTTTTTATTGATATGGGGATAAAAAAAAGCACTGCTTTTGCAGTGCTTTTTTTGAGTATTACTTTTTCTTTTTCGGTCCAAGTAACATACCCATTTGACGGCCTTCCATTTTTGGTGCTTGTTCCACAACCCCAAACTCAGCCACATCTGCTTCAATTTTTTGTAATTGAGCTAAGCCAAGTTGTTGGTGAGCCATTTCACGACCACGGAAACGTAAAGTAATCTTCACTTTGTTTCCTTCTTCAAGGAATTTCAAAATAGCACGAAGCTTAACTTGATAATCACCAACATCAGTTGCAGGACGCAGTTTGATTTCCTTCACTTGCACTTGATGCTGTTTTTTCTTCGCATCTTTTTGCTTCTGCTTCAGGTCAAACAAGTGCTTGTTGTAATCCATAATTTTACAAACAGGCGGCTCGGCGTTTGCAACGATCTCAACAAGATCAAGTTCTACCTCTTCAGCAGCACGCAGTGCTTCACTTAATGAAACAATTCCTTTTTGCTCACCTTCAGCACCGACGAGGCGTACTTCTTTTGCACGGATCTCATCGTTAATTGCTGGACGGTTGCTTTTTGCACCTTGTTGTTGGTTACGGTCAGGCTGTTTAATCTTTCTTACTCCACAATATACCGGCCACGTTCGGCGACGGCAGACTTCACTAAGTCAATGAATGCATCTACTGACATAGTACCTAAATTTTTTCCTGAGCGTGTACGTACATTTACTGTACCTTCTTCAACTTCCCGATCACCAAGAACTAACAGGTAAGGAATACGCTCTAGAGTACGCTCACGAATCTTAAATCCGATTTTTTCATTTCTCAAGTCAGAAATAGCACGAAGACCATTTTCTTTGAGTTTTGCTACGACTTTCTCACAAGCTTCAGCTTGAGAGTCAGTGATATTCATGACACATGCTTGTAACGGCGACAACCAAGGTGGCATGAACCCAGCGTAGTGTTCAATTAGTATACCAATAAAACGCTCAAAACTGCCAAGAATTGCACGATGCAACATAACAGGCTGATCACGATCATTGTCTTCAGTCACGTAAGACGCATCTAAACGTTCTGGTAAATTGAAGTCACACTGAATAGTACCACATTGCCACACACGTCCGAGACAGTCTTTCAATGAGAATTCAATTTTCGGACCGTAGAACGCACCTTCACCTGGCTGTAATTCCCACTCCAGACCCGCTGCATCTAAAGCATCTGCTAAAGATTTCTCAGCCATATCCCAAAGTGCATCATCACCCACACGTTTTTCTGGACGTGTAGAAAGTTTCATTTGCACTTCTTCAAAGCCAAAATCTTTATAAACATCTAAAGTGAGCTTAATAAAGTCTGCAACTTCTTGACCGATCTGTTCTTTAGTACAGAAGATATGAGCATCATCTTGTGTAAAGCCACGTACACGCATAATGCCGTGTAAAGAACCAGATGGTTCATTACGATGACAAGAACCGAATTCTGCTAAACGAATTGGCAAATCACGGTATGACTTCAAGCCTTGGTTAAACACTTGCACGTGACATGGGCAGTTCATTGGTTTAACAGCATAATTACGACTTTCTGAATGAGTCGTAAACATGTTGTCTGCGTAGTTCGCCGCATGACCTGATTTTTCCCAAAGCGTAAAGTCTACGATTTGTGGAGTTTTAATCTCGAGGTAACCATTGTCTTGCTGAACTTTACGCATGTATTGTTCAAGAACTTGGTAAATCGTCCAACCATTTGGATGCCAGAACACCATACCCGGTGCTTCTTCTTGCATATGGAACAAGTCTAAGGCTTTACCAATTTTACGGTGGTCGCGTTTTTCAGCTTCTTCGATACGCTTAATGTATGCAGCAAGCTGTTTCTTATCAGCCCATGCTGTACCATAAATACGTTGAAGCTGTTCATTCTTCGCATCGCCACGCCAGTAAGCGCCAGAGATTTTTGTTAATTTAAACGATTTTAAGAATTTGGTGTTTGGTACGTGAGGACCACGACACATATCCAAATAGTCTTGATGGTAGTACAAGCCCATTTGAGTTTCTTCAGGCATGTCTGCAATCAAGCGTAATTTGTATTCTTCGCCACGTGCAGTAAATTCAGCAATTACTTCATCACGCGGTGTCATTTTTTTAACGACATCATAATCTTGATCGATGAGCTTTTTCATGCGCTCTTCGACAGCTGCCATATCGTCTAATGTAAAAGGACGAGGCATCCAGATGTCGTAGTAAAAACCTTCTTCAATGACTGGACCAATCACCATCTTAGCTTCAGGGAAAAGCTGTTTAACAGCATGCCCTACAAGGTGTGCACAAGAATGGCGAATGATTTCAAGACCTTCTTCATCTTTTGGAGTGATAATTTGTAAGGTCGAATCTTCAGTAATTAAGTCACATGCATCAACTAAGCGATCATTAACTCGTCCGGCAACAGTATTTTTTGCTAAACCGGGCCCAATACTCTGGGCAACTTCCATAACAGATACGGCGTGATCAAAATTCTTTTGATCGCCATTTGGCAATGTGATAATTGGCATAAAAAAATCCTTAAGGAGTGATGCCCTATACGAAGGAGCATTTCACCGCGAGATTATGATCGAGGCGAACCTCAAAATATAAAAACGGTGTAAAACAAAATTAAAAAACCTGAAAGATTTTACACTTGTTCAAGCAAAGTGAAAACCTTTGATCCCATAAAATCATAAATACATTTTGCTTATCAGGTAAACAGCAATAAATGACTTAAAAAATATATTGGGAAGATTTTTTAAACACGTTCAACGCAAGTGGTTTAAGATGAAGAAAATAGCATTTCTGCTCATTTCCTGACTGAAGGGTCTTTCTCTTTAAGACTAAAGCATAGATGCGTTGATTAGTATTAAATCATATTTTCAAAGAATGAATTAAAAATAGAACACGGAGTTGTTTCCCATGGTTAGTGCTTATGATGAATTACCACGCACACCCGCAAACTTTGTTGCATTATCACCTCTACGCTACTTAGAACGTGCAGCTTATATTTATCCAAATCATGCTTCGATTATTCATGGTAAGCGCCAAATTTCATGGAGAGAAACTTACCAACGTTGCTGCCAGTTTGCATCTCAACTTAAACAACTGGGAATTGAAAAAAATGATACGGTATCGGTCTTGTTGCCAAATATTCCAGCCATGATTGAAGCACATTTTGCAGTTCCAATGGCGGGAGCTGTACTCAATACGCTCAATACACGTTTAGATGCAAAAACAATAGCTTTCATGCTAGAACATGCTGAAACTAAAGTGCTTTTGGTCGATCCAGAATTTGTTAATTTAGCAAGAGAAGCTCTCTCTCTTATTCCTGACCAACATATTATTGTGATTGATGTAGCTGATGATGAATATGACGGTGAAAACCAGTTTATCGGCTCTTTTGAATATGAAGAATGGATAGCCCAAGGCGACATTGATTTCGTATGGAATTTGCCCGAAGATGAATGGGATGCGATTAGCTTAAGCTATACATCAGGCACAACGGGTAATCCTAAAGGGGTGGTCTACCATCATCGTGGGGCATATCTCAATGCTGCAAGTAATATATTGGCCTGCGGAATGAAACCTCGCGCTGTATATTTATGGACTTTACCGCTTTTCCATTGTAATGGCTGGTGTTTTGCATGGAGTATCGCAGCCAGCGGTGGAACCAATATTTGTCTACGCAAGGTCGATCCAGAGTTAGTCATGCAACTCATTGCAGAACATAAAGTTGATTATTTCTGTGGTGCGCCTATTGTTCTTTCAATGATTATTAACTTACCTAAAGAAAAACAAACTAACTTTGATCACCATGTTGAAGTAATGGTTGCCGGGGCAGCTCCTCCCGTTACTATCATTGAAGGTATGCGAAATATGGGAATTAACGTAAATCATGTTTATGGTTTAACAGAAACGTATGGTCCTTCAGCTTTATGTGCTTCGCAATCTGGATGGAATGAGCTTTCAATTGCAGAACAAGCTCAGCTTCATTCTCGTCAAGGCGTACCCTATCCATTGCAAGACAGTATGCGTGTGTTAGACCCCGAAACAATGCAACCTGTACCGAATGATGGACAGACCATGGGAGAAATTATGTTCCGTGGAAATATTGTCATGAAAGGATATTTAAAGAACCCCCAAGCAACTCAAGAAGCTTTTGCTGGTGGATGGTTCCATACAGGCGACTTAGCCGTTTGCCACCCAGATGGTTATGCAAAAATTACTGATCGCTCGAAAGACATTATTATTTCGGGTGGAGAAAATATCTCATCTCTAGAAGTAGAAGATGTGTTGTATAAGCACCCAGCTGTTTTAACTGCTGCGGTAGTTGCTAAACCCGATGCTCGTTGGCAAGAAGTACCATGTGCATTTATTGAATTAAAGATGGGTGCGACAGCAACGCCTGAAGAAATTATTGCACATTGTGAAAAAGAGTTAGCGCGCTTTAAAGTTCCTAAAGATGTGGTTATTACAGAAATTCCTAAAACATCGACCGGTAAATTACAGAAGTTTATTTTGCGTGAATGGGCAAAAGAACGTGCTGAGAATATATAAATAAAAAAGCGACGCCTTGAGCGTCGCTTTTTTATTTAAGCGCATTTAGCCTTGATCGGACAATAAGGCAATTTGCTGCACATAGTTAACAAATTTAACTTTTGATGCTTCAATATCTGCTTCACTCGCCTGTTGAGTTTTATCACGGTTGATTCTCAACACATGCTGACGCAAGGTGTGACGTTCCGATGCATTATAAATTTTACTAAATTCAGTAATTGCAGGATCACCCTGTTCAATCATGCGGTCAACCCAACGCATTAATTGAGCCTGTTTTTTTGCGCCTTGCTGCGGAGTTAAATAAGACAAAATAATGGTCTCATCTTCATTGCGCAATAACTTACCAATACGTTGAAATTGGCGACGACGTGCCTCAAAAGAACTAATGTTCTGCACTTCCATTAAAGCATCAATTAAACGCTCATCAACTGGAAGTTTCTGAATTTGCTTAATAGAAAGTTGTGCTAATTGCTCACCTAAAGCAGCCATGCGTTGCACTGCTTTTTTCTGTTCGGTTTTACTTGCACGTCCTTCTAAAGAACCAAAATCTTCTTCAGTATAACGTTGGGAACCACGTGCCACGATTAATCTGCCTCATAAAATTTTGCTGCGAATAACGCCTGTACTTCACTTAATGCCTGTTCTTCGTCGGTACCATCAATGACCAATCGCAAAGTGGTCCCTTTACCGGCACCTAACATCAGCAAAGACATAATATTTTTTGCATCTACCAAATGATCGCCTTTTCCAATCTGGATCGACGAACGAAACTTTGTAGTGACCTCTATCAGTTTTCCTGATGCACGAGCATGTAAACCGAGTTTATTAATTACATCAACAGTTGTGTCTATCATGACCAGTGCTTCATTTCTCTGTGTAAGACCTGAACAGACCATTCTGCCTCAAGTGCTTGTTTTAGTCTATCTACGATATAAACCGAACGATGTTGACCTCCAGTGCAACCAATAGAAATCGTCATATAGTGACGATGTCCTTCAGCAAATGCTGGGAGCCATTTTTTTAAGAAGTGAAGAATATCATCAAACATTTCGTTTGCTTGCGGACTTGCTTCTAAAAATTGTTTTACTGGCTCATCCAAACCAGAAAAACGTCTTAATTCTAAATCCCAATGCGGATTTGGTAAATGCCGTACATCAAAAACATAATCTGCATCTAAAGGAATGCCATGTTTATATCCAAAGGATTGCAATATGACAATAAGCTTATCTGACTGCCCTAATTTAGACAGTAGAATATGCTTTAAATCATGAACGCTTTTATCTGTTGTATCTATATGAACCGTAGCACGGAACTGAATTGGAAGCAGTAACTGCTTTTCTTCATGAATACATTGCAACAGACTTTTAAAACGATTGGCTAATGGATGTGGACGACGAGATGCACTAAAACGCGCAATCAAATCTTGATCTTGCGTAGTCAGGTAAATAACATCAACAGTCCCATGTCTTTGTAATTGCTCAAAAACATGATCGAACTCTTGCATATCGGCCCGAGTACTTCTCACATCTACACCTAAAGCCAATTGCTCCAGATTATTTTCATGATCTAGCTTTGCCACAATTTCAGGCAGCAATGCCAAAGGCAAATTATCAATACAGTAATAGCCCAAATCTTCTAATACTTGGAGGGCTGAAGATTTTCCTGAACCAGACTGTCCTGTCACGATAAGTATACGCTTCATGGCATGGCTGTCCTTTGATCTCTTTATTGGGGTGTAAAGGCAACTTCTAAATTATCAATCAAACGGGTTGCCCCCAGTTTTGCCGCGACAAATAATACAATGTCACGATCAAATTGAGTAGCAGGCAACAGATTTGTCTGACGAGCTTCAACATAATCAACAACAAGACCATTGTCTGTCAACTGAGTTTTGATATCTTCTACAACTTGTTGCAAATCTTTGCCTTGATGCAACTGTTGTTCAGCCTGTTTCAAACTTTGATAAATAACCGGAGCGACCTGACGATGCTCAGGGCTTAAATAACCATTTCTCGAGCTAAGTGCTAAGCCATCTGGTGCACGAACAATTGGCACACCAATCACTTCTAACGGAATATTTAGATCTTGTACAAACTGGCGGATAACTGCTAGCTGTTGATAATCTTTTTGTCCAAAGAAAGCATAATTAGGTTGCACAATATTAAAGAGCTTAGTTACAACCAAAGCCACACCATCAAAGTGTCCCGGACGTGAACTACCGCATAAAGCGTCTGTAATCTGGCTTACACTGATGTTCGTTAAACGCGGTTGTGTACCGTACATTTGTTCAACTGATGGTGCAAAAATAATGTCGCAGCCTACATCAGCAAGTAGACGACTATCTTGCTCTAAAGTACGAGGATAGTTATCAAAATCTTCGCCCGGTCCAAATTGGGTCGGATTTACGAAGATGCTCACAACCACAACATCACATAGCTTTTTCGCTTCACGAACAAGTGTGAGATGTCCTTCATGTAGATTTCCCATTGTTGGGACAAAACCAATAATTTTACGTGCAGCTCTAGCCGGATTTAAAGAAGCTGCAAGACCTTGTATGGTGGTTTCTGTTTTCATGAATTACAGCTCAACGTGAAAAGTATGTTCTTTGGCAGGGAATGACTTATCCTGCACAGCAGCATGAAAAGCTTTAAAAGCATCTAAAATGGCAGTTTCACCAGATTGTTCTTTCATAAAGTTGCGTACAAAACGCGCAACTCGACCAAAAGTTAAACCTAACATGTCCTGCACTACAAGCACCTGACCATCAGTCGCATTACCCGCACCAATACCAATTACAGGTGTATTTGGGAATAATTCAGCAATTTCTTGTCCTAACTGAGCAGGAACACATTCAAGCAAGAGAACTGCTGCACCCGCTTCAACCACTGCTGTACAGTCGGCAATAAGCTGATCTGCAGCTTCACGCGTTCTAGCTTGTAATTTATAGCCACCAAATACGTGTACCGATTGCGGTGTTAAACCTAAATGTACACAAACAGGCACGCCATTACGGGTTAAAACCTGTACGGTTTCACTTAACCATGCGCCGCCTTCAATTTTTACCATTTGAGCGCCAGCCTGCATGACTGTTCGTGCATTTTGCAAAGCATCATTTAAGGTTGCATAACTCATAAATGGCAAGTCAGTCATAATTAAGGCATGTTGGTTACCACGACGAACTGCTGCCGTATGATAAGCCATGTCTTCAACAGTTACTGGTAAAGTTGAGTCACGACCTTGAATTGCCATTCCAAGAGAATCACCAATTAAGATAGTATCAATTTCAGCAAGTTCCATTGCTTTTGCCATGCTTGCATCGTAACAAGTTAGACAAGAGAACTTACGTCCTTCGGCTTTAAATTTTCTTAAGTCACTTAGACTAATCATGATGGTATCCTCTACAGGAGTTCGCAGAACATAATGAATCGAGAGCTTAAGCCCAAGACTCATCCGCAAGTACAGTCAGCATCGGCTGCTGTATCAGTTCTAAATTTTTAAGTGGCTGATCATTAATATGTAAATCAGCATCTAAATCTAATAAAGGAATTACAACGAAATCTCGCTCTAGAATTCCAATGTGAGGCACTGTTAAGCGCTCATTTTGAATTTTTTCATTGCCATATATGAGCAGATCCAGATCTAAAGTACGCTCGCCCCAACGACGAAGACGCACGCGACCCGCTTCTTGCTCAAAACGTTGTAAATGATCCAGCAAATCTAAAGGCATGAGATCCGTATTTAATTCTGCAACTGCATTTAAATAATTTGGCTGGTCTTGAGGCCCCATAGGTGGGCTTTGATAAAGTCTAGAGACTTTCACCGCACCTAAAGTTTTAAGCTTAGCAATAGCTTCAGATAAGATTTGACGTGAATCGCCCAAATTACTACCTAAGCCAATATACGTCTTCGTTGTCATTGCGTTGGCCCAAAAACAACTTGGCTTAAATCGCGTTGTACCCGCTTACGTTTTAAAATTGGATGATCGCCTGTCACACCTGCTTCAGAAGTAGTCGCTTTTTCAACAAATCGGCCTACTGCCTGATCTTGTCTAGTACGTTCTTTTTTCCCACGGCGAGTACGTGGTTCCGGAATATCAACCAAAGGTTCAATTTCCGTCTCAACTTTATTATTTTCAATAGGTTCAGCAGCTACCTTACGGCGACTTCTAGCTTTCTGACGATTATATTGGCTAATAACAGCTTCTTTTTCGTCATTTGACATTTCTTGGTAGGCTTCCCACCAGCTTCCCATTCCTTGTGTTGCGTCATCACCTGACTTTTCACGAAGTAATAAGAAGTCAAAACCAGCACGGAAGCGAGCATGTCCTGCCAATGCTTCTATTTGTTGTGGTTTTGGATTGAGCAAACGAGTCTGCATCTCCCAAACTTCACGAATAAAAGTTTCTGCAAAGCGAGGAATCACGGTACGTGTTGCTTGGCGTTTTAAGACATCTAAACCAGCCTGCGCACGTGCTTCAGCCGGCACAATACCTTTAGATAAATAGAATTCACAACGCTCTAAAAATGGTTGCCATAATAAAACTGCATAGAAAAATGCAGGATTAATAGTTTTACCCACTTGTATGCGTTGATCTGTATTCTTTGCTGCTCTTAGAATAAATGGGGTGAGATTAGGCTGAATATCGGCAAAAAGTTGCTTCCAGACTCCAAACTCAATCAACATTGGCAAAACACGCGCCAAATGTCCCATTGTGAATAGCTTTTGAGATTCATCATATAAACGATGCGGAGAGACATCACGCAATAATTGCGTCATTTCAGCATCAAATATATCGAGAATATTTGAATCAATTTTGAAATTTAACTTGGCTGCAAAGCGTAGAGTTCGCAGCATACGTACTGGATCTTCTTCAAAACGCTGTGCTGGATCACCCAATAAGCGCAAAGTTTTGTTTTTAACATCGTCAATCGCTTTGCAGAAATCGAGCACAATACTCTTACGCGGTTGGTAATATAGCGTATTGATAGAAAAGTCACGTCGAGCAAAGTCTTGTTCGATTGTACCCCAGTTATTGTCACGTAAAATCATGCCTGAGGCACTCGTAACTGCTTTTTTAGGAGGTGCACGGAATGTTGCAACTTCAATTAGCTCACGCCCTGAATAGACATGTGCCAATTCAAATCGCCGACCAATAATTCGGCAACGTCGGCCAAAAACTTCTTTAATTTGAGAAGGTGTCGCATTGGTGACTGCATCGAAATCTTTAGGATTAAACCCTAGCATTAAATCACGGACACCACCCCCAACAATATAAGCTTCATAGCCAGCTTTAGTCAGGCTATCGATCACATCTAAAATCGAAGAAGGAAGTTGGGCTGTGGACAAACCACATTTTGACGCTCGCAAGGTTTGCAAAAGACGCTGTCTCCTACGTCAGGACGTAAATAACAAGTTGTCGCTAATCATAGCTCTAACGCACACAAAGGGCAATTTGATTCTCTGTAGTTTGCGCATGAAATGACAATTGACAAACAGAGGATTTATAAAGCCAAACGTGTTTTATTCTTTTCAAAAATGGCTGGACCAATGCCTTTTACGTTTTTAAACTCATCAATATTTTTAAAACCACCGTTCTTTTGGCGGTATTCTACAATCGCCTGAGCCTTTTTCTCACCCACTCCTTTTAATTGCTTAAACTCATTTACGGTGGCCTTATTCAAATCAACTTGCTCTGTAGAGTTATTAAATTTCTTAGTCTGAGAAATTTTAGAACCATGAGAATGAGAAGACTTAGAGACGTTTAACTTTTTATCGTATATCTGCTGTTTAGCCTTCCACTCCTTAAAATTTTGATCAAAAGATTGAGCCTGAACAAAGGTTGAAGAAATCAGGCTCCAAAATAAAACAATAAAAATATAAGACTTATTTTTCCAAAGATTCCTGCTGAGTTGCATGCGTTTTTTCCCCTAACTTGAACTGCCGCTTTGCTTGATTCCACAATTCATCCATTTCAGACAAGGTCATGTCCTCTAATGTTCTTTGCTGTTTTTTCGCTTGGTCTTCAATAAAAGCAAAACGGCTTCTAAATTTATGTATTGTTGATAAAAGTGAAATTTCACTTGAAAGTGCAAGTTTACGTCCTACATTCACCAATGAAAACAGACAATCCCCAAATTCTTCTTGTATTTCATCCTCATTTTGATTTTTTAGCGCCTGCTTGAACTCATCCAATTCTTCTTCTAGTTTTGTATAAGCATCTTGTACCGTTTCAAAATCGAAGCCGACTTTTGCTGCATTTTTTTGAATCTCTTCAGCTTGAGACAATGCTGGTCCATGTTTAATTTCATCTAATCGTGACTGTACTTTTCCTTGTTTTTCTTGTTGCTTAATCTGTTTCCAAAGTTCTCCCACTTGTTCTGGGCTTAGATTATTAAACTGATCTGGCTGAAAAACATGAGGATGACGACGGATTAGCTTTTCACAGATTGCCTCAACAACATCATTAAAATTAAAAGCACCTTGCTCACTAAACATTTGTGACTGAAACACCACTTGTAGTAAAAGGTCGCCAAGCTCGTCTCGAATTTCCTTAAGGTCACCTTGACGAATGGCCGCCTCGACTTCATATGCCTCTTCAATCGCATATTTAGTCAGTGACATTGGGGTTTGCGCCTGATCCCACGGACATTTTTCTCGTAACTCTTGCATGATTTTAAGCAGCTTATCCATGGTAACCCTCAAATTTAAAAATTCGGTCAGTAAAACTAAGTTTTTAATTTGCTATGATCAAAATCAAAGCGAGTAAAACAGTCGCTCTATTGTACTAATAAAGAGAAAAAAAGATGAAATACAGTATTCTGATTAGTGGTGCTGCTCAAGGTATTGGGGCAGAAATTGCACGTGTATTTTACCAACAAGGATACAAAGTAGGCATTTATGATATTAATAAGTCTCTTGCCCAAGAATTAGCAAAGGACTTAGGACCCAATGCATGTGCTGGCTATCTAGATGTAAGCGATTACAGCCAGTGGCAACACACATTAAAAGAATTTACAGACTGGGCAGGCGAGCTCAATATTTTGGTAAATAATGCTGGTATTTTATATTCTGGTGCATTTGAAATGACTGATATTCAAGCTCATCAAAGAACTATAAATATTAATGTAAATGGCGTTATAAATGGTTGCCATGCTGCTCTACCCTACTTAAAACAAGCCTCTTTTGCACGCGTTATTAATCTTTCTTCCGCTTCTGCAATTTATGGACAGGCTGACCTAGTTTCTTACTCAGCCAGTAAGTTTGCAGTTAGAGGAATTACTGAAGGCCTAGATGTAGAATGGAAAAAATATGGGATCCGCGTTTTAGACGTAATGCCGCTATTTGTACAGACTGCAATGGTTAACAATATGAATGCCGGCAGTATTCAAAACATGGGCATTGATTTAACGCCTAATGATATTGCTCAACAGGTACTTACGTTGGTAGAGAAAAAGGCCCATTTCTGGACGCCTACTCATACTCCAGTTGGTATAAAAACCAAATTGCTTTATCAACTCTCAACAATAAGCCCACAGTTTTTAAATCGTTTAACCAATATTTACTTATCGAGAAAATAGCTTATAAAAAAGGCCGTCAATTGACGGCCCTTTCACTCAATTTAGTTAGACACCTTGAATCATACGACGTGCGCTAATAATTCCAGGTTGCTGCTCTAAGCGAGCCAACAAACGAGAAAGCTGTGCCAAACCCTTAACCTCAATTAACAATTTCATATTGGCAATACCATCTGCCTCAGAAATTGTATTGACCTGACGAATATTGATTTGGTCAGAGAAAATCACTTGAGTTAAGTCTTTAAGCAGACCACGGCGATCATATGCTTCAACGACAATCTGAACGCTTTGACCACGTGTTGGCTGCATTTCCCAATCAGCTTCAACAGCACGCTCTGGCTCTTGCTTAATCATACGCTGATAATCTGAACAAATGACTTTGTGGATACTGACACCACGGTTCAAAGTAATATATCCAGCGATTGATTCACCATGCACGGGCTGACAGCACTGAGCAATGTGCAGCTCTACATTGTCTAAACCATCAATTAAAATTCCATGAGCCGATAACGTATGGCTAGCACGCGGATTTAATGCTGGTTTAAGCACTAGTTCAGGTTCATCCTGATCTAGATGCATTTGACGGTTCACCTGATTAATCAAGGCATGTAAGCTAATATCACCGCTTACCAGACTCACCAAAATGTCATCACCCGTTTTCACATTAAAATGTGATGAATAATCATTTAGGTCGATGCTTTTTGGGTGAATCGCTAGACGAGCTAACTCTTTATTGAGAAGTTCACGGCCTACTTCAAGATTTTTACTACGATCTTGCTGTCTAAACCAATGACGCAGCTTGTCACGGGCACGAGAGGTTTTAATATAACCTAAAGAATTCACCAACCAATCTCGGTTTGGATCACGATCTTTTTTAGTTAAAATCTCAACCTGCTCACCCGTTTTTAAAGTATAGGTTAATGGCACATAGCGCTGGTTAACTCGCGCTGCGTAACACTTATTCCCTACTTCCGTATGCACATGATAAGCAAAATCTAAAACTGTTGAGCCGCGTGGCAACTCCTTAATGTCACCATCACGACTGAAAACATAAATCTTCTCAAAGCCTTCAAAATCTTGTAGTTGATCAAAGCCTTCTGTTTCATCTTCGTTTTGATGTACCGTCGTTTCATTGCGTTCTTGGTAGTGCTCTAGAACCGCACGCAACGAATGCAAACGATGGTTAAAGGAATGGTCTGTATTCTTTGAACCTTCTTTATAGTTAAAGTGCGAACATACGCCTAATTCTGCTTCGTCATGCATCTCATGAGTACGAATTTGTACTTCAAGCGATTTATTTTCGGCAATTACAGCAGTATGCAAAGAGCGATAACCATTTGCTTTCGGGTTGGTAATATAGTCATCAAACTGATGTGGGATATGACGCCATATCTGATGAACAATACCCAAAGAGTGGTAACACTCAGGAACACTATTCACCAATACACGTAAGGCACGAATATCGTAGAGCTGATCAAAACTCAGGTTTTTGCTTTTCATTTTTCGATAAATCGAATAAATGTGTTTTGCTCGACCTGTGATTTCCGCCTCAATTCCGTAAGACGCCAACTCATTTTTTAAACGGTCAATAACGAACTGAATATAATGTTCACGCTCTAAACGTTTTTCATTCAGTAATGACGCAATTTCTTTATAACGATCTGGAGCTAAATAGCGAAAAGCTAAATCTTCAAGTTCCCATTTAAGCTGAGCAATACCAAGTCGATGTGCCAATGGCGAGTAAATAGTAAGAATTTCACGTGCTACGCGTTCTTGGCGTTCACGAGATGAATTTGCCAGCTCTCGTAAAGAATAGGTACGTTCAGCAAGCTTAATTAAAACAACACGAACATCTTCGGTGACCGAAATCAGCATTTTATAAATGCCACTTAAATGTTCTCGTTGATTATTATTAAAGTGGTCTTCTAACCGCTTATTTTTTTCAATGAGTTCAGATAGTTTACCCATTGCCAAAGCGCCTTTGACAAGGTTATATACCTGATCTCCAAATTTCTTTTTTACTTCTTCTATATCAGTAATGTCTTCACGCACACTACGATAGAGCATAGCTGCCGATAGAGTATCTTCATCTACATGGAGATGTGCCAAAATGTCGGCCATTCCAACGCCAGTAGCGAAAGTATTGGAGCGATGATTAACCGTTGAGTCTAACTCTTTTTGCAGGGTTTCATTCGCAACCTTTTCAAGCTGTTCAAGCTTCGCCCCATCTAATATTTCACGCACCCGATCCAACCATGAGGCTAAACCGATTTGCGTTTCGGCGGCATGCTCTACAGTCGTTTCCTCGGACAACTCAGTTAGTTGTTCAGGTAACTGTTCACGTACTGTGACCATACCATTCTCCTCAATATGTAACTCATGTTTTTAATCGTTTATCTCTTGAATTTTTTCAAATAGTGCAATGGATTCAACATGTTCTGTATGTGTAAACATGTCCATCACCGCTGCTTTTTTTAACTGGTAACCATGTTGGACCAAAACACCCGCATCCCTTGCTAGTGTAGCTGGATTACATGATACATAAACGATTCTTTTTGCTCCAAAATTTGATACATACTGCATAATTTCATATGCACCAGCACGAGGAGGATCTATCAATAATGCATCAAATCCTTGATTTGCCCAAGAATGATGCGAAAAATCTTTTGTTAAATCTTGTGAAAAGAAGGTTGCCTGCACCAAACCATTGCATTTTGCATTAGCTGTTGCCCGTTGCACCATTTCTTCACTCCCTTCCACACCAACAACCTGACCACTCTCACCAACACATCGTGCTAATGGGAGCGAGAAATTACCTAAACCACTAAATAGATCAAGTACTTTTTCACCTGATCGCAATTGAAGCAATTCACATGCCAATTGAACCATTTGTTCATTTACTGTGGCATTGACCTGCGTAAAATCCAATGGCGAAAAAGCAAAATTTACATTAAACCTCTCTAAAGCATAATGTAAACGCGAAGCACCTTTTTCATCATCAATACGATGAATACTTTCCGGGCCCTTAGGTTGCAAATACAACTGCCACCCCTTGTCTAACGCAAATTGCTTTAATTGGTTGACATCAGAATTGTTTATTTTTTCTACATGACGAACCAATAAAGAAATTTCATGATCACCTTTTGCTAATTCTACATGACCAATGTGTGCTTTGCCTTTTAGACTTTGGAGTAAAAGACGCAACTCAGGCAAACTATTTGATAGTTTTTCATCCAAAACACTACAACTATGGATAGAGATTAACCGGTTACTATGATGTTCACGAAAACCCATAATTAAGCGATCAGGCTTTGGCAAATAGCGCACACCTATTCGTGCTCGACGACGATAATCACTTTGTAAAGACCGAATCGGCTCTAGCCACTGTTCAGGTTGAATACCTGCAAAGTGCTGTAAATGTGACTGGAGCACACTTTGCTTTAAACGGATTTGTTCATCAGGATGGATATGCTGCATGCTACAACCACCACAGATACCATAATGAGGACAAATTGCTTCTACACGATGAGTTGAAGGTTCTCCTAACAACTGCACCATCTCGGCTTCTTCAAGACGTTTCGCTTGATGGGTAATCTGAGCCTTTACAGTTTCTCCGGGCAAGGCATAACGAATAAAAACTTTTTTGCCATGCTTATCTGCCGGATGATCAGGGTGAGAACCATAATGCGCAATTCCCCGCCCCTCATGAGAAAGTGTTTCAACTTGAAAAATATATTCAGGTTGTTGGGGCTTGCGAGATTTGGCGTGTTGTTTCAAAGGATGAACCTAAAAATCTGAAGGATTAAAATAGTGAGAAGTAAATTCAGTATGTTTCGAAGTACGTTCCCATACTTCAAGAAAATCAGACTGCTGTGGCATGGTCTGTAAATATTCAATACTTGAGCTAATCCAGTGGTTATGTTCATCTGCATTCAATTGGCCTTTTAGCACGAGCCAACGCAAATAAATAAACCATGTATTGAGTACATCTCCCTCACAATAGCTAGTCAATTTTGACCACTGCTGATTACGGACATATTCTGGTACATGATAACCCGATTCACCACGTTTACCCGGTAAACCTAAAATACAGGCAATATCATCAAGCTTTTGAAAATTACGACCATTAAACATTGCCATGACATCCATTAAATCAATGTGGCGATGGTGATAACGGTTTTGGTAATTATTAAAACGCTTCTGGCTATCGATCTCACCTTGATCAAATAAGCCCGGTGCAGAAAGCCCATGATACATCGCGCGAAATAGAATAACGGGTAAATCAAATTGCGAACCATTCCAACTCACTAAAGTCGGATGACGCTTATCAAAAATTGATAAGAACTTCTGCAAAATCTCAGCTTCAGAATATTGTTCCCGACTAAAAGAAAACAATCTAAAACCCGACTCATCAATCCAAAGGCCAGAAATACACACAATTTCATGTAAAGGTAAGCGCTGAAAATCCATGCCTGAGTCTTGACGGCGCAGTTTAGTCAATGCTTGCTCTACATCAGCCTCTGGTAAATCAAGATGATATAAATGCGCTCCCGCTTTTAAATCAGTTAAAGTTTCAATATCAAAAACTAAGGTTGGGAAACGCATTATTTCTCTCAATTATGAATTATCGTCCTGCACTGAAAACAGTCCTGTAGACAAGTAGCGGTCGCCACGGTCACAGATAATGCAAACAATAACAGCATCTGGATTTTCTTCTGCAATCTTGATGGAGGCCCATACTGCACCACCTGAAGATGTACCAGCACTGATGCCTTCCATACGTGCTAATTTACGCATCGTTTTTTCAGCATCAATTTGTGGAATATCAATAGTACGATCCACACGGCTACTATCAAAAATAGTCGGTAAATATTCTTTTGGCCAACGGCGAATACCAGCAATACTTGATCCATCTGCTGGTTGCAAACCAATAATCTGAATATCTGGGTTTTGTTCTTTTAAATATTTAGAAACACCCATAATGGTACCAGTTGTACCCATTGAGCTTACAAAATGGGTAATTTTCCCACCTGTTTGTTTCCAAATCTCAGGCCCAGTCGTTAAGTAATGAGCTTCAACATTATCAGGATTACCAAACTGATTTAAAACGTAACCCTTTCCTTCTTTTTCCATTTGCAAGGCTAAATCACGTGCACCTTCCATACCTTGCTGTGGCGTTACTTCAATTAGCTCTGCACCATAAGCCATCATCGCATCTTTACGCTCCTGACTCATATTGTTCGGCATAATAAGTTTCATTTTATAGCCACGCATTGCAGCAACCATTGCTAAAGCAATACCAGTATTCCCACTGGTTGCCTCAATCAAGGTGTCTCCGGGCTTAATTTGACCACGTTTTTCTGCCTGCATAATCATGTTATATGCAGGACGGTCTTTTACAGAACCTGCCGGATTATTACCTTCCAATTTTGCTAAAACTGTCGCTTGCGTATGAGAAGCTAATCGCTGCAAACGAACTAGAGGTGTCTTACCTACATAGTGATCTAACAAAAATTCGTCGGCTAAAAAATCAGGTTGTGTATTACTCATGATCAACACCTATATCGAGGTGGGCCTATTGTATGAAAAAATGCTCGGTACTGCACCCATTTCAATATGCTTTTTCATGAAAGCGATTAAAGCTCGGTCATTTATAAAATGCCGTCTGTTTTAAAATAAAGCGTGATAAGATGCCGAACAGAGAGATAAATCTGATGTAGCCATGTCTAATTTCAATAAAGCCTTATCGAAACGCTTACGTCTGAATCATGCATACGGGCAATTGATTGCTCTAATTTTTGTGCCGATTATGATTTTAACAGGAGTCGGTGCTTTTCTGGTTTTAACTGAAACGTCACATTCGGTAAAACAACAACAACTACATCATGCCTCAGCAATTTTAGCTCGCTACAATCAAATTGCGAAAGATTTGTACACACTGGTCGAACTACAGCCCGATCAATACGATCATGCCCAGCACATCATGCAAAGCATGTTTAGCGAAAAAAATGTAAAACGCGCGGTACTAATCGATAACAATGGACAGACTTATTTAAGTATTGGTTATCGTGACAATCGTTATTGGCCTAGCTTTCCAAATAGTAATAGTTTTTTTGGCCCTATTTCCCATAATAAAAATAACATTTATGGTCTTCGTATCATTAACAGCCCAGGAAAAGCGCCAGTCTGGTTAGTGATTGAAATGGATAACCAACCTCTCGAGCTGGCACGTTATCGTATTCTGATTGCTCTCGTCATTACTGGATTAATGACCTTACTGTTACTTTTACTTTGTTTGAATTTTTATTCTCGTCGCTGGATTGCACCGATGTATGAAATTCGGATGCAGTTACAACGTTTAAATGCCGATACTTTAGACCAACATCTCGTCATTAACAGTACTGGGGAGTTACGCTTACTACAGCGCGATATTGCAAATGTTGTTAAGCGATTGCACTTTAGCTTTTTAGAGCTAAAAGAACACACTGAACAAACAGAAGAAGACTTACGCAGAACACTCGACACCTTAGAAGTCCAGAACATTACCTATCGTCAAGCACGTGACCAAGCGATTTCATCAAACCAAGCAAAGTCAGTTTTCCTTGCCAATATTAGTCATGAGCTTCGAACACCTCTAAACAGTATTGATGGCTTCATTCATTTATTACTCCGTCAACAAAATTTAAGTAATGAACAAAATCTTTATTTACAAACCATTCGCAAGTCATCTGCCCATTTATTAGCATTAATTAACGATGTATTAGATTTCTCAAAAATTGATGCAGGTAAATTAGAACTTGAAACAGCACCTTTTGATTTAGAAGAAGCCATTTTTGATGTCATGGATATGCTATCTCCTTTGGCCGCTCAAAAACATATTGCCATGGCTTTTTACTATGCGGACAATATTCCACAACAAGTGATTGGCGATGCCTTACGCTTCAAGCAAATTTTGACCAACTTAATTTCTAATGCAATCAAGTTCACTCCAGATGGTGAAATTATTGTTCGTGTGCGTATGGAACATGATGATATTGGGCAATGTCTACTTCATTTTAGTGTTCAAGATAGTGGTATTGGTTTAAGTGGCACAGACCGTAAAAAATTATTTGAATCATTCTCACAAGGCGATGCATCAGTTACACGTCAATTTGGCGGTACTGGTTTAGGTCTTGCTATTTCTAAACAGCTTGTTCATCTCATGCATGGTCAAATTGGTTTTGAAGATAACCAAGAACGTGCACCAACAGAAAAAGGCTCAACCTTCTGGTTTACCGCACAATTTGTAGTAGATGAAGATTACGAAATCGAACACCCACACTTTGAGCATTTACAAGTCGTGTCTTATCTTGCTCATCCAGCTACAGCAAGTGTTTTACGTTATTATCTTGAAAATTATCAAGTTCCTCATATCGAAACACAATCGATTCTGGACTTGTTTAGCCGTTTAAAACATCTTGATCAGAAAGATAATACATGGCTTATCGTTGATCATAGCGGTGACACGGAAGCGTTATTAAAAGAAATCCGTAGCCGTTATCAAGGCAATTTAGCAGTCTATGGCTATCAAATGACGCTTGAGCCAAACATGCTCAGTGAATACCGTGCTCGCCCTCTCTATCAACCATTAAGTCGAAGTGGACTCATTCAATTATTAAATGATCAACCTATTTTTGAAGAAGAACAACAAGACTTCAATGGTCAAGGGCTGCACATTCTGGCAGTGGATGACCATTTGCCTAACTTAATTGTTTTAGAAGCCTTGTTAGGCGAACTAAACGTTAAAACAACTAAAGCAATCAGTGGACAAGACGCACTTAACCTCATTCAAGAGCGAATTGATCAAAAACTTAAACCATTTGATTTAGTGTTCATGGATATTCAAATGCCTGTCATGTCAGGCATTGATACAACTCGTGCTATTCGTTCTTTAGAGTCAACTTTAGACGGTGAAATGCAGCTACCAATTATTGCACTAACCGCCCATGCGCTTGCTGATGAAAAACAAAAACTCCTTAAAGTAGGCATGAATGACTATGTCACCAAGCCAATTCAAATGGAGCAAATCATCCAGATCTTAACGCAATGGACCAAAAATAACTTTACAGCAAAAGCCTTAGATAAAGATCACCATGTCGTTGCAGAAGCTTTAGATCCACAAATTTTAAACTGGCAACAAAGTTTGCAGCTCGCAGCAAATAAAGAAGACTTGGCACAAGATCTACTTAAAATGTTAGTTGATAGTTTTCCAACTGAGCTAGACGAAATGCAGCAGCTCATTGAGCTTGAAGACTTCCCTCAACTTGAGCATGTTTTACATCGTCTGTATGGTGCCACTCGCTATGTAGGCGCCCCGAAACTACAGCAAGTGACTGGTGACTTTGAGCAATTTATTTCAATGCTACGTAAAGAACGCCGTATAGCAGATGAAGGCTTCATTGAAGAGGTTATGCAGCGCTTTGATGAATTAGGTCTTGTCGTTAAAGAGGTTGAAAGTGCTGCTCACCAGATCTTGGTAATACCTGACTAACATATCTATTAAATAGGTATGACTGAGCTGTCATGTTTCCAAATTACAGCCATGTTATGCTCCGTTCATCTATAAAAAAAGAAGCGGGAATCTCATGGCACTCTTACGTATTGAAAAAAATAATGGCATTGCAACGGTATATTTAAACCGTCCAGACAAACGCAATGCGATGAGTTTTGCCTTATTAAAAGAGTTAGTTTTAACTGCAAAAGCAATTAAAAAAGATAGAGATATTCGCTGTGTTATTTTGGCAGGTGAAGGAAATGTGTTTAGTGCTGGCATTGATTTATCTGACCTCAACAATCCCAAAAACTCTGCTTTTGCAATTTGGGAACTTGTAAAACCTGGACAAAGCCTTTTTCAAAAAGCATTTCTGACTTGGCAGAATTTACCTGTACCTGTTATTGCAGCATTAGAAGGATATTGTTTCGGCGCTGGTATGCAACTTGCCTTGGCTGCTGACATCCGAATTTCTCACCCAGAAACAAAAATGTCGATTATGGAAAGCCGTTGGGGTCTAGTCCCTGATATGGGACTTACTCGCTCATTAAAAGGTTTAATTAGCTTTGATCTTGCAAAAGAACTCACCTTAACTGCCCGTGTTTTTGATGGGAATTATGCAAAAGAAATTGGTCTTGTGACCCATTTAAGTGACTCTCCTCTAGAGAGAGCACGTGAGATTGCAGCTGAAATGTTGCAACGTTCACCTGATGCCCTCACTGCAGCAAAACGTGTACTTGACGCCATGGAACACCAACCAGAAAAATCGTTACGTCTAGAAAAAATCTGGCAACTTAAATTATTACTTGGCAAAAATAGCAAACTTGCTCGTAAAAAAGACAAACATCCTGAAATTAATTTTTTACCACGCCAATATAAATAAGAGCTTAGATTATGAATTTTGATCGCAACACTCCTATTGCTTTTTTAGGTATAGGGCTGATGGGAAGTCGGATGGCAACCCGCCTTATTCAAGCTGGCTTTCAAGTTGCCGTTTGGAATCGAACCTTCTCTGCCTGTGAAGAACTTATTGATATCGGGGCACAAGCTTTAGAACTTTCAAATGTTGGTGAATATCCAGTTATTTTAATCTGTCTGGCAGATGACAAAGCAGTAGAAGCGGTATTTGAAAAAATTCAGCCTAACTTAAAAGCGAATCAGGTTATTGTTGATTTCTCAAGCTTATCTGTTGCTATAACAAAAACGCTTGCTCAAGAAGCGGCTACACACCATGTGACATGGATTGATTCACCTGTATCAGGCGGAACTGCTGGTGCAGAACAAGGCACACTTGTCATTTTTGCAGGCGGTGATAGTCAAACTATTACCAACCTCACTCCTATTTATAATGTTCTATCCCAGCGTGTGACTCGAATGGGGGGCACAGGTACTGGCCAAGCCACCAAAATTTGTAATCAACTTATTGTTGCAGCCAATAGCGCTCTGATTGCAGAGGCTGTCGCACTTGCAGACCGAACTGGTGTAGACACGACTTTACTGGCTCCTGCTTTAGCTGGTGGATTTGCTGACTCCAAACCTTTTCAAATTCTTACCCCACGCATGGCAACTCACACATTTGAACCAGTTCAGTGGAAAGTTCAAACATTATCTAAGGATCTTAACAACGCAGTAACATTGGCTAACAATGTTAATTTAGATATCCCCGTTGCACAAAAAGCTCTATTACAGCTACAAACTCACCAAAAAAATGGCTTTGCTGAGAAAGATTTAGCTACTATGATTCAATTAATAGAGCAAAAATAAACGGAGTTTGAGTATGAGTCGTCTTGCAGTCAATTTATCCATGATTTTTACCGAAGTTCCTTTAATTGAACGCTTTGCTCTAGCCCATGCACAGGGCTTCGAATATGTAGAAATTCAATTTCCTTATGAATTGGCTATTTCAGATATTCAAACTCAACTCGAACGCTACAACCTTGGTCTCTGCCTAATCAATGTGCCCGCGGGTGATCTGATGCAAGGTGGAAATGGTTTAGCAGGCATCCCCGGTCAAGAAACAGCTTTCCGTGAAGCCTTAGAATTAGCGATTAGCTACGCTACTGCTTTAAAAGTTCCTCGCATTAATATTTTGGCAGGTAAACAACCTCTTGATGCTGACTTACTACCTTGCTTAAAAACATTAGCAGCTAATTTAAAACTTGCCAGCAACTTACTCGATGAACACGGCATAGAACCCGTTTTTGAAATGATTAACGGTACAGATATGCCACGCTTTTTAGTACAGAATATTGCGCAGGCACAAGAAATGCTAGAAGCAGTTAATCACCCATCTCTAAAAATGCAATATGACTGCTACCACATGGCGATGATGGGCGAAGATGTGCTTGAGGGTTTACAAGAGAATATTAACTCAATTGGTCATATTCAATTTGCAGACTGTCCGGGTCGCCATGAACCAGATACAGCTCAAATTCCATATGAGCAAATTTTTTCTTGGTTAAAGCAAAGTTCTTATCAGAACTACATTGCAGCGGAATATAAACCAGAGAATGGCTCAAATCAGTCATTTACGTGGAAGAAAAAATACTTTTCAGATGATGTAAATATATAAACTGTTACGACTTCTGTTTGAAATTTAGCGCAAAAACCACTATATTAGATAGTGAGTAATTGTCAGGAAAATATACCCTATATGAATTTAGAACCATCGCCCAGCGTGTCTAATTCTCACGATTTCGCAATGAATGCCTCAAATAAAGACGTACAAACTTGTCTCAAAGTCGTCCACGACGCTTTAGTTGATGTAAAAGCAAAAGATATTCTCCAGTTAGATGTTAGCTCAATTAGCAACGTCGCTGATGCTATTGTAATTGCGAGTGGTACTTCTACTCGCCATGTCAAAGCACTTGCAGACAATGTTGCAGAAGAAGCTCGAAAAGCCGGTTTCCGCCCGATTGGTGTTGAAGGTGAACGAGATGCAGAATGGATCTTGATTGATCTCGGCTTTGTTGTAGTACACGTGATGCTACCAACTGCCCGCAAATTCTATGATTTAGAAAGCTTATGGCGCACTGCTCCAGAGTCAGTGGCATAAAATTTTGCTTTTTAAAAAAGCGGCTCTTTTGAGCCGCTTTTTTATTTGTATACAAATAGAGAAATATTCCGATTAGCTTTACTCTTTAAAGCAACAGAACTCCAAACCTTCCCAAAACCTGATATCTAAAACCAGTCATCACCCTTTTCCAAATTTGACATGACAAATTGTCAGATTTGAAGCACTATACATATTCTTGAAGTCCCCACCAATAAATAGCATAACCGGAGTACAGAAAGTGAAGATATTAATTACGGGTGCCAACACAGGGATTGGTTTCGCCACAGCAGAACAACTCGTTAAACAAGGGCAACATGTTATTTTAGCGTGCCGAAATCCAGCAAAAGCGCAAGATGCGCAAAACAAATTACTTTCGCTTAATCAAGGACAAGTCGATTTAGTTTCTCTCGATCTAAACAGCCTTGAGTTAACCCGAAAAGCAGCCAATGAAATTGCAGATCGATACGGTAGTCTTGATGTACTCATTAATAATGCTGGGTTATTTGCTAAAACGAAACAACTGACTACTGAGGGTTTTGAGCAACAATTCGGGGTTAATTATTTAGGTCATTTTTTATTAACTCAAAAACTCCTTCCAGTTTTAAAACAATCCCCCAAAGCACGCATTATTCATCTAGCATCTATTGCACACTGGGTTGGCTCAATTAAACCCAATAAATTTCGTGCAGAAGGTTTTTACAATCCCCTGTTCTATTATGGGCAATCGAAGCTTGCAAATTTATTGTTTAGCAATGCGTTAGCAGAACAACTAGCAGATAGCACAATTACCAATAATGCATTACATCCGGGTGGAGTTGCTTCCGATATTTATCGTGACTTACCAAAACCTGTTTATGCCGCCATGAAATTAGGCTTAGTACCCACTTCCGTTCCAGCAAACCTTATTACAGAAATGGCAATCGGAGATGCATGGCAGAACCGTAATGGTGAATATGTCAGTGCCCACATGCCAAACTGGAAATCTGCGCACGCCAAGAATCAACAACTGGCACGCAATCTTTATCAGCAATCCATGGATCTGGTTGAAAAGTTTCTTTAAGAATATGCCTCCAATAAAAAAGCCACCCGAAGGTGGCTTTTACAATCCTGATTAAGGTCAGATTAGTGACCACCACCATTGATTGCTTTCGTCATATCTTCAACAACTTTCTTAGCATCACCAAAGATCATCATTGTTTTTTCGTTATAGAACAAGTCATTGTCTAGACCTGCATAACCTGTTGCCATAGAACGCTTAATCACCATGATTGTACGTGCTTTATGTGCTTCAAGAATCGGCATACCATAAATCGGTGAAGTTGGATCATCTTTTGCAGCAGGGTTAACTACATCGTTTGCACCAATTACAAGTACAACATCTGTTGCAGGGAAGTCTGAGTTAATCTCATCCATTTCCAAAATGTCTTCATATGCTACGTCCGCTTCAGCAAGTAATACGTTCATATGACCAGGCATACGACCAGCAACTGGATGGATTGCAAAACGAACGCGAACACCTTGCTCTTTTAGAATCTCACACAATTCTTTTACAGCATTTTGTGCACGACCTTGTGCCATACCATAACCTGGTACAATCACAACGCTGTCGGCATTTGACATCAAGAAGCCAGCATCATCGGCAGAACCTGAACGATGGTTACGCTGAACTTGATCACCTTTGGCTGCTGTAGCAACTGCTGCACCACCCATTGCACCACCAAACAATACGTTGATGATCGAACGGTTCATTGCTTTACACATGATGTACGACAGAATCGCACCAGATGAACCTACAAGCGAACCTGCAACGATCAACATGTTGTTTTCAAGAGTAAAACCAATTCCTGCTGCTGCCCAACCAGAGAATGAGTTAAGAAGCGATACCACTACAGGCATATCACCACCACCTACTGGTGCAATCCATACCCAGCCAAATGCAAGTGCAAGTGCTGTCATTGCCCAGAATGCAGTCATGTTGCCAGTCGTGAAGAAGTAAAAACCACAAGCCAACATCGCAATAAAGATAAGCGCTTGAACAGGTTTAACCCATGCACCAGAAATTGTTTTCGCCCATTTTTTTGCAGCTAATTTACCGTACGCAAATACAGATGCAGTAAAGGTAATCGCACCTACGAAACAACCAACGAACAATTCAAATAAGTGAACACTACTCATGTGCACATGTTGTACACCAGCAGCTGTTAAAGCAGCTTCATTTTGAGCAAACAATTCAGCAAGTTGGTTGTTATGCAAAATTGCAGCAATTGCAATTAAAACAGCAGCCAAACCAACCAAAGAGTGCATGAGTGCAACTGTTTCTGGCATTTGAGTCATTGGTACAGTGCGTGCACGAGCAATACCTACAATTGCACCTAACACCATTGCTCCAACAATCATCCAGATCACTGGGTTGTTTGCAACAAAGAAGGTCGTTACAACCGCAATCGCCATCGCGATCATACCGTAACGGTTACCCTGAATTGCTGTTTTAGGACCAGACAAGCCACGAAGCGTCAAGATAAAGAGAATTGCGCCAACAAGGTACAACCAGTTTGCATTTGCTTGAATAAATTCCATGTCAAAGCCCTCTTATTTCTTTTGCTTAGGCTTGAACATTTCCAGCATGCGTGCAGTTACTGCAAAGCCACCGAAAATATTAATGCTTGCCAAAAATACTGCAATCGCACCAAGTACGCTCACCACATTCACACTTTGAAATGCAACGTTAGCATCTACGCCCAAAATAGGTAGACCCACAGTTTGCAACATCGCACCCACTACAATAATAGATGACAACGCATTCGTTACCGCCATAAGTGGCGTATGTAAAGCTGGTGTAACACCCCAAACTACGTAATAACCTACGAAGATGGCAAGGACGAAAATTGTAATAGTTTCAACCATGAAAAATCTCCTTAACCACGCTTAAGCAGTACTTGACCGCCATGAGTGACCAATAGGGCTTTTTGGATTTCGTCTTCTTGATTAATCGCAAAGTTTTTCTCTTTGTCGAATAAAGTCTCTACGAAATTAAAAACGTTACGTGCATATAATGCAGAAGCTTCTGTCGCTACAGTTGCTGGAATATTTGGAACACCCAAAATTTTCACGCCATTTTCTGTAAAAACAGTCTCACCCACTTTAGAGCCCTCAACGTTACCGCCAGTTTCAACAGCCATATCTAAAATGACAGAACCCGGTTTCATCTTGGCAACAGTTTCAGCCTTAATTAAACGTGGCGCATCACGACCTGGTAGCAACGCAGTCGTAATCACGATGTCAGCGTTAGAAACAGCCTTATCAACAATCGCAGCTTGGTCTTTGATGTATTGCTCACCCGGCATCCATCCATAACCATTTTTAGCGGCATCTGCTGCGCGTTGTTTTTCCTCTTCAGACATTGGTACGTCTAGCCACTTACCGCCTAAGGATTCAACCTGATCTCTTGCTGTAGGACGTAAATCAGTTGCTTCAACAATTGCACCTAAACGTTTTGCCGTTGCAATTGCCTGAAGACCTGCAACGCCCACGCCCATAATAACAACACGAGCAGGTTTTACAGTACCAGCAGCAGTCATAAGCATTGGGAACATACGTTGATATTCAGCAGCAGCAAGCAAAACTGATTTATAACCAGAAAGGTTTGCCTGAGAAGACAATACGTCCATGTTCTGCGCACGAGAAAGCGTACGAGGAAGCAATTCCAATGCAAAAGCAGAAACTTGCTGATTCGCAAACTGATCTAGCTCGGTATTACGATAAGGATCAAACATTGCTACAACAGCAGTATTTGCTGCAAGTTTTTGAATTTCCCCGCCTTGTGGCGCACGAACTTTCAAAATAATTTGACTACCCGTATAGGCATCATCCGTAATGGTTGCACCGACCTGTTCATAAGCACTGTCAATGTACGCAGCCTTTACACCGGCACCACGTTCAATCACAACGCTATGACCAGCGCTAATCAACTTCTTTACTGTCTCTGGCGTAGCAGCTACACGATTTTCACCGACGACAGTTTCGGTTGGGATTCCGATCTGCATGAGCGTTCCTCAAGCTAATTTCTCATTGTCAAAAACATTGCAAGCTGCAATGTTTCCCCCATGTGTATTCTTTGTACAGAATTTGGATTCTAATTGAACTTTTTTAAAATACCACCCAATATTTATTTAATAAATACCCATATTTTGAACTGATGATTCACGATATTTGATTTGAGGTGTAATATAGGAAGCTTTTTATTTTTTTACAGACAATAGTCTCTCTTATACAGTCTTGTATATGAAAATTTCTTTATCTTCGTTTCAAATCGGGTCTTTTTTTGCTCTTTGCTCTGCTTTTCTATTCAGTACAAAAGCTATATTTATTAAACAGACTTATGCCCTCTCTCCATTAGTAGACGGTACCGTCCTGATGGCTTTACGCATGTTAAGCGCTTTACCGTTCTTTCTCTTAATTTGCTGGTTTAACAGGCATCATAATCAGGGCATAAAAAAGAAGGATTGGCTAATTTTAATTTTTGCCGGTCTCTTAGGCTACTACTTTGCTAGCTGGCTCGATTTTATGGGTCTTATGTTTATTAGTGCCTCACTTGAACGAATTATTCTATTTCTATATCCCACACTCACCGTCATAGCATCGAGTCTGCTCTACAAACAAAAATTAGATGCAAAAAGTTTGTTCGCCATTTTCCTTAGTTATGGTGGAACTGTATTGGTTATGCTGCAAGAGCACAACAACGCACCAATTCAGGGCAACTTCTGGTTGGGTACAAGTTTCGTGTTTGCAAGTGCCGTGGCTTTTGCAGGATATTTATTACTAACTCCTCCACTCATAAAAAAATTTGGTTCTTGGAATTTCACAGGTTTAGCTTTAACAGTCGCTTGTATTTGTACTTTGACGCACTACACGTTAAGCACTCCCCACCCAATTCAACTCTTCTTGCAATTACCCTCTAATGTAATTTGGTATGGCGTCAGTTTAGGTCTTTTTGTCACTGTTTTACCCACCATCATGCTCATACAAAGTATTGAACGACTGGGTGCTTCACAATCTGCCATGATTGCCTCAATTGGACCTGTTTTAACCATTTTGCTTGCAGTTAGTTTTCTAAATGAACATCTCAATATGTGGCAATGGTTCGGCTGTATTTTAAATATTATTGGGGTGATGATGATTACACTCAGAAAGAAAAGACTAAAACATTAAATTCTCTTGACCTCAACTTAAGTTGAGGTTGGATACTCATCTAAATTTTACTGAACGGTTGAGTTCCATGAATAAACAAACTTTTAAAATTATAAATCCATCAACTTTATATGACCCTACCCCAAATGCTTATAGTCATGTGGCTGTAGTAGAAAATTTTAAAAAGATTATTCATATTGCAGGTCAAGGAGGCGAAAACTCAAAAGGTGAATTAAGCCCAAATTTTGAAGAACAAGTTATCCAAGTCATTAATAACATTCAACATGCCTTGAAAGCAGCAGACGCAAAAATCACAGATATAGCTGTTTTAAGAGTTTTAGTTGTTGACCACTCGGATGAAAAACATCACATTTTGATTAAAATTATGCAAAATTTATGGAAAAATCATCCTTTTCCAGCCTGTACACTCATTCCTGTACCACGCCTTGCATTAGAGCACATGCTCATTGAAGTCGAAGCAACCGCATACACCTAATAAAATCGAGAGAACATCATGTCTACCCCTGAAGATATCAGTCAAAATAAACCTTTGCTTTGGTTGATGGCAGCAGCATGTGGTTTATGTGCAGGTGTAAATTATTATTGCCAGCCCCTTATTCACTCGATTCAACAAGACTTTGCCGTGACTCAAGGCCAAGCCGCCTTAACAGTGACATTTGCTCAGGTATCTTACGCCCTCGGCCTACTCTTTATTGTTCCAATGGGCGATATCGTCAATAAAGCCAAGGCTATTCCGTTTTTGATGGTACTTTGTGCAGTTGGCCTATTTATTTCTGCTTTTGCTGTTAACTTGCCTATGCTCTGGATCGGTACAATTTTAGCGGGCTTGTTTTCGGTTGCAGCTCAAGTGCTGATTCCACTTGCCACAATGACTGTAAAACCTGAAAAAACTGGCGAGATCATTGGTTTTTTAATGAGTGGCTTATTGGTCGGGATTTTACTCTCCACCAGTCTGGCTGGTTTATTCTCTAACTTATTCCACTGGAAAGTGGTTTATATCGTAAGCGGCATATTAATGCTTCTATTGGCATATACCTTAAAAAGTCGCTTGCCATATGTCTTACGTATGAAAATGAACTATGGACAGATCTTTAGTTCCATGGCTCAGCTTCTCAAAGAGGAAAAGCGTTTATTATTAAGAGCGCTTACAGGTGGCTTTGCATTTGCATCAGTCAGTATTCTGTATTCCACCATCGCATTACTTTTAACCTCAGCACATCATTTACCTGATCTCTTTATTGGACTAGTGCCTTTAGTCGGTATCTTTGGTGCCTTATCAACACGCTACATTGGTAAATATGCAGATCAAGGACATACTGGGTTACTCACATGGATGGGTTGCGGACTATTCTTATTGAGCTGGCTCTGCTTCTATTATGGACAGACTTTGCTTTCAAGTTATATTGCTGGTTTTGCTCTAATTCAGCTAGCACTCGCACTTGTACACACCAGCAACCAGAGCATTATTTTCCGTTTACGTCCAGATGCAAAATCTCGTATTAATGCCATTTATATGACCACATACTTTATTGGTGGTGCAGGTGGTTCGGCATTAGGAATTTTTGCGTGGAACCATGGCGGATGGCCCATGACTTGCCTTGCAGGTATCGGGTTAGTTGTTCTTTGTATTTTATTTGGCATGTTCGATACGATCTTACAAAAAAAGAAAATGGTTTCTCAATAAGGTAACTTGTTATAAATCATTCCCCTATATTCACCACAAGGGTGGTTAGAAATTACTCGGTTAAATGCCCCTGTCGATTCAAGCATAAACCCCGTATAATGCTGCCCTTTCATTAATTTAGCGACTTTTGGGCTATTGGTTATGCAATCACTTCAATCGTTACAACCTCGTATTTCTGTCGCACCTATGATGGACTGGACTACAAAGGATTATCGATTCTTTGCACGCTTGTTTAACCCAAATGTTGTGCTATATACCGAAATGGTCACCACAGGCGCGATTCTTTTTGGCGATGCAAAACGTCATTTGGACTATAGCGCTCAAGAGCACCCTATCGTATTACAGTTGGGCGGTTCAAATCCGCGAGAGCTTGCGACCTGTACAAAAATGGCTGAAGACTGGGGTTACGATGAAGTTAACCTCAATGTAGGCTGCCCAAGTGACCGTGTACAGAACAATAAAATTGGTGCTTGCCTAATGGCAGAGCCAGATTTGGTTGCTGAATGCATTCATACCATGCAAAAAGCGGTAAATATTCCTGTAACGGTAAAACACCGTATCGGGATTGATGACATGCACTCTTATGAAGAGATGCTTCATTTCGTAGACACTGTTGCTGCAACAGGTTGCACTCATTTTGTAGTGCATGCTCGTATTGCTATTTTGAAAGGCCTATCACCAAAAGAAAACCGTGAAGTTCCACCTTTACGCTATGAAGATGTCTATCGTTTAAAGCAAGACCGTCCGCATCTCACCATTGAAATTAACGGCGGGATTAAGACCTTTGCTGAGACTCAAACACATTTACAGCACGTTGATGGCGTCATGATTGGCCGTGAAGCCTACCATAACCCGTACTTACTCGCGGAATTAGGGCAGCTTTGGAATTTAGAGTCTCCAAATCGATTCGATATTATGGAACAAATGCTACCTTATATTGAACAACGTATGGCTGAAGGAGCTCCGTTATCAATCATTACACGTCATATTTTAGGTTTATTCCAAAATTTACCAGGTGCGCGTAAATGGCGTCAGGCGCTAAGCGGCGGAAATGCAAAGACTTTAGCTGATGTAGAACAGGCTATTAGCAACATGCAAGCAGCTTTAATTCGTACTGAAGAATATTTACAAGAGCATCAAGCTTAAACGTGTGATGTCTTCTTAAATTGTAAGAAAATGTGGCATTTTAAATCAGAGACTTAGATTTTGAGTATATTCGCAATTACTGAATTAAAATATTCAAATTTAAGATCTGATTAATTATTTTTAAATAGTAATATCAAAAACTTAAGTTAAATAGTTTTTAATTTTCATTTTAATGAATATCTTTTTGCCTCTCAGCAGCAATATTTGAGAAAAAGATACGTTATTACATAACATAAACAAAACTTTTAAGGTACGCCTATTAGTATCTCTGAACGCCACAGGTAGGTGGTGATTTTTTAAATATGGATATAGATAGTACGGTAGAGATTTCACGATGATTATTTATGACGGACAAGTAGCTGATAATTATATGTATCAGGATTCAAATCAGGCAGCCATTGTTGTATCCCACAGCACTCCAAGCCTCCCTTATCCTTTCACCATGAAACCCAATCGTCATCAGACAGAAACTTCCGGTACTCCCGCTATAGATATTGATAAATTTGTAGAAAAATTAGAAAGTGTTACCTCTAGACGCAGTAAAGCACGTTGTGCACGTAGTATCCGTCTTGCTCTAGAATCTGCTGGTGCCAACGTCGAAAACCACCCAATCGCAGCTTCTGACTGGGGTGACACTCTCAAAAAGATTGGCTATAAAGAAATTAACCCAGCCTTTGATGAACCTCAAGAAGGTGACATCTATATCATTCACAGAACCCGTAACCACGTATATGGACATATTGCTGGATATACAGGAAGTGAATGGGTCTCTGACTTCAAACAAAATAGCTATGATGTCTATAAAGACGATAGCGTTACTTATACTTATTATAGATTAGCTGCCTAATCAATTTTTCAAGGTGGATTGAAAGGTTTGATGAATAAGCTCGGCACAATGTTGAATAGTTTCATCGTTCTCTTTTCTATAGACTAAAACGACCTCTGAAAATAATAGATGATCTGCCAAAGGTAACAATTTTACATTGGCAGGCAAAATCTGCTGAAACTCCTCAGGCACAATGCTCACACCTAAATTTGCAGCCACAAGCTGTAATTGTGAAACCTTGCGTGACTGAATCGCAGCCTTCCGAGGTGTAAACCCAGCAGCCAAGCATAGATTTGAAACAAAATAGCTTAAACCACCTCTTTCGGCATGAGGTGTAGAAACGAAATATTCATCTTTCAAATCTTTGACTTTAATCTCTTGTTTATTTTTAAATTTAGCATGATCGACATGTACAGCCACCATCAAAGGTTCTTCATACAGCTTAAGAACATTGATGTCATTTAATGTATGGCGCACTGGTGGTCTAATCAAACCCATATCAATTTCTCCATTCATCAAAGCTAAAATCTGATGCTCAGATGACAAGGTGTTTATCTCAAAATTGATCTGCTCTGCTAAACTAATTTTTTTTAATAGCTGAACCTTTTTATCATCCATAACAATACTGCTCGAGTGAGCAATTTTAATCTGGCGATTTTTCCCATCTGCAATATTTTTAGAAAGACCAATAATTTCATTTAAGTAGTCCAGATGGTCTTTTGTTTTCTTATAAAAGACCTCACCTGCAACTGTAAGCCTGATTCTTTTATCAGTGCGATCAAAGAGCTGAAAAGCAATTTCCTCTTCTAATAATTTAATCTGCCGACTTAAAGCGGATTGAGCAATAAAGAGCTTTTCTGAAGCTGCTGTAAAGCTTCCCTCTTCAACAATTTTTATAAAATATTGGAATTGCTTTAATGTGAGCATTATCATCTCAAAATTAGATCATTAGGCCTATTTTCTATATTAGATTAGATAGATAGCCTTCGCTAGAATTTTATTAAGACCATTCACTTGATTGAATTATTCATGAAGTATTTAAAAGGGTTCGCTCTATTCACCCTCATTATTTTAGTTTTATGGTGCTTTAAATTTTATGATCAACAGCTTCCAATACAGCCAGAACACGACACTATAGAGTTATATGATTAAATCGGCTTTCAACCGTGTTAGACAGGTTCTCTCAAAAAGAAAAGGCATGCCTAAACATAAAAGCATGCCTTGCAATATTTAAACTAGGCTTTCTTTAAATCGAGTTTCTTTAAAACTTCCGCTACGGCAATCATGGCAAAGCTTGAAGTCACGACCACGGCTGAACCATAGCCACCACAGCGCAATCCAGCCGATGGGCAAACATCTGCACTTGAAAATGGATTGTCGATTGAGTAAACACAAGTAATTCCAAATTTCTCTTTTGGCTTTTTACAGATGCCTCGAGCTCGAAGCTGGCTACGTAATTTTGCCAACATCGGGTCTTGTTCTGTTTTTGATAAATCGGCAACACGAATTTTAAGTGGATCAAGCTTACCGCCTGCCCCACCCGACACAATCAAAGGAATTTTGTTAAAACGGCAATGTAGCATTAAACCCAACTTGGCTTTAACGTCATCAATACAGTCTAAAACAATGTCTGGTACAGGGTTTAACAGCTCTGCCACATTATCGGGTGTTAAAAAGTCATCAATAATATTGACTTTAATACGCGGGTTAATCTGGCGACAGCGCTCCGCCATAATTTCAACTTTTTCACAGCCCAAGGTAGATGTCATAGCGGGTAACTGACGGTTCACATTTGATGCCGCAACCACGTCCATATCCACTAACGTAATCTCGCCAATACCTGTACGCGCTAAAGCTTCTACAGCCCAACTCCCCACCCCACCAATACCAATCACCATCACATGACTTTTTTCATAGTGTTGAAACGATGAATCACCATAAACTTTGGCTACACCTGCAAAACGACGTTCATATTCATCTTGTTGGAGATCGGTCATTGCTACTCTTTGGGGATATAAAACACGGTGGCTATTTTACTGCTTTTCAGAAGAAAGTGTATTTCATATCAAAGAAAACTTGGGATTGAGATATTTGAGTTCACAGTAAGTCTGTCATTATAATTTATATTATTTAAGATTTAAGTCATTATTTACTAACGTGACAGGCGGCACGGATGCCGCCCGGTTGGGCTGCGGTATAAGGACATACCGTCAGCCCGACAAAGGATTTTTGTTACTTTTTATCCTTAAAAAGTAAGGATATGCCTATAAATCTAATATTGGCTCATACACATTCATTATATGGCCATGCTGAGTTTATCCAATTTATGAAGCAATCAAATTCCGTAGTACATAATGCAAAATACCACCAGCCTTAAAGTACTCAACCTCATTTAACGTATCAATTCGACATAACACATTAAAGTGGCTAGCAACCCCATTTGGCCCCTTTACATCAACTTCAAGAATTTGATGAGGTTCAATCCCATCCGATAAACCACGGATTGATATCACCTCATGTCCAGTCAAGTTTAGTGATTGTCGAGTTTGTCCATCAACAAACTGTAGTGGCAACACGCCCATACCCACCAAGTTAGAACGGTGAATACGCTCAAAGCTCTCGGCAATCACTGCTTTCACACCTAATAAATTTGTTCCCTTAGCAGCCCAGTCTCGTGAAGAGCCTGTTCCATATTCCTTACCAGCAATAATCACAAGCGGTGTGTGTTCTTCTTGATAACGCATTGCTGCATCATAAATTGCAAGCTTCTCACCGCTTGGAATATAGATCGTATTACCACCTTCTTCACCGCCCAGCATTTCGTTTTTAATACGAATGTTGGCAAAAGTCCCGCGCATCATGACTTCATGATTACCACGTCGAGAACCATAAGAGTTAAAGTCTTTTGGCTCAACGCCCTGCTCTTGTAGATATCGACCTGCTGGGCTGTCTTTTTTGATATTCCCGGCTGGGGAAATATGGTCTGTCGTTACCGAGTCACCTAAGATAGCTAAAATACGTGCCTGTTCAATATTTTTAATGGCTTTTGGTGGTTCGCCAATGCCTTCAAAGAACGGCGGATGACGAATATAAGTTGAATCATCAGCCCACTCATAAGTTTTACTTTGTGGAATTTGAATCGCTTGCCATGTGGCATCGCCATCAAACACAGCCGCATATTCTTTGTGGAACATATCTGTATTTACTTTTTGCAAGACTTCATCAATTTCTGCCTGACTTGGCCAGATATCTTTTAAATAGACAGGTTGCCCATCTTTGCCTTGCCCAATAGGTTGTGTGGTCAAATCGGTACGAATATTACCAATCAAGCCATAAGCCACCACAAGCGGCGGAGAAGCAAGCCAGTTTGTTTTAACTAATGGATGCACACGTCCTTCAAAGTTACGGTTACCCGAGAGCACAGATGCAACATTTAAATCATGGCATTGAATTGCTTCTTCCACTGGTTCAGGTAATGGACCTGAGTTACCAATACAAGTCGTACAACCATAGCCCACCAAGTTATAGCCTAGTTCGTCTAGATAGGGTGTGAGGCCAGCAGCCAGTAAGTAATCGGTAACGACCTTAGAGCCGGGTGCGAGAGAGCTTTTCACCCATGGTTTCCGTTGTAAGCCTTTTTCAATCGCTTTTTTAGCAAGCAGACCAGCTGCCAACATCACACTCGGGTTAGAGGTGTTCGTACAAGAGGTAATTGCTGAAATAACAACATCCCCATGATTGAGTGGATATTCTTGCCCTTCAATCACGCAAGATGGATTTTCATGTTGAATATTTGCTTTTTTCGCTTCTACGGCTGTACCGCCACCGCCTTCATTTTCTAAACGTTCTTTGGCTTCTTTTGCTGGTTTTAAAGTTAACTCCATCAGCGCATTAAAAGTTTTAGGTACATCTGATAAAAGCACACGATCTTGTGGACGTTTTGGGCCGGCCAAACTTGCTTGGACAGTACTCATATCTAAACTTAAAGTATCTGTAAATACAGGTTCATCCCCCGCATTTCGCCATAGACCTTGTGCCTTACTGTAGGCCTCAACCAATTCAATGCGATCACTTTGACGGCCAGTTAGCCGTAGATAACCCAATGTCACTTCATCAATCGGAAAGAAACCACAGGTAGCACCATATTCCGGCGCCATATTGGCAATAGTTGCGCGGTCAGCAAGAGGCAAATCGGCAAGACCATCCCCGTAAAACTCTACAAATTTACCCACTACACCTTTTTGGCGAAGCATTTGAGTAATGGTAAGCACCAAGTCAGTTGCCGTAATACCTTCTGGTAATTTGCCTGTAAGTTTAAAGCCAATTACTTCTGGAATAAGCATCGAGATAGGTTGGCCCAACATAGCCGCTTCGGCCTCAATACCCCCTACACCCCAACCCAACACACCCAAACCATTAATCATGGTGGTATGTGAGTCTGTTCCTACTAAGGTATCTGGAAAAGCAAAAGTCTGCCCGTTATCTTCGCCTAGCCAAACGGCTTGAGCTAAATATTCTAAATTGACCTGATGGCAAATCCCTGTACCGGGAGGCACAACACTAAAGTTATTAAACGCAGATTGTCCCCAACGCAAGAATTGATATCGCTCACCATTACGCTGCATCTCAATGTGTACATTTTCGTCAAAAGCCTGATCATCAGCAAAATAGTCGACCATCACAGAGTGGTCAATTACAAGATCAACAGGAGATAACGGATTAATTTTTTCAGGGTCGCCCCCCGCTTGAGCCATAGCCGCACGCATTGCCGCTAAATCAACTACCGCAGGCACACCTGTAAAATCCTGCATTAAAACTCGTGCAGGTCGATATTGAATTTCCTGATCTGAGCTTCGTTTTTTTAACCACTCTGCTAAAGCATGGATGTGTTCTGTTTTAACACTATGCTGGTCTTCGAACCGTAATAAGTTTTCCAATAATACTTTTAAAGATTTCGGCAGTTTGGCAATATCCCCTAGCGTTTTCTCTGCTTGGGCTAAGCTAAAAATCTGATAATTGCTGGAACCTACTGTTAGCGTCTGTAAAGCATTAAAACTATTGATATTGCTATACTTAGCCATTGGGTTATCCTCCCATGTCTGGCAATGTTATTTTTCACGTTTTTACATGTTGTTTTCTTACTTTAAGCTTCTTTTCTAATCGCTGTGTTTTGTTTTAGTTACTATTTCTAATCTTTGATTTTTATTACGATAATTTCAAAGCCGAGAGCGAGTTTTCCCAAAGCTGTACGGCCAAATCCGACTCTGATATTTTTAAGTTTTCTGCCAAACTTTGTAAAACATAAGGCAAATTAACTGGGGTATTACGGGTACGTTGTTCTGTTGAGGTTTGACAACAAAGTGGTGTCATATCTGGACAATCCGTTTCAATCACCAAGTGCTCTGCACCTAGAGCTTGTACAACCGTATGAAGCTTTTTCGCATTCGGGTTGGTAATTTGCCCAGTCACACCAATTTTAAATCCGAGCTTAATGAGACCTTTTGCTTCTTCCACTCCACCACTAAAAGCATGAGCAATTCCGCCCAGTTTAAATTTTTGAGCTTTTAATATTGCCAATACATCGCCATGTGCTTTACGAATATGAAGCAATACTGGTTTCTGATATTGCATTGCCAGTTCTAGCTGTTCGGCAAAATATTGTTTTTGTTTTGCATATATATCTGGGTGCTTATGCTCTTTTAAAAAAGTATCTAAGCCAATTTCACCCACAGCCACACAGTCTTGTTGCTGCAAAATTTGCTCAAGGTGAGAAAGATGGTCTGGTTGATGTTGTTCTATATAAAACGGATGTAAACCAGGTGCTAAATATGAAGAAGGCACATTATCCCAGTTATTTAACTGATGATGCGTTTGTAATAACTCATCAAAACGTGACTGCACAAAACCAATTAATACGAGTGCATCTACACCAGCTTTTTTAGCATCAAGTGCTAATTGTTGCCGATCTTCATCAAAATCGGCAACATCAAAATGTGTATGTGTATCAAACAGATGCATTAGCTTCCACTTTTTGCAACTGGAGCTGAAGCTGGTTGCGCTTTAGGCTGTGGCAAATACTCTTTTTTCAAAACTTCCTCTAATTGATTATAAGGAATCACTAGGCGTGGCAATCCTACAACATATGGACCAATATCATATTCACCATATTGCAAAATCAAACCCTGCTCACCCAACAAGAAATTATTAGTCAATTTAAATGGCCATGCTTGTTCATAATCAGCGACATTGTCAGCAAGCTTGGAATCAGTCACCCAAATCTTAAAGGCTTCATGCGCTAACTTTTCTAATGCAGCTTTTTTCTCGGGACGCAACAAATCTTCAAGCTCAATCTGTTTTTGCTCTTTTAAGTCAAAGTTATAGTAGTGCTGCCCTGCTGAACCATGAGCGCCACCTAAATAACTACTACTATTAAGTACAACAGTGACGACTTTCCCTTGAGCCTGCAAAATTTTTGGCTTAACTAAAAGATTAATTTGATGATTACTACTTAAAGCTTTTAATTCATTATCCAAACCAACAAACGAATTTGCATAGCGTTGAACTTGTGCATCAAAACTATTTTTTTGCTCTGTTTCAGCAACTGCTGAAGCTTCTGACTTTTTGTCCGATTGCGCTGCTTTTGCATCAGGTTTTGCAATCGCTAATATTTGATCGAGAGTTTTTAAAATTTGCTCATCTATAACTTTATCAATAAACGGAAAATTACTCTGTAAACGCGCAACTGTAAATTCTGGACAATTTTTACCATCACAGTCAGGTAAAACAACTTTACTTGGAATTGTTTCGCCCTTCAAAGTCAACTCTACAGGCTTTTGTTGTTCAACTGCTGGTTTCTGCTGCTCTTGAGAATCCTTAGGATCGGCTTTAGGTTGGCATGCCACCAAAAATATAGCAGAAGCAAGCAAAGTTAATCGCAGTGAAGCTTTAGAAGATAACATCATATTTTGCCTTTTATTCTAAGGAGATTACGCAGTGCCTTTTCTAAGAAATTAGCGCATATAAATAGAGGTTGCAAATTCTGCTACCATCTTAAAACATTTGTTCATAAACCTCAGGTTGTAATATTTTTTTTGTTTGTTCTGTAGATAAATAAATATCAAGCTGAGATGCCTCTTTAGTAATCTGGTTCGCCTGATAATGCAGTCCAATCCCTTCACCATCAAAGAACCAATCAGCTTGCCCCCAATATAAAGTTTTGGGCGCTTCTTTTCTTATCTCAACAGGCTGCTTTTTCAACCAGTCTTGATATGCAACCTGCACGATTTGATGCATAGCTGTTTGCTGATCCTTTTTTAAAACATCGAGCAAACTTAAACTTTTATGCAATTTTCGGTCAGCTACAAAAAAGTAATAACGATCTTTTATCGTGATCTCTTCTTGTTTACTGTCCAAGGCCAATTGCAACAACACATACTGATTACGCTGTGAAGCAATGCGTGTATGAATGTGTAATTCATAAGCACGGTTTTTAGAATATTTTTCTTGCCATTCATCTGACTTTTTAA
This sequence comes from Acinetobacter calcoaceticus, assembly GCF_016508255.1. Lineage (GTDB taxonomy): Bacteria > Pseudomonadota > Gammaproteobacteria > Pseudomonadales > Moraxellaceae > Acinetobacter > Acinetobacter calcoaceticus_E. The sequence continues at coordinate 295,897 of NZ_JADVKT010000003.1, read as the reverse complement.
CGTAAGCATTTATGGCTTGTTGCAGACTTAAATCTTTTTTCAAATCAATTTGAGACTGAATAACTTTGGCCTGACTTTTTTCAATCCAGCCATTTAACCATGTGTCTTGAGTTTTTATAGTTTGAATATCGACATCAATACAGTTTTTCTTTTCACAAAAAGGCAGCGCATAATTTGCCTTGGTTTCGGTCAAGTTTAAATACGGTAAAACCTCTGCCTTCGTAGCAGGATGCTCTTGGGCAGAAGCTGCATTTTTTTGAGAAGATGATGAGGATTGAGAACCTTTCCAGACAAACATAGAAATAGCAGAAATTAATGCGATGACTGCGACCACAAGCCCAATAATTGCCTTTTTACTCAAATTCATTTCATCATCCTTTCTTATTTTTCAAAACAAAACAGCTTCTATTCGAAGCTGTTTGTCACATAAAAATGATCAGTGTTCACGTGTATTACGGAACTGAATATCAGGCCAACGCTCTTGCATAATCTGCAAGTTCACTCGGCTTGGAGCCAGATACGTTAAGTGTCCACCACCATCTATCGAAAGTTGGTCATGGGCTTTCTTCTTAAATTCATTCAGAATTTTTTCGTCATCACAATGAATCCAGCGAACTGTGTTAACGCTTACAGGCTCGTAAACACAATCAACCTTATATTCTTCTTTCAAACGATAAGCAACCACGTCAAACTGAAGTACACCCACTGCACCCACAATCAAGTCATTGCTAATTTGTGGCATAAATACCTGAGTCGCCCCTTCTTCTGACAACTCTTTCAAACCTTTTTGCAATTGTTTTGACTTTAATGGATCTCTTAAACGCACACGACGGAACATCTCTGGCGCAAAGTGAGGAATACCAGTGAAATGTAAATTTTCTCCACTGGTAAAAGTATCACCAATTTGAATCGTGCCATGGTTATGTAAACCAATAATATCACCCGGCCACGCTTCTTCTAAATGTTCACGCTCACCAGCAAGGAATGTCAAAGCATCGCTAATGCGAACATCTTTACCAAGACGAACGTGGTTCATCTTTAAACCTTTTTCATATTTACCAGAGCAAATACGCATGAAGGCAATACGGTCACGGTGTTTCGGATCCATGTTGGCTTGAATTTTAAATACAAACCCAGAGAAACCTTCTTCTTTCGCATCAACTACACGTTCTTGTGTAGGGTGTGCTTTAGGTTCAGGTGCCCACCCCATGAAAGCATCAAGTACATGGTCAACACCAAAGTTACCTAACGCTGTACCAAATAGAACTGGCGTTTGTTTGCCTTGTAAAAATAAATCGCGGTCTAATGGCTCATTCGCCATTTGTACAAGCTCAAGCGACTCTTCAAAAGATGCCCAAGCCAACTCACCTACTTTTTCACGAATATCAGCATGATCATATCCATCACGCACTTCAATATCTGTAATGGTTGAGCCAAAACCTGCTTTGTAGACATACAATTTATTTTCAATAATGTTGTATACACCAGCAAAATCACGCCCCATTCCTAATGGCCATGTAAGGGGTACACAGCGGATATTGAGGACATTTTCAATTTCATCAAGTAACTCAAGTGGCTCACGAATCTCACGGTCCATCTTGTTTACAAATGAAATGATAGGCGTGTCGCGCATACGACAAACTTCCATCAATTTGATGGTACGTTCTTCGACACCTTTTGCACCATCAATCACCATTAACGCAGAGTCAACTGCGGTTAGGGTACGATAAGTATCTTCCGAGAAATCTTCATGTCCCGGTGTATCGAGCAAGTTAATGGTGTGACCTTTATAAGGGAACTGCATAACAGACGTGGTAATCGAAATACCACGCTCTTTTTCCATTTCCATCCAGTCAGATGTAGCTGCGCGGTCAGATTTACGGCTTTTTACCATCCCTGCAACCTGAATTGCTTTACCCCATAACAGTAATTTTTCTGTCATGGTGGTTTTACCGGCATCGGGGTGGGAAATGATGGCAAATGTGCGGCGTTGAGCAACCTGTGCCGCTAACTCATCTTTAAAACTCATGAAATACACCTACTGCGGAGATTGCAGTGCCAAAGACCTAAAGTCGATCAAAATAAAAATTGGCGTAATTGTAGCAGATTTATGGAAGTGTTTAATGATTGTTGATAAGCCATGAGTTACTCATAAGCTTTTTAGATATTTTTTGAGAATGTAGCTTAGCATCTTAGAAATTTTACAATTAAAAAAGCCCATACAATCGTAGATGGGCTTTCTTCGGGTTTAACAGAATATCTTATGCCAGTTTCTTTTCTTCAATAAACTGGACATCGGCAATTTGCACATCCCAGAACTCATTCCATAAAGCACAATAATCAATACATAGCTTCGTTAAGCTCTCATAATCATCTTCTGTAATTGCTTGCGCTAATGTAAACCAAAGGTCATCCTGATGGTCATCATCAGCCGCCTCAGACGTTTCATCAGTAGATACACCATGCACATGGTAATAGCCACCACCTTCAACATCGATATTCACAAATTTAGTCGCTTCTCGTAATGGCGGACTAAAAAGAATAACTTCTTCTTCGGCAACTGCTAACAATGCAACTACATTGATATAACTATCATAAGAAGATTCTAAAAATGAACGAACCTGATCTGCAACTTTTGAAGGTTTATAATTACGACGATCGGCTTCTGTCAAACCATAATCATTAAGTAAATCTTCATACAAAGGATAATGAGCATATTCAGGATTCCCCAAATAATAATCATCTTTACCTAATCCCGGTCTAAAACCGAATTCATCAAGTATATTTAGGCTTAACAATACACGTGGAAACATTTTAGCTCCAGAATGGAGTTTTGGTTCCAGTTGTTTTGTTTGGAACTGTGCTTGTAATAAAGCATCAGTAAAAATCTGTACAATTGCATGACGATATTCTAAATGAATATGAGTTAAAGTGCTCTTATCCAAATATCCATGATTTAATATTTCAATTGCAGGATGTTTACAAACTGGTAATTCCGCAATTTTATTTCTTAACTGTTTGAGAAACTTTAAATTTTCATCCCATTGTTGTGCAGGAATACTATTTCTCATCCCCTGCAATGCTTTTTCTCGTGGATTATTAAAATCTTCAAATTTTTTTGACATAATCATTCTCATAAAAAGTTTTTTCTTATAGTTAAGTTGGGGATTCCCTTTATTTCAATTTGCATTCAATTGCTAAAATAAAATCCATATACCCATCCTTAACAAGCTGATATTATGTCTATTAACTCAATAAATCAATGGATTAATTAATAATATTTAAAAAAGTAAATTATTGCCAACTCAATACATAAAATATTACTTTTTAAGATTAACCAAACTATTGAATAAATATAATTTTTTAAATATTATAAAATAAGTTTTATTTAAGCTTTAACACTTACAATTGCAAAGTTAATCAAAAATATTCGCGACGGTGCACCCGATGACAAAAAGAGAAAATATTATAACAACCGCAACATCCCTTTTTAACCAAAAAAGCTATACATCTGTTGGTGTTGATAAGATTATTGCTGAGTCCAATGTTGCAAAAATGACTTTTTATAAGTACTTTTCGTCTAAAGAAAATCTAATTGAAGAGTGCCTTAATGTAAGAAATTTAGAAATTAAATCCTCAATATTTGAAAAAATAAACAATATTAACAACCCCTTAGTTAAAATTAGAAGCATTTTCAATTGGTATGTTGATTGGATTAATACAGATGATTTCAATGGTTGTTTATTTAAAAAAGCGACTATTGAAGTTCTACAGTTGTACCCATCTATTAAGAATCAAGTTAATGAATATCGAGAGTGGATTTACAAATTGGTTTTCTCAACATTTCTAGAATTAGAAATCAAAGATGCCCATACGCTTACCAGTCTTTTCCTTAATATTATTGATGGTATTATTATTGATGGCACAATAAATAAATCAAAAATTAATTCTGAACAAACATGGTCTTACATAAATAAACTTATTAATTTTGAAGCAACCCAAGCGTATGCAGCCGCTTAATATATCAATTTAATAATTTTTAGATGTTTTGTAGAAGAATTAAAGTATCATTAAAAAAACGAGTAGAGCATGAATTACAGCTCTACTGATAAAATCTATCTGACTTATTTCTTCAACCCTTTAAAAGCAAAGCCCTTGCTATTTTAAATGCATGAGCTGCTCTCATCTTTTCTATTTTAATTTTAGAACCTATATAAAATTGAGTAGTTTCAATAAGATCTTTATTAAGAATAACTAATTTTTTCCTACATATAAACATCTACTTTAATAGATTATTAATCTACAGCGATACTCTTTAAAACATACTCTAACAATACATCTCTATCATCCACACTGTTATCCCCCAAAAGTTGAACCATTGCCCCATCAATCACAAATAAAAACATGTATGCATCTTTTTTTGAGGCATTTGGAATCGTATTCAAAAGCAATATATAGATTTCATTAATCAGCCAGTTTCGATATTCAACCACGACCTGATAGGCTTTTGGATATAGCTTTTCAATTTCAAAAATAGCCCTAAATAACAAGTAATAGTTGCCAACTAAGTTAGTATGTAAAAAGAAAATCTTTTTTAACTTTTCACGCAAGGCTAAATCTTTTTGTATGTAAATGATTGAGATGACTTGTTCTTTTAGAGCATCTTTTTGAAAGCTTAGGCACATTTCAATCAGCCGCTGTTTGGAGTGGAAATAGTTATAAAATGAGGCTTTCGGCACCTCTGCTTCACTCACAAGGCGGTCGACACCGACGTTATGAAAACCATGTTTACTAAAAAGATAGCGAGACTTATGCAGCGCACTTAACGCGCGAAATGAGAGATCTGAATATGGCATATATGTACCGTTATAAAATAATTTCTTGTTGTGTCTAAATGAGAAAAACGGCTGCAACTTTTGCTTTAGGCAAAAAAAGCATGCAAAGGCCCCAAAGACTGCCCTAACCCATCTCAAGTTTTATTGTTGATATGATTTTTTAGTCGTGACGAACTAAAGTCTGAAAACTCAAAAGTAATCAAACCCTGCTAAAGACTAATCTGGTGGTGTAAAAATAGTATGCATAGCCAACTCCTTATATGGGGAGTTCTGCCAAAGCATTAATTTAGAATTATGGTGGCAGAACGAAAGAGGGTTGACAGACTGGTACGACGCCAGCACACCCGAAGGTGTCCCTCTCCCGTCCTACCGCTACGGGAGGAGACGAGGAGCTTACACACAGAACTATCCCTCAGAAGGGAAAACTCTGATGCGGTCGTATGTGGTCTGTCAAAACCACCTGGCAATGTAGGCCAGCAGGCAAAGCATAATCTGAGAGTTTAGAAGTGTCAATGTTGAATTTATGACAAGATTTTAAATTTCTTATTATTTTTCATTAGATTAACTTAAATATTATTTTAGATATTATATAAACAAGTATTTTCAAATTTAACCCAATGTCTAGATTAAGCAAAATGAGCGCCTTGCGATTGAAGGAGTTGCCCCACATTAACAGGCATTCCCAATAAATAGCCTTGGAACTGCTGGCAACCTAAACGCGTTAAAATCTCAACTTGCTGTTGGGTCTCTACTCCTTCTGCTGTAACGGTTAAACCTAACTTTTTGGCTAAATGAATAATACTTTCTAAGATAACTTCTTCTTTTGAACCCGGTTTTAAATCAACAATAAACCCACGATCAATTTTAAGCTCATCTACAGGTAAATCTTTTAAATATAAGAAGCTTGAATGCCCTGTCCCAAAATCATCAATCGCAACACGAATTCCCATGTCTCGCAGTCGCTCACACGCTCGGATACTCAAGTCGATATGCCGCATTGCAGTTGATTCAGTAATCTCAACAGTTAAGTGGTGGGGTTGAATTTGATATTTTTTTAATAATGCTTCGAGCGTACTAAATAACTTTTTATTTTCAAATTGGAGTGCCGACAAGTTTACAGCGACTGGATAAAATGGTGTGTTACTGCGTTCCCAAGCCTGAATTTGCTGACACGCTTGCTCAAGCGCCCAATACCCCATTGGAATAATCAAACCCGTTTTTTCCGCACCTTCAATGAACATGTGCGGAGTAAGTATTCCTAAAGCTGGGTGATTCCAACGGATTAATGCTTCAACCCCGCAAACATCAAGATTAGTATTAAATTTTGGTTGGTAATATAAGATGAATTGTTTTTCTTCTACGGCTTTATAAAGGTCATTGATTAGTTTTGATTGACTTCGCGTTTCTTGTTGATGGGTTGAATAACTAAAGATGGTATATGTATTCCGACCTTGTTCTTTAGACATCAACATGGCCCCATCAGCGTTCATCAGTAAGTCCTGAACATTCTGCCCATGCTCAGGAAAGAGTGCGACGCCCAAACTTGCAGAAATATTAATTTCCTTACCCAAAATTTGATAACTTTCCTGAATCAATTGTAAAACTTTCTCGGCTAAAACAACCGCTTCTTCGGCATTAGTATTTTCCGCAATCAGTAAAAACTCATCGCCACCAATTCTAAGCAATTTACATTTTTCATTGAGTTGCCAATGTAAGCGATTTGCCATTTGAATGAGGAGTTGGTCACCTACATGATGTCCAAAAGCATCATTCACCGATTTAAAACGGTCTAAATCAATATATAAAAAAGCAATTTTCTGTTCTTTATATCGATGGTCTGAAAGTAATACTTCTGCATAATCAACCAAGTAAAGTCGGTTTGGCAGCTTAGTTAAATTATCTTGTATAGAGAGATTCGCTAATTCTTTATTTGCCTTACGTAGCTCTAAGTTTTGTTGAGTGAGCCGCTGCTCTAACATCGCGACAATAAAGCTTGCTACGAGTACCAGACACGTGACTAAAATAATCGTAAATAATAATAAGTCATGCTCAGCCTGATATTGGCTAATAAATTTGTCTGTAATATTGGTGGCAATCAGAGCAGTATAGTGCATTCCCATAATACTTAAGGTCATCATGATCGCGAATGCTATTTTTAGGTTTAATCGATGATGCTCTGTTTCTTTTAATTTATAAGATAATAAAAAAGCCAACCCTGACCCACTCATAGCAATGAGTACAGAAAATAATAGCAAGAAAGCAGTGTAGTCTTTTTTATAGATATTAATATTCCAACCCAACATAGCAATATAATATGAAGCTGAAATTCCGATTCCCATGACAACCGAACTTAAAATAAGCCGGAATAAAGGTAACGTAAAACGAGAAGTTAACCACATTGCGATGTAAGATAATAAAGCACTTATGGCAAAAGAAACGGCAATTAAAGGAGTATTAGAATTTACTGTTCCAAGTAAATGGTAGGCTTGTATTCCAACAATATGAACGATACTAATTGCTGAAGCGAGCAATAAACTATTGATAAGTAAAATTAAAGATTCAAATTGTTTGAAGGTCTTATTGAATAATAATTGCTCCATGGAAATCACAATATAGCAAATAATGCCGGCTGCAAAAAAAGAGCCGACGATCAATGTGCTATCGTAATCAACATGACCCATATTGGACTTCCATGATTATTCAATACTTTTTTTTATTTTGTTCAACTCATTGCCCAAAATACAACAAAACATGTTCAATACATTCTATTAAATTTGACTTTTTAAGTCAGTTATAAACAATAACACTATCTATCTTTTGGTCAAGTTTTTTTTACTTTATAAATCAATAAACTAACCAAAAAGTAAGCAGCCAATTATATGAAAAATATAGGATTTATTGAAACTAGGTCAATTGACCTTAATGATGTTTTTTTAAGCTTATTTTAGGAGTTCCTAAAATAAGAAACCCTGCTAAATGCAGGGTTTCTTTTAAACATAAGAAAAGAAAATTAGTTCTTCTCTTTATCTACGATTTTGTTTGCTTGAATCCAAGGCATCATCGAGCGTAACTTGTTACCAGTTACTTCAATACCATGCGCAGCATTTTGACGACGACGAGCAGTCATAGATGGGTAGTTTAATGCACCCTCTTGAATGAACATCTTCGCGTATTCGCCAGATTGAATACGTTTCAATGCATTACGCATTGCTTCACGAGACTGTTCGTTAATTACTTCAGTACCAGTTACATATTCGCCATACTCAGCATTGTTAGATACTGAGTAGTTCATGTCAGCGATACCGCCTTCGAACATCAAGTCAACGATCAATTTAAGTTCGTGTAAACATTCGAAGTAAGCCATTTCTGGTGCATAACCAGCTTCAACTAAAGTTTCGAAGCCCATTTTCACGAGTTCAACAGCACCACCACAAAGAACTGCTTGCTCACCGAATAAGTCAGTTTCAGTTTCTTCACGGAATGAAGTTTCGATAATACCTGTACGGCCGCCACCTACGCCTGAAGCATAAGAAAGAGCAACATTACGTGCGTTACCAGAAGCATCTTGGTGAATTGCAATTAGATCAGGAACACCTGAACCACGTTGATATTCTGAACGAACTGTGTGACCAGGTGCTTTAGGTGCAACCATGATTACATCTAAGTCTTTACGTGGAACAACTTGGTTATAAAGAATTGAGAAACCATGAGCAAATGCAAGAGTTGCACCTTCTTTGATGTTTGGCTCAATCACGTCACGGTAAAGTTGTGATTGGAATTCATCTGGAGTCAAAATCATTACGAGGTCAGCTTGCTTAACAGCAGCAGGCACTTCTGCAACTTTAAGACCAGCATTTTCAGCTTTCTTCCAAGAAGCTGAACCTGCGCGTAAACCTACAGTTACGTCTACGCCAGAGTCTTTAAGGTTAAGTGCATGAGCATGACCTTGAGAACCGTAACCAACAATCGCTACTTTCTTGCCTTGGATGATTGATAAGTCACAGTCTTTATCGTAAAAAATTTGCATTTGTGTTCTCCGCTAAAATACTTTTAAAAAATTAAATGGCCAATACTTTTTCGCCACGGGCGATACCAGATACACCTGAACGAACGACTTCTAGAATAGTGTTTTCTGCAAGCGCATCGATAAAACCATCTAATTTTTCAGTTGTCCCTGCTATTTGAATGGTATAGGTAGTTGGTGTCACGTCTACAATTTGCGCACGGAAAATATCCGCTGTACGCTTAATTTCAGCACGTGAAGCACCTAACGCTTTTACTTTAATCAGCATCAGTTCACGCTCAATGTGCGAACCTTCTGATAAATCTACTACTTTTACAACTTCAACAAGTTTGTTGAGCTGCTTGGTAATCTGTTCAATCTTATGGTCATCACCATAAGTCGTTAACGTCAAACGTGACAAAGTTGGGTCTTCGGTTGGGGCTACATTCAACGTCTCAATGTTATAGTTACGCTGACTGAATAAACCCACCAAACGAGAAAGCGCACCTGCTTCGTTTTCAACGAGTACAGAAATAATATGTCTCATTATGTACGCTCCCCTTTACCTAACCACATATCCTTCATGGACTGACCTGCGATCAGCATTGGATAAACATGTTCTGTACGATCAACCATGACATTAATGAATACACATTTATCATTAATCGCCATTGCTTCAGCAAGCTTCGACTCTAGTTCATCAGCATGATCAATTTGAATACCAACATGACCATAAGCTTCCATTAACTTGCCAAAATCAGGTAATGATTCAACATATGAGCTTGAGTGACGGCCTTCATAGTTCATATCTTGCCACTGTTTAACCATACCTAAAGCACGGTTATTCAAGCACAAGATCTTCACATTCATACCGTATTGCTTACAGGTAGAAAGTTCTTGAATACACATCTGAATTGAAGCTTCACCAGTAATACAAACAACTTGCTGATCTGGGAAAGCCAGCTTAGCAGCCATTGCATAAGGTAAACCAACGCCCATGGTGCCTAAACCACCAGAGTTGATCCATTGACGAGGACGTTTGTACTTGTAATACAACGCACCAAACATTTGATGCTGTCCAACATCCGATGTGATAATGGCATCACCATGTGTTGCTTTATATAAAGCTTCTACCACTTGCTGCGGCTTCATCGTGCCATCAGTCAGGGTTTCATACTTCAAACCATGAACTTTGCGCCATTCATTAATTTGATCCCACCATGCAGCAATTGCTTCAGGGTTTGGCTTAGACACATTTAATTGTTTCAATTGCGTCAACATTTCCTGAAGTACAGGCTCAACCGCCCCTACAATCGGAATGTGCGCCATGATCGTTTTTGAAATGCTCGCCGGATCAATATCAACATGAATAACTTTGGCATTCACACAGAATTTTGCAGGGTTATTTGTTACTCGGTCATCAAAACGAGCACCAATTGCAAGAATGACATCAGCATTATGCATCGCCATGTTTGCTTCATAAGTACCGTGCATACCCAACATGCCCACAAACTGTGGATCATCGCCAGGGAAGCCACCAAGACCCATGAGTGTATTGGTCACTGGATAGCCCAACAAATGTGCTAACTCAGTCAATAATGCAGATGCATTACCTTGAACAACACCACCACCAGTATAAATTACAGGACGTTTAGCACTTAAAAGCTCATCAATCGCTTTGCGAATCTGACCAGAATGTCCACGTGAAGGCGGCTGATAAGAACGCATTTTCACTTTTTCAGGATATTCGTAGGCAAATTTATCTACAGGATTGGTCGCATCTTTAGGAATATCGACTACAACTGGGCCTGGACGACCGCTTGATGCGATATAGAATGCTTTTTTGATAATTGCAGGAATTTCACTTGCATGACGGACTTGAAAGCTGTGTTTCACGATAGGACGTGAAATACCAACCATGTCAGTTTCTTGGAAAGCGTCTTCACCAATAAGATGTGATGCAACTTGGCCAGACAAAATCACCATTGGGATTGAGTCCATATAAGCTGTTGCAATTGGAGTTACTGTATTGGTTGCGCCCGGGCCAGAAGTGACCAGTACTACGCCAGTCTTACCTGTAGCACGTGAGTAGGCATCTGCCATATGACCAGCAGCTTGCTCATGACGTACGAGGTAATGATTGATTTTGTCTTGTTGAAATAGCGCATCATAAATATGTAATACTGCGCCGCCTGGATAACCAAAAACATGTTCAACGCCTTCGTCCGCAAGAGCACGAACGAGCATTTCACCACCAGATAAAAGTTCCAACGTGATTCACCCTAAAATCTTTATCACTATTTATGGAAGGCACAAATAGTGTTTCATTCATTGAATTGTCTGCACTGTTATAGCACACATATTGTCTAGTTTTCGTTGCAATAGAAAAATTTCTGTTTTTCAGCCGTATAAGCTTTTTTAACATTAATAAAGCATGTCTGGATATACATACTTTAAGTAAAATCAATCTCTCGGCTAGAGAGAATGTCTATTACAAAACATGACGGTTATTCGAAGGGTGATCAAATAATCGCATATAAAACTAAAGAAAGCATTTTTGTTGTTTAATTCACTAAAGTCAAGATTAAAGAAAAGGTTTTTCCATAAAATTTTTTAGCTGCTGTTTTTTTAATCTAAAATTAAATTGTAAATTTGATAGCCCCAGCCTCTATTTATTAAAAATAATTATTCTTTTTTATATAAAACCATACATTGTAAATTGCTTATTTATGAACTTTATTTAAATATAGTCAGCATTCTTTGGGGAAGATCTGATATGAATTTATCTTATTTAAAAACAATCTTATATACAGCAGTAACAACAGTAGTTTTAATTTATTCAAGCCAAAGTCAGGCACAGCAATATTATAAATGGATGGATAAAAGCGGCTCGACACATTACACCACGACGCCACCGCCTAAAGGTGCGAAGCATTTGAACAAAGTTTCAACTTATGGCAACCAAGCAATTCCAAAAATTTCTACATCAAGCCCAGAACAACAGCCTCAAGATAAAACAGATAAAGCAGTGCAACAAACAGCTAACGTCACACAAGAAAAGGCTGCGCCTGCTGTAGCAGCGCCACCTGCTCCATCTGCGTCAGCACCTCGATAAGCAAAATGAGAGTGGTGAATACTTTCATCACTCTTCTATTATTTAAAATAAAGAAGAATAGATTGAGAAATGTTTATTGCTCATATTAAAAGATAAAATCCTGATCTAAAAACTGACATTTCCTCTTATTTTGCGCTATGCTGTGCAGCAATCTTTCATTTCAATTTTCGTTGTATAGCTTACGTCTATGACTATTTCTCACATTGACCCCGAATATCAAGCAAATACGATTGAACCATCAGTTCAACAAGATTGGGAAAATCGTAAAGTCTTTAAAGTTGCCGACACTGTCGAAGGTAAACATCGCTACATCCTGTCAATGTTTCCTTACCCAAGCGGCAAGCTGCATATGGGGCATGTGCGTAACTATACAATTGGCGATGTTATTAGCCGTTTTTATCGTTTAAAAGGCGAAACCGTACTACAACCTATGGGTTGGGATGCATTCGGTTTACCTGCTGAAAACGCAGCAATTGCTCATAAAGTTGCTCCGGCAAAATGGACATTTGAAAACATCGCTTACATGCGTGACCAACTAAAAAAATTAGGTCTGTCTGTAGACTGGGACCGCGAGTTCGCAACTTGTACACCAGAGTACTATCACTGGGAACAATGGTTATTTGTTCAGCTTTATAAAAAAGGCCTGATCTATCGTAAACTTTCAACAGTAAACTGGGATCCGGTTGACCAAACAGTTTTGGCAAACGAACAAGTTGAAAATGGTCGTGGCTGGCGCTCAGGTGCATTGGTTGAAAAACGCGATATTCCAATGTATTACTTCCGTATTACGGACTATGCACAAGAATTATTAGACGACCTAGACACCTTACAAGATGGCTGGCCTCAACAAGTGTTGACCATGCAACGTAACTGGATTGGTCGCTCTACAGGCATGGAAATTACTTTCCCGTCTGCCAACACTGAAATCTATGCTGACGGCTTAACTGTTTATACAACACGTGCCGACACGCTTATGGGCGTGACATATGTTGCTGTTGCAGCAGAACACCCTCTTGCGCTTAAAGCTGCTGAAAATAACCCTGAATTGGCTGCATTTATTGAAGAATGCCGCATGGGTTCAGTTGCAGAAGCTGACTTGGCTACAGCCGAGAAAAAAGGCATGGCAACAGGCTTGTTTGTAAAACATCCTGTAACTGGTGAAGAGCTTCCTGTCTGGATTGCAAACTACGTATTAATGTCTTATGGCTCTGGCGCTGTTATGGCTGTGCCAGCTCATGACGAACGTGATTTTGAATTTGCTAACAAGTTTAACTTGTCAATTAAGCAAGTGATTGATGCCAAAGGTGCTGACGATGCAGATTACTCTGCAACTGAATGGCAAGAATGGTACGGTTCTAAAGAAGGTAAACTTGTTAACTCTGGCGAGTTTGACGGTTTAGAATTCCAAGCTGCATTTGATGCATTCCTTGCGAAATTAGAACCACACAATTTAGCAAATTCTAAAGTTCAATTCCGTTTACGTGACTGGGGTGTTTCTCGTCAACGTTACTGGGGTTGTCCAATTCCAATGATTAACTGTGAGACTTGTGGTCAAGTCACAGTTCCTGAAGATCAACTTCCAGTTGTATTACCAACTGATGTTGTACCAGATGGTTCAGGTAACCCGCTCAATAAAATGCCTGAATTCTACGAAACAAAATGTCCTTGCTGTGGTGGCGATGCACGCCGTGAAACAGACACGTTGGATACCTTCGTAGAGTCATCTTGGTATTATGCACGTTATGCTTCTCCAGACTTTACTGGCGGTATGGTTAAACCTGAAGCTGCTCAAAACTGGCTTCCTGTGAACCAATACATTGGTGGTGTTGAACACGCGATTCTTCACTTACTTTATGCACGTTTCTTCCACAAATTAATGCGTGACGAAGGCGTTGTACAAGGTAACGAGCCATTTACCAACTTGTTAACACAAGGCATGGTGCTTGCAGACACGTTCTACCGTGAAGCAGAAAATGGTAAGAAAACTTGGTTTAACCCTGCTGATATTGAGTTAGAACGCGATGAAAAAGGTCGTATTCTTTCTGCAAAATATTCAGGTGATGGTCAAGAAGTTATTATTGGCGGACAAGAAAAAATGTCTAAGTCGAAAAATAACGGTATTGATCCACAAGCAATTATCGATCAATACGGCGCGGATACTGCACGTGTATTCATGATGTTTGCTGCGCCGCCAGATCAATCTTTAGAATGGTCAGACGCTGGTGTTGAAGGTGCAAACCGTTTCTTAAAACGTGTATGGCGTCTTGTTGCTAGCTTCATTGAAAAAGGCAACTCAACATCTACAATTGATGTCGCCAACCTGTCTAAAGACGCTCAAGACTTACGTCGTAAAACGCATGAAACGATTCAAAAAGTAAGTGATGATATTGAACGCCGTCATGCATTCAATACTGCAATTGCTGCTTTAATGGAGTTGTTAAATGCGAGCAACAAGTTTGAAGCAAAAGATGACAACGATATTGCTGTAGAACGTGAAGCGATCACCACACTTTTAACTTTGCTCGAACCTTTTGCACCACATTTAAGCCAAACTTTATTGGCTCAATTTGGTGCAGATGTAACAAAAGCAACTTTCCCTGAAGTGGATGCTTCTGCGTTAACACGAAATACGCAAACGATTGTTGTACAGGTTAACGGTAAACTTCGCGGTAAACTTGAAGTTTCTGTTGATATTTCTAAGGAAGATCTATTAGCTCAAGCTAAAGCTCTACCAGAAGTTCAACAATTCTTAACAGGACCAACAAAAAAAGAAATTGTGGTTCCAAATAAACTAGTTAACCTCGTGGTTTAATTAAAGTTATTAATGAGAGGATCAAGCATGCACTTAGCCCAACGTTTAGCTGCTGTTGTTTTAACCTTAGGCCTTAGTGCAGGCTTAGTCGGGTGTGGATTTCATTTAAAAGGAACCAACCCGACTGCGACTCCGCTTGTTTATAAAAAGTTAAGCCTTGAGTTACCACCCAAAACTGATGATTTGGAAACTCAGTTAAAAGTCTATTTGGCTGCCAATGGTGTGCAGTTCAGTAATGATAATGATGCTTATGTACTTCGTGTTTTAGAGTACACGCCTCGTCGTCAACTTTTAAACGGAAAACTGACAGAAGTATTATTACGTTTAACTGTGACCTTCGAAATTGAAGATCGTCAGGGTAATAAAATTACTGAACCACGCTCATTAACTGCATCTCGTAGTTATCAATATGACTTGGCAACAGTCAATACTGAAAATCAGCAAGAAAGTTACTTACAACGTATTATTATTGATGATATTGCACAACAAATTACTCGTCAGATTTCAGCAAATCGCTTACCAAAAGCTCAGCCTTAATCTGTATTTTTGCCAGTAATGAAAATTGACTATTTACAAGCCTTAAAACGTACTCCGGAAGCTCGGGGTGCGTGGATTTTGCACGGGCAAGAGCCGTTATTAGAACAAAATTTATTAGATGCCTTTCGCAAAAGCTGGCAGCAACAAGAAGTTGAAAGACAACGCTATGATATTAGTAGCGTGAGTGACTGGAAAAATGTCTTTAACGCACTTAATAGCTTATCTTTATTTTCTCAGCAGCTTGCTATTGAAGTACATGGCAACATCAAACCAGATGCAAACGGTTTAAAACAACTCAAAAGTTATATCCAACATAACGAACATAACCTGCTGTTAATTGTTTTACCCAAACAAGATAGTAGCAGCTTAAAATCTGCTTTTTTTCAGGTTGTTGAGGCAAATGGGGTTGTAGTTGCATTAACGGCAACTTACCCTCATGATCGCCAACGTATTTTAAGTGTAGAAGCCGAAAAGCTTGAGATTCAACTCGACAATGATGCTTGGCAATGGTTAATGCAACATCATGAACACAACTTATTAGCTGCAAAAAATAGCTTAATGCGTGTGAGAGATACTTTCCCAGATCAGAAGCTTATTCAAATTGAGCAGTTGTATGCTTGTTTACAAGATCAATCTCGTTATACCACTTACGATTTAAGTGATGCGTTATTAGAAGGCAACCTTGGCCAATCTATTAAGATTTTTCAATATTTAATTGCGGCAGGCGAACCAGACAGTCTGATTTTATGGACTTTAAGCAAAGAAATGCGCTTGTTAATGCAATTGTTTGAACAACCTCATAATGCTCTACAGCTTGGTATATGGAAAACAAAGGTGGGCTTATATCAACAAGCCTTGAGAAGATTAAATCCACAACAGTTTCTAGGCTGGTCTACCCTTCTATTGCAAATTGATGCAGCAATTAAAGGAATGTCGAACGAAAATGCAGAAGATTTAATGCAGCAAGCGATTGCTGAATTATGTGGAAAAACACTCTTTATACAATAATTCGGCTGAATCATTTTTCTACGTTCTTGAAATATCATAAAAATTCACGTTTTATCCTCATTTCGCTTTTATACTAAATTAAATTTTAAACTTTTCGACCTCTCACTATGCCAAAAATAAAGCCTATCAAACTTGTTATTATCATCGTGTGTATAGCCGTTATTGCTGTGTTAGCTTGGAAGTTTTTCAAGCCAAAACAGCAGCTGCCACAATATATTACAGCTGAGGTAACACGCGGAGATCTTGAAAATAATGTACTTGCAACAGGTACACTTGATGCAACCAAACTGATTAGTGTCGGTGCTCAGGTGTCTGGTCAGGTTAAAAAGATGTATGTGCAGCTTGGTGATCAAGTAAAACAAGGTCAACTCATTGCACAAATTGACTCGACTACTCAAGAAAACAGTTTAAAAACATCCGATGCCAATATTAAAAACTTAGAAGCACAGCGTCTTCAACAAGTGGCTTCTTTAAATGAAAAGCAACTTGAATATCGTCGTCAGCAACAAATGTATGCTCAAGATGCAACACCTCGTGCAGACTTAGAATCGGCTGAAGCAAGTTATAAAACAGCTCAGGCACAAATCAAAGCATTAGATGCACAAATTGAGTCTGCAAAAGTAACTCGATCAACAGCACAAACCAATATTGGTTATACGCGTATTCTTGCGCCAACCGATGGTACGGTTGTTGCGATTGTGACTGAAGAAGGTCAAACGGTAAACGCCAACCAAAGTGCTCCAACTATCGTTAAAATTGCAAAATTACAAAATATGACGATTAAGGCACAGGTCAGTGAAGCCGACATTATGAAGGTAGAAAAAGGCCAGCAAGTTTACTTCACTACTTTAGGTGATGAGACTAAACGTTATGCAACTTTACGCCAGATTGAACCTGCTCCAGATTCAATTTCTAGTGAATCAAACAGTACAACAAGCTCAACTAGTAATTCAGCTGTTTATTACAATGCTTTATTTGACGTTCCAAATACCGACGGCAAATTACGTATTGATATGACAGCACAAGTTTTTATCGTATTAGATTCGGCAAAAAATGCTTTGCTTGTCCCATCTTCTGCTATAAGTAGCAAACAATTTTCTGGTCAAAAAAAATCTGGTCAATCTGCAGATAAAGCTGCTTCAACGCCAAGTGCAGAACGCAAACATCAAGGTAATGGTGCTCGTTTAGAACGCTTAAACTTAAATCCTGAACAAAAACAACTCGTTGACCAAGGTAAAGCAACGCTGAGTGTCGTTCGAATTTTACAAGCAGATGGCACAACGAAACCAACTCAAATTTTGGTAGGTATTAATAACCGTGTAAATGCACAAGTGCTTGCCGGATTAAAACAAGGCGACCAAGTTGTAATTGCTGATAGTTCAGATACTTCTGCTGCTTCTGCAAATAGTGGTAATAATCGTCGCCGTAGTGGCCCAATGGGAATGTAAGCATGACAAAACAAGCTCTGCTTGAAGTCAGCAATCTAGTCCGGGAATTCCCTGCTGGCGAAAGCACAATACAAATTTTAAAAGGGATTGACCTGACCATTTATGAGGGAGAGCTGGTTGCCATTGTCGGCCAGTCTGGTTCTGGTAAATCAACCCTCATGAACATTTTAGGTTGCTTAGACCGACCTACGAGTGGTAGTTACAAGGTTAGTGGACAAGAAACTGGTAAGTTAGAACCAGATCAACTCGCGCGATTACGCCGTGAATATTTTGGTTTTATTTTCCAGCGCTATCATTTACTTGGTGACTTATCAGCAGAAGGTAACGTTGAAGTTCCAGCAGTTTATGCAGGTGTTACGCCTTCTGAGCGAAAGCAACGTGCAACTGCCCTACTCACTGAGTTAGGTCTAGGTACTAAAACACTCAATAGGCCAAGTCAGCTTTCTGGTGGTCAGCAGCAACGTGTTTCTATTGCTCGTGCCTTAATGAATGGCGGTGACGTTATTCTGGCAGATGAGCCGACAGGAGCGCTCGATTCTCATAGTGGTGTTGAAGTCATGCGAATTTTGCGTGAACTCAATGCCGCAGGTCACACCATTATTTTGGTGACCCATGATATGCAAGTTGCAAAAAATGCAACTCGTATTATCGAGATTAGTGACGGAGAAATCATTAATGATCGTCCTAATGTTCCGGATCAAGCAGCTGAACCCATTAAGCCTGATCCTGATGCTGCTCCTGCATTGCAAGGTAAGCAGAAGAAAGGCAAAAGTATTTCTGCATGGCGTTCAACTTTAGACCGTCTATCAGAAGCTTTCCAAATGGCTTTACTGTCTATGAATGCCCACCGCATGCGTACTTTTTTAACCATGCTTGGGATCATTATTGGTATTGCATCTGTTGTGACTGTGGTCGCGCTAGGTAAAGGCTCTCAACAACAAATTTTAAGTAATATTAGCGGCCTCGGCACCAATACTATTACAGTGTTTCAGGGCAAAGGATTTGGTGATAACTCCAAAACAGCTAGCTTTAAAACATTGGTGCCCGCTGATGCAGACGCATTAACAACCCAACCTTATGTAAGTGCTGTATCACCAATTGTTGGAACGTCAAAAACCATTCGCTATCAACAAAATGAAGCGAACGCGACCATTAACGGTGTAAGTAACGATTATTTCGATGTAAAAGGTTTAGTCTTTAAAGATGGACAAACTTTTGATCAACGTAGTGTTCGTGATCGCTCACAGGATGTTGTGATTGATACCAATACGCAAAAACAATTCTTTAGTGATGGCACTAACCCAATTGGACAAGTGGTGTTACTTGGTAGTGTGCCAGCTCGGATTATCGGAATTGTAGAACCGCAAACGAGTGGTATGGGTTCAGATGACACGTTAAATGTATATATGCCTTATACCACCGTCATGAGCCGTATGTTAGGTCAAGCCCATGTCCGTAATATCGTGGTTCGCATTAATGATAAATATTCAACCACAGCCGCAGAGAATGCGATTGTAAACTTATTAACCCAACGACATGGTGCACAAGATATTTTCACCATGAACAGTGACAGTATTCGTCAAACCATCGAGAAAACCACAAGTACCATGACGCTCTTAGTTTCAGCGATTGCGGTAATCTCACTTGTCGTAGGTGGTATTGGGGTAATGAATATTATGTTGGTTTCCGTAACCGAACGTACTCAGGAAATTGGGGTACGTATGGCTGTAGGTGCTCGTCAAAGTGATATTTTGCAGCAATTCCTTATTGAGGCAATTTTAGTGTGTTTAATTGGTGGTGTACTCGGTGTATTGCTATCGCTTGGCCTTGGACAACTCATCAATAAATTTGCTGGCGGAAACTTTTCCGTGGCTTATTCAAGCACATCAATTGTTGCAGCCTTTGTGTGTTCAACACTTATTGGTGTGGTTTTTGGATTCTTGCCAGCCAAGAATGCAGCAAAACTCGACCCTGTTGCAGCACTATCACGAGAATAAGGAAAATCGCATGTCTTTCTCTATGACTAAACTCAGCGCAGCGCTTCTTCTCACCAGTTCTCTTGTGGGATGTGCAGCAGTCGTAAAAACACCTTATGAAGCTCCGGCAGTACAAATTCCGAGTAGTTTTCAGTATGACGCTACTAAAGCAAAAACGGTATCTGCCGAACAATATGCTGACCGTTGGTGGACACTTTTTGGTGATGCACAGCTCAACCAGCTCGTGAGCAATGTATTAGAGCGCAATAGCGATCTAGCCGTTGCAGGTATTACCTTAAAGCAAGCTCGGTTGAGAGCTGATTTAACTGCAAACCAACAAGGTTTACGAACCAGCTCAAATGTTTCTACAGGCCATACTTTTGACCTACATTCAGGGGATGACAGCGCTAAAGGTTTATCAATGAGTGCTGGCGTAAGCTATGAGGTTGACTTATTTGGTAAGCTTGCGCGCCAAACCGAAGCGAGTAAATGGGAAGCTTTGGCGACTGAACAAGATTTACAAGCTACTGGACAAAGTCTCATTGCAACCACAGCTAAACTCTATTGGCAACTGGGTTATTTAAATGAGCGTTATGCAACTGCTCAGCAAAGCCTAGCGACTTCACAAAAGCTTTATCAATTGGTACAGATTCAGTATAAAGCTGGTGCGGTTTCAGGTGTAGATCTCACTCAAGCAGAACAATCGGTACAAAGCCAAAAAGCGAGCTTAAGTCAGATTGAGCAACAACTGGTTGAAACACGTACTGCTATTGCGGTGCTATTACATGAACCATTGCAACAGCTAAACATTCAAGAGCCCAAAAGTTTACCTCGCAATGCACTACCAGTAATTGGTGCAGGCTTACCTGCCGATATTTTATCGCGCCGTCCTGATTTACAAGCCTCTGAGCTTCGTTTGAAAAAGGCGCTCGCGACTAAAGATGCAACTAAGGCGAGCTACTATCCTTCGATTAGTTTAACCAGTAGTTTGGGATCAAGCAGTACATCATTGACTGAACTGTTACGTAACCCAGCCCTAACTTTAGGCGCAAGTTTAAGCTTACCGTTTCTGCAATATAACGATATGAAGAAAGATATCGCGATTAGCAATCTTGATTATGAAAAAGCGATTATTCAATATCGCCAAACGCTTTATCAGGCTTTTGCTGATGTAGAAAATGCTTTATCGAGTCGTACCGAACTCGACAAACAAGTAACGTTACAAGAACGTAATGTTGAACTCGCAGAAAAAACTGAACGTTTAACTGAAGTCCGTTACCGTTATGGTGCTGTCGCATTAAAAACACTTCTTGATGCTCAGCAAACCACACGTACTGCACGGTTAAGCCTCGTTGAAGCCAAACAAAGCCAATACAACGCTTATGTCACTCTCATGCAAGCTTTGGGCGGTTCACCTGTAAAAGAACTTCCTCAATAACTTGCACCAATTAAAAAAGCCGTAGTCCTTCAACTACGGCTTTTTTATGCCTGAATAAATTTTAAAACTTATTCATCATCCATCATAGATTGGCTCATACCTACAGTATTGAAACCAGCATCTACATATAGAATTTCACCAGTAATACCTGAAGCCCATGGTGAGCAAAGGAACAATGCTGCATTACCTACTTCGTCAATCGTCACATTACGTTTTAACGGAGCAACTTTTTCATTGGCATCTAACATTTTACGGAAAGATTTAATACCAGAAGCAGCCAAGGTACGAATTGGACCCGCAGAAATCGCGTTTACACGAATACCGTCAACACCCAAGCTTGATGCCAAGTAACGAACACCAGCTTCTAAAGAAGCTTTAGCCATGCCCATAACGTTGTAGTTAGGCATTACGCGTTCAGAACCTTGGTAAGTCAAAGTCAATAAACAGCCTTGGCGAGCTTGTAATAATGGTTTTGCAGCACGTGCCATTGCAATAAAGCTGTATGCGCTGATGTCATGAGCAACTTTAAAACCGTCACGGTCAGTCACGTCAGTAAAGTCACCATCAAGCGTATGTGCAGGAGCAAAGCCAATAGAATGGACTACGCCATCAAGACCGTCCCAATGTTTTGCAAGTTCTGCAAATGCATTGTCAATTTCACTATCAACTGCAACATCACATGGGAACACAAGCTTAGAACCGAATTGCTCAGCAAATTCATCCACACGTTTTTTTAATTTTTCGTTTGGATAAGTAAACGCAAGCTCTGCACCTTCGCGGTGTAATGCTTGGGCAATACCGAACGCAATTGATAATTTACTAGCAACGCCTGCAATCAAAAAGCGCTTACCTGCTAAAAGTCCTTGTGTCATGCCGATCTCACTCAAAACAATTTAAAGCATAATGCCAATATTCAACGTTTTTCGAAATTGCATAATGCATCTTTTTTCAAAAATCGCACGAAAAAAAATCGCCCCTTTTCAGAAGCGACTTCTAAATCAATAAAATCTTAGTCGTCAGATAGCAAACCAATCAAACGTAAGAAAGAAATATACATCCAGACTAAAGTTGAAAGTAATGCAATTCCACACAACCACTCCATAAATTTTGGAGCACGGTCAGCCGCGTTAGTTTCAATTAAATCAAAATCTAAAATGAGGTTAAGTGAAGCAATAACCGCAATAAATGCAGCAAAGCCAATGCCTAACCAGTTACTTTCAAAAATATAGGGAATGCTTGAACCAAACGCTAAACGCATGATCATCTGTACAATAAATACAAGAAAAATAGCCAATGATGCAGAAATTACGACTGACTTAAATTTTTCAGTTGCACGTACAATCTGAAATTTATATAGACCAAACATGACTAGTGTTGTCACGAAAGTGGCAAGTAAAGCCTGTAACGGTACACCTGGGTATTTCATTTGAAAAGTAAAAGAAATACCACCTAAAAATGCGCCTTCAAAAAGTGCATAAGGAATTGCTAAGGTTGGTGCAGTCGTCGGTTTAAATGTGGCAATCAAACCTAAAACTAAGCCACCAATTGCGCCAACAATTGAAGCGGCATAAGCAATACCAACATTTGCAGTAAAAGCTGCGTATAAAAATAAAGCGATGCCCACAGCCGCTGCAATGACTGTCAACATAATAGATTTTTGAATCGCACCTTGCACAGTCATCGGTTGACTATAGTCACTGACCGTTTCAACACGCGTCAGTATCGGATTATTACTTTGCATAAATGCTCTCTTTTTATAATAAAAAATTTAAAACATCATTTTAAGCAAAATGAATATGAAAGCCAAATCAGGCTCTCGGCATTATTGTAACAATGCCCTTAAAACAATAAAAAAGAAGGCAATAGCCCCCTTTCATATCACTTCAGCAAAGAATTAATCTTTCCCGTCTGTGTTCATAATAAAGAAGTATTCACGGTAATATTTCAACTCGGAAATTGAGTCACGAATATCATCCATTGCCAAATGCGATGCATTCTTTTTAAGACCACTCATGATTTCCGGACGCCAGCGTTTTGACAGCTCTTTTACGGTAGATACATCAAGATTACGGTAATGAAAATACTGCTCAAGTTCAGGCATAAGACGATGTAAGAAACGGCGATCCTGACAAATCGAGTTACCACACATTGGTGAAACTTTTGGGTTAACCCATTTTTTTAGAAATTCTAAAGTCTGTAACTCAGCATCACGAGCTGTCAATTTGCTACGACGAACTCGCTCAACTAACCCAGATTGCCCATGTTGGCGGGTATTCCACTCATCCATTGCATTTAAAATACGATCAGGTTGGTGAACAGCTAACACCGGACCTTCGGCAAGTACATTTAAATTATCATCTGTAATAATTGTTGCGATTTCAATAATTTGGTCATTATCGGTATCTAAACCGGTCATTTCCAAATCAATCCAAATTAATCGTGTATTTAAAGTACTGCTCATGTATGTACGTTCTAAAATGCCGTAAAAACATCAATAGTAGCAAATTTCTTGCATCTGCGCTGTAATTCTATAGCCGCTTCATGCTATTTTTGCCATCTTCAAACAGTGGTTTTTTTGGGATATGAATGGCTTTAATTCGTAAGCGTCGTTTAACTGAACAACAGCAACGTCGTATTGAAAAACAGCACAAAACTCGCCAAGAAGAGGCCGATACTTCACAAGATCTGGACGGACTAGTTGTACAACATTATGGCCGCCAACTTGAAGTACAGGCACTCTCTGTACCTGAGCATCACCCAGAAAAACCTCAAGTTGCCGAAGGAGAACCAGAACCCTTCTGGAAACCTATCGAGCTAAAAAGTGTATGGCGATGTCATACTCGAACAAACCTTGAGTTACTTGTGACTGGTGACCGAGTTAAATGGCAGGCCGACCCAAACACAGGTTTAGGCATCATTACGGCCATTCACCCACGCAACTCATTACTTACCCGTCCAGACCGTTATCACAAGGTTAAACCAGTCGCAGCAAATATCAGTTTGATTGTGATTGTATTTTCCCCACTTCCTGAACCAGCTCCGACATTAATCGACCGTTATTTAGTTGCTTGTGCAGATGCAAATATTCCTGCACTTTTAGTCCTAAATAAGTCTGATCTATTAACTGAAAATGACCCAATTCTTACGCTATTAGAAGAATATAAAACTTTGGGTTATGAGGTGATGATTTGTCAGTCTAAAAAGGGAGATATTTCTGCTTTATCTGAACGGTTAGATGGTGAAACAGTAGCTTTCGTTGGTCAATCGGGTGTAGGAAAAAGCTCTTTAATTAATGTATTAATTCCAGATGCAGAGCAAAAAACAAATATCATTTCTGAAAACTCTGCACTCGGTCAGCACACAACAACATCTACACGTTTAATGAATTTCGGTAAAAATGGTGCGTTAATCGACTCACCGGGAATTCGTGAATTTGGGCTTTGGCATCTTGATTTAGAAAAAATCCGTATGGGCTTTCCAGAAATTGAAGCTCATTTGGGTTCTTGCCAATTCCGTAATTGTACCCATACTCATGAAAAGAACTGTGGGTTAAAACACGCTGTAGAATCTGGTGAAATTTTACCACGGCGCCTAGATAGCTTTTTGCGTTTAATTGATGAGATTCAAGAAGCACAGCAAAAAAACTAATTTTCTGTCCGCTTTACCCTTGAAGTGGTGATTTTGATCACCATCTATATACGCTATACTCTAGGTCAATTTTGTTTTTAATTTTTTTTAGGTGACTTGTGGAACGCTGGTTAGAGTTTATGGGGAATCACCCCATTTTGTTTGGTACGCTCGGAGTCTTGATCGTGTTGTTCTTCATTTTTGAAGGTCAACGTAATGGTCGTAAAATTTCACCACAGTCGCTTGGTATTTTAGTGAAAGCAAAAAATGCCATACTGATCGACTTGCGCGATAGTAAAGACTTCCGTGAAGGTCATATTAGTGGCAGCCGCAATATTCCTTTCAGCCAAATTGCAAGTCATGCTGATGAATTAAAAGCAAGTGACCGTCCATTGGTATTTATTTGTAATCTAGGGCAAGTTGCTGGTAGTGCTTTGCAAAAAGTTGCTCACCATGACAGCTATCGTCTTGATGGTGGTATTAGCAACTGGAAAGCACAAGGCTTACCTCTTGTTAAAAGCAAACCAAAAGCTTAAGGAGAATTATTATGGCTGCAAATGTCATTGTTTACTCAACTTCTGTATGCCCTTATTGCGTTCGTGCTAAACAGTTACTTGAGCGTAAAGGTGTGGCTTACAAAGAAGTAAATCTTTCTGTTGAAGCACCAGAAGTACGTGTTGAATTAATGCAACGCACTAATCATCGTACTGTCCCACAAATTTTTATTAACGATCAGTTTATTGGCGGTTTTGACCAACTTTATGCTTTAGAGCGTGAAGGTAAACTTGACGAATTATTGGCTTAATCTCGCATCCATATTAAGGAAAAAACAATGAGCGAAGAACAACAAGTTCAACCACAATTAGCTTTAGAGCGTATTTATACAAAAGATATTTCTTTTGAGGTTCCTGGGGCGCAGGTTTTTACTAAACAATGGCAACCTGAACTCAACATCAATCTTTCTTCTGCTGCAGAAAAAATTGATCCAACTCATTTTGAAGTTTCTTTAAAAGTTGTGGTACAAGCTGATAACGACAACGAAACAGCGTTCATTGTAGATATCACTCAATCAGGTATTTTCTTGATTGATAACGTTGAAGAAGATCGCTTACCTTATATTTTAGGCGCTTATTGCCCAAATATTTTGTTCCCGTTCTTACGTGAAGCAGTAAATGATTTAGTGACTAAAGGTAGCTTCCCACAGTTACTTCTTACTCCAATCAACTTTGATGCAGAGTTCGAAGCGAATATGCAACGTGCTCAAGCTGTTGAAGGTCAAGCTTAATTTTCTAGCTTCTCCTTTAATAAAAAAACCGCGTAATTCGCGGTTTTTTTATGTGTGCTATTTCGCGTATTAAGCATCAAGTGAATGAAGCTGAATCGTAGGAAACTGGAAACCACGGCAAGATAACTCTGAACGCCATGCCACTGTTAGCACCATATTGCCCTGAACGAAGTTTTGATAAGCAAATGCCCCAATAAGTGAATGAGAACATATTCCACCACGATCTGTAGGGTGTGCTTGAGTGTTTAAAGTATTTAAATCTAATCGTATGCCGAGACCCGAGGCTTTTAGAACGGCTTCTTTAATCGTCCAGACTTTAAACCAGTATTCTTTGTCTTGCTCTAAACTTTGCCACATTTCATATTCATCGGGATGAAATGCATGCTGGGCTAAAGCTTCCAAACGAACTTTACGATCTAATTCTTCAACATCTACGCCTATATCTTTAACATGCTGGCTCATCGCTAAAGCATAATATTGTTGGCTATGAGAGTGATTAAAATGTAAATCATGATTCAGTAAATATGGCTTGCCATGCTCATGCTTTGCAAACTCTAAATCCGTTATTGTAATTTGTAATTTCTGTGCTATCAGCTTGTTTCTAATATTGTGTATTTGCTGTTTTTTATAATGATTAAATGTGCGAAAGTCCGGAAAATCTTGTTTAGATTTTAAAAGAAGCTGAGATAATGTCTGTATATAGACTTCAATATTACGCTTAGACATTATCTCGACCTTATTTAAAATTAATTAGAATTTAACGACGTCGCCTTTCAAAGCAACACCCGCCATGATAGTTCCCTTGTAGCAGTCATAGTTTGTTGTACTGCTAGTTTCATTGCTTTTAAAATAACTCACAATATTCGTTACAGCATTGCCACCTTGCGCTTTAGCATTGTTTTGTAATTGAATAAGTGCCGAACGTAATACCCAGTCACAAGAACTTGCAGCAGATTGAGCAAAGCTATTAGTCTTTTTATTGGTCACCGCATCTTTTTGAATCACTTTACCGCCAGACTTTGTACCCTTTAAATAAAACTTTACCGAACCATCCAAAGTACCATCTGCAACTGCACGATCTACAGCTTCTTTAAAATTTAACTGATGTACTTCATCTCCTGCCTGAACAGTGGCAGTAAAACCTGCACTTAGCATTGCTACAAATAAAAGTTTTTTATTTAACATTGTTGTGTTCCTTATTGTTTAACACGTTTAAAAATAAGCGACGTATTAATTCCGCCAAAAGCAAAGTTATTGCTCATAATAATGTCCGCGTCCAGAGTTCTCGGTTGCTGAACGATATAATCCAGATCGCCGCACAGTGGGTCAATTTCATCTAGATTTAGAGTTGGAATAAAACGGCCACGATTCATCATTTCAATGCTCAGCCAAGCCTCAATCGCACCACACGCCCCCAGCGTATGTCCAAAGTAGCTTTTTAAAGAGCTGATCGGTTTACGGCCCAAAATTTTTGCTGTTGCTTGGCTCTCAGCTACATCTCCCTGATCAGTTGATGTGCCGTGTGCATTCACATAGGCAATGTCTTTAGCTTCTACAGATGCATCTTTAAGTGCGAGCTCCATGCAGCGCCCCATCATTTCGGCCTCAGGGCGAGTTACATGTTGACCATCGGTATTACTACCGTAGCCAATCACTTCGGCATAGATATGTGCACCTCGAGCTTTGGCATGTTCGTATTCTTCTAAAATTAAACAGCCTGCCCCTTCACCAATCACCAATCCATCTCGCTTTGCATCAAATGGTCTTGGTGTTTTTTCAGGTTGGTCATTCATACCACTGGTCGCGAACAATACATCAAAAACGGCGGCCCCTGCTGCACTGAGCTCTTCTGCACCACCAGCAATCATGACCTGTTGTTTGCCATACTTAATGGCTTCATAGGCTTGCCCAATAGCCATTGAGCCAGAGGTACATGCACTTGAAGTGGGTAAAGTTAGCCCTTTTAGACCAAAATACACCGTCATGTTAACTGCGCTTGTATGCGACATCATACGAATGTAGGTGGTTGCATTCATCTTACTCATGCTCTGATGAAGCAACATGCTAGCAAACTCACCCACCGCTTCTACACTACCCGCAGAAGAACCGAACGCAACACCTGCTTCTCCACTAGACAAAATTTCGTGTCCAAGCAAGCCAGCATTTTCTAAAGCAGTTTCGGCACAAACGACAGACATGAGAGCAACACGGCCCATTCCACGTGTAACTTTACGGTTAAAATGCTTTGGAACATGAAATGTTTCTATAGGGCCTGCGAGCTTGGTTCGAAGGTCAGCATACTGTTCCCATTCCGGCATGTAACGAATACCGCTTTTTGCAGCTTCAAATTGGGCAAAAATTGCATCGCTGGTTTCACCTAAAGAAGTAATCCCTGCCATTCCCGTTACAACAACACGTTTCATCAGATGATTCCCCCATTCACCGAAATAACTTGTCGGGTAATGTAGGATGCTTCATCTGAACATAAGAATTTCACCACGCTAGCAACTTCATCGACCTGTCCCATGCGTTGTAACGGAATCATTTTAAGCGCATGTTCTTTGACTTCATCGGTCACCATTTCAGTTTCAATCAACCCTGGTGCCACACAGTTCACAGTAATTTTTCGCTTAGCCAATTCGAGTGCCAAAGCCTTAGTCGCACCAATCAATCCTGCTTTTGCAGCACTATAGTTGACCTGACCACGATTACCCATAATTCCAGAAACTGAAGATAAGGTGACAATACGGCCACCTTTACGCAAATGAATCATGGGCATAACTAATGGTTTTAATACGTTATAAAAACCATCTAAAGAAGTTGAAATGACTTCATCCCAGTCTTGATCGGTTAATGCAGGAAAAGCACTATCATGGGTAAGCCCTGCATTTAATACAACACCATAGAATCCGCCATGCTGTTCTACATCTTGTTCTAAAATCTGTTGAACGGTTTGGCGTTCAGTTACATCAAACATTAAATAATGGCTGTTTTGTCCTAAAGCCTGAATCTCTTGCACGACTTGCTCTGCATCTGCCTGACGCGAACGCGCATGTACCGTTACATCAAAACCAGCCTTTGCGAGTTGTAATGCAATCGCTTTTCCAATCCCTCGACTTGAACCCGTTACTAAAATTCGTCTTGTCACAATGTATTCCTAATTCTTTGTGGTTTATTCAAATGGTGTTTCTGTTGGCTCAAATACACTTAATGTTGCCTGAATACTGTGTTCAGCATATTGGATTTCACAGGAAAATTGCCCCAGCCCTTCATGAAAATATTGTTGTTCTATTTGAATAATCAATCGTGAACCTAAAGCGAAATATGGAATCGGTAAATGTAATTTACGTGTCCCCAATAAAAAGCCGACTTTTGGCGCTTGTTTTAACTGTTGGCCTTGCCAGCCTGAATAAGCACTAATGGCTTGTGCCATGATTTCAATAGTTGCCCAAGTCGGTAAACCATCAGCCTCACAAAACATCAGCTCTGGAGTAATCGTGAGTTCTGCTTGCGCTCGACCTTCTGCAACCTCCGTTAAATGATCTATAAAAACCATCGGTTGTTCATGTGGAATATATTGAATTGCGTCAAGTTTCATCAAGAATTTACTCCAAAAACCAGACTAATGTTACTCCCACCAAAAGCAAATGAGTTACTCATGACATAGCGGATAGACTGTTTTAACTTTGCATGTTGGACATAGTTTTGATCTGCCAAATCTGGATCAATCTCAACATTTTGATGCAATGGCAACCAACTCTGATCTTTTAAAATTTGCTCACAAATAAAAGCTTCTATAGCGCCCGCAGCTCCGAGGCAATGTCCAGTTTTATGTTTGGTACTACTTAAAGCAACTGGATAATTTCCAAAGACCTGACGTATTGCCTTAATTTCCATTGCATCATTTTGTGGAGTTGCTGTGCCATGCAAATTCAGATAACCAATTTCTTGAGGGGAAATATGGGCCATATCTAAAGCACGCTGCATAGCTAAAGCAGCACCTTTACCTTCAGGATGCGGGGCTGAAATATGCCATGCATCCATCGACTCACCCGCCCCCATTAACATGACAGGTGCCGATGCTTTACTTAAAACAAAAAATGCTGCGGCTTCACCAATATTAATACCGTCACGTGTCACACCACATGGCTGGCAAATATGGTCAGATAAACTTTCAAGACTATTAAAGCCATTTAGGGTCAACTGGCATAAGGTATCGACACCACCCACCAATACAACATCGGCTAAATCAGCATGAAGTAATCTCTGGCCCGCGGCTAATGCTTTAGCGCTTGAAGAACAAGCTGTCGAAATAGTATATGCTGGCCCTTCCCACCCCAAGTACTGCTGCAATGCTTTCGCTAAACAACCCATTTCCTGTGGATAATGAGATATCGATAGGTCTGTTTGCCCTTGAAAATATTGCTTAAGTAATAATTCATTATCTGAAATACCAGAAGTGGATGTACCCACCACAATGGCCAAGCGTTTATTTTCAACAGATGCCGTATAGGCTCTTAACTCTGTTTCAATTTCTGATAATGCTGTTAAGGCAAAACGTAAATTACGCGAATCTACCGAGTGCAAAAATTCTGGCACATCCGAACATAATGAACCTGTAAATTGCCCAACCCAAACATCACGATCAGCAATCAAATCATCACGTAAACTTAAGGTTTTTTCAGGTTGCTGTAAATTTTGCTTGATCTGTTCAAGATCAAATCCCAATGCAGATAAACCAACACTCAATTGTATTCCGACAGCCATTGGAGCAGTATTTTCTGAAGATAAATGTTTCATGGCGTAGGGATTTCTTCTGTCTGCAAAGTATTTTCAATCGAACTTAGCGTCATGGTATAAGGGACTTGTTGATTATGCAATTCAATGCTTCCTTGCCCTTGTTTAATCTGCAACACAGGCTGTTTTTCGATATAAACAACCTGCATATCTGCTTGTTGTTTCATCTCTACAGCTTGTTGTCCTAAATTTGAAAATTGAGGATAAGTTGCAAATAAAAGATCGCGTACCACAAACTCAAAAGGCAATAAACGCATTTGATCAATACGTTGTTCAACATGAACCCGATGCCCATCAAACTGTAACTTAAATAGCTGCTGGCCTGTCAAACTAAGCGCGACCATATCCAGTACAGCACCCTTTTGCTGTTGGTATAACAAGAAGCTAAAACTTTGCTGCTTCCACTGAACTTCAACCTGATCTTGTCGTTGATAAGCCCGAGCCTGCCATAGAGAACTTTGCAATCCTTTGGCATGTGGCATGACCTGACAACCACTTAAGAATAAAAAGCCACTGAGTAATATCATTGCCCATTTGCGTTGCATGGTTATCCCTCAAGTATTTGTTCTTGTGCCAAGCCCTCACGACAATATTCTGCCAAAGTGCTCAATCTGCGTTTAGCATTCTTATGAATCGGATTTTGTTCATCCCATGCATAACCGGCCAATAATGAAGAGACCATACGGCGAATGCCTTCATTCTGATTTTGTGAGAACACCACATCTTGGAACTCACCGTCGTACCATGATTCAACATAGGCACGAAATACCTGAATACCTCGGCGTAATGGCATTTCATATTCTTGTAACCAGTCGACTTGCTCACCTCGTAAAACTCTTTCAACTAAAGGAACAGCCAAACTTGAAGATTTTAAAGCGATTGTTACACCTGATGAAAATACCGGATCGAGGAACTCACCTGCATTACCTAGCAATGCATAATTGCGATCTGCCAAGTGTTTTACATTAGCGGAATAGCCAACCAAAGTACGCACTGGCGTATCAAATGTTGCACGGCGCAATACATGTGACAAACTTGGCTCATCGGCTAAAATACGCTTAAACATTGCCTCAGGTTCATTGTCTTCAGCATTTTCGACTGTGTATTTGTCAAAAAAATCTTGTTCTGCAACGACACCAAAAGAAGCACGTCCATCTGCAAATGGAATCAACCAATACCATGCACGATGATCTTTTTCATGCACAGTAATTAAAATTTTATTACGGTCAAACTCAGGATCATCGGCAATACCATCTTCAATATGGGTAAACAGTGCGCGACGTACCGGAAAGTTCGATGGGCTTTCCAAGTCTAGTAACTTTGGTAAAATTCGCCCAAACCCACTCGCATCAAGCAAAAATTTGGTTTGAATTTGATAACGCTGTTGGCTTTCATCTAATACAGTAAGTAAGGGTTGTTCGGATGTGACATCAACGTCTAATACCTCATGCCCAAAACGGATGTCGGCTCCATAAGCTTGAGCCTGTTTTGCCAGCAAATTGTCAAAATCTGCACGGCGAACTTGCCAAGTAGTCCCTGGCCCATCCGTAAACTTTTCTGTAAAGTCATAGAAGCTACGCTGTTTGCCGCGTAGAAAAGCCGCACCATTTTTAAATTGAAATGCATGCTGATCAACATGAGCCTGAACAGTCTCTAAAAGTCCTGCTTCTTCTAAGAACACCATAGACTGTGGCAGTAAAGACTCACCAATTGAAAACCGTGGGAAGTACTGTTTTTCAATAACGGTAACGGTATAACCCTTTTTTCGAAGAAGTGCCGCAGCAGAACTACCTGATGGCCCAGCCCCAATAATCACGATATCAATTTTTTCTATAGTGCGCATAGCACGACTTCCTTTTTAATTTATTCAAATTATGAATGGTCTTGTAAATTCACAATATGTTCTTCATCTGCTGGGGTTAACAACGTCGCATAGATGAATGAGAAAACAACCCCAAATAAAACCGTCAAACCAAAACAGTGAATTGCATAAGTATGGCTAAATGAAAGTAATCCAAAGCCAAGCAAAGTCGACATCATACATAAAAACAATGCCATACCAACCACTTGGGGGTGATCATGCCCATGTCGATAAAAAATTGCATAATCAACACCAATCCCAATAATCAGGAAAGTCCCCATAATGCTAAACAAGTTAATCTCAACACCTAACCATGCTTGAACAGCAAAAGTACTTAATAAGGCTAAACTGACAGGCAAAACCAAAGGCAAAATCGAGCTCACGCCATAAATGATAGCCAACCCAACAGTAAGTCCAATCAATGCATAAATAAGAAGATGCTGAGCTTGCTCTCTATGTTCAGCAAACATTTGCGACATTGTTGCAATGGGTTGCTGAAAATGAACGTTCTCATTTTGAAGATGTTTTAAAGCTTCGGGGGATTTTACCCCTGTCACCATGACTAAGCGCTCATTTGCTTGAGGTTGTAGAAAAGCCAAAGGATGATCTTTAAACACAGAAAGATCTAATAGCGGTTGTGTCGCCAGTTGCTGTTGCCATTTTAATATATCAGCGACATTTAGCCCCATACTTTGTGCATATTGCTGTAAAGTCGAACGTGGAATACTTTGTAATAACTCCACATTATGTTGCTGCTGAATCAGTGGTGGTATCCACTGTCCCAAGGCTTGAAATGCAGAAATTTCCCCGTTTGCCTGTAACCCTTGCAACTGCCCGACGAGTTGTTGTTCCTGTTGCTGCATTTCGGTTGCAGAGGCCGCTTTTACCACAAAATAGTCACTGCCTTGTTGTTGTCCGAATTGTTCACGTACAGCTTGATCCTGCTGTTTCAAGCTCACATCCATACCTTGCAAATTACGAATATCATCGTTTGTTTTAAGGTAGAAAAGACTAACTGTACCCGTGACCAAAATAGCCGCAATCAAGCTATAACGTATTTTTGCACGTTGCTGGAACCACAGTCGCGTTTCCCCAATCCATGACAAAGCACGTATTGCTGGCTGGGCATTGAGTGCAGGTAGTCTTGGCAATAAAAGGACACTACTAATCCAAGCCGCAATTAATCCGACAATTGAGAATACTGCAATCTGCCTAAACCCGGGAAATGGGGTAAAACTCAAAAAGATATAAGCAACCAGTGTGGTCATCAATCCCATAAATAGGCTAGGCAACAGTGGTTTTAAAATCTGAAAACCACCAAGCTGTCTATGCTGTGACTGCATTGCCATAAAGTAAAAAGAAAAATCGACACAAACCCCGATTAGACTTGCACCAAATACTAAAGTGATG
The DNA here is from genome assembly GCF_016508255.1 of Acinetobacter calcoaceticus. Lineage (GTDB taxonomy): Bacteria > Pseudomonadota > Gammaproteobacteria > Pseudomonadales > Moraxellaceae > Acinetobacter > Acinetobacter calcoaceticus_E. The sequence continues at coordinate 261,745 of NZ_JADVKT010000003.1, read as the reverse complement.
AGATGGATTTCCCCAAACATCCAATGAGTCACTGCAAATGCAACAAAACTTCCAGTCGAAACAGCAATAAATTCTGTCGCCATAGGACGTAATGAGCGAAAACCAAACCACACCAGAAAAATTAGGCCTAATGTCGAACCAACACCAATGGTTGAAATTTCTTCTTTAGCCGATTGGGTTCCAAAATTTGTAAATAAGATCGTTCCCGTCCAATGGGAATTTAGTCCCATTGCAGCTAATTTTTGCTTGGTCTGATCAATCCAGTTTGATACTTGTTCTTGATAGTCAATATTGTATGGGCTTTGAGTTAACTGTAATACAAATAACCGAGACAGACCTTGATCATGATGAATAGTCGCAAAACCTTGTTCCATTTCAATATTTTGCTGCGATGGCTTTGCTAACTGCATGGCATAGCGTGGGAACAATAATAATGGGTCTTGCTTCAGTGATTCTGCTGTCACAGGCAGGCCCGGACTCATCATTTGCATTAAACTTTGTTCGCTAAGCGCCGAATAGTCTTTATTTTGCAATAACTGTTGATCTTGCTCACTTAATAAGCCTACCCGATGCTGATACAACTGCTTTGCAAATTGATCAAAATCAAGCTGTGGTTTCAACGGCTGCCATAATGCATTGCTTTTGGTTTGTACCGTTAAAAAATCGGTCGCACGTTGTATAGCGGGCTCATCCTTGGCATCAACAACCACAAATACTTTATTGTTGAGTTGCTCACTCATGTACTGCTGGGTACGCGCAAGCTGTGGGTCCTGCTGCATATTGGGCAATAATGCAAAAATATCCGTCTGAATATGAATATCTTTTTTCAACCACGTTACACCCAAACCCACAGCAATTAGTAAGAGGGAGATTAACCAAAGTACCGAAAATTTATTTTGCCAATTGGAAAAGCGCATGCTCAGCAGCCATTAAAGTCGTCGGTTGAGAAGTCTGGTGACTAAAGCGAATTGTGGTCAAATTATTGGCTTTTTCAGTAATCACGATTTGGTTTACATATTGCTGCCCTTGAACATCCACACGCACAAATAGTTTTTTAAATAAGCTACTTTTAGGCGTTAAACTAATGTTCCAACCAGCGGGGCTATAGTTTGCACTTACCACATTAAAGTTTTTTACCAACGCCTGTTCATTACCTGACATCAACTGCAAAAACAATGTTGCTACAGAGCTATACGGTGATTGATCAATCTGAATTTGGCTAAATGTACGCTGTGTTTTTTGTACTAACTTAGTAGGTGTTACGATCAAATCTGCCTGTACAGGGCGTTTGATTTGCCACGCGACCCCATAAGATTTTGCAAACAACAATGAGCCGTTCGAAACAAAAGTTTTATTCAGCGATGGTAGTTTTTTTTGCTGTTCAAAATCCGCGCGTACAGTAGGAGACTGAGACAATTGCTGAAAAATTTGAGTGATCTGCGTGGGTGCTGCATAAACTGCACTGAAGCTGCTCATCCAAACAGCAGTACCTAAACCTAAAGTTTTGATGAATTTAGTCATGACACATCCTTCTTCGGTTGAAACTCAGACCATGCATTTAAACGATCAAACAAAACTTGTGGCGATTGAAAACACATTTCACGAGCTTCAATATTCACCGCCACCTGTGTGGTATAACCCTTGGTTAAACGTTTGCCAGACTCTGCATCAAAAATTAGATAATCAATTTTCAAACGGTTTTCCCATTCTTTTAAAAGGGCCCGAACTCTAATTTTTTGTTCAAACTCAATCCCGTATACATAACGAACATGGCTTTCAATCACAGGCCATGCATAGCCTGATTCTTTCATTTGCATATAGTTATAGTGAAACTGATCGAGTAATTTACAGCGCGCAATTTCAAAATATTTTAAATAATGACCATGCCAAACCACATTCATGGTATCGACATCATGAAATGGAATTTCAATGATTACATCTGCATGCATTGGCTCACCTTATCCCATAAATTCTGGTTGATTAAACAATTCTAGTTGGTCTAAACGATCAACAATCTGTTGTAATTCGGTTTGCAATGGTCGGTCTTCTTCGACAAATGCAAAGCTTTGTAAGGTCCATTGCATAAATGCCTGCAATGTTGGGCTTAGCTGTGCTGTAAGACCTTTTAAATGAATCGCCTGAACGCTAGCACAGCATAAAGCTGCAACCACTTGCTGGGTCAAGGTAATCACACGGCTAGCATCACGCGCAGCAATAGTTCCCATACTGACTTTGTCTTGATTATGACACTCAGTTGAGCGTGAAAAAATCGAAGCAGCCAAGGTGTTTTTTAGGGCTTCGGCCGTCCACGCCGACACGCCAATTTGTACTGCTTTAAAACCATGATTGAGGGGTAAACGCTCAGTGGTAGCTCCTGTTAAATTGCGTGGCAAACCATGATTCATTTTATGGTCAACCAATTGAGCAATCTGTCTATCCAACAAGTCGGCAATGTTAGCAATCATAATTTTTAAGCTATCCATTGCTTGTGCAATATGTCCACCGTAAAAATGACCACCGTGCAATACACGCATACCCACTGGATCAATCAATGGATTATCATTGCTAGAGTTCAGCTCATTTTCAATAAACTGGCGCAACCAGACTTTTGAATCTTCAAATACACCAATAATATGTGGCGCACAACGAAGCGAATAACGATCTTGTAAACGAGGACTTTGATGTGCAGTTTGTACTTCACTACCCAGCCAGTCACGTAATTGCTTAGCAACCTGTTGCTGTCCCAGATGTGGCTTTTGTGCAAACAGTACTTCATCGAAATGACTAGGATTACCCTCTAGCGCCAATACATTTAGAGCGGTAATTAAAGTACTTGCAAGTGCAATCTGCTCTGATTTTTTATAATTTAAACAAGCAATTGCCGTCATCACCGCAGTGCCGTTCATGAGCGCCAAACCTTCTTTAGGTCTGAGCGTTAAAGGCTGCATATTCTTTTCAGCATAGACTTGAGCAACTGGAACAGTTTGTCCATCAACATAGACATCACGCTCGCCGACTAAAGTTCCTGCAATATAAGATAACGGCGTTAAATCACCACTTGCCCCTACTGAACCTTCAGATGGAATGACCGGAATTACATTTTCATTGAGCAACCAAACCAAGCGTTCAAGTAATGCTATCGACACACCTGAATAACCACGAGCCAACGAACATAGTCGTGTAACGACAACTGCACGTGCAGTGATTACATCTAGATTTTCACCTAAACCACAGCCATGAAACCGTGAAAGATGTAGTGGTAGTTCATTAACCTGATGCAATGGAACTTCTACGAGACAAGAATCACCATAACCTGTAGTTACACCATAAATGACGCCTTCTTCTTCAAGTAACTGATCAAGAAAATCAGCCCCTTTTTGAATCAGTTCACGCCACGAAGAAGATTCAGGTAATGCAACCTGACACTCGCCTCTGGCTACAGAAACGACATCTTCAATACAAAGTGACTGTTCACCTACGGTTAACACACGCATGTTATTTCGTCCAAAAATTATAAAAATTAAACCATTGATAAGGGGCACGCATGCAATGCTGTTCTAATACGGCAACATAAGTTTCAGTTAAAGTTTGCATGCCTTCAATACGCTTAGCTCGAGGTAAATTCACCTGCTCGGCAATTGAATGAATATGCACTTGAAACTGCTGTTGCATGCGGTAGCAAAATACGGCAATGACGGGCACTTTTAGTAAACTTGCCAGAATCCATGCGCCCTGCGGGAAAGCTGCCAGCTCTCCCAAAAACTCAACATGCTGTACACGATCTGACTGTACTGGCACACGATCTGCCGCGACAATGACCCACTCGCCTTGTTGCATTTTATCTTGCAGCAACATTGCGGTCTCAATACCTAGCTCATCAACTGATAAAAGACAGACATCCGCCTTATCATTTATTTTTTTTAAAAATTCATTAAATCTTGTGGCATGTTTCTGATAGACCAATACATTAATTTTCTGCGGATGCTCTGACTTAATTGCACGAAGCAATTCAATATTGCCAAAGTGAGAGACAACAATTAAGGCACCCTTTTGATAATGCTGAGAAAAATTCTCATGCCCAAAAACCTCCAGATTTTGCTCGGAGATATGACCTAACCACCCTTCAACTTTATCCAGAATACATTCACCAAACTGCATAAAATGAGCATAGCTGTTTGCCCAATTTGGTACATGCGTAAAAGGAGATTGTTTGCCAGCAAACTGATGCAGTTTTTGTAAGTAAAGTAATGAAGCATGTCGTGCTGTAGCTGCAAATAGCCAATACCACATAATGACAAAATACAGCACAAGCTTGCATAACCAACGCCCACCAAAACGGTAGAACCATAACATTAACATGAGAGGTAACATTCCTCCCCGTTCTTTAACGTCATTCCATTTGGGCGAAGCTGATTGCGTCATGATTAGTCTTTCTTCAACTTCTGTTTGAGTAATTTTGGCAAACGAATGAGCATGCCCATAAACAACGTTGCATGAGCTTTGCTCAGCCCTAAATTATCTTGCCAAACATCGAAATGGGAGATTCCTTTCTCAGGATAAATGACAGGCGTTGGCACATTAATGAAAGGAGTATTTTCCCATTTTAAACGAACCAAAATTTCACTATCAAAACCCATACGTGGCTGAAATTTTGCCTTATTTAAAACGTTTATAGTGCTCTCGAGCGGATATACTCGAAATCCACACATACTATCTTTGATTTCGAAAGATAAACTATTTAGCCATACCCAAAAATGAGTGATGTAACGGCCATATAGGCGTTTTTTGGGAATAGAAGCATCGAAGTATGGTTGACCAATCACCATCGCATCCGGATGTTGCCGAGACTGCTCAATAAACTTGGGAATATCATCCCAAGAATGTTGTCCATCAGCATCTAGTTGTAGCGCATGGCTAAAACCAAGCTGATGAGCAGTACGTAAGCCCGTCATTACGGCTTGCCCCTTCCCCTTATTCACCTCATGTTCAACAAGATGAATTTGAGAATATTGCTCTGCCAATGCTCGTAAAATTTGACTACAATCATCATCACTTCCATCATTTACCAACACAATCGGTAGATGGAAACGGTCCAGATAAGTAATCAAATCTGCCAAATAATGAGGATGGTTATAGACTGGAATAACAAAGCAATAATTGGTCTGCATGTTTAACCCTCAACTTCCGCTTGTAAAGCAAATAATAGACGTCCTGAAGCCAGAATATGTTCTGAGTCACGCAGCTCAAAATTCACCTTGTGGTTTTTTCGGGAAAGCTTGAGTTGTACAACAGCATAAGGACAGATCAGATTTTGAAATTTTAACTGCTCATACCCCTGACACCACTGTAAATCCGACCAAATTAATTTAGCAAAATATTGCAAGAAACCAATCTGCCCAACACCCGGATAAATCGGTTGCTCTGGAAAATGACCTTTAAAGCAAGCTAACTCAGGTGGAAATTCCAATTCCCAAATATGGTCATCTGCACTTTGAGACTGAGACAGTACAACAGGTTGCAACATAGGTTTAAATAGCGTTTTCAAATAGTTTTTATTGAGTTTGGACTGTGTGTTTTGTGGTAACTGAGTTAAAAAACGCCACTGACGTGGAATCGCTATAGTTTCCAGATGATCTTTCAATTGCTGTTTTAAATGATTAACGAAAGCTGATTTACCCAACTGCTGTAACTGTTCTCGACCATGCTCAGTCAAAACCACAATGCATCCCAACATTTGACGCTGTTCATGTTCGAACACAAGCACATGACATTGTTGTACGATGCCTAAACCATACATACTTTGTTCAATCGCATCTAGGCTCAAACGTTTTTCTTCGAGTTTAATAATTCGGTCAATACGCCCCAAAAGTTGAAAGCTCTGACACGTTGCATCGGACCATGTCGCACGGTCACCTGTTATGATCCAATCATCTTCATAAGCATGATTACTTTTGACCATCAATTGTTGGTCTTCAATACGAATAGCTACATTGCTAAACGCAGTCCATACATCCTCATCTTGAGTACGATGGGCAATACCACCTGTTTCAGAACTTCCCAAAACTTCAATAATTGGTCGATTTAATAAAGGGCGAATACCACTATCGAGTTTGCCACCCGAACTAAATACCATTTGGCATTGCTGTAAAACGACATCGGTTGTCCAGCGTTTTAATAATGCAGGACTTGAGATCAAATAATTACTTAAACCCAACGTTTCTAATTGTGTTTGTGCTTGCACTACATCTTCTGGAAATGCCATTTGAGGGGCATAAAAACTTCGACCTGTAGCAAGTGGCAGTAATAATTTAAACAGTAATCCATAAATATGCTGATGGCTGACCGTTGCAATCGCAATTGCATGTTCATCAAAAGTAAAGCTCTGACTCAATCCTTGAACTTCATTAAGTAACTGTTTTAATGTTCTTGGAATTTTTTTAGGTTCACCCGTTGAACCTGATGTATAAAAATAGAGTTGCGCCTGCTCTAAAAAGTCATCATCCAACGTTAAAGATAAGGGAGCAATTGATTCAGCATTTTGACGCTTTAAAAAATAAATCTGCTGTGCTGCAAATTGCTGTTCTAGTTCACGCACTCGATTTGGTGGTAGAAGTATCTGCTTTTTCGCTAACAGCGCAGCAAAGAATAGAACCAGAAACTCATAGCTATCTGCTTCCCATAATACCCAAGTTAAATTTTCCATTTGGGCAATTGCAGCAGCTTGTAAGGCCACATCCCGCCAAAATTGATTAAAACGGGTCGAGTGCAAAGCACTATCTATACAAAGTGGCTGAGCTGAGTCGATGAATTTCTGAAAATGACAGTGCATAGTTTCTAATTAATGATTTGAAGAGTGTAAACGCAGATGACGTTTACGTAAAATAAACTCACCCAGGAACAAAATACCCATGAGCATATAAGAGATAAAGCCATTATAAATGACCCAGACTTGAGTCGAGGCAAACAGTACGGTGGTCAATGCAATCAATGCATTGCATAAAAAGAAAAGACACCACACTTTGGTTACCTGTCTAGTCCACTGCACTCCAGAAGGAGGTAAATCAGGCTCAACAAGTCGAGCAAAGCGCTCGATCATAGACGGTGGTTTGATAAGTGTTAGTGCAAAAATAATTAATGAGCCTAAACTCATGCCCACTGGATATAATTTTAACCAAGCATGATTATGTGACAGCAAACTGAGCCCGCCACAAACAATAGCAAAGCCAGTTAAAGGCCATAATAGTGAGTTACCTTTGCTAAAAAGTCTGACTACGCCCAATCCAATAAGTAATAAACTCACCCAAATAAATTGACCATGTGTCAAACTCCACCCCACAATAAAGGGATACAGCACAAAAAGTGCTGTAATTATCCCTTTAATAAAGGTCTTCATTCAGCAGTCATGTTCTGGATTACCGTCACCACATCAAGTACGGTTCTCACATTTTTAAAATCTTCAGGCTTTACTTGCTTACCTGTTAACTCTTTAATTTTTACAACCAAATCTATCGCATCAATACTATCTACATCCAAGTCTGAATATAAGTTTGAATCGAGTTGTACAGATTCCGGTTCAATTTCAAATAAATCTTCCATCCATTCGCGGAGTTTTGCTAACACTTGTTCTTGAGATAACATCATCACGCTCCCTATGCCTGCTGCTGCGCTTCAACTAAAGCAACCAAACTTTGAATTGATTTAAAATGCTGTTTGGTTTCATCCGATTCTGCATTTAAATGAATGTTGTAACGCTTCTTCAAAGCCAGTCCTAACTCAAGTGCATCAATCGAGTCTAATCCTAAACCCTCTCCAAATAATGGAGCTTCTGTATCAATATCGGCAATAGTGATATCTTCCAGTGCTAAAACATCAATAATCATTTGCTTTAGTTCATCAGCAAGATTGCTCATTTCAAGATAACTCTTCATCAAAAATTTTATAAAAACTACGACTTAACTGACGAACTTGTTTAGGTCCTACTGTTAAATCATCTAACAGATCTGATACGTGCACAGCATCCAAAACCTTAACCTCGATATGAAATGGTTGGGATGGTACGTGATACCATTTTTCATTCTTAGTTAATGTAGAAGGTGTACAGATAATAATTACTGGGCGAATTGGTACATTTGCACGAATGGCAATATTGGCTGCGCCTCGCTGAAACTCATTTAGGGTCATTCCCTTTTCAGTGCGCGTTCCTTCCGGAAAAATTAAGAGAGAAGCCGCATTCTTTTCGTTCAAGCGCCTTACACAGTCTTCAACAAATTGCTGAGAACCTGCATTTAAAATATAACCTGCGCTTTGCACGGGTCCTTTGGTAAAGGGGTTAGACCAAAGAGATTGCTTCACGACACAATTAGCCTGCTGCATCATACCAATTAGTACTACAACATCAATCAAACTCGGATGATTGGCGATTACAAGCTCTTGGCGACTATTCTGTAGCTTTTCCAAACCGTCTACCGAATAAGTCATAATGCCAAGTTTGACCATCATTTCGGTAAAGCCTTTAAAGCTATACTTAATAACATCTTGTGCCCGCTGCTGACGCTTTTCAGAATCAGAGGTTGTAGCATTCAGCACGGGTGCGATGACTGTGGCAATTGCCATACCACCCAGCCCAAAACTGGCAAAACTAAAACCAGTTGCAGCTACACGCCAGCAATAATTACTTTTTTGCTTCAGATTTTTAAGACTTAGCATTTGTTCCACCCAAATGCAGATATTAACTGGTCAGCATCCTGCCAAAAATGAGCAAAAGTAGGACCATCTGCTTCATCTGTATGCGTCCACGCAGTAATTTGTAAATTAGGTTGTTCTAAAGTAACGACAGCAGCGATTGCATAAGCTGGGAAATCGACTGCCTCGGTATAAATATTGGGTAAAGGTTCATCATAAGCAACGACTAATACCCGCTGGATATCTTTCATTGACTTTAAAAGAGCATAAGCCTCAATCAAACTTTCAGTCCATGAACAGCTCAAGCTGGTAGAGGGAGTATCATCCTGACATAAAATAGAATAAAGCCCAGAAATTGCATTATGAACAGACGTTGAAAACTGTGTGGGTGATGGGGTTTGCTCACTTAAAACATCTTGCAATATATTCAATGTCTTAGACTCGTCACCATATCGTGACACCCAAACAATATAATCGGCTTTACTACCATCTAATGCGCCAAGCGCACTGTTCAAAGCAAGTTTAGCTAATGGGGATAATCGTCTACGTTGCATAGCTGGAATACAGTCAAGAGCTGTATATGAGGGCTGAGCATGTGTAAATGAAAGCTGAGCAAGATGTAATGTTACCATGCTAAAAGTGAACCCTAAGCCGCATTATTCTTTCGAAATATAAATTATTTTATAAAGATGCTGATTATAGCATTCGTTATAAAATTTACAAAAAATTACGTTTATTATTCACACTTTTTCATAACTCTTGCGACATGTTCATTTATTTGCAATAAAAAACCCAAAGAAGACTTTGGGTTTTTAAACTTTCAAAAGCTTAACGTTTAAACTTTTTCTCAGCTTTTTTGAATTTCTGTACATAACGACGTTTACGTGCCGCAACGCGTTCATCCACTTGTGACTTACGTCCTTCAAATGGATTTTCCGACGTTTTAAAATCGACACGCACTGGCGTTCCTTCCAGTTTGTAAACTTTGCGGAACACATTCTCAAGGTAACGACGATAATCCGCAGGAGTTTTATCGACCTTATTACCGTGAATTACGATCGTTGGTGGATTTTGTCCACCCATATGTGCATAACGCATTTTAATACGCTTACCACCCACCATTGGTGGTTGATGTGCATCTGTAGCATCATTCAAAATTTGAGTTAATTTCGCAGGTGAAACTTTTAAATGCGATGAATCATAAGCACGATGGATGGTTGGGTACATTTCCCCTACGCCAGTGCCATGCAATGCCGAGATTAAATGCACTTTTGCCCAAGGAATAAAATCAAAACGGCGATCAACATCCAACTTACACTGTTTACGATCGTATTCAGTCATGTTGTCCCATTTGTTAATGGCGATCACCATGGCACGACCAGCTTCAAGTGCGTAACCAATCAAATGTAAATCTTGCTCAACTACGCCTTCACGGGCATCAAGAACCACTACAATCACATGTGCATCTTTAATTGCTTGTAGTGTTTTCACGATTGAGAATTTCTCAATCATTTCTTCAACTTTACCTTTACGACGCACACCCGCTGTATCAATAAGGGTATATTGACGACCATCACGTTCAAATGGGATATAAATCGAATCGCGAGTTGTACCAGGTTGGTCAAATGCTACTACACGATCTTCGCCAAGCAAGCGATTGACTAAGGTAGATTTACCAACATTTGGACGACCAATAATGGCTAAACGTAAACCTGTTGCTTTGTCATGCTCTTCTGGATTTTCATCTTCAGGTACGTCTACCAAGACATCCTCAAGCATTTGCTGTACACCACGTCCATGGCTGGCAGCAACTTGTAATGGTTCACCCATACCAAGTTTATAGAACTCAACCAACGCAGCTTCTGCATGAACACCATCAACTTTATTGGCAACCAAGTAAACTTTTTTACCTAGCGTACGCAATTCCCGTGCAATTTGCTCATCGGAAGCCAACAAGCCAGCACGCGCATCAACCACAAAAATAATGATATCTGCTTCATGGATTGCTGTTTTTGACTGCTCAGCCATGTAGTTATCAATACCGCCTTCATTTTCACCAATACCGCCAGTATCAACAACAATGAAAGACTTATTCTGATAAGTCGCATCACCATATTTACGGTCACGAGTCAGGCCCGCGAAGTCGGCTACAAGTGCATCACGACTCTTGGTAATCTGGTTAAATAACGTTGATTTTCCGACATTCGGACGACCAATGAGCGCAATAACGGGTTTCATACAATAACCTTAATTCAAGACCAGCCATATCTCATGGCATGAGCATTAAAAACAGTACAGGAGATATATTTTAAGGTCAGAGATGACCATAATAAAAGACGGGGCTTTGAACTGATTTAATTCAAACACCCCGATATTTTTAACAGCGTAATTTGTTAAGCGCTTATTTTAGCACAAGCGAACAAAATTAACGATTCTGCCAAATACTTAAATCGCCTTTTCTGGTCGAAACATAAAGTTGATTCTCGATAACACGTAATGTATTAACTTCACCACTTGTTTTTGAACGACCAATTAATTTACCTGTTGCTGGTTCAACAAGATGTAATACACCATCTAAATCACCTACAACAAGATCTTGTCCTAGCACAACCGGATTACTTAAATGACGGTTTAACAAACTATCATTTTCCCAGATTTTTTCGCCAGATGCTAAATCGTAAGCTGTTAACTTACCATCTGCAGAAGAGACAAATACTTTGTTGTCATAAACTTCTGGACGTTTAGTACTGCTCGAATCTTCACTCCAAACTACACGTTGAGAAGCAAGATCGGTTACAGTCACTTGACCTTGGAAACTGGTCGTTACCATAAACTGTCCAGCTACAACAGGATCGCCATCAATATCAATTAAACGTTGAATATCAGAACGCCCTTCGCTAACTGCAACACGACGTTGGAAACGTGGAATACCACTAATGGTATCAATTGCATAGACATATGCATTCGCAGATGCAATTAATACCGTACGAGGATCAAGGCTCACTGGTGATGCCTGACCACGCAAACTAAATTGAACATTGGGTAATTTATAAGCCCAAACTTGCTGGCCCGAAGCAGCATCATGTGCAAACACAGTACCATCATTCGCAATGGTAATAACGCGTCCAGATTGAACCAATGAAGGGCTTAACAACGCACCCGATAACTGTGCAGTCCACTTCTGCTCACCTGTTGCCTGATCTAGTGCAAAGAGTTGCCCTTTACTATTACCAACAACAACAATTCCTTCGGCAGCTTCAACACCAGAGCTCAAGCCTAATTTACTGACTTTTTTCTCCCAAACGCGTTGCTTACCACGATATGCAGCTACTTCGCCTTTTGGATCAAGAGTGAAAACAACACCGTCGCTTGCATCAAGTTGCAAGCGTAATGGATCAGCCTTATCAGTAGAAGAAACACTACGCGAAAACACTGGCGTTAAGGTCTTTTTCGACTCGGTCAATTTCGGTAGTGGATTTGGTTTTGCTTCTTTTACTTTGTTGCTAGAACATCCCACCAGTACAGCCGATGCGATTGCAATTGCCAAAGGCAGTTTGAATTTCTGATTCATTAAGACTCTTCCACCTGTGTTTCCAAAATTGGGCGCTCAATCTGTGGATCTTCAACTAAAACGCCAACACTTTCGAGTTTAATTTGTAAAATTTGTCGCTCTTGTTTACGTTCCAGTAACGAATCCCAAGCTGCCTGATACGCTTTTTTAGCAGAATCAACATCTTTCTTAGCAACAAAGATATCACCACGTAACTCTTCTACCGTTGCTTTAAATGCAGGATCAACGTTACCAGACAAGGTTTTTAGTGCTTCATCATATTTGTTTTGCGCCAATTGTGCATCTGCTAAACGCAATTTTACAACCTGAATCAAACCTTCATCTTTTACTTTTGAATTTTCAACTTTCTTTAATGCTTTTTCAGCAGCAGCATAATCCTGTTTCTCATAGGCTAATTTTGCCAGTACAAACTGAGTCTGTATTGCCTGAACAGAATCGATATCATCTTTTACAATTTTATCTGCCGATGCAGTTACCGAGCTTAAGGCATTTGGATTATCGGCACTCGCATTTGCCTCATCCATTAACTGCTGTACTTTTGCAGTTTCTACCTGACTAGTTGCCAGATTCTTTTTTTGCCAATATGTCCACCCGAAAAAGGCAATCAACGCAATGAGAATTCCGCTAATCATGGCAGAACCATATTTTTTGGCGAACGACTTTAAGCTGTCGAATTGTTCTTCATCACTTACGCTCATGTGATTGTCCTTTTCCAGATGTTTCAGTTTATTTTGTAAATTTTTGGATTAAAAATGGTACAAGGTCAGCAATTGCGACTTGTGACTGTTCAGCTGTTGCTAGCTCTTTTAGTGCAAGCTGCTGTGCATCCCACTCTCGTTCCCCTAAAATCAAAGCAAAGATTGCTCCAGCCTGATCAGCTTTTTTCATCTGGCTTTTCATGCTGCCTTGCGAACCTGTTTTGATTCGAATACTGCTATTTGCAGCTTCTAACTGGTCACGTAATTGTTCCGCTAAAATCAAAGCATTCGTTTGATAAGCAGGTTCTGCAACCAAGAAAACTTCACAATCACGAATGACTTCGGCCTGTTCAACCTGCTCAAGCAGAAGCAATAAACGCTCCATACCCATTGCAAAACCAACAGCTGGTATAGATTGATCTGGCTTACCTTTTAACTGGCCAACTAAACCGTCGTAACGTCCACCAGCACAGACTGTACCTTGTGAACCAAGTGCTGTTGTTGTCCATTCAAAAACAGTCTTGTTGTAATAATCCAGACCACGTACTAACTTCTGGTTAATTACAAACTGGATACCAGCAGCAGTCAAATAGTCTTGCAATTGTTGGAAGTGACTTAAACTATCTTCTTTTAAGAAATCATGCAATTTCGGCGCATTTTCCAAAATTTTCTGGGTAGACTCAATTTTAGAATCTAAAATACGTAATGGATTTGTTGTTAAGCGACGCTGAGAATCTTCATCCAAAGCTTCTTTATGCTCATTTAAAAAAGCAACTAATGCATTACGGTATTCTGTCCGCTCATCAGTTTCACCCAAAGTATTCAACTCAAGTTGAACCATGTGATCAACGCCCATACGTTTCCATAAGCGAGCTGTCAACATAATCAATTCAGCATCAATGTCAGGAGTCGCAACGCCGAAAGTTTCCACACCAAACTGATGGAACTGACGGTAACGCCCTTTTTGTGGTTTTTCATAACGGAACATAGGTCCCATATACCACACACGCGGTGTAGCACCGCGTAACAAGTTATGTTCAACCAAGGCGCGAACACAACCTGCTGTACCTTCCGGACGTAAGGTTAATGACTCTGGTGGGTTGCCTTTGTCAAAAAAGGTATACATTTCTTTTTCGACAATATCGGTAGCATCACCAATAGCACGTTTAAACAAGCCCGTTTGCTCAACGATCGGTAAACGAATTTGTTGATACCCATAAGCATCCATTAAAGATGCTAAATGTTGCTCAAGACGTCTCCACGCTACTGTTTGCGTTGGCAAGACATCATTAAAACCTTTGATTGCGACAATTGAACTCATGATGAACTACGAATAATTTCTTTAGATTTAGCTTCTTCAAGCTCTTGGACACGTTGACGAACCATTGTTTCGATTTCATCAACCAATTGATCGGTATCGATTAAATGGCTTTTCTCACCATTCCGATAAACCAATGAGCGAGGTGCGGCCCCCACAACCCCGATATCAGCTTCTTTTGCTTCACCCGGGCCATTTACCTTACAACCAATCACTGACACATCCATTGGAGTACGAATATCTTCTAAACGCTCTTCCAAAGCTTGCATCACTTGAATAACATTAAATTCTTGGCGAGAACAACTCGGGCAAGCAATAAAGTTAATCCCGTTAGAGCGAAGCCCTAGTGATTTTAAGATATCAAAACCAATCTTGATTTCATCTTCTGGTTCAGCAGCAAGCGAAATACGCATCGTATCGCCGATACCTTCCATCAACAAACCGCCAAGGGCAATCGCAGACTTCACAGTACCTGTACGGTAAATACCCGCTTCGGTTACGCCTAAATGTAATGGATTATCAATTTGTTTTGAGAGTAAACGATAAGCATCCATCGTTAAAAACACATTTGATGCTTTTACGCTGACTTTAAATTCATGAAAATTGAGTCGATCTAAAATATCAATATGGCGTAACGCAGACTCAAGCAGTGCTTCACCTGTAGGTTCGCCATATTTCTTTTGTAAATCTTTTTCTAGAGAACCACCATTAACGCCAATACGCATAGAAATACCATGATGGCGTGCAGCAGCAACGACTTCACGAACTTTCTGATCTGACCCGATATTACCCGGATTGATACGTAAACAGTCTGCACCATAATCTGCAACTGCTAAGGCAATTCTATGGTCAAAATGGATATCGGCAACTAAAGGTACTGAAACGCGCTTACGAATTGCGCCAAAAGCCTCAGCAGCCTCCATAGATGGGACCGAAACACGCATAATATCTGCACCTGCATCAACGCAACGCTCAATTTGAGCCACAGTTGCATCAACATCGCAAGTTTCAGTGTTTGTCATACTTTGCACACTAATAGGTGCATCGCCACCGACATACACCGACCCAACACGAATTTTACGTGTTGGTCGACGTTTAATTGGGTTCTCTATCATTGTATCGCTCAACTCATGGTATTAGCGGGATAAACGGAATTCAGCTTTACCGTTTACCGTATATGGAGACAATGAAATCTGTTCTTGGTTTAAACTTAATGACACAGCAGTTGCATCATCAAGACGAATCTGAAATGGAGACTCACCATTTAAGTTTAAAGTTGATGACTGACGACCTGTCGCCAAAACTTTACCTGTTGCATCAACAATATGAACAGAAGTTGGTCGGTTAAAGTTTAACACCAATTGATCGCCCTCTGTTGAGGTAGCATTTCCTTTCATAGGCAAAACTTCAACATTAGATTGATTTACTTTAGGTAAATCTACATCTTCTTTCTTTGAAGTCCATTTTTGAATACCCATGACAATCAATGACACAACAGCAATAACCACGATTGCAAGAAGTGCACGCTTCAACCATTTCTTATTACGATCACTATTAGAACCAGGCAATTTACCCATGATTTTAATCGGTGAGTTATTTAAAGCATGGTTCGGTAAAAGCCCGGTATCATTTGCATAAATCTCATCAAAGCGCTGAATAATTGCAGTCGCATCTGTATTTAGATATTTTGCATATGAACGGTAATAACCCTTAATAAAAGTCGCTTCTGGCAATGACTTATAATCATCTTGCTCTAAAGCAGTTAGAGTCTTAACTGGCATGTTTAAATCTGAAGAAACTTGCTCTAACTCTTTATTCTGAGAAACTCGAATTTGACGTAAATACTCACCAGGACGTTGAATATTTCCTAAAGCAGAAGTCGGTAAGCTTGAGCCAGTTGGCTGCTGTGAATTAGGATTTATTTCCATACGGCCTCAGTACTATACTGTAATTGCAAATAACGTTGATATTCTGGACTTTCCGGGAACAAGGCACGTAACTGGTTTACTAACGCTTGCATTCCCATTTTATCCGCATTGGCTCGAGCCACTCTTGCACCAATCCAAAGTGCTCTTGCACCCTGATTTTTCTGCCCCACTGTACGAACATATTGTTCATACATTTGTGTAGCAGCCGGAATCTGCTGCTGCAAATAAAAAATTTCCGCTAACTCTAACATTGAAATATAAGAGTCGCGGTTAGCAAGGAGTGCTTGTTTGAATGTTTTTTCAGCATTCGCAACATCACCCAACTTTAAATAAATACGCCCCAGATTTTCTAACGCCTGATAGCGCTGGTCATAGCCTAATGTTGCGCCAGCAATGCGAAATTGCTCAATCGCATCCTTATAACGTTCCATTTGGTATAAATAAGTACCATAGTTATTATGTGCTTGAGCATTATCTGGTTCAGATGAAATTGCTCGTTTAAAATAATGTTCTGCTTTTTCTAAGTTCGGCTTACTACCCTCTTGCTGTAGTAAAATGCCCATCATCATATTTGCTGTTGCATCACGACTATCTACACTTAAAGCTTGATCTAGGGCACGTTTAGCTGAATCCAAATCACCTGAACGGATATGTTCAGCAGCAAGTTGTGTACGCACCTTTACCGCTTTTGCTGGGTCTTTTTTTTGCACCTGCGTTGTCTGGCAACCACTTGCCAGCATTGCAAATGCAACCCCCATACATAATACCGTTTTTAACTTTGGAGTGCTCAAAGCCTGCCCTCAATTTATCCTTGTGTACGCAAAATCTCTTGACGCTGTGTAACTTTTTTCTGCCACTGTTCAGCACGGCGGGTTCTATCAGCTACCTGACCCACTAACTGTCCACATGCAGCATCAATATCATCACCACGTGTTTGACGAATCGTACACACAAATCCAGCATCAGACAAAGTTTTTTGGAACGAGATAATACGATTTCGGCTTGAGCGGCCATATGGCGCATGCGGGAACGGGTTAAAGGGGATCAAGTTAATTTTACTTGGTAAGTTTTTTAATAATTTAATCATTTGCTGTGCATGGTCAGGATGATCATTTACACCCTCTAACATCACATATTCAATAGTCACATGTTTACGCGTACTTTCATTACCATCTTTGGCAATATAACGCTGACATGCTGCAATCAACTGAGCCAATGGATATTTTTTATTAATTGGCACTAATTCGTTACGTAGTTCATCATTTGGCGCATGTAAAGAAATTGCTAAAGCGACATCGATGTCTTTTGCAAGTTGGTCAATTTTCGGTACAACACCTGATGTTGATAAAGTCACACGGCGCTTAGACATGCCATAAGCAAAGTCATCAAGCATAATCCGCATTGAGCTTAATACGGCATCATAGTTGAGCAACGGCTCACCCATACCCATCATCACGACATTGGTCACTGAACGCTCGCGTTCTGCAACAGGCACTTCTTCCATATAAGAATAGTTTGCCATCCAGAGCTGTCCAATGATTTCATCTGGCGTTAAATCACGTTGGAAACCTTGTTTGCCTGTTGAACAAAATGAGCAGTCCAATGCACAACCTACTTGTGACGAAATACACAAAGTTTTGCGCAAGCCTGTTTTATCTTCAGCAGGAATTAATACAGTTTCAACCAAAGAACCTGCACCATCGCCAACACGAAAAACCCACTTACGTGTACCGTCTTTTGAATAGTGGCGGTGAACAACCTCAGGAGCCTTAACTTCACAAATCTGTTCAAGCTTCGCACGTAATTTGCCTGAAATATTGGTCATTTCAGCAAAATCAGTAATGAAGTATTGATGTATCCATTTCATGACTTGTCCGGCACGAAACTTTTTTTCGCCAATATCTTCAAAGAATTTTTCTAATTCAGGACGAGACATGCCGAGTAAATTCACTTTATTTTCGGCAGCAGGCATTACCAGCGTGGACGAAGATTGCTGCTGTCCATCAAGATTTTCAGATGAAACGACCTCTGCAGAACTCATGTGTATTTACCTAAACCATGTCAAAAAACTGAAGATATTGTTCAAGAATCAAACAATATTCTCTTGAGAGAATAAAAAAACCAGATAAGTAGTATACCACTTATCTGGTTTGAATGCTTTCGATTAACGAGTGCGTGGGCAGATCTCGTTGTCAGCAAAGAAGTAAGCAATTTCACGCTCTGCAGAAGCAACTGAGTCAGAACCGTGAGCAGCATTTTCGTCGATGCTTACAGCAAAGTCAGCACGGATCGTACCAGGAGCTGCTTCTTTAGGGTTTGTAGCACCTAAAATTTCACGGTGTGCAAGAACTGCATTTTCGCCTTCAAGAACAGATACTACAACTGGACCAGAAGTCATGAATGCAACTAAGTCACCAAAGAAACCACGTTCTTTATGCTCAGCATAGAAACCTTCAGCATCTGCTTGAGAAAGGTGTTTCATTTTAGTCGCAACAATTTTTAAACCCGCTTTTTCAAAACGAGCAAAAATATCACCGATGTGGTTTTTAGACACTGCATCAGGTTTTACGATAGACAAAGTACGTTCAATAGCCATGAGTGGCTCCTTTATTTTAAGATTTAAACTTTAAAAAATTTGCCGCATTATACCGATGTCATAGGCAATAATCAGCTTTGAATGTGTAAAAGTTGCGATTTTTTCTACTGTTTTTAGCGAACTTCGTCTATCCAAGCCATTTGGATGCCTTCTAGCAATCCTTCTGTTGACTTATTTGGGTCATCACTAAACTCTGGTAAAGCACATACCCATGCGTGTAAATCGGTAAAACGAATCCATTGCGGATCAACTTCTGGATGTGCTTCTGACAATTCAATGGCTATATCAAGCGTATCTGTCCAACGTAAGCCCATAGCGGCTCCTATCTGTTTAATCTGCTAAATCACGAAGTGTGTACTTTAGCAAATCCACAAACGTAATCGATAGTTTAAGCTGATAAAAATTATCAATGCCTATAAAACAATGTTCAAAAGTGGAGCTACAAAAATAATTATGCTTGCTACTGCCGCACCAATGAGTGCCCCTACAATCACATCACTTGGGTAGTGAAGGCCAAGCACCATACGAGACAATGCAACAAGCACCATAAAAGGTAACATTGCCGCGAGCAGAGCTGGCTGGATATAACCCAAGACAATCGTGACCATTACTGCATGAAGTGTATGTCCAGACGGAAAACTAAAATGATCAAGAGGTCTTTCTCCAAGCACAATCACTTGATGCACCTGATAAGGACGAGGTCGTGTTGTTTTATGCTTTAAGAATTTATAGATTGCTGTGCCAACAGAACCACCTAATAACAAGTAAATGATTTGCAGGCTATAGGTGATGCCGTGCATCCCCCACACGATTGCCAGCATTAGATACCAAAATGGGCCATCACCAACACGACTGATGATTTTGAAAAAAAGAGCAACACGTTGTGAGTGAGAGAAATTATTAAGATATAAACATCCTCTCAAGTCTAAATCGAGTATTTTTATTTTTGCATTCTTAAGTTTCATGGTTATTCTCCTATTTTAGGATACTTAGGTGAAGTCCACCGAGGACGCCCTCACCACCTGATAAAATGCCTGTTCCAATTGCTGAACTGGCAGTTGCCAGCCGCTTTGCTGTACTTTATGACAGGCTTGTACGCCCATTTCTCTAAGTTGTTGTACTGAAGGAAGCTGATAAATTTGTTGTATAAAGTGGTTTTTTTGTCCTAGAGGGCTTAACCAGCCATTCACATCATGTGTTAAATATTGATGTGCACATGCATAATCATACGCGATAACTGGTAAACCGCTTGCCATAGCCTCTAAAACTACGTTACCAAACGTTTCAACCTGACTTGCAAATACAAATACATCTGCACTCGCATACGCAACTGCCAAATCCTGGCCTCTCAGACTTCCAGTAAAGATAATGCCCTTCGCTTCAGGTAATGACTTTAAGCGGGCAAAATCAGGACCATCTCCCACAATAACCAGTTTAGTTTTATGTGGCTGAACAGTTTGCAAGTTGGCATAGCTTTCAATAAGTACTTGCACTTCTTTTTCTGGAGACAGACGTCCCACATAGAGCATGACGCGAGTATTCTCATCGGCATCCCATTGCTTTCGCAAATTTTCAGAGCGATGTTTTGGCGAAAATCTTGTCGTATCTACGCCGCGCCCAACCACCACCAGCGGGCAAGTAATACCAAAACCACGTAATGCTTCTTGTGTATCTTTACTTGGCACACAGGTCACTTGAGTATTGTTGTGAAACCAGCAAAGGTATTTTTGAATCGGTTTTACTAAGAAAGCCAAATCGAAGAATCGGCTAAAATCTTGAAAGGGTGAATGAAAGCCGCTAGAAACCGGAATAGCTTTTGCCTTTGCAGCCTGCATGGCAGTTAAACCTAAAGGCCCTTCAGTCACAATGTGAACTACATCTGGCACAAATTTTTCAAAAGCTTTCGATACTTTTAAATATTGTGGCCACCCAAACTGTAATGTTGGATACTTCGGAATAGCCTGCGACATCACCAGACATTCTTGCTCTGGCGTAAAGTCATCGCATTTTGCCTTTTGTTCAGGGCGAATCAGTAAAATCTTATGCCCCTGTTTTTGTAAACCTTGGCATAGTTGCAATAATGAAAGTGCCACACCATTAATCTCAGGTGGCCATGTCTCGGTAACAATCGCAATTTTTAAACGTGGGCGGACCAAATCATGCAATGAATGCGTATGAGATAGCTGCTGCTTTTGTTTAAAAAAGAATTGGAAGCTTTCAGGAGGTTGCTGTTGTTTTAATAGTGCTGTCGCGTATGAGCTTTGCATAGCGCCATCCATCAATGTATTTATTTTCATGCTTAAAGATTAAGCAATTTTTTTGACAATTTGATGATAAATGCATGACAGTTTACTGACATAAAAAATAAAAAAGCACACTGATAACAGCATGCTTTTTTACTTAAAAACTTAATAAGGCTTAGCGATTTTGCAATTTTGCATAGTCCATAAGTACATTTGCGGCTTCATTCACAAACGTTTCTTCTTCTGGTAACGCAGGACGCTGATTAGCTTTCATTTTGGCACGAGATTCAGCTAGAGCATCTAATGAAGCTTGGTAGCTTTCCCAGTTTGCAAAAGGTTTTTGCCCCGTTGCTGCACGGCGTTCATTTTCAGCATCTAAAGTTTGCTTTTCTAAACTAAGAAGCTCAGCACGACGCTTATCAATATCAAGTACAACTTGCTTCTGGTCACTCGTAGCCTTGGCAATCGCTGTACGTTTATTTAAGTACTTAAACTGAGGATCGACAGTAACACGTTGCTCCGAAGACTGAGATAACTTCGCAACATAAGGTTGAACAGAACCTTCTCGTTTAAATGGCGCAGTAGGAATTGTGTCCCATTTCAACGCATTCTTCGATTTGCGCTCACCAAACTCTTCGTTATAGATATCGACGAGTTTAATGTCTGGCACAACACCTTTGTTTTGTGTACTGCCGCCCGTAATACGGTAAAACTTACGCTGAGTTAAAGTCGCCTGACCATGTGCGAGAGTATCAAGTTGTACCTGAGCTGTACCTTTACCAGTTGTTGTACTACCAATAATAATACCGCGCTCATAGTCTTGAATTGCAGCAGAGTAAATTTCACTTGCAGATGCAGATGCCAAATTCACTAATACAGCAAGTGGACCTGTGTAAAGTTGCTGACCACCATCGTTATCTTCAAAAACGCTTACGTTGCCATTGCCATCACGAATTTGCACAACCGGACCAGACTTAATGACCTGACCAAGCATACGTGCAACTTCTTCTAATGAACCACCTGGGTCATTACGCAAGTCAATAATAATACCTTCTACTTTCTTCGCTTTTAATGCTTCAAAAGCATTTGCAGTATCTTCAGAAACTGAACGGTATTGTTGGCCCGCACGACGTGAACGATAGTCAAAATAGAATGATGGAATTTCAATTACGCCTAACAGATGCTTTTTACCATCACGGCTAACTTCAACTGTACGTGAACGAACACCAGCATCTTCTTCTTGAATCACATCACGCACTAACGTCACATTACGCGCCTGACTCATTGATGCACCAGCACCAAGAAGTTTTAAAGTTACTTTCGTTCCGCGTTTACCACGAATGAGGCCGACAATTTCAGAACTTGACCAGCCAACCACATCAATCATTTTCTCGCCTTCTTGGGCGACACCAACAATTCGATCTCCGGATTTCACTTGACCAGACTTACTTGCTGGACCACCTTCTACAATGGTTTCAATCTTGGTGTAATCTTCATTGCCACGCTCTGGACGAATCGATACACCAATACCTTCTAATTGCAAGGTTGTTTGGCGATTAAGTTCTATCGCATCAATTGGCGGGTAATAGTTACTATGTGGATCATAGGTCGCCAACATCGCATTTAATGTTTTTTCCAACACGTCATCGCTTTTCACACGACTAATTCTTTCAAGCTGACGTGTATAACGTTTCGTTAAAGTCTGTGCTGGCGTTAAATCTTCTGGACCAGTTAAGTCTTGACCATCAGCAAGTGAAGGATTTTCTTTTAGTGCTTTTTGTTTCGCCTGCTCTTCTTCACGGCTAATGGTTAAGTTGATTAACTGCGAAACCAACATTTTACGCCAATGATTTTGTTGCTCAGCCGTCGTTTTAAAATACGGTGCTTTTTCACGATCAACTTCAATATAACTATTTGGCTGTTTTAAATTTTGCTGTTGCTTCAACTCAGTCAACATGAACTCATAAAATTGTTTTAAGCGTTCACGATATTGCTGATGAATAGCAAATGGGCCTGTTAAATTCCCCGCCTTTAATGAAGCACCGAAATTTGAACCGTATAGTTTTTTATAGTTTTGAACTTCAGCGTCTAAAAATAGTGAGTGATCCGGATCCAGACTATCTAAATACATACCGAGAATACGATTTGATGTCGTTGCATCCAGACGCATGTTTAAATAATGTTGGCGGTCAACTAAAGTTGCCAGTTGGCGGGCCACCAAAGCCTGCTCTTGCGTTGGCTGGATCGATTGAGAAACCACAGCAGTATTGGTTGCTGCTCTCGCTTCATTCATCGTATGAGAGAAGAATAAACCGCCAGTCGCGATCGCTACTGCACAAGCTATAGTTTGAAGTTTCATAAATTTTTAATACTTCCTTGGGTATCCCTATCTTACACGCTCTGTTTTCGATATGAACTAAGCAGATTCAAAATCTTAACCAACTAAATTGTTTATACCGTGTAGTTTTATCATATTCTGTACTGACAAAATGTAGCAAAACATTGCAAAATTCGCTTATTGTTTTTCAATCAAAATTCAAATGGAACCAATATGATTGGCGCATTGATGCTGGATATCGCCGGCACAGAACTTACTCTAGAAGATATTGAACTATTACGCGCTCCGCAAGTCGGTGGCATGATTTTATTTGCACGAAATATTGAATCTCCACAACAAGTCCGTGCTTTAACGGACCATATGCGTCAAATTCGTCCAGATATTTTAATTGCCGTCGATCAGGAAGGTGGTCGAGTTCAACGCCTCAGATCAGGTTTTACCTTATTACCAGCCATGGGGCGTTTTGGTGAACTCTATATCACCCAACCTCAAAAAGCGCTTGAACTAGCTGAACAGTGTGGTTGGTTAATGGCAACCGAAGTCCTTGCTGTAGGTATCGATTTTAGTTTTGCACCAGTTTTAGACCTCAATGCAATTAGTGATGTGATTGGTGATCGTGGCTTCTCTAAAAATATTGAAGATATTGCCCCACTTGCTGGCGCGTTTATGCAAGGCATGAAAAAAGCTGGAATGGCAAACACAGGCAAACACTTCCCCGGTCACGGTTCGGTAAAAGCAGACTCTCATGTGGCAGCAGCAATTGATAGCCGTAGCTATGACGAAATCTACAATCATGACATGCAAAGCTTTATTAAGTTAATGCCACAACTTGATGCGCTTATGCCTGCACATGTGATTTATGATCAGATTGACCCAAATCCAGCGGGCTTCTCACCTTTCTGGATTCAGGAAGTGTTACGCAAGCGTTTGAAGTTTGATGGTGTACTTTTCTCTGATGACTTGAGCATGCAAGCCGCTTGTGTAGCAGGTGGTGCAGATGCGCGTATTCAGGCTGCGCTTTCTGCGGGTTGTGATATGGGGCTTGTGTGTAATGACCGTAATGCAGCATGCACAGCACTAGAAGGTATCGAAAAACTTGCTCTGCCAAACCAAGAACGTTTAGAACGCATGCGTGGTCAAATTCCACAAGTTCAGATTGGTGAAACCTTATCGCTAGGAGATGAGTGGCAAGCTGTCAAAACAGCCATTGAAGAGTTTAAAAATTCGATTTAAATTGAGTTAAACCTATATTTGACTGATGGTCTCGATCATCAGTCAAACCATACAAAAACAATAAATCGAGCTCAGGACGAATGACACAACAACTTTCTAAACATCGCCACATCTCTTTTACGGCACATTATACTGGCTATATTTGGTATCAAATGGGGATCTCTCATGAAGCCCTTGCCACAAAGAAAGGAAAATCACTGGCGTATCTGGTTCACCCTGTAGAATCTTGGGCAGAGAAATACGTGGGTGGTAGTATGCGAACCACACTCAAACAACGCCATACCATGCTTGACCATCAATTAGAACAACTCATTCAAGAAAATCCCAACTTACAAGTCCTTGAAATAGCATGCGGGTTGTCGCCACGCGGCTGGTGGTTTAGGCAGCACTACCCTTCAATTAGCTATCGGGAACTTGATTTGCCTGATATGGCTCAAACCAAGCAAAATGCGCTCCAGCAAATTGAACAAAATGCACCTGAAATTTTATCAGTTGATTTATTTACCGAAGCCTTTGCACAAGCATTTGAGGTATTTGACCTGAACCGTCCATTGGTTGTGATTAGTGAAGGTTTAATTAACTATTTTGATAAAGATTTATTAAAACAACTGATTCAATCGATTGCTCACTATGGCACTTCTTTTAAAAAGCTTCACTATTTAACAGATCTATACCCTGAACCTGTTAAAAATAAACTTGCGAGTATTATCTGGAACAGCAGTAAATTACTTAAATTAATGTCTCGAAGCTCGTTTAGTTTTCATTTCAAAAGCCCCGAAGAAGTTAAGGACTTTTTTAAAGACACAGAGTTTCAGCAGGTGAGCGTGGAGCAACCTCAAATATTCTTTGGACAAGTTCCCCCTGAAGCTCAAGAACAACATTTAGGTGATTTAGTCTGGATCATTCACGCGCAAATAAAATAATAAAGATAAAAAAATGGAAGCTCGAAATAAACGAGCTTCCATCTATAAACATTTCACTAAACAGTTTGTTTTTGACGAGCAATAAAACGGCTTAAACGATCAGCAAGTTCGAAACTACCATGTTTAAATAAAGCTCGAATACCTTGCTCTGTACTTTCAAAAATTAAGCACTCAATTGCAAAAGTACCTTCTTCATCTTCTAAATGTAGTGCCAAATCACGTGGATGATCGTTCACAAAATCAAGCTGCGAAACATCATCCATTTTTAAATACATACCAAAGAATGTGACATCAACAATCGTTACAGGCACCTGTACATCAAACTCTCGGTGAGTAAGTTGAGTTTTTGGCTGCAAAACCCGAACTCGCTCTTCCCCTCGCCGTTCCATCTTTTGCATTTGTTCACGTGTCATGGGAATAATACCATCCAGATTTTGAATGGATTCCCCTTTCAAAAATGAAGTGAACAAACTCATGGTTTCTTTTCGGCGCTGCAACTGAGGTACATGATCTGCATTTGCGATCAGTGCAAACTCCATGTTTGGACATTGCAACGCAAAGTTCGCATTTTCATGAGGCAGAGTAAAACTATCGTACTGCCCTGCTGCAACCAGCGTTTTACAATGCGGAATAGGTACATCAGTTAAACGCAAAAGACGATTACAGTTAATTTCATAACGTTCTCGCTCTGTCCCCGTAAACTCAGCCATTTGCCTAAAAAATAATTTTTTAGCTGTAGGTGACATGCGGGTTTTATCTAGTTTTGCATGATTAACTAAATATAAAATTACAGCTTGCCCAAACTCTTCCATGCGGTTTTCTTGCATGAGCTTGAGCGATTCTTCCAAAATCATTCGCCAACTTTTTCGAGTCTTTTGCATAACCCCCATCAAAATCATGCGATCCATTAATTCTGGACGATGATAAGCAAAACAAGAGGCTATCACCGACCCCAAAGACATTCCCATAACAGAAACTTTTGGTAGTCCAACAATATCTAACCAGCGTCCCAACATTTTAGATAAATCAGGCAACTCTAAAATACCCGCAGATACACCAGTATCCCGATTAGTAATTTGCTGATTTGCACCCATAGAAGGCAAATCAACTAAAATGACCGGACCACTTTCGAATAATTGTTCAACACAATATTTATAAGAATTAAAATTCTGGAAAGCGCCGCCCACAATTACAATTGGCGTATTGTGAATCGTTTTTGGATCGGCAATTGCCATATATTCAATTTTCCAGCCGTCAATCCATGTTGTACGAGCAGGTTGTTTAAAACTATCTCTATGGTAGATATCGAAAAAGCCAAAACCGGCATAAGCTTGGTTGATCTCCGAATCCATTTGAATAATGGAATTCATATCCTTGCTTCCTCCTTGCTGTAATTTTTTTATGCTGCAAGAGTTCCTTCTTGAACACGTAATCTTTTATGCACAAATCTTTAAAATTTGTATTAGTTTGTATTGCACAATAACATTCTAAACAATTGTCTGAAATATACGCAATCGCTCAAATGACCGCTCATCTTGTTTAAGTCGCTAATAGTTTGCAAAATATTTAAATGTTTTTTTATGGCGGTCACATTTTTCAAAAAAAGCCATTCATTGTTCCGCATTTGACTGCTACTATCTTAGTCATTGGTAAATGATTAAAAAATGCTATGCAAGATTCAATTGAACAATATATGCAAAAAGTCGGGCAACAAGCACGTCAGGCATCTCGTGTCCTAACAAGTGCTTCTACCTCACTAAAAAACCATGCACTCTCTGCTATTTATACTGCTTTAGAAAATAATCAGGCAGAAATCTTGGCAGCGAATCAACTCGACATGGATAAAGGTCGTAGCAATCAGCTCGACAGCGCATTGCTTGATCGTCTTGAACTTACGCCCGCACGTTTTAAAGGAATGTTGCAAGGTCTAAAGGATGTGATCGCACTTGTCGACCCAATTGGGGAAATTACAGATCTTGCATACCGCCCTACAGGCATTCAAATTGGTAAAATGCGTGTACCTCTAGGTGTCGTTGGGATGATTTACGAATCACGTCCAAACGTAACACTTGAAGCTGCATCTTTAGCGATTAAATCTGGCAATGCTATTATTTTACGTGGTGGTTCAGAGGCACTTGAGTCAAATAAAGCAATTGCTGAAGCCATTAAACACGGCTTAAAAGTTGCTGGTTTACCTGAACATTCAGTACAAGTGATTGAAACTTCTGACCGTGCGGCAGTTGGCCATCTCATTACTATGGCTGAATATGTGGATGTGATTGTTCCACGTGGTGGCAAAAGCTTAATTGAACGCGTAACCAATGAAGCGCGCATTCCTGTCATTAAGCATCTTGATGGTAACTGCCATGTTTTTGTTGAAGCGCAGGCAGACTTGCAAAAAGCCTTACCAATTACTTTAAATGCCAAAACTCACCGTTACGGTGTTTGTAATGCGATGGAAACTCTGCTCGTTGATGAAAAAATTGCAGAGGTTTTCTTACCACGCATTGCCGAGCTTTATGCAGAGAAGCAAGTTGAGCTTCGTGGCTGTCCAGAAACACGCCGTATTTTGGGTGCATCTGTAAAACCTGCGACAGAAGAAGACTGGTATACCGAATATTTAGGGCCAATTCTTGCAGTTAAAGTTGTTAGTGGTATTGATGAAGCAATTGATCATATCAACAAGTATGGTTCACATCACACCGATGCAATCGTAACTGAAAACTACACTTTGGCACGTCAATTCTTAGCTCGCGTAGATTCAAGCTCAGTTGTGATTAATGCTTCAACTCGTTTTGCTGATGGCTTTGAATATGGCTTAGGTGCAGAAATTGGTATCTCTACCGATAAAATTCATGCTCGTGGTCCAGTTGGTTTAGAAGGTTTAACTTCTCAAAAATGGATTGTGTTAGGTGACGGTCAGATTCGCCAGTAATCGATTTAATATTTAAAAAAATGCCTGATTCATATCAGGCGTTTTTATTTATTTTATTATTCAAATTCTTACAATCATTAAAAAACCAGCCCAAAGGCTGGTTTTTTAATGATTGTATATTACTTAGAAAATAAAGTCGGTATTCACAAATTTAGAGTAGTGCTCAGACACCATAGAGGCCAGCATACCTTTGCTATCATCAGTCTGTTTAGCAGCAATCATTGAACGGATCGAGAATGCACGTAGCGCATCATGCACAGACAGTGTACCTTCCGCAGAATCTTTACGACCACCGAATGGGAACACATCAGGACCGCGCTGACATTGACAGTTGATGTTCACACGACAAACCTGATGCACAAGTGTATCGACCAAATGACCAATTTGCTCAGGGTCACTACCAAAAATACTCACCTGCTGACCATGATCAGAAGTCGTAACATATTCCAGCACAGTTTCAATGTCATCATAAACAGAGACAGGCACCACTGGACCAAACTGTTCTTCGCGATACAGTCTCATACCCTCTGTCACCGGATAAACTACGGCTGGATAGAACATGGTTTTGCAAAATTCGCCACCTTCTGGATTAACCACTTTGGCCCCTTTAGACACGGCATCTTCAATGACTTCAGTCATATAAGCTGTACGGTGCATACCTGGCAATGGAGTAATGAATACACCTTTTTCCCACGGCATACCCACTTTCAATTTGGCCAGTTCCGTTGTTAATCGATTAACAAACTCATCAGCTATCGAGCGATGTACCATCAGCATTTTGAGCGCGGTACAACGCTGACCATTAAACGACAATGCACCCAACAAACATTCTTTCACTGTCAGATCCAAATCGGCATCTGGCAGAATAATGGCTGCGTTCTTCGCATCCAGTCCCAAAATTGCACGCAGACGGTGAGATTTAGGATGTTGTTTTTTCAAATGATCGGCTACTTTGCTAGAACCAATCAGCGCCAATACATTGATTTTTCCAGATGCTAACAGATGTGGCACCACCAATGAACCTGGCGCATAGATGGTATTGATCACACCTTTCGGGAATGATTCACGGAATGCTTCCAGCAATGGTTCAAACAACAAGGTACCAAATTGAGGTGGTTTGAAGATGATCGTGTTGCCCATCAACATGGCCGGAATCAGAGTAGCAAAGGTTTCATTCAGTGGGTAGTTGTATGGCCCCATACACAACACTACGCCCAACGGGGTACGACGGATTTGACCAATGGTACCTTCAGCAATTACAAAGCGAGAGTTGGCATTATCCAAGTCTTTCAGAGCATCAATTGTTTGACGCATATAGGTCACAGTCCGATCAAACTCTTTCTCAGAGTCAGCCAAGCTCTTTCCAATTTCCCACATGATCAGTTTAACAATGAGATCGCGCTGCTCCACCATACGCTGAATGAAGTTCTGCATACAGGCGATGCGCTCACCAACTTTCATCATTGGCCATTCACCACGGCCATTGTTGTAGGCCCGTACTGCTGCTTCTAGCGCTTCGTCGCTTTCTTTCTCACCCATGATTGGATAACTGCCAAGCTCAACTTGCTGCAAGCTACCATCAGTCTGCTGAATCCAGATTGGGGACAATGTTTTCCTAGTTGCACCAGCCCATAACTTCAGCTCACCATCCACTAACGAGACACGCTGATGAATCTGTGATGGCAGACGCACGCTCTCAGGAATACCGTCTATTACTGGAAATTTCTGCTGCAAATTATTTGAATAACTCATTGTTCTTATCTCCGGTTATTTATAATTTATGTATTTATATATTTGAAGCTAGCCCGTTGTGGTCGGGCTTTTTTGTAAATACCAGTACCAATACCGGTATTCACTTTTCTTGATTTATAAGCCATCAAGGCTTTGTTTGTATATTTGTTTCTACCCGAGATTAACCGCGACACACACTGTCAGTTACCCCTAGTTTCTGCATGACCTCCACAACTATTTGTTCAGGTGTCAATGCGATATCAATCGTAATTGCCTCATGAACATCAGGTTCTTCTAAAGTATCAAGTTGAGTCTGCAATAATGATGGGTCAAAGAAATGACCTGCTCGCTCAGCAAGACGTTGCTGCAACAGATCATATGAACCTTTTAAATAGACAAACTGCACGTTTTGGTCATGACCACGTAAAATATCGCGGTAGACTCGCTTTAGTGAAGAGCAAGTAAATACAGCGGTTTCACCTGCTTGTTGTTTCTCTTCAATTGCCTTACGAATAGCTTGCAACCAAGGCATGCGGTCTTCATCATTTAAGGGAATACCCTGACTCATCTTGCTTTTATTCGCAGCCGAATGCAGTGTATCTCCATCGAGAAATTCACAAGCTAGCTGCTCTGATAGCAACTCGCCAATTAGTGTTTTGCCTGTTCCACAGACACCCATTGCAATCACGATCATGGATTACTTACCTCTAATTATAAAATAGTGCTAAGAAGTAGCGTGAAAGATAAACCCAACACCGAAATAATGGTTTCTAACACCGACCAAGTTTTGAGTGTCTGTCCTACTGTCATACCGAAATATTCTTTGATTAACCAGAAACCCGCATCATTTACATGTGAGAAAACTAATGAACCAGAACCTGTGGCGAGTACTAAAAGCTCAGGTCTAACAGCGACACCTGCTGTAGCCGCAATGGGAGCAACAATACTACAAGCAGTGGCCATAGCGACCGTTGCAGAACCTGTGGCCAAACGAATGAGAGCGGCTACCAACCAACCCAACAATAACGGCGATAAATTTGCCTTCAATGCTGTAGATACGATTTCATTAGAAATACCGCTATCACGCAAAATACCTCCAAAACCACCACCAGCACCGACAATCAACATGATTCCGGCAATAGAAGCTAAACAACCACCACAGAACTTTTCGATTTGCTCACGGTTAAAGCCCTGCATCGTACCAAAGGTAATAAAGCTAACCAGTACTGCAATGAGCAAGGCAATATCAGAAGTACCAATGAAACGTAGTAAGTCATTCGGGAAAGTTTTAGGTGCAAAGAAAAGATCTGCCCAACTTCCGACTAACATCAATACTACAGGCAACATAATGGTGAATAATGTAATCCCAAAGCTTGGTAGCTCACGGGTTCTATTCGTATCTGCTTCAATAAACTGTTTTGCTAACGGGTTATTTTCAGGCAATTTGACATATTTATTGATCCAGAGCGCATACAACGGCCCTGCGACAATCGCAGTTGGTACCCCGACTAACAAGCTATAGGCAATCGTTTTACCAATATCAGCATGATATGCTTGTACTGCTAACAACGCCGCTGGATGTGGAGGAATCAAACCATGCACAACAGACAACCCTGCAACCATAGGCAAACCCACGACTAACAATGATTTACCTGTTTGCTTGGCAATGTTAAAAGCAATTGGAATAAGGAGTACGAAGCCCACTTCAAAAAATACGGGCAGTCCCACAATAAGGGCAATAAACATCATGGCCCAATGAATATTTTTCTCACCAAACCATTTAATTAAAGTAATGGCTATTCGCTCTGCACCGCCCGACTCGGCCATCATTTTGCCAAGCATTGTTCCCAGTGCGATCACAATAGCAAGGTGACCCAAAGTTTTACCGGTACCGGCTTCATATGATTTAACGATATCGCCCATTGGCATGCCAACTGCTAGGGCTAAACCAAGTGAGACAATAATAAGAACCAGAAATGGATAAATTCTGAATTTCGCAATCATGACAACTAAAGCAATAATCGCGATTACAGTATAGATAAGCAACATGCCACCCTGAACGGTCTCCATGTGACATTTCTCCTTGGAGTAACTATCTGGGCACCAAGCCCAAACAAAGGTCTTCAACCAGGATAATTCCTACTGTTGAGACACTAATTTTTTATATTTAGGTATGACCAGCATCACTACTGGCCATATCGACATAAGCTCTGAAGCACGTCAAACGCACTTCATTTTTTATAAATATTTACTACATTTAAACCGCTCTCAACTGACTAGCCAATTGTGCCAAGCGAGTAATTTCAGCCCAATCTTGTGAGTTCACAGCAGATTTTGGCGTTAACCATGATCCACCCACACATACCACATTTGGTTGCTTTAAAAATTCCGGTGCTGTCTCTGCCGTAATTCCACCTGTAGGGCAAAAACGTAGGTTTGGAAATGGGCCGTAGAATGCTTTTAGCATCTCGACACCACCCGCTTGCTGAGCCGGAAAGAACTTCACAATTTCATAGCCTAATTCAATAGCTTGAATCAGATCACTTGGTGTCATCACACCCGGTAAAAGTGGCAAACCTGCATCTTGCGCAGCCAAATGTAAATCTTTAGTCAAACCCGGTGATACACCAAATTGGGCGCCAGCTTTTTTGGCTTGGGCACAATGTTCTGGTTTGGTAATCGTACCTACCCCAACCACAATGTCATCTGCCAGTTGACTCGCACGCTCAATAGCGGCAAGACCAGCAGCGGTACGTAAAGTAATTTCAAGTACCTTTACACCACCAGTGTGCAAAGCACGTGATACATGTTCACCTTGTTCAGCAGAATCAAATGCCAATACCGGAATCACTGGTCCTAATTGAACAACATCTTCAATCTTAATCATTACTTTTCTATTCCTATTATTATTAAAGTCTAAGGTTGAATGGTTTCACCAACCAATGCACCAAACACAGATGCACCATGTTCAGCTGGCGCAGCAGCAGCACGAAAAACACCAAATAATTCTCGGCCAAAGCCGACTTCGTTTTCTGCCTGATGTTCAGGTTGTGCAACAGGACGTGACTGCCATACATCGTCATCTATTTCAACATCGAGTACGCCAGCCTCAGCATCAATCACTAACATATCTCCCGTTTGCACTTTAGCAATCGGACCGTTGAGTAAAGCCTCTGGAGATAAATGAATCACTGCTGGAACTTTGCCTGAAGCACCTGACATACGGCCATCAGTGACTAATGCCACATGAAAACCTTGATCTTGTAAAACACCCAATACAGGCGTCAGACGATGTAATTCAGGCATACCATTAGCACGTGCGCCTTGGAAACGAACAACGGCAATAAAGTCACGGTGTAACTCTCCACGATCAAACGCAGCTTGTACGGCTTCTTGAGAATCAAACACAATTGCTGGTGCTTTAACTTTACGATGTTCAGGCGCAACAGCAGAAATCTTGATCACACCACGCCCCAAACGTCCTTGCATTAAACGTAAGCCGCCATCTGGTTGAAACGGTGCATCAATGCTACGTAAGACTTTGTCATCAAGACTTTCAACCACACCATCGACCCAAGTGAGCTTGCCATCAATCAGTTTTGGTTCTTTGGTGTAATGCTGTAGACCTTTACCAGCCACTGTCGTTACATCGTTATGCAACAAACCTGCTTCAAGCAAGTTACGAATGAGGAAAGCAACGCCACCCGCAGCTTGGAAATGGTTTACATCAGCCTTACCATTTGGATAGATTTTTGCGAGCAATGGAACCACAGCAGACAGCTCATCGAAGTCATCCCAGTCAATCAAGATGCCAGCAGCGCGAGCAATCGCAATAAGGTGCAAAGTATGATTGGTTGAACCACCTGTAGCTAACAATGCCACAATACCGTTTATAATGGCTTTCTCATCAACGACATGACCAATCGGTGTGTAGTTTCCGCGCTCAACCGTTAAATCAAGAACACGAATTGCAGCTTCTGCGGTGAGTGCATCACGCAATGGGGTATGTGGATGAACAAAAGCCGCACTTGGCAAATGTAAACCCATCACTTCCATCAGCATTTGGTTACTGTTGGCTGTACCGTAAAATGTACAAGTTCCTTGTCCGTGATAGGCTGCTGACTCAGCTTCTAGTAAGGCATCTCGTCCAACTTGACCTGTAGCAAACTGCTGACGAATTTTGGCTTTTTCATCGTTAGATAAACCGCTTGACATTGGACCAGCAGGTACAAAAATCGTTGGTAAATAACCAAACTGCAATGCGCCAATGAGTAAACCCGGCACAATCTTATCGCAGACACCCAAACATAATGCCGCATCAAACATGTTATGAGACAGTGCGATAGCCGTACTCATCGCAATCGTTTCACGTGAAAATAATGACAACTCCATGCCAGCATTACCTTGAGTAATACCGTCACACATTGCTGGTACACCACCTGCAAACTGCGCCACACCGCCATTTTCACGAGCGGCTGTTTTAATTAAGTCAGGGAATGTTTTATAAGGTGCATGGGCCGAGAGCATTTCATTATATGAAGACACAATACCAATATTTGGCTCACGACCGACTTTAATAATTAGTTTTTCATTATCTTCCATGCCCGCAAAGCCATGAGCCAGATTGGCACATGAAAGTGCGCCACGAGCAGGAAATTTGCCTTGTGCATGTTCAATACGTTGTAGATATGCAGAACGAGTTTTTTGACTACGTGCGATTACACGCTCGGTAACTTTTGCCAATACTGGATTCGGCAAGTCCATTCTGGACGCTCCTGTACAACCGGATAAGCCGGAAAATAAAAATAGACCAAATGATATATTGCACAATCATTTGGAAAAGGGATGAACAATATTATTAAGGCAAAAAGCGACATGCAAGCCCTTATAACGCTGTAGTAATCTTCAGACGTCAGCATTAAAGACAAATAATGTTTAAGTTTTAAACATGGGACTGGTTTTATTTTTGACTATATTTACAGGCACATTAAACACGAATAAATATGAGAAAATTCCCATAATATCAAAGTAATAAAATATCATTAGAAATGTATAGATATCGACTTTTTTATACTTAGTTTTATATTAAAAATGTTTATGATTTATTCGTTTTAGCCTATATATAAACTATTAAAACTTAATTTCAATTACGTATATTATTTGTAATATCCCCCTCAACCTTGATTAAAATACCAGCACATCTTTTTCATAAAAAATTTATACCAAATATTTGAAAATTACATTAAATGAAAATTCATTCTTTATAAATATATACAAAAAACTCATTTCTCTCCGCATAAAAAAACAAGGAATACAGTGATTAAGGTTTATATTGGATAAATATTAGTTATAAATAATTTAATGGTCGATAGTGCTTAAGTCTAATGGGCTAAAGTCTATCTTGGACAGAAAAACAACACATGTTAAAACATGACAACCAGTTCAAAGTGTATTTAGAAATAATGCCTATTGAACAGGAAGTTAGGAAAATAATTTTAAATCAGGACGTGGGTATTTCAACGTGGCTATATCAGTATTAGTTATCAATTGCGGCTCTTCATCTATTAAATATGCTCTGGTTTCAGAACGTCGTGAAGATCGTATTTATGGTTTAGCAGAAAACTTGGGAGCAGCCGATGCCCGTATTAAGGGTGTGACTGTAGGCGGTGAACCACTTGAACTTTCGATCCCTTACGCTGACCATGCCAAAGCTTTAGAAACTTTACTTGCGCGTCTTGCCAACTATAAACCGCAAGCAATCGGACATCGTGTTGTCCATGGCGGCAGTTTAACCAAGGCAGAATTACTCACTCCTGAAATTATTGAACGTATTCGTGCTGCGACTCCTTTGGCTCCACTTCATAACCCTGCACACTTAATTGGCATTGACGCAACTGTACGCCTATTTCCTGAATTACCTCAAGTTGCCGTATTTGACACTGCATTTCACCAAACTATGCCAGAGCATGCATACCGTTATGCAATTCCTAAGTTTTTATATACTGACCATAATGTCCGCCGTTATGGCTTCCATGGTACAAGCCATGCCTATGTTTCTGACAAAGCAAGTGAACTCTCAGGCAACCTGAAAAAGGGAGGTTGGTTAACAGCACACTTAGGAAACGGCAGTTCAACTTGTGCGGTATGGAACGGACAAAGTATGGATACTTCTATGGGCCTTACTCCACTTGAAGGTGTAGTGATGGGAACTCGTAGTGGTGACGTTGACCCAAGCTTACATAGCTTCCTTGCGAAAAACCTCGGTTGGGACTTGGCTAAAATTGATAAGGTTTTAAATAATGAAAGTGGCTTGCTTGGCTTATCACAATTGTCTAATGACATGCGTACAGTTATTGAAGCAGCAGAAAATGGCAATGAAGATGCGAGCCTTGCAATTGAAGTCTTTAGTTATCGCCTTGCAAAATCACTTGCAGCATTAAGCTGTGGGTTACCAACTCTGGACGGTTTAATTTTCACAGGTGGTATTGGTGAAAACTCAGCTTATATTCGTGAAAAAACTTTAGCTTATTTACCTCACTTTGGTTTAGAGCTTGATAAAGATAAAAACAACAACTTAAAACGTGGCACAGAAGGTCGAATCGACAATGGAACAGGCCCACAAATTTGGGTCATTCCAACAGACGAAGAAGGTCGAATTGCTAAAGAAACTCGTCAGGTTGTTGAAGCAGCAGAAAATACCGCATCTGTAGCAAGCCTTGCTTAATCAGATCTTCGCGAAAACTTGATACTCATTTATTTATAGGCTGATATGAATACAATTTTATTGATTCCTACAGGCGAAGGGGTTGGCTTAACCTCTGCCTGTTTAGGCATGATTTACGCACTTGATTGCAACGGGATTAAAGCAGGCTTTTTAAAACCATTTTCTCAAGAAGACCAAGAGCATCTTGACCGAACAACTTCATTATTTGGTCATTTATTTCAAAGTAAAACGGTTCAATCTATTTCGCATGAAAAGTTAACTCAGCTTATTGCCGCCGGGGAAGTAGATGAATTACTCGAAGAAGCTGTTAGCCTACATCGCAGTGTTGCCGCAAATCATGATGTCATTATTGTGGAAGGTTTATTGCCGAATGGACAAGACCATTTTGCCAGTGAGCTTAACGCGAGCCTTGCACAAGCGCTTGATGCAGAGGTCGTTTTAGTCAGCACCGCAGATATTCAAAATCCTAAAAAAACCGCAGAGAAAGTAGATGCTCACTTGCGCCAGTTTGGTGGTGCGGCTTCAAACCGTACTGCCGGCGTACTCTTTATGCGTACACGTGGTTTAACTGAAGAGACAGCACAAATTCCAGTTGCGTTTGATCCATCATTACGTCCGACTGAAGATATCGCAAAATTTACAACTGAGTTGCAAAAATATAATCGTTATTTCGGTTCAAACGACTTACCTATTATAGGCCTAGTCCCATTTAGTAATACGCTAAGTGTTCCTAGAACACTCGATATTGCGAATGTCATTGATGGGCAATGGGTACATCAAGGTGAAGCTAAAACACGTCGTATTTTGCATTCAAGTTTAATTGCTTCAAACATTGAATATGAGCTAAATAAGTTCATTGCTGGCGAGCTGATTATTAGTGCTTCTGAACGTACCGACGTTTTACTTGCAAGTAGTTTGGCAACCAGTAATGGTATCCCGTTGGCGGGCTTGGTTCTTACGGAACGAGAAGCACCAGCATCTGAGCTTTTAGAATTTTGTCAAAGTGCGATTAAACAAGGTTTACCAATTTTACATACCCGTTTAAATACATTGGAAACTGCGCAGCGCTTATCTGATTTTGGCAATGAAATTCCAATAGACGATACGGAACGTGCTGAGCAAGTCACTCGATTTGTTTCAAGTCATATTGATGTCGAATGGCTTAAGCAGCACAGTAACAATGCCGCTACCCCTCGCCTATCGCCATCGGCTTTTCGTCATGAGCTTGTACAAAAATCGATTGCTGCGAAAAAACGAATTGTATTACCTGAAGGTGATGAGCCTCGTACCATTCAAGCTGCGGCAATTTGTCAGGCACGTGGTATTGCTGACTGTATTTTGCTGGCAAAACCAGAAGCAGTTCAAGATGTTGCAAAAGCTCGTGGTATTGAGTTACCAGCCGGCTTAGCAATTGTTGATCCAGATAGTATTCGCGAGCAATATGTGGCACCAATGGTTGAGCTGCGTAAAGGTAAAATCAACGAACTTCAGGCAAAAGAGCAGCTTCAAGATACCGTAGTACTTGGTACCATGATGTTAGCTTTAGACCAAGTCGATGGATTGGTTTCAGGTGCTGTACACACCACGGCAAATACTGTCCGTCCAGCATTTCAGCTGATTAAAACTGCACCCTCGTACTCACTGGTTTCTTCTATCTTCTTTATGCTTTTACCAGATGAAGTTTATGTGTACGGTGACTGTGCAATTAATCCAGACCCAACAGCCGACCAGCTTGCTGAAATTGCAATTCAGTCTGCTGACTCGGCAAAAGCATTTGGAATTGATCCACGCATTGCCATGATCAGCTACTCAACTGGTACTTCTGGAACAGGTGCAGATGTTGAAAAAGTACAGCAAGCAACTCAAATTGCTCAGCAACGTCGCCCTGATTTACTTATTGATGGTCCGCTTCAATACGATGCTGCCTCCGTTGAAAGTGTAGGACGTCAAAAAGCACCTGACTCACGCGTTGCTGGCCGTGCCAATGTATTTATTTTTCCAGACCTAAATACGGGTAATACCACCTATAAAGCGGTACAACGTGCTGCGAATGTTGTAAGTGTTGGGCCAATGCTGCAAGGCCTAAACAAACCCGTAAATGATTTGTCTCGTGGTGCATTGGTCGATGACATTGTCTTTACCATTGCATTAACCGCAATTCAGGCAGAACAGCAAGCTGCTGCCAAATAATTAATAAATTTTATCCAGTTCTACCTCTCGCCATTTGATGTCCGCTCAAATGGCTTTTTTTATTTTAGGTACTAAAAAATAAAGACTTTTTCTTTTTCTCGCATTTAAATAAATTCCACATCGTCTTATGCGACTTTCGGTCAAAAGATCAACCAATCTCCCACAACGCTATCTTTTTATCATATAATTTAGCCCGCTAGCTAACAGCCCGCTCAAGAGATTTTCTGGTATGACAACGATTATCAAACAAGATGACTTGATTACATCAATCAAGGACGCCCTACAGTTTATTTCGTACTATCACCCGCAAGACTTTATCCAAGCGATGAGCCGTGCTTATGATCGCGAAGAAAACCAAGCTGCAAAGGATGCAATTGCACAGATTTTAATTAACTCTCGCATGTGTGCGGAAGGTCATCGTCCAATTTGCCAAGATACTGGTATTGTTAACGTTTTCCTTGAAGTGGGCTTAGATGTTAAATTTGATTTAACAATGAGCTTAGACGATGCAGTAAATGAAGGTGTTCGCCAAGGTTACCTTGAAAATAGCAACGTTCTTCGTGCATCTGTACTTGCTGACCCTGCATTTGGTCGCAAAAATACAAAAGATAATACCCCTGCTGTAATTCACTACAAACTCGTTCCGGGTAACAAAGTAGACATTACTGTTGCTGCTAAAGGTGGCGGTTCAGAAAACAAATCTAAACTTGCGATGCTTAACCCGTCTGACTCAATTGTTGACTGGGTACTTAAAACTGTTCCAACAATGGGTGCAGGCTGGTGTCCTCCAGGTATGCTCGGTATTGGTATTGGTGGTACTGCTGAAAAAGCCATGATGCTTGCTAAAGAAGCACTCATGGAAGAAATCAACATGGACGAATTACTTCGTCGTGGGCCAGAAAACAAAATCGAAGAACTTCGTCTCGAAATCTTTGAAAAAGTAAACGCACTTGGTATTGGTGCTCAAGGTCTTGGTGGTTTAACAACTGTTCTTGATATTAAAATTAAAGATTACCCATGTCATGCTGCTGGTAAACCAGTCGGTATGATTCCTAACTGTGCTGCTACTCGTCATGCTCACTTCCAGCTTGATGGTACAGGTGTAGCTCATATTCAGGCACCAAAACTTGAAGACTATCCATCTGTAACTTGGGATTCTTCACAATCTAAACGCGTAAACCTTGATACAATTACTCAAGCAGAAATGGATTCTTGGAAACCGGGTGACACATTACTTCTTAGCGGAACAATGTACACAGGTCGTGATGCTGCGCACAAACGTATGGTTGAAATGATCGACAATGGTGAAGAATTACCAGTTGATCTTAAAGGTAAGTTCATTTACTACGTTGGTCCAGTCGATCCAGTTCGTGATGAAGTGGTCGGTTCAGCAGGTCCTACCACTGCAACACGTATGGACAAATTCACACGTAAAGTACTTGAGCACACTGGCATGTTCGGCATGATCGGTAAAGCTGAACGTGGTCCTACAGCTATTGAAGCAATCAAAGACAACAAAGCAACTTACTTAATGGCAGTTGGCGGTGCAGCTTACCTTGTATCTAAAGCTGTTCGCGAAGCTGAAGTTGTTGCATTTGCAGACTTAGGTATGGAAGCGATCTACAAATTCGTAGTTGAAGATATGCCTGTTTCTGTTGCAGTTGATGTAAACGGTACATCTATTCATGCAATTGCTCCAAAAATCTGGCAAGCAAAAATTGGTAAAATTCCAGTAGTCGACGCTGCGGCAGGCTAATCAAGAAAAGCACCGAATTCGGTGCTTTTTTATTACTTTCTTTTTTTATTTTAAAATCCGAAAAGAATTGTAACAATTACTTCTTCAATCTGTGCTATTAATAAATGCACTCTCTCGCCATATATTGAATATAGGTCATTTCATGACTATTCGCCCTATTCTTAAAAATCTTTCAATTAGCCTTTGCCTAAGCTGCATTACCACAAGCTTATTTGCCTCTCCTGCTAAGTTAAGTTCAGTTAAAGAACTCATGCAAATGAGCCAAATTGATTACCTGCTTAAAGAATCGATTAATGAATTAACGCCTTACTATGATCAACAAGCTGAACAGATCGTTAGTAATATTACAGGTATCAAAACTTTAGGGCCGAAAGAAAAAGAAGCTGCGAAAAAGCTTGGTTTACTCTTGAAAGATTCAAGTAACCAACTCATCAGCAATCCTAAAACAGCACAAGCCTTACAAGATATTTACTTAAAGACATATTCTGAAGAAGAGATCCAAGCGAATCTTAAGTTTTTGAAAACCCCAGAAGGCCAATCAATTACACGTAAAAACGTGCAGATTATGGGGCAAATTTCAGAATATATGATGGAGTTAGGACAACAGACCTTTAATGATCCAAAAGCACGAGATCATATGCAAGAAGAGATGCTTAAAATTATTGCTCCACTCATGAAAGATAAAGAAAAGTCTTAACTTTTCTTTATCTTTTGTAGGCCATTACCAAGTTAAAGGGTTCCATAATTTAAATGGCTTAATCAGATGGACATCTGACTTTTCATCATATTTGGCAGGTTTTAATTCTTGTGGCTTATGTCGAATCTTACCCGAAGCATCTTCTGCCACGAAATTATAGCTTGAAGATTTCAATTCGGTAAAAGTAATTTCTCTACGGCCAATATTGTCCTGCATTAACGTAAACGGCCCCGTGTGCTCGCTTCGTTCAATTTTATTTTCTTCATCATATTTCAAATAATAAGACGCTCCAGCATTTACTGTTATATCAATATATTTTGGTTCTTGAAAATGAATACCGAGTAAAGGGCGGCTCGCAGCAAAACGATAAGTCCCTGCTGGTAATTCAATCCAATAATAATGATTATGTAGCAAGCTCGGAATTCGCTTGCCATTCACAAATAGATTAATCGCCGCAATCTCCTGACGATTCCATTTTGTATCTGGACGATATAGATAAACTACAGCAGCTTGTGCATTTTGTGGTTTAACTGGTGCAAAGGTCTGACCCAACTTTTGATTAACCCAACCACCCATACTAAAGCCACCAACATGGTATTGATCAAATACACCAGGTGCTTTATCTACATCAACTTTAGGTAAGGTTGCAGTCAATTCACCCGTATTTTTTTCTAAATGAGATGAACTTTGACAGCCCACAAACAGTCCGGCACAACACAAAGATACGATTAAATAACGCATGGCATCCCTCAAAGCGTTTTGTTTTTGATTTATTTTTTACACCGCAAAACTATGCGTATTTTGTATTTTTAAGATTAACACCGCCCACAAAAATTGAAAACAAAAAAAGCATGAATCACTACAGTGATTCATGCTTTTTAGATGAATGAAATCTAAGCAGACTTCGAATCAATAACCTTTAAATCGGCCTTTGCAACACTTTCCTGCGTTGCAGCTTCTTTAGGTTGGCGCTCTGCCTTATAAACAGGTTCCGCTTGACCATTAATTACTGCCTCATTAATGATGACTGTTCCGACATCATTACGGCTTGGTAAATCGTACATGGTTTCAAGCAGTACGTTCTCCATAATAGAACGTAGACCACGCGCACCCGTATTACGTTCAAGTGCTTTCTTCGCAATAGCACGTAATGCAGAATCTTCAAAAATCAGATCAACATTTTCCATGGTGAAAAGATATTGATACTGGCGAGTTAATGCATTTTTTGGCTCAGTCAAAATTTGCATTAATGCTTCTTCGTCCAACTCTTCAAGTGTCGCAATCACGGGTAAACGACCAATGAATTCTGGAATTAAACCAAATTTCACTAAGTCGGTTGGCTCAACCTGACGGAACAATTCAGCAAGTTTTTTGGTTTCATCTTTGTTTTTAACATCAGCAGTAAAACCAATACCGCCTTTCTCTTGACGCTGCTGTACAATTTTTTCCAAACCAGAAAATGCACCACCACAAATAAACAAGATATTCGAGGTGTCAATTTGGA
The DNA here is from genome assembly GCF_016508255.1 of Acinetobacter calcoaceticus. GTDB lineage: Bacteria > Pseudomonadota > Gammaproteobacteria > Pseudomonadales > Moraxellaceae > Acinetobacter > Acinetobacter calcoaceticus_E. The sequence goes on along the minus strand of NZ_JADVKT010000003.1, from coordinate 218,678 downwards.
TAAACTCTTGCTGCGGATGCTTACGTCCACCTTGCGGAGGAATAGAAGCCACTGTACCTTCAATCATTTTTAATAATGCTTGTTGTACACCTTCACCAGAAACATCACGTGTAATTGACGGATTTTCAGATTTACGAGTAATCTTGTCAATTTCATCAATATAGATAATGCCCTTCTGAGCTTTCTCTACATCGTAGTCCGCTTTTTGCAAAAGCTTTTGTACAATATTTTCAACATCTTCACCTACATAACCCGCTTCGGTTAATGTCGTTGCATCTGCCATTGCAAATGGAACATCTAAAAGGCGAGCCAATGTTTGCGCAAGTAAAGTTTTACCTGAACCTGTAGGTCCAATCAGTAGAATGTTACTTTTAGCAATTTCTACTTCTTTAGACACATGGCCATTATGACCAACTTTTAGGCGTTTATAATGGTTATAAACCGCAACAGAGAGTGTCTTTTTGGCAAGATCTTGACCAATCACATATTGATCAAGCGCAGCACGTATTTCATGTGGTTTTGGCAATGCCTTACTCGCCCAGTCCCCTGCTTCAACCTGTTGGCTGGTTTGTACAAGGTCTAAGCAGACATCCACACATTCATTACAAATATATGCGTCCTCACCTGCAATCAGTTTCCCGACTTCAGACTGCGTTTTACCGCAAAATGAACAATGTTTTTGTCCTTGAGGATGTTCGGACATATTCACTCCACAAATAGAATCTTAAATATTAGGGCAAGATGCACTGCATAGATAACTAAATGGAGATGTTTTTCAACATCTCAAGTTATTTATGTAAGAAGTTCCTTACGGACGCTTACTTAACACCTGATCAACCAAACCATATTCTTTAGCAGCTTGCGCTGTCATGAAATTATCACGGTCTGTATCACGAGCAACAGTTTCATAGTCTTGACCACTATGCTCTGCCATTAAGCGGTTTAAACGTTCTTTAATAAATAGAATTTCACGCGCATGAATTTCAATATCTGACGCTTGACCACGGAAACCACCCAATGGTTGGTGGATCATTACACGGGCATTTTCAAGGCAATAGCGTTTGCCTTTAGCACCAGCATTTAACAGGAATGCACCCATAGAAGCAGCCTGACCCATACAGTATGTCACGACATCAGGTTTAATAAACTGCATCGTGTCATAAATGGCCATACCAGCTGTCACAGACCCACCCGGTGAATTGATATAAAGGTGGATATCTTTATCAGGATTTTCAGCTTCTAAAAACAACATTTGGGCAACAATAAGGTTTGCCATGTTGTCTTCAACTTCACCTGTTAAAAAAATGACGCGCTCACGTAAAAGTCGTGAATAAATATCAAAAGAACGTTCGCCGCGAGAAGATTGTTCAACCACAACAGGAACTAAAGCATTTTCAATTGTTGGAACATACATACGTTATTTATTCCTAAATTTTTTGTGACTTAACCTATGGCAACAATATGCGGGATAATTTCTCAAATTGCAAAAGGTTCGCACTGAAATATTATATTATTTATACCTAAGTACTTAATGTCGCACTCAAATTAACCACATAATGAAAAATGAAAAAGGCGCCTAAAGCGCCTTTTTCTGACTTCTTAAAAGATTAGCCCATACGGCGAGCTTGTTGTTCTTTTAACAAATCATCATAAGATACAGCTTTGTCAGTCACTTTAGCAGCAGCCAAGATGTGATCAACAACTTGATCTTCTAATACAACTGCTTCGATTTGAGCACGTTGTTGAGCATCATTTTTGAAGTATTCAATTACTTCAGTTGGATCTTCGTAAGAAGAAGCCATGTCGTCAATGTAAGCATCAACGCGTGATTGATCAACTTCAAGTTTAGCATCAGCTAAAACTTTGCTTACTAACACGCCAAGCTTAACAGAACGCTCTGCTTGTTCTTTGAACAATTCGTCAGGAAGCATGCTCTTGTCAAAAGATTGCGCGCCTGCACCACCAAATTGTTGAGTGAATTGTTGAACCATTTGTTGACGTTGACGGTCAATTTCTTGAGCAACCATAGCAGTTGGAACTTCAACTTCATTCGCAGCAACAAGTGCATCAAAAGCAGCTTGTTTAACTTGGTTACGTAAACCATTGCGAACTTCACGTTCCATATTCTTGCGAACGTCAGCTTTTAATTTCTCAACGCCTTCTTCTTCAGTTACACCGAAGATTTTCAAGAATTCAGCATCAATTTCTGGAAGTTTTGATTTTTCAACTTGCTTCACAGTGATTTTGAACTGAGCAGCTTTACCAGCCAAGTTTTCAGCTTGGTAGTCTTCAGGGAAAGTAACATCAATTACTTTCTCTTCGCCAGCTTTCATGCCGATGATGCCGTCTTCAAAGCCAGGAATCATACGACCTGAACCTAACACAAGTTTAAAGTCTTCAGCAGCACCGCCTTCAAACTTCTCACCATCAACAGTACCTTCAAAATCGAAAGTTACTTGCATGTCTTTTTTCGCCATACCCTTGGTTACAGCCCAAGTTTGACGTTGTTTTTGCAAGTTTTCGATCATAGCATCAACGTCAGCATCTTTAATTTCAGCTGTTTTACGTTCAACTTCTAAACCGTCGAATGCTTGTACTGCAACTTCTGGATAAACTTCTACAGTCGCTTCAAAAACTAAAGCATCTTCTTTATGTTCAACTTTATCAATGTTCGGCATACCTACCGCATTGATTTTTTCTTGTTGAATTGCTTCAAAAACGCTATCACGAATGATGTCATTTACAACTTCTTGATAAATGCTTGCACCGTATTCGCGACGAACAACGTTTTCAGGTACTTTACCTGGACGGAAGCCGTTGATCTTCACAGTTTTGGCAGTGCGCTTCAAACGAGCTTCAAATTGCTCGTTAATACGGCTCGTCGGTACAGACACATTTAAACGACGGGCAACGCCCGAAACCGCTTCAGTCGTTACTTGCATGGCTTCCTCGATAAAAATTAGTGAGTAGGAACAGTTTTTAAAAAAGTGCTGTATTATATGACAACTTTCCAGATATACAAAATTAACCGATCACTTCATTTAACTTAAGGTCGTTATTGTAGTAAATTTCCCAGTAATTTTATGATTCTTTAAATATTTTTCATAAAACCTTAAGTAAAACTAATTTTTTAGTTATTCTTCATAAATCTAAAATTACAATCAAAATCCAAGTTTAATCGTTTTAGCAAACACTTACTAAGAATCAGTAAATTAGCTACATAAAAGCACAAATTACTATTCGATTATTCAATTTATCTTCACAATTCAATCGAGAAATCCAGTTAACACAAACTGTACATATAAATAAGAATCATTATTATTCGCATAACCTTTTGTATTTAAGCCCTGAAAGTTATGTCATTGATTAGAACACGTAAAAAAATAGTTTCCTCTGCAATCGCCTCATCCCTTTCGATGATTGCAACAACTGCAATGGCACAAGAAGCTGTTTCACAATTACCAACGATCCATACCCAAGCGACAAAAGAAGAATCTTTAAAAGTAGATCAGTCAGCAAACTCTAAATTCGTAGCTCCCCTTTTAGATACTCCAAAATCAGTTTCAATTATTTCAAAACAACTTATTGAAGATACGAAAGTAACGACTTTAGCAGATGCATTACGTACAGTTCCTGGCATTACTTTAGGTGCAGGTGAAGGTGGTAATCCAAATGGCGACCGCCCTTTCATTCGTGGCTACAATTCAGAAAGTTCGATGTATGTAGACGGTGTTCGTAGTGCAACATCTCAAAATCGTGAAATGTTTGCTGTCGACCAAGTTGAAGTGATTAAAGGTTCTGCATCTGCTTTAGGTGGTGCGGGTAGTTCAGGTGGTAGCATTAACCTGATTACTAAAGTCGCAAAAAAAGGTGATTCACTTGAAGGTTCTGTTGCTGGGGGTACAGATAACTATGCACGCGTTACCTTAGATGGCAATAAAGACTTTGGTAATGGTGTGGCTGCCCGTGTTGTCGTGATGGGGCATCAGAATGACAAAGCTGGACAAAGTAATGGTGCAGAATATAAACGTGCCGGTATTGCACCAAGTATTAGTTTTGGTCTAGATAGCGCTACCCGCGGAACACTCAGTTATTACTATTTAAAAACTGATGATACACCTGATTCAGGCGTTCCTTATCAATACGACGTAATTAAAAAAGCAACTGTTGGTAAACCAGTTAATGTTAAACAAGGTATTTATTACGGCTGGAAAGATCGCGATTTTCAAAAACAAGAAAACCAGATTGGTACATTTAAGCTCGAACATGATTTCAATGATAACCTAACCCTCAGTAATACTGCGGTGTATGGTAAATCTAAAAACAATTATTTATGGACTCAACCAGATGACAGCCAAGGCAACATTGTTAATGGTAAGGTTTGGCGTCGTGTAAATACCAATATTACTGATACAGACAGTTTTACTGATCAGTTATCACTAAAAGGTAAGTTCAATACCGGTTCTCTTAAGCACACGTTTAATATTGGTGCTGAATATAGCAAGCAAGACTCAGATCGTGGTACGAACATCGTAACTGATCCTAATACTACAAATATTACAGGCAGTGGCTCAACCAATGCTTGTTCTGTTGCTAATTCATATGGTTGGTGTACTGACCTTAATAACCCTAATCCCAATGATCCATGGTTAGGTCGTATACAAGCAAACCCAAATGTTACCAACATTACATCTAAGACCCAGTCAATTTACGCATTAAATAACATTGAAATTACACCGCAATGGTTAATTGACTTAGGTGTACGTTGGGATAAATTTGATACTGATGTTAAGTATAATCAAGACTCAGGCTCAGGTGCCTCACTCATCAAGGCTGGAACAAAATACAGTTCAAGCAATGACTTCTTTAACTATCAAGCAGGTATCACATTTAAGCCTGCCGAGAATGGTTCTATTTATTTAAGCTATGCAACCTCAGCGAACCCAGTAGGTGTAGATGCTGGTGATGGTTCAGAAGGAATTAGTGTTCCAGGTCGTAACACAACCGACGAACAAGCAAGAGCGATCAACAACCTTAAGCCAGAAGAAGTTAAAACTTATGAGTTAGGTACAAAATGGGATGTACTAAATAATCGCTTGAACTTAACTGCCGCCATTTTCCGTACTGAAAAAACCAATACACGTGCTTTAGGTACCGATGGTTTCACAAGAAATATTGGTGAAACACGTGTTGACGGCATTGAATTAGGTGCAAATGGCAATATTACTGAGAAGTGGGCAGTTTCTGCTGGCTATACATATCTAGATAGCGAAATTGTTGATGGTGGATATGCTAAAGATAGTAATGGCAACTATGTTCCAAGCCCAACAAATGGCAATCAAGTACAAAACGTAGCGAAAAACTCAGCGACTCTTTGGACAACATATAAAGTATTACCGCAAGTGGCGGTAGGTGCTGGTGCAGTTGCTATGGACAAAGTATTTGGAGATGCTGCAAATACCAAATATGTTCCAGGTTATGTTCGTTATGACGCCATGGCTCGTTATGATGTAAATAAGAACGTTAATTTACAGCTCAACCTAAACAACTTATCTGACAAACGCTACTTCACTAAAGCTTATGCTTCTCACTATGCAACAGAAGCAGAAGGTCGTAGTGCAGTACTCGCAATTAACTTTAAATACTAAGTTAATTTAGAATCCCATAATATTTTTATGGGTTCTGATATAAAATAGCCTCTATTGTTAGAGGCTATTTTAATTTTTTTACTATTTATTACTCGCAGGTATCACCGTGATCCACCATATTCCCAATGTATTGAGTAAAGAACAGGTCCAATATTTTCGTGATGAAATGGATAAAATTGAATGGGTCAATGGCAAAGTAACCGCTGGTACGCTCTCTGCAACTGTAAAACACAATCAGCAACTCCCTGAAGATCATCCACTTACCCAACATCTCAGCAATATTATTCTTGAAGCGCTAGGCAAGCACCCATTATTTTTATCTGCCGCAATTCCACTTGATATCATCCCCCCTCTTTTTAATCGTTATGAAAATCAGGAGTCTTTTGGTTTCCATGTAGATAATTCTATTCGTCGCATACGAGGTACGAATGAACGGCTTAGAACTGATTTGTCATGCACTTTATTTTTAAGTGAACCCGATGAATATGAAGGTGGTGATCTTGTCGTAGAGGATACTTATGGCTATCACGAAGTAAAGTTACCAGCAGGAGATATGATTTTATATCCATCTACTAGTTTGCATGAAGTGACTGCTATTACTGCTGGCTGTCGTATTGCTTCTTTTTTCTGGGTCCAAAGTATGGTGCGTGATGATGCTGAACGTCACATGCTTTTTAACTTAGATCAAACCGTACAAAACTTGAGAATGCAGCTAGGTGATAACCATAGTGAAGTGATTAAACTGACTAATATTTATCATAATCTGATGCGAAAGTGGGCTGAACTGTAACTACATTTATTTTTGCCTTATTAAGACTAAATAAATATTTTTACCTAGATATGGCAAAAATATGAAAATTATTTTCCATAAAATCATAAACAGTGCAAAATTAGAAAATTATTTTCTAAACAACTTAATTAAAATTATGATAAGAATTTTGCACAAGGTGTAATCTTATCATTGAGATGTGATATATCTAAATGATAAACATACCAGCAAACCACCAAACTTATTATTTCACGGTCTAGAGATGAAAACGAATTACTTGTTTGCCCCGCCTCTTCAAGCAAGACATCATCTGCAACTCCTGATGCTGCGCCACGCGCGCGTATAAATATTTTGTCTGCTTTTTAAAGCAGCACTTCGAAGTTTCCTTTTATTTTTCTGAATTAGATACCATATATTAAGTAGAGACGTTGCCTTTTTAAATATATCCAGAGCAACTGCGCTACGAGACAAGGAGTTTTCTCATGATGTTGGCTGACCCTAGCAAAAAATACCGCCGTATGTACCAACGAGTGGATTTACCAGATCGCCAATGGCCAAATAACGAAATTACAAAAGCGCCAATCTGGATGAGCACCGATTTACGTGACGGTAACCAAGCAATTTTTGAACCAATGGACATGGAACAAAAATTCAAAATGTTCAAAATGCTTGTAAAAATCGGTTTTAAACATATTGAAATCGGTTTCCCTTCTGCGTCTCAAATTGACTTCGATTTTACTCGCATGTTGATTGAAGAAAATCACATTCCTGATGACGTATACATTGAAGTTTTGGTTCAAGCACGTGATCATTTAATTGAACGTACTTTCGAATCTTTGGCAGGTGCTAAACGCGCGATTGTGCATATTTACAACTCTAACTCTCCAACCTTCCGTCAAAAGGTATTGAATGTAGATGTTGATGGCGCAAAACAATTAGCAATTAATGCTGCTCAAAAAGTTAAAGAGTATGCGGCGCAATATCCTCAAACTGACTGGATTTTCCAGTACAGCCCAGAGTGTTTCTCTGCAACTGAATTAGAAGTCGCTAAAGATGTCTGTGATGCCGTCACAGAAATTTGGGATGCACGTCCTGACCATAAAGTGATTTTAAACTTACCCGCGACTGTAGAAGTTTCTACACCAAATGTTTATGCAGACCAAATTGAATGGATGCATCGTAATTTGGCACGTCGTGATGGCGTGATCATTTCTGTTCACTGCCACAATGACCGTGGCTGTGGTATTGCTGCATCAGAACTTGCGATTATGGCGGGTGCTGACCGTGTTGAAGGTTGCGTGTTCGGTAATGGTGAACGTACAGGTAACGTTGACGTTGCAGCTATTGCGTTGAACATGTACACCCAAGGTGTAGCGCCAGAGTTAGATTTCTCTAACATTAATGAAGTGATTGCAACGGTTGAAGAATGTACTGGTTTACCTGTACACCCTCGCCACCCATATGCAGGCGACTTGGTATTTACTGCATTCTCTGGTTCACATCAGGATGCAATCAAAAAAGGCTTTGAATACCAGAAAAATGAAGAAATCTGGGATATGCCTTACTTGCCAATCGACCCGAAAGACTTGGGCCGTGACTACGATGCAGTTATTCGTGTAAACAGTCAGTCTGGTAAAGGTGGTATCGCTTACTTATTAGAGGCGAACTACAACGTTGTGTTACCTCGTCGTTTACAAATCGAATTCAGTCAGGTTGTTCAACAATATGCTGATGATAATGGTACAGAAATTAATGCAAAAGAAATCTGGACCTTATTTAAAGACACGTATGTTGATGTGAAAAATCACCATTACACAGTCAAAAACTACAGATTATCTGACATTAATGGAACTCAAATCATTGAGCTTGATGTTGATGTCGAAGGTGAAACACAACAACTTCGTGGTGAAGGTAACGGACCGATCTCTGCATTCTTAAATGCGCTTCAATTACCAATTGACGTATTGAACTATGAAGAGCGCAGCATCAGTTCTGGTGCAAATGCGAAAGCATTAACTTTGATTGAGCTTCAAGTTAAAGGCACGGGTAAAGGCTCATTTGGTGCCGGTGTTCATGACAATACAGTCACCTCATCAATTGAAGCAATTATTGCATGTACCAACCGATTGATTGATCAAGGAGTTTTAAGTACAGATCAGGTTGTTGCCGCCGCTGTTTAATTTAAAAAAACTCTTTTGAAAGGATACCTAGCTTGGTATCCTTTCTTTTTATTCCTGAAAGATTTAAAAGGCGAAATGTTCCCGTGTCTTTTCCAGCTGATTCAGTGGGGTTAGTCACTCCGCAAAAGTTCCAATTTGAAGAACCATTACATCTTGAATGTGGTCGTGTTTTGCCACGTTTTGAATTAATGGTCGAAACTTATGGCACTTTAAATGCAGATCAATCAAATGCCATTTTAATCTGTCACGCTCTTTCCGGACATCATCACGCAGCAGGTTATCACCATGAAGATGATAAGAAAGCCGGATGGTGGGATAGCTGTATTGGCCCGGGTAAGGCAATCGACACAAATAAGTTCTTTGTAGTTTCCCTCAACAATATTGGCGGATGTAGCGGCTCAACGGGTCCAATATCTCCAAACCCTGAAAATGATAACCGCCCTTATGGACCTGACTTTCCGCTAGTAACGGTACGCGACTGGGTTAAAACTCAAGCCATGCTTTCTGATCGTTTAGGGGTAAATGCATGGTATGCAGTTGTTGGTGGATCATTAGGGGGCATGCAAGCACTACAATGGTCAGTAGACTACCCTGACCGCTTACAAAAATGTGTGATTATTGCCAGTGCGCCAAAACTTTCAGCACAAAATATTGCATTTAATGAAGTTGCCCGTCAGTCGATATTATCTGACCCGGACTTCCATCATGGTCGTTATTTAGAAAATGATAGCTACCCGAAACGTGGCCTGATTTTGGCCCGTATGGTAGGTCATATTACCTATCTTTCAGAAGAAGCCATGAAACAAAAATTTGGCCGTGATTTAAAATCTGGCAAATTTATGTATGGTTTTGATGTCGAATTTCAGGTCGAAAGCTATCTTCGTTATCAAGGCGAACAGTTTAGCCGTAACTTTGATGCCAATACCTATCTCATTATGACCAAAGCTTTGGATTATTTTGATCCTTCGCGTGAATATAACCATTCGCTCACAGAAGCGATGGGTAAAACAAAATGTCAATTCCTGATTGTCTCTTTCACAACTGACTGGCGTTTTGCACCAAGTCGCTCACAAGAAATTGTAGATGCGCTTATTACCAATCATAAGCCAGTAAGTTACCTTGATATTGATGCTGAGCAAGGTCATGACTCGTTCTTATTCCCTATTCCACTGTATGTCAAAACAATGCGCGCTTTCTTAGGCGGTGAAGAACACTTAAAATCGACATCACTGGAGGCAAGCTAATGCGTATTGATCAACAACTGGCAGAAAAGTGGATTAAACCTGGCTCAAGCGTACTCGATTTAGGGTGTGGTGACGGTGAATTACTCGCTCATATGAGCCAAAAGCATCAAATTCGTGCTTATGGTTTAGAAATTGATCAAGAAAAGATTGCAATTGCCGTCAGTCGCGGGTTAAATATTATTCAACAAGATTTGAATCTCGGTTTAAGCCGTTTTGCCGACCAATCTTTTGACTATGTGGTGATGGCACAGGCTTTGCAAGCCGTAGATGCACCAGATGTTTTATTAAGAGACATGGTGCGTGTGGGTAAACAGGCAATTATTACTTTTCCAAACTTTGCACATTGGAAGACTCGCTCTTTTCTTGCATTAAAAGGTATGATGCCTGTATCGGATGCTTTACCATATATGTGGTATAACACCCCCAATATTCATCTATGTACATTTAAAGATTTCGAAGCACTCTGTGCTGAAAATCAGATACAAATTATTAATCGACTCGCCGTCAATGGAAATCAGCAGGGAAGCCTGTTAAGCAAACATGTTCCTAATTTGTTTGGTGAAGTCGCTATTTATCGAGTGAGTGCACTATGAAAAAGACATTATTTAGCACAATATTTGCAGGACTGCTAAGTATGCAGGCTCATGCAGATTATATCGCCCAGCCACAATCGGTTGCTAGTCAGGCTGCACGCTTTTCAACAATGGGGGTTAATGACCTTCAGAAAGCTGCAAAATCTGGTCAAGCAGGCGCACAATTTTATCTTGGTACACACTACCAATATGGTAAAGATGTAGAAAAAGATGAAAAGCAAGCTTTCACATGGTTCAAAGCAGCAGCTGATCAAGGTTTATCTCCAGCACAATTAAACGTAGGCCGTATGTATGCCGACGGTATTGGTGTTAGAAAAGATGAGTCAATGGCTCGTAAATACTTTGAAAAGGCAGCAAGCAATGGTGATAACCGTGCAAGCTATAACCTCGCCATGATGGAAGAGCAAAAGAAAAACTACGTTGGCGCTTACCAGTGGTATGAACTTTCAACTCGTGATGGCATGCTCGACAATAAAGTAATTAGCCTATCAGAAGGTAAGAAAACTGCTCTTGCTGCTAACTTGACTCAAGAACAAATTCGTACAGCACGTGATCGTGCAGACAAATGGATTCAAGCACAATAATATCGGTTCATCCGAAAAAAGCTTACTCGACTAAAACCACCTTATATAACGTATAAGGTGGTTTTAGTTTTTAAGCATCTCATTTTATTTTCTATTTATTTCCCTCTATATCCTCTTCCCAAAAACACGTAACATAACTCACGTTCAATATTGGTTATAAAGTTTGGTTATCTTATGTCTACCCCACATTGGTTTGATCATGGCAGTTTAGTGCTTGCCAGTAACAACAAAGGTAAAGTCGCAGAGTTTGAAAAACTTTTTGAACAACTCAAATTACCTGTAGAAATCATTCCTCAAGGTCAGCTTAATATTCCTGATGCAGTTGAAGATGGTTTAAGCTTTGTTGAAAATGCCATTATTAAAGCCCGCCATGCTTCTAAAATTTCAGGTAAACCAGCGATGGCTGATGACTCAGGTATCTGTGTTCCTGTATTAGGCGGCGCACCTGGCATCTATTCAGCACGCTATGCTGGAGAGCACGGTGATGATGCAGCGAATAATGCAAAATTACTCAATGATCTTCTGCCATTTCGTAAAGATGGTGAAGTGATTGAAGGCATGTTTGTTTGTGTACTTGCTTTAGTGACTCATGCCGATGATCCTCTACCACAAATTTTCCAAGGCATTTGGCATGGCGAAATTTTAGAAGCTGCACGTGGTGCAAATGGCTTCGGCTATGACCCACTGTTCTGGTTACCAGAGTTACAAGTTTCTAGCGCAGAGCTGTCTAAAGAAGACAAAAATAAGATTAGTCATCGTGGACAAGCGATGCAGTTATTTAGAGAGAGTTTGCAAAAGTAAGCTGATCACATGGCCACAATATGCAGCGTTAAAACATATTAAACTTTGTATAGGCAAATCTTACTTTTCAAAAATGAAAAGTAAGCAAAAATCTTTTGTTAGACTGATGGCACTTCCTTGTGCCACAGTCTAACTGGCGGCATCCATGCCGCCTTCGCACCAGCGAGTGCAGGAAACTTAGAATTAAATAAAGATTAGACGAACAAGTGTAAACACACAGCATAAATCGCAATACACACACAACTCACAATCGTCCCTGAGGCGATATAAGCCGCAGATCTACCCGTTCCTTGATAATGTGTCTCTAGCGCTACAATATTGGCGGCAGGTGGCAAACAAAACATTAAAAACATGACACCGATTTGCTGAGAGATATTTGGAATAGGTAAAAATTTATAGCTCAGTCCACAAAGCATAATCCCACAGGCCACTTTAAATGCTTGTGCTTTTGTACTATAGATTAAATTTTTAACATGAACTCTGGTGTGACGTAACCACATTCCAAGCACACACATACCTGCAAAAGTCATTGCGAACTTCGCAACTTCATAAACCCAATGTATTGCTGGATGTTCAATATGTTGAGCACCTAAAAATCTGAGTACAAGCGCACAAAATATTGAAATACAAGGTGGAGAAGTCAAAACCTTTTTTAATATATTCAGCTTACTTTGCGGTGTGGTAGTTACAGCAGTTACTGCCCAAGCATTTCCAAAAAGTGACATACCAATATATAAAGCCACAATCGGTGCAGTTGCTTTAGGACCAAATAATGCGATGGCAAAAGGAAAGCCTAACCAACCTATATTGGTATAGCTCACACAGAGCGCTAATAATCGATCTTTAAATAAAGCCAGATAGGCAAAGAAAATAATAAATGCTGAACCGAAGCTAAACAGCATTAAACTTAAACTACCGGGTTGATAAAATACTATGTTGTAAATAATAACAACGGGAATGAGTAGACGTGCTAGCCAAGCTGAAAGGATAGGTTTTACAGTTTCTGAAATAGAAGTTTGGGCAAGTAAAAGACCTGTAATAAATGCCAATATTGGGAGCAATAATGCCACGTTCTCTCCTTTTCCCCATTAAAACCAGCCTGTTATGCTACACCTTTTCAAGGTGAAATGTACTTCCCATTTCAAGTAATTTAAACTTTCTCTTTCAAGTCTTTCACTAAAGAAAAAATAAGAAATAAATTTTATAGGAATACTCTTTTTATATTTTGACTATGCCTCGTTGTCTTAAAAATGACATATAAATGTCACATTCTTGTCATGGCAACCTGTTGATATAAAACAAACTGAAAAGAGGTATAAGATCATGGCTGGTTTATCTATTTGGCATGTCGTTATTTTTGCAATTGTCGTTATTTTATTGTTCGGTACATCTAAATTAAAAAATATCGGTAAAGATGTAGGCGGTGCAGTAAAAGATTTTAAAAAATCGGTTCGTGAAGAAGACGAAACTGCTGCTCTTAATACTCCACGTACAATTGATGCCCAAGTCAAAACTCCTGACAGCACATCAGTGAAAAGCTAAAGGTTTTCCACCATGCTTGATGTAGGAATGACAGAGTTACTCTGTTTTGCAATTATTGCAATTTTAGTTTTAGGACCAGATAAACTTCCGGAAGCTGCACGTTTTGCAGGTCGCTGGTATGTTCGCCTAAAACGTTATATTACCAATTTGCAAAATGAGATTGATCAAGAGTTACGTCTCTCTGAGTTTCGAAAAGAAATGCAAGAAGAACTCAACCGCATTGAAGCACTAGAACGCAAAGTACAACAACAGCTTGAAAAAATACAAAAACAGAATACATCCGAAAACTCAGAAAAAGCTGAAGTCATAGAAGCTATGCCTCAGCCCACTCGGATGTATACCCCTGTATCTGGTCATTATGAAGTGCCTTTTCTTGCCAAATTTAGATCTTTGGCAACTCAAACCGACACGTCAGAAACACCTACTGTTAAATTGAAGATTGCCGTATGAACCAACTGCCTTCAACTACTGTAAATACGCAGGAAAATTTAGATCAGATGCCAATTATGAACCATTTGGTCGTTTTAAGGCGTCATTTATTTAGAATTGTCGGGGTAACATTATTTTTATTCTTTTGTTTATTGCCCTTTCGAAATAACACTTACCAATTATTATCTGAACCTTTAAGGTTACAGCTCCCTGCATCATCTTCAATGATTGCAACAGACGTAACCGCAACATTCATGGCACCGTTTAAGCTCAATTTATTTGTCGCACTCGTATTAGCAATGCCATTTATTTTGTATGAAATATGGACCTTTGTGCGCCCAGCGTTGTATCAAAAAGAACGTCATTTAGCGCTTCCCTTACTCGTTGGCAGTATTGTTTTATTCTATGCAGGCGTTGCTTTTGCATACTACATTACACTTCCTGCAATTTTACATTTCTTTATTAGCGTATCGCCTGAAACCGTCGCACCCATGACGGATATTAATAGCTATCTAAGCTTTTGCTTAAAGTTATTTTTAGTTTTTGGTGTCACATTTGAAATTCCAATCGCAACTCTACTCCTTATTTTAATTGGTGTAGTGAATACAAAAAGCTTAGCTGAAAAAAGACGTTTTATTATTGTGGGATGTTTTTTTGTAGCCATGTTTTTGACCCCACCAGATGCTATTTCAATGGTGATGTTAGCTATCCCAATGTGGTTACTTTTCGAAATAGGCTTGCTTTTTGGCAAAATACTTGAAAAAAGAAAAAGCCAGACTACTGAATAAATTAAAACTTTTATCTGAAAAGCCCCAATTTGATATTTGGGCTTTTTATTTTTGAATCTTCCTTTAATTAAACAAACGATAAACTGTCTTCAAAGTGACTTAAAATTGTAAGAAAAGTGTCATTCCCAATCCATAGAATCAATTCAACAAATATACCCACAAAAGTTATGGATTTATTATGACAAATGCTTCTAGCCACCCAACACGTCGCGATATTTTAAAATGGTTTACGGGGATCCCTTTTCTTCCATTAGGTGCGATGGCTACGGCAGCCACGTTAGCAGGCTGTAATGATAGCAATAACGATTCGAACGTTGTTACTCCACCACCAACCGTTAACTTTAAAACTGCAACTTTTACCTCAATGGCTGCACCATCTTTAGCTAACCCAGCAGCAATGGCAACCACAACTGTCGGCTCAACCCTTTCAATTAACTGGGAAGATGGTTCAAAAACTGACTATACATTAGCGTATAAGCCATTTTTTACAACAGGAGACCTTGTTGCAGACGGTAAAGGTGGGAAAATTTTAGCAGGTGGTTATGTTGATATTAATAATCAGCCAATTATTGATAAATCAAAACCTGGTCAAGAACGCCAATTCTTCTCTGACTGTCCAGATGGAAGCTCTTTAATTAGCTTTAAACAAGCAACAGGTCGTGACTTTACCGATGCAGACAAACAAGCTTTAGGTGTTACGGGTAGTCCAGTTTTTCACGTAGTGCAGTTTGAATATACGACTCGTGACCAAAGTTTGATATCTATGTATGGATTACTACCATCTCCAATTGCGATTTTAACTTTAGACCAAGACCCTAAAACTGGTCATTTAACACTTATTAAATACCATAATGTCGATACTTCTAAAGTAAACGGTCTATGGATCACTTGTGGTGCAAGTTTATCTCCATGGGGAACTCACCTTTCTAGTGAAGAATATGAACCAGACGCAAACAATGTTGCTGGAAGCTACTTACCAGTATTTAGCAAAAACTTATTCGGCGATAGCAGCAAAGGTAATCCTTACCACTACGGTCATTTACCAGAAGTGACTGTAAATACAGATGGTACCGGTTCAATCAAAAAACATTACTGTTTAGGTCGTATCTCTCACGAACTTATTCAAGTGATGCCAGATAATCGCACCGCTTTAATGGGTGATGATGCAACCAATGGCGGTTTATTCATGTTTGTTGCAGATAAAGAAAAAGATTTATCTGCAGGTACATTATATGTCGCTAAATGGAAACAAACCTCAGGCGTAGGTGCTGGTGCGGGTGATATTTCTTGGATTAACCTTGGACATGCAACAAGTGCCGAAGTAAAAAGTTGGGCTGATCAATATAAGATTTCAGACCTGATGGATGTAAAAACTTCTGATCCTAAAGATGCAAGCTATACCAAAATCCGTTATAGCGGTA
Organism: Acinetobacter calcoaceticus; assembly: GCF_016508255.1. Taxonomy (GTDB): domain Bacteria; phylum Pseudomonadota; class Gammaproteobacteria; order Pseudomonadales; family Moraxellaceae; genus Acinetobacter; species Acinetobacter calcoaceticus_E. Next base: position 202,679 of record NZ_JADVKT010000003.1, on the reverse strand, counting down.
AAGATAACTGGGTAAAACTCGTATCTGGTAAAGAACGTGAAGCGGCTTTCTTAGAAACGCATCGTTATGCAGCCTTGGTTGGTGCAAGTATGGGCTTTACCAAGATGGAAGGCACAACTGTAAATATCAAAGACAAAATCGCTTACTCTGCGATGTCTTACATCCAGACTTCGATGGTTGATAAAACAACTGATATTCAAGTACAAGGTCCAAAAGCTGGGGCAGTTTATGCACATACGTTAAAAGGCAGCCAAGTTGATAACAACGGCCAGCTCATTAACAGTGAATGGGTATCGACTCATATGGAGCCACCGGCAGCTTTAGTAGGTGAAGACCTAACAACTGCTGATGCTTTAGGTAATACTGCAAATGCAGATAAAGTTGCCAATCCAGATAACCTTAAGTTCTCTGAAAACTTACGTACTCTGTTTATTGGTGAAGATAGTGGTATGCACGTAAATAACTTCTTATGGGCATACAACGTAGATACCAAACAATTAAGCCGTATCTTATCAACACCCGCTGGTGCTGAATCAACAGGTCTACATGCTGTAGATGCGGTGAATGGTTGGACTTATATTATGAGTAACTTCCAGCACCCTGGTGATTGGGAAACTCCATTACACGATAAAGTAAAAGCGACGCTTGATCCTCTTGTTCGTGCAAACTTCAAAGACCGTTTTGCAGCAGCTGTTGGTTATATTACGGCAGACCCTGTAGCGCCATCTGTTGTGAAGAAATAATTTTTCAGATCACAATAAAAGAAACCTGCTTTATGCAGGTTTCTTTTATTCTATTTCAAGTTAATTTATCTCTATCGGTTAAAGGTACCTGTTGCTGTACAATTTGACCGCTATGCTCACCTTGTTGGGTCTTTTCCAACCAAAGCCATTCACTATTGGTCATTCTTAAAAAATTTGAACAGCGTGTTCCATACACTGGGCTTTGAATAAAGGTTGATGACAACAACTCTTCCATTTCTGTTTGAATGCCAGTATTTGGTAATAATGCTGTTGTGACCTTACGCTCATCCTCCAGAATATCCCATGCAGCATGTTGCAAGGCTAACTCTTCTGTCTGGTGTTGAAGCATAGGCAGAAACTCTTGAGTAAATCGTGTTCGCAAATGTTTGGTTTTTTCCCAATGATCAGACATCAGGCCATTGGAAACCACATATACCCCATTGGCTAATACTTGAGGAGCTTCACCTCGGTTACTCATATAGACAGCCTGATCAGCATTTCCCATAAACAAATTAAAACCGGCAAAGTTTTGTTGTTGCTGTTCTAATTGCTGTGCAAAACGAATAGGCAATAAATCAGATTCTAAAAAAGCCTGAACCAAATGACCCCGAGAAGTTTCATATGACTTTTGATCCCGTCCATCACGAAAATTGGTCAAAACAGCCCAACGTCCCTGAGGTGTAACCCCCATCCATGTACCACCTGACTGTAAGTCTTGCCCTGCAACAATGGGTGTATGTACCCACGGATGCAACAATGCGGTTGGCCGATGATAGAACTCATCCCGATTTGACATAAGACACAAGGGCATATCATCCAGAACATGCCATGCTAAAGCCACAATACACATCTTTTCTTGTTCCCTATCTTTACACATTGAATGTACAACATTTTTCACATCATTCCGCTACAATCTGTCGAAACGTAAGATCAAGGAGCAGCAATGCTGACCTATCCTAATATCGATCCGGTCGCAATACATCTGGGACCTCTTCAAGTCCATTGGTATGGACTCATGTATTTATTAGCATTTTTATGTGCTTGGGGACTTGCCTCATACCGTGCCAAACAGCGTGATGGCTGGACATCAGACATGGTTTCCGATCTGGTGTTTTACGGTGCTCTAGGTGTCGTTCTGGGCGGTCGTATCGGCTATGTCTTTTTCTATGAATTTGATAAATTCCTTGAAAATCCGATTTGGTTATTTCAAGTCTGGACAGGTGGTATGAGTTTCCACGGCGGCTTTATAGGCGTCATGGTTGCAATGCTATTCTGGTGTAAAAAATACCAAAAAACATGGTTCCAAACCCTCGACTTTATTGCCCCATGTGTACCAACAGGCTTAATGTTTGGTCGCTTCGGTAATTTCATTGGTGGAGAATTATATGGTCGTGCGGTAACAGATCCGAATTATCCATTTGGTATGGTCTTCCCAACCGATCCATTGCACCTAGTTCGTCATCCATCACAAATCTATCAAGCTATTTGTGAAGGTTTACTCTTATTCATTATCTTGTGGTGGTTTAGTTCAAAACCGCGTCCACGCATGGCCGTTTCAGCCCTATTCTTAATGGGATATGGCGTTGCCCGCTTTGTGATGGAATTCTTCCGTCAACCTGATGCCGACCAAGGCTTTATTCTGTTTGGCTGGATGACCAAGGGACAAATTCTCACAGTTCCAATGTTGCTCATTGGTCTTTGGATGATGTGGTATGCCTACCAAAAGAAAATTTTCGATTGGGGCCCACAAAAGAACTCTTAACATTATAAATCAGAGGAGTTTCGGCTCCTCTTTTTTATGCTACAGTTTTTACTCTCCCAAAAATGAAGATATGCCATGCTGGAATTCTGGTTTGACACACAAGTCCCGACATTTAAAAAATTAATTATTTTAATTATTACTTTGGCCATTTGTATTGCGCTATATCAGTACCAACCTTTGCCCTTAGATACAATTTTAATGTTCACTGGAACTGGTGTTATTTTTTTAATATGTCGCTACTTTAAATTACATTTTGCTCAAAAAAATCCGACTGGTTTACTTTATCGTCTACTGACCTGGGTACCTATCGCGCTTTTATTCGCGCTGATTTTTGTTAAAGCTTTACCTAACTTACTCATCTGGGGTGTTCAGGGAATCGCCTTTATGGCTTTAGCAGTTTTTATTTTTTCACCTCAATCACTTCTTAAGAAATAGGTTTAGTTTCATGTTGGCTTATTGGTATAACGCTTCACGTCAAATTAAACTTATTGTCATTATTAGCGTTTGTGCTGCCATTTATGCAGCCAATCAAATTCAGCCTTTACCACCGACCTATACCATACTCAGTCTCGTATTTGGGTTTAGCTTGCATTTCGGGCAATATTTACAAACAAAATTTCCAGATAACAGCGCATATAAATCTAGCTTCCATTTTTTGCTTAGAATTTATCCACTCATTATTATGATTATTTTAATGTGGTTACTTCTCCCTCAACATAACTGGATAGTAGCGATACAAGCCATAGGATTTGTATTGGTCGGCTTTTTTCTGGTTTCGATTTATCAAAATCGGGCTAAACGATTTACCTAAATACGTTAATCAAAAATATCATAGAACCATTTTTAGATTTTCATCTTGGGCTACAACAGGTATCATCTTCAGTGGTTCATGATGAAGCAGTTCAATTGATTCATTATTTATCGTCTGAGCTATCTCCCCCTTTATTTTATGGAAATTAATCCGAACTCGAGAGTGTTATGCGTGCATATTTAGACCTTCTACAACATATCCTTGATAATGGCGGTGACAAAGGCGACCGTACAGGCACAGGAACCCGTTCTGTATTTGGTCATCAAATGCGTTTCGATCTCTCTAAAGGATTTCCGTTACTCACCACGAAAAAAGTTCACTTCCGTTCTATCGTGATTGAGTTACTGTGGTTTTTAAAAGGTGACACTAACGTTCAATATTTAAAAGACAATAAAGTTTCAATTTGGGATGAATGGGCAACAGCAGAACAAACTGCCCGTTTTGGCCGTCCAGAACATGAGCTTGGGCCTGTTTATGGTCATCAATGGCGTAATTTCGGGGCAACCAAAAATGCTGACGGAACTTATAACCAAGATGGTTTTGACCAGATTAAATGGTTAATTAATGAAATCAAAACCAATCCAAACTCTCGTCGCTTAATTATTTCTGGCTGGAATCCAAATGAAGCTGGACAAGTGGCGTTACCACCTTGTCACACGCTCTTCCAATTTTTCGTACAAGATAACAAATTGTCATGCCAGCTTTATCAACGTAGTGCAGATGTGTTTTTAGGCGTACCTTTTAACATTGCCAGCTATGCTCTACTCACTCATATGATTGCTCAAGTGTGTGACTTAGGTGTAGGTGATTTTGTCTGGACAGGTGGTGATACACATCTTTATGTTAACCACTTCGAACAAGCAAAACTTCAATTGACGCGTGAGCCATTACCGCTATGCCAATTGAAGCTGAATCCAGAAGTAAAAGATTTATTTGATTTCAAATTTGAAGATATTGAAATTGCAGGTTATGAGTCACATCCTGCAATTAAAGCACCTGTTGCAGTATAACAACGGCTTAAATTTCATCAAATTAAGGTTTAGAGAAAAAGATTATGGCATGGCAAAATGTAGAAATTGTCCACGTTGTTGCAATGGACAAAAATCACTGTATTGGTAAAGGCAATGCGTTGCCGTGGCATATTTCTGCCGATCTAAAACATTTTAAAGAAATTACACAAGGTGGTGTAGTCGTCATGGGTCGCAAAACCCTTGAGTCTATGGGGCGTGCTCTACCCAACCGTGTAAATTGGGTCATTACCCGTGACATTAACTGGCAATTTGATGGCGTTAAAGTTGCTCATTCGATTGAAGATGCTTTAAATGCAGCTTTAGAAGATGTCAAAAACACTGAAAAACAAGCATTGTTCATTATTGGTGGCGGTGAGATATTCACACAAACTTTGTCAATTGCAGACCGACTTGAACTCACTCATGTTGACTTAGATGTGCAAGGTGATGCACATTATCCGACAATACCGAGTGAATTTCATAAAACTGCGAGTGAGCAGCAAGTTGATGAAAAATCAGGAACTTCATTCGAATTTGCAACATATAAAAAATAATTCTATGGATGCCTATGCACAATATCGGAACACGTGAATTTATTACTGCTCTACTTTTTGGGCTTTTACATAGTCTATTCACGCTGTTTATTGTGTTTTCTAGCATTTGGGTCTGCATAGCACTCTGGGTTCAACAACCTTTTGGCTGGTTAGGCAGCCGTATACTCATCGGTATCTGGGTTGCCTTTGCATTGAGTATGGCTGGCTTATATGTCAACGGACATATTATTAGCCGCCGTACGGACATCTTGATCTATCTCTTAGCGTTTGCCTGCTCTCTTATTTGGTATTTCTCTATTACTGCACGCCAAGACCGTGACTGGAATCCTGAAGTTGCCAATATGCTGAGCTACGAAAAGCACGGTGATGTAATCACTCTGCATAATGTTCGTAATTTTAACTGGCATCCTGATGGAACTTATGATGTACGCTGGGAAACTCGAACTTTTGATCTCAACCAGTTAAATGGAATAAATATCATTACTTCTTACTGGATGGGGCCACAAATTGCTCATACGCTGGTAAGCTTCGAATTTGTCCATCAACAACCTTTAGTGTTCTCCATTGAGATTCGAAAAGAAAAAAACGAAGAGTTTTCTGCAATCGGTGGCTTTTTTAGAAAATATGAACTTAGCTTAATTGCTTCTGATGAAAAAGATATTGTCTATACGCGCAGTAACGTCCGCAAAGAGCAAGTTTATAATTTTCCTATCAATATGCCTCGGTCTGAACAAAAAGCTTTATTTTTACAATATCTAAAAAAATCAGATGAACTTCGTGCAGAACCTAAGTGGTACAACACTCTCACAAGTAACTGTACAACCTTGATTTTTGATATGGTTCAAGCGATTAACCCCTATCAGCTTCCTAAAGATTATCGTTTAATTGCCTCTGGTTATTTACCTAATTATTTATATGATCTTAAAGCGCTGAATCAAAATATTAGTTTAGATCAATGGTACCAAATTGCGCATATCAACCCACGTACTGAGCATTTTGAACAACTTTCAGATCAGAGTGGCGAACATTTCTCTCAAATCATTCGACAAGGCTTACCCAAAGCTGACTAGAGTCTGTTTGATATTTTACAGACTCATTTCGCCAAATATCAGCAGATCGCTTTAATCGCCTTGAAAACTATCTGCAAGAATTACCAAGTAATTCCATAACTTCTTCAAATTTAGAATTAACCAATTTTCTAACTAAAGGAAAATAATCATGAAAGAAACAATTACACCATTTAGTATTTCTAGAGTATTTAATGCACCTCGTGATCTTGTATTCAGGGTACATACTGATATTAATCACTTACAAAATTGGATGAGTCCAAAAAATTTCAAAGTCATCCACACTTCAATGGATTTTAGAGTTGGTGGCACTTATCACTATGGGTTAGAAGGACCCGATGGAACACAAATGTGGGGAAAGCAGGTGTTTCGTGAGATTGTACCCAATGAGCGATTAACGTTTATTCAATCTTTCTCAGACAAAGACGGTAATAACACACGACACCCCATGTCACCGACATGGCCATTAGAAATGTTAGCCACCACAACTTTTGAAGATATTGATAATATAAAAACAAAAGTCACAATTACTTGGCAACCGTGGAACTCTGACGATGTTGGGAACTCAACTTTTGATTCTGCTCGCGATGGAATGGTACAAGGATTTAATGGAACATTCTCCAACTTAGAAGCTTATCTAAAAAGCCTTTAAATATAGAAGATCTGTTAGTGGATATCGAAAACTGAATAAGTTACTCTCTTTTTCTTTACTTTTTTATACATGCTTTATTTTGTATTTTAAATACATAACCCCTATTGTAATAGGCAGGAAATAGAGGAAAAAACAATGCAACAGGCCTTATTTGGCGGCGGCTGCTTTTGGTGCGTCGAAGCCGTTTTTTTACAGATTCGTGGTGTAGAAAAAGTAACAAGTGGTTATGCGGGTGGGCATACAACTCATCCAACCTACGAGCAAGTGTGCCAAGGAGATACTCAGCATGCTGAGGTTATCTTGGTAGATTTTGATGAAGAGCAAGTGACCTACTCCCAGTTACTCGATGTGTTCTTTGCGACTCATGATCCAACGACTTTAAATCGCCAAGGTAATGATATCGGCACGCAATACCGCTCTGTTATTTACTATTATAATGAAGAGCAAAAGCAAGTAGCAGAACATACGATTCAAACGCTAAAAGATGATGATCTTGATATTGTGACTGAACTGTCTCCTGTCCCGACGTTCTATCCAGCCGAAGAATATCATCAAAATTACTATGCAAAAAATCCTTCACAAGGTTATTGCAACTTTGCGATTCCACCTAAGCTGCTCAAGTTATATAGTAAATTCCAACACCTCATGAAAGATCAATAAATTAAAGCAATAAAAAAGCAACCAATGAGGTTGCTTTTTTATTGAGTGAACTAAATTTTAGTTTTCACTTACAAAGGCAATATCGCTCAGTCCGGCTTCACTGGCGCGAGACATTACCTGTGCAACAGTATCGTACTTCGACTCTTTATCTGCACGAAGCTGAACTGTTGGTTTAACATCACCTTGACCTGCTTCTTTAAAACGTTTTTGAAGCTCATCAAGGCTAATTACTTGAGTATCCCAAGCCACTTCACCATTTGCATTAATACTAATCGTAATAGCTTTTGGTGGTGGATCAATAATTTCAGCAGTTGTTTTAGGAAGCGTTAATGGAATCGATGGGTTGGCAACTGTTGCTGTGACCAAAAAGATGATCATTAACACCAACATAATGTCGATTAGCGGAATGAGGTTCATCTCATTTATGCCACTATCGTGGTCTTCACCCAATTGAAAAGCCATTAAGCTTGACCTCCAACATAACTTTGCTCTGCAGTTTTAACATCAGACTTTACAGTTGAGTCTTGCTGCAACATGGTGTCGATTAACAAACTGTGTGCTTGATCTTGTAAGTCATGAGCAAGACCACGGTTAGCACGTACACAGATGTTATAAGCCAATACAGCAGGAATCGCAACTGCAAGACCAAGACCCGTCATAATAAGCGCTTCACCTACTGGTGTAGCCACTTGAGCCAAACCTGCTTGTCCACTTTTACCGACTGCAACAAGTGCATGGAAAATACCCCATACCGTACCAAACAAACCAACGAATGGTGCGATTGAAGCAATTGTTCCTAAAACAGAAATACCTTTTTCAGCATTGACTTTTTCAGCAGAAATTTGACGAAGTAGAGCCTGTTCTGCAACCGCTTTACGCTGTTCAAAAGTCAAAGGTTGTAACTTTGCTTTTAGCGAAGTAATAGCCTTTGAAAGTTGAGCATAAGCTTGTTGTTTTAATTGGCGAGTCCCCATCAAACGCAAGATGAAAACTGTCCAAGTAGCAATCGACATTGCCAATAAGATGAAATACAGGGTTTTACTCACTGCATCTGCATGTTGCCAATAGATTGAAAAGTTCATATTGAACTCCTGATTAAGGTTAGCCGTTGGGACTCAAATTCATTTAAGGGGTTAAATCAAAGGGTTGCTCAGCTTTAATTGGGTAAGCAACCCCATTTTCCATATAAGGTTTAAATTTCGCACCGCGAACAGCACGGACAACTTTGTCATCTAGACTTGAAATGCCACTACTTCTCGTCACGCGTACATTGATAATCTTGCCCTTTTCATCGGCTTCAATCAGTACCATGACAGAACGTGCTTCGCCTTGTAAATCTTTTGAAGAAACAGTTAAACGTGGTGAGCGGCTCCATTGCACACCCGAACCACCAATTGAAACTCGTTTCGGTGATGGATCTGGAGCAGGTTGAGCTTTGGGTGCTTCTTGTACTACTGGTTTTGGTTTTTCAACGACTTTTTCAGTCACTGTAGTCCTTGGAGTGACTATTTTGGGTTCAACTTTTGGTTCTGTCTTTACTGCTTGTTTAGGAGTTTCAGCCTTTTTCACCTGCTGGATTTTTTCCACTGGTTTCGGTGGTGTTACAGGTTTTTCAACAACTTTAACCTCTTTCACTTCTTTTTTAGGTTCCGGCTTTTTAGGCGGTTCTTTTGGTTTCGGTGGTAAAGGCTTTGGTTGCTCTTGAATTTTAACGAAGCGGACTTGTAAAGGTTTCTTATCAATTGGCTTTAATTCAGCAGGCTTAATATGGCTGACTGCCCATAAGACCCCGATATGACCAATTGCAACCGCAATTAGTGCCGTGATGACTTTCTTTTTCATCGGATTGGGAGAGTTTAAGGCTGCGGAAGATTGACTCATAAGAATCTAATTACCTAATGGATGATGATTTCAAATTTCTATTTATAGAAACGATTTCAAACATCGGATAGAACAATAAAGTGCCACAATAATAAATGAGAAGTGTTTTCATTTGCAACTATTTTTTGAGAAAAACATTTACTCTGCGTTAGGTACTGGTACCAGCTGAGCGTCTTTGCTTTCGTTCTATCATAGTTACACCAATAGATATCCTCTGTTCACAATTTGTTTAGTCAAACTTAAATAGTTTAGCTATTTGTACCATGAACCAGTTCAATCCTACATAAATCCACTCAATATTGATATGTTATATTATTTCAATATGTTTTGGATATAAAAAAACACGCAAGAAGCGTGCTTTTTTTATAAGAAGTGTTATTTAAAAAACAACCGTCTTATTACCATCTACAATAATGCGGTCTTCTAAATGCCATTTCACTGCGCGAGCTAAGACATTACGCTCTACATCTTCACCCAACTCACGTAATTGCTCAACATTATAGTCATGGCTTACACGCTCAACGTCTTGCTCAATAATTGGACCTTGGTCAAGGTCAGCAGTCACATAATGAGCTGTCGCACCAATCAACTTCACACCTTTTTCATAAGCTTGCTTATATGGATTTGCACCCACAAATGCTGGCAAGAAAGAATGGTGAATATTGATGATTTTCATTTCCCATTTCGCAACAAAATCTTCGCTTAAAATCTGCATGTAACGTGCAAGAACGAGCAAATCATTGCCTTGCATCATTTCATCAATTTGCGCATAAGCTTCAGCTTTATTGTCTTTAGTAACTTTAATTACAGAAAATGGAATACCGAAGTTTTCGACAGATTCACGTAAATCTTCATGATTTGAAATGACATGAGTAATTTCACAAGGTAACGAACCGCGTGCATGACGCCATAACAACTCAAGCAATGCATGGTCAACTTTAGAAACTAAAATACCAACTTTTTTAACGTCGCCTACGAAAGCAAGACGCCATTGCATGCTATAACGCTCAGCAACATTCGCAGCAAAAGTCTGAATTAAAGCATCTTTACGTGACTGTAAATGGTCAAGCTCAAATTCAACCCGCATGAAATAACGTCCGCCCTGAGCTTCCGTCGCATACTGATCAAGCGCGGTAATGTTTGCACCTTGATGATACAAAAAGCTCGATACCGCTTGTACGATCCCTGGCTTGTCTTCACAAGTAATCAGTAAACGGGCTGTATTGGCAGTGGTCATATTCATTTGGTTAATATCACTTAATTGAGACAAATCTTTTAATAGGCCGAGTATTCTAGCGCCCTAAATAAACAAGCACAACTATTCGTCTTTTAACGATGACAAGCTGGCAAATAGATCTGAAGGGCCAAGAGACTCAAGTAACTGCTCATAAGTTGCTCGGCTTTCCCCCATAAGATAAGGGCCTTCAAGGAAAACCATTTGGCGTAATGCTTGCCAAACCCATTTTTCTTCTAAATGGTTATTGTCACTAATATGGCCAGACATATATAAAAAATTTGTCCAGTTTGTTAATACAATCCAGAGGTTAATAATGAGTGCCTCAATTTCCGATGCCGTCATTTTCATAAGACCTGCATCTACAAAAGCCTGATAAATCTTTTGCCCCTGCTGCATGACCTGCCCAGCAAAACGCGGATAAATCTTTTTAAAGTCTTCGTTACTTTCAACTAAATGATACACATCACGATGAATAAAACGGTAGCTCCACAACTGGCCACTGAGCACTTGAAAATAGTTGATTTTATCATTGGTCGTTAATGGTCTATCGTCAGGTAAAGAAAGCAATTCCAAAGTCTCGGCCTGATATTGATACATTAACTCCTTAATGATTTCATGCTTATTCCGAAAATGATAATACAAGTTTCCGGGACTGATGCCTAACTCCGCAGCAATATGATTGGTTGTAACCGACCGTTCACCTCGTTCGTTAAAAAGCTGCAAACTGATTTGTAAAATCCGGTCTTTTGTCTTCAGAGCTTTAGGTTGAGACATTTTAATAACCTTTAATAATTCAAATGGTTAAGACTTGAACACATAAACTGACTTGACTATTTAGAGTATTTACTCTAAAAAATAAACATATCAATGTATTTGGTAAGTACCGATGAACATTCAAACAAAAACAAATCCAGAGACTCAGCTTCCTTATGATGTTAAGCATTTACATGATTTGCTTGAACAACAAAAGGTTGCTTATTTACGTCATCCGGTACCCACTGCTAAAGAGCGTATTGATCGTTTAGCTCGTCTTAAAAGAGTCTTGGTAAAATATCAAGATCAGATTGCCGACGCAATTAACCTTGATTATGGTAATCGTGCAGTTATGGAAACAAAAATTGGTGAGTTACTCACCAGTTTGGAACAAATCAAATATTACAGTAAACATTTGACAGCGTGGATGAAACCTTCAAAACGCCATATCAGTGTATTACATCAACCAGCAAAAGGTTGGGTACAATATCAACCTATGGGTGTAATTGGTATTATTACACCATGGAACTACCCATTACTTCTTTCCGTTGGGCCATTAATCTGTGCGCTGGCAGCGGGCAACCATGCCATGATCAAAATTTCTAGTGCCTCTCCCAATTTTGGGCGAGTTCTTGAAAGTGCATTAGCAGAAGCCTTTCCACAAGAATTAGTTGCCGTGGTTAATGGTGGTGGCGTGATTTCAGATACTTTTAGTCATTTGCCTTTTGACAAAATGATCTTTACTGGCTCAACTTCGGTTGGTAAAACCGTCATGGCAGCCGCAGCTCAAAATCTGGTTCCGGTTATTCTTGAGTTAGGTGGAAAATCTCCTGCCCTTGTACATGCATCTATAGATATGAAAGATGTAGCTCAACGTATTGCTGTAGGTAAATTATGGAATGCAGGACAAACTTGTGTTGCACCTGACCATATTTTCTTACCCCGCGGAAAAACTGCCGAGTTCATCGAAAACTTTAAATTGATTGTCGCTGGTATGTATCCGCATTTCCGCACCAATCAAGATTACACTTCTATTATTAATGACAAGCAATATAACCGTATTCAGGGCTACCTTGAAAATGCCCGCGATCAAGGTGCTCGTATTATTGAAATTAATCCTCAAAATGAAATTTTAGAGGATGTCCGCAAAATTGCACCGACTTTAGTTACAGGCGTAACGACTGCAATGGATATTATGCAAAATGAAATTTTTGGTCCTATCCTACCCATTTTAGAATATGACCAAATAGAAGAAGTCGTCGAATTCATTAATAGTCGTCCACGTCCTTTAGCAATGTATTATTTTGACTATGATCAAGCGCGTGCTGACTATATTGCACAGCACACCCACTCAGGACATTTCGGAATCAACATGGTGATTACCCATGTGGCTCAGGATGATTTACCGTTTGGGGGAATTGGTGCATCAGGTATGGGTAAATATCACGGACCAGAGGGCTTTTTTAGCCTTTCTCATGAACGTTCAGTGATGTCTAATCCAAAACTTTATAGCCTTAAATACATTCTTCCACCGTTCAATAAGCCCATTCATCGTTTCATTTCGAAAACCTTGTTGCGCTAACTGATCAAGGCATGATCTGTTATACTAAATCATGCCTCGTTTTTACCAATTCCGCTTGTCTTTTAATCGTATTTTTGGTATAAAACGCCCCTTGAATGAATTCATCCGTTTACATTTAGTATGACTGGCCACAGATTTGCTGTTGGCTGAATCAATGGAGTTACACCATGTCTAAGGTTTGCCAAGTTACCGGCAAGCGTCCAGTCGTTGGTAACAACGTCTCACACGCCAACAACAAAACCAAGCGCCGGTTCGAGCCGAACCTGCACCACCACCGTTTCTGGTTAGAAAGCGAAAAACGTTTTGTACGTCTTCGTTTAACCACTAAAGGTATGCGTATTATTGACAAATTGGGTATCGAAAAGGTTGTTGCAGACCTTCGTGCTCAAGGTCAAAAGATCTAAGGAGTCTGAACAATGCGTGATAAGATTCGTCTCGTTTCTACAGCTGGTACAGGTTATTTCTATACCACGACTAAAAACAAACGTACTATGCCGGAAAAAATGGAAATCAAAAAATTTGATCCAAAAATCCGTCAACACGTGATTTTCAAAGAAGCTAAAATCAAATAATTTTAGCCTCGAAAAAAAACGACTTCACAATGGGGTCGTTTTTTTTTGCATTTTTTTTATACCTAGCTTTTTTTTGTTAAACTTTCTCCATATTTCGCCTTGGCATTTTTTATGCTTGTCTTTAGCCTAACTCACGTAAAAGGAGTTTTTAGTGCCGCATGACGTAGATTTAATTATTTTACTTGCTGTTGGTTTCGGAGTTGCCCTCTTTTTTGGCTATATTGCAGCCCGATTACGACTCCCCCCTCTTATCGGCTATTTAATTGCCGGAATTATTATTAGCCCAAATACCCCGGGCATTGAAGCAGATATTCATCTTGCTAACCAGCTTGCAGAACTCGGAGTAATGTTCCTGATGTTTGGTGTCGGGATGCACTTTTCATTAAATGACTTACTACTTGTTCGTCGTATTGCCGTACCCGGTGCAATTTTACAGATTGCAGTTGCTACCCTACTGGGCATTGGCGTATCCATGCTATGGGGATGGAGCTTTGGCTCTGCACTCGTTTTTGGCTTAAGTCTATCGTGTGCGAGTACAGTTGTTTTATTAAAAGCTTTAGGAGACCGAGGTCTTTTAGATTCAGTCAACGGTAAAATTGCTGTGGGTTGGCTGTTAGTTGAAGACTTAGTAATGGTACTTGTTTTAGTACTCCTTCCAGCTACAGCAGTTTTACTCGGCGGAAAAGCACCGGAAGGTGCCAATGGCAATATTTGGTTAACCCTTGGGCTGACTTTATTGAAAGTCGTTGGCTTCATTGCCTTTATGCTTATTGTAGGTAAACGCGTTGTTCCTATTATTATGCAATTTGTTGCACGTTTAGGTTCAAGAGAGCTATTCACGCTTACTGTCGTAGCTGCTGCTGTTTCAATCGCCTATGGTTCTTATGCGATCTTTGGGGTTTCTATGGCATTAGGGGCATTCTTTGCGGGAATGGTTGTTAAAGAGTCAGACTTTAGCCATCGTGCTGAAGAAGAAACTCTCCCCCTACGTGAAATTTTCTCGATTTTATTCTTTGTCTCTGTGGGTATGCTGTTTGACCCACATATTCTTGTTGAACGTCCGCTACATATTCTGGCAGTCATTGCAATTATCATGATAGGTAAAACTCTTGCCGCAATGGCTTTGGTTTTATTCTTTCGCTACCCACTTAATACAGCCCTCACAGTTGGTGCGAGTTTGGCCCAAATTGGCGAATTCTCGTTTATCTTGGCAACATTAGGCGTATCTTTAGGCTTATTAACGCTAGAAGCACAAAATCTGATTCTAGCTGGTGCTTTATTTTCAATTACGCTCAATTCTTTTATATTTTCAGCCATTGAGCCTGTACAACGCTGGATTCGTGAGCGTTCTCATTTAGCCCGGCTTCTTGAGCGTAGTGGTGACCCATTAGCAATGTTACCCGATGAAGTTGATCAAGCTTACTTACGTGATCAAGTTGTCATTGTTGGATATGGCGGTGTGGGACGACGTATTACTGAAAATTTAATTAATGAGAATATTAAAGTCGTTATTGCCGAAGAGAATCGTGAAATCGTAGAAAAACTACGCCAGTCGAATATTGCTGCTGTGAGTGGTGTTGCAACCGAACCAAGTGTTTTAATTCAAGCACATATCATGCATGCAAGACTCTTGGTGATCTCACCTATGGATATTTTAGATATTCACCGTATTGTGGCGATTGCTAAGCAATTAAATCCTCAAATTCAGGTATTAATTTGCGCAGAAAGTAAAGAAGAAGCGGCTATTATCCGAGACGAGAATATTGGTGAGGTGTTCTATGCCAAAGAGGAAATGGCAAAGAATATGAGCCATCATATATTAAATCAGATCGAGCTTGCCCATCAGTCAACTATTCATTAACCCTATATAAAAAGCGTACTTAAGAGTACGCTTTTTTTAACTCAAGAATTTAGGCTGTTCGTCTAATACCTCAGCCTGCCATTCGTTGACCTGCTTTTCCAGCAGTCCAAACAGTGCAGCCTGAATCATATGCTGAGCAACAACTGGAGTTTGCTCACCCAAGATTGCTTTTACTTCATCGCTAAATTGAATTTTAACCAAGGGTTCTTTCTCAGAACCAGCATTACGCAAGGCGAGTTCACCACCTTCGAGTTGGACTAATTCCAACACGGCTTCTTGATTTCCAAATAACTCTTTCAATTGCTGTATAGACATATACTTCCTCCATGTTTCAACATGGTGGCAAAGCACCCTTGCACTTTGCTTCTCTTGTCTTATTTATATAGGCACACCCGAACTAAATTTCAAGCATTCAGGCAGTTTAATTTTAGAACTCGACCATTTCATTGCGAAAACCATCAATTAAATGACTTAATTCTCGATGCCATTCACGCAAAATTTTAACGTCTGGCAACCAAGATTGAGGGCCTTGAGTCACTTTAATAATCAGATTAGAAGATGTCTCTTCTTCTGGGGTCGGCTCTGTCGGTTCTGGGGCATATTGGCACATACGATATGCTCGTTTTAACTCTGCAACGAAACCATCTTTAGCCAATTGTTGCAAAATGGATACTTCAGGAGAAACTTGTCCTTTTGCCGCCATATGCTCCTCAATAGATTTTAAGGTAGGTTGCAATTCATTTAAACGGTAATAACGTACCAACTCTTGTAAGAAAGCAAGCATTGCACCATGCAAATGAAATACAGCTGCTTCACGGTAAGCTTGTATCTGCTGCACATGATCGGTCTGTTCTGCCTGTTGACAAGCTAAGCGCGCAAAATAGAGCTTCTGATTGGTACGATCGGCATGATAACGAGCAACACGTGACATAACTAAACTTTCCTGTTCTAAAATCGCTATTGCAACAGCTATTCTTTAGCTTAACGACTCCATTAATAAAATCAACGTTATTTATGGTAAATCCAGCTCAACTTGATAAATTTTACGTTTCGCTAAAACTTTTAGTGGCTGCTTTATAGGACGAACATTGCTTAAAACCCAAGCAAAATATCCTTCGTCCCAAGCAGTTGCACATGCTGGCTCAATTTCATCATTTCGCCAAGCATGAATAGAGTCAATATCGACTAATGCGACAGCAACTCCTTCTTCTTGATCAGTATCTTTGACCAAAAAATTTTGGTTCTCGACAATTAATAGATCTTTGATTGGCAGTTTTGTAGGTACCCATGAACGCACTTCAAGTGTTTTTATACCTTCAGCGATACGAGTACCATTTGGCGCGACAATCGAAAGAGCTAAAAACTGTCTTTTCACACTGAAGACTTATTCTTCAGCTGCTTTAACGCGAATTCCATTGCCTTTAACTTTAAGCAGGTTTAAGCCTTTAATTGCCTTAATTGCTTCACGTGGGTTAGGCATTTCAACAAAACCAAAACCTTTCGATTTACCTGTGTCTTTATCAGTAACAAGAACACACGTCTCAACTTTACCAAATGCTTTGAATAACTCTAAAATTTCAGTTTCACTCACAGCACGATCTAAATTACGAACTAATATCTTCATTTTCTAACCTTAATTGGCAATTAAAGGGAGCAGCCAATATATTTAAGTAATCACAGTGTCTTATACAGTAGTTTAATCCAGATCGATACCAAAACCTAAATTTACTGCAGGTGAACGGTTCCATTGCTTTTTAGCAAATGGCTGAGGTACTTGTCTATGAATCTTTGCCTGAACCAAATGTGTTGGAAGGTCATTTAGGAAATAACTTTCAATTTTGCGACCTTGCTCGTCATAAGTATCTTCTGACCATGTATTGAGGTTTTGCTTGGTCAAAATTAATTCATTTTCTGCACGTGTTAATGCAACATACAATACGCGGCGCTCTTCCTCGACATCGTCAAAATCGCCTTGCGCCCTTGCATAAGGATATTGATTTGGCGATACATGAGGTACATAACAAACTTTCTGTTCGGCACCTTTAGCTGAATGAATCGTAATTAAAGTCACCAAATCCTGATCAGCTGCTTTTTCAATTTCAGAAACAGAAATAGGTTCAAGAACATATTCTTCAAGGAACTCACCTAAAGATGCATGTTTACGTGCAAGTTGCTTGACCAAATCAAAGTCTTTTAACCGACGTGACCAATCTTTAGTTTTATAATTTTGCTCTAGCTGTTCACCTAAAGCATCGAGTGCCAAGCCAATACTTGCCTCAACATGCTGCTGCAAAACATCTAACTGTTTTAAAATTAAAATAGCTTGTAAAGGAACTTTTCCATGGTGCTCTAAACGCTTGCAGCGCTCCTCAACATCAGTAATTCCCATCAGATCTTGAGCCAACTTACTCGCACCGACATCACCAATGCCATCCCACAAAGTTAAAAAACGCATCCAAGCCAAATCATCGTGAGGATTACTCACAATACGTAGCAGGCTAAGTACATCTTTCACATGTGCCGACTCAAGAAGTTTTACACCACCAATAAAACGATAAGGAATTTCAGCGGCAATAAAAGCCCCTTCTATATAACGAGCACTATAACCAGAACGGACTAACACCATATGGTCATACCAGCCCGCACCTTGCTGGTGTCGTGTTATTAAGTCATGTGCAATCCAGTTAGCTTCTTCAAACTCATTACCAAATAGGTGGAGCTGAGGCTTTTGCCCCTGCCCACGATGAGCTTGCAACTGTTTTTGATAATCAATTGGGCTATGTGCTAATAACCAATTGGAAAGATCTAAAATTTCTTGAGTTGAACGGTAATTTAAATCCAGTGTATGAATAACTGCATCGGGTATCCGCTCTTTAAAAGAATGGATATTTTCAAAGTCTGCCCCGCGAAAACCATAAATCGACTGCGCATCATCGCCAACACAAAACAACTTCACTTTGCCAATCAAGGGTTGTAATAAAGCCCACTGCAAAGGATTGGTATCTTGCATTTCATCAACCAGTAATGCCTGACAAAAACCTGCAACCCAGTTCGTTAGAGCTTCAGAATTTTGCAAATGTACGGCCACAATTGACAAGATATCGTCGTAATCTAAAAAATTACGTTCTTTTTTACGTTGCTCATACGTTTTCATCAAATCTGCAATTTGAGCCTTATGCTCATATGCATCTGGAAGCTGTTTGATTAATGCTTCAGAAAGCTTTGTTTGAGTATTTCGGGCATAAGAATATAAATCACACAGCTCTGCCGCTTTAGGTAAGACGTTATCTTTATCTTTACCCCTTAATAGGCGGAACATGAGTAATTGATCATCGCGGTCAATAATACTAAATTGATTTAACCCAAAAGCTTGAGGGTTTCGGCGTAGCAGATACATACAGAAAGTATGAAAAGTCGAAGCACGTAGACCTTTCGCTTGCGCCCCCACGTGCTGCTCCACTCTGGCAACAATTTCACTGGCCGCGCGTCGTGTAAAAGTTAAAATTTGAATTTGATTCGCTGGCAAGCCTTGGTCAATTAAATAAGCCGCACGAGCAACAATAGTTTTAGTCTTGCCACAACCCGCTCCTGCCAAAACTAAACAGTTTTGCGCCGAGGTAGTTGCTGCTTTTTTTTGCTGATCATTTAATTCATTAATTAATTTTGCAAGACTCATAACACATACCGCTAAAACACCAAGATATAGTTTAACAGACCCCGACAATAGATGGGTCCGCCCTTCCTAAAAACAAAAAGAGCACCTAAAGTGCTCTTTGGTTTAATATTGTTTTTTAAGATACTGTTTTTGAACTAGATGGAAGATGTTTGATGGCTGATGCCAGACCTAGAAAGTTAATTCCCTGAAATAAGATATCAATAGCAAGGAACATTCCTAACACCCAAAAAGGTGAATCTTTAGAAACTAAAATTAAAATACCTGTAAGCAGAGTAAGTAATCCTGAAAACAAGGTCCAGCCCCATCCAGTAATGGGTTTAAGTAAAATTGCATTTATAGTACGTATAGCACCAGCAATAATAAGCGCTACAGATAATAAGCTAGTCAGAACCACAGCTGTAGTGACTGGAGTAGAAAATGCATAATAACCAGCCATTAAATAAAGTACACCAAAGATTGCCCACAACCATCGACTTGCGCCTTTAAAAACACTCATAGCTGCGACAAGATGCAAAACACCGCCGACCATCATGAGTATTCCAAATAAAAAAACGACAGAAAAGGTCGCAAATGGCAATGAACTAAATAAAATCAGTCCAAAAATAATAAGCACAAAGCCTAATATCAAATACCATTTACGATCAGCATGTAACTGATTACGTACCAAATCATTACCTACAGTTTTCATCATGGCTACTCTTATTATCAGGTATTAGAATTTCATCTACCTTATAATAGTGATTCACTTCACATTTTTTGTCTGTATAAAATCTGCATCGTTTTTTAACAATTGATGTGGATAAAGCAGTATTTATCCACAATTTTATTTCACCCAGCCAATTTCTCTGGCAGTAGGTAAACCTATGGTTGTTTCTTGTAAATCATATGGCATTTTGCTGCTCTGTTCAGATAAAGGAATATGACCTCCCATAATTTCGGCCTGCGTTTGCGGATATAGAGGCACTTTTTCAGATTGAGCGTAACCTAAAGGGTAAATAGGCTGTCCTGTTTTTAAATCATATTTGTCCTGTGCCCCAAAACCATGTAATAACTCATGAGCAATGACCACCTGATTTTGTGCAGCTTGTGCTTTGGTCGCAAATAAATTCACACTACCAATGCGACCTTTTTCTAAAGCAGTCGAATGGATCAAAACTTTTTGATAATTAGGATCATAGTAATTTAAGTAAAGTTTGAGCGATGCTCCACTATCCTCGGGTTGTTGTTGTCGCCATGCATAGAAACGAAATTTTAAACTCCACCAAATAACATGCAAGATATTGGCATTTTGAGGAACCTCAGGTGGTCGTTGCCGTAACGGCTGTCCTAAGCGAATTTCAAAGTTTCCTGATTGCCCACGATAATGCTGTGACCACTCATTTAAATAGCTTCTGATTGCCCCAAAATCGTCGTTTTTTAACTGATGAATATAGTTCTTTGTTGTCTCTAAACCATCTGCATTAACTGGATGTAAAACAACTACAATTGGCTGATTCCAATTTTGATTTTGATCTCGCCATGCTTGAACAGCAACAATCAATAAAATAATTAATAAGCATAAGACCCGAATGTTTTTCCACATCCTTATTCCCCATAAAATTAAAATTTTCTTTTATTGTTTTAGACATAAAAAATGCTAGCTGAGCTAGCATTTTTTATATTGGACTTGATTAGCCCTCAACCCATTTACCATCTTGATAAATTAGGCTCCATTTGGTTTGTTTACCTTCAGGGGTTTCTGAACCGACATATTGTGATTGATTCTTACGACTGAATTTCACAATTGTTGGATTACCTTCAGGATCTACATCTGGTGCTTGTAAAATAAATTGATATTTTGGATCAAGCTGAGCTGCCACACTACGTAACTCTGCAACTTTTGGTGCACGTGTTTCACGAATTTTCGGGAATTTACTCGCTGCCAAAAATAGACCCGCTGCACCGTCACGCAATACAAAGAAGTCATCATGTTTCGCTGAACGCAGGTGCTCCATCTTGATCGGTTCTACACGTGGAGGTGCAGGTTGACCACTTTTCAAGACTTTACGAGTATTGTCACAGCTTGTACAAGCGAAATACGGGCCAAAACGACCAGTCTTAAGCTGCATTTCACCATCACATTTATCACATGGGATCGTTGGACCATCATATCCCTTAATCTTGAACTCACCTTCTTCAAGCTCAAAACCATCACAATCAGGGTTGTTACCACATACATGCAGCTTACGACCACCATCAATCACATAGCTGTCCATGGCTGTACCACATTTGGCACAGCGATGCTTTGACATCAAGTCAGCAGTTTCAGCGCCGTCATCATCAGATAACGCAGCCAAAGACTCAACAGGTGTTAAGTTCAGTGTCCCTTTGCAACGCTCTTTAGGCGGTAAGTTATACCCAGAACACCCTAGGAATACACCTGTTGTACCCGTACGAATCTGCATTGGACGTGAACATTCAGGGCAATGTACTGCTGGTACTTCAACTGGTTGGTTACGGCGCATTCCCTGCTCACCCTGAGCATTGGTTAGACGCTTCTTGAAGTCGCCATAGAAAGTGTCCAACAACTCTTTCCAGTTACGCTCACCTGTTGCAACTTTATCAAGCTGTCCTTCAAGATCTGCCGTAAAAGCATAATTCATCAGGTTATTAAAACTTTCATCCAGACGATCCGTTACAATTTCACCCATTTTTTCGGCGAAAAGACGACGGTTTTCTAACTTAACGTAACCACGTTCCTGAATGGTAGAAATAATCGCTGCATAGGTCGAAGGACGGCCAATACTACGTTTTTCAAGCTCTTTAACTAAAGATGCTTCAGTAAAACGTGCAGGTGGTTTAGTAAAGTGCTGACTTGGATCTAACTTTTCTAACTTTAAGACTTCGCCTACTTTAATAGCAGGTAAAATAATATCGTCATCTGACTTATTCGCGCCACGTACTTTAGTGAAACCTTCAAATACAAGCGTACGGCCTTTCGCCTTTAACTCAACATTCGCAGCTTCAACAATCAAAGTAGAAGATAAATATTCTGCTGGCGTCATTTGACACGCAACAAACTGACGCCAGATCAGATCATATAGGCGTTGAGCATCACGCTCTACACCCGCAAGCTGATCACCTGTAAGCGCAACATTTGACGGACGAATCGCTTCATGGGCTTCTTGAGCACCCGCTTTGTTACCATAGCGATTTGGCTTCGCTGGTAAATATTTTTCACCATATTGGCTTTCAATATGAGCACGTACCATGCTTACTGCATCATCACTCAAGAAAGTTGAGTCAGTACGCATATAGGTAATAAAACCAGCTTCATATAAACGCTGAGCCAACATCATGGTTTTCTTCACAGAAAAGCCTAAACGTGTACTCGCAGCCTGTTGCAACGTTGAAGTGATATAAGGTGCGCTTGGATTAACCTTTGTTGGTTTATCTTCACGCTGTGCAACTTTATATTCAGCACCTTTTAAAACATCTAATAAAGCATCAGTTTCTGCTTTATTTTTCAGTTTAAGGGTTTTACCAGCCTGTCTAAATGCTTCAAGACGAATATCATCTTTTTTGGACTGAGTATCTGCAAAAACTTGCCAATATTCTTCTGGAATAAAAGCACGAATTTCTCGCTCACGCTCTACAACCAGTTTCACAGCTACTGACTGTACACGTCCGGCAGATAAACCACGGGCAATTTTTTCCCAAAGTAATGGCGAAACCATAAAGCCAACGACACGGTCTAAGAAACGGCGTGCTTGCTGAGCATTCACACGGTTTAAATCTAGACGTGTTGGCTGTTTAAATGCTTCTTGAATGGCATTTTTGGTAATTTCGTTAAATACCACGCGGTGATAACGGCTGTCATCACCACCAATCACTTCTCTTAGGTGCCAAGCAATGGCTTCCCCTTCTCTATCCAAGTCCGTTGCGAGATAGATTGCATCGGCATCTTTGGCGAGTTTTTTGAGTTCAGCAACAACATTTTCTTTACCGGGCAGAACTTCGTAATGAGCTTCCCAACCATGCTCAGGGTCAACCCCCATACGATTAACTAAAGCCTGACTAGCTTTTTGTTCTTTTTCAGCTTCAGTCAGTTTAGTCCGGGCAGCCGGCTTTTTCTCTGTTGATTTACTGCCACCTGTTGGCAAGTCACGTACGTGACCTACAGAAGACTTTACAATGAATTGCGAACCCAAATATTTATTGATGGTTTTCGCTTTGGCAGGCGACTCCACAATCACTAAGGCACGTTTAGGTGCAGCAGGTGCAGTAGATGCTGTGCTTTGAGATGCAGAGCGCGAGGTATTCGCCATATAAAATGTTATTCCTATACCAATAAATTTAAAAATCAGGCTTTAGCCAAGGCCAACAGATAAGCCTTCATCTCATCTAATTGTGTTGCTCTCAGGTCTGATTCCTCATCCCAATAAAGTCCTACACAGTTTGCCTGCATATCAATAGCATAAATCCCTTTTAATGCAATGGGAGAATCATTAAATTTCTCATCACCCTGCACCACTTTTAATTTGCCGTCTACAACACGAGCACGCATTAAAGATAAACGGGCATCAGGAATCAATACACTATAATAAGCAACCATGCTGGCACGTTTTTCAGTAGCCATTGGGACATTTGTCCATTCAGGTGCAACAATTACACGTGGATGTAACCCTATTTTGCGGGCTTTATCTCGCATAATACCAAGTGCCTTTTCACGTGGGCTCACTCTTAAACCAAAAATGGAGCCTAGTACGAAAAGAACAATGATAACGGTAACCCAAATTCCCATATTGTCCATAGCAAAACCTATTAATCTCTTTTATTAGAGTTGCATAAGCTGACCAGAAAACGCAAGTTACATCATAAAAATAATGCCCGATAAGATAGCAAGAATCAAAATATCGGTATTTCACGGTGCAAATTGCCATGATGTAACTCAAATATATTCAAGAGTTCTGATTACCATCAACAAGTGTCAATTTTCCAAATCGATCAAGATGGGCATCACCCCACAGTTTTAAGGCAAATAAAATTTGCTCAAGACTTTGTCCCAAATCGGTCAGGCAATATTCCACTTTAGGTGGAACCTGAGGATAAACTTCCCGATGAATAATTCCGTCTTGTTCTAACTCACGTAGCTGATTTGTCAGCATTCTTTGGGTAATACTCGGAACACGCTTTCGAATTTCATTAAACCTTAAGGTGCCTTCATTAAATAAGTGCCAAAGAATGACGCATTTCCACTTTCCGTCAATCAAACTAATGGCTGCCTCAACTGAACAACCCGGAGAGCAATCAAAACTTGAATGTCGTAATTTTGCCATTTTACAGTATCCTTTTTGACACTATGAGCGTTATTTGTCTGTAGTCACCAAATTAAAGCTTACGTTATGATCAAACTCTCAACAAGAGGAATTATTATTATGAAAGCTGTGGCATATCAAAAAGCAGGTCCCATTACATCGCCAGAGGCACTCGTTGATATTGAACTCGACACTCCTGTTGCAGAAGGTCGTGATTTACTTGTTCGTGTTCAGGCGATTTCTGTAAATCCGGTAGATACTAAAATTCGCAGCAACGTAAGCCCCGAGAATAATCAATGGAAAACTCTTGGTTGGGATGCGGTAGGTATCGTTGAAGCGATTGGAGATCAAGTCTCACAATTTAAAGTCGGAGATGAAGTCTGGTATGCAGGTGCACTCAATCGCCAAGGTAGTAATAGTGAATTACAGTTGGTTGATGAACGCATTGTGGGGCATAAACCAAAGACCTTAGAACCAAGAGAAGCAGCGGCTCTCCCTTTAACCGCTATCACAGCATGGGAAATGCTATTTGATCGGTTACAAGTACCAAAGGTTGCCTCAGAAAATACATCAATTTTAGTGATTGGTGGTGCTGGCGGAGTGGGTTCAATTACGATTCAACTTCTTAAACAGTTGACTAACCTAACAATTATTACAACAGCTTCACGAGCAGAAACAAAAGAATGGGTTAAACAACTCGGTGCAGATTATGTACTAGATCATAGTCAACCTTTAGCAGCACAAATCAAGCAATTAGGTTTAAATGCACCTTTATATGTATTCTCGACTACTCAAACAGATCAGCACTTATCAGACATCGTAGAGTTGATCGCACCGCAAGGTCATTTTGGCTTAATTGATGATCCGGCACAGTTAGATATTAAGCCTTTTAAATCGAAGTCGGTATCAGTACATTGGGAATTTATGTTTACGCGTTCAATGTTCCAAACTGAAGATATGATTAAACAAAGTGAATTACTCAATCAGGTTGCCAAACTTGTTGATGAAGGGAAAATCACAACTACTGTTTCGCAAGTTTTAAGCCCAATTAATGCTCAAAACTTAAAACTGGTTCACCAGCAAATTGAAAGTGGTACGACAAAAGGGAAAATCGTATTACATGGTTTTTAAGCAAAATTTATAAATATCCCCCAATAAAATGGCAAGTATTGAACTTGCCATTTTATTAATAGTGAGGAGGTTTGTTGGTTAATGGGTCAAAAGCGGCAATACCCTCGGATAAATCCGAAGATTCCAAACGTTGATAGAGAAATTGCATTTGTTTTTTTAAATCAGCTATTTCCTGAGTCTGAATAGCGAGTTGTTGATTTAATTGTTCAACTAAATCATCCAAAAATGTAATTCGCACTTGCAAATCTTCAATGGGTGCGGACAATGACGCTTGATCATCATGATATGGTGGTTTAGTCATTTAAATCCTCATTTGAGATTCTGGAAAACATTATGGCCTATATTACCCTAAGGGATGTCCAACTTGCTTTTGGAGGACCTGCCCTACTCGATGGCGCGAACTTTAATCTAGAACGTGGCGAACGAGTCTGTTTAATTGGTCGTAATGGTGAAGGTAAGTCTACTTTACTTAAACTGATCGAGGGAAGCCTATTACCAGATTCTGGTGAAGTTTCCATTCAAAATGGTCTAACTGTTTCAATGTTAGCCCAAGACGTGCCAATGGACTCAGGCAAAGTAGCTGACATTGTGGCAGATGGTGCAGGAGAAGCTTCTGAAGTACTCAGAGCTTATCATGAAGCGACCGACGCTTGTATGCTAGGAGATATGGAAGCCTGTGACCGTATGGGTAACCTTCAGCATAAGCTAGACCAACTAGATGGTTGGGCATTAGAAAATAAGGTCAATGCGCTTTTAAGTAAAATGGGTCTCGATCCAAATGCAGACTTAGCAGACTTATCTGGTGGACGTAAACGCCGTGTTTTACTCGCGCGCGCTCTTTTAACACAACCAGACGTATTACTTCTAGACGAACCAACAAACCATCTAGATGTTGAAAGTATTGAATGGTTAGAAAAATTCCTACTCGATCAAAATAATTTAACGCTTCTATTTATTTCGCATGACCGTTCTTTTGTAGATAGCATTGCGACCCGTATTGTCGAACTCGATCGTGGCATTCTACGAGGTTATGAGGGCAATTATTCTCGCTATCTAGAGCTAAAAGCTCAGCAAATGGAAGCAGAAGAAAAACAGAATGCTTTATTTGATAAAAAACTAGCTGAAGAAGAGGCTTGGATTCGTCAAGGGATTAAGGCACGTCGTACGCGTAATGAAGGCCGTGTTCGTGCTTTAAAAGATTTACGTGAAGAATCGAAAGCACGCCGCTCACAACAAGGCAAAGTGAGCATGGCAACTCAAGATGCAAATCGCTCTGGTAAATTAGTATTTGATATCGAACATTTAAGTGTCGCTTACGATGACAACTTACTCATCAAAGACTTCTCTACCCTTGTTATGCGTGGTGATCGTATTGGCTTGGTAGGCGATAACGGCGTTGGTAAAACGACATTGATTAAAGCCATTTTAGGTGAAATCGAACATGGCGGTTCAGTTAAAACAGGTACACAGTTAGAAGTTGCCTATTTTGACCAGTTACGTAATGCCTTGGATCTTGAAAAAACAGTCATGGCAAACGTTTCAGAAGGTTCCGACTTCGTTGATGTGAATGGTAACCGTCGTCATATCTACAGCTATTTACAAGACTTCTTATTTTCACCTGAACGTGCCCGTACTCCAGTAAAAGCCCTTTCTGGTGGTGAACGAAATCGAATCTTACTGGCTAAATTGCTGCTCAAACCGTCGAATCTGATTGTAATGGATGAACCAACCAATGACTTGGATATGGTGACCCTTGAGCTTCTTGAAGAAATGTTATCTGATTACAAAGGCACATTGCTTCTCATTAGCCATGACCGTGCATTTATGGACAACGTAGTCACCTCTACTTGGGTCTTTGATGGCAAAGGCGGTATTGCAGAATATATCGGTGGCTACCAAGACTATTTGCAGCAGCGTCCAGATGATAAAGTTGTTGATCAGAAATCTGATGTAAAAAAAGCTCAGGCAAAAGCCGAAGCTGAAAAAGCCGCAGCTCAGAACAGTGCTAAAAAAGTCAAACTTAGTTATAAAGATCAGCGTGAACTTGAACAATTACCCGCTGAAATTGAAAACTTAGAAAAGGAGCAAGCAGAACTTTCTGAGAAACTTGCAGATGGTTCATGGTTTGTTAAAGATGCTGATGCAGCAACAAAAGCAAGCCAACGTCTTACAGAAATTGACGAGTTATTACTTGAAAAATTGGAACGTTGGGACGTGCTTGAACAGATGACTAAAGGCAGTTAAACAATAAAAAAGGGCTTTAATTAAAGCCCTTTTTTTGGATCGAAAAATTCTAGTAATTTCATAAGAGGCTTATAAACAAATAGTGAGATGAAGCGAATTAAACGTTCAAATATCTGTAATTGCAAAACCATACAGGTCATAATAGCTAAGACAAAACTGATGAAAATATTGATCTCTACCGAATATTTAAAGCTTAATTGATGGGTCAATACAATAATCACAAAACCATGCAATATGTAAATTGGCAGAGTTTTTTGGCCTAAACCAATCCAAGGCTGTTTAAAATTTTGAGTCAGTACAAATAAACTCAAAATACCCAGAACCGATAGCAACATAATCACACTGCGAATCAGCATCCCCTGCCATAGATCTACATGCAATTGAAAATATGACAAACTGCCAAATAGCCAGTAATAACTATAATGACTTATAGCTGCTACAGCAGTAATTATTAATAATGTGATAACGGCAAATAACTTTGCATAAGCCAACTGCGGAAGATACTGAAAAATGGTTTTGCCATAGATCGCTCCAGCCATAAAAAAAGACAGAAAAATGAAAATTCGACCAATCGAATAGTCGTAATTATTGATAGGTGAGCATCCGACAAGTAAAGCTAAAATAAAAGAAAATAGAACTGGAGAAGCTGTCTTTTTCAATAAAAAGGTGAGAATTATCCAAGCCATCATACTGAATAAATACCAAAGCACCCAGTAAGGCTTAACAAACCATACCAAATGAAATGACCAGTTCCATAAACTTCCGTTATAAAAAGCATCAAGTAATTGAAATAAAATTTGAAAAGGTAAATATAATGATAAAAAGTAAATTAATTTTTCTAATATTTTTTCTTCTTTAAAAAACATGCCTGAGATGAAAACAAAAGCTGGCATATGAACAAAATAAATGCTCCCCAAAATGACTTGATTTACAGTTTCATTCCAGCCAATTAACCTTTCAAGGTAATGACCCAATACAACAAGAAAAATTAAGACACCTTTTGTAGCATCAATATGGCGATTTCGCATAAATTTCTATAAATTCAAGTTGTTCATATCATACTTAATTATTTTTATTTTGATTCAAAAAGACGATGAATAAAGTTTCGCTGTATATAAAACAATTATGATATACCTATAAGCATAATAATATTTAAGGATATTCCCGTGCTAGATCTTTCTCAAATTTTGGCATTTGGACTCATTTGTTTGGCAATGGTGCTCACCCCTGGCCCGAACATGATTTATCTCATCTCTCGTTCCATTAGTCAGGGCAAAATCGCAGGATTTATTTCACTGGCTGGTGTCGCTGTTGGTTTCGTCTTTTATATGCTCTGCGCTTCTTTCGGAATCACAGCACTTGTTGTCGCAGTTCCTTATGCTTATGACGCCATTCGTATTGTAGGAGCAATATATTTACTTTGGCTTGCATGGAAAGCATTACGTCCAAATGCAGCCCCTATTTTTAGTGTTAAAGACTTATCTATTGATTCACCATTAAAATTATTTTTGATGGGCTTTTTAACAAATTTACTCAACCCTAAAATTGCGATTATGTATTTGTCTTTATTGCCACAGTTTATTCATCCACAGCAAGGCAGTATTTTAGCGCAGTCCATTCAGCTCGGTACGATACAAATTTTTGTGAGTGTTTCAGTTAATGCACTTATTGTGTTTTCTGCGGGTAGCATTGCACTTTTTTTACAGCAAAAACCATTTTGGGCAACAGTCCAACGCTGGATCATGGGTACAGTGTTAGCAGGACTTGCCGTTCGTATTCTTCTAGAACATCGCCGATAGCCCCTTTTATTATTTGCTTTCTTTGCTCTTAACATTCAATTTGCCCCTGTGTATTACGACGATAAATTCAGTTCGTGATACACTTTTGGCAGTTTTAACTTTTTAAATTTTTATATCGTTATGAGCCCAAAGCAGTCTTATACGCCCGGTGAATTTCAATGGTCCTTTTTATTACCTAAATATTGGGGTGTTTGGATTGCTATTGTTTTTTTAATGCTTTTGGCTATTTTACCATGGGCCATACAATGGCGTCTGGCACATGGCGTAGCTCAACTAGCTTGGAAATATCTAAAATCACGTCGTAAAACGACTATTCGCAATTTAGAAGTCTGCTTTCCAGAATGGTCTGCCGATAAGGTTCAGCAACAAGCTCAACAAGTTTTTGTTGATATGATGCTTGGGGTGTTTGAAACATTAAATGCATGGTACAAACCATATTGGTTTAAAAACCGAGTCACCATTGAAGGCTTAGAACATATTACAAATGCTCAAGCTCAAGGCAAAGGCGTTTTGTTATTGGGAACCCATAGTACTCTTCTTGACGCAGGCGGCTATGTTTGTGCTCAATATTTCGAGCCTGATGTTGTATATCGACCTCAAAACAATCCTTTGCTTGATATGCTTATTTATCGTTGCCGTGCCACCATTTATAAAGCACAAATCGATCATGATGATATGCGTGGTCTCATTCGTCATCTTAAAGATGGCGATGCAATCTGGTATAGCCCCGATCAAGACTTTGGACTCAAGCAAGGTGTTATGGCACCGTTTTTTGGAGTTCCTGCGGCCACAGTAACCGCTCACCGCCGCTTATTGAAAATCTCAAAAGCAGTCGCTGTGCCTTTATATTTTTATCGTCATGGGGATATTAAAAACCCAAAATATCATGTTTTGATTGAACCCGCGGTCGACAATATGCCAAGCGAAGATGAAGTTGATGATGCAACACGCGTTAATAAGATTATTGAGAATCAGCTACGCATTTCACCAACCCAATATATGTGGTTCCACCGTCGCTTTAAAACACGTCCTGAAGGATATGACGAGATCTATTAATAATCCTCAGTAACGGCCGCACGGTAGTAATAAACATCTAAATAAACACCAGCATGTACTATCGTGCGAAGGCGACAAGGATGTCGCCCGTTGGACTACGACATCATGGATGTGTCGTTAGTCCAACAAATGGTTTTGTTACTTTTGCCAAAACAAAAGTAAGGAGTAAACTCCACCTATTAAATGAATAAACGGTAAAACACCGCTTTGCTACAACCTAAAGGCAAAAAATAATGAAAGTGATGCAACTTCTCCCAGAACTCAATAGCGGTGGCGTAGAACGCGGCACACTCGAAATTGCACGCGCACTGGTTGCACAAGGCCATCAATCTTTGGTTGTTTCAAATGGCGGACGGCTAGTGTCCCAGCTCGAAGCTGAAGGTTCTACGCACTTAACGCTGCCTATTCATAAAAAATCATTGTCGAGCTTGTGGCAAATCCGTCCATTACGTCAGCTTATTGAACAACATCAGCCTGACATTGTTCATGTACGCTCTCGTGTGCCTGCATGGCTTACACATTTTGCCTTAAAAGGAATACCAGCACATAAGCGCCCTCACCTCATTAGCACTGTACATGGTTTCTATTCAGTCAATCGTTATAGTTCAATTATGACGCAGGCCGAGAAAGTCATTGCTGTTTCGGACAGCGTGGTTAAATACATCACTGGCCATTATAAAAACTGCCCTCCCCAAGATATTGTTCGGATTTATCGTGGAATAGACCCCGCTGCATTTCCACATAACTATCAACCTTCAGCACAATGGTTTAATCAAGTTTTTAATGACTTTCCTGAACTCGAAAATAATTTTTTGCTTTGCTTACCTGGTCGTATTACACGTTTAAAAGGCCATGAAAGCTTAATTGAACTTATGCAAAAACTAGGTGAACAATATCCTCAGTTACATGCGGTTGTTGTGGGTGGTGCCGATGCAAAAAAACAAGCTTATTTAAGTGAGTTGCAAAACAGCATTCAAAGCAAAGGACTCGCAGATAAAATTACCTTCGTAGGGCATCGCTCAGATATTCGCGAATGGCTCGCTTTTAGCGATATTGTGCTCTCACTGTCTAATCAGGCAGAAACATTCGGTAGAACAGCCTTAGAAGCGCTTTCAGTAGGTACGCCAGTCATTGGCTGGAACCGTGGCGGAGTGGCAGAAATTTTATCGAATGTATATCCGCAAGGTCTTGTTGAAGTAGGAAATGAAAAGGCTTTACTGGAAACAGTGCAAAAGCATATTGAACAGCCTCAAGTCGTTTCCCCTGTTACGATGTTTAGCTTGAAAGACATGTGTGATCAGACACTAGCCCTCTATGAATCCATACTAAAATAACCTCATAAAAAAACCCGCGATCAACGCGGGTTTTTATTACAACAATAAAAAGTCAGCTTTATTTAAGCGACGCTTCATAAGCTGCTGCTTTTTCATAGTCGTATTGTTTTTCCCATTTACTAATCACAAGTACTGCCAGTGCATTACCTACAACGTTCAACGCGGTACGTGCCATATCCATGATACGGTCAACACCAGCAATAAATGCCAAGCCTTCTACAGGAATACCAACACTACCTAATGTCGCTAATAACACAACAAATGATACGCCAGGAACACCTGCAATACCTTTAGAAGTAATCATTAATGTTACAACCAAAATAATTTGTTGGCTGATTGACATTTCAATACCATAAAGCTGCGCAATAAAGATTGCTGCGATACTTTGGTAAAGTGTAGAACCGTCCAGGTTAAATGAATAACCCGTTGGAATTACAAAACTAGAAATTGCTTTTGGCGCACCGTAAGCTTCCATTTTTTGCATAATGCGCGGTAAAACTGTTTCTGAACTTGCAGTTGAATATGCCAAGATCAGTTCATCTTTCAAAATCTTAAACAAAGTAAAGATATTAATGCTGAACAATTTTGCAGTTAAACCAAGTACCACTATAGCAAAGAATAAAATTGCACCGTAAACCAATACAACCAACTTACCTAATGGAATAAGTGAAGCAAAACCGAAGTTTGCAACAGTTACAGCGATTAAGCCAAATACACCCACTGGTGCATATTTCATGATGATGTGCGTCACACGGAACATTGTTTCCGATACAGCATGAAATACGTTTAATAATGGATCTTTAGTTGTTGCTGGTAATGAAGATAAACCAATACCAAATAACACAGCAAAGAAAATCACTGGCAACATATCGCCATGCGCCATTGAACTAATAATGTTCGTTGGGATAAGCGATAATATTGTCTGCATGATGCCATGAGACTGTGACTGAACTTCTTCAGTTGTATGCTTATATTGAGAAATATCAGTTTGAACCAGTTGAGACATGTCAATGCCTGAACCTGGATGGAAGATATTCGCTGCAACCAAGCCAACCAAAATAGCAATAGTAGTAATAATTTCAAAATAGAGGATGGTTTTAAAACCAAGGCGCCCTAGACTTTTTGTACTGCCAACACCAGCAATACCTAAAATCAATGTAGAGAAAACGATTGGAATAACAATCATTTTGATCAGGCTAATAAAGATCTTACCTAATGGAGTAAGAACGTTATTTACAATACTATCTTTGATCTCAGGCTGATTATGTAAAACAGCCCCGACAACTATCCCTAGGATTAAAGCAATTAAAATTTGCCACGCAAGGCTAAATTTAAAATTCTTCATAAGACAATCCTTATGCACCGCAAAGTATCAAATATGAGAGGGAGAAGACCACTACCTTAGAGTGAAACCTCAATATGTGCAGTAATTTCCAAACAGAAATTTAAATACACAAGCAAATCACAACCCGCCGATCCGGCGAAGTAAACAACAATGCCTGCTGACGATCCAACATGTCAACGATCGGCACATTCTATTGAGATTTGCCAATTAAACAAGTCCAATTTATATCTAATTAGATCAAAGCCTATATTTATTCTTCAATAATCTATAAAAACAAAAACTTATCAAAAAAGTTTTTTGTATCTATTTTCATTGAAAATTGCTCTGATTTATATAAGAACGCATGACTGTTTACCCATTATTAAATAGTTTTTAAAATTAAGATTAGCTTAAAAATATTTCTTTTATTTACAACAAATTAATTAGGGTATATAAAAATATTAACCCGAGTTCTGCGTCCTGCAAAACTCGGGTAAATGAGGTTGTGCTTTCAGGTTGATCGTTATTTTTATCGTTTCCGTTCCAACATCTGATCCGTGATGCTATTCCATATCAGCTTTGTGTATCCTTACGTGGGATCTTCCATTCCCGTTTCCGTGTGCCGATGAATGTAGAATAAGGTTTTTATCCCCCCCTGCCTATTCGCCCTAGACTCAAATCTTTGTACGATATTGCTTACATCAATTTTTATATATTTTTTATTGATAAGGCTGCGCAATTTTATCAGTCACATTTTTTTCTTCTTTTTCAGCCTTGGCAATTCCTTCTTGTATAGCACTTTGGGCCTCTTCTTCATCGCTTTGAGTTTGTTCCAATTCTTCTTGAATATGTTCAAATATTCGCCCAGTCTGCAAAACGACATATACAGGAAAATGATCAGATCCAATATGAGGTAAACGCTGCATTTTAATCAAACCAAAATCGGTGCTATGAAAAATATGGTCTAAAGACCACCGCAGCAACGGATAATCTGCATGAAAAGTATTAATGAAATGTCGCCCGACTCGAGGGTCAAGTAACCCACTAATTCGCTGGAACAACCGTGTAGTACGTGACCAAGCTACATCGTTTAAATCCCCCATCACAATACAACTTTCATCCAGATCTTTAATTTGATCTCCAACAATCAAAAGCTCAGCATCTCGTAATGTGGAGTCTTTCGCCTCAGTTGGACTAGGTGGCTTAGGATGCAAACAATATAACTGAACCGGCATACCAGATCTTAAAGTCACAGTTGTATGAATAGAGGGAATTTCATCACTTAAAATAAATTTAACTTCAGTATTTGATAGGGGTAAGCGGCTATATAAATGCATTCCATATAAATTATCTAAAGGCACTGGAACCCGATAAGGATAATCTTCTTCAATTTCCTTTAAAGCATTTCCCCAAGTCTTGTCACTTTCTAAAGTAAGAAGTAAATCAGGTTGTAATGTCCTAACCTGCTCAAGAAGTAAATGATATTTATCATTAGGAGTTAGTACATTCGATACAATTAATGAAATTTGCTTTTCCGGGTCTAATTGAGATGGTTTCACCTGTTTAACCTGTTTTTTCCAGAGCAAGGTATAAGGCAGAATCATTTTAAGCTGATAGGCGATGGCAGCGATAAGCACAGCAAGCAATATTTCACGCCATAGATTCCATTCGGTAGGCCAAAACAGCATACCAACAAAGGCAAGCAACCCAACAAACAGAATCTGCAACCGGGGGAAATCGGCACCCCGAAACCACCACTCATCACGAGGAATAAGTGACCAGAAACTTAACCAAATCACCAAACCAGCTAGAACTTCGATATAAATCATTGAATTTTCTCTTTTAAGATGATTTGATTTTTAAAATTTTTGTCATCTTTATCAATTTTGTATGTAACATAAACAAGATATTCTACTCAATAAACATGGTGTTTTGTTTCTGTAACACTTGCAGTTGTGGACACTTTTGATACACTCAACTCCCCCTAATAATTTTAACGCACCGAGGCAAAATGACATGAAAGTAGGTCTGGTCGGTTGGCGCGGGATGGTCGGTTCCGTCCTTATGCAACGTATGGTTGAAGAGAATGATTTTGCTCATATTGAGCCATTTTATTTCTCTACCAGTAATGCAGGTGGTGAAGCTCCTTCATTTGGTGGTAAGACTGCCCCAGCACTTATGGAAGCGACAGACATTAATAGTCTGAAGCAAATGGATGTCATTATTACCTGTCAAGGTGGTGACTATACGTCTGAAGTTTTCCCACAGTTAAAAGCAACTGGTTGGAATGGCTACTGGATTGATGCAGCCTCTACTTTACGTATGTCAGATGATGCAATCATCGTTCTTGACCCAGTCAACCTTAACGTCATTAAAGATGGTTTGGTTAACGGTACCAAAACTTTCGTAGGCGGCAACTGTACTGTATCGCTTATGTTGATGGGCGTAGGTTCACTTTTCCAAAACAATTTGGTTGAGTGGATGACTGCTATGACTTATCAAGCAGCATCAGGCGCTGGCGCACAAAACATGCGTGAGCTCATTACTGGCATGGGCTATTTATATAACAATACTAAAACGTTGTTAGATGACCCTAAATCTGCAATTTTGGATATTGATCGTCAAGTTGCAGAGTTGCAACGTGGTGAAGGTTTTCCATCTGCTAACTTTGGCGTGCCATTAGCTGGATCATTGATTCCTTATATTGATAAGCAACTTGAAAGCGGTCAGTCAAAAGAAGAGTGGAAAGGTCAAGTTGAAACCAACAAGATCTTAGGTAATTCACAAATTGTCCCTATCGATGGCCACTGTGTCCGTATTGGAGCAATGCGTTGCCACTCACAAGCACTCACTATCAAATTGAAAAAAGATGTCCCGCTTGATGAAATCGAAGATATGATTCGTACTTCAAACCAATGGGCGAAAGTTGTACCAAACACTCGTGAAGCGTCTATGACTGACCTTACACCTGTTGCGGTAACTGGTACCTTAACTGTACCTGTTGGCCGTTTGCGTAAACTCAACATGGGTAAAGAATATTTAGGTGCATTCACAGTAGGCGACCAGTTACTTTGGGGTGCTGCTGAACCTTTACGTCGCATGTTACGTATCTTAGTAGAATACAAAAGCTCATAATTTGGTCTGAATTATTCAGTCAAAATAAAAAGCCGATCACATTAGATCGGCTTTTTCGTAACTGGTTTGTGAAAATTTTACAATTTATTTACATTTCATTATTGTATAATTTTGAACGACTTTACGACTTATTAGGTCATGGATTGAGATGACTGTTTATAACAAATTAAAAATTGCCATTTTCACCATTATGTCTTCGCCTTCCATTTATGCGATTACATTAGACCCTATACAAATTCAGTCCGCGCCCGGCGATTTGTTATATGCAGAAATGAATTTCCAACAGGCTGATCCCAATGCCACCTTGCAAGTCAGTTTAGCCACTCCTGAAGATTTAAGCGCTTTAGGTGTAACTCATCAGCCGCCGGGAAATCTTAATTTTTATACACGCCAAAATGGTCAAGGTTCAGGGGTTATTGTGATTACCTCATCCCGCCCTGTTATTGATCCTGAACTCAATATTGTTGTAAAAATCAGTGAAGGTTCCGCAACTCGTTTGCAGCATATTAAAACTGTAATTAAACCCTCTTCTATAAAAAAGACCGAAAATAACGAAAGTACTTTATCCCCTCAGTTTGTTGTGAATGAAAAAGATATTGCTTTAAATCTGCCAGAAAGCACCCAATATTCTTCATCAACTTCGACCCCAATGACAATAAACCCAAATAGTGAACAAAGCCTTAATATCAACTCTGGGAATGCCCCAGCCATAAATATAAATACAAATTCATCTACCCCAATGAGTGAAAACTCTTCAGCTCAACAAGTGTTAACGAGTACTACTTCTGATCAGGTGGTAACAAAAAATCAAAGTAAATCTGCTATCAATAAGTCAGATGCAAATAATTCGCCAAAAACAACGGTTAAAAATTTAACAGCACAAAATAAATCAGCACCTTTAAAGAGTCTTGGCCAAAACCCAGCAAAGAAACAAAACCTAAATCCATCTAAAGGACCAGTAACTTCAGGTAAATATGTAGTTCAACACAATGAATCTTTATGGAGTATTGCTAATCGTATTGCAGTAAAAACCAAACAGCCAGTTGCAAAAGTCATGCATGATATCCAACAACAGAACCAGCATGCTTTTATTCAAGGTGATGTAAACCGTTTACGTCAGGGAGCCGCTCTAAAGCTCACCCATCCCCCACTCGCAAAAACTCAACAAAATAACTCAAAAATAGAAATGCCTCATACTGCAAAATCATTTTCAGGCAAAGCTAAATACCGCTTACAACAAGCAGAAATGAGTATTGTGGCTGAAAACAACCAAAATTCTACGCATGGAAGTGCTAAAAAGAGCACACAACAAAGTCAAAACAATACTGAGTTAGCAGTAAAAGTTAAGACAAAAAGAGAAAAAACCGTTACATTACAAAAGAATGTAACCAAATTAAATCAAACTTTACGTTTAAAAGATCAACGTATTCAACTTTTGAATGCACGTTTGGCAGAGTTACAACAGCAATTACAAGCACAGCAAAACACTCATAAGCAAAAACATTAAGTTAAAACCGGAGTGAGCACGCTTTATATTGCAAATATTTATTTTTTAAGGGGAAAGTAATGTTATATGTGATTCCATTCATCATATTACTCGTGGTCGCTGTCATTTTAAAAAAACGTGAGAATAGCCAGAAACAAGAGGCGACCTCCCTTAAAACAGTAAATAGAAAAACCAATAAAAAAGCGAACTCTAAATCGAGTAAAAACTCGCGTGAAAAAAGTAAAGTAAGTGAAGTAGAAGCAACACTTCCATCTATTCCACAAAGCAGCCCTGTTCCAGAAGCTGTACGTCAAAAAATCCAAAAGCTCATTCAAGAAAAGCAATATTCAGCTGCTGAAGCTCAAGTAAATCAGGCGCTAAAAAAAGACAATACTCAACATGAGCTTTATTTATTATTGCTTGAAGTTCATATTGCACAAAAAGATGAATTTGCCATAACGCAACTGATTAGTCATATTCGTAGTCTGGCATTGAGTGAAATAGTGACTCAAGCAGAAACTAGACAAAAAGAATATGAGTCATCAAGACAACCTGATGCCATCGATTTTCCTCAAGCTCAAACATACGAAGAGCCAAAAAATACATCTGACACAACAGCCCAGTTTGACCAGTTAACAACAAGTTCTTCTGAAACTTCTTTTGATGACTTACAAAAAGACTATGCCCCTGTAAAGCAAGAACCTACTGTTGAAGTTGAGCCTCTGGAATTTAACTTTTCGTTCGAAAAAACTGCGGCTACAGAAAATACTAACCAACCTGTACATGAATCAGAAGTATCGTCATCTCAAGAAACAAATGAGCTAGCTGATTTAGAGTTTTCTTTTGACTTGGCACCTCTGCATGAAACTGAAGAAAAAACTCAAGCAGTAGAGGTAAAAGCAGATCAAGAGAATAGCGTCAATGCATTAGAGTTTAACCTTGACTTAAATCCTTCAAGTTCAGAGACAAAGTCTGTTGAAGCTTCATCATTAGATGAGCTTAAACTAGTAGAACAAACTCCATTAAAACCAACTTCAATCACACCTCTTGA
Source organism: Acinetobacter calcoaceticus (assembly GCF_016508255.1). Lineage (GTDB taxonomy): Bacteria > Pseudomonadota > Gammaproteobacteria > Pseudomonadales > Moraxellaceae > Acinetobacter > Acinetobacter calcoaceticus_E. Next base: position 164,001 of record NZ_JADVKT010000003.1, on the reverse strand, counting down.
GTTTTCGTTAGATGAACCTGCGTTAGTTACAGCACCAGAGATTGAAACTCAAAAACATATAGATGTAGTAAATGAAGAGGCTACTCAAACTCAAATAGAGGATCCACTTCTAGACGCATTTCCAGAATTAAAACAGTTAGATGAAAATGAACTCGACTTACAACTTGCAGAGCAATACATCAAGTTAGGTGCTTACCCAGCAGCACACGCCTTGTTAGCAAGTAATGAGCAAAAATTCAACACAGAGCAACAACAACGTGCGAAAAATCTACTAAATCGCATAGCTTCTTAGGGCTGATCGTTTTACCATAAGCAGTCAAAGATGACTGCTTTTGTGCCTGAAAAAGATGAAAAAAATAGCCTTATTTTATATGGGTGGTACTTTTGGCTGTGTAGGTGAACCTTTAGCTCCTATGCCATATGACCAATTCTTGCCTCAACTTGAAAAAGTTATACCACCTCACTTAACGGTCGACTGTTTTGCTGCTCCAAATATTGTAGATAGCAGCGCTTGTACAGCACCCGATTGGCTACGTCTTATTCAACGTATACAACAACTCCAACTCGAAGGTTATCAGCACTTCGTTGTTATTCATGGTACAGATACTCTCAGTTATGCTGCTGCAACTCTAGCTCGTTTTCTAGGACAGAGTTGCCATATGGTTATTACTGGCAGTCAATATCCTCTTCTTAACATTCAAGGAGATGATACCCGTGAGTTTACTGATGCAATCGATAATTTATATCTCGCATTAGAGCAAGCAATTAGCTTACCTGTGGGCACTTACCTTGCTTTTCATCATCAAGTATTTCATGCTCAAACTGTGTTAAAAACACATACGACTGAACTTGACGCTTTTTCTGGCCTTAAAGCTGAGTCTGAATTTACACCTCAGCAAAATGGGCTGATTTTGCAAGATACGCAAATCGAACGTGCAGCATCTTTCCAAATTTTGAATTGGATGATGCAACCTATTGCGACCGCTCAGCTTGTTCAACAATTACGAAACTTACTGCCAGCCCCACCTCAATTTTTAGTATTGCAAGGTTTTGGTACTGGAAACATAGCTGTTAATCAAGAATTACTTGCAACATTAGATGAACTCTATACACATGGTTGCGTCCCGATTCTTACGACTCAGGTTACGTTTGGTGGTATTGATCAACGTTATGCAATTAGCGAGTGGACAAAAACTGCAAAAATTGTCATTAGTGATGCACATAGTCATGCAGATCTATATGCAAAAGCACTCCAAATCTATTTAAAATACTCAACCCCAGAACAGTGGCTCAGCCATTGGAACGAAAATTTGCATTAAATAGAGGTAAAGCCATGCAACGTTATGCAATCGGTATTGAATTTAGTGGAGTTCAATATCGAGGTTGGCAAACACAACAGCCAGGCGTTGCCAGCGTACAAGAAACCATTGAACGTGTGCTTAGCAAAGTCGCAAATGAGACTATAGCACTTCATGGTGCTGGTCGGACCGATGCGGGAGTACATGCGACAAATATGGTGGCACACTTCGATACGCATGCTATTCGTCCAGAAACGGGGTGGTTAAGAGGGGCAAACAGCCAGCTACCTAAAGATATCTCCATCCAGTGGATTAAACTGATGGATGAAAGTTTTCATGCCCGCTTTAAAGCGACTGCTCGACGTTACCGCTACATTATATATAACACTCCTCATCGCCCTGCACTATTGCATAAACAGGTTACTCACATTTACCAACAGCTAGATGTGAAAAAGATGATTGAGGCGGCAAGTAAATTTGAAGGGACTCATAACTTTGAAAGCTTCCGCGCAGCGGCCTGCCAATCAAATCAGCCTGTTCGACATGTAAAGCATTGCCGTTTATTTGAACATGGACGCTATTTGGTTCTAGATATTCAAGCAGATGGTTTTTTACACCACATGGTTCGCAACATTGTTGGATGTTTACTTGAAATTGGTCAGGGTATGTATGAAATTGATCATATCGATACAATGTTTGCTGCACAGGATCGTAAGGCGGCAGGAGTAACAGCTCCCCCCGATGGTCTTTATTTTATTCAGTGTAATTATCCTGAGCAATTTGATTTGCCACAGCCACCACTTGGACCACATTGGCTAAACTTACCTGAGTAAGACAGTGAATCTCGGCATCCAAATTAAGCACTAAATAAGATACGCGACAAAGTCATACGCAACATGAACAAGGTTAAAGTGTACTTTAACCACAGTGCAAGACAAACGAAGTGCGTAGTTCGATAAGTCTTTCATCACCTTGTGACACGGTAAAAATTATTACTCTTTACCATGTCACAAGCTTTGCTCTTGCAGAGCTTACGCTCTTCATTCCGAAAGAAAAGTAACTCTAGCTGAAGGCCAATCCGGTTATTAAAGTCTCAATGGCACGACTCCGTCATGACATAGAATAAATTAACGGTGTTGTTTACGTTTCCGATATTCAACTGGTGTCTCATTCGTCCAACGTTTAAATGCACGATAGAACGTACTTGGTTCAGAGAAGCCCGTTAAATACACAATACGTTCAACACTCTCATTGGTATTGGCCAAAAGTTTTTTAGCTAAACGGCAGCGATAATCTGACAAAATTTGCTGAAAACTGGTATTAGCTTCGCTTAACTGAGTACGTAAGCGGCGTGGGGTAATATTCAACTGAGCAGCAACCGTTTCCAAGGTTGTTTCTCCACTTTCCAGCGTTGAACCAATTGCTCTGCGAACTTCACCTACTAAATCATAACGAGCTAATTCTTGTAGTTTCTCTATTGCAAGTTGCTCATGCAATTGTAATAGCTCAGGTTCAGCCTGCCACAGCTGAAAATCTAGAATAGCTGGATCAAAATATAAACGTGTCTCTTTTTGACCTAAGCTAACTGGACAGCCATATACGCGGAAATATTCATCCTCAGAAGCGCCTTCGCTAAAGTTAAAATCGATGAAAATAGGATGAAATTGTCCTTCGGTAATAAACTTAAAAAATCTAAGTATGCCCGAAATTGCACATTCAGAGAAATGACGATTGACTAGATTATCCGCACCGATCTGTTCGCCATTGGTTAAGTAGCAACGCCCTTCCTCGACAACCAGTTTTGCATCAAATGCATCACTAATAAGTCGTTGATAAGCTAAAGCACGCTTTAGACCTTCACCAAAGGTTTCACTACTAATAAATAGGTGTTCAATCACCTGCCCTCGATACAAAGGCAAATGTTCACCCAAATGCAGACCGATATCAGGATCTTTACTAACTTCCTGTGCGGCAGTCCAAAAGGCGTACTGTGCACTTAATGGTGTACGTGCATTGGTATCGACCTGATTTAAAGCAACTCCCGCTTTGGTTAATATTTCTTCTGTTGGCAAACCCGCACGACGAATCGCTTGATAGCCAAAGCGTAATACAACTGATGCATCTGTTAGCTGACCCACGCAGTGCCCTTCCATGTAGATACTTCATTGATATTTAGGGCTGTTGACCTTTACGCAATTAACAGTCCCTAATAACTATGATTTTAGATTAGCGTTGATTGACCAAACTGACAACAGAATTAGACTTCTTTTGTGAAAAAAATTACATCTTTTTTTATTAGTCATACTTTAACCAGATGCTTGAGTAGAAGTATGTCTATCTTGTTTTTTTTAAATAAATTGACTATAATTTGCGCCTTTCCAATTTGATCATCAGGTAGGCTATGGCCAATAAAGAGGAACTCATTGAGTTCGAAGGCGTTGTCACCGAAACGCTTCCTAATACGATGTTCCGTGTACGTCTTGAAAACGGTCACGAAGTTATTGCACACATTTCTGGTAAAATGCGTAAACACTATATTCGTATTCTTACTGGCGACAGTGTAAAAGTCGAAATGACTCCATATGACCTCACTAAAGGTCGTATTACGTACCGTGCTCGCTAATTAGTGAATGCAAAAAAGCCACTTCATGATGTGGCTTTTTTATTGCGTTGTTTATTCACTTAAGCGACTGGTTTTACATCCCACCGTTTGGCATTCACGCAATCTTTCTTGCAGCCAATGGTTTCTTTCTTGCGTTGTCTGTAAACGGCATTGCACGTCTACGCTATTCCTATTTGAATCTGTACAGTTAGCATCACGTTGACGTATCCATGCGAGCTGAGATTTTTTAAGAATATTTTTTTGAGCAGTATTTAACTTTACTCGCAATGCTTGATAATTCTTATTCAGATCTACATCTGCACTCGCATAAATTTTATTGGTACAGTAAATATCATCATAAGTATTACGAGTACTATCACAGTTATCTGCATAGACTGAAGTCATTCCTAAACTGCATAAAAATGCAAAAGCAATTTTTCTCATCGTATTTTCCCTTAGTTTTCTACAAAATTATTATTAGAACGGTTTAAATATAAGGATAAGTCTGAATGTAAGCTCACCTTTCATTTATCATAATCTTCCTTTTTTACTTTACAAGCATTCAAATCCAACCTATTGTTCTTTAATAATAAATATAATTTCTTTATTGAGATAAAAATGAATATAGAGACCCGATGTCAAATTGGCCTACTTTGTTTAATCATAATGAATGTGAACGGTTGTACCAGCCATCCACGCCAATCTATAGATTTACAAGAATATTTAAAGAGCTTTCTAGGTAAATCTTCTGCAACCATTCAACAAGATATCAATCTACGTAGTCTTGGTTTTCAAGTCTCTCATGCTTCACAGAAAACACCCGATCAACTCATCTATACGATTTTACGTCCATTAAACATTCCAATCCCAATGGTGAGTAATGTCGATATGAGAGGTAATTCTGTCGCTATACAGTCAGGTAATCTGAGTGGCAATTCTTACGATGTGAATTTCAACTGCAAAGTTATTTTTCAGCTTAAAAATGATATTGCCGAGTCTATTCAATATGAAGGCAAAGCCTGCTAAAACAGAACCATAAAAAAACGCAGCTTTAAGCTGCGTTTTTTAGCGAAGTAAGTTTTAAGCAAGTACGGCAACGACTGCTTCACCCATCTCAGCTGTACCAACTTTTGTCATACCTTCAGACATAATATCTGCTGTACGCAAGCCTTGATCTAGTACTTGACCTACCGCATCTTCAATTGCTTTTGCAGCAGCTTCTTCACGGAATGTATAGCGAAGCATCATTGCAACAGAAAGAATAGTTGCTAATGGATTCGCCACGTTTTGACCCGCAATGTCAGGTGCAGAACCATGACAAGGCTCATACATGCCTTTGCCATTTTCATCTAAAGAAGCTGATGGCAACATGCCAATTGAACCTGTAAGCATTGCCGCTTCATCAGATAAAATATCGCCAAACAAGTTACCTGTTACGATCACATCAAACTGTTTTGGTGCGCGTACAAGCTGCATTGCAGCATTATCCACATACATATGGGAAAGCTGAATGTTTGAATAATTCGCTTGCTGCAAATCAGTAACTGTTTGCTTCCAAAGTTCTGTTACTTCCAAAACGTTCGCTTTATCGACCGAACAAACTTTACCACCACGCAAACCTGCAAGTTCAAAAGCAACTTTTGCAATGCGCTTAATTTCACTTTCAGAATAAACGTCAGTGTTATAGCCTTGTTTTTCACCGTTTTCGAGTTCACGAATACCACGTGGCTGGCCAAAATAAATACCGCCAGTAAGCTCACGAACAATCAGAATATCTAAGCCAGCAACAATTTCAGGCTTTAAGCTAGAAGCGTCTGCTAGTTGCGGATAAAGAATGGCTGGACGCAAGTTAGCAAACAAGTTGAGTTCACTACGAATTTTTAAAAGACCACGTTCAGGACGAATAGAGCGCTCAATAGTGTCCCATTTTGGTCCGCCCACTGCCCCTAATAAAATTGCATCCGCGTTTTTTGCTTGTTCACTCGTTACAGCTGGATACGGTTCACCATGCGCATCAATTGCAGCGCCGCCCAATAGGCCATGTTCCCAAGTTAACGATAAATTAAATTTTTCATTTACTTTATTTAATACTTTTTCTGCTGCCCCAACAATTTCAGGACCAATACCATCACCAGCTAAAATTAAAATCTGTTTAGACATGAACTTTTTCCATTTTCAAAAACAAGCAGCGTTATGACTACCGCGGTGTTAGTTTTTTCTGTTCAAGGAACTCGCCTAGCCCTGTTGTTACATCAAATGGTCGACAAAAACGGCGAATTACACGCTCATCCTGCTCTAAATCGACACATAATGGATCAGGTACAGAAACATTCAGCAAACTACCCGAACGGTTAGATTTGTCTCGGTACATTTTAAATGTATAGCGATGGTTGGCATTAAACTGGTGAATCACATGAATTGTTTCTGCCCGATCTGGAGAAATCGGATAAAAACGGATCACCACTTCATATTGTTTAGCAGGCACAGATAAATATAAACTGTTGCTTTGTCCAAGCACTGAACCATGCAACCGTACAATTCCTTGATGGATTGCCTGATTACTAATTCGTCGTGTTTGCGCATCCACTACAGTAATATCATTGAGTCGTTCAAATTCACAACTCTTCGCACCCGAACAATATATTGCTGCATTCTGCCCCAAATTTTCTTGTTCAGCCTGCTTAATACGGACAGTATCCACTACATTGTATGTGCTCTGACAAGCACTGAGTGTTATTGCGCACAGGCTCAACAAAAAGCTATGAGTAACGTTCCTCTTCATTGTTCAAGCCCAATCCTCATCTAGTGCATAATTTTAAGGTGTTTTTATGCTTTAGCATGTTAGCAAGAGTTTGAACACTACGCCATGGCTATGTTTAAAATGTACCAAAAGGTTAATTTAACTCTTGGAATACCCAAGGATGAACCTGTTTAGTTTTTTCTTCATAAGCACGAATCGCATCTGCATTTTGAAGCGTTAAACCAATATCATCCAAGCCATTTAACAAACAATGCTTGCGAAATGGGTCAACTTCAAACTTAAAAGCTTCACCTGTGGGAGTACGTACTTCCTGAGCTGCTAAATCAATTGTTAATTGATAGCCTTCATTGGCAGCGCACTCTTTAAATAACTGATCAACAATTTCTTCTGACAAAATGACAGGCAACATGCCATTTTTGAAACAGTTATTAAAGAAAATATCAGCAAAACTTGGCGCAATAACAGTACGAAAACCATATTCATTTAATGCCCAAGGCGCATGCTCACGGCTTGAACCACAACCAAAGTTAGTGCGAGCAATTAAAACATTTGCGCCTTGATAACGTGGCTGGTTCAAAATGAAATCCGGATTTTTTGGACGAACTGAATTATCTTGTCCCGGATAACCTTCATCTAAATAACGAAGTTCATCAAATAAGTTGTCGCCAAAACCAGTACGTTTGATTGATTTCAAAAACTGTTTTGGAATAATTAAATCTGTATCAACATTGGCACGATCTAATGGTGCAACGATACCTTGTTCAACTGTATAAGCTTTCATGGTTTGCTCCAGACCGAATTAAAATGAACGAACATCAACAAAGTGACCTGCGATTGCAGCCGCTGCTGCCATTGCAGGGCTCACCAAGTGAGTGCGACCACCATTGCCTTGACGGCCTTCAAAGTTACGGTTAGACGTCGATGCACAATGTTCACCCGGTTGTAACTTATCTGCATTCATTGCTAAACACATTGAACAACCCGGTTCACGCCATTCAAAACCAGCTTCCAAGAAGATTTTATCCAAGCCTTCTTTTTCTGCCTGTTGTTTAACTAAACCTGAACCCGGAACAATCATGGCTTGTTTAATACTAGACGCCACTTTACGGCCTTTAACTACCTCAGCCGCAGCACGGATATCTTCAATACGAGAGTTAGTACAAGAACCAATAAAGACACGGTCAAGTTGAATATCAGCCAATGCTTGACCTGCGTTTAAACCCATATATTGATAAGCACGCGTCCAGTCATTACGTTGAACGTCATCTTTCGCTTGTTCTAAGGTTGGTACAGCTTCTGTTACGGGAATCACCATCTCAGGTGAAGTTCCCCAAGATACTTGTGGCTCGATCTCTGCGCCATTTAATTCAATGACTGCATCAAACACTGCATCTTCATCTGAATGCAAAGTGTCCCAGTAAGCAACTGCTTGTTCCCATTGCTCGCCTTTTGGTGCATAGCTACGGCCTTTCACGTATTCAACAGTTTTGTCATCAACAGCAACCATGCCGACACGAGCACCAGCTTCAATCGCCATGTTACATACCGTCATACGTCCTTCAATCGACATATCACGGAAAACTTGGCCACCGAACTCGATTGCATAGCCTGTACCACCAGCGGTACCGATTTTAGCAATAATAGCTAACACCACATCTTTTGGTGTTACGCCTTTGCCTAATACACCATCTACACGTACTAACATGTTTTTAGATTTTTTCTGGATCAAACATTGTGTTGCTAACACGTGTTCAACTTCAGATGTTCCAATACCATGTGCCAAGCAGCCGAAAGCACCGTGAGTTGCTGTATGTGAATCACCACATACGACTGTCATGCCAGGTAAAGTTAAACCCTGTTCAGGCCCAACGACATGCACAATCCCCTGACGGATATCATTAATATTAAATTCAACAATATTAAAAGCTTTACAGTTGTCATCTAAGGTTTGAACCTGAATACGAGACGTATCATCTTCAATCCCTGCAATACCTTGATCTCGCTCTTTTTTAGATGTTGGAACGTTATGGTCAGGTGTAGCGACGTTTGCACTTAAACGCCATGGTTGACGACCTGCAAGTTGCAAACCTTCAAATGCTTGTGGACTCGTCACTTCATGCAATAAATGACGGTCGATATAAAGTAAACATGAACCATCATCACGCTGTGAAACAACGTGGTCATCCCACAATTTGTCATATAAAGTTTTGCCTGCCATGTCGTCTTGCTCCATTGGACTGGGTAATTCTAATCTTTCTTCGATTATAGCCAGAGTTTCACATAAATCTAATTTATCATTTTTATAAATTAGGAAACTTTTTGGAATCAGTTATAATTTATCCGTCGCACATTAAAATCTATAAATCGGATTTGTTAATGATTATCATTTGCATAATCCATTTTTAATCTTATACTCTCCTCTCTATACTAAAAATATCTAAAGTGGCTAGAGAAAATGATGATGGCTAAGATTCAAAAATTCGTTGTAAATAATCAACGTACATTAAAGAAAACGTTTAGTTATTACATTATGCATATTAGCGTAGCGATGATAGTTGCATACTTTGTAACAGGTAATATCTGGATGGCTTTAACCTTAAGTATGCTCGAACCAACCGTACAAGCTTTTGCTTTTTTCTTTCATGAAAAAGTATGGGCAGCTAAAGATCGCCGTATATCAGCCTTAAGCGAAAAAGAAACAACAGCTTAGGGTAAGATTAGTGCGGTAATTCACAACTTTCTAACTCGTTTTGTTGCAAGCATGGTACGATTTTGGCTCGGCAACTTTAGCCCCTCGATTTTTCTATTCCAAGTTGAGTTGTATTATGAATCTTGCAGCCTTTGAAGCTTTTGTAAAAGTTATGGAAACAGGGTCTATCTCTGTGGCAGCAGATCAATTATTTATTACTCAACCTGCCGTAACCAAAAGAATTCACAGCTTAGAAGAATATTTTGGTGTAAAACTATTTGAGTCCGCAGGTCGTGGCGTTCAAGCAACTCATGCGGCTCATTCATTATTGCCCAAAGTTAAAAACTGGCTAAATGAGCTTGGAGATATTCACCATACGCTTAGCCATGAACAAACTCAGATACAAGGTCGTTTAAAAATTGGAACGAGTCATCATATTGGCTTGCACCATTTACCTTCACCACTTAAACACTTTGTTCAGCAATTTCCGCAGGTCACTTTAGATGTGCATTTTGTTGACTCAGAGCAAGCACATGAAAAAGTGCTTGCCGGTGATTTAGAGTTAGCATTTTTAACCCTTCCTCCTTCAGGTGATGAGCGTCTTAACTACATTACCATCTGGAATGATCCTTTAGTTTTTGTTGCTGCTCCATTTCACCCACTTGCACAAAAAAAGAATCTGACCTTACAAGATTTAATTGAATACCCAAGCTTGTTACCCGCTGCCCAAACTTACACTGCTCAAATCACTTTGGCCGAGTTTGAAAAGCAAGCACTCAAACCAAAAATCACTATGAGTAATAACCCTCTTGAGTCTATTCGCATGTTGGTGTCGATTGGTTTAGGTTGGTCAGTTTTACCAAAAACTCTGCTTAATCAAGATATGCAACAGCTTGATCTAGATGTAGAAATGAATCGTCAATTAGGCATGGTGTGGCATCCTGGGCGCACTCAATCTAGGGCAATGCAAGAATTGATTAAAATGATGCAGGAATCATCGTATTAACGACTATATTTTTTAACAAGGATATAAATCAAAACAGCAAACGGCAGCATTAAAAATAGAATGCCCCAACTGAAACATATAGCAGCGAAAACAATTCCGCCAATTGCACTCATGAACAGTAAAGCAATGATATAGAAAAGTAATTCGCCAAAAATAGCGGTAATGAGCTGATCTATAAATTCCTGAAAGAAGCCATTGCAACGTTCATTTTTAGTACGCTTGTTTTTAACCATGCTATTTTAATTAATAAATTTATATATTGATTGGAAATGATACTGTAAATATATATTTTTTATTCTACTATCATTACACTTTTCACTTAAGATTCATGATCGTGAAGAATCAATATTCAAAGATAATTAAAATCGGTTTATATGGATTCACAACTTTAGCTGTCTTAATCATTGTGACATTTATTTGGTTTAAACCAATACGTGTTGTTTTGGCACATCATCTTTCATCGTTACATTGTGAGGGTCATGTATGTGTAGATGATCCAAAGACAGAGCTTCTTGCGACAATACTCTATAATCAGTCATTAAGAGAAACCCAAGATAAAGTGGGTGCGTTTCATCAGCAGCCAACTATGGTTTTTTGCTCAACTCCTCAATGTGCAAATACCTTTGGCATGGAAAAAGCAGCCGCTAAAGCAGTTGGTAATTTGGGATTATTGGTTGCCCCACGTGGCTGGAAAGATTTCTACATCACCCATGAGCTTATTCACCATCGACAGGCCGAAGAATGGGGCAATATTGCAATGCTAACTAAACCCAAATGGCTGGTAGAAGGCATGGCTTACAGTTTAAGTGATGACCCACGCCCTACATTATCGGCACCCTTTCAGCAATGGCGAGCTCAATTCAAGCTTTGGCATCAACAAAATTCTGACCCCAATATTTGGCTGACCACAGAGAAAGTTAAATAATTTATTAAAGTGCATTATCTCCAGCGATCTGAATCTTGCCATCTGCAATTTCATTCATAAATTGCTGATAATCTTTTAGATTGCGCTCTGCATATTGTTGTGCATACGTTTGTAATACGTCTACAATCGTATTACTCGCTCCAAGATACCCTATAAGTACATCTGCATTTCCAGCTTTAGCATGGGCATGAGCTAAAGCCAAACCACAACCTTCAGCATACGCATAGAAATACTCATCATCCATGCCATTAAGCTCAAACGTGATTTTCATATCACGTAACTGGCGTATATAAAAATGTTGATTTGATATTGAAGAAAATCCAAGAAATATATCACTTGCGGCCTGCATGAGTTGCTGGCCATGCACCACACGTTCGCCTTCATGATTTACTTTTTCTACAAATAACGGACTAAGAATTGATGAATTCGCTTCTTTCATTTGTAAAATTAATGGTTCCCGATCTGCGTCCTGAAATAATGCAATCGCTGCTCGTGTACCAACACTTCCGATACCAACTACTTTTAAAGCCACATCTGTACATTGATAACGATCAAAAAGTACTTGGCGATCATATTTCAAAGAATCACGGTATTGTTTAAAGAATACATCAACATGCTGATTAAATGGTTCATCTGCACTTGGGTGCCATAATAACGGCGCATCATCTACAAAATGACGCACTCCTGTATCTTGATCTTGCTGTGTAAGCTTCGGCAAAACAGAATACACCGTTTTTTTCTGCTCTGAATCAAGATGCTTCTCGTATTTCTCTCTTAGTTTTCGGCGTTCAGTATTTTCTAATAAGGTAATAGCATCAATTTTTTCATACCAAACTTGTAGTGGCGAAAGTTTCGCACTTTCTAATAAGTGCTGACGATAACTATTCAGCATTATTTTAATTGCCTTTAAACCCACTTTATCTGCAAGCTTAATATCACGCGCCGCAATCACAAAGCTGGTTGCTAAACGCTTTACATCCCATTCAAACGGGGCAACTAAAGTTTCATCAAAATCATTGATTCCAAATAACAAGTTACGTTCTGGACTTGCAAAGCCACCAAAATTATTTAAATGACAATCACCACAAATTTGTTGAAATAAACCTGAATTTACTTGCTCCCATGCTTGGTCAAATAGCATCAAAGAAGCCATACCACGATAAAATGTAAATGGAGAAATACTCATTCGTTTTGCACGAATCGGTTTGAGTTTTTCTAAGCGTCCTTGGTTACTCCAATCATAGATCGTTAAAGCAGTTGTACCTTTTGGTCGTTCAGAAAGTTTTGATAGCTGTTCACGCGGTACTTTTTTACGTTGAAGCTTACCTAATTTGAAACCTTCACTTTTACTAAGTAATTTTCCCTGATAGCTATGGCGTGTTAAATCAATACTTTGATCATTCCAAAGTTGTTTTGGTAATTTAATCTGTGGTGTTTTTGGCATTATTATTACCTCATTTTTAAAATTATAATTTTTATTAGATATAGCAATATCTAATTTTAGCTCAGGATTTATAAGAAGTATTCATTATTTTAAATATAATTAAGAGTTGGAAGGCCTTGAGGCCTAACACATGGCTCGTCCAACTCTACAATCTTAAATCGACCAGTCCTGAATTTCCCAGTTATGTTCTTGAGCCAACTTCTCAAGACGATCATCAGGATTTACCGCAGTCGCATGCGTTGCATATTCAAGTAAAAAACGGTCATTGATTGAATCTGAATAAGCCCATGACTCAGATACACTGCGTCCAGCCAACCAGTCGTCAAGACGTGCAAGTTTACCTTTTTGATAACATGCCAAGCCCGCAACTTTACCTGTATATTTGCCATCAGCAACTTCAGCATTGGTCGCTAAAATTTCTGTAATCCCAAATTCACGGAAAATTGGTGCAGTAATAAAATCACTTGTTGCAGTAATTCCGACAATCGTATGTCCTAAGTCTTGATGTTTCTTAATGGCATCAAAACCTTTTGGGCGCATTTGTGGACGAATTACTTTTTGCATGAACAACTGGTGAAGTTCAGCTAAGTAATTATTGTCGTGCTTTGTTAAAAATCCAAACACAAATTCATTATAAGCATACGGATCAAGTTGCCCTGCTTTGTAATCTTCATAAAATTTATCATTCATCTGACGATGATGAACCGGATCAACCAAACCTTCATTGACTAAAAATTCACCCCAAGAGTGATCTGAATCGGTATTTAACAAGGTATGGTCTAAATCAAACAACGCCAGTTTCATGAAAATTCTCGTTTAAACTGAAATTTAAGAAAAAAAATGTAAATCTATCTCCGCTAGTCGATAGAAATTCGTTAAGATCGTAGCAATTTAAACATTTTACTTTGATCTTTTCGAGCTGGACATAAAAAAGTGTTTGTCCCCGCGATTAAAGTCAACGATATAGACAATATTTAGGTAGCCAAATGATCGATTCAGAAGGTTTCCGACCGAATGTCGGGATCATTTTGGCAAACGATGATGGACAGGTTTTATGGGCAAAGCGCATTGGTCACAATGCTTGGCAGTTTCCACAAGGAGGCATTCAGTTTGGAGAAACTCCTGAACAGGCACTTTTTCGAGAACTGAGAGAAGAAATCGGCTTATTGCCCGAACATGTCCAGATTATTGCGCAAACCAAAGGATGGCTGCGTTATCGTTTGCCACATCGGTACATTCGGTCAGACTCTGACCCCGTATGTATCGGACAGAAACAAAAATGGTTTTTACTGAAATTAACTGCGCATGCAAAAAATATTCAGTTAGACCTCTCCGACCCGCCCGAATTCGATGAATGGCAGTGGGTTAGCTATTGGTATCCTCTTGGACAAGTGGTGAACTTCAAGCGTGATGTTTATCGCAAAGCCATGGTGGAGTTGTGTACACAGTTGCCGATGCAACAATTACCCTAAAAATCATTTATCTAGCAAATGATTTTTATTAAAAGTGCTGTTATAAATACATTCATAGTCTAAAAAATACTGGAGTATACATCCATGTCAAACATGCAACTCGACACTCTACGGCGCATTGTCCAAGAAGTTAATGCGTCCGTCAGTTTGCATGAATCGTTAGACATTATGGTCAATCAGGTTGCTGAGGCCATGAAAGTGGATGTTTGCTCTATTTATTTGCTCGATGAACGCAATCAGCGCTATGTATTGATGGCCTCTAAAGGCTTAAATCCAGAATCTGTGGGCCATGTTTCATTACAACTAGGTGAAGGCTTGGTTGGTCTAGTGGGGCAACGTGAAGAAATTGTTAACCTTGACAATGCACCAAAACATGAGCGTTTCTTGTATTTACCTGAAACAGGCGAAGAAATTTACAACTCATTCCTTGGCGTACCAGTCATGTACCGTCGTAAGGTTATGGGGGTTTTAGTTGTCCAAAATAGACTTCCTCAAGATTTTAGCGAAGCAGCCGAATCATTTTTAGTCACACTCTGTGCACAGCTTTCTGGTGTTATTGCACATGCTCACGCAGTTGGAAATATTGACGTATTTCGTAAACCAAGTAATGGCCCTGCCTATAAAACCTTCCAAGGTGCGTCAGGTGCAGGCGGTGTTGCTTTAGGTCGCGCTATTATTTTATATCCGCCTGCCGATTTGGGTTCTGTACCTGACCGTGAAGCTGAAGATATTAGTCATGAACTTCGACTTCTAGATCAAGCCATTTCATCAGTTCGTTCAGAGATTCGCTCTCTAGATGAAAAAATGCATGATTCATTAATGGCAGAAGAACGCGCTTTATTTAGTGTTTTCTTAAGAATGCTAGATGAAAATGCATTGCCGGCAGAGATTAAAGAACTCATTCGTGACGGGCACTGGGCACAGGGTGCAGTACGCCGTGTGATTGAAAAGCACACTGCCCTATTTGCACAAATGGAAGATGACTATCTCCGTGAGCGAGTTTCTGATCTTAAAGACTTAGGGCGACGTATTTTAGCTTCTTTGCAAGAAGAGGATTCTAGCCACCGTGAGCTGAGCCCAGACAGCATTTTAATTGGTGAAGAAATTAGTACTGCTGCACTAGTAGAGTTGCCTGTAGATAATATTGCAGCGATTGTGACATCAGAAGGTGCAGCCAATTCACATATGGTGATTGTGGCACGTGCATTAGGTATCCCAACAGTGGTTGGTGTAACTGAACTGCCTGTTAATACACTTGATGATGCAGAAATGATTGTGGATGCCTATCAGGGTCGTGTTTTTGTAAATCCTCCACGTCGTTTACGCCAACGTTATAAAGAAATTCAGAAAGAAGATGAACAGATCGCAAAAGATCTCAAACAATATGAGACAAGAGAAGCGATTACTCCAGATGGTGTATCTGTTCCACTGTATGTAAACACAGGCCTGATGATTGATGTAGTTCGCGGTGTACAACGTGGTGCTCAAGGCGTGGGTCTGTATCGAAGTGAAATTCCCTTCATGCTACGGGAACGTTTCCCAGGTGAAGAAGAACAACGCGCAATCTATCGTCAACAGTTGAGCCACTTCGCCAATAAACCTGTGGTAATGAGAACTTTAGATATTGGTGCCGATAAAGATTTACCTTACTTTAGTATTGAAGAAGAAAACTCGGCATTAGGCTGGCGTGGTATTCGTTTCACGCTCGATCATCCCGAGATTTTTTCGTCGCAAATTCGCGCAATGCTTAAAGCCAGTATTGGTTTAAATAACTTGCATATTTTATTGCCAATGGTGACCACAGTAAGTGAAGTCGAAGAGGTGCTTTATTTACTTGAGCGTGACTGGATTGCAGTGCAAGAAGAAGAGCAAGTTAAAATTACCAAGCCTAAAATTGGAATTATGGTTGAGGTACCGAGCGTATTACTACAAATTGATGAGTTTGCTGAACTCGTCGATTTCTTCTCAGTTGGTTCAAACGACTTAACCCAATACTTACTCGCAGTTGACCGCAATAATCCACATGTAGCAAACGTTTATTCACACTTTCATCCGTCAATTCTTCGTGCTTTAAGTCGTCTGGTTAAAGAATGCCATGAACACAAAAAACCGGTCAGTATTTGTGGTGAGATGGCAGGTGATCCATTATCGGCAATTCTGCTCATGGCGATGGGCTTTAATACTCTTTCGATGAGCTCAAGTAACATTTTGCGAGTGCGAAAAGCAATTTGCCATGTGCCTATGACGGATGCACAAAAATTACTTGATGATGTCATGAAAATGAATAATCCACTCATAGTAAAAAGCTGGCTTGAGTACTATTTTAAGACTCACGGTTTAGCTGATATGGTCAAATCGAATCGAATCGTAAATGTTTAATATCTAAAAAAGGAGAGCATCGCTCTCCTTTTTTACTTTAACTCACTGAATAAAATCGTATATAAAATTTCTTTTCATGATTGATTTCATTTTAAATTTATAGAACATCTTTAATTTTTAAACACGATTTCAATCGGTTTTTTAAATTAATACTTACAATTTAATCCATTTGAAAAATAAGACTTCTACTTCTAGTATATTTAAAGAGCGTTATTAAAAGATCTTACGTTGTTCCAACAATTGAAGAGGTAATTCTATGCATCATTATTTACAGCCTTCAGCTTATTTTTCCCCTTGTTTTTTAACCTTCATACAGTAAATTGGAGGAATAACAATTAAAGGAATCTGATGCATTATCAAATAAAAAATGATGAGCTAACATCTGAGTGAAAAAAATTTTTAACTAGTTTTTATCACTATTTGTTCACTGATTTATTTATTTGATAAACATGATTTTTTAAACCAGAAGTCCAGGAAAATGAGCCCTAATACTTTATCAAGAGCTCCATAATTATTACCCAGAGAGAATATAATCATGTCAGACGAATCAAAATGTCCTTTTTCAGGTCATAACTCAAAACCGGAAGTAACGGTCGGTGGCGGTACGCCTAGTTTACATTGGTGGCCAAAACAATTACGCGTTGACTTACTAAATCAGCATTCAGAACGCTCCAATCCACTTGGTAAAGATTTTAATTACCGCGAAGAATTTAAAAAAATTGACTACTACGCACTAAAAGCTGATGTTAAAAATGTGTTAACCGATTCCCAAGATTGGTGGCCAGCCGATTGGGGTAATTACACAGGTTTATTTATTCGTTTAGCATGGCATGCTGCGGGTACCTATCGTATGGGTGACGGCCGTGGTGGTGCAGGTCGTGGACAACAACGTTTTGCACCTTTAAATAGTTGGCCTGACAATGCAAGTTTAGATAAAGCACGCCGCCTGTTATGGCCAGTTAAACAAAAATACGGTCAAAAAATATCGTGGGCAGATTTATTTATTCTTGCCGGTAACATTGCGCTTGAGTCTTCTGGCTTCCGTACCTTTGGTTTTGGTGCAGGTCGTGAAGATGTTTGGGAACCAGATAACGATGTAAACTGGGGTGATGAAAAAGAATGGTTAGCTCATCGAAACTCTGAAGCATTGGAAGGCAGCAATCTAGCTGCAACCGAAATGGGTCTAATTTATGTGAACCCTGAAGGTCCACAAGCTAGTGGTGACCCAAAATCGGCTGCACCGTTTATTCGTGCGACTTTTGGCAACATGGCAATGGATGACGAAGAAATTGTTGCATTGATTGCAGGTGGCCATACTTTAGGTAAAACCCATGGTGCTGGCTCTGCTGACCATGTGCATGCGGACCCTGAAGGAGCGCCAATTGAACAAATGGGCATTGGTTGGTCAAATAGCTATGGCACAGGTGTAGGTAAAGACGCTATTACTTCTGGCTTAGAAGTCATTTGGTCACAGACTCCAACACAATGGAGTAATTACTTCTTTGAAAACCTATTTAAATATGAATGGGTGCAAGAACGTTCACCTGCCGGTGCAATTCAATGGGTAGCAGCAGATGCTGAAGCAATCATCCCTGATCCATTCGATCCATCAATTAAACGTAAGCCAACGATGCTCACTACAGATCTAACCTTACGTTTTGATCCTGAGTTTGAAAAGATCTCTCGTCGCTTCCATAACGACCCACAAGCTTTCGCCAATGCTTTTGCCCGTGCATGGTTTAAATTAACTCACCGTGATATGGGACCAAAAGCACGTTATTTAGGTCCTGAAGTTCCTGCTGAGGATTTAATTTGGCAAGATCCGTTACCGGTTGCTAGCGCTATACCATCTGCTGCAAGCATTGCTGATGCAAAAGCAAAAATTGTTGCACTAGGGCTATCTGCTGGCGAGTTGGTTTCTCTAGGTTGGGCTTCAGCGTCAACTTTCCGTGGTGGAGACAAGCGTGGTGGTGCAAACGGCGCACGTATTGCTTTATCACCACAACGTGATTGGCAAGTAAACCAAAAAGCGGTTACGACTTTAACTAAAATTGAGGAAATCAAAGCCTCAACTCAACTGTCACTGGCTGATTTAATTGTGCTAGCAGGTAACATGGGCGTAGAGCAAGCTGCTCAAGCGGCAGGTTTCAACATTAGCGTTCCATTTGCCCCTGGCCGTGTTGATGCATTACAAAGTCAAACTGATGTCGAATCTTTCCAATTGCTTCTAGGCCTTGCTGATGGCTTTAGAAATTGGAAAAAAGAAGGAGTCAACGCAGCAACTGAAGCATTATTAATTGATAAAGCACAACAACTGACTTTGACTGCACCAGAGTTAACTGCATTGATTGGTGGTTTACGTGTACTAGGCACCAATTGGGATGGTTCACAACATGGCGTATTCACGCATCAGGTTGGTGTACTCAGCACGGACTTCTTTACGAACTTAATCGACATGTCTACTGTATGGGCACCTGTTGATTCAACAAGTGAAGTATTTGAAGGCAAAGACCGTAAAACAGGTTCAGTAAAATTTACCGCAACACGTAATGATTTAGTCTTCGGTTCAAACTCAATCTTACGTGCATTGGCAGAAGTTTATGCTCAGGCAGACGGTAAAGAAAAATTTGTTCAAGACTTTGTTGTTGCATGGACAAAAGTCATGAATCTCGACCGTTTTGACTTAGTTTAATTAAAGTCAAAATAATAAAAAGCCAGTTCAATTTGAACTGGCTTTTTTAATATCAAATATCTGGTTTTAGACAGTCAATTTATGCCCTTCGCGAATACAGTAAAAAGGATTCGCAAGTTTCGATGAAGCTTTAATGGCTTGTGCTAATGCATGTTCAGGATCTTCTCGGTCTTCATCCGTCAACTGGAAAGTCCGATAGTGAATCGCAACAGAACGATGGGCCTGTAAATCGAAGTGTGCATGTAGCGCATCTTGTGGATTCATGTGCACATAACTCATCAGAGCACGTGGCTCATACGCCCCAATTGGAAGTAAAGCAACACGCGGTGCACCATAACGTGCATGAATCTGCTTAAAATGCCCTGCATAACCGGTATCACCTGCAAAGAAACAATGACCAGTTTTAGCAACAACCGAAAAGCCGCCCCAGAGTGCTTTATTCTGGTCGCGTAGACCACGCCCTGAGCCATGCTGTGCAGGTGTATAGATTATTCTTAATTCGTGATAAGGAATTTCTTGCCACCAATCCATCTCAATGACATGAAACTCTTTTGGTAGATAAAACCCATTCCCCAACCCAGTGTAAATCGGCATTGCAAATTTTTGATGTAACCACTCAAGTGTGGCCAAATCCATATGATCATAATGATTATGGCTGAGTAAAACACCATGAATGGTTGGCAGTTGCTCTAACGCAAACCCAGCAGGACATACACGGCGCGGGCCACGTCCCTGCGAAGGGCTTGCATAATCACACCACACTGGATCAGTTATAAAGTTATAAGGGCCAATCTGAATGAGTACGGTTGCGTGCCCAACAAACCAAACTTGCCAATCATCCAAATCAGCATGAGGTCGATTTTGAGGCAATGCCACAGCCGTATTTACACGGGTTTCATATTCATTTTGAATATCCACATTCCATGTATAAGAATCACGAGTAACTAACCAACGTAATAGCTCTTTTGAGCCTCGAGCTGGTGATTTCGGCTGTTGATTATAAAAACGTGTATCTGCTTCATGCCCTGACTCGGGATGACAAAAAGGAGGTTTTATCCATGTATGAGTCCAACAGGACTGAGTCGGCAATTGATATGTTAATGTCGGCTTGTCTTTCATGGGCTTTTCTATGTTTTAGCATCGGCAGAATGGATGTGTTTAGGTTTCTATCTTAACAATTAAAACAAATTAAGCTATGGCACTTACACTTATTTATCATATAAATATCCCTTTTAAATATCCCTTTTATTGTGTCACAGCCAACATACGTTAAATTAGATTGCCATAAAAAATACATAGATGTGTTGGGTTTATGCTTCGATAATTACCATTCTTATTAAGAGTACTTGTATAACATAACAATAATTAGTCACGTGAAATTGTCAGAGAGCTAGTCGGTTTTGCCGTCGAAGGCCTTACTTTTCCAATTTAAAATTTTTTGACAGCTTATAGAAACATATTTAGTAACACTTAAAGCTAATTCATTCAGACAGATTTATATTTTATAATATTAATTTATATTTCTTCATTTTTGCATAATATGAGAATTACCTACATAAATATTTAAAACATTTAAATATTTATTTGATTAATTAAAAATAATGTATTCAATCTCTAATAATTAATATATTTTATGAATTACTAGAACTTATATTTATATATTAAATGTTTAATGAAAATTAAAATTCCATTTATTTTATAAATACCTAAAGTACCTTCACGCTATATCCCTTTATGCTTTATACTTCACATAAATCATAGTAAGACATTTTTTGGATTAGTCTTATGGAACTACGCCACCTCCGATATTTTATTACCGTTGCTGAAGAATTAAATTTTAGTAAAGCCGCTCTTAAACTTTTCACCGCACAACCCTCCCTTAGCCAACAGATTAAAGATTTAGAAGAAGATGTTGGTGTACGACTTTTAAATCGCACGAAACGTAAAGTTGAATTAACCGAAGAAGGTAAAGTCTTTTTAGAACACGCTCGCCTAACCCTTGCTCAAGCTGAAAAAGCAGTTGCTCTGGCACGGCAGGTTTCTAAGGCTAAACAGCAACAGTTGCGTATCGGTTTTGTCCCCATTGCAGAAATGAAAATTTTCCCTTATGTCCTTCCCAATCTGCGATTACAACACCCCGATCTCATCATTGAATTATCTAACCTAAATAACACTGAGCAACTTAAAGCCTTAAAAAAAGGTGAGTTAGACATTACCTTCACCCGAGAAAATACAAATAGTGATGAGATTCAAAGCCAATTTGTTTTGACCGAACCCCTGATTTTTTTACTTCCTAAAAATCATCCACTTACTCAATATGACCGAATTCCTGTTCAGGCTTTACAAGGTGTTGACTTTATTATTCCCGCCGCTGAACAATCACAAACCTTACATAACACTATTTTAGAGTTTGCTAAAACTCACAATATTGACCTCAATATTGTTCAAAAAGCAGATAGCATTTTGTTTAATATTAACTCTATTGGCTCTGGATTAGGTTGTACAATTTTACCTGCTTACGTTGCACCTTTAGGAATCAAAAACACAGTAGTCCGTCCGCTGGATATTGAGTTACCGACACTGGATTTATTCGTAAATTACCGTAAAAACTCACAGTCTTTAGGCGTCCAAAAATTCATTGACCAACTCACTAAAGTATTTCATCTGGATAAAAACTTAACTCATGCATAATTAGGAAAGCCATATTTTATTTTTAAGCAGATGATTAATAAGAGCAGCTTTATAAAAGGTATAAGTAAATATTATTTTTTATTTATTTTATACTTTTTATAAATAATTTAACCCACGCTTTTGTTCTATTTTGCCTAATCGCAAAAAGTAAATATCTCTGACTTATAATTGAAAATCTTGGAATAAAACCCATATAAAACCGAATATTATTTTCACCATTTAATAAAAAATAATATATTTACCATGTAGTAAAAGGAGACTAGGAAAAATGGTTGCAGTATTTCGACATCTTGGACGTAGTGTACTAAACCGCCCCCACTTCTTTATTGCTTTATTCATAGGATTTATCACAGCAAGTTTATTGACATGGTTCACCCCATGGAAATGGTCCACTATTTTATTAGCGAGCTGGAATGGTTCTGTCAGTTTATATTTACTCCATGTTTTTAAACTGATGAAAAATGCTGATCACTCACAAATGCAGCAACAAGCTAAAAAGCAGGATGAAAGCAAATGGGTCATTATGCTGATTGTTTTACTCGCAATTTCGATGTGCTTAGTGGCTATTTTAGTGCAGTTATCTCAACTTCCTTCTGACCATTTTGAAAAAATAGGACATGTGGCTTTATCCTTATTCACCATTGTTTCAGCATGGCTTTTTATGCACACCGTTTTCGCATTGCACTATGCACATGACTTTTATATGGCATTATCTAGAAATGAAGAAAATGGCGGATTAGAATTTCCCGGAACAAAATATCCCACTTACCCAGATTTCTTATATTTTAGCTATATTATTGGTACTTCAGCACAAACAGCAGATGTATCTGTCACAACTAGACATATGCGTTTACTGAACTTATTTCATTTCGTGCTGGCATTTGGTTTTAACACAACAATTTTAGCAATTTGTATTAATGTGGCTGCTAGCTTTATTAGCAACTAAAACTTACTATTTAGAAAATAAAAAAGTCACCCAAATGGGTGACTCTGAACCGCATAGGTTTACAACAATGAGCCCATCGTGCTTTGTTTTAAGCCTTCACGTTGTTTGATGGTTTCAACATAACGTGTAATGGCCGGATGGGATTCAATCGCTCCCATTTTCAATTGCCATAAAAGCATTGCGCCAACACTTACATCTGCTGCGGTAAACTGTTCACCACATAAATATGGCTTTGCTTCACTTAATCCTTGAACCAAAGCTTGGTAAGCATCGTTATAATCACCATAGCCAACAAACATTTTTTGCTCAGGCGATACTTCTATTCCAAGGGCTTTATCGACACCCGCAGCTTCCCATGGACCAGCCACCATAAATAACCAGCGATAGTACAAACCACGTTTTGGATCATTCAATGCAGGTGCCAAACCTTTGTCACTATACTTATCCGCTAGGTATGCACAAATTGCCCCTAACTCATAAATAATGACATCACCATCCACCAATACCGGCACTTTTCCAAAAGGATTAATTTTTAAATATTCTGGTGTTTTCATTTCAGTCTTGTATTCGACTTCAATGTGTTCACACTCAACACCTAGTTCGACTAAAAGCCAGTCGACCACAACACCACGTGACTCTTTGTTAGTATAAAGTTTAAGGCTCATTTTTATGGCTCCTTGTTTATCGTGAGCCTAGTCTACAAAACCTCTTTGTCAGTTTTTGTCAGTAGTCTGCGATTCCTGTGCCCACCACTGCTGAAAGAGTTGTTGCTTAAATGACGGGTATAATTCTTGGCTTAAACTCAGCTGTTGAATACGATCTATTCTAAAATGTCGAAAATCCTGCCTGAGCTCACACCATGCAGCCAATACAATTTTGTCATTAAAATATCCTAAGGCAAAAGGCCACAAGGTACGAACACTGCTCCGTTGCTGCTCATCATGATAATGCATCGAAATTTTGACTTGCTGTCGAATGGCTAAACGCACCTGTTCGACTCGACTTTCATCGACAGGCAGCCATGTATTAAACGCTCTTAAAGTCGTTTGCTGTAATAAACATTTCCGATGTTCAGGCAAAACAGAATTCAATTTAGCTAATACCGAAGTAGATGCCGATTGTAACGATTGATCTGGCACGCTCTTCAACCAATACAATGCCAAAAAAATAGCTTCAACTTCATTTTCATTAAGCGTCATTGGTGGCAATACGATATCTTCTTTAAGCTGAAAACCTATCCCTGCCGATGCCTCAATTTCTACCCCTTGCTCACGTAAGCTATCGATATCCCGATAGATACTTCGTACACTAATTCCCATACGCTCAGCGAGAGCTTGTGCCGTAATGGGATAACGCGCTTCACGAAGTTGTTGTAAAAGATTTAATAGGCGAATAGAACGACTCATTTTTCTCTTCTTATTGTTATTTAAATTCAATTAAGGGGGAATGATTTCCCCCTCGTACTGCTTTAAATTACACTAAATCTACAGCAGATAACTGAGCATAACCATTTAGAAAGTGATGAAGCTCTTGAACATCTTTAGCAATCGTTAAAGGCTTGAACTGTTGTAGCACTTCAATCGAATGAACCCCATAACCAACACCAATACGTGGCATGTTTAACCGCTGAGCCATCTCAAGATCATAGCTACTATCACCAATCATTACAGCACGCTCAACATTCACCCCAGTGACTGTTAATATTTCTTGCAACATGAGTGGATCTGGTTTTGATCGAGTTTCATTGGCTGCTCGAGTCACATCAAAAAGATGAGTACTTTGGGTTTTTGCAATTACGCGATCTAACCCACGACGGTTTTTACCCGTCGCGACTGCAAGCTTTAAACCTTGCGCTTTTAAATCATGTAATAGCTCAGCAACACCATCGAACCATGCATCATTTGTAGAGTTCGCAATATAGTGATCGCCATACGCTTTTAAAATTGAATCATGTAACTCAGGTGCTTCTGGGAATAAGGTTTGCATAACTTCAGGCAAGCCTAAACCAATAATGCTTTTTGCTGCTTCATCGGTTAAAGACAATTCATGTTGTTCTGCTGCATGTTGTAAGCTAGCAACAATCTGTCCAACAGAGTTATATAAAGTCCCATCCCAGTCGAAAATAACTAATTCGGTTTTTAGACTCATTTTGCTAATCTCAAAGCCTTTAATAACTGGGTCATGTCTTCTGGTAACGGTGCTTCAATCGGTGGATAACCCGGAATATCTAAACGCATCGCGTGTAAACATAGACGACGCGCTTCAGGGCCTGTGTACGCGGTAGTGTGTCCGTATTTATCATCACCAATCAACGGGTGTCCAATGCTTAAACCATGCACACGAATCTGATGAGTACGACCTGACAAAGGTGATGCATGAATCAAAGTTGCGTTTTTAAAGCGCTCTGCTACAACCCATTCAGTTTTACTTGGTTTGCCATCTTTAGTCACACGTACACGACGCTCGCCATTTGCCAACTCATATCGCAATAAAGGTGCATCAATGAGCTGTTTATCGAGACTCACCTGCCCTTTAACAATCGCAGCATAAGTTTTACGAATTTTGTGCTCACGCAACATATCTTGCAGTTGTTTTAATGTGCTACGTTTTTTACTAATCATGACCAGACCAGAAGTATCACGGTCAATACGATGAATCAGTTCTAAATATTTTTTACCTGTCGCTGCACGTAGTGCTTCAATCAAACCATAGGCCATACCACTGCCGCCATGAACAGCAATACCTGAAGGTTTATTAACAACTAATAGTCCTTCATCTTCATAGACCACACGGCTCAATAAGCTTTGCGCTACACCGTCACTAACAGGAGCGGCTGTTTCATCTTTTTGTTCGTAACGAATTGGAGCAACACGAATCTGGTCGCCAATCTCAAGTTTAGTCTCAGCTTTAACACGTTTTTTATTTACTCGAACCTGACTTTCACGAATCAAACGATAAATACGACTTTTAGGTACACCTTTTAAACGCGAGAACAGGAAATTATCAATTCGCTGTCCTGCTTGATGTTCATCCACCTCAAACCAAGTGACACTTTGCCATTGCTGTGTAGAATTCATACTAATATTTAAACCTGAAATTTTGCTAAATTTGATTAATAAATGACCGTTTAGCTTAGTTTTTTCACAAGAAATCTAAGCTTAGCCCATAGGCAGATGCTGCAAGGTTTGATATAGTCAGCGCACGGATACCGCCGTAAGTGAACATCTAATAGGGATTTCCCCTGATTGAAACCTCAATCAAAATGATGCTTTCACCATCAGCTCGGATAGGTCCTAAAGAATTATGCCGACGCCGAAGGCTTATTATATCGGCAAAATGACAAACTGTTGCGTTTAATTCAGTTTGTTCAAAAAAATATGTTACCAACTCTAGTTGGTTATGGAACGTAAACTGATACACATCAAACAAATCGCTCCTTAATGTTGCCTTCAGGCTAAAGCGTTGATGCATTGGAACTGCCGAAAGCACCGATACGATGAACATTCCGTATCAAACTTCTAAAAAGAAGTCACTTCGCGCACAATGACAGTGAAAGTCATTAACCAATGCACCGCTCACCCGCCAGTGAAGCACTAAGGAAGTCTGATTTAAAGGTTGAAGCAGTATTGCCTACATCACAGACGAGAATCGAAGTTAAGGCTAAATGTAGCCGGTAACAGATGACTCAGACCACAAATATTTTGAGATCTGGGAAATGATCCGTCATGTTCGATGTTCGTTCAGAACCTTTAAGTTTGTGCGATATGTTTGTGTGGGTCACTATTAGGTGTCACACCCATGAAACGTATGTTGATTAATGCAACTCACGCAGAAGAAGTCCGCGTTGCACTTATCACTGGTAATCGTCTTTACGATTTTGATTTAGAAAATCGTACCCGAGAACAGAAAAAATCCAATATCTATAAAGGCCATGTAACCCGCGTAGAACCTTCTTTAGAAGCTGTTTTTGTCGAATACGGCGCAGGCCGTCAAGGCTTCTTGTCTATGCGTGAAATTGCGAACAGCTATTTCCAGGCAGACCCGCGACAAACTTCAAACATTCGTGAACTCATCACTGAAGGTACTGAATTACTTGTTCAGGTCGAAAAAGAAGAACGTGGTAACAAAGGCGCAGCCCTTTCTACATTCATTTCACTTGCAGGACGTTATTTGGTTCTTATGCCAAATAACCCGAAAGGCGGTGGCATTAGCCGTCAAATTTCAGGTTCTGTACGTGAAGAATTAAAAGAAATTTTAGCTTCTTTAAATTTACCTCGTGGCATGAGTGTTATTGTGCGTACCGCAGGTATTGGCCGTACTCAAGAAGAATTACAGTTAGATTTACAGCATTTGCTTGATCTTTGGACACAAATCCAAGGCACAGCAAGTTCTGGTCCGTCTCCAATGCTTGTTCACCAAGAAGCTGGCGTAGTGACTCGTGCTATCCGTGATTACTTACGTGATGACGTGGCAGAAATTTTAATTGATAGCGAACAAGCCTATAACGAAGCTTATAACTTTGTTAAAGCAGTTATGCCTCGCCAATTAGACAAACTTAAAACTTATACTTTAAACGAGCCATTGTTTGCTCATTTTGGTATTGAGAGCCAAATTCAAACTGCTTACGAGCGCGAAGTAAAACTTCCTTCTGGTGGTTCAATCGTAATTGACCAGACTGAAGCTTTAGTTTCAATCGATATTAACTCTGCGAAATCGACTCGTGGACATGATGTTGAAGAAACTGCGCTTAATACAAACCTAGAAGCAGCAGAAGAAATTGCTCGCCAACTTCGTCTTCGCGACATTGGCGGTTTAGTTGTGATCGACTTTATCGACATGACTAAAGAACGCAACCAACGCATGGTTGAAGCGAAACTTCGCGAAGCAACGCAAAGCGACCGCGCACGCATTCAGTTTGGCCAATTATCTCGTTTTGGCTTAATGGAAATGAGCCGTCAACGCTTACGTCCATCACTTGAAGAAGCAACTGGATATGTTTGCCCACGTTGTCATGGCACAGGTATGGTCCGTGATTTACGTTCACTTTCGCTTTCAATTATGCGTAAAGTAGAAGAAATCGCTCTTCGTGAACGTCATGGTGAAGTGCAAGTAGAAGTTCCTGTTGAAATTGCAGCGTTCTTACTGAATGAAAAACGCCATAGCCTTGTTTATTTAGAACAAACTTCTAGTGTTCGTGTGACTGTTTTACCTCACCCGCACTTAGAAACACCTCACTACGAAATTCAGTACAATCCAGATGGATTTGCACCATCTAGCTACGAACGTACTGAAGCAACTCGTTCAAGTGAGAAAGAGTTAGGTTATGAATCTTCTGAATGGCATTTAGAAGAAGCAGATCATGGCCATGCTCATGCAGCCCCTGCTGCAAACAACAACGCTGGTCAAAAGAAAGTAAATCAATCAGCTCAATCTTCTGCTGCTCAGCCAAGCACTCAAAAAGCAGCAAGCCCTTGTGCATGGTTAGAAAACCTTTTTGTTCAAAAACAAGCTAAAACTGTTGATCAATCTCGCTCGGCTCAAAATGCTGCTGCGACAATTGAACAAATGGTGAATACTGGCGCTGTAAGCCGTGGCCAGTTTGGACAAGTCGTAGTACCAGCAGTTGCTGAAGTTGTTTCGGCTCCATCTAACAATGCTTACATTTCACAATCTCCTGCTAAACAGGAAGTTCGTGAGAATGTTGAAAAAGACGATAAAGTACAACAACGTCCAAACAACAAAAAACGTAAGCACAAAGAGCAACGTGAACAACATCACCATACTCAAGAACCACAGCAACAGCAGCAACAATCACAGCAGCAGCCACAACAGGTTCATGAAGAAGTTGTACAGTTATCACGTCAAGAACAACGTGAGTTAAAACGTCAACAAAAACGTCAGCATCCAGATCAGCCACATCCACAACATCAAAATGATGGACAACAAACTGAAAATGCTGTGCCGCGTCGTGACCGTAATAATCAACGTCCGAATCGTCCAAATCGCCACCGCGATCCAAGCGTATTGAATGAAACTCAAAATGCTCCAGCGGCACCGATCGTTGTTGATGAGAAACAAATTAAGGTTGATTTGATTGATGCTCCAAAGCATGAAGTCATGAATACAGCCTTAGTGATCAATGTTGATCAGGCACAAAGCGAAATCATTGCTTTAACTCCTGAGCAACCTGTTGAACGCACTGAAACAGCACCTGTTGTTGAAGTCGCTCAAGAATCGGCTCCAGCACCTGTTGCTGTTGTAGAAGAGACTGTAGCTGTTGGAGCAGAAGAAACTACGACTCCTCCAGCAGACAACAAAAATCAACCGCAAATTCAACGTGCGAGTAATGACCCTCGTATGCGTCGCCGTGAACAACGCAACGCAAAACGTGCTAAAGCTGCGGTACCTTCTATTGCCCCATCGCAAATTCCAACTTTGGCGCAATATACGATTGGTAGCTTGATTCGTCATGTTTATGGTGAAGACTGCACTGTATTGATTGAACAGTTTGGTTTAGTTCCAACATTCAATCGTGCATTGCAGAAATTTGCAGAACAGTACGCAAGTACTCTAGTAACGGAAGTCGCGTCTGATGCTGAAGACAAGAAGCCTGTTACTCGTGATGCAGAGCTTCCAAGCAACAAACCGTCACAAGAAGCAGAGCCTGCACCTGTACTTGCATTGACGCCGCAAAAAGAGCAAACACCACGTGTTGCTAATGATCCACGTGAGCGTCGTCGTTTAGCAAAACTTGCTGCTGAACAAGCTTTTGAGCAAGTTAAACAACAACATTCTGCACCAGAAGAAGCTGCTCCGGTTGTAGAAGAAGCTGTTGTTGCTCCTGTTGCTGAAGCGCAAGCACCTGTTGAATCAAAACAACAACCGCTTGAGCTTGATCAGGTGACTGAAGTAGCACAAAGTGAAACAAGCGTAGAAGAAACACCTGTTGAAAAGGTGGTTGAAGCTCCTGTTGTGAAACAACCGAAAGCATCGTCAAGAGCCAAAGCAGCCGCAGAACAAGCTGTGACACCTGCAGAAGCGACTACCGAGGTTGAATCAGAAGATTCTAAGGGAGAACTGGACAAACCAAATCGCCCTCCTCGTCGTCCTCGTGGCCGTCCACCAAAGAAAGCAAATCCTGTAGCTGAGTAAATCATTTGCTCAATTGCAGCTAATTTAAACAAACCTAGTCATTTCGATGACTAGGTTTTTTTTGTTATTTTTAACCAATTAGGTTGATTGCACTAGAAGAAAAGTTTTAAAAGCATGGTGAACCATGAAAAATACTGTACTTTTGCCAACGCAACCTTTTTTGGATTGATCGAAAAATAAATAGGATTGATATGAGCCAGACAACACAGACCGATATCATTACGCTTGGTGATGTTGCAACGAGACTTCCTAGCTTCATCCCCAAAGTACCCCATATCCTGAATGGTCTTAAACAGGCTTACTTAAGAACAGCAAATACACCAACGGGATTAGGTGTAGCTTTTGAAAAAGCTGTTAAGCGAAATCCGCAAGGTATTGCATTATTATTTGAAGATCAAAGTTACTCATATGAAGCTTTAAACGAATGGGCTAACCAGATTTCTCATTACTATCTCTCTCTCGGCGCATGTAAAGGTGACGTGATTGCCGTAATGGTTGAGAACCGTTCTGAACTTATTGCCACTATTGTAGGCTTAGCTAAAATTGGGGTAACTATTGCGCTTGTTAATACATCTCAAATAGGTAAGGTCCTCGCTCATAGCATCAATCTTGTAAAACCAATTGCCGTAATTGCAGGTGAAGAAGTTCGAGCTGTAATTGATGAAATTCGTCAGGATCTCAATGTTCCTAAAGATCGTTTTCATTGGTTTGCAGATCAGGCTACACGCCAAGATGCAGGGACAGCACCTCAAGATTATGCCAACCTTGCATTAGAAATTGATCAGTTTCCAAAATTTAACCCATCAACTACACAGTCTGTTCATGGAAATGATGGCTTGTTTTATATTTACACCTCAGGCACTACCGGCTTACCAAAGGCTGTTATTTTCAAACACAGTCGCTGGACGCTCGCCTATGGCACCTATGGTCACATTTTAAACCTTGGTCCAGATGATGTGATGTATGTCACTTTACCGCTTTACCATGCAACGGGTGTGGTAGTTTGCTGGTGTGGGGTGATTGCAGGCAGTTCTACCCTTGCAATTCGACGTAAATATTCAACCAGTGCGTTCTGGAAAGATGTTCAGAAATTTAATGCCTCTGCAATTGGGTATGTAGGAGAGCTTTGCCGTTATCTAATGGATGCTCCTGTAACAGAGTTTGATCATAACCACCGCGTAACTAAAATGATCGGTAATGGCATGCGTCCGAACATCTGGGATAAGTTCAAGCAACGTTTTGGTGTTCAAGAAGTTCTTGAGCTCTATGCTTCAAGTGAAGGTAATGTTGGGTTTAGTAATATTTTTAACTTTGACAACACTGTAGGCTTCTCTCCTACGCCATACGCCATTATTGAGTTTGATAAAGAAAAAAACGAACCTGTACACGATAAAAAGGGCTGGTGTAAAAAAGTTAAAGCAGGTGAAATCGGTTTGCTGGTTGGTAAAATTACCAGTCGCTCGCCTTTTGACGGCTATACAGACCCAGAAAAGAATAAATCTGTGATTATGAAAGATGTCTTTAAAAAAGGTGACTCATACTTCAATACAGGTGATCTTGTTCGTAATATCGGTTTTCGTCATGCCCAATTTGTTGACCGTTTAGGAGATACTTTCCGCTGGAAAGGTGAAAATGTATCTACTACTGAAGTTGAGAACATGGTTTGTGAATATGACAAGATCGCTGAAGCAGTGGTTTATGGGGTAGAAATTCCAAATACCAATGGCCGTGCGGGTATGGCAGCAATCACACTTGCTGATGGTGCCGAGTTAAATGAGTCTGATTTAGCCGAAATGGTCACTGTATTTAAAAAATGCTTACCAGCTTATGCAGTACCCGTGTTTTTACGTGTGCAAGCTAAGGTCGAAACCACAGGAACTTTTAAATATCAAAAGAATAAATTGAAGGAAGATGCGTTTAATCCAAACAAAACTTCTGAACGTTTACTCGCTTTGTTACCTGGTGCGAACAGTTATTGTGACGTCACAACTGAAATTTTTGACAACATTCAGGCATATAAATACCGTTTTTAGTTCATTTTTTAGCTAAACAAGAGGAAATCGTGCTTTTTATAGGCAATCATGCAAATGTTTTTGAATTACCTCTTGTGTTAGTTGAATAACTTGCTAAAATACGCGACATCAAAACGATACGGGTCGTTAGCTCAGTTGGTAGAGCAGCGGACTTTTAATCCGTTGGTCCCGCGTTCGAGTCGCGGACGACCCACCACTTATCTGTTTTGACCTATTTGGGTCGTTAGCTCAGTTGGTAGAGCAGCGGACTTTTAATCCGTTGGTCCCGCGTTCGAGTCGCGGACGACCCACCAAATTCTAAAAAGCCTCTCACTGCGAGAGGCTTTTTTTATTGTTATCGTATTTTAGTTTCATGACTAAAAGATGACGATACATTTCTTATGTAGCACTTCCCCCACCCAGTCCATAAAAATTTCTAAGCGTTTAGGAATATAACTCCGGTTTGGATACAAAATGTTGAGTGGAAGTGATTGGACGGTATAGGCACCTAATACCTCAATTAAAATGCCCTGCTCGATTTTATCTTGTACATCATAGTAAGGCAGTTGAATAATTCCTAAGCCTGCACATGCAGCGGCAATATAAGCCTCCGTATTATTAATACTTAAAACACTATCCATCATGACTGTTCCATCTTGATAGAAGAACATTCCCTGTTTTTCACCCACTGGGCCTACATAATTAATTAATTTATGTTGATGTAAATCTTCTAATTGTTCAGGGATACCATAGTGCTGTAAATAATCAGGACTTGCACAGTTCACCATAATCAAATGGCCAACAAAGCGCGCAATCAAACTACTATCATTGAGCTGGCCAACCCGAACAACACAATCAATCCCTTTTTCAATTAAATCGGTAATGTCATCAGAACTATTGAGCTGCAAGTGAATATCCGGATAACGTTTATAAAAATCTGGTAATTCAGGAATAATCACCTGATGCACGATTCGACTGGGCATCGAAATTTTTAATGTGCCACGATAATGTTGTTTTTGAGTTTGTATTAATTGTTCTAGCTGCTCATAGTCAAATAATAGATTTTGGCACTCTGGTAATATTCTTTGCCCATCTTGAGTCAAACTTACTTTGCGGGTCGTTCGATGAAATAGGCGAACTTTGTAATGATTTTCTAGCTGCTGAATCGCACTGGTCACAGTAGAACGTGGTAAATCCAGATGATTTGCAACCTCGCTAAAACTCTGCCGTTTAGCCACTTCTGTAAAAATGAAAAATTGCTGCAAACGATCCATTTAATTGTTCGTGTTTTCTGAATAGTTAAACCAAACTAGCATAATTGATCAAAAATTACCGCCAATCTAGACTAAAAACACATTAGAACAAGTCATCATAGGAACAATCATCATGACAACTCACACCCTCAAAGATAAAGTTGTATTGGTTACTGGCGGTGCAAAAAACTTAGGTGGACTGATTAGCCGTAAATTTGCAGAGCAAGGTGCAAAGCTTACGATTCATTATAATAGCTCCGAGACGCAAGCAGATGCAGAACAAACCCTTGCTGATGTAAAAGCACTTGGCGTAGATGCAGTTTTAATTCAAGCAGACTTAACACATATCGATAACATCGAAAAACTTTTCGTAGATGTCAAACAGCATTTTGGTGGGATTGATATTGCGATTAATACTGTTGGAAAGGTTTTGAAAAAATCCTTCTTAGAAACGACAGAACAAGAGTTTGATAGCATGAGCGATATCAACTCAAAAATTGCCTATTTCTTTATTCAATCGGCGGGTCGTCATTTAAATGATGGTGGCAAGATCTGCTCAATCGTGACTTCTCTTCTGGCAGCTTACACTGGACTGTATTCAACCTATGAAGGCTTAAAAGCGCCTGTTGAACATTACACTCGTGCTGCTTCAAAAGAATTTGGTGATCGCCAGATTTCTGTGACTGCTGTTGCCCCAGGACCTATGGATACACCTTTCTTTTATGGGCAGGAATCTGCCGAAGCGGTGGCTTACCATAAATCAGCCTCAGCCTTAGGCGGACTGACCAAAATTGAAGATATTGAGCCTTTAATCCGCTTCTTGGTGACTGATGGTTGGTGGATTACCGGTCAAACAATTTTTGCAAATGGTGGTTATACCACTCGTTAACCCGTAAAAATCAAAAAGCCGCATCCCAATAATGCGGCTTTTTCTTTCTTTGCTTAATTATAAAAATTCTTCAAGCACTGAGTTTAAGAAAATATGACCTTGCTCTGTACACGCCAAACGAGAGCTATCCTCTACCAATAGTTTTCTAACTCGTAGCGACGTTAATACATCATTTAAATGATCTAGGCTTAAACCAGTACGTTGCTCATATAATTCAGCGTTTACACCTTCATTTAGACGTAAAGCATTCATCATGAACTCAAAAGGTAGCTCATCCGCTTCGATTTTTTTCATTTG
The DNA here is from genome assembly GCF_016508255.1 of Acinetobacter calcoaceticus. Taxonomy (GTDB): domain Bacteria; phylum Pseudomonadota; class Gammaproteobacteria; order Pseudomonadales; family Moraxellaceae; genus Acinetobacter; species Acinetobacter calcoaceticus_E. The sequence goes on along the minus strand of NZ_JADVKT010000003.1, from coordinate 129,493 downwards.
TAAATGTTCAGCAGGAATCTTAGCCAAATAGTCTTTCGGCAAACGGGTTTTTTGGAAACGATACACGCCATCTGGTCGTGTCACTTTGCCATGAGCACCGGCCCCAATCGCAAGATAATCACCAAATTCCCAGTAATTTAAATTATGGGTTGAAGGCTGCTCTTTACGCCATGCCGAAACTTCATAATTTATAAAACCATTTGCTTTTAGATATGCCTCACCTTGCTCCTGAATTGCCTCTAACATTTCATCTTGTGGCAAAACAGGTTGAGTTCTAAAAAATACAGTGTTTGGCTCAATGGTAAGCTGATACCAACTAATATGAGTTGCACCATTTTCTACAGCAAGCTTTAAATCATGCAGTGCTTGGTCTATTGTCTGTTCAGGCAAACCATGCATTAAATCTACATTGACTCGCTTAAAACCAGCCTGCTTTGCCTGTTGAATCGCATCGATTGCATTATTTGCTGAATGAATGCGTCCAAGCTTTTGCAATTGATTGGTATCAAAACTTTGCACACCAATAGATAAGCGGTTAATGCCTGCCTCTAAATAGCCTGCAAACGGGTCATGTTCTACGGTTCCTGGATTTGCCTCTAAGGTAATTTCACAGCCATCTTCAAACTTAAGCAATGACTTAAGCTCTGCAAATAGCCACACATAACCCTGTGCCGAAATCAGTGAAGGTGTTCCACCACCAATAAATACACTGTGAATCGAACGTCCCTGTGCCATCTCTAGTTGAGTTTCAAAGTCAGCTAACAACGCTTTTAAATAGGTTTGCTCGAGTTCTGAAGAAAGTGCTCCGTCTGGTACGGCATGCGAGTTAAAATCACAATATGGGCATTTACGCACGCACCAAGGCATGTGGATATATAAAGATAAAGGGATAGAAGCAGGGTTTAATACAGCCAAGGAACAGGTCCAATTTACACAATATTTCTATTTTAACATGACTGCATCAATGGGCTTATGAAAACATACCTTAATTGCTTTAGACTGTTTTTAAACATACTTAAATACTGATAAAAATGATGAAATTCTCAAGTCAACTCTTCCTGTTTTTACCCCTCGCTATGGGAATCGGTGTTGCCATGGCTTTTCAGACTGCTATTAATGCTCAGCTCAGAGAACAATTACATTCGCCTTTACAAGCCGCACTCCTATCATTCTTTGTAGGAACCATTGTCTTAGCAATTATGGTGTTCTTTCAAAACGCAGAGAAACCAACTTTAGGTGAATTATCCAATATTCCATGGATTCTTTGGACTGGAGGATTTCTTGGGGTTTATGCAATTAGTATGAGCATTTATACTGCACCTAAACTTGGTTTTTTAACCTTTTCAGGTTTAGTCATTTTTGGGCAATTGCTCATTTCCATGTTGCTTGACCATTTTGGTTGGTTGGGTACAGAAAAGACACCTGTTACATGGCAGCGGTTTCTTGGTGGGATCATCATTTTTGTCGGTGTTTTACTCACCCTGCAACGGTAGCTTCATTTTTATATTTATAAAGAGTACCTTTTGTGTCGAATGTCACGTCTTTTCGGTCTGAATTAAAACAACTCTTCCATTTAATGCTACCCATTTTAATTACTCAGTTTGCCCAAGCTGGTTTTGGGTTAATTGATACGATTATGGCAGGCCATCTATCTGCAACCGACTTGGCCGCAATTGCAGTGGGCGTGGGTTTATGGATTCCAATCATGTTACTGTTCAGTGGCATTATGATTGCCACTACACCTTTAGTCGCCGAGGCAAAAGGTGCCAGAAATATGGAGCAAATTCCTGTAATTGTTCGTCAGTCATTATGGGTCGCCATCATTTTAGGCGTAATGGCTATGCTCATTTTGCAGCTTATGCCTTTTTTCTTACACGTGTTCGGTGTCCCAGAGAGCTTACGCCCTAAAGCAAGCTTGTTCTTACATGCAATTGGTTTAGGTATGCCTGCTGTAACCATGTATGCAGCTCTACGTGGCTATTCAGAAGCTTTAGGTCACCCTCGCCCTGTAACTGCTATTAGTTTACTAGCCTTAGTTGTTTTGATTCCTCTTAACATGATCTTTATGCATGGGTTAGGTCCAATACCTGCTTTGGGGAGTGCAGGCTGTGGGTTTGCCACCTCCATTTTACAATGGCTGATGTTGATTACATTAGCAGGCTATATTTATAAAGCTTCGGCCTACCGACACACGTCTATTTTTAGCCGATTCGATAAAATTAACCTGACTTGGGTTAAAAGAATTTTACAGCTTGGGTTACCAATTGGTTTAGCAGTGTTCTTCGAAGTCAGTATTTTTAGTACAGGTGCATTAGTTCTTAGCCCACTGGGCGAAGTATTTATTGCCGCGCACCAAGTAGCAATTTCGGTTACCTCAGTACTGTTTATGATTCCGCTTTCACTTGCAATTGCTTTAACTATTCGAGTGGGAACGTATTATGGTGAAAAGAACTGGGCTTCTATGTACCAAGTGCAAAAAATAGGTCTAAGTACAGCAATATTTTTTGCTCTATTGACCATGTCCTTTATTGCCCTAGGCCGTGAACAAATTATCTCGGTTTATACTCAAGATATAAACGTTTTTCCTGTTGCCATGTATTTACTCTGGTTTGCAATGGGTTATCAATTAATGGATGCCCTACAAGTCAGTGCTGCTGGCTGTTTAAGAGGTATGCAAGACACCCAAGCACCCATGTGGATTACTTTAATGGCGTATTGGGTGATTGCTTTTCCAATCGGACTTTATTTGGCACGTTACACCCATTGGGGAGTAGCTGGTGTGTGGCTCGGCTTAATCATTGGTTTAAGTATTGCCTGTGTTTTATTACTTTCAAGGCTCTATCTGAACACTAAACGTTTAAGTCAAACCTAATAAAAAAGCCGATGAAATATCGGCTTTTTTATTTTATGCAGACTTTGCTCGTGGACTTGCTCCAATTTGCCAGACAAAAGGTAAATCAGTACGGTTCACTTCCCAATCTCCAATTACTTTTTCTTTGTAAATAAATGGATTATGTGAAGACACCGTCCGAGCATTACGCCAGAAGCGGTCGAGTTGTTTGACTTCACTGCTTGCAGAAGCCCCTAAGGCATTAAATAATTGGCTGGTTAAATCGAGTACCAAATTCGAAATCACCACCTGCCCTTGTGCGGACTCAAGCTCAGCATCTACATTAAACTGATGTTCTTTTACCTCTAATTCACTAAAGTGACTTTCATAAGCCTTTTGCAATGCCTCAGCCGTTTTTAAAGTAATCGCCTGACTTGCGTATGCTTGAGCAGAAGCTTTCCCTACCACTTGTAGAACTTGTGGATCGTGTCGAACTAAATCACCATTACCATGGCTAAAAATACGTTTTCGCTCACGAATTTCTTGGCTAAACGTTTCCACTGCCGCATGTGCAATGCCTGTTAGCGTCGCAAGGTGTACCACCTGATAAAAAGCAGTTTGATATTTAAAACGTTGGTCGAATGGAATTAAGTGCGAAGCTGGTAAATGAACCTGATGTACTTTTAAGGTGCCACTGCCCGTTGTCTTTTGGCCAAAACCATCCCAATCATCAATTACGCTCACACCTGTTTCATGGCGGTAAATAGCAGCAATCACATGGCGGTCATTTACTTCATCGTAGGCAAATAAATCGATCCAGTCAGCAAAGATACTTCCTGTTGAATAGTACTTTTCACCGTTCACCACCAAGTTACCCGAAGCATCTTTGGTTACTCGTGTAACGACATCACCAATTTGTACATTTCCAACTTCGGTCCATGCATTACCGACTAAATCGCCTTGCACAAAACGTTGAAACCAGACTTCTTGTGAGTGTTCTTTATGCGCAACTAAACGGTCTTCAACAAATGCAAAATGGCCACGTAAAGCTTGCACAATATTGGAGTCAGCTTCTGCTAACTCTGTTAAAAGCTGGAATAGTTGAGGTAATGACACCCCATCTCCACCATATTTAACTGGCACACGTACAGCGCCTAACTTTGTTTCTTTTAACCACTGAATGGGTTCAAAAGGTAAGATTCGTTCTTTCTCACGTTGAATTGCACCTTGAGCAATTTTTTCAAAAATTGGCCGAAATCTACTGGCTACTTTTTCATAATCGGCGCCTACGGATAACTCTTCTAATTCAATTTGAGCAGTTGTCATCATTATTCTCCTAATCTTATTTTTTTCTTCAATTTAGCTCCATGCATGATGAGGTGGCTGAACACCATTGAGGTAATAATTACCAACAATGTGATATTTCCAGCGAACGGGATCATGCAAGGTATGCGTACGAGCATTACGCCAGTGGCGGTCCAGATTAAGCTCAGACAAAGTAGAGCGTGTGCCCGATAATTCAAAAAGCTTATTCGCAGCTAAAATTGCAATTTCTGTGGTGAGTACTTTTGCTTCAGCAACCAGTAGCGTGGCTTGATTTACATGCTCTTCTGTCGTGTCTGCAATTGCTTGGTCAATTGCATCTCCCGCCAGATCTAATACAGCTTCTGCTGCGCGCAGTTTAATTTTTAGGTCGCCAATATTTGAAATCGTATATGGATCATCGCTCGCTTTTTCTAGACCAGAATCAATCCACGCCCGACTATGGTTTTTGACATAGTGAATCGTTTCTTCAATCGCACCTCGTGCAATACCAGCATCGACCGCAGCCTGTATAAATTGAGAAATTGCACCCGCTGGCGTTGGTCGTTCAAATGCTTGGTAAATCGGAACTAAATATTCTTCACGCACTGGAACCTGATTAAGCTCAACAGTGCCACTAGCGGTGGTACGTTGTCCAAAGCCAGACCAATCATTAATAATATTGACGCCAGATGTCTCTCGTGGCACAAGTGCTGCATAAGGTTGCCCTTGTTCATTTACTGCAACAATTGGAATCCAGTGAGCAAGCAATGCTCCGGTTGCAAAGAATTTCTTGCCATTAATTTCATAGCCATGTTCTGTCTTTGTGAGCGTGGTGGTGAGGTCTGCAACTGTTTTACTGTGCTTTTCCGAAAAGGCATTTCCCAAACGAATTCCTCTTAACACTAAATTAAAGAAAAATAGTTGTTGTTCTGGCCCTGCATCAAGTCGTAAATGTTCAATAAAAGCCAAGTGATTTTGAGGAAGCTGTGCAAGAGATGGGTCAACACTCGCAATTGTTTTGATTACCTCAGCCAAGGTTCGATATTTGACTTGCGCACCACCAAATTGCTTGGGAACCGTAATAGCCCATAAACCACTTTGTGAGAACTGTTGGATTTCATTGAGCGGCAAACGGCGCTCGCGATCTCGATCAGATGCCTCATGTGCAAACGCTTGGGCAAGTTGCTTTGCAATCTGAATTGCCTCTTCATCAGAGCGAATAATATGGGCATCTTTAGATTGCTCAAATACTGACAAAGGAACCGCTTGAGATCGTCCATGGGCCGAATTTAAACTTGTCATAGCTTTTGTTATCTCTATTTTTATTTAACATGACATTCACCTTAGCACCAAAAAAACATCGCCCTTATAGATATTAAAGCTTTGTTTATGAAATGTATTTTCAAAAGCTTTTCATATTTTTTACTATAAAAATAACATTTTGTTTTTCGAAAATTTTCTTACATGAGATAAACAATTTCGTATAGGCTTTTTAAGCTTTGTCACCTATGATCAAAACTAAGCAATATTATGTTGTAGTCAATGAGGTATCGAAGATATGGCAAAGAATGCAAGTTCACCTGGCAAAAGATTTATGAAACTTGCAGGAATGACCGCGAGCATTGCAACAAAAACCGTTTCTAATTCGATCCGAAACTTTAATGCAGATGAAGATCAGAAACTGGCTGCGAAAACTAAATTATTTCAAGATATTGGTTTGCAAATTGCCGACACCTTGGGAGAAATGAAAGGTGCAGTCATGAAAGTCGGTCAAATTGCGTCGCAATATAAAGATATCTTCCCCCCAGAAGTTGCTAAAGCAATTTCAAAGCTACAACGCCAAGCACCTGCAATGCCTTTTGCTGCCATTCAACAACAAGTTGAACGCGAGCTTGGAAAGCCACTTAATGTTGCCTTTAAATCCTTTGATAGCGAACCCTTTGCTGCCGCATCGATTGGCCAAGTACACAAAGCTGTGCTGCCTAGCGGTGAACAAGTTGTAGTTAAAGTTCAATATCCGGGTGTTGATGAAGCCTGCGAAAGTGATTTAAAACAAGTCCGCTTAGCACTTCGTTTAATGGGCGTACTTAAAATTGATAAAAAGCTGCAAGATCAGCTTTTTGAAGAAATCCAAGATAGTCTATCAGCAGAGCTCAATTATGAAATTGAAGCTCAGAATCTTGAAGTTTTTAAAACTTTTCATAGCCAGTTAGATGACAAGATTATCATTCCAGCTGTTTATAAAGATTATTCTTCAAGACGTATTTTGACACTAAGTCTTGAACAAGGTGACAGTATTGAAACTGCGAGTTCTTGGCCTATCGAAACTCGAAATACCATTGGACGTCGTCTCATACGCGCTTTAGGTCAAGAAATGTTCTTTTTAAAACGTTTTCACTGTGACCCACATCCCGGTAATTTCGCTTTCCGCCAAGATGGTAGTGTCATTATTTATGACTATGGCAGTGTTAAAACACTTTCAAATGAAATTGTGCAAAACTTTAAACATCTGGTAAATGCAGCTCGCCATGAAGATATTGACCTGATTGAAACCGAATTACTTGAGCTACACTCCATTACCGAAAAAGGTAAATTCCCGAGTGATCTATATAAACTCTGGATTGAAGTTTTATTACGCCCGCTCACTACAACCTATGATTTTGCCGAAAATTCATCACATCATGATGGCATGTTACTTGTGAAAAAATCTTTGAAGTATTGGGATGTCTTTAAACCTTCACCAGATACACTTATGGTCAATAGAACGATTTCTGGGCACTACTGGAACCTGATTCACTTAAAAACACATGACAATCTAAACGATTTATTCAAAGAACTCGTTCCACCTTCAAACTAACTTTATTCAATGCAGGCTTAAATAGAATGCATTGACTTTATATATTGTTATGTTATAACATTTCTATATTCAAAAATAATTAGGAGATCTCTCATGCGTAAAGATATTCATCCTGCTTATCAACAAGTGTTATTTCATGACACCAATGCAGATGCGTACTTTGTAATTGGTAGTACGATTCAGACGAAACAAACTAAAGAATATCAAGGACAAGTCTATCCTTATGTAACGCTTGATATTTCAAGTGCATCACATCCTTTCTATACAGGCGAAATACGTCAAGCAAGTAACGAAGGTCGTGTTGCAAGCTTTAATAAACGCTTCGCTCGCTTTAATCGTAAGAGTTAATCTTACGTTAAGATTTGATCAATACACTTAAATCATTGGAAGCCTAAGACTCTCTCCTCCACTTAGGCTTCTTTTTTTATGTACATTTTTCCGATCTTTTTAAACTGTGTATAAAAGAAAACTTATCCACAACTTGTCTAAAAACTATTCTTATTTTCCCCACAACTCATCATTTTTTTGTATTCGCCAAGCTTTCAAAGCTGCTATTCGATGCTATGCTTAAGCCCTCATTTGATAGGAAGTTTAAGATAATGGCACAAGAGTTACTTGCCCAATTACAAGCAGGCACCGCAAAATTTTCAGACGTTTTAGCTCATATTGAAGCCCGCTACCAACATACTCCAACAGCTTTTCAAAATGGCGCACAGCATAATGCTGCTACTGAAAATCAAGGCAGTGCGAAAGTTTTCTCTTTTGCCAAGTTACAAGATTTAGATCAAGCACAAACTTTAAGTTTATTTGCAGAACACTATGCATCTGTATTGGCGACCCCTGAGGGAACGGATCATCAAAATATTCGCCAATTTATGCAAAATGGTTGGGATGGTGTGAAATTTGAAGGTCAGGCTTTAGCTGAAAAAGCTTAATCATTTTTTAGCACAGCCTCAAATTATGAGATTTTCTAAAGCCTGTTAATAGGCAATGCCTCACTTTTGAGGGCAAAAGTGACAAAACCCTTTGTTCGGCTGATGCTACATCCATGTAGCACAGCGAAACGACGGCATCCATGCCGCCTGTCACGATAGTAAATGACTAATTATTAATTAAACTATTTGATTAATCTCTTATATTAGATACTCGACAACGTCATTCGCAGCCTGCGTGGTTTCTATAAAAGATAGTTTTTGCAAGGCTTAAAATAAATGCCTACAGTGAACAGGTTCTGCGAATGAGAGATGCTTTTGGTTACTTTGGGCGAAACCAAAGTAACAGAATTAGCTACTCCGATTAGATAACTAAATGGTAAAACCCCGTCGCAAATACCTAAAAAATCATAACTGTATCTACTTAGCCAAAATCAATGCCCCGCCACCCAATAATAAGTCGCTAACCCCAAACATGTAAAAATTAATGACCCAATTAGATGAATGGAAATTCCCAACATTGCCATTCCTAATCTGCCACTTTGCAATAAAGTGACAATCTCAATCGAGAAGGTTGAAAAGGTGGTTAAAGCGCCACAAAAACCTGTAATCACAAAAAGTTTATAGTTCGGACTTAAATCACTGTGAGCAAAGTAGGCAATTGCAAAACCAATAATAAAGCCGCCCACCAAATTAACAGTAACTGTGCCAAGTGGAATTTGCGGATAAATCGGATTGAGTTTTAAGCCTAAAAACCAACGCAACCATGCCCCTAGAACTGAACCTAAAGCAATTGAAAGTAGAGAATAATACATAGCACCACCCCTTTAGACAGAGGCTAAAAGAGCAAAAAAGAATGAAGAAAAATGTGACATGGCGTACTCCAAAAATAAGCAAAGTACGCAATAACCTACGTACCCAGCGATATAAATACATGAGGGTAACGTAGGCATCATTAGCCAATACGGCGGTTTTTCAAGGGAAGAATGCCATCTCCCTATTTTGACTATATTAGTCCATCTAAAATTTGATTGAAATATACTTTTTTAAATCATGGACGTTCAGCATATTGTGGTAAATCATCGTGAATACATTCCCACTCTGCTTTTGAAGCAGCAAAAATATGCATAATAGGTTTTTGGTTTAATGAGGTATCGAGTGTCCCTATTCTTAAACGATATAGCTCAGGCTGGGCATCACGCGAGCTAATAAGTGGTGAACCACATTCACTACAGAACCAACGATATACGCCTTCCACAGCGAATTTTTTGACTAAGTCTTCACCTTGGGTGATTTTAAAATCAGCACTTTTAACAGGAGCATTCGTGGCAAATGCTGTTCCATTGGCTTTTCGGCATCGTTGACAATGACACTGAATAATATCTCCGATATCGCCTTTAATTTCATAGCGAATGCCTTGGCACAAACAACTTCCCTGATAGACTGGTGATACTTGAGACATGTTCTCGTAGTTCCTATTATTATTGATTGCTCAAAAATAACACTTTTCACATATCAAACATAGCGCCAAATTAGTTCTTATTTTTCTAAGAATGAATGTACACCTTCACCAGCCGCTCGCCCTGTCGCAAAGCATGCTGTAAGCAAATATCCGCCCGTAGGAGCATCCCAATCCAGCATTTCACCACAGCAAAACACACCTGAGGTTTGTTTCAGCTCTAAGCTTTCATTTAATGCATCTTGCTTAACACCACCAGCGCAGCTGATTGCTTCTTCGATGGGTCTAAAGCCCTCTAACTTGATTTGAAGTGCTTTAATTTGCTGAGCCATAGTCTCTGGTTGGCTCCATAACGCTTTATCAACGACTTCTCTAATTAAGTTAATCTTGGCTGTTTCTAATCCTGCTTTACGCCAGATATTGGTGAGCGATTGTTTTTTAACACCCTGCAATTTTTTAACTAACATCGACATTTCTACATCAGGCAACAAATCTAAAAATAGATTTAAACTTTGCCCCTGTTTTTGTTGTTCTCGCAAGGCACGCCCCAGTTTATAAATAACCCCACTTTCTAAACCATAGTGAGTAATCACAATATCACCATGTGTAATTTGGCTAGGATCAACCCATGCATGAACGCGTTTTAAAGGCTCACCAAAACAGCTTTCCATAAAAGCCGACCAAGTGTGAAGTACACCTGCATTGCTAGGTTGAAAAGGTTCAATATTGGATTGATCTATCCATTGCTGCCAAGCTCCATCGCTACCTAACTTAGACCAGGACACAGCTCCACATGCCAACACTACCGCATCATATTGCTGGGTAAATGTCTCGATACTTTGATTACTCTGTTTTTCCAAAGTCAGGGTTGTACCTTTTAAATTAATACAACGATGCCGATAAAAGAATTTAACCTGTTGCTCTGCCAAATGTTTTAACCAAGCACGTAGCAAAGGCGCTGCTTTCATTTCGACAGGAAAAATACGACCAGAGCTGCCAACATACGACTCAATTCCTAGACTTTTCATCCAGTTTTGAATCCAGAGTGCATCCCACTTTTCAATCCATGGTTTTAGCCATTCGGAATGGTCGTAACGATCAATAAACTGTGCCAATGGTTCGGCATGTGAAATATTTAAACCAGTTTTTCCTGCCATAAGAAACTTACGCGCAGCAGATGGCTTTTGTTCATAGACATCAATGTCATAAGCATATTGGCTCAGCACTTCAGCTGCCATTAAACCAGCCGGACCTGCACCAATAATGGCAACCCGCTTATTCGCCATCCACTTGCCCTTGTAATGGTGCAAACTCATCAAAACGAGTGGTATAGCCTTCAGGTTTAGTGATGACGAACTGCTGACAAAGCTCGCCACGTTCTAAATATTTAATTTCAAAATGAGTACGCGCGGACGTTGGAGCAATTTTTTCTTTTTGATAAGGCAGCTTCCATACATGAATTAACTGCTGTTCTGCTTCTTCGATATATTCAGGAATATTACTTGCCAACGTAATGGTTCCACCTGTTTTCAGGCGTGAGATTAAGAACTCAAAAAATGGCATATTCAACCAGCGCTGTGCCGGATTATGTGGCTCTGGATTTGGATAGAGAATAAAGAAATGTTCAACTTGAGCAGGGTGTAAAGCATGTACAACCCAAGGCAAAGCATCCGCATGTACAGGTACCAAATTATCTCTTGGTTCCAAACCATGCTGTTTTTGCATTGCCAAGAATTTTTCTCGGGTTCGTTCAATTGCATACAACGTGTGCTGTGGCTGTTGCCCACTAAAAAGCAAAGCATGTTTGCCCTTGCCCGCTCCAATTTCTACACAAATCGGGGTATTTTCAATTGGAGTAAAATCGCGAGGCGCTTGCATACGTTGTGCTTGAAATTGACGAATCGGCATAATCACATCAAACTAAATAAAATCGGCATAAGTCTAACAAGTCACCTGACTTTTGCCTAATCTATTTCTCTTCACTTTGAGGATATCGCTTTATGCCACGTACATTCCCCTGCCCACGTTGTGGTGAACCAAGTGTTTGGGAAGATAATGAATTTCGTCCGTTTTGCTCTGAACGTTGTAAATTAATTGATTTAGGGGCGTGGGCAAATGATGAGTATAAATTGCCTACCCAAGATGCTCCTCAGCAAAACAAGGGTAGTCAAAATGAAGATGATTATGAGGATTAACCTGCTTTACCAGCTACAAACGGGTTAAATTTTTTTTCATAGCCAATGGTACTCATCGGACCATGTCCAGAAATAAATTGAGTATCATCTGGCAAACTAAAACATTCACGTTTAATCGATTCAATCAATTGATCGTGGTTTCCACGCGGGAAGTCTGTTCGTCCAATCGAACCTTTAAACAGAACATCACCCGTCCAAAGTAAACCATGGTTTTTATTATAAAAAACAACATGCCCTGGTGTATGACCCGGTGCAAAGCGTACTTCAAACTCATCTTCACCCAGTTTTAGCACCTCACCGCCTTCAAGCCATTGATCGACGTTAACGGGCTGTGGAATTGGGAAGCCATAACGCGCTGATACTTCCTGAATCATGTCTAACCAAAACTGATCTTCTTTATGTGGACCAATAACTGGAACATTCCATTCTTTGGCAAGCTCACCCACCGCTCCAGCATGGTCTAAGTGCCCATGAGTCAGCCAAAGGGCCTTCACTTTTAGACCTAATGCTTCTACTTCTTTTTTCAAAACAGCAGCATCACCGCCTGCATCAATCAAAACTGCTTCTTTGGTTTCACTGTCCCAAACAAGGGAACAGTTTTGGGCAAATGCAGTAACTGGAACAATTTTGACTTGAAGCATAAAAACCTCTGGCTAAAACACAATTAACGGTGGGCTAAGGTATAAGTAAGAGCATCAAGATTAGCCTGAACTAACCCTGCAAGCAAATCAATATGAGCCTGATCGCTATTTAGGGCAGGAATATAGGCGTAACTCCCGCCACCCGCCTGCTGAAATAACTCAGCATTTTGAATCGCTAATTCTTCAAGCGTTTCTAGACAATCGGCAGAAAAAGCAGGACTTAACACTTGAACAGACTTAACCCCTTGCTGTGCCCAATCTTGCAACAATTGGTCGGTATAAGGCTTGACCCACTCTTGTTTTCCAAAACGTGACTGGAAGCTAATCGCCCATTCATCATCTTTTAAATGTAAGGCTTCGGCCACCAATTTTGCAGTAATGCGGCAACGATCTGCATACGGGTCACCTTTGTCTGCATACGGCTGGGGAATACCATGAAATGACATCAACAGTTTTTCAGGTTTGCCATGCTGCTCTTGGTAAGCTAAAACGCTTTCTGCCAATGCCTGAATAAACATAGGATGCTGATAATAATCTTTGATAATCGTTAGGCCTGGCAGGTTCCGCTGGGCTGGAATCCATTTGGCAAATGCGTCGTACAACGGCGCTGTAGATGTTGCTGAATATTGGGGAAATAATGGCAATAAAATGACATGCTCTTGCGGATTAGCCGCCAATTTTTTTAGTACGTCATCAATCCCCGGATGACCATAAGTCATTGCGGGTAAAACGGTTAAATCAAACTGTTTATTTTCTCGCTCTAAATAAGCCTGCACACGTTTGGTTTGTTCAAACACAATTTCTCGCATTGGCGAATCTTTTGACCACACAGAGGCATAAGCATGCGCCACTCTTTTTGGGCGAAAAGGCAAAACAAACAGGTTTAAAATAATCCACCACACCAGTTTTGGTATTTCAATGACACGTGAATCTGATAAAAACTGTTTTAAAAAACGGCGCACTGCGGGAACAGTCGCCGCATCAGGTGTACCTAAATTCGCTAAAATGACAGTAACTTTCGGTTTTTGTTCAAACGACATGTGTAAATGCCTTTCAGTTCATCTTATGACACTAATGTAACAGTTTTCATTGTCATATATAAATTGAATCGCTCTAAGCTTTTAATCGAGTGCCCCGATGACTCCATTTATAGCTGAGTAGCAACTTTTGAGCTTTAGCAGTTACTTTCCATAAACGATATTGTTGTTCAGTTTGGGTTGGAACAATCCAGCCTTGGGATTGCATTTGCTTTTTAATCCGAAACAGTGCGGTCTGATTAATCTGCGCACAAGCCACAGCATGTGCCCTTGGTAATTCCTGACGGGCATCTTCTAAGCCAGCCTGATTTAAATATTCATTCAGACAAGTTCCAAAATTTTCTTCTGGCATTGCTGTTTCAAAGCACTTTGCCAGCACACTCAACAACTGAGACCAAGTCATTTGTCTCTGTCGTTTAAGCTCTTTAAAGTTGCCATCTTGAAATGCTTGAATCTGATATTCAAATGCAAAAATATCTTGCGGCGCAACTTCAGTTAATTGTGTTGAAGGCTCGGCTAGTCGCTGCTCTAACTGCGAAATTTTACTTTTTAATAGCTTAATTTCATCTACTAACTGATGAGCTTGATGAGCAGAAACCCAGCCATCTCCCCCATGTTGCTCCACCATTAAAGGCATATTTAAACGAATTGCCAACTCTAACTCACGTGGAGTTTTAAAGTAAAAAATATGCTTTGCTTCGTGTAATAACTTTTTTCTAAATGCGAGAAATTTATCTTTAAGTTGTTGATGTGTTTCTTGTAAATCTATTTCACGATTTTCAGGCTGTTCATGCATGAACACAATAATATGTTTCGCCTGACTTAATGCATATTCATATTCTAAAGACAAATAACTCACCCCAGAAATCGATTGTTCTCCATACTGACTTCCTAGAAGTAAGATTACATAATCACATTCATCAATCTGTCGACGTGCAAGTGTAGTGGTTAAAGGTGTTCGATGTTCTAATCCCCAAGCAAAGAAACCCATCCCCACCAAAGTTTGAGACAAAACCATTCGCTCTGGCTGCATATCGCGGCCAGATGTTGAAATAAAAATCTGATAGCGTGTATCGAGCATAACAATACCCTTTCGCCCCATAATCTCTATATGGCCTCAATAAGCCAAGATTATGAACCGCCCCAAATAAGAAAAATAAATATAAAAAATAATGTGTTCTGAATGATGACAAAAATGATCAGTTCAGGTTATGCAATGTCCAAGTTAGCTCTTGTGGAATCATATGTTGTAAAACAGGTTGTAATGCATCCGCATTATTACCACTGACATAACATTCAATACGTGCAACATTCTGACCTATTTGGTCACATAATAACTCATTTTTTATTAAAATACGGGCTGTTTGTCGTGCAACTGCGAAACCAGAATCAACCAATGTGAATTGGTTATCAAAAAGATGATGGATGGCTTCATTTAAGAATGGATAGTGTGTGCAACCCAGCACTAAATAATCAGCCCCTTGCTCAGCTGCGGGCTGTAAAGCGTCTTTCAATGCGGTTAAACATGCAAGACTCATTTGTTGTCCTGCTTCCACACAAGGGACAAGTTCGAGATTGGTTAAAGTCATTACTTTAACACCCGCCGGAACAGCAAACTTTTCAACAACATCTTTAATGAGTTGCCCACGAAAAGTAGCAGGTGTCGCCAATACCGCAACCACCTTAGAGCGTGTTTGTAATACTGCTGGTTTTAACGCAGGCACTAAACCCACTATAGGAAAATGTTCGCCATAACGTTCGCGCAAGTGATCAAGACTAAATGCCGAGGCCGTATTGCATGCTACAACCGCAATTTTACAACCCTGACGGTATAGCCAGTCAACCGCACGTGCTGTGAGCTCTCTAATTTCTTCATCAGAGCGTGGCCCATAAGGCACATAGGCTGTATCGGCATAATACACAATCCGCTCATTTGGCAAATATCTGGCAATTTCTGCTGCAACCGACATTCCACCAATTCCCGAATCAAAAATACCAATAGGGGCATCTGCTGATGCTTTAGGCATAGGGTTTAGCTCGGTAAATAGGGCTTGTATAGCGGTCATGGCAGTACTGAAGTGTCGAAAATTTCACTCTATAAAGCTTAAACCTCAAGTGCCTAATTGCAAGAGCAAATTACCACTTTTTAACTCTAAAACGGTTTCACCTTTATCATTTTCGATGAGTGTTCCATAGTTCACTAAATGATAGAAAGCTTGACGTTGAATAAGTGCATTAATTCCAAAACGCGCGTGCACATAAGGACGCAATTCCCCTGCATATTCACGCATAAAAATTGGATGTTCAGCATTGACCAGAATTACATCTTGATTCGTCGTAGTAAGTTGTAAAAACTGATCACCTGAAATTTCGACTTGATCTACCTGATTGACTAATAAAGGTTCATCTTCAACTTCGATTTCAATTTGTTCTACAGGGGTTTTCAGGTAGAATTTACCCTCTTCTTTCCATAGGACTTTGGTAAATAGATCCAATAGGGCTTGGCGCTTGATTAATTGACCTTCGTGCCACCATTCTCCATTGGCTTTAACCGTTAAATCCATTTTACCGCAATGCTTTGGATGCCATTGCTCTAAAGGTGGAATTGACCTTTTGTGACTTTGCTGTACATCTTTTAAGTATTGTGCAATGTTCATTAAGTTTTTATCATCAGATAACGGTATTTTTCCCATATCCGATGGGGAATTATTTTGATTTACCATAGTTTATGCCTTGCTGACGAGAAAATATGACGACTCAGCCAATTGGCTAGATCATGGTTTAAACCTATACTAGCCAAAACGATAAAAGGCACAATAGCATATTTGCGCCTATGGATTAAAACACTCACGGCAGCACCGAATTTTCTGAATATGACGGTTGCCACCTTTAAGTATTGAGGAGTCCTACATGGAACACATCGAACGTGAATCGATGGAGTTTGACGTTGTCATCGTAGGTGCAGGACCTGCAGGTCTATCTGCTGCGATTAAGATCCGTCAATTAGCGATTGAAAAAAACTTACCCGATCTGTCTGTTTGTGTAGTTGAAAAAGGCTCTGAAGTAGGTGCGCATATCTTGTCTGGTGCTGTGCTTGAGCCACGTGCCATCAATGAACTTTTCCCGAACTGGAAAGAAGAAGGCGCGCCTTTAAACGTACCAGTTACTGAAGACAAAACGTTCTTTTTACTTTCAGACACTACCTCAAAAGAAGCACCTCACTGGATGGTTCCTAAAACCATGCATAACGATGGTAACTATGTCATCTCTTTAGGTAACGTGGTTCGCTGGTTAGGCCAAAAAGCTGAAGAACTAGAAGTTTCTATCTTCCCTGGTTTTGCTGCATCTGAAGTGCTTTACCATGAAGACGGTACTGTAAAAGGTATTCAAACCGGTGACATGGGCATTGGTAAAGATGGCGAGCCAACACATAACTTTACTCCGGGCTATGAACTTCACGCTAAATACACCCTCTTTGCTGAAGGTTGCCGTGGTCACTTAGGCAAACGCCTGATTGCAAAATATAACCTCGATAAAAATGTTGATCCTCAGCACTACGGTATTGGGATTAAAGAGCTTTGGGAAATCGACCCAGCAAAACATAAACCAGGCTTAGTTATGCACGGCGCAGGCTGGCCATTGGCTGAAACAGCTTCTTCAGGCGGCTGGTGGTTATACCACGCTGAAAACAACCAAGTAACCTTGGGTATGATTGTGGACTTGTCTTATGAAAATCCACACATGTATCCATTTATGGAAATGCAGCGCTGGAAAACTCACCCACTGATTAAACAGTATTTAGAAGGTGGTAAACGTATTTCTTACGGCGCACGTGCTGTAGTGAAAGGCGGTTTCAACTCATTGCCTAAATTGACTTTCCCAGGCGGCTGCTTGATTGGTGATGACGCAGGTTTCTTAAACTTTGCAAAAATCAAAGGCTCACACACTGCCATGAAATCAGGCATGTTATGTGGTGAAGCTGTATTTGAAGCGATTGCTGCTGGTGTAGAAAAAGGCGGTGACCTTGCGATTGCGCGCGTTACTGAAGGTGAAGATTTATTCACTAAAGAATTAACTTCATACACTGACAAATTCAACAACAGCTGGTTAAAAGAAGAGCTTTATAACTCTCGTAACTTTGGCCCAGCAATGCATAAATTTGGTCAATGGATTGGTGGTGCATTTAACTTTATCGACCAAAACGTCTTTAAAGTACCATTCACCTTACATGACTTGAAGCAAGACTTCGCTGTATTGAAAACTGTTGATGCAACTAGCTTCAAGCCAAACTATCCAAAACCTGATGGCAAGCTTACATTTGACCGTTTATCTTCTGTGTTTATCTCAAATACTGTACATGAAGAAAACCAGCCAGCTCACTTGAAGCTTACTGATCCTTCAATTCCAGTGAACGTAAACTTACCGAAATGGGATGAGCCTGCACAGCGCTACTGCCCTGCTGGTGTTTACGAAATCATGGAAGATAATGATGGCTCTAAACGCTTCCAGATTAACGCAGCAAACTGTGTTCACTGTAAGACCTGTGATATTAAAGACCCATCTCAAAACATCACATGGGTAACGCCAGAAGGCGGCGGTGGTCCAAACTACCCTAATATGTAATAAAAAAAAGCCCCGATTATTCGGGGCTTTTTTATTGGAATTCGCTTATTGAAAAGGCGGTATTTTTGCTACGTTTAAATTGAGGTTCTTTTTATAGAAAATAAATGAGCCTAATAAAAACAGACCAAGAAAACCAAAGTTTCGTGCTAAATCGAAATACCAAACTGACTTACCAAACAATAAATCAAGAATTAACATGAACCCCATGAATCTTGTATGCAAAATCAGACTCATCTTTATTTTTGGTTCGGGAGCAAAATATGTATTTCTATAACCCAACAGAATTGACCCCAAAATAATAACAGTAACTAAAATAATGGTGGCAAGAGTTTCAGATAACCAAGGGGTTTCTAGATTTAATAAACCAGCAATACTGAAAAACCAAAGACAAATAAATAAGCTTCGTTTCACAAAATAATCATTCATTTTTATACGTCATTTATATACTTAATTTTATAAATTATATAACGATTCTTATTTGTAAAAAATTATCATTTCAAATAAAATTTTAATTATTAATGGCTTCTAATCGTCTTTATTAGAAGCCTTATTATTCTATTATCCTTTATCCTTTCTTCACCAAATAATGAAATTCTTTATGACCATTTTCATCTAAGCGTTCTTCTTGCAACAATAACTCATGACCTAAATGCATACAAAATTTAGGAATATCCCACGAAGTCGAATTGTCTGTTGCGAAAACCTCAACCACCTCTCCAGATTTAGATTTACGGATGGCTTGATGCAGCATCATGACAGGTTCCGGACAACGTAAACCACGCGTATTGAGTTGGACAGTAGGTGAAATAAGTTGTTCTGACATAACAAACTCGAACAAATAGAATTTTCACATTTTAGCATAAACAGATTACTGACCTGTTAACTGTAACTGGCTTTTACATAACAATATGCGTTTTGTCTTTTAGCTGGTTTTATAGATGCATAAGCATCTTTTCTTCGGTATGATTCAAAGTATTCATTTGATAGATTGAGTCTTTAGGAAAGATCATGCAAGAGGAACCAGGTCCGTCGTGGGGAATGCGCGGCTTACGAAAATGGTTAGGTACAGCACCAGAAACCCGTGATGAATTATTAAAATTAGTCCAGAATTCACGCCGCTTTTTAGAACCAGATACTGTTGCCATGCTTGAAGGTGTTCTTGACCTTCCCGCTACAAAAATTCGTGAAGTCATGACACCACGAACAGCAATGATCAGTTTGCAAGAAGATGATCAGTTACTTGATATTCTTGATGTACTGGTTGAGTCTGCTCACTCACGCTTTCCAGTCTTCTCTTCTGATCAGCCTGATAATGTTGTCGGGATTTTGCTCGCAAAAGATTTGTTGCCGTTTCTAACCGAACCGAATACTAAAGTCGATATTCGAGTTCTTATGCGTCAACCCTTATTTGTTCCAGAAAGTGCACGTTCCGATCAGGTACTACGCATGCTGAAACATACTCAGACTCACATTGCTATTGTGATTGATGAATATGGTTCAACAGCTGGTATTGTTACGCTTGAAGATATTCTTGAAGAGATCGTTGGCGAAATCGAAGACGAACATGACACTGCTGATGAAGATGCTCAGTACATTGTTCCTGACAATGACCATACGGTAGCAAATGCATGGATGGTGCAAGCACTTACACCAATTGAACATTTTAATACTGTTTTAGATGCTGATTTTTCTGACGATGAAGTAGAAACTGTCGGCGGTTTATTACTTCAAGAAATTGGTCTGGTAAGTGATTTACAAGGTCAAACTGTTGAGCTTGAAAATTGGTTATTTACAATTATTGAAGCAGATGCCCGCACCATTCATCTGATTCGAGCTGTACGTCAATGAGAGCATACTTTGAAAAGCTGTTAGATTCTTCGCAACAACAAAAACAGCTTCCTTTAATTTTTCCCTTACTCATTGCTTTATTTTCAGGTGTCGTATTCAGTTTTTCACTGGCACCTTATTATTGGTGGTGGTTGGCAATATTATCTCCAGCCCTACTCTATGCATCACTACATAAACGCTCACCCAAACAAGCATTTGCTATTGGCTGGAGCTATGGCTTTGGTTTGTGGTTTGTGGGAGCTTTTTGGCTCTACACTTCCATCCATGTATATGGCGATACCAATGCGTTTCTAAGTGTTTGTATGATTGCTGTTATGGCCCTTGTCATGGGTTTATTTACAGCATTTCAGACTTGGGTTTACCGACGTTTCTTCCCTGAAACGCCCCTTACTTTTGCACCACTCTGGATTGTTTTTGAGTGGGCAAAAACTTGGGTATTTACAGGTTTCCCATGGCTGTTTGTAGGCTACGCTTTTACCGAACGTTTACTCGATGGTTATGCACCTCTATTCGGTATTTATGCAATTTCCTTCGTTGTCATTGTATTAGCATGTACTTTAGTTGAAGTTTTGCGTAAGCGTATTTTCTGGGTTATCCCTTCTGCCCTATTAGTTTTGGGCGCGTGGGGAGCATCATATATCCAGTTTGTAAAACCTAAGACGGTTAAGCCACTTAGCGTTTCGCTCATTCAAGGTAACATTCCACAAGATTTAAAATGGTTGACTGAATATCAAGTCAGAACATTAGAAATTTATGCTGGTTTGACTCAATCTGAATGGGGCCGTGACTTAATTGTATGGCCTGAATCTTCAATTCCACTCTTCCAAACTGACATCGAACCATTTTTGGACGCAATGGATGCACAAGCTAAAAAGACCCATACGGCATGGGTAACCGGAATTCCTTATTGGGATGTTGAGAAATCACATCAAGCTGGTAGCCCATTGTACTACAACAGCATTATGGCTTCTGGCAGCGATGCAAGCGGTCTTTATAAAAAGCAGCGTCTTGTTCCGTTTGGTGAATATATTCCCTTATCGGGTTTACTCGCATGGGTATTACCAGCCATGCAAAATGATATTAGCATGAGCGGTTTTTCACGTGGTGAAAGCAACCAGAAACCACTCATGATTAAAGGGCACGCGCTTGCTGCTGCGATTTGTTATGAAGTGGCTTACCCGAACCTTACCCGACGCAATGCGGAAGACAGCGACTTCTTAGTCACTGTATCTAATGACGCTTGGTTTACGGGTACTGCTGGGCCTTGGCAACACTTACAAATGGTGCAAATGCGAGCGAAAGAAAATGGCCGCTGGTTTATTCGTGCAACCAACACAGGTGTAACAGCGTTTATTGATCAAAATGGTCATATCACTGAGCAAGCACCTATCGATAAAGAGTTTGTCTTGAGAGGCGATTTACCTGCCATGCAAGGCCAAACCCTTTATAACCGTCTAGGTGATTATCCAGTTTTAGGATTTGCGGTATTACTGTTAGTTTTAGGTTGGGTTTATCGTCCACGTAAAGTTGACGTTTCTTTTAAATCCCGTCGCTAACTTACAATAACTTTGTACCCAGAGGCACTTCAAACTCTGGGATACAAAGTGCCACATCGCCATCTGCATTGTGAAACCCTGTGACTAAACATTCGGACTGAATAGGTCCGATTTGTTTTTTAGGGAAATTCACCACAGCAACAACTAACTTACCAATTAAATCTTGTGGCTGATAAAGCTTAGTAATCTGCGCACTCGATTTACGGATCCCTAACTCTTCACCAAAATCTACATGCAAAATATAGGCAGGTTTACGCGCTTTTTCAAAAACCTCAGCTTCAATAATTTTACCCACGCGAAGCTCTACTTTTAAAAATCATTCCACTCGATTTGTTCCACTTTGTATTTCTCATATTCTTAAATTTTCAAATTAAAAATATATAATATTCAAAAATAAATTATTTATATTTAGTTTGAAAATTTCATGTTAAATTAAATCCGCTGATTAAAAAGCCGTAAACGTTTACGTCAATCAACGTTCCAACATACTTCTAACAATGCTTGGAGCTATTTGTTCAAAATATTTTTATATTTTGAACGGCACTGGCGTTTGTTGGTTTACGGAGTCAAAATGCAAAACCCAAAAACTTTATATAATTTTAAAAAGCTTCCAAGTCGCTATACAGCTATTGTTTTACCTTTTTTTCTATCCATCATTATGACTTTTGTAGTTTCCATGGTCAGTACTTTACGAAGTTTAGGATTAGAAGAATTTTCAATTTATGTCTGGATGTCTGCATGGGCAATTTCTTGGTTAATTGCTTTTCCAACACTACTTTTGGTATTACCTGTCGTCCGTAAAATCACGGCACTATTGGTACAGCCTGTTTAAACAAAAAAATAAAACGTAGATATTCAATCTACGTTTTATTTAAAAATTTGGTTTTAAATTATAATTAAAAAGCGATCGATAGCCGCAAAGATAAATATGCAACTAAACTCGATAAAAAAACCATCGGCACATACCGATAGGCTTTAAAAAGCAATTGCTCATATTTAGTGGATATTTGTTTAGCTTGCCAGACGCTCGCTTTTAATGCAGTAAAGAAGCTTACCATTAACCATGCACTCACAATACTTAATGCGAAGAAACCAATCATAATTTGGCTACTTCCCTCTGTATTAAGCCATAACTTTAATGAAACTTCAGCGATTGGCAATAGACCCAAAATCAATAGGACAGACTTGAGCATTACCCAATGAAACTGAGTCAGTTCATCTAATATGAGAAATGCTTTCATTTAATCTCTCCTTTTAATTTAATAAAGTGCTTTTTATTTATTATGCAAAGCTTTCTTTTAAATATATAGCTTATTTTCCTCTACACTTTAACTTTCTTGTAACTATTAAATATGGGAATAATTCTTATTATAAATCTCAAATATAGTTATTACTTTTTAATTTATGTTTTTCATGCAGTTAATATATTTTTTCGGATTAAGAAAGATTATCAATTCGCACTTATCAGTTTATATTTTTAACCGAATTGATAATCTCTATTATATTTTTAATTAAGGTTGATAATAGATATCTGCATTATTACCATCGCCACCTTCTTTACCATCTGCGCCAAATGAATATAAATCGAATGGGCGATCATCTTTTCCTGGAACCACATATTGAATATCATTTTTCCAACTGTCTTTCGGGTAACCACCTTTGACATATCCACCCGGCATCCAGTTTTTCGCTGTAGCAGGCTGATTAACTAAAGCATCTAGTCCACCTTCTTGCATTGTTGGGAAATGTCCGTTATCTAGCTTGTACTGATCTAAAGCACCTGCCACACCTTTTAATGTAATTTGGGTGGTATCAATTTTTGCTTTTTCACTACGCCCCATGACATTTGGTACGATTAATGCTGCTAACACGCCTAAAATTACAATTACGACCATGACTTCAATGAGGGTAAAGCCTGAGGCACGTTTCATTCGAGCACCGCTCGAACGTGCCGCAAGTCCGAAAGCTACGCTTGAGGAGCAATCATTTAATACAGAGCTATGCTCGGAATGGCATGTTGGCTCAAACTGATTTGAAACCGCAGATTCACTATGTTGTTCCATCGCTGTTTCGCTTTGAATATTTTTTACTTTCATCATTATCTCTAATATCAAAGTTATTAAATCATATTGTTCATATTTACGATTGGCAGCATAACCGCGATTACAATAACCAGTACAATGCTTGCCATTAAAACCAGCATAAGCGGTTCAAGTAATGCCAGTAAGGTTGAAATAAATGTTGTAACCTCACGGTCTTGCATGGTCGATGCTCGTTCTAACATGCGGTCGAGCTCACCTGATGCCTCACCACTTCGAATCATTTGTACCATCATTGGTGGGAAATAACCACTGCGCTCAAGCTGTGTGCCCAAGTTACCACCTTCTGTAACACGCTCAGCCGCATGGGCAATTGAATCACGTATGACCCAGTTACTGGTAACTGCAGCCCCAATTTTTAAGGCATCGACCAAAGGTACGCCGGAACGGGTCAAAATAGACAAGGTGCTGGCAAATCGTGCAGAATTTATACCACGTGACAGTTTACCGAATAATGGCAATTTGAGTGTTAATCGATCAAAAGCATAATGTCCAGCAGTGGTTTTTAAAAATCGTACGAATGCGACAACGCCCATAACTGCAAAAATAATAATAAACACCCAAGCATGCCGGATAAAATCACTGGCTTTCATTAAAACGACTGTAATCCACGGTAGAGCATCTTTGTTTTGGTCAAATGTTTTTACAATCTCTGGCACAACATAAGTCATTAGACCCATCACAATACCAAAAGACATCAGCATTAAAATGATCGGGTAAATCATGGCACCCTGAACTTTCTTTTGCATGGCAAAACGGTTCTCGGTGTAATCCGATAGCTGATCTAAAATCAGATCTAAATGCCCCGAACGCTCACCTGCGGCGACCGTTGCAACATAAAGGTCAGGAAACCGTCCAGACTGCTGCATGCCTTGTGCGAGTGAATGCCCTTCTAAAACACGAGAACGCACAGATAATAAAAGGTTTTGCACATGTGGTTTTTCACTTTGCCTGCTCACCGCACGTAAAGCTTCTTCTAGAGGAATTGCGGCTGCAACCAAAACAGAAAGTTGCCTAGTCATGAGCGCTAAATCATAAGCACTGAACTTTTTTTGGAATAACCCCTGATTCTGGTGTTTATCTTTTTGTTCAACAGGGTCAACGCTAATTGGTGTCCATGCTTTATCGCGTAATTGTTGGCGAATCTGGCGTGCTGAGTCTCCCTCAAGCACTCCTTTTTGCTGCTTCCCTGAAGCATCAATGGCAGTAAATTGATATGCAGGCATGGTAATGTTCTAATTTTCCAAAAATAATAGTCGCTGCTGTTGCATCTATGCTACGCAATCATTCATATTCGTTCTATAGCCTGTGTAGAATACCCAAGTCCTCTTCACGACGCTATGCCGTTTTTTAAAATTGACGAAATGAGCCTCTATGACCATAACGCCAAAGCCTGATTCAGTTGTTTATCGTGTGCGTATAGCCGTACCTGTGCATCTGTACGACACTTTTGACTATACACTCACCGAAGCACAATATGAACTGGCCCATGTAGGCTCACGCGTCGCCATTTCATTTGGACGCCAAAACCTGATTGGTATCATTACTGAAAAAGTAAATCCACATGAGCCGTTTACAGGTAAATTTCAGCTTAAAGCCATTTCTGAACTTTTAGATGACGAACCTATTTTAGATGAACAAGTTTTAAGTTTATTGACATGGTCTGCACAATATTACCAATTTCCAATTGGCGAGGTTATGCAAACTGCCCTTCCAGCCATACTGCGTCAGGGCAAACCGATGGACGTTTTGTTCCATCTCTGGAAAATCATTCCCTGTGACGATGTTGAAACTCTGCTTAAACGCTCGGTGAAGCAACAAGATGCTTATCAGATTTTAAAATTACATCCTTCGGGAACAACAGAAAATATTCTGAATTTAAGTGGTGTAGAAACTGCAACGCTTAAAGCACTTCAAAAGAAAGGATTGGTTGACTGCACGCTCGAACCACATGACTTTAGCCCAGCACCTGTTCAATTGGCACAAATGCCGCTCACGCTAAATGAAGACCAAAAGCAAGCGACTCAACATGTCATTAAAGCCCAGCATCAATACCAAGCATTTTTGCTAGATGGTTTAACAGGTAGCGGTAAAACTGAAGTTTATTTGCACATCATGCACGAGGTGCTAAAACAAGGTAAACAAGTACTGGTTTTAGTACCAGAAATTGGTTTAACCCCTCAAACTATTTCCCGTTTTAAGTCTCGTTTTAATTGTGATATTGCTTTATTGCACTCTGGCTTAAATGACTCCAAACGCTTACAAGCATGGCAACAAGCACAGACTGGAAAAGCATCTATTATTTTAGGGACACGCTCAGCCATCTATACGCCACTGCCACGTTTAGGTTTAATCATTTTAGATGAAGAGCACGATCTATCTTATAAACAACAAGAAGGTTTCCGTTACCATGCGCGTGATGTTGCGCTTTATCGAGGTCACTTACAGGGCTGCCCTGTTATTTTAGGTTCGGCAACACCGAGTATTGATAGTTATTACTTGGTCGAAACTGGTAAGTTAACAGCGCTTCAGCTCAACCAGCGTGCAGGCCATGCGCTTTTGCCAAAAATGCATTTGATTGACCTTAAAATTGTCAAAAAACAGCATGGAATTAGCCAGCCTCTTATTGAACAAATTAAACATACATTGGCTAGAAAAGAACAGGTTTTAATCTTTTTAAACCGTCGTGGCTATGCACCAGTACTGGTCTGTGAAAGCTGTGGATGGCAAGCAAACTGTCCGCATTGTGATGCACATTTTACTTTACACACTCAACCCTATTCCTATTTACATTGTCACCACTGCGGCACCATTCATCGCTTGCCAGATCATTGCCCCGAATGTCAGCAAAAGAGTTTAAAAACTTTAGGCGCAGGAACAGCTAAGGTTGAAGAACACTTACAAGAATTATTTCCAGATCATGAAGTGATTCGGGTTGATCGTGACAGTACGAGTCGTGTCGGGAGCTGGCAAAAAATCTATGACCGTATTCATCAAAATAAACCAACAATTTTACTCGGCACCCAAATGTTGGCAAAAGGTCACCATTTCCCACATGTGACCTTGGTTGCCATTTTAGATATTGATGCAGGTTTACTCAGCGTAGACATCCGTGCGCCAGAACGTACGGCGCAACTGATTGTACAAGTCGCTGGTCGTGCAGGCCGTGGTGAACACAAAGGCCATGTTTATTTACAAACATTAAGACCTGATCATCCATTACTCACCACTTTAATTGAAAAGGATTATCGCGCGGTTGCCAAACAAACATTGGCTGAACGTAAAGTTGCTTTGCTACCGCCTTATCGCTATGCAGTACTCATACGTGCAGAGTCGAAAGATCGCGACTATACTTTGCATTTTTTAAATGAAGCTGCTGAGCAACTTCGCCAAGTTGCAGGTGAGATTGTTGATATTTGGGGACCTATTCCAGCACCGATGGAACGTAAAGCGGGACGCTACCGTGCCCATATGGTGATTTTATCTGCTGACCGTGCTCGCCTACATTTTTACTTAAGACAATGGTGGTCTCAATTGGTTCATGCCCCAAGACAGCATCAACTCAGGCTATCAATTGATGTCGATCCGCAAGAATTTAATTAGATGATTTGAATATCATGGTGTGAAGACGTCTTTTTCGTTTTACACTTAAAAGAGACTAATACATTCGAGGCAATGGATGTCATTCCTACTGCAAGCAACTATCTTTCTTGGAGCTTCTCTGATTTTAGTCCCTCTTGGCAAACGCCTAGGGATTGCAACAGTTTTAGGTTATTTATTTACAGGGATACTTCTCGGTCCTAGTGTTTTAAATATTGCTCACGACCCTGAAGCAATTATGGAACTTGCCGAATTCGGTGTCATTTTATTGATGTTCCTGATTGGTTTAGAACTAAGACCACAACGGTTATGGGAAATGCGTGACTCCATTTTTGTAATGGGAAGTCTGCAAGTTCTTATTAGCGGTGGCGTTCTTATGCTGATCGTCCTCTTCCTATTTAAGCAGCAGCTTTCTGTAAGCTTTGTGATTGGTTTTGCGCTGGCACTATCTTCTACAGCCTTTGTATTACAACTTTTGACTGAGAAACAGCAACTCAACACGACCTATGGTCAGCAGTCTTTTTCAATTTTGCTCTTTCAAGATATAGCGGCGATTCCATTACTTGCAATCATTCCATTACTTGCAGGAACAGAATCAACCCATCATGGGGTCGCTTATTTTGCGGCTATTATCGCAACATTCACTGGCCTATTTCTGTTTAGTCGCTATGTGATGCGTCCGTTTTTCCGTTTTGTTGCCAAAAGTGGAGCAACTGAACTCATTACGGCGGTAGGATTATTTATTATTCTTGCTGTTGTTTTGCTTATGGATACTTTAGGAATTAGCACAACATTAGGCGCGTTCCTCACAGGTGTATTATTAGCAGATTCAGAATTTCGTCACGAAGTTGAAGCCAGTATTGCACCGTTTAAAGGCTTACTCCTTGGCTTATTCTTTATGACAGTGGGTATGACCACTCAACTGTCACTCCTCATTGAAATGCCGTTGCTTATTATTGGTGGAGCAATTGGCTTATTGCTCATCAAAACACTGATATTGACCGCAATTGCCCGCTATAAAAAATACAGTTGGAACAACAGCTTGTTATTAGGGACTTGTTTAGCTCAAGGTGGTGAATTTGCTTTTGTGATTTTGAGCCTTGCAAGAAGTGAGAAGATTTTAACCGAAGCTTTATTAGAACCTGTCACGCTTATTGTGACTTTGTCGATGGTACTCACACCAGTGATTTACTGGTTTATGGCACACAAGATCATTCCAATTTTTAATAAAGAACGTCCGCCTGAGTACGATGAAATTCCTCAGCAAGAAAACCCGATTATCATTGCTGGTTTTGGTCGTTTTGGACAAATTATTGCGCGTATTGCCCGTCTGCAACATCTTGGATTCACTGCAATTGATAACAATCTGCACCAAGTCGACTTTGTACGACGATACGGCGGTAAACTTTATTATGGTGATGTGACCCAACCAGATTTACTCCGCTCTGCGGGTATCGAAAAAGCCAAAGTATTTATTTTAGCGATTGATGATGTTGAAGATTCAATGAATGTGGCGCGTCATCTCAGATTAAATTATCCAAACTTAAGGATATTGGCTCGTGCTCGTGACCGTCACCATGTACATCTTTTAAGAGATGTAGGTGTTGAATACATTTGGCGTGAGACTTATTTATCATCATTAGGAATGGCTTATCGTGCTTTACGAGAACTCGGCATCTCTGATGAACAAGCCTATAACAATATCGAGATCTTTCGAGATTATGATGAGAAATTGCTCATACAACAGCAAAGTATTTATACTGATGAACAGAAGATCTTCGAAACTCATCGTAATGCTTTAGCCGAACTTGAGCACTTGTTTGAAAGTGATGCGCAGCAACAAGCCACTTCAAAACACGATGTGAATTTAAAGCGTCATTTACAACCAAATCGCATCGACATTACACGAGATCATCTAGAATAACTTGAGATTTCAAAAAATGGCTATATTAAGGACTTATTCACATTACCTAAATAATTGGACAATGGGCATCAACAAGCTGCCCCTGTCCGGCTTGCGGCTTCGCTGCATTTCCTGAGCTTGATTACAACGAAATAGTTATACTCTGCTTAGGGCCCTGGAGAATATTATGTCTGATTTACGCCAACGCTTTTATATTGAGAACTTTCCGGTTCGTGGGGAAGTAGTTCATCTAGAAGAGGCACTACAAACTATCTTAGCTCAACGTGACTATATGCCTGCGGTTAAAATTCTGTTAGGTGAAATGTTGAGTGCGACTGCATTACTTGCAAGTACACTAAAAATCAAAGGCCGTATCAGCTTGCAAATCCAGGCTAGCGGCACTTTTAAGTGGGCAATGGCTGAATGTAACCATTTAGGAGAAGTTCGTGCTCTAGCCGATTACGAAACAGATCCACGCTTTATTGAAGCAACAGACAGCAGCACAGTTCTCGGCGCTTTAGTTAACCCAGTTTTATTTATTAATATCGAACCGGAATTTGGCGAACGTTATCAAGGGATTGTGCCGCTTGACCAAGTAACCTTAGCGGGATGCTTGATGCAGTATTATGATTTGTCTGCGCAAATTCCAACTCGCATTGTGTTAGCGAGTACGACCAAACGCTCTGGTGGTTTACTCATTCAGCTTTTACCACGCCACAATGAAGAAGAGCAAAAATTAGTCGATGAAGATTTATGGCCACGCTTGACCATGTTGACTGAAACATTAAAAGCTGAAGAGCTTACCAATTTAGACGCCAACGAAATCTTATATCGTTTATATAACGAAGAAGAAGTTCGTTTACCAGAAATTGAAGCACTAAAATTTGGCTGTACATGTTCAAAAGAACGCTGTGCAAATGCGCTGATTCAAATTGGTGTAGATGCTGTTCATGAAACATTAGAAGAACAGAACCCTATTCGTATGGATTGTCAGTTCTGTAATACTCAATACACCTTTACTGCTGAAGAAGCTTTAGCATTATTTGGCGAACATTTGAGTTAATCGTTAAAATTTATAACAAGGCGGATATACCGCCTTTTTATTTCTCTGTACTTTTGATGATAGTTTTCAATATTTTATTTTAAATAGGATAATATAAGGCCACTTTACAGCCTAATAAATAAGATGCTTAAATACCATGAATTATTTTGATTATTTTCTCTTTATTTTTAGCGTAGTTATCATGATTGCCACCCCTGGTCCTGTCATGATTTTAGTTGCAAGCGCTGGACTTAAAGGGGGTTATAAAAAAGCACTTGAAACCATTTTTGGTACAAATTTAGCATCTCTTGTCTTAATTTTTATTTCAGTACTCGTTTTAAAGGGAGTACTTAGTGTTAACGATAGTTATCTCAATATTATTCGTATTTTAGGCTGCCTCTATATTGGTTATTTGGGTTTTACTATTATTAAAGAAGTGATTCAGGCACCTCATCCTGAAGCAATACAAACAGTTTCCGCACAAAATGGCGGCTTTAAAAAAGGCTTTCTCGTTGGTATTTCAAATCCAAAAGATATTATTTTTTTCTCGGCTTTCTTTCCGCAATTTGTCTCTATTACACCCCAAT
Organism: Acinetobacter calcoaceticus; assembly: GCF_016508255.1. Classification (GTDB taxonomy): domain Bacteria; phylum Pseudomonadota; class Gammaproteobacteria; order Pseudomonadales; family Moraxellaceae; genus Acinetobacter; species Acinetobacter calcoaceticus_E. The sequence continues at coordinate 98,979 of NZ_JADVKT010000003.1, read as the reverse complement.
TAAATTTAAGTCTAACCATACTGACCCTAACATGGATTATTTTAGACTTTGTGACTTTATCTCTGGTTTATATATTCTTCCGCCGCCTTTCTAACAGTCATCTATATCCAAAAATATTAGGCCTATGTGGTGTATTACTTTTACTTATTGCTCTGTACGGTTTATATCAGAGTTTCATCTAAATAATGAGGGGTATAGCCTTCATTTATCTATACCTCTTTCCATCAATTTTATTTTGCAATAGAACAACTCTTATACAATCTAGCTTATTGAAAACTCTAAAAATCGTTTCATAATGAAATAAACCACACCATCGTGATAAAACATTATGGCAAAAAATTATTATGAAGAATTAGGGGTTACACGCAAAGCCTCTGCTGATGAAATTAAGAAAGCTTATCGAAAATTAGCTCGTAAATATCATCCTGATATCAGCAAAGAAAAAGATGCAGAAGAAAAGATGCAGGCAATTAATGTTGCCTACGACACGTTGAGCAATGCAGAAAAAAAAGCCGAATATGACCAGCTGCTAGATCATCCACAAGGTTTTAATAACTTTGGTCAGGGTGCCGCGCAAGGTGGCTTTGACGGTGCACAGTTTTATCGCCAAGGCTTCACAGGTGGTGAGCAAGCAGACTTTAGCGGTTTTGAAGATTTATTTGGGCGCTTTGGTGCAGGATTTGGGGGTGGTCAACAGCAACACCAAAGGCAACAACGTAGTTATCGCGGTGAAGACCAACATGCCAGCATAGAGGTCGATCTTGACATTGCCTATCATGGATCAACGCAACAAATTACCCTGCAAATTCCGACGGTGAATGTTTATGGCGAACCTGAGGTTCAACGTAAAACCCTTCAAGTCAAAATACCAAAAGGCATGAAAGAAGGTCAGCAAATCCGCTTAAGTGGGCAAGGACAAAGTGGTATCAATGGCGGTGCTAACGGCGATCTTTATATTGAAATTCAGTATAAAGATACAGACCGCGTTCATGTCGAAGGCAGTGATGTATATTTGACTGTAGATGTAGCTCCGTGGGAAGCTGCGTTAGGTCAAGGTATTGAAGTAAAAACACCAGCTGGACCTTTAAACGTCAATTTACCTCACAATGCAAAACAAGGACAACAGCTACGTTTAAAAGACAAAGGGATACCAAATAAAACGCCAGGCCATCTTTATTTAATTTTAAATATTGTATTCCCACCTGCACATTCTGAAAAAGAAAAACAAGCCTATCAGCAACTGGCTGAAGCCTTTGCTTCATTCGAACCTCGTTCATCTCATTAGGGAGCAAGATTATGACAACCATTCATTATCGAGAAATTGTATATGACGGCCATACCTTTAGTGCAGAGGTCGTTGATGAACAATCTACATTTGACTTACAACAATTTGCTCAAGCTTGTGGTCAAAGCCCTGACTGGATTATTCAGCTCATTGAATATGACATTTTATCGGTCGACAATACGCCTGAAGTGCATCAGTTTATGGGCGAAGATGTTGCCCGTGCTCGTAAAGCTTATCGTCTGCAACGTGACTTTGATGCAAGTTTGGCAGCAGTTGCTGTGATGTTAGATTTGATTGATGAAGTACAACAACTTAGAAAACAGTTGAAGCATTTCCATTAAGTTTTTTGAAATCATATTTTCCGAGGTATAGCTTGAGCTAAAAGTCATCCTTGACCTACCCATTATCTAAATAGTATTGTTTTTGCAATAAAATTAGTTAGATGCTGGTAGTGAACAGGTTCTAAGGATGACAAATGCCTTTGGTTACTTTGGGCGAAACCAAAGTAACGAATTAGCTATAACTATTTGATATATTAATGAGAAGACTACGTCGTGTAAAAATAAAAAATTATTTCAACCGAGTAATCTTCTCCAATTCCTTTACAGTCTGCTTAATCGGTTCATATTCCAAAAACCAAAATAAATTCATCCGATCTTGACGATGTTGCTGGGCCAACAAATCAATTACACTTTTTTCACCACGTCCAACCATGTGCTGTCGATAAAAATAGTACAGCAAAAGAATCGTGCTAATTAACATTGCCCCCAACATAATCCAGAAACCAACGGGTGATTTAAGACCAGGAATAAATTCAAAATTCATTCCATAAATACCAGTTAAAAGAGTAAGAGGTGCAAAAACTGCGGTGATAATTGCCAGAATCCGCATGTTCTCATTGGTCTGATTGGCAATGGCAGAAAAATGTAAATCAATTGCCGACTGAATTGCGCTACGTAACCGCAAAGTATGTTTCTGAATACGTTCAACATGACTCATTAAATCATTTAAACGGACCAGTAAAATATCTTGAGAACTACGGATATGTCCGCCAACGACATGATGATAATTTTCTACAATTTCATCTCGAAACTCTTGAAGAGTCTCGATTTGTTCTTCACATAAATTTTCGACCTGTTGAAAGGCCATATTTTCATGAAATAGCTGGTGCCACTGTTTAAAACGGCGATTTCCCTGTAACAACTGTTGTTGCCAATGCTCAACTCTTCTCGTCAATGGTGAGCGGATATCAAGATAGCCATCAACCATACTGTTTAACAGCCGTAACGATAAATCAACGGGTGAATTGGGTAATTTACGGGTTTTATTCTGTTCTTCTAAAGTTCTACATAAAATATTTTCAAGACGTTGAATATAGTTTTCAATCGACTTATTCCCCTGCTCACGTACACTAATCAGCACATCAGGCGTCAAAATAAAACTAATGGGTGTCGTCGCTAAACCAAAAACACTATCTTGTGATTCTGCATGTTTAATTTCATCATCAGGTGTGACCAGTTTCTTAAAAATTAATAGGTCATATTCTTCAAGCGTATCAAATGCACAGGGATGTTCAATATTGGCAATATCCCGCATATGAAATTCATTAATAACTACGCCTGAAAGCTTTTGAATCTCTTGTTGCCATTCTTCGTTATGGTTAACCACATCCGTTCTGACACTATCAATCCAGAAAAACTCCAGAACATGCTCACTATGCCGTTCACGGCTTAAAAAGACATAGCCTTCAGCTTGATGACGATAAAAGTAATAAACCTGCATACCACAACGATCTGTTTTTGTATTACTTGCATCATGCCATAAAAAAAGTCCGCATCAAGCGGACTTTTTCATGTCACTAGAACAATTATGCTTGCTCAATGTCTTTCATAGTCAATTTAATACGACCACGATTATCAACATCAGCAACTTGTACTTTCACTTCCTGACCTTCTTTAAGAACATCAGTTACGTTCGCAATACGTTCATTTGAAATTTGCGAAATGTGAAGAAGACCATCAGTACCCGGCATGATGTTTACAAACGCACCGAATTCTACAATACGGATTACTTTACCGTCATAGATCTTACCTGGTTCAACTTCAGCAGTAAGTGCTTGAATTTTTGCAATCGCAGCACGAGCAGCAGCTTTAGTTTCACCAAATACGCGAACTGTACCATTGTCTTCGATATCAATCGCAGCCTTGGTCTCTTCTGTAATGGCACGAATCGTTGCACCACCTTTACCAATAACATCACGGATCTTGTCTGGATTGATGTTAATGACTTCAAATGTCGGTGCATGAGCGCTGATTTCAGGACGAGCACGTGAAATCACTTTATTCATTTCATTAAGGATATGCATACGACCAGCAAATGCTTGGTTTAATGCAGCTTCCATAATTTCTTCAGTAATACCTTCAATCTTGATGTCCATTTGAAGTGCAGTAATACCGTTTGCAGAACCTGCTACTTTAAAGTCCATATCACCTAAGTGATCTTCATCACCTAAGATGTCAGAAAGTACTGCAAAACGCTCACCTTCTTTCACTAAGCCCATTGCGATACCCGCAACTGGTGCTTTAAGTGGAACACCCGCATCCATAAGTGATAATGATGCACCACATACAGAAGCCATTGAAGATGAACCGTTAGATTCAGTAATGTCAGATACAATACGAATCACATACGGGAAGCGGTCAGCAGCAGGAAGAACTGCTTGAACACCACGACGCGCCAAACGACCATGACCAATTTCACGACGCTTAGGACCAGATTCACGACCTGTTTCACCTACAGAGTATGCAGGGAAGTTGTAGTGCAACATGAAATTGTCAGTTTTAGTACCTGACAATGTATCAACCATTAGTGCATCACGAGTATTACCCAAAGTTGTTGTTACCAACGCTTGAGTTTCACCACGTGTAAATAATGCAGAACCGTGAGCACGGTCTAATACACCAACTTGAACGTCGATACCACGAACAGTTTTAGTATCACGGCCATCAATACGTGGTTTACCTGACAAGATGTTGTCACGTACTGTACGGTATTTAAGGTCTTCAAATAATTCGTTTACTTCGTCAGCAATACCAGTTTCGTCATTTTCAGGAACGAACTGAGCTACAGCTTCTGCATAAAGAGCATCAAGAGCTGCATAACGATCTTGTTTAACTGCAATTGTATATGCTTCAGAAATTTTAGCTTCAAAAGCTGCTTTTAATTGCTCAAGAAGAGCTTCGTTTTTGCTTGGAGCAACCCAAGTTGATTCAACTGCACCAGCAGCAGCAGCAAATTCTTTAATTGCTTGAACAGCAATTTGCATTTCGTCATGACCGAAAAGTACAGCACCTAACATTTGGTCTTCTGAAAGTTCTTTCGCTTCAGATTCAACCATCAGTACCGCAGATTCAGTACCCGCAACTACAAGATCAAGATCACTTTCTTTCAACTGTTCAAAGTTCGGGTTAAGAATGTATTCGCCGTTGATTAAACCAACACGTGCGCCTGCAATTGGACCACGGAATGGAACAGCCGCAATTGACATTGCAGCAGAAGCACCGATCATTGCAGCAATGTCAGCATCCATAGTCTTATCAGAAGAAACAACAGTCGCTGTCACTTGGATTTCGTTATAGAAACCTTCTGGGAACAATGGACGGATTGGACGGTCAATAAGACGTGAAATTAAAGTTTCAGCTTCAGACTGACGACCTTCACGTTTACCATAACCACCTGGGATACGACCCGCAGCATATTGTTTTTCTTGGTAGTTTACTGTTAACGGGAAGAAGTCTTGACCCGCTTTTGCTTTTGGTTGAGCAACAACTGCAACTAAAACAGTTACGCCGCCCATTGTAACTAAAACAGTATTTGCTTGACGTGCAACACGACCTGTTTCTAAAACAACAGTGTGTTGACCATATTGGAATTCTTTACGAACGATATTAAACATTGACATGTATTGTATTTTCCTAATTTTATTCTAGTGAGACCCCTAAGGTTTGGCATTCAGACTACAACTATTGGTAGATAAATGACAAAGCTTAGAAGCCATCACACTAGGCCAAAAATTTTAAATAATATTAAACGCAAAGAAGGAGCGCACAAGCGCCCCTTCTAAACATCACTTAACCTAAAATTAAGTGAAACTCTCTTTTCAGCGATAAAGCATTGCGACATGCGAAATAGCGAAAACAAAGTGAAAATCGAATTAACGACGTAAACCTAAAGCACCGATCAAAGCAGTGTAACGACCGTGGTCTTTACCATTTAAATAGTCAAGCAATTTACGACGTTGGTTAACCATACGAATCAAACCACGACGGCTGTGATGGTCGTGTTTGTGAGCTTTAAAGTGACCTTGTAAATCATTGATTTGAGCAGTCAATAAAGCTACTTGTACTTCTGGTGAACCAGTGTCATTTTCAGCGCGAGCAAATTTAGCAATGATCTCTGCGCGGTCTGCATTAGTTAAAGCCATTCGATTTCTCCGAGATGCTTAAAAAAGTTAACGATATGAATCAGTTGAGGCAACTGACTGCCGTGCATCACTACAGCAAGTTGTCTATTTTAAGGTATCTATAGGTGGATTGCAAAATTGTTTTCAGTAACTTGTCATTTTAGACACTGACACGAGCATATTAACCCTGCACACTACCTTTGAATAAAAAGAAAGAAGCGCGAGGGACGTGTGAAAATTTTTTCAACCAACACTTGTCCAGTACCGGACAATATTGAGCAAGTTATTCGTCGCCAAGATGAAGTTGCTGCTGAACAGGGTGGAATGACTGAACGCCAGATTCAAAAAATCTGGAACAGTATAGAAGCACTATATAAAACCGGAAATTATCCACTCATTACCTTCTGCTTACGTAGACAAGGTAAAATTTTGCTGAACAGAAGCATTGGATATGCTCAAGGGAACTCTCCGGCAGGACTACAAGAGAATGCATTGATTGCAACGCCAGATACGCCCGTTTGCCTGTTCTCAGCATCAAAGATGATCACTGCCATGCTAATTCATCTACTAGATGAAAAAGGCGAAATCAATTTGCTTGATCCTGTGAGCTACTATATTCCGGAATATGGTGTTAACGGTAAGCGCCGTGCGACTATCTTTCATCTATTAGCACACCGTGGCGGCATTCCCTATATTAATGGTGATGTCACGCCCGAACTACTATTTGATAAAGATGAAATTTTAAAACGTTTATATGCTGCCAAGCCTGTGTCTCCTGCTGGTAACCATCTTGCCTATCATGCTGTTACGGCAGGCTATATTTTAGGAGAAGTGATTGAGCGGGTGACGGGGCAAGATTTACGTGAATTTGTACATGAGACTATCGAAAAACCGATGGGAATGCCTTATTTCAATTACGGTTTAAAACCAGAATATCGCTCAGAAGTTGCCCTAAACTGTGCAACGGGATTGCACCCTCGCCTTGGTACAGATCACTACCTAAACCATGTATTAGGTGGAGGATTACAACTTGCAGTCGATGTCACTAACGATAGCCGTTTTATGGACACAATTTGCCCTGCTGGAAATATCTATACGAGTGCGGAACAAGCTGGACGTTTCTTTGAAATGCTTTTAAGTGGGGGAAATTATGGCGGTCAGCAAATCTTCAGCGAGAAAACGATTTTCAGAGCCACATTGCCGACCACAGGCGTTAACATTGATCGTACTTTATTAATTCCAATGCGTTATGCCTTAGGGCCAATGTTAGGTAGCAACCCAGTTGGTTTATTTGGCCCCATGACGGGGCAAGCCTTTGGTCATTTAGGATTCTCAAATATTTTATGTTGGGCCGACCCTGAAAGAGATATTAGTGTGTCTCTGTTAACAACAGGCAAATCTGTGGTGGGAACACACCTTCCGGCTTTAGCCAAGGTGCTTTATCAGATTTCAACTCAATGCCCACGCATTCCTAGAGATCAGCGCCGATCTTTGTTTGGTAGCGATTCTCATGAAACGAACTTAGTATAAAAGCAAATAAAAAACCCAAGCATTTCTGCTTGGGTTTTTGCGCTGTAGTTTTTGTTTATCGTGTTATTTCTGTTTTTATTATCGTTGGTGAGATGCTAGTCACATCCTTCTTATTGTTTTAACTCACTTCCGTTGTTTTTATTTCTATCTCCTTATGTGATGTATTGTGTCACATCTAATTATGAAGAAAAGTAGTATTTTTCTTATCATCATGTAAGCAAAAACGTACAGGTCTGTCTAATATTTAGCATGTAACTCTAATTAACATTTAACGTACAGTTCTGTATAACATTTAACTTAACAATTCACAGGAAAAATGCCTATTTAGAAATCATATTACAGATAAATATATTGATATTATTGATATAAATTTTTAAAAGAAAACATCGTAAATAAAGGGTTAAAACTACGCTTATTTCGATATTTTTTGAGAACTGGTTAAGAACTAAATATAAAAAAGCCCTGTAGTCTCTCCCAAAACTACAAGGCTTAGCGGCTGTAAGTTTCCTCTTTATACACCTACTTCATTGTAAGTTCGCAGTCTCTCGACTTAAGTTATTATTATTGTGCGATTTTGCTCGACATTCCGTGCCAAGCTCGTTGTGCGTTTATAATCTCAAAAACGTGGGGTGTACTCTAGCAGCAAATATCTCGAATCTATGTAAGCTTTTTCTTACAAATGTAGAAATATTAAGTTTGGCTTAACGAACTAATCGATTAACTTTTTGAACTAAACCACTTTTCCGTGTAGTACGGACTGTAAAGGCCTGCAATAAAGCCTCTGGATGAACCAAAAGACTCACTACTTTTTTTGCTCGTGTAATCGCAGTGTAAATTAACTCTTGGCTTAATAAATTCTTTGCAGCTTGATCAAGAACGACAGCAGTATGAGTAAATTCAGACCCTTGCGATTTGTGAATAGTTAATGCGAATGCGCTTTGGATACTTTTAGGTAATCGATTTGCAGCTACCCATTTATTTAAACTTGGAAAGTACACTTCAAACTGCTGTGGTTGGGTTCTATGTTCAAAGCATAAACCAATGTCACCATTTGAAATACCAAGTTGATAATCGTTATAGGTCATCATTACTGGATGACCTACATACCACCCTCCGATAGTTACTATTGAAAGTTGTTGCTGTAACCACCGCTGGGCATATTGGTTCAATTGCTGCAATCCAAATGGGCCATGACGAACTGCTGTTAAAATCCGGTAGTCATCAAATGCTTTTACCACTTTCTGCACTTGTTCAATTGAGCGTTCTTCTTGTAAATAGTTTTTTAAACTCCGCACATATCCTTGAAAACCTAACATCAGTTTCTGATAGTAAATATCGCCTTCTGCTCGGGTGTTTTCTGGCAAATATTCAAGTTGCACCACATCTGGCATATCGTTTTGTAAAGGAATAGATTTTAAATCGGAAACCTGAACAATATCAATTTCAAACCGTTGCAAAACCTCTATATGATTTTGTTGGTCGTCTTGTGCCTGAATAAATCGTGCAACCTGTCCAATTAAAGCACCTTCGGCAAAACGGCGACTGGTTTTTAATTCTACCCTGTTGTCGGCTAGTGCCTGTATTTGCTGTAAATCAGCCAGAACTGCACCAACATCAACCGAAGCAAGCTGATTAGCATCTCCTAGTAAAATAATTCGGCAAGATTCGGGAACCGCTTCAAATAGTAGCGTTGCCAGATTTAAATCGAGCATGGAAGCTTCATCTACAACAATGACATCATAAGGAAGAGGCTGTTTTTGATGAAACCTAGGAATCTGTCCATGTCCCATTCCCAATAAACGATGGATTGTTTGGGTACCCTGATTTTTTAGCTCTTCATTAATTAACCCAGACTCAAGCAATTTAGGGTCATTAAATGAGTTTTGTAAGGCTTCTTGCATGCGCTGTGCTGCTTTACCTGTTGGCGCAGCCATTGCAACACGAATATTTGGGATTGCTTGTCCAAGTACAGCAATAATACGCGCAAGTGTATAAGTTTTACCTGTACCCGGCCCACCTGTAATGATACTTAGGCTCTGCCGAGCCACCATTTGCAAAGCAGCCTGTTGATGAGAGTCTGTAAGCAACCCCAAATAATCTTCACAAGACACAGGTTGAATTAATTGTTGCTTTAATCGACAAATTTGTTCTGCTAGGCGTTGCTCTAGGTGCCAATATCGGTATAATGCCAACCCCTGCTGATCGTAGACACAAGGAGCAATCTGAGATGTCGCCTGTTCAGCAGATATTACAAGTTGTCCAAGTGCAGCAATTTGCTCAGGACTGACATCGATACAGCTATCGCCTTGTAAGCTCGCTTCAATAAGCTGTTGCAAATAGGAAGTGGCTTCTGGCACTTGTGATTGCTCAGTAAATGGGGCCTGATTTAAGAAGTTACTCCACGTTGTTAACCAGCTTAAATCGGCTTGTTCAGAGCTATTTAGATTGTCCACACACTTATCCACCTAGTTTTCCACACGCTTGTCCACATGGTTATAGACAGGCTTATCCACATGCCAAATATTTGTTAATATTCAAATTACATACTTTATCAGCATTTTTCATGCAATTTTATCCTCAGCAAAATACCCTAAAATGGCATCAAGACGCAGAATAAACTCAATGCTAGGTTGCCAATAATAATACCCTTGCTCCGCTTCACCATTCATACCGCGTAAATAAAGATAAGTTGCTCCACCTAAGTGTTGCTCAATTTGATAGTTCTGCATTTTGACTTGCAAATAGCGGTGCAATGCCACCAAGTAGAGTCCTGCTTGTAACCAGTAGCTTGCTAAAGACATGCTTTGTGCAATGCTGTCGCGCCCATAGTCAGCAAGGTCTTCTCCTAAGTAATTACTTTTATAATCGGCAATGTGATAGCGCTGTCCATCAAAATATACCAAGTCGATAGAACCATTTAAGTAACGTGCTGAACGAGCTTCAAGTAACTCCGGCATATCCATTCCATATTCAGCAAAAAGCTGTTGAATACGTTTCATGGCAAGCACACGATCAGACAAGGCCAAATAGAAAGGAAATTCAGATAAGTACTCTTCTGGTTGAAGCTGGTTTAACTGAAAACCTTGATATAACGGGGTCTGCAAAACATCTCGTAACCACTGAGCCACTGACTGATAGAGCAGATGCTCGGCATCTTGTTGTTCAGGGAAATTTTCTTGATATTTGATTAATAAATCTTGCCACAAACTGCTGTAATCATTTTTAAAACGACGGCGTATTTCGATGATCCAGTCATCTGAACATTGAAAATCGATATGCTCAAAAATTTCATGCAGGAAATTACCTGCAAGCGTTCCTCGTGGAAAGTTACTCTTGATCCAGTCAATTGGCTGGGCACTTGGTACTTCAGTATTATTAACCAGATCGAGTTCATCCTCTGCCAATACAGCATCGTCACTCTGATTCGCTAATAAATCTGTCCCGACCTTATGTTTTAAATGTTGTGCCAGATAACTAAAACTGGTTTTCCCACGTGAATAGAAGCGTTGTTCAGGGAAATTTTGCGCCTGTATTTCAATAACATTTGTCTGTTTACTTAAATGAACTGCTTGAGGCAGCTGCTCCAAAATCATTTCATCTGCACAACAATGATGCTGAAAAGGCTCTGCTCTATTTTTCCAAAAAGCCAAGCCTGAAACCGATTTACCATCAGTATCTTGTAAAAGTGCATAAACACGATGGCTCGCTCGCGTTAGGGCTACATACCAAAGGCGGTTCTGTTCAGCTAAAGCCCGCTCTTCATGTTGTTTAAGCTCGAGCTCACTCAAATGTGTCTTGTCAGCAATTGCAACGACGCGTTGAGTTAAAGTTTGAGTTGAGTCTGGAGGAGTTACATCTTGAGTCGAAAAATTCAGCGTCTTATTATTTTCCCGAAAAGGTTTGTCTGCACCTAATAAAAATACAATCTTAAATTCCAGCCCTTTTGACTGGTGAATTGTCATGAGCTGAACGCCAGCTTCACTAGACAATTTACGTTCTAACTCCCAATCACGGTCAAGAGGAGAACCTAGCTGTTTGAGATACCAATGATAGAGGTTCTGCGCTCCTTGATATTTTTCACTATGTTGACTCAAAAGCTCAGTCAAATGGCGTAAGTTCACCACGCCCCGTTCGTTATCTTTGCTTTGAGCGGCCACCAAATTTTGCCAGATATCAAATTGGCTTAAACATTGTTGCCATGCGACTAAAAAGCCCTGAGCTGCCCATAACTCTCGAACACTGTCAAAACCAGTCATAAACTGGCTTAACCCTTCGGCTGTTTGTTCAAGTTGCAGTAATTGTTTTAAGTCCAGTGCAAACAGACGACTAATTAAAGCCCGCTTCACTTTTGCCTCATCGTAAGGGTGAAGTATGGCTGTCAGTAAAGCGCCAACATCTTGCGCAATTGCACAATCAAAAACACTTCGTTTTGAAGGTCGATTAACGCGTATTCCTAAACGTTCTAATTCATATTGAACTTTATCCAGTCCATCATGATTACGTGACAAGACTGCAATATCATCTTCACCCAATGTCTGGGTCTGCGACCCTTTTTGAAAATAGAGCTGCCCAGCATGAGACCGATTAAGTAAATCACGAATCTTCCACGCAACTTGCTGTGCTTCAGTTTCTTTGTCTTTGAGCATTAACCAGCGTAAAGGATGTGGATTAGGTTGGCTTTGGTCGACCAGAACAGGATGTGGCCGAGTCCCTGCCCGAATTGGGTCATATTGGACTTGTTCACCAAAGTCGATTTGCCGCTGAAATAGAGCATCGACGACTTCAACCAAATCGGCTACCGAACGGTGGTTATGAATCAATTTATATTCACGCCCATGTTTGGCTTGAATATCTTGATAGGCATTTAAGAAGGTGAGCATATCCCCACCTCGGAAACCGTAAATCGCCTGCTTACGGTCACCCACCATAATCATGCAACCTTTTTGGTAACGCTGCGGGTGACGCCAAATGCTCGCAAGCATGTCATCTTGGTCTTGGTTTGTGTCTTGAAACTCATCAACCAAAATTAAGGGATAACGAGCCTGTACAAACACTGCAAAACGTTGCCCCTGCTCACCTTTTAAAGCTTCAGAAAGTGTACGAATTTGCTGAGAAAAGGTGGTTTCACCTTTATTTTGTAAAACCTGTGGTAAACGTTTTTTAACTTCAACACATAAATAGGCTTTTAAATAAATATGGAGCTGATCGAACTGCTCAGCATAGTTTTTGAGTACCCCAAATAATTGTTGTATCTGCTGAATTGTGTTGTGTTGATAGAATCCATCTGAAATCTCGGCGGGACATTTCTTGAAAACTTTCTGATCAGCAATTTGGCCTAAAAACTTAAACACAAGTTCACGCTGTGCTGTCAAAGACCCATCAAAAACCAAAATGCTATCGCTTTGCGTTAAAACTTGCAGAAGCTGTGGTAAACATTCACTAAATAGCTTATTAAAAGCACCATTCCGAAATACCGTACCACTTACATGCTTATAGTGTTCGCCATCGAGCTGGTAATAGTGCTCTAAAAGGCTGATATCAATTTCTGTCGCTAGCTGTTTGAGCTGGGCAAGTTGTTCAAATTGAAGAGTAGGTTTTTCGGGAAGCTTAAAATGAGCCGAACTAAAGTTAAGTGAGTCTTCGACAAGTTTGACAAAACCATCAACACTCTTGAGTTCACCAGCAAGATATAAAGCATCAATCACGGTCTGAGGTTGAGACTGTATCCATTCACGCAACACATCATGAATCAATTGCCGGCTATAAGTTTTAGCATCATCGGTAATTTGCGCACGTTCAATTTTGCCACTCTCAAAAGCAAATTCGCGTAATAGTTTTTGGCTAAAGCTATCGAGTGTCCCAACAAATAGCTCGTCCAACTGATCGATGACCAATTTTAAACGCTCGCACGCATAGGCAATGCGTGTCGCAAAAGTCTTTAAAATATGTTGGAGTAATAGGTCAGGCTCTTGCTCTGCCTGCGTGAATAATTCATGTTCTGTAAAACTGCGTTTGGTCTCTAAGTATCGATACGTTTCGACCAAACGGGCACGAATACGACTTTTTAACTCGGCTGCTGCTGCACGGGTAAATGTTGTTGCAATGACTTGTCTCGGCAAGTACTTTTCAAGAAAAATACGGACCATCAAGCTCGATAGAGTATAAGTTTTCCCTGTACCTGCTGAAGCTTCAATTAAATGCAAACCATTAAATTCAATATCAATAATAGGTTGATAAGACACCTGTACTCTTGAGTTCATGTCTTACTCCGAATGTTGAAATTGAAAAACTGGATGGTACAGATCATAAGCAAACTCATCACAAGCATGTTGAAGCAAAGCTTGTGCATCTTGCTCTTGTAAAATGAAGCTCCAGTCTCGATGCAACTTACAGGCTTCATTTTGAGTCATATCCATGGTGGTAAATGACCCTGTTTCATTCCAGTATTTTAACAGCTCGACATAGCTCTTCTCATCCAGTTTTGTTTTTTCTGTTTGAGCTGCCATGTCCCATTGATAAGCTTTAGCTTTTTCAAGCGGCTTTAACAACAAGGCTGCAGGTAACACTAATGGCTGTTGTTGTGCATGACGCCAAATTTTAAACCACGGTTGTAAATAGTGACGTGCCTGCTCAGAACTCACACCACTACAAATAACGGTTTGATCGCTAAAAACGACAATACGTCTTTTTTCAGCACCAGCACTTCCTTCATTAAGGTAGGCCAACCACAGCAGGTACTCTAACCAAACTTTAGCGCGTCTTTTTGCCCTCGCACTCGATGGTTCCATGCTGACCCAATCCTGAATTTCAGACTTTGGCACAGTAATATTCATATGGAGTTGTTTGGCAATGCGCCAGACTCGCTGGGTCGCTTCGGTTACTGCAGGCGCATAATGATGAAGCCGTTCAAGCAAACATTCTTGCTCAAAAACACCTTGCTGCCATGCGCTGTATTTGACTTTGCCGACAGGTAATTGATCAAGCAAGACGTCAGGTTGTGTTTGTTGATCAGACTGTTGTAAAAAATGCCGAATTGCATAGCGCCCTAGACCATCGAGCAACAAGGGTTCATTTTGATCAAGTAACCCAACACTACCTAAGTTCTCAACCCCTAAGGTTTTCAAATACAAGCGTGCTGGAAATGTCACATCCTGTATCCATTGTTGGCTATCTAAGACCAACATGTCAGGCACTTGCAGCGGATAGGTCGTATTCGCCCAAGGTTGGCGAACGCCTGCCCCCTGTTGAATTTGTGAGGCCACCTTAAACCAGTGATCTTGGTAACGAATATAGCTGTTTTCAGCCATAAAGCCTTTAGGGTCAAATGGCTGTAAATGATGCAAGTGATATAACTGTTTTAATTGAGATGGGACTTCAATTCCCTCAAGCAAGACATGCTCAGGTTCATCTAATTCAGGTTTTACAATAAAGGCAAGATGCTCTTTGAACTCTTGAAGAATGCTCGAAGGTTCTCTTACTTCACCATCATTTACATCAAAACCGTTATAAAACAGCCATAAACTTTCTTGTGCCAATAATAAAGCATCTAAAAAAGCACCTTGGTCATCTTCAAGGCGAGAACGGTCGCCTAACTGCTGACGCAATGCATCCATCAAATCAAATGGAACATGCGTATCACGATTTGGAAACTGTCCTACATCTAGGTTTAGCATCACCATTAAACGATAGGGTAATGGTCGAATTTGTCCAATCTGAGCAAAAGTAATCTGTCCAGTTGGTTCGGCCTGCGCACTTTGATTTTCCAAAGTTCTTTGAATTTCTTCAATAATATAAGGTAAAGGCAAAGTAATTTTGCGCAAGGTTCCTGTTTCGGTCTCTGCGTAATAACTTGCGAGCGTTAACATTCGTTCTTGTTTTTTTACGACTTCCCGAACAGCTTTTAAAGCAGCAACTCCAACCTGCTCAAATTCAACAATATCTTTTGACAACACTTGAAGCCAATGCTCAACTGTATAGACCTGCCCTTGCTCATGCATGGTTAACCAATCACGGCGTTCATTCAAATCTTGATAAATCTGAATGAGTGTACCGATTAACTCAAAGTCACCTGACTGAACTTTTGCATAACTCAAAACCTGATTAAATGTGGCATGCACAGGCACAGCAATGCCAAGTGCCAAGCGTTCTAAAGCGAATTTAAAGCTATATCGGTAATCATCATCACCTTCGCACAGACTATATTTAAGATGCTCTGCATCGAGTCCTCGTTTAAATCCAGCATCAGCAAGTAAAGTTAACATTCGCTCAACCTGATTATATTCAAGTTCGTAACGTTGTTGGGTCGCGTGCAGGTTTAACCAGTCTGCAAAATCATCTAGCGTAAAACGTCCCTGCATCAGTTGAATGCGGCCAATCACAGCGCGCCAAGCATTTAATGCATCAAGTGATGCAACGCCTGCTATTTTCACAGGTAAATGCACACCGTGTTCGGTAGCAGTAGCTGGAAATACACTTCGAATTAAAGGTTCTATATCGGCTAAATTAGGGACCAATACAAGAATATCGTTGGGACGCCTTGGTTGCTCATTCGTTTGAGCCAACCAGTAAATCAATTGTTCTTTTAATACTTCAAGTTGACGTAAAGTCGAATGGCAAACATGAATCTGAATAGAGTCATCATGTGGAGCAAGCGCATATTGCTTAGGTTGCGGCTCAACCAGATGTAAAATATCTGACTGAACTTTGCCAAGTAAACTTTCAGGGAAATCATCCACAAAAGCATCAACCCATTTACCTTCTTCACCCGTAGATAAATTTGAGAGTAACGAGAAATGGTCTCGGGCTTGTTTACCCAATCGGGTTAAAAGTGGATGTCTGGACTCACGCGCTTCCGCATTAAAATTAAGTGTAAATTTATCAAAAAAATCGGCAATTTCAGCATCAGTTGCCTTTGGATTTTTTGCAATAAATCGCTCTTTCACCCCTAAGTCATAACGCTGTTTCCAGAGTGGATCGACACTATCTGCCCAATATTCTTGTGAAGGGTTATAGTGCAAAATCAGCACATCAACGTATTGCCCTAAGCGATGCAAAAACTGTAACTGACTTGGTGGTAAATCAAGCAAGGTAAAAACCACCACCTGACTAGGTAGTCTTGAGATCGCTCTTTTACCATGGTCGGGATGTTCTAGCTCTTGCCAAAACAACGCATCAATTTGCTGCATCTGCAAAAAATCATCATGAAAATGCTGCTGCCATAGCCAACGCTGCCAACGTTCTAGCTCTTGAGTTTGATGCAATGCAAAAGCAGTAACCTCCGCGTCTTTTTGCACAATATATTTTTCAATATCAAGTGCTCGCCCTTGCCCCCAAGTAGCCAACCAGTTTTCTGGACACGTACAGCTATTTTCACAACCACGCTGGCATTGCCCACGATAAATCATATAGTTGCTAAATAAATCGGCGACCTGCTCAGCCACCCAATACAACATTTTTTGCTTTTTAAGCTGTTTCTCTATGCCATGTTCAAGCCGATCTGCACTGTCATAAATGCGCTGAACAATAGAATGTAGAGGATGTGAGGTATCTATGCCAATAGTGTCAGGTTGAATAAATTCGTGTAAAGCCTGATGAACACGCCATTTAAAAATTAAACGCGGAATGTTCGCTTTACGAACCTGTTCTTTATGCGCAGTTAAAACTTGCTGGTAAGCGTACCACTGAAAACCTCGTACCCTTTGATGAAACTGGTAGTTAGCACTCATGCCTTGCTGCTCTGCAAGTTTTTGTATCAGCCACTGCTCTACCGCAGGGCTCGGAACAATAAAATGTTGGGTGTTCAAAACCTGTAACGGATGTGCTGAAGGTTGCAATGTAGATGCCAATACACCTTGCAACAACACATCAATACGTTGGCTTTGAATAACGTGAATCCCCATTTATTTCATATCCTGCTTGCATAATTTATGCACAAAATCATAAACATTCATTACTATACAACTGAATCTGACTATGTCACGTTGGTTTAAACACAGCATAATCTAACTTTAGGTGTCGCTTACACTTGGTTTTGAAGACACCATCAAGAAACTCATACAGGTAAACATGATGAAAATTGATAAGATTCCTGACTATATTGATCCTAGCCTAAATCTGGAACAAATTCGCGATGAGTGTCATGTGCTCATCAAAAAAAGAGCTTACGTTTCAGCTGGAGCGGCAATTGTACCAATTCCTTTTTTTGACGTGGTCATCGATTTAGGAATTTTGTCGCACCTGATTCCAGATATCAATTCCCGTTTTGGTTTAGCCCCTGAACACGTTAGTGTCTACGACCCAAAAACCAAAACAATTCACTGGGATGAATTACGTAAACGTGGTTTTGAATTTTCAGGCTTTGTCGTGGCACGCACTACTGTTAAAAAAACATTTAATGGCTTTTTTGGCAAAATCGTAACGAAACAGGTCACCAAATTCATACCATTGGGCGGACAAGTTGTAGCAGCAAGTTTAGGCTATTTCATGATGAAAAAAATAGCAGAAACTCATCTAAATGACAGTTATAACCTTGCTAATCGTATTCAGCAAAAAAGCCGTAGTAACATTGTAAATTAATACTTGTCTTGGCTGAGAGCTTAGTCTGCTCTCAGCTGTTTTAATACCGCCTTTAACACTTCTAAACGTGCCGTATATTTGTCATCAGTCGCTACAATATACCAAGGTGCATATTCCGTACTGGTTCGCTCAAACATATCTGCGGCCGCTTTTAAATAATCGCTCCACTTATCACGATTACGCCAATCTTCTGCGGTAATTTTAAAACGTTTATGCGGTGTCTCTTCTCTAGCTTTAAAACGCTGTTCTTGCTCATCTTTACTAATCGCCAACCAAATTTTGACCACAATGGTTTGACTCTCAAACAAGTCTTTTTCAAAGCGGTTAATTTCATCATAGGCCCGTTGCCACTCTAGAGGCGAAGCAAAACCTTCAACACGTTCTACGAGTACGCGCCCATACCATGTCCGATCAAAGATCGTAATTTTTTCAGCCTCATTAATACGGTTCCAGAAACGCCATAAATAAGGATGACGTGCTTCAAAGCGTTCAGGCGCACCAATACAGTGAATATCATATTCACGCGGGTCTAGGTTTTTGACAATTCGCTTAATTGCCCCTCCTTTACCAGACGCATCCATTCCCTCAAAAGCAATCACCACGTTTCGTTTATCAAAACGCATGGCATCAGCAATTCTTTTACTCAATTTATCGAGTTCTTTTTTATATTCAGTTTTTTCAAGTGGCTCATTAGAAGGTTTTAATAGACCTTCTGGAATTTTAGCCTGTTGCCATTTTCCTTTGACTTCAGTTTCATGTTCAGGAAGCTGGCGCATGTGTTGCAAAAGATATTGAGCAAAAAATTGATCACGTTGTTTTTCATCTTCCCCATCAATAATGTACCAATCATCGGTAAAACGACGGCGTAACTTTTGCAAAGTGTCATATTGTTTTTTATTACGCCAGTCTAGGCCGTGGAGTTTATGCCAGTGTTGTTCTGACGGATCAATTTTATCTAACCGTTTTTGTAGTGACTTCCATGAAAGGTCGAACCAGACTTTGACCACATCAACATAGTTATTTTTTAAGTCTTGCTCAAATGCCCGCATATTTTCAACGTAAGCATCAAAGCGTGCCTCATCTAAAGGTTCAGACACATGCGTTGCTGTAACAAGCAAATCGCTATACCAATTGCCAAACATCACCACAATTTGACCTTCGGTAGGAATAAACTCCGAATAAGACTGCCAAAATGCTTCTGTATCTGTCAGCACACGTGGTGCATCTGCTTTTACTCGTAGATATCTAGGGTCTAACCACTCACGGAGCTGCTTAACTGCTTCCCCTTTACCTGCCAGTTCAATACCACTCATTAAAATGAGTGTGCTTTTAGCATTCGGCTTTCCTCGGCTTTCTTTTAAAGCATATTGTGCTTCAATCAAATCGACCGAAAGCTGTTCTTCATCTCGAATTTCAAATTTTGGTTGTTGTTCACTCATAGTGCACGGCTCTAATCATTTATTGTTAATTTCGCTGATATTTAACTTATGCGCTTAAATGATGAATTGCTATACAAATTATGTCATTGCGACCAAATTCCATCTAAAAATTGACGCATAAATCATTTTTTTTACATCTTCTCGCCATAGTACAAGGTTACAATGCCTCTTATGATTTTTTGTAAATAGCCCAATATTAGAGTCTTACATGTCTAAACTCGCTGCTTTTGACGAACTTTTACAACAATATAAAACATTTAATTATCACGATAATCCAGTGCTTGCCCAACGTTTGCAAGATGTACAAACATGGTTAAAAGAGCGGATGAAAGATACACATCATGAATTTTTCAACTTGCCTGAACATAAACTCATGGCACAGTATTTTTTAAATCGTTTATATGGTGGTCCAGAGTTTGATGCCCTTGCAGCACAAATTGAACGCCTATTGAAATATGCACATAAAGCTGAAAAAGTATTGCCTGACAATGCCATTAAAACTGGAACTAAATCAGTCAGTTTAGCTGTTCTTGCCACTCAGCTTGATGAACAAGTGGCGATACAGCTTCTTGAGGATTATCCAGCTGATACGGTATTAACCGATGAAATCATGGGCTTAACCTTAACCAAACTTGATCAGGCAGAAGCCCGTTATCAACAACTCGCTTTGCTAGATGACTTAGGCACAGCACTCGATAAATACATGCGCTCATTTATGATGTTTACTGCCTTTAAAATGTGTAAAGGTATTGCCCAAAAATATCAGTTCGAATTGATGTATGATTTTATTCAAGATGGTTTTAGCGCGATGAAACCGTTAAAATCTGCCGAAGCCTTTATTAAGACTTTTACTGAAAAAGAACGCCAGATTATTGAAAATGTACATTCAGGGCATCCCAATCCGTTTAGAGTGTGATAAGGTCGGCACATAGAAAAACTCAACCCAACGAAGTTGAGATTTTATTCATTATATTTGCATGATGATGCCTGTAAAAATAGACAAAATCTGTCATCATGCAGAACTTATTCCGTTTCACTTGAGTTTGAGTCTAGGAGAGACAATATGTCTAACGAAAACCAAAAGCCAACATCTCCAACTGAGCAGGCACAAAGTTCAGACAAAGTTAGCCCATTCCTAAGCTCACCTTTACCGCAAGGTACCCCTCAAGGGCAACAACAAACTTTACAACAAACCTTAACAGATACACCTGTGAATGGTTCTGTACCAAAATACAATTTACCACGTGGCGCTAGCAATACTGGCAACATAGGTGAAACCACACACTTTGGTTTCTCAACTGTTAAAACTGAAGATAAAGCTCAAAAAGTTGCAGAAGTATTCCACTCGGTTGCAAGCAAATATGACCTCATGAATGACTTGATGTCATTTGGTATTCACCGTTTGTGGAAACGTTTTGCAATTAACATGTCAGGTGTCCGCCGTGGTCAACACGTATTAGATATTGCGGGTGGTACAGGCGACTTAGCAAAAGTATTTAGCCGTGAAGTTGGTCCTCAAGGCCATGTGGTACTTTCAGACATTAACGAATCTATGCTTAATGTTGGTCGCGACCGTCTAATTGACGCAGGTTGTACCAATGTTGATTTCGTACTTGCCAATGCAGAAACGTTAGAACCTTTTGCAGATAACAGTTTTGATCTACTTACCATTAGTTTTGGTTTACGTAACGTGACAGATAAAGATGCAGCACTTGCTTCTATGTTCCGTGTGTTGAAACCAGGTGGTCGCTTACTTATTCTTGAGTTTTCTAAGCCTGTATTTGAGCCATTCTCAAAACTTTATGACCTCTATTCATTCACTGCGTTACCGATTATGGGTAAATTAGTTGCCAATGATTCAGAAAGTTATAAATATTTGGCTGAATCAATTCGTATGCATCCAGACCAACGCACCTTAAAAGGTATGATGGAAAATGCTGGCTTCCAGAACTGTGACTATCACAACCTTACTGCTGGTATCGTTGCTGTTCACCGTGGCTTTAAACTGTAAGGGATAACGATATGTGGTCGATTCTGGCACTCGGTGCAGTCGAACGTATCATTCATCATCTGATCGATCTGGATGCGGTTACACGCATTCAGCTTAATCAGTTACAGGGCAAAATGTTGCGTGTTGTGATTGATAGCCCGCAGCTTTCTGTCGATGTATTCTTTGACCAAGAAAAAGTACGTCTTGAACCTACTGCAACAGGGCACAGCGAAAAGCCTTCTATTTTTGAACAACGCCCTTTTGATGTGCAATTCAAAATTTCTGAAGCAACAGCAACTTTGCATGTTAAAGATGTCGTCGAACTAATTAAATTATTGGTCAGCGATCCAAATCAGATTGGCAATATCCCATTGCAAGGTGATTATCACCTGCTACAGGATATTCAAAAGATTATGCAGCAAGCTGAACCAGATTTAGCTGCGCACTTATCAAGATGGGTAGGTCCCCAACTCGCCCACGAGATTGGCAAGATTCAACTTGCACCAAGACATTTAAAACGCTCTCTTCAAAGTCATCTATTTTTCGCAGAAGACGCATTAAAAGAAGATAGCGGTCTATTTGCCCCTCGTTGGGAAATGGATGATTTAACTCAAGCAACTCGCAAGCTTAATCAAGACATTGACCGTCTAGAAGCAAGATTTCAGCAACTCAACACACAACTACAACCCTCTCAAGACTAGGTAAGACTGTATATGATTCCGCACGTTTCACGTTTACTCGAACTTTGGCGTATTGCAGCGCACTATAGACTCGATACGTTGTTCCCTGCGGATGAATTACCAGTTAAAGCTCAACGTGCATTAAGTGTTATTAAAATGCACCCAGCTGCATGGTCTAGTCGCGAACGTAAAAATCCTTTAAAGCTCAAAGAGGCTTTAGAAGAGATGGGGCCGCTTGCAATCAAGCTTGGACAATTACTGTCAACTCGACGTGATTTAATTCCACCTGAAATACTTGCTCAATTGGTCTTACTCCAAGATCAGGTCAAACCTTTTGATATCAATGTTGCCAAACAACGTATTCAAGAATCATTAAAAGCTGACGTAAATACCTTGTTTGCACGATTTGATGACCAGCCATTAGCTGCTGCTTCAATTGCACAAGTTCATACTGCTGCTTTGCACGATGGCCGTGAAGTCGTTATTAAGGTGACTCGCCCCGACATTCGCAACCAAATTTTGCAAGACTTTGAAATTTTGGCATGGTTAGGCAACACACTAGAAAGCCGCCTTGAAGCTGCTCGTGCCTTACATCTCTCTGAAATTATTCAAGACTACCGCCAGATTATTTTAAATGAGCTGGACTTGAGTATTGAAGCAGACAACACCCGTCGTATGCGCCATTATTTTACTGGCTCAACCATGATGTATGTGCCTGAAGTCTACATGGACACGAAAGATGTCATGGTGGCAGAGCGCATTACAGGTGTTCCTATTTCAGATACGGCAACCTTTGACCGTCTTGGGATGGACCGCGCACAACTTGCAGAAAAAGGGTTAACCATTTTCTTTACTCAAGTATTCCGCGATAACTTTTTCCATGCCGACATGCACCCCGGCAATGTCTTTGTAGAAACAATTAACCCAAGCAATCCACGCTTTATCGCACTGGACTGTGCGATTATGGGTGAGTTATCTAAGCATGACCAGATGACCATTGCCCGCATGTTGCTTGCTGTCATGAACAGCAATTTTATGCAGCTCATTCAAATTGTGCATCAAGCTGGCTGGATTCCACCGGGTACAGACCAAGATGCGCTATCGCGTGAAATGCGTCGCACCGTTGGACCAATGGTATCTAAACCGATGGATCAACTTGATTTTGCTGGCATCTTGATTCAAGTGATGGATATTGCTCGTCGCTTCCATTTAGAGATTCCACCACAGCTCATGTTGTTACTAAAGACTTTAGTACATGTTGAAGGTCTAGGTACCGATCTTTATCCGCAGCTCGACATCTGGAAATTGGCAAAACCAATTTTGACTGAATGGGTCAAGGCCAACATGAACCCAGTCAAAAATATAAAAGAGTTAGGACAGCAACTACCTGACCTGCTTTTAGGTGCTCAAGATTTCCCAAGCTTAATTATTGATAGCTTAAATGGTTTAAAAAATCAGTCTGCTTGGCAAGACCGTCAGTTACGTGAAATGCAGCAACTTCGTTTGCAAATGGAACATCAACAACGCCGCAGTTGGATGTTCGGTAGTAGCATGCTGATTTTACTCACCATCGCAATTATTAGCCCTTGGTTTGTTTCTATTATTTTAATTGTGCTAAGCAGTTTATTAGCGCTTTGGCGCATATTGAAATAAGTTTTAAATCCCTTGCAAACGCAAGGGATTTTTTTATGTGAAAACTTTAATTTTCAAAAAAATTATAGATCAACTATTCGTTGATTGCTAAATTAGCATTCATAAATACATCAAAAGAACAAACAATGAAAACACCTCATTTTGCGATTATCGGTGCGGGTACCGCAGGTTTAGCCACTGCGATTTTGCTCGCGCGAGAGGGCAATAACGTTACTATTTTTGAACAAGTTGATGAGTTATCTCCAGTAGGTGCAGGTTTATTACTACAACCTGCGGGCTTAGCCGTATTTGAACATTTAGGTGTGCTCGATAAAGCGCTGCCATTGGGTGCAAAAGTAACAGGTTTAGAGGGACAACTTCCCAACAAGCATCTTTTAGTCAACAGTCACTATCAAGAAGCATCTACAAATCTATACGGTTTAGGTATACACAGAGCCACTTTATGCCACGTTCTCACCCAAAAACTTAGTGAATATTCAAGTCAGATTACTTGGTGTCTGGACCATTCCATTGAAAGCTTTGAAGATCATAATGACGAAGTTCGACTCTTCGGAATTCATCAAAGTCAAAAGTTTGATACTCGCTTTGATGCCGTACTTATTGCCAATGGTGCTCGTAGTCAATTACGACCAAAAGCATGGGTAAAAGTTAATCAAGCCTACCCTTGGGGTGCTGCGTGGAGTATCGTGCCTGAATGCCAAGTACTCGATTCTGAAATTCTGCATCAATTTTATGATCGCTCGAAAATTATGATGGGAATTCTTCCTACGGGAGCCATTCCGACAGAACCTCAACAACGTCTTTCAAGTATCTTCTGGAGCCTACCTACTCCCCGATTGCAATCTTTTTTGCAAGATGAGCAGGCTAAACAAGCTTGGTTAAAACAAGTCTCAACGCGTTGGCCTAAAGTTGCAGAATGGCTAAAAGAAATCTTATATGACAACCAAACTCAACCTAAATGGTTATCTGCAAACTACCGTGATGTAGTGATGACTCAATTTGGCCAAGGTCGAATTGGTGTGATTGGAGATGCAGCTCATGCGATGAGTCCACAGTTAGGACAAGGTGCAAATATGGCATTATTGGATGCTTGGGCTTTTTCTCAATCATTGCAACATGCCAAGAAGAACCAGAATATTGACTGGCCCCTACTCTGGCAGCATTATCACCAGCTTCGCCGCTCATCCACTCAGTTTTATCAATTTCTGAGCCGATTATTAACGCCACTTTATCAATCTGACCATTGGTGGGCTGGAGGTTTAAGAGATTTAGTTTTCCCTTGGATGTATCAAATTCCCTATTTTCGAAAAGAAATGGCAATCACGATTTCAGGCTTAAAGACAGGTCCATTCCAACAACTCGATTATGATCGAGTGGCTCAATTGCCTAAAGAAAGTAGTGCTTTTAATGTAAAAAGTGAATCTCTAACTGACTCTTAAAAATAATAGGATACAAGCTGTTGATTAGGCCGACAAAGACAAAAAGGACAAAGAATTTTTCCGCAAAGCGACGTTGATGCCGTACACTATACAAGCTATTTTTAGCATCTAAGTTAAATCAATTATAGTTAACATTTCTTTGGTGATTTCTCATGAATAACACGCAATGGCTCGATGAAGTAAAATTTAACGAACAAGGTCTTATCCCTGCCATTGCTCAACATCATCAAACCGGACGTATTTTGATGGTGGCGTGGATGAACCGTGAAGCACTTGCGCTCACAGCAGAAAAAAATCAGGCTGTTTATTTCTCTCGTTCTCGTCAGAAACTCTGGCACAAAGGCGAAGAATCGGGCCATTTTCAAACAGTTTTTGAAATTCGTCTGGACTGTGATGCTGACGTGATTGTGTTACAAATTGAACAACATGGCGGTATTGCATGTCATACTGGTCGTGAGTCTTGCTTCTATCGCAAACTCACCCCGCAAGGCTGGGAAATTGTCGATGCACAATTAAAAGACCCTACTGCCATTTATGGTGAAAAAGCTAAAACAGAAGCACACGATCATGCTCAAACCACCGAGCAGGTTGACGTACTTGCTCACTTAGGTCAATTGATGCAAGAGCGTAAGCAAGCTGAAGCAGATACATCATATGTTGCAAGCCTCTATAAAAAAGGCATCAATAAAATTTTAGAAAAAGTTGGCGAAGAAAGTGTAGAAACCATTATCGCGGCTAAAGATTTTGCAGCACAAGATTCCGAAGCACACTTAAACGATCTCGTTTATGAAACAGCAGATTTATGGTTCCATACTATTGTGATGTTGGGTTATTTCGATATTAATCCACAAGTCATTATTGACGAATTAGCTCGTCGCCAAGGTTTATCGGGTTTAGTTGAAAAAGCTAACCGCAACAAGGTATAAAATCACTCAGTGTCAAATATTGAAAAACCTAAAGCTACCTATGAGCAAGCAATTGCCATAGACAACGCACGTCTTGGGCAATCATTCAAAGTGATTGCCTATGCTGGCACAGGTAAAACCACGACCCTGCAAATGATTAGTGATGCCATGCCACAAAGACGTGGTATGTATTTGGCATTCAATAAAGCCATTGCTGGCGAAGCACAAAACAAATTTCATCGTAATGTGGACTGTCGTACGTTTCACTCACTTGCATTTCGTAGTGTGCCGCGCGGTGTAACCGACAAATTACGTCTACCACGACTAAGCCCAAGTTTTATTGCTAAAGAGTATCGACTAGAACCCATTACCCTACGTCGAATGATGGGTGGACGCTACGAGAAATATGTCTTAATGCCAAGTCGTTTAGCAAGTCTTGTTGCAAATGCTGTCAGCTATTTTTGTTCGACTAGCTCGCAATACCCTGCTCCTCGACACATTCAGGCACCCAACTGGCTACATCCAGATGACATTATCGAATTACAAAATCACCTTTACCCCGCTGTGGAACGCCGCTGGCTAGAGTCAATTGACCAAAACCATCAAGCGGGTATTGGGCACGATATTTATCTCAAACTTTGGGCATTATCAGAACCCAACATTCCTACTGACTATGTGTTATTTGATGAAGCACAAGATGCTGACCCTTTAATGCTTGGTATTTTACTGCGTCAAAAAAATACGCAGGTCATCTATGTAGGTGATGCACACCAGCAAATCTATGCGTGGCGTGGTGCGATTAATGCTATGCAACAATTACCACTACCTGAATCTCGCTTAACAACTTCTTTTCGTTTTGGTGAAGCCATTGCCGATGTTGCTAATTCACTGTTGGGCGCATTAAATGAGACGGTTCCTTTACTTGGGAACCCAAATCAGAAATCAAGTGTAGTCAATAAACCGCACACCAAAATGCGTGATGCGATTTTATGCCGCACCAATGCTCGTGCAATGGAGCTTTTATTGGCAGGTTTAGTTCACGGCGATAAAGTGAGTTTGCAAGCAGACCATCAGAAGTTAAACCGTTTTGTAGACGCTGCAAGCCTTTTAAAACAAGGCAAACGGGTCACTGACGTGCCCGAGTTAGCATGGTTTAATTCGTGGCATGATGTTCATGAGTACTGTGAAACCAACGAAGGGAGTGACATTAAACCTTTGGTTAAACTGGTAGATGATCACGGTACCGATCCCTTAAAAAAAGCACTTGCAAAGATTACACCACTTGAACAAGCTGACTATGTCATCTCTACAGCCCACAAAGCCAAAGGGCTAGAATGGAACCGCGTTCATATTGAAGATGACTATCAATTTAAAATTAATGGATTAGAACATAAGATTACAGATGAAGAGTTAAGATTACTTTACGTCGCCTGTACTCGTGCTAAAGTAAGTCTAAATATTCATCATCTTTATGATCTGATACAACAATTAAAACTAAGGGCGCCTTTAAGTCTTCGTCAGTCGGTTGGTTGAAGCGCTCATAATTAGGTGAGCCTATGAAACTTGAATCTATCCAATTTAAACATATTGCTCTATTTCATGACCTAAAACTACAGTTTCAATATGATAAACAACCGATTACTTTAATTTTAGGCGAGCAAGCAACTGGCAAAAGTATGTTGTTAAAACATACTTACCATGCCTTAACATGGTTTCCTGCACGCTTTAAAGACTTACGTAGCCCAGGCATTGTTATGCCAGATCAGGATATTACCTATTCTCGTTTGCAGGCTAAAATAGAAGTCAGTATTCAAATTCCTCCAGAATTCGGACAATTACCAGAGAGTACCTCAGCACAACAAGCAGACCCATCCCTTTGTAGCTGGAAACTGTTTAAAACTTTAAATGCAAGTGGAATAGGTATTAGTCAGGTCGAAACTCAACAACTTGATCAGGCTACCGCACTCTATCAACAAGTCACAAGGAAAGATCCGCTACAAGGCCTACCCTTGGTTGCTTATTACCCAGCCGAGCGATTTGTAAATGATATCAATGTGCTTAATAAAAACTTGCCGGGGATTACTCAGTCCATTTCAGCTTATGACATTAGCCCAGTTCCATTTACAACGTTTACCCGTTTTTTTGAATGGCTACGTGAAATTAGCGATATTGAAAATGCTCAAGCTGCATATGTAGTACAACGTATTATTTCCAAACAATCAGATCCACAAAATCAGACAGAATTATTACATCAACTTCAAAAAGAGCTATCACAACAACCAAAACAGCTTCCGTCACCTAATCTATATGCCCTAAAAAATGCATTAAATATTATTTTCCCAGAACTCAAAGATTTATATTTGCAATACCAACCAAGACTTCAACTCATGGTTGACTATGACGGTCAGACCCTACCATTTCAGCAGCTTTCCAGCACGGTAAAAACATGGATAGCACTGGTAGGTGATGTCGCCCGTAGACTCTGTTTACTCAATCCATTAAGCCTAAATCCTTGCCTTGAAGGTGAAGGCATTTTATTGATTGATCAGATTGATGCACAGCTCGACTCACTTCACTGCTCAGAAATTTTGAATCGGCTCCATCAGGCATTTCCACGTTTACAAATTATCGCAACTGGAAGTCGTGAAGAACTGCTTGAACATGCCTCAGCCTATCAATGTCTCAAACTAGAACATGGCAGAGTGACTAAACTCGACATTAACACCACTCAGCAACAGCTTGAACGCATCTATACATTGCTGCAAGGAAATGAACCTTTAGCATCTCACGTCGAAACACAACCAATCAGCTTAATAGATCCAATCCCCTTTCCAGTACAAGTTGATGTTTTATTTCAGCAAATTCAGGGTTTAAATGAACAACAAAAAAACGAATTATTACGCATGATGCGTGCTGGAGATACGCCAGAAGAAAGTCCTTCGGTTTAAATTTCACGCCACATTTAGCTTTATTTTTATAATAAAAGACAGTCTTGTAAAATATAACGCTTGATCAAGATTGTTAGGCGTTGAAATCACTAGATGTTGTTACTGCATGTAATAACATCAGATTTTTACTGCTTTTTTAGTGTACAATAAATTTCATTTTGCGTTTTTATTCTTCAAGTTGCGCAATACAACTTGTTTCTCGCTTTATTTTCTAATTTGGTTGGGTTTTCAGAATAACAAAGCTTTGGAACTCTCTTTGAATTCCTATCTATTCTGAAATTAAAATTTCACCTTTAGGTTTCGGCCTAAATCATATATGGATACGAGTGTGCTACCGATAATTATCTTATTACCGTTAATATTAGGCACCACCCTTGTTTCATTGCTTCAACGGTTCTCGCGTGGAGTAACGGCTTTAGGGGCAATTGGAGTCAGTTTAACCAGTTTCGGGTTATTACTGACTCAAGCTAAAACTGTGCTTGGTGGTGCAAGCATTCAACAAAGCTGGGATTGGTTACCTCAATTGGGGATTAATCTTAGCTTCAGACTCGATGCGCTTGGTTTATTATTTTCTTTACTTATTACCGGTATCGGTACACTCATTTATATTTACGCCTACTACTATCTTGGTCCTAAAAATTCTTTAAGCAAACTATACGCTTTACTCATGCTGTTTATGGCAGCAATGCTGGGTATTTCGCTCTCTAATAATCTTATTATTTTATTAGTCTTTTGGGAGCTCACCAGTATTTCATCTTTCTTGTTAGTGGGTTACTGGAGTCATTATGAAGCTGCTCAACGTGGCTCACGAATGGCACTCACCATTACAGGGATGGGCGGTTTGGCGTTGTTGGGTGGATTTGTTCTATTAGGACAAATCACCGGAACCTATGAAATTAGTGACATCATGGGCATGAAAGATGCCATTCAAGCCCATGCTCTATTTACTCCAATGCTATTGCTTATTTTGCTTGGTGCATTTACGAAGAGTGCTCAGTTTCCATTTCATTTTTGGTTACCCAACGCAATGGCTGCGCCAACTCCGGTGTCTGCCTACCTACATTCTGCAACCATGGTAAAAGCAGGTATTTTCCTACTAGCACGTTTACTGCCAATTTTTGTGGGCGCCGCGCTTTATCACAATATTGTTACCTTCGTTGGCCTATTTACGCTCTGTATGGCAGCCTGTTTTGCCATTTTCAAAGAAGATTTAAAAGGACTGTTAGCCTACTCAACAATTAGCCATTTAGGTCTTATTGTCTGTTTACTTGGAATAGGTTCACCTTTAGCAGTTGCGGCTGCCATTTTTCATATAATTAACCATGCAACATTTAAAGCTGCTCTCTTTATGATTGCAGGGATCATTGACCATGAAACGGGTACACGTGACCTTCGTAAACTCAGTGGTATTTGGCAATTACTTCCTTTTACAGCTACATTGACCATGATCACAGCTGCCTCTATGGCAGGTGTACCACTCACCAATGGCTTTATTTCTAAAGAGATGTTCTTTACCGAGCTATTGGCTAATCTTTCAGGTTCAGCAGTTGTTTTTGCCAGCATCATTGCAACTCTTGCTGGTATTTTTGCAGTGAGCTATTCAATCCGCTTAGTGCACGGCGTGTTTTTTGATGGTCCGATTGGTAAACAAGTTCCAAATAAAAATGCACATGAACCCCCGATCGGTATGCGTGCGCCAGCCATTCTTCTTGCTGTGCTATGTATCTTGGTCGGCGTTTTACCTTCTTTACTGGTAGAACCACTAGTAAATAGCGTAACCAGAGCAAGCTTGATGCAACCAGAGTTTGCAGGAGCTCATCTCGCAATCTGGCACGGATTTAATGCTCCTCTTGTAATGAGTATTATTGCTTTAGTGGGTGGCTCACTCTTCTATTTTGCTTTAGCAAAAGATGGCATGATTCGTAAAATTGACCTTGACCCACGTCTAGGAAAATTACAAGGCCGTATTTTATTTGATTTATTTTTAAAACATCTGTTGCTCACAAGCCGAAAAATCAAACAAAAAACAGAAAACGGCTCATTGCAAAGTTACCTGTTCTTGATTATTGCTTTTAGCATCATCATGGTAACCATGCCTCTACTCAATCAAGGGCTCACTACAGGCACACGTGAACTTACTCATGCCCCATGGATTGCCATCGTTCTCTGGCTGACCCTATTCTCAGGTTGCTGGATGATGCTCTGGTTCCATCATGAGCGTATTAAAGCAGTCCTCATTAGTGGTGCAATTGGTCTGGTTGTAACGATGGTGTTTGTCACCATGTCAGCTCCAGATTTGGCACTGACTCAAATTACCGTGGATGTTGTAACAACTGTTCTTCTATTAATGAGCTTATCTTTACTTCCACAGCTAACGCCTTATGAATCTCTTCGTTCCAGACGTTTAAGAGATGCTGCTTTAGCCATTGTTGGAGGCTTAGGGATAGGCTGGATTACGTGGCTAATTTTAACTCGTGATCATAATTCAATTTCATGGTTCTTTGCCCAACAATCTTTACCACTTGGTGGTGGCTCAAATATTGTAAATGTCATTTTGGTCGACTTCCGTGGCTTCGATACATTCGGTGAAATTACGGTATTAGGCATTGCTGCTATTGGTTCACTTTGCCTCATGGATGGCATGCGTGTGCATGGTACAACCATGACCCAAGGTCTTACCTACCGTTTTAATCCATCTCCGCTTATGTTCCGTATTACAGCCTCTTGGGTATTACCACTAGCGCTTGTCGTCAGTGTTTATATCTTTATGCGAGGACACAACTATCCAGGCGGTGGCTTTATTGCAGGTCTAATCACCTCCATGGCATTAATCATCCAATATATTGCGTTAGGTCAAGACCAAACAGAACAATTACTCAAAGTAAAATCAGGGCGTCTTTACGAAGTCTGGATTGGTTCAGGTTTAATAATTGCTGGCCTTACTGGTGTAGCAGCATGGTTCTGGTTACGTCCATTCCTGACCAGTGCGCACGTCTATGTGGAATTACCAATTCTAGGAAAACTACATCTGGCTTCAGCTGCGAGTTTTGACTTAGGGGTCTATATCACCGTTGTTGGTGCAACGATGTTGCTCATTTCGGTACTAGGAGACTCTCGCCACTCAAGCATGGCTGGTCCTGTAGTACCACATCGGGAGGAATCATCATGATCAGTTTAGAATTCTTATTGGCTTCTGCTATTGGTTTACTTGTTGCCACAGGTATTTATCTGATTTTACGTGCGCGTACCTTCCCTGTCGTGCTTGGATTAGCTGTAATTGGCTATGCTGTAAACCTATTTTTATTTGCTATGGGCCGACTACAAATCAGCTCACCAGCGATTTTAACTGAAACAACAAAAGTAACCGATCCACTTCCTCAAGCGCTGGTGTTAACAGCCATTGTGATCGGTTTTGCAACCACCGCTTTTATTGTACAACTGGCGCTGCGTAGCCGTTATGAGTCAGGTAGTGATCATGTTGATGCTAAAGAAGACATCTCTCCAACATACGACCCACGCGAGGATGAGCCGTAATGTTTGACTTTTTATCTTTCTGGCAAGAACATGCGCCTATTTTTAGCATTCTCATTCCGGCATTTACTGCTTTTATATTATTACTGCTTGGCAACCCAGGAGCAGGTGCTTTAAACGATGATTGGCGACAGCCATGGCGTCGCGGTATTAGCCTTGTTTCAGCCATTGCTGGATTAATTACCGCAATTGTTTATCTAAGCTTTGCCAGCACTGGCCAGATTACCACTTACCAACTGAGTGAATGGTCGGCACCGTTTGGTATTGTATTGGTATTAGATCGTCTTTCTGCATTCATGCTGGTATTGACCTATGCATTAGCAGTGCCGGTTTTATGGTATGCAAGTGACAACTGGGACACCCGTGGTCGCTATTTTCATGCCATGGTCCATTTCTTGTTAATGGGTATCTGCGGAGCATTTTTAACAGGCGACTTATTTAACCTTTTCGTCTTTTTTGAAATCTTGTTGATGGCTTCGTATGTCCTCCTTTTACACGGACAAGGCAAACCACGTTTTCAGCTTGGTGTTCATTATGTCATTATCAATCTTTTAGCCTCTGCCCTATTCTTAATTGGCTTAGGTATGATTTATGGCAGTGTGGGTAGCCTTAACATGGTAGATGTTTCACGTCTAATCCCCACACTCGAAGCAGATCAACATAAATTAGCCGTAGCAGGTGCCCTACTTTTATTTGTCGTGTTTGGCATTAAGGCAGCCATGCTTCCTGTCGGTTTTTGGCTACCAAAAACTTATGCTGTTGCAAGTACACCAGTGGCTGCGATTTTTACCATTATGACCAAAGTCGGCATCTATGCGATTTTACGTGTAAATGGAACAGTATTTGACGATGCGCTTAGCCAAGAAATCTTGAAAAGCTGGTTACTTCCTATTGGTTTGATTACGTCTCTCTATGGAGTGATTGCAGCAATTGGAGCAGATCGGTTACGTCGCTTTGTCGGGTTTATGGTGCTTTCCTCAATTGGTACCTTGCTCACAGCAATTGCCATGTCGAATACACAAGCATGGTCTGGTGCTTTATATTATTTAGTGCACAGTACTCTGATTGGAGCAGCTTTTTATCTATTTTGTGGCTGGATAACCTCACAACGTGGAGATTTTAAAGATCATTTAAAAGTTGCCCCAAGAATCAAACAAGAAAAAGCGGCTATGCTGACTTATTTCTTGATTGCCATGATGATGGCTGGCTTACCACCTTTTAGTGGTTTTCTAGGAAAGGTGTTTATTTTACAAGCTACAGTTGAAACCAGTTATCAAGCATGGATCATTGGGGTAGTACTTGTTGTAAGCCTATTAAGTATTATTGCGCTAACACGTGTTGGTTTTATCTTGTTCTGGCGAGCAACACCTCCAGAGGAAGATCCAATCCATCCCGCATATATTCTTTATCGTGCTTTACCAGAACGAGCACCACCACGGAATGATCAAGTCATCTATGTGCTACTTGCTGGATTAATGGCTTATGTTGTATTTGCTGCACCTATTCAGCATTACACATTAAGTACTGCCCAGCAGATTCAAGACCATGCGCTTTACCAACGCACCATTCTTAAAGTAGATAAAAATAGTGAAGTCATTAGCGTGCAACCATTTGATCCCGCTTACCTGCCCGAAACTAAATATGGAGGAGAAGTTGCAGATCATAATGCTTACCTCCTTCCAGATATTATTTCGAAAGATACCTTCAATGGTAAACATATTTCGGAATATAAACATCGGCAAATTCAGCAACAGGACAAACTACAAACGCCTACCATTGTTGATGAAAGTCAATTGAAACCTATGGAGCCATAATAATGCAGTTATCTCATTTGCTTGAACGCTGGTTTCCACATCCATTTGTTTCCGTTCTTATCATTTTATTTTGGCTGATGCTGTCACATAGTCTTGATGCTAGTGACATTCTGACAGCCGTGCTATTGGGTTTAATTATTCCTCGTTTAGTCAAACCATTTATTACTCGTACACCACATATTCACTGGAAACCTGCTGTTAAATTATGCTTTGTGGTTCTTTGGGATATTATTATTTCTAATTTTCGAGTAGCAAAGCTTGTTTTAGGACCTACCAAAAATTTACACCCTAAATGGTATCGTGTACCACTAGAAACGGAACATGAGCAGGTCAATACATTACTGGCAATGATCATTACGACAACACCTGGTACGGTTTCTGCGGGTATTGATCAGGAACGTGGCGATATTCTGGTTCATGCTTTAAGCACGGATAATACCGAATCTGATATTGAAGACATCAAACAACGTTATGAAATTCCACTTATGGAAATTTTTGATGTAAAAAGCAAAACGGAGGTAAGTGCATGACAATCCTACCCTATGCTCTAGGCATTAGCTCGATTGCCATTACAATCTCTATGCTACTTTGCCTTTTCAGATTGGTCATAGGCCCATCGATTGTAGACCGACTTTTAGCACTCGATACGCTCTTCTTAAATGCAACTTGCCTCATTGTTGTTTTAGGCATTTACTGGATGACGACCTCTTTATTTGAAGGAGCCCTACTGGTTGCTATGCTAGGTTTTGTATCTACCGCAGCCTTGGCACGTTACTTCACAACTGGTCATGTTATCGATTAAGGAGAGATCAAATGCAGTTCGTAATGGAAATTATTGTTTCGGTCTTTCTGGTTTTTGGCGCTTTCTTCATGTTAGTCGGCTCGATTGGTATGGTGCGCTTGCCTGACTTATTCATGCGCTTACATGCACCCACAAAATCGAGTACGTTAGGATTAGGCAGCTTTTTGATTGCATCTATGATCTTTTTCGCTTTTCAAGGCCGCTTTGGTTTTGCCGAGCTACTGATCACACTTTTAGCTTTTATTACCGCACCAGTTTCAGCAAATTTAATTGCTCAAGCTGCGCTACATTTACGTTTGCGCTCATTGAGTGGAGAAGTTCCTGAGTCAATTGAACGCCCCTTGCCGTGGGACCGTTATAAAATTGGCCAGCGTTTCTCGCAAAATAAACCACCTATGGACCCTCCTAAAGACTAGAAAAAACCAGCCAATAAAAAAGCCACCCGAAGGTGGCTTTTTTATTTTTTATATTACTGTTCTTCGTCTGAATCGCGTTTCGGTAAATCATTTACCGCTTTTTCGATCAGACCAAACATATAGTTACCATAAGCATTCGTCTTGTCATAATGGAAACGCAATCTTGGCGTAATACGTGTCTTGATACGACGACTCAACTCATGACGCAAGAAACCAGAAGCTTTATTTAATACATCTAAAGTTTCTTTATTTGCTGCTTCACTTTGCTCGTCACCAAGCTCACGTCCCATTACAGTGACATAAACTTCAGCATAACCCATGTCTGCACTGACTTTCACCGCAGAGATGGTCACTAGACCACCTAAGCGAGGATCTTTAAGCTCCTGACGGATAAGCTCAGACAACTCACGTTGTACTGAATCCGCCATGCGCTTTAAGCGTTGGCTACCCGCCATTAAAGACTCCGTTTAATCAATTGAACATCATAGACTTCGATCTTATCTTTTACTTTGATGTCTTTATAACCTTTCACCGCAAGACCACATTCCATACCAGCACGAACTTCTTCAACCACTTCTTTATAGCGACGAAGAGATTCAAGCTCACCTTGGAACACAACCACGTCATCACGTAATACGCGAATTGGTTTATTACGATGTAATACGCCTTCAAGTACCATACAGCCTGCTGCTGCGCCAAACTTACTTGAGTGGAATACTTCACGTACTTCAGCAACACCCAAGATTGTTTCACGATGTTCAGGAGCAAGTTTACCACTCATGGCATCTTTCACATCATCAATCAATTCATAGATGATGCTGTAGTAACGAATATCGATACCGTCTTGGTCACTTCTCTGACGAGCAGTAGTATCAGCACGAACGTTAAAGCCTAACAATACAGCTTCTGAAGATTCAGCAAGAATCACGTCAGACTCAGTAATCGCACCAACACCAGAACTAATTACACGAACTTTTACTTCATCAGTAGATAATTCGTGTAAAGCTGCATTCAATGCTTCTAAAGTACCACGTACGTCTGTTCTTAAAACAACGTTCACTGTAGGAACATCTTTTTTGCCCATTGACGACATGATATTTTCAAGGCGCATTGCGCTTTGACGATCAATACGTTTTTGACGCTCACGGTCAGCACGAGCATCAGCAACTTCACGTGCTTTCTTCTCGTCATTTACAACAAGAACTTCATCACCTGCCATTGGAGCATCTGGAAGACCCAGAATTTCTACAGGAATAGATGGTCCTGCTGATTTAATAGGCTTACCATTTTCATCAGACATTGCACGTACACGACCATATGATGAACCTGCAAGAACAAGGTCACCAATGTTTAATGTACCGTTTTGAACAAGAATAGAAGTTACTGCACCACGGCCTTTATCAACACGCGCTTCAATAACAACACCTTGCGCAGCACCTTCAGCAGATGCTTTTAATTCCATCAATTCTGATTGAATAAGAATTAAATCAAGGAGTTCATCGATACCTTGTCCACTGTGTGCAGAAACTTTAGCAATCGGAACATCACCACCCCATTCTTCTGGAACGATTTGTTTCGTTGTTAATTCATTTAACACACGGTCTACATCAGCAGATTCTTTATCCATTTTGTTGATTGCAACAATAATTGGAGTACCTGCCGCACGCGCATGGTCAATTGCCTCTGCAGTTTGTGGCATTACACCGTCATCTGCTGCAACAACCAATACAACGATATCTGTTGCTTTCGCACCACGTGCACGCATTGAAGTAAATGCAGCATGTCCCGGTGTATCAAGGAATGTAATGATTCCTTTGTCTGTTTCAACGTGATATGCACCAATATGCTGGGTAATACCACCTGCTTCGCCTGCCGCTACTTTTGAACGACGGATGCGGTCAAGCAATGATGTTTTACCATGGTCAACGTGACCCATAATGGTAACAACTGGCGGACGAGTTGTTTGCTCACCACGTGCTTCTTCAGCCGCTTCAAGCAAGTTATCTTCCGCTTGTGTATCAGAAACTAAAACAGGGTTATGGCCCATTTCTTCAACAACAAGTGCTGCTATATCTTGATCAATAGCTTGGTCTTGATTAACCAACTCACCCATTTTCATAAGTGATTTGATAACTTCACGTACTTTAATCGCCATTTTTTGAGCAAGATCGGCAACAACAATGCTTGAACCGATTTCTACATCATAAACTTGCTTTTTAACTGGCTTTTCAAATCCATGCTTATTTGCCTGACTTGATTTTAAACCACGTTTGTTATGGTTAACAAAGCTTTGCTCTTCTTGACCACGACGACCACCTTTTTTACCCGCACGAGGGTTAGTGGTTGCGCCACCGCGTTTAATTTCACGGTCTTCTTGCTTAAATGAATCTTCATAAGCTTGGCCAACTAGACCTGAAGCAAGTGGAGAATCATCAATCACGCGAATTGTTGTAGCAGCCTCGTCATTTGAATACTTAGACGCCATTTTGCGCATTTGTTCAAGTGTACGTTGCTGAGCTTCTTCAGCCGCTTTACGACGCGCAGCTTCTTCAGTTGCTTTTAACTGAGCTGTTTGTGCTTCACGCGCTTTCTTTTGCTCTAATGTTTCTGCTGGTTTTGGTGCAGGTTTTACTGTACCACCACCACGCTTTTTCACTACTACAGCAGCTTTAGGAGCTGTCTGAGCAGCGCTGTCTTGTTGATGAGCAGCACGCATAGCATCTAAAGTTGCTTTTGCTTTTTGCTCTGTTTGAAGACGCGCGGTTTGCTGTGCAGTGTCACGCGTTTGCTGCTCTACACGTGTTTTAGCTTCAGCTTCTGCACGTGCTTTAGCTTCAGCTGCAATTTGTTCAGGGTTTGGTTTAGCAAAAACCTGTTTCTTACGTACTTCTACGTTAATTGTTTTTGCTTTACCTGAAGTACTTGCAACTTTAGCGGTACTGGTTGTTTTACGTTTCAACGCAATTTTTCCTGTGTTACCACTTTCCTGACCATGCACTTTTTTCAAATGATTGACTAAAGTATCCTGTTGTTCAGTGGTAATAATATCGTCTGCTGTACGTTGAGGCAAACCTGCTTCACGAGCCTGTTCTAGGAGCTTCTCAACAGGACGTCCTACACTGAGAGCTAACTCTTTAATCGACTTGTCCGTCATATTTCATCTCCTAGTTAAACCATGATTCGCGAGCTTTCATGATCAATTGACCTGCTTTTTCATGATCAAGTCCTTCAATATCAGAGATATCGTCAGTAGCTTGATCTGCCAAATCATCGACAGTAATAATACCGCGAGCGGCAAGCGAGTAAGCGATCTCAGAAGTCATGCCTTCCATAGTTAGAAGGTCTGCGCTCGGTTCTTGAATATTTTCTTGCTGTTTCAAAGCATCAGTAAGTGCTGCTTCTTTTGCACGACTTTGCAATAACTCAACCAATTCAGCATCAAGCTCAATTTCGTCAAAAGTTTCAGCTGGAACATAAGCGATCTCTTCTAAAGAGGTAAAGCCCATTTCCACCAATGCCATTGCTAAATCTTCTTCAATATCTAGACGTGATACAAACATGTCAAGATATTGCTGAGCTTCATTTTGCTGACGAGCACGATACTCTTCTTCAAGCATCATGTCGAGTTTGTAGCCAGTTAAATCAGAAGCCAAGCGAACATTTTGCCCTTGTGAGCCAATTGCACGAGCTAATTGATCGCTGGTTGCAAAAATAATATCGGCACTTCTTGCATCTTCATCAAGCACGATGCCTGAAACATCAGCTGGTTCTAATGCACTTGCAATGTATTGAGCCGGATCATCAGACCAGACCACTACATCAATACGTTCACCGTTCAACTCTTGTTGCACTGCTTGAATACGCGTACCACGCATACCAATACATGCACCTACAGGGTCAATACGATGGTCATTTGTTTTCACTGCAATTTTAGCACGAACGCCTGGTTGACGTGCCGCTGCTTTAATTTCAATAATTTCTTCAGAAATCTCAGGAATTTCTTTTTTCATTAAAGCAATTAGCATTTCCGGCTTAGCGCGTGATAACAACAACTGAGCGCCACGACCTTCACGGTTCACATTATATAAAATAGCGTTCATACGTTGTTTCGGACGAAGAATTTCTTTAGGAATCATTTCTTCGCGCGCAAGATAAGCTTCAGCGTTGTCGCCTAAATCGATAATAAAGCCATCTTTGGTTTGTTTTTTCACTTCACCGTAAATTAACTCACCAACTTTAGACTCGTATGCATCAGCAACTAAAGCACGCTCAGCTTCACGAATTTTTTGTACGATAACTTGTTTTGCAATTTGTGCAGCGATACGACCAAACTCAATAGATTCTACTTCGAGTTCACGTACATCACCAATTGACCATTTAGATGGGTCAAGATCAGAAATCGCATCTTGGCAAGCTGGCATTTCATGATCTTCATCTGCCACAACAGTCCATTGACGGAACGTACGGTAATCACCAGTTTTACGATCAATCTCTACACGAAGCTGAGCTTCTTCAGCATGTGTACCTTCGTAAAATCTTTTCTTCGTTGCAGCAACTAGA
Organism: Acinetobacter calcoaceticus; assembly: GCF_016508255.1. Lineage (GTDB taxonomy): Bacteria > Pseudomonadota > Gammaproteobacteria > Pseudomonadales > Moraxellaceae > Acinetobacter > Acinetobacter calcoaceticus_E. The sequence goes on along the minus strand of NZ_JADVKT010000003.1, from coordinate 58,950 downwards.
GCTTGTTCTAAAGCCTCGAAGATCGCTTCACGACTAACACCTTTTTCATTACTAACCGTTTCAACAACGGTAAGAATTTCGCGGCCCATAAGTCACCTACCGATTTCTTATAAAATTTAAATAAATTTAATCTTGATAGATCAAGTTCGCTTTATCGATATTGTTGCTGTCGATCTCAAGCACGTGCTTCCCATCAACTTCAACCTGAATTTCTTCATTTTCAAGGTCTACTGCGATAAGTTTTGCTTGAAATTTACGACGGTTTTCTACTGCTGCAATCAAACGCAAAGCAATTTGTTGTCCAATGTAGCCTTGTAACTGTTCTAGTTGAAAAAATGGACGATCCCAGCCCGGCGAAGAAACTTCTAATGAATACTCACCTGAAATTGGATCATGAACATCCAGCATTGCACCAACCTGTTGTGTTACGCGAACACAATCTTGTACACCAATACCGCGGCCTTGCTCTACTTCACCATCTTCATCAATTACTGGCTCAGCATTTTCATCAACCGCTTTATCGATATAAATACGCAATAATGAACGTTTGCCTTGTGGGAGAAACTCGATTCCCCAAAGGTCGACACCGCATGCTTGTACTGCAGGAACAATTAAGTCATGCAATGCTTGGGATTTATTTGATAATTTCATTTACTCTCGTCATTCTCGTGCGATTCAATCGGTTGTTTTAACCGACACAGACCTACTATAGTGAAGCATGACTATTTGACCAATTGATGTCGAAACTACACGATAGCGATACGATAACCAATAAAAAAGGGCGTTAATCGCCCCTATCTTGCACAGAAAACAATAGTCCACTGTGCAAAAAGGCCCACTTGTCTGTGAGCCTCTTTTAAGAAACTTGGTAGCGGGAGCTGGATTTGAACCAACGACCTTCGGGTTATGAGCCCGACGAGCTACCAGACTGCTCCATCCCGCATCAACGTGCAAAAATTATATACAAATATCAAATAAAGTCAATGTAAACTTTCTAGATACTGTCTGATTAAGTTGCACCTTAATCAAATTGGTAGCGGGAGCTGGATTTGAACCAACGACCTTCGGGTTATGAGCCCGACGAGCTACCAGACTGCTCCATCCCGCAACAAAAACAAACTACTTGCACTCAACTTTCTGGTTAAAAGCTGGTGCGGAAGGGGGGACTTGAACCCCCACGCCCGAAGGCACTACCACCTCAAGGTAGCGTGTCTACCAATTCCACCACCACCGCAGCTTGTGGGACGCATTCTAGTGCTTCCAACTATAAAAGGAAAGCCTTATTTCGAATTATTGCCCCGTTTTTGGTGCAGTTGGTGAAGTTTCAGGCAATGTAGCTGGTGTTGGTGCAGTGGTTTGTACAGTTTTTAAACTATAAGCCTCTGTAGTTTGCTTTTTCGCAAAAACAGCCAAGGTTAAACTAGTCACAAAAAACAATGCTGTCAAAACAGCAGTAAGACGAGTAAGGAAATTAGCTGAACCCGATGCACCAAATACAGTTGCTGCTCCGCCGCCACCGAAAGAGGCACCAGCATCCGCACCTTTACCATGTTGCACTAGAATCAAGCCAATCATCAGTACCGCTAAAATAATATGTACGATCAGTACAAAAGAGTGCATACCCTATCCTCGTTATTTACTTTGTGCAAAGGCTTGTACGATTTGATAAAAAGATGCTGCATTTAACGAAGCACCTCCTACCAACGCGCCATTTATATCTGGACATGCTGCCAACTCGACTGCATTTTCAGCTTTTACACTACCGCCATATAAAATCGCAATGTCTGGACCCGCTGAGGTAATCTGACTTAAACCTTCACGGATTTTAGCATGCATTGTCTGCGCATCTTGTGGTGAAGCAGTTTTACCTGTACCAATTGCCCAGATTGGCTCATAAGCAATTACAATTTGCTTTTGCCATTGCTCTGCAGTAACTACAGGAGCTATATCACAGATTTGTTGCAATACAACCTGTTCTGCTAAATCTTGTTCACGCTGTTCGAGACTTTCACCCACACAATAAATGACAGTTAAGCCTGCATTTAAAGAATTTTGGAGTTTTGCCTTCAAAATTTCAACGTTATCACCTAATAAGTCACGGCGCTCAGAATGACCCACCAATACAAAATTAATTTGGCTATCTTTTAATAATTCTGCACTGACTTCACCAGTATAAGCACCTGTACCTGCTACACGCGATACATCTTGTGCAACTGTATATACTGTTTTTGCAGCATCTTGCAATTGTGCTTGTACCATTGCAAGTGCAATAGAAACTGGAGCAACCCCGACATGGCAGCTTTCATCTGCAATTTGGTTTTGTTGCAATAGTTGTTTAAATTCTTCTATAAGTTGTTTGGCATTGGCACGCATTGGGTTCATTTTCCAGTTGCCAACCACCCAAGGCGTAATCGTCGAACCCGACATACGGCTCACCTTTCATCAAAAATGCAGCACATTCTACACGCATTTCTGCAAATTTCAGATACTTTTCTTTAACGGGATGACTCATATCTTTTCTACTATTTGAAAACAGTAATAAAACTTTATTGAGCCAAAAGCTCCACCTTTTAAAAATTAATGAATAAAAACTTCGACTGGTTCAAGCTTTGATGAGCGGATCAAGACGAGAGCATCATTTTCTCAGGTAGTAATTTCAGATAACAAAAGTATAATTTTTTATATACCAATTATAAACATATGAGCATAGGTAGGCAGATGTCAGTCATACATACATCTCCAAAATTTTCGGGGTTTTTTCGACGATTAATCGAAGAAAAACATGTGTCGGCAGCGACCATGCAAACAGCATTAGATGCAGCAAAAAGAGCTAAACGGGATACAGTTGCGTACCTGATTGAAGAGGTTCATCTCTCCCCTTCTTTATTGGCTGAAACAATTTCTATTGAATTTGCTGAACCATATTTTGATCTGGATGTTTACGATACCAGCCAAATTCCTAAAGATTTGGTCGACCAGAAACTGATCTTAAAGCATCGGGTCTTGCCTCTCGTACAAAGAGGACAGATTTTACATGTTGCAACCAGTAACCCCAGTAACATTGAAGCCATTGATGCTATTCGCTTCAATAGTAAGCTTTTGGTTGAAGCAGTTATTGTCGAGCACCATAAACTTGAGAAAATTCTGGCGCAGCAATTTACTGAAGAAAGCAGTTTCGAGTTTAGTGATGAAGAGTTTGATCTTGATGTAGATCTTGATACTTCAACCGCTCCTGAAGAGGATGAAGAGACTCCTCAGGGTGATGAAGCACCTATTGTTAAATATATTAATAAGTTATTAATAGATGCGATTCGTATGGGGGCTTCAGACTTACATTTTGAACCTTATGAGAAATCGTATCGGGTTCGTTATCGGGTTGACGGCGTTTTGCGTCAGATTGCAAATCCGCCTTTGCAACTGGCTAATCGTTTGGCTTCACGCTTAAAAGTGATGTCTCAAATGGACATCTCCGAAAAGCGTGTCCCTCAAGATGGTCGTATCAAGCTCAAACTATCGAAATCTAAAGCAATTGATTTTCGTGTGAACTCTCTTCCAACCTTATTTGGTGAAAAACTAGTTCTACGTATTCTCGATCCTTCTAGTGCCATGCTGGGCATTGATGCTCTAGGATATGAAGAAGAGCAAAAAGCACTCTTTATGGAAGCATTAGATAAGCCACAAGGTATGCTTTTAATTACGGGCCCTACGGGTTCTGGTAAAACAGTATCTTTGTATACGGGACTCAACATTTTAAATACTGAAAGTTCCAATATTTCTACCGCCGAAGATCCAGTCGAAATTAACCTTGAAGGCATTAACCAGGTTAACGTGAACCCGAAAGTAGGTCTTACTTTTTCGGCTGCGCTTAAATCATTTTTACGTCAGGACCCTGACATTATTATGGTCGGCGAGATTCGTGATTTAGAAACAGCTGAAATTGCGATTAAGGCGGCTCAGACGGGTCATATGGTGATGTCTACACTACACACCAACAGCGCTCCTGAAACACTGACTCGTCTACGCAATATGGGAGTTCCATCTTTCAATATTGCGACATCTGTCAATTTAGTGATTGCTCAGCGTTTGGCACGTCGATTATGTCCTCAATGTAAAATACCTACTGACATTCCTAAACAAAGCCTATTAGAAATGGGTTTTACCGAACAAGATCTAACACACCACGATTTTCAAGTTTTTCAACCTGTTGGTTGTCCTGAATGTCGTGAGGGATACAAAGGTCGAGTTGGTATTTATGAAGTAATGAAAGTCACACCTGAGATTTCCAAGATTATTATGGAAGATGGCAACGCTTTAGAAATCGCTGCTGCTTCTGAAAAATTGGGGTTTAGTAATCTGCGTCGCTCAGGCTTAAAGAAAGTCATGCAAGGTGTTACTTCTTTACAAGAAGTCAACCGTGTGACCAGTGAATAAAAGACAATTTAAAATAAGGATAATGTCATGACTGTCAAAAAGGCACAATTGATGCCGACTTTTGCTTATGAAGGGGTTGACCGTAAGGGCGTAAAAATTAAGGGAGAACTTCCGGCTAAAAATATGGCTTTAGCCAAAGTCACCCTACGCAAACAAGGTGTAACTGTCCGTAATATTCGGGAAAAGCGTAAAAATATTCTTGAGGGTTTATTCAAGAAAAAAGTATCAACACTCGATATCACGATTTTTACTCGACAACTTGCAACCATGATGAAAGCAGGTGTACCACTGGTACAAGGCTTTGAAATTGTGGCTGAAGGTTTAGAAAACCCAGCTATGCGCGAGGTAGTACTTGGTATTAAAGGTGAAGTTGAAGGTGGTAGTACTTTTGCCTCAGCATTAAGAAAGTATCCTCAACACTTCGACAACTTGTTTTGTTCTCTCGTAGAGTCCGGCGAACAATCTGGTGCACTTGAAACCATGCTGGACCGTGTAGCAATTTACAAAGAAAAAAGTGAATTACTTAAGCAAAAAATCAAAAAGGCCATGAAATACCCTGCAACGGTTATTGTGGTCGCTGTAATCGTTACCATTATTTTGATGGTTAAAGTAGTTCCCGTTTTCCAAGACCTATTTTCTTCTTTTGGCGCAGATTTACCTGCATTCACGCAAATGGTCGTGAATATGTCGAAATGGATGCAGGAATACTGGTTCATTATGATTATTGTGATTGGGGCAATTATTGCCGCATTTCTAGAAGCTAAAAAACGTAGTAAAAAATTCCGTGATGGTTTAGACAAACTCACCCTGAAACTACCTATCTTTGGTGATTTGGTTTATAAGGCGATTATTGCCCGTTACAGCCGTACTTTAGCAACCACGTTTGCAGCAGGTGTTCCACTCATCGATGCGCTCGAATCAACTGCCGGTGCAACCAATAATGTCATCTATGAACAAGCTGTCATGAAAATTCGTGAAGATGTTGCAACAGGCCAACAACTTCAGTTTGCAATGCGTGTATCTAATCGTTTTCCATCTATGGCTATACAAATGGTCGCAATTGGTGAAGAATCTGGTGCTCTAGACAGCATGCTGGATAAAGTTGCCACGTACTATGAAAATGAAGTTGATAATGCCGTTGATGGCTTAACTTCAATGATGGAACCTTTAATTATGGCAATTTTAGGGGTACTTGTAGGCGGTCTGGTTATTGCTATGTATCTTCCAATTTTCCAAATGGGCTCAGTCGTATAATGCAAGAAATGATTGCTTATTTTATTCAAAACTTAACTGCACTTTATATTGTAGTTGCATTATTGAGCCTGTGTATTGGTAGCTTTCTGAATGTGGTGATTTATCGCACCCCAAAAATGATGGAACAAGATTGGCAGCAAGAATGTCAAATGCTACTAAATCCTGAACAACCCATTATTGACCATGAAAAGCTGACATTAAGTAAGCCTGCTTCCTCATGCCCTCAGTGTCATCAACCCATCCGCTGGTATCAGAATATCCCTGTCATCAGTTGGCTGGCTTTAAAAGGTAAATGTGGGCATTGTGAGCATGCAATTAGCATGCGCTACCCAGCCATCGAACTACTAACAATGACGTGTTCACTGGTTGTGGTCATGGTGTTTGGCCCAACCCTACAAATGCTTTTTGGACTAGTCCTGACTTGGGTCCTGATTGCTTTGACATTTATAGACTTTGATACTCAGCTACTACCCGACCGTTTTACCCTACCTTTGGCTGCGCTTGGTTTAGGCATTAATACCTTTAGCATCTACACCACACCCACTTCAGCCATTTGGGGTTACTTAATCGGTTTTTTATGCCTGTGGATTGTGTATTACTTGTTTAAAGTGATTACAGGTAAAGAAGGCATGGGGTATGGCGACTTTAAGTTGCTTGCTGCGTTAGGTGCATGGATGGGGCCATTGATGCTGCCATTAATTGTGTTATTGTCATCTTTACTGGGTGCAATTATAGGCATCATTTTACTAAAATTACGCAATGACAATCAGCCCTTTGCCTTTGGGCCGTATATTGCCATTGCAGGCTGGGTTGCCTTTTTATGGGGTGACCAGATTATGAAAATCTATTTGGGAGGTTAAGATGGCTTTTATTCTGGGAGTCACAGGTGGAATTGGCAGTGGAAAATCTGCTGCAACACAATGGTTTGAATCCCAAGGAATACAAGTCGTCGATGCCGACATTGTTGCTCGCGAAGTGGTTGAAAAAGGCCAACCTGCCCTTCAAAAAATCCAACAAACTTTTGGAGACTGGGTACTTCAATCCGATGGGAATCTAGACCGCCGCGCCCTACGCGAGTATATTTTTCAAAATCCACAAGCGCGCCAGTCACTTGAGCAAATTACGCATCCTGCAATTCGCCAATCAATTATTCAACAATTACAAAATCCGCGTAGCGCCTATGTGATTTTAGTTTCGCCATTGCTCTTTGAAACCAACCAGCATGAATTGGTAAATCACACATTATTAGTTGATGCGAGTGAACAAACTCAAATTCAGCGTGCAAGCCAACGCGATGGACAAAACCAAGAACAAATCCAAAAAATTATTGCAGCGCAAATGCCACGTGAGCGAAAACGAGAACTTGCAAATGACGTTGTGTTTAATGACGGATTACTCGAACATTTACACCAACAATTAGAGCCTTTACATCAAAGCTATTTGAAACGTGCAAACTAATCTGGTTTATTTTGCTGTTTAATTTTTTGTGCCAAGCTATCTGGTCGAAACCAACGCCAAGGTTGTAAGGCACCGACTCCCATTCCGACTAAGCCCACAACAATCGATGGGCTTAATGACTCGCCAAGTAAAGGCACTGCTAAAATAGCAGCGATAAATGGCGCCAAAGTCACAATACTTCCTGTTTTAAAAGCACCTAAACGCTGAATCGCTGCAACATAAGTCAAAGTTGCAATAATAACGACAAACACACCATGAAAAATGCCTTGTATGGCTAAATGAACAGGACTGACTTCCATGAAATACTTAGGTAAGAATAAAACATAGATGGGCAAATAAATAATCGCAGACCAAATCGCAACACTTGCCATTGAGTGCCATGCAGACAGTTTCCACTGTTTAAGTAACACAGTGAAAATGCCCCACCAAATCGCACTAATAAAAAGGAGTAGATCACCTATTCCAAAAGCAGAGGCATTACCTTGCAGCATTAAAGCGCTCATAAGGGCCAAAGCGCCGATCATGATTGCAAGACTAATCCATGTATGTTTATCAAATGGCTGCCGAAATAAAATGTATGCTGCAAATGCAGTACAAATTGGGATACAGCCATTTAAGAAAATTGCAGCATGCGCAGCGGGAGCATAGAGAAAAGCAGTGTAGACGGTGAGACAATAAATAACCCCACCAATCAAAGCCAAAATAACCGCATGCTTACTCCACAAAAAAGCGAGATCTTTTTTATAGATCAGAATAGGCATTAAAATTAGAAAGGCTATAGCGAAGCGCAATGCGGCAATATCCCAAGCACTGATGTGCCACTGTGCATTTAAACGGGCAAAAAGCGTAAACCCGCCCCAAATGCACATGGTCACCAATACAAAGAAATAACCTTGCTTACGGGGAGACATATCAAGATGACTTAAAAACTAGAAAGGCAGCTAAATTATACCTCAGAACGCTGGCGGCAAGCTTCGTAAAGCGCCATCCCAGTCGCCACACTAACATTTAGACTCTGTAGATTTCCTGACATAGGAATATAAACTTTATGATCGCACTGTGCCTGTGTAATAGGACGCAGACCGGTATCTTCAGCTCCCATCACAATTACAACTGGGCCAGAAAAATCGCATTTTTGAAGTGGTAATGCGCTTTCATCAAGCATGGTACCAATCACGCGGACATGTGTTGTTTCTTTAAGATGAGCCAATGTACGCGCTAAATTTGTGACCTGAATAAATTTAACTTTCTCGGCTCCACCCGCTGCAACTTTACGAGCAGTTGGCGTTAAACTTGCCGCACGATCACGAGGCACGATGACTGCTTGTACCCCCATTGCAGCGGCAGTACGGATACAAGCCCCTAAGTTATGTGGGTCTGTGACCTGATCCAATGCCAATAATAAAGCATCTGGAGTTTCACTTAAGATTTGATCAAGATCTTGCTCATTTAACACAGGATGCGGACGCACTGCTGCAACTACACCTTGATGAAATGGTAGACCTGCAAGTTTTTCAAGACTATCGCGGCTTGCTTTTTGTACACTAATTCCAAAAGGCTCGGCCAATTGCAAAATCTTTTGCAAACGGTGATCATCCCGTCCTTTTAAAGTAAACAGGGTTAGCACACGCTCTGGCTCAAGCTCTAACAATGACTCCACTGAATGAACGCCATAATAATATTCCTGTTTTGCCATGCATGACCTCTAACAATGTTTAAGCAAAAAAATAAAAATCCTGCAAAGCAAACTTCGCAGGATTTCTTTGGGCATAGTGTACCCGATTTGAACAGGAATTTCTTAGCCTTCTAAATGGCACACGTAATCGAGCACTTCATCCGTTTCGATTTTGAAAACACTATTCCCAGGTACATAAAATGATTGGCCTGCACGAAACAACTCACTTTCATTACCGTCCGCAATTTTTACACGACATTCACCTGAAATAATTTCCATACGCTCAGGAACGTGCGTTTCAAAAGTTAAAGGTTGTTCTGTCGGCAAAATAACACCTAGTGTTTTTTTCGTTCCATCTTCAAATTGCACGGTATGGCTGATACATGCTCCACCAAAATAAACGTTTGATTTTTTGATGACCGTTACATGATCAAATTGGTTTGTACTCATGCACATTCTCCAGATAATGCCGCATTTATATAAATTATGTTGAATGTAGTTTAATTGTGCCTAAATAACTAATCAATCAGTTTTCATACGGATAGACTTGTAATTTCCACCGCTCGGCCTGATTTTTTTTGGCAAAAGCATGAGGTAAGTTAATCTCAATATTTCGACTATTCGACACAATTACATCATATCTGCAAACTTCGACCTGATTTTCATCTAGGTGTACCCAATACACTCGTTGTGCTGTTAGATGAGTAACTACTCTAGCAACTATTGGTAAACCGTCATTCATTCCTACATGAAAATTTTCAGTATCATTTTGCATTAACCCCAAATCGTAAGCTGGAAAATCGATAGCATCTGAATTAAATTATTGGCTATCATGTATAAGCACACTCTGTTTTAAAGTCGGCCAAATACAATAACGTAAATAATGCTGATCAATTACCCAATTATCCAGCTATCGTTCGGTGGCAACATAATCTCTGATATGTGCTTCAATATTATGAAAAATCCCTGTATTTTCGCCCCACATTCAAGCCAGAATTAGCTCAATATAAGAATAATTATCTTGCATTAAGTGAAACCATTTATCACTTGTGAAGCATTCCTCTACAGCCGCCTTTTCACGATACGACACACTCAAGTCAGCATCACGTATAAGAAAATGCTTAACGGTTGAATCATCCCTAGAGGTGATTTCGGTAAGCTTAATGTTTTTTTCATTGTAAATATCTGCAATCTTACTGTTCTATAATTTCAGTTAGAATAATAGATCACTTGTAGCAAATTCAAAACTTCTCTATCTTTAACCCATAATTTGGCGCGTTGGATGCGTTTTTATGCTCACACATTTAACTTTAATTAATTTTGCATTAGCTGATCATTTAGCTATTGATATAGAACAGGGATTTAATGTTCTAACAGGCGAAACAGGTGCCGGAAAATCATTATTACTGGATGCACTTTCTGCCTGTCTAGGAGAGCGTACCGATACGAATTATGTCCGTTATGGTTCGGACAAAGCAGATATCACCGCCGTTTTTACCTATCAAAAGAATAGCCCCGAAGCAAAATGGCTACAAGAACACGAGCTAGATGATGATTCTGGGGAAATTCATTTACGTCGTGTTATTTTTGCAACTGGTCGTAGTAAAGCATGGGTCAATGGCCGTCCGAGCAGTTTATCTGAACTCAAAGAATTGGGCCGTTTGCTTGTTCAATTGTATAGCCAGCACAGTCAGCAGCAACTTCTTGAACCACCTTATCCAAAGCATTGGTTAGATCGTTATAACAATTTTTATGTTGAAGCGAATGATGTACGTGAAGCCTATAGCATGTGGCAGCGCACAATTCGTTTGCATCAAGCAGCCTTAGATGCTCAGGCAACACGTCTGCAACGCATTGGCACTTTAGAGCATCAAATTGAAGAACTCGAAGAGGTCATTCAAACCGACTATAAAGAAATTGAGCAAGAGTTCGATCGCCTCAGTCATCATGAACATATCATGCAAGACTGTAGCTATAGCTTAAATGTTTTAGATGAAGCAGAGCAGAATATTACTCAAGAAATATCTTCGGTTATTCGCAGATTAGAGTCTCATGCGGGGCGTAGCGAACACCTTTCTGAGATTTATAATTCTTTACTGAATGCTCAAAGTGAAATGGACGATGCAACGGCAAACTTGCGTCAATTCATTGATCGTCAGAGCTTTGACCCTGAACGAATGGAAGAACTCAATTCTAAACTTGAAGTTTTTCATCGTCTGGCACGTAAATATCGGACTCAACCTGAAACACTTAAAGAAGAATATGAAGCTTGGCAACGTGAGCTTGAACAATTGCATCAACTTGAAGACCCAGAAACTCTGGCGGAGCAAGTTGAAAAATCGCATGAAGAATTTTTAGAGAAAGCCCAACATTTAGACAATATTCGTCGCGAAGCTGCCGCGCCACTTGCCAAACAATTGACTGAACAAGTGAAACCTTTAGCGCTACCAGAGGCACACTTCGAGTTTAAGTTCGAACCATTAGAACAACCAGGTGCAGAGGGTTTAAGCTTTATCCAACTTTTATTTACTGCCAATAAAGGTATCCCTCCGCAACCATTGGCACGAGTAGCTTCGGGTGGTGAGCTTTCACGTATTGCACTCGTTATGCAAGTCATGAATGCTGAAAAAACTGAATCCGAAGTTTTAGTGTTTGATGAAATTGATGTCGGGATTAGTGGTGGCACCGCAGAAGTTGTGGGACGTTTACTTGCCGACTTAGCCCAACATGTTCAACTCTTGTGTATTACTCACCAAGCACAAGTTGCTGCACAATCTGATCAGCATTTATTAGTGAAAAAACAACAGACTGACCCAGCCAGCAGTACAATTGTGGAACTTGATGAAAATCAAATCATTTTTGAGTTGGCACGCATGTCAGGTGGTGTTGAAATTAATGAAACAACCTTGCAGCACGCCAGACAATTACGCCAACTTAAATTTCAGGCTTCTTCGAATTAATAAAGAAAATGAGAGAAAAAGATTGGCGAAATCCGATTAACTCTTGTATGTTGATAAAAAGAACCTATATAGATAAAAGGGTCGAGAGGCCCTCTAGTGACATTTTTTGAGGGAGAACCGCTTAGGTGACCAAACAATATCTGACTCACCGTTGTCTGATTGCCCCGCCAGAAATGGCAGATGACTTTTTTGCAAACACTGTAATTTATCTTGCCCGTCATGATGAAGAAGGTGCTCAAGGCATTATTATTAATCGTCCTTCCGGTATTCAAATTAAAGAATTACTCAATGATCTCGACATTGAAGCAGACAATGTAAATCCACATGCGGTTTTACAAGGTGGCCCTTTACGTCCTGAAGCTGGATTTGTTCTTCATACTGGACAACCAACATGGCATTCATCTATTGCTGTAGGTGAAAATGTTTGTATTACAACCAGTAAAGATATTCTCGATGCGATTGCCCATAACGAAGGTGTAGGCCGATACCAGATTGCATTAGGGTATGCGAGCTGGAGCAAAAATCAGTTAGAAGACGAAATTACACGTGGTGACTGGCTCATTTGTGACGCCGATATGGATCTGATTTTCAATCTGCCTTATGACGATCGTTGGGATGCAGCTTACAAAAAAATTGGTGTAGATCGCGCGTGGCTAGCATCTGAAATCGGACACGCTTAATGACCGAAACACAATCAAAATCGATTATGGCTTTTGACTTTGGCACTCAAAAAATGGGAATGGCGATTGGCCAGTCTTCAATTGAAAGTGCCAACCCTCTCCCTTTATTTGTCATGAAAGATGGTATCCCGAACTGGGATCAGCTCTTAAAAATTGTGAAAGAATGGCAACCCGATTTGTTTTTGGTTGGCCTGCCATTAAATATGGACGATAGCGAGTCAGAACTCTCTACACGTGCCCGCAAATTTGCGAGACGTTTACGCCATCAAACCAACATAGAAACGTTGATGGTAGATGAGCGCTTAACTACACGTGAAGCGAGAGAAGAACTTGGTTTTTACCAAGAACAAGGTCGAGCAAAGAAGCTCTCGGCAGATAGTTTTGCCGCTGCACTACTCATTCAGAGTTGGTATCGAAATCCAGTTGGATTAACACCATAAAACAAAAAAGCATGTAATTAAAACTACATGCTTTTTTTTAATCAAATCACTTCGAATTTATTTTTCAACGATATGTACAGTCGCAGTTCGTCCAGACACAAAAGCCAGCTGATTTTTTGGTGCTTCGTCTAATACAATTTTTACAGGCACACGCTGTGCTAAACGAACCCAGCTAAAGGTTGGATTTACATTGGCAAGAAGCTTAGAACTACTTGAACGCTCACGATCTTCAATACCCGATGCAATACCTTGTACATGGCCTTTAATTTTCTGACTATCACCCATTAACTGTACACTGGCCTGATCGCCAATATGAATGCGGTCTAATTTTGTTTCTTCAAAATATCCCACCACATAGAGCTGCTTACGGTCAAGTAATGCTGCAACAGCCTGCCCAACCTGAACATAGTTACCTGGACGCATATCAAAGTTAGATAAAGTACCATCAGCAGGAGCAATGACAGCGGCACGATGCATATTAAGCTCGGCCAAATGCAAATTACTTGTTGCAACCTCAATGAGAGCCTGTTGTTGCTTAACAGTTGCTTCAGCCTGCTGAATTGCTGCTTGGAGTTGCTCATGCTCTGCATGGGATTGATCACGTGTCGCAAACACTTGGTCTTGTTCTTGTTTAGAGATAGCGCCATCCATTAAGTTCGAGTAACGACCGGCATTTTTCTCAGCCAATTTGATATTACTGGCCGATTTAATCAAGTTCGCTTTGGCTTGTGCCAAACCAGCCTGCGCTTGAGCAAAGGCTGCATTTGCTTTTGCTAAATCCGATTTTGCCTGCTCTACATCCAAGGCACGGCGAGAAACATCAATTTTAAAGAGCACCTGACCTTTTTTCACAGTCTGGTTATCTTGAACCAATACTTCCGTGACAAGGCCAGCGACATCCGAAGATACTTGAATAACGTCACCACGCACTCGACCATCACGTGTCCACGGCGCTGCATTATAGTAGTTCCACAAATGCACAATGGTATAGACCGCCACCATTAATGCGACAATCAAAATTACTGGACGGATGACTTTTTTCAAATCCACCTGATTCATTTCACTCACCTAACTCAATCTTTAATTTCGCAATCATCTCTACGCACCGACCTCAACAAAAATTTGATGTATTACCAAGAGTAGTAAAAGGTAAAAACACAAATTGAAAATACTAGGTAATGCAATCCAACCTTGTGCAATCCACTTGTTGGTCAACCGACTTAACCCACGAAAACATATATATGCCAAGAGGGCTTGGATGAGCAAAGAAGGCACATAAATCCCATAAACATTAAACTCACCCATTTGCTGTGGCTCCTTTAAGGATGCTGTTTTCATTCATTTGGTCTGACGAAACATGACACATGCTATAAGCAATATTGTTCAGTGAAATGAGTAATCTTTGTCGCATCGTCATATCTTCAACATTTGAAGCAAGTTGTTTTAATTCAAATAACGCTTGGTGGATTCGTTCGACTAAAGCCGTCGTATCGTTTCCATCATTTTCTTTAGCTCTAAATAGCTCATCCAGATTTTGTTGCAGATTTCCGATGTGATGGGTCAATTCTGAATTTTGAGGGAACTGATTCGCCAGTTCTTGTAATCTACTTAAATCGACAATACTGCTCGACTCAATCAATGCCTGATGAATTGAGGTTTTAATCTCACTAGATTGCACGACTTTACTGTTAAGAATTCCGATTCGATCCAGCATGCTGCGTAAGTGAACTTTAAAATCAAGACCATAAGGCAAATAGATCGCCTGTCTCATTGCACGATAATGCAAAGCCAGAATACGACTTGCACTCGTGTCCGGAGACATTGCCCGAACCACGTCAATGACCACCAAAGACACTAAGACACCCAGAATCATGGCAAAAGAACCATCAAGATAAGACACAGCATCCATGCTATAAGCATTATGTAGATTTAGGCCCATCATGGTATTAATACCCAAAACCATACCCACTGGCATAAGCATCTGGTTGGCCATCATAGAAACCGCGAACAGGAACATCGGTAATAGAACCAGTCCAAGTTCCCAGAATGTGGTGACATGAGGGAAAATACCAAATGCATAAACGAAAACTAAAACTGCTGAAGCGATACTTCCCCAGATAAAAATACGTAAAACTGGAACTGGGTTATCTAAGGCCGTTAAAATACAGGCGGTTACTGCGCCCATTTGCGCCATCATAAATCCAGCTTTCCAGCCCGAAACAATCCAGACCCCAGTCACAATAAATGTAATAAGGACTGCACTAATACCGCCTCGTATCGCCACACCATGGTCACGGTGTAAACTTGGATATTTGGTGGTCATTGGCGTAATGTTGTCAGGGATTTCTTTATTGCCTTGCTGAATTCTTTGCCACAAGACTTTAACCGCTAAAACATTGCTAATGAAATGGCGTACATCCATTTTCATAGCTGCGACCAAAACTTGCTGATGTGTCGAAGCCGAGTCCATCAAACTTAAGAAATCACTTTCAAACTCATCTGGTAACTGCAAAATATTTTCATCAACAATCAGATCTTTTTGCTCTAAAAAATGTACAACATGCGCTGAAAGCTGTTGTAGTTTTTCTGAATGAGTTTCAATGAATCGAAGTTCTTGAAGTTGTTTTATACGCTCAGATAAAGCGACCAGATTAGCAACCACCATTGAGATTTGATGAAGCATTTCCTGCAATGGTTTGGTCATACCATGCAGCTCACCCTTTTCATAACTTAAATGTACTGCCAAAGCATGAATATCTGTGGTGTCTCGAGTAATGGTCGCTAAAAGTTGAGTATTGTTTTTTTGCGAATCAGCAGTTAATAAATTAGCAAACAGACTCTCTGTATCTTTAAGCGTTTTGATGACACGCTGCTTAATCGCAGAACCAATGTGCATTGGAAGAATGGTGGCAGAAACCACAGCACTTGAAATTACCCCAATCGAAATCTCTATGACTCGGGCTAAAGCAATATCAAAAATATTATATTGATCAATATAAGTAATCGAGTTGAAGACAATCATGGCTGTCGAATAACCCGCCAGCATAAAAGCATAACTGCGTGGAGTCCGATCGAGTAAAGACACATAAAGTGCAAAACCCACCCACAGCGATAGCACCACAGTAAATAACCACGGTGTATTAATCAGGTGAGGCGTTAAGGTTAAGGCAATCACTGCCCCACCAATCGTCCCAACCACACGGTAGACACACTTAGAGGAGACCATTCCTGAATATGGATTGGCAATAATCAAGACCGTACCAATCGACCACATCGGGTTAATCAGATCTAATTCAAATGAAACAAATAATGCCAGCATTCCGGCAATAAATGTTTTAATTGCAAAGATCAGATCAAGCCTACTCGGGCGAAACGCCAGTATTTGCTTTAATAACATGAACTCATCTCAAATACAGATTTGAACTGATGAGCATGCCCCTCAATGTTAAATTATCTTTCTAAAGACAACACAACTTTGCCATTTGTCGAATAAACAAATGATATGAGGAACATCCTTCAATACAATGATTTTTCCACATCCCGCATGAGTGGCCGAGATGATTTCAGATTGGGCGCTATTTAAACGGCCAAACTTCGGAAAGAAGAGATATCAAGAAAGTCAGCCAGAATAGACCAATTTCTCGATTAGATATTTTGTTTGGCAATTTTTTCAAAATAAAGCGATTTAGTCAACTAAAATATCTCTATTTGATAATTTGATGTATTTTTTAATAATCATATATGATGTATAAGCCAAGAGAAGTTTTCTCTTTGTCAGAGTAAAATAGTCAAATTAGACATTTATTTTAGAATTGAGACAAATCTTCTTTTTTTCTGTTATAAGAACTCAAATGTGACCCATTATTAAAGGATACAAACAAGACACTATGGCAATTTCAAGTTTTGGCAAAATTTTAACCGTACTGGACCTATTTTCAGTTTCGCGTCCAGTGATTAATGTCGATATTATTTGCGAAGAACTTGGCTTGTCCAAACCAACGAGTTACCGTTACCTAAAAGAATTGGTCTCTACTGATCTATTAAAACGTATTAATGGCACGTCTGGCGATTATACCTTAGGCTCAAAAATTGCAGTTCTTGACTATATATCAAGAACAACAGACCCTCTGGTTCAAATCAGCACGCCATTTATGCGAAATATTGTAGAACGTACCGAACTGTGCTGCTTGCTCACCTATTTAAATGATGACTATTGCATTGACATTCATCATGAAATATTCAAAGACACCGAATTACTGTCATATGGCCGAGGCTGCCCAAGACCTATTTACGTTGGGTCATCTCCAAAAACAATGGTTTCGCATTTAAGTAAACAACGAATGCAGGACTACTATCATCGTTATCAGCAAGAATTAAAACAATCTGGTTTTGCTGAAGATGAACCAAGCTTTATTCAACGTATGCGTAAAATTAAAAAACAAGGGTTCTATTTCTCACAAGGTGAGATTGATCCGAATGTTTCTGGCCTTGCTGTTCCAGTTCGTTTTTCGAATAAAGAAGTGCCTTTAGCTTTAACTTTAGTTGCTTCTAAAAATCGCTTTGATTTTTTAAATATTCAAAAGCTTATCGAAATTTTGCAAGAAAATGCAGGGCTTATTGAGCAACGTTTTATGGAACTATCTGAAAAAGGTGAAATCTAAAACTCCACCTTATGATAATTTAACCTTTTCTTACACTTTTATGCATTGAATATTTCATGATATTCTCATATTATGATTTTAGCTCCTATTGGTGATTCTTTTCATCAGCAGCTCATCAATAGAAGCATCCCCCTCAGAGGAATAAGCTCATGTTGCCATCATGGGCTTTTTTCTTACCCAATTTTTAATAAAACTCAGGAAAACTGAAACTGCCTGAAAGTAAGATTAATACGCGGCTGTAAAATCTTTGTTGAGCGATTTAAACGATGTTGCCAATATTGTTGCGTCTCGCCACGCATCACGATGAGTTGGCCTGGTTGTAGCCACAATTCAACTTTCTCTTTACTTTGAATGTGCCTAAAAGAAAATTTACGGGTAGCTCCAAAACTTAAAGATGCAATCGTTGTCGTTTTAGCTAAAGAAACATCCGAATCACTATGCCAAGCCATGCCTTGTGTTCCATCTTCATAAAGGTTTGCCAAACATGAGTTAAATTTTTCTGAAAGCCGCTGTTCTACCAATTGTTTTAGTTTGGCGAGTGCTTTGTCCCACGGCAAAGAATCACGTGCGACACCTGAATATTTATATTGATAGTAATCATCTCCATACCATGCAACTTTTCGAGCTGTAATAAAGTGCTTGCCATATAGCTTAGCCTCATCATGTTTCCAGGCGAGGTGCTGGTAAAGATAGTGAAAATATTGTTCAGCTTCTTCAGGGCTTAAAATACAACCATAGTCCTGAACTTCACCATCGTAGGGTAATAAATTCTCACAAGGCTCTGGAGAAAATAAATCCAAGGTCATACGGTCTCTCCATGTTGCTTTGACATCTCCCAAGCTAACAATGCCAATTTACGCCCCTTTTGCCAATGATATTCTCCGACCATTCCCGTTGCGCGGATCACTCGATGACAGGGAATCAAATATGCAATCGGGTTTTGTCCAATTGCTGTAGCAACGGCTCGAACAGCTTTAGGTTTGCCAATTTGCTCAGCAATATCTTGATAGGTTCGTAATTGACCTTCTGGAATGGTAAGTAGCGCTTCCCATACTTGCAGTTGAAATGGGGTTCCAGCCAAATTAAGCGGAAGTTTCTGCTGTAAGTGTTCTGAAAAATTTTGTTCGAACCACTGTGCAATTTGTTGATGCCATACTGGTGTGCGCTGTTGTAATTGTGCTTTTGGAAAATATTGTTTAATCACATGTTCAACATTTTCACTCGACTCTATAAAACGAATTGAACTTATTCCTTTGGTACTGCTTACAACCAACAACTCACCAAATGGACTTGTTTCAATCGAATAATTAAGTGTAACTCCTTCGCCTTGCTGCTTATATTCACCCGGAGTCATCCCTTCAAGCTGAATAAACAGATCATGTAAACGGCCAGTACCAGACAGACCCGTGTTTAAAGCGGTCTCCAATAAGCTCTGCTTTTGTAACAGATAATATTTAGCCTGTTGCAAACTCATATATTGGACAAATTTTTTCGGACTAATACCTACCCATTCCTGAAACTGACGTTGGATATAACCTGCACTTAAATCCATATGTCTCGCAACATCGTCCAGATTGGGTTGCTGATCCAGATGCTCATATAAATATTCAATTACAGTGGCAATTACAGCAAATTGCCGAGAAGAAAGCATTTGCATGTGACACCTCCTTAGCATTCATATCTTACATTAAAGTAGCTAAAGCCCTATGACGACCCGATTCTTGCACTTCCGAAAATAAAAAAGCCTTTCATTATAGAAAGGCTTAATCATTCAATCTAAAACTAAGGTTGCTTTAAATAAGGCCAAGCTGCTTTTAGGTAAATAAACATTGACCATAAAGTCAGAATGACGGCGGTATATAACAACGCATAAGCTAACATTTCTAAAGGTTGCCAATTGAATAAAAACACACTAATGGCAATCATCTGAAAAGCTGTTTTATATTTGCCTACTGTCGATACAGCCACACTGGTTCGTGCACCGAGTTCTGCCATCCACTCACGTAAAGCAGAAACTGTAATTTCTCGTGAAATAATGACAATTGCCGCAAAAGCCATTGATATGGTCGGATTCCATTGCACCAAAACAATCAGTGCTGCCGCCACCATAAGCTTATCTGCAACTGGATCTAAGAAACGGCCAAATGCTGAAGTCTGGTTTAAAGTTCGTGCCAAATAGCCATCAAACCAATCGGTAATAGCAGCAAACACAAAAATAGCAGTCAAGATAATATGACGACTCATACTTCCTGCTTGCTCACCAATACCCATTGCAGGGGGCCAATACACAATCACCAAAAATACAGGAATGAGCGCTATACGCGCCAAAGTTAGGATATTTGGGATATTCAGGATTCGCCCTGTGGTCATAAACACCGCCAATTTAGTCTTCATGCATCTTGTAACAGACAAAAATACATTCTTCAATATTGTATCTATCTGTAACAGCCACTTTATACGAAATATATGAATCGAGGAAGTAGACTGCTTAGGTAAATACCGTAACAGTTTGCCGTAAAATTGCAATTAAATGATCATTTTGGTCCCAAAGATGGGCATATTCTGTGGAATAACCTTCACCGGCATATTCAGTCACCACTTTATATTTAAACCAGTCACACAATTGATGTCGAAACGGATGGACGTAGGTAATGTGCCAAGTTAAAGAACTTGCCGGAGCAACTTGTTTAAACATCGGCAATACACCAGGTGGCCAAATATCCATCAAAACAATTAAATCTGGTAATGTCATTTGACGATTTTCATGCTTATCTGGAGAAAACCTTGACCATCCTCCAAAGTCAGGATACTGACTTCCTGTAACAGGATGATGACCTTCCGCCCAGCATACATCAAAATGTTGATAGCATTCTGGCATTTGTTTAGCAAAAGGAAGAGGTTGTAATTCTTCTGGTCGTGCATAAACTGGAACGATAGGTTCTTGCTGTACTTCAACACTCGAAGTTCGAGGTACGCCAAAGCTTGCAACCAAAATAGTTTGCACCGCACCATTTTGCCATAAACGGGTTTCAAGTGTAGTGACCGACTTTCCTTCCCTTAAAATTTCAATAGTCAATTGAGCAGCCCCCTGTTGTACAGGCCCCACAAAAGTAACACTACAACTTAATAATCTCTTATGGGGATCTTGAATATTGCTGCATGCTTTTTGCATCAGCAATCCTGCAACAAGACCGCCAAATACTGTCCGCCCTTGTAACCATCCAACGGGTATTTCAATCCATTCCTTTTGTTTTATTTCTTCAAATAATTGCAGCAAAGACATCCCTTTCCCTAAAACGAAAGTAGTATTAAGGATGATCTTTCATCATTTTGATTGGAATGTGAATGGTCAATCATCAAGTAATTGGCGAGTTATTTTGTCACTCGACCGTTAAACCTAGGCTTATTCATGCAGAATTTTATAAATCGTTCTGGCCATCATCTCACCAAAACCGGGTACAAGTGTAAGCTCTTTTTCCGATGCTTTTAACACGCCTTGAATCCCGCCAAAATGGGTTAATAAATCTCGACGGCGCTTTGGTCCCAACCCCGGAATCGCTTCTAAAACCGACGTACTACGGCGTTTATCACGTTTAGCGCGGTGCTTGGTAATGGCAAAGCGATGGGCTTCATCACGCACCTGTTGAATCAAGTGCAATGCCTTATGGTCTTCTGGTAATTGAATTTTTGTGCCATCTGTAAAATGTAGGGTCTCAAGTCCTGGTTTACGCCCTTCACCTTTAGATACCCCCACCATAAAAGCATCAAGCCCAAGCTCTTGCATGACATCCATGGCCATGTGAAGTTGACCTTTACCGCCATCAATCAACAATAGATCAGGCAATATGGCTTTTTTATAACGTCGTGTTAAGGCTTGGCGCATAGCAGCGTAATCATCGCCTGCGGTAATATCTTGAATGGCAAATTGACGATAGTCACGTTTACGAGCACCACCTTGGTCGAACACCACACACGACGCAATTGGAGCTTCACCCATGGTGTGACTAATATCAAAACATTCAATACGATCGACAGGTCTTCCCACCACTTGCTCTAATTGATGAAAACGTTCATTAAGCTCTAAATGGTTACTCAACTGCCCTTTAATCGCATGTTGAACATTCATTTCGGCTAACTCTAGCCACTCAGCACGAGTTTCTCGAACATTATTCTTAATCTGAACTTTTTTGCCAAACTGCTGTGCCAACCCTTCTTCTAACTCTTTACGGTCAGGCAATGCAGTATTCACAATAAGTTCATTTGGTACCTCATCGGCAACCTGAAAGTAGAAGTTAGCCATAAAGTCACTGAGCATTTGACCAAGATCATCACCTAGCATGTCAGGGAAATAGCTTTTTCCACCTAACATTCGCCCATTGCGTACATACATAATCTGCACACATGTGACACCAGCCTGATATGCAATTGCCAGAATATCCGCCTCACCCTTGACCTTAAAAACGGCCTGTTGGGCTTGAACTTCACGCAGTAAAGATAATCGGTCACGATAAAAAACAGCTTTTTCAAATTCGAGCTCAGCCGCCGCTTGCTCCATTTTGGCAATGAGTTCTTGATTAAGCTCCTTCGTATCACCTTGCAGAAAGCGAATACTATTATTAATGTCTTCTTTATAATCTTCTGGCGAAATCAGACCTACACAAGGTGCGGAACAACGTTTGATCTGATATTGCAAACACGGGCGCTTACGCTGTGCAAAGTAGCTATTTTCACACTGACGAACATTAAAAAGTTTTTGTAAAACCAGTAAAGTATCACGAGCGCTATAAGCACTTGGATAAGGTCCAAAGAACTTACCAATTTGATGCTTCCCTTTGCCACGGCCACTAGCAAGTCGAGGATATGGCTTATCCGCCGACACAAAAATATAGACATATGACTTATCGTCCCGCAGCATGATGTTATAAGGCGGGCGATGTTGTTTAATTAAATTTTGCTCAAGAAGTAGTGCTTCAGTTTCTGAACGAGTGACTAAAGTTTCAATATCATAAATTCTGGCAACTAAGGCCTGAGTTTTAGGATGTTCAATCGTTTTAACAAAATAACTCGATACCCGATTCTTTAGGTTTTTTGCTTTGCCGACATATAATAATTCGCCCTCTTTCCCTAGCATTTTATAAACGCCTGGAAGTTGGGTCATATGGGCTAAAATTTTTTCAATATGGGGACGAGCGTTTTGATTCACTATCGGCAGACATGGCTTAATACTGAATACCTAATGTGATGTTTTCAACCTGAGTTTTCAAGTGCTTTACTGTGCCACAAGCCAAATTTGGAAACAGATCTGGATATGGTCCGACAGACTATGTCGTACTCGCTTAAGAATCGAGGCGATAGTAGCTATATTTCACATCTTTTTCTTTATACACCGCATAGGTTTTTTGGCGAAAATCTGAGAACCAGCCATTCCCAGTATATCCCGCAATATGACCATATGTGTGGCCACTGGTACGTTCAATAATGTAGATATCGCCCTCTTGAGGACGACTAAATGCTGGCTTGATTTTCTTATAACCATTCACCTCAAGCGTATGTCCCCAGTCAGATGCAGCCACTGGATGTTTAGATACATCTGCTCCTGCTGCTTGTAAAGCAATGCGAATATTTTTGGCGCATTTCTCTTTACTATGCATGGCAGATATACTTTCAAGCTTACTTGAGAACTTATGCAAATTAATATTTTGATCTTCCGCTTTATGTCTTTTAGAAGTCGATCGGTTATGCTTTTTAGTCTCCGAAGAAGCTTTGTTTAACATCGCTTTTGTTTTTAAGTCACCCTGAGAATTTTCTTCTTTTCTCAATTTAATATGATGAACATGTGCATGAGCTGCGTGATGAGCATGAGCCATTGTAAAACCTACTTCCGCTAACCAGTCTTCGAAAAAACTGAGCAATTGTAGAATCAAAATTATGTGTTGGCTTTTAATAGTTGTAACAAATTTCCAGCACTGTGAAATGGGTCACACAATCAATTTATTACTTTTGTTTTATAAAAAAACGCCCGTCCGAGCGTATTAATCTTTGTATAAATATAGATTACACATAACATTTAACTAGTGAATCAAAGCTCTCACTTATAAAATCAGAATACTTACCTGTAATTGGTCAATCCCATCTGTTTCAACACGATTGACCAAGCATCTACATAGAATTTCAGATTAATTTAAATTATTTAAATAAACCGTACGCTCTGTCGTCTTTTGAATAAAGCACTGTGTATATTGCATCTCTTGGTTTTGCTTACGCATGTCAGCAGTCCAATAATCGGATTGTTTTTGATAGGTTTCTAAATCTTTTTCAGAAATCTCATGAACACTTTTCTGTGCAAGCACCTTACATTCAACATCACGTTTTTCAAACCAGTCCGATTGATCTTGTTTAAATTGAGTTTTTTTCTCAGCACTCAATTTATCCCAAGTCTGATTTAAACGTTCCACTTGTTTAGCTTTGTCACTATCCAATTCTTTTTTACGAACATCCATGGCTTTCTGAGCTAAAGCCGTCTGCTCTTCATTATTTTCTTCAGATATTTGTCTATTTTCTTCAATAGTTTCTTCAAGCAACTGATTTTCTTTAACATAGGCTGCATATTGCACAGCTTTGGTTACAACAAAAACCACACCTTCAATCACAGTATTTTGACTTGGCAAATTAAATACCAAACCCTCCTTATCTGTTTTCGTGATGTTATAGAAAAATTCACCTTTCAATTGGTCATTTTCAAGAGTCAAAGGTGAATCATTATCAGAAAAATGGTCATTCAACGTACCCGATTCTTCATTAGAGTGACGCTGTTCTTCAATATATGCCTTTTCCGCCCGTTGTTGTAAACCTTTCGGCAGTGAAATGACCAATTGGCTTTGACAACTTAATTGTGTATTTTTTTGGCTATCGTCTTCTAATGGTAAAGTGCGAATATTTTTAATTTCAAACTTCAAACCTTGATTAATTTTATTAAGGATATCTGCATCAACCTGATATTCACTTTGTCTTAAACTACGTTCGATTTGTTTTAGATACTCTTTCTTCAATGAAGTTTGAATCTGATTTAAATTGTCAGGGTGCGTACAGCTCCAATCTGAAATTGTCTCAACTTTGTCTGTTTTTGATTTTGGCTCTGGCTTAGATTTACCACACCCAGTCAATACTACTGCTACACTGAAAGTAGTTATTACTAAAGCTTGTTTCATCACCGTATTCATTTATTTTCCACGCGAATTTTTAAATTTATTAAGTACAATAAAGGTATATATTTACCAACCCCATTATCATCCCAATAATTAATATAAAATTCACCTAAAATTTTAAATAAAATACTACCTACGCTAATAATCATCTTTTTAAATGTGTAAAAATAAATCTAAAGTATTTAAATGATCACAATAAAAAAAGCCCTGATTGATCAGGGCCTTGCTTGTTTATAGAAATAATTTTTTAAAATTATCCCAAAAACTAGGTTTTCTATCTACACACTGTGTTGCTCTTAAATCTTGTATCACAAGTTTTTTTGATCTCCTTGTAATACAAAAATCCCTGTTATAAGCTGTTTTTACTCCTCCCAACGTTACACTGTATGGGGTATTTTCCTTTAAAGATTTAAAGCCATTAAAGTTCTTTTCATTAAGAACAACACAATTGTTTTTTGTTGGATAACTCTTGTCAAAAGAACTGTCATAACTCCAATAATCTTTACTGTTTCTTGATAAATTTAATAAAACAATACTAAATACACCTTTTTGTTCCATATCATCAATATAAAAGCATGGCGTATCATTCTTTAATTCTATATTTACTTCCCCCCCCCTATATGGATTTGAGGTTGCATAGATAGAAAGTGGTATCATTAAGAAGATTAATAATACATATTTATTCATCATCAATCTCTTTTAGGCTTATGATTGTAATAGATACTTCCATAGTTCTGTGATAGCAATTTCTTATCAGATGGATTAACCAGAAATTCACTCAAAACATTTTTTAAAGCAGGTTTTTGCATAACATTTTTATTGTGTAAGACGGGGTAGTTATGCCCTTGAACAGATAAATAATACGCATCAAAGTAATGACTAATAAGCTCTGCTTGTTGTTCAAAATTAAACTGATTAAATTGTTTACCTTGATCATCATGAGCTAGATCATAATCATAAGCTTTAGCATCACTGTAACCACCTCTTGCACCTATTTCGAGTCCTCGAAGTGCTGTATTTAATCCTAATTGATACTGCCAAACATGGGCCATTTCGTGAATAAACCACATTTTATTCGTGGCTTTTCGATCTTGTGAGAAGTCTTTGACATTATCATAATCTTCATTTGGTAAATGAATACTACCAAATGGGGTCATTGCATTTTTGCTCATGGTAGGAATTGAAAATAAACCTCCACGAATAATTTCAACTTTGGTATAGTCTATTGCTTCTTTAAACATGGTCTTAGCAAGAGTAATTTCTCCGCTTGTCAATTTTCTGCGTGTATTGACAGTTACAGTTGTTGGATTTTTCTCAACGAAATCTTTACCCTGTAATTTAGCTCTAAGGCTTACAACAGTGTTCATGATCTTTATCCTCTACTATAATTTTTAATTCGATTTCTTCATTTTCATTACCAGATATAAATTGAGTATACCCTTGCTCATCGGTCACTCCTTTTGAAAATAAACTTCCTTCTTTATGAATTTCATAATGAACATGAACTAATGGTTCTGAAGTTGACTCATCGACAACCAAAAACTTTTGTCCGAATTCTTTTATTTGACTAGGTTGGAAACTATTAGTCGGGGGCGGTGTAGATCCTGTGCCACCCCCATTGTCTTGAACAACTAAACTTTGCTTTGGTAAAAGCTTACAACCGCAAGACAAACTATCTCCGGCACGTGCTGCCAGTTTGCCTAAAATATTCATGCGTGGATCGCCAGATACGATCGTTGCCGTAACTTTATGAGTTGGACATGTTGCTTTATCGCCAACACAAGAAATTGCAATACCGTCAACGAGGAACCTGCTGTTCCCTGAAATTACTTGCCCCCCACCAGTAGTCGGGCAGCCTATCGTTATATATGGCGTTGTCATTTTAAGCCTATTATTATCATGAAGTAGCGGGATTATAACAAATAGAAAAAATATCTCTGTTATTTTTATTATATTTAAGATTAATTAGAATTTCTAAATATTATATAAAACCCATCAAAACATTAATAATAAAAACAAACTATATTTATATTAAATAAAATCATTTTTAATAATTGACGCTTTTCATTTTAACTATTATTATCTCATTGCTGGCCTACATTGCCAGACGGTTTTAGCAGACCGTAACTCGTGGCGGATTATAGTTCTACTATAAGTCGTTAGACCCTTGCGTCCCCATCTTTACGGTAGGACGGATGGGGGACGCCCCGCGCGTGCTGGTTTCTACGAGTCCAGTCTGCTAACCCCCTTTCGTTCTACCACCATAATCAATTGACGGTGACTTGGTGGTAGAGCTCCATAAATTCTAAGGAGTTGACCATGACATTTTTTAAACTCATTCCCTCTCTAGTTTAATCATTTTATTTATTTAAAGTTTAGGTTTTCTATTGCCTAATTTTTTAATTTTATAAAGTATTTTATTTTAAAATTTAAGTTATTTTATTTTCCTGACTTTACAGGAGGATTAATTATTACCTAAAAATTATTTTAAAACTCAAAGTCATTATATTTTTATTTTAGTTAAAGACATAAATAATCATGAGAATAATATGACAATTTATAAACCTCTTTTGGCTTTAAGTTTCATTCTAGTAGGCTTGGATATTTCGGGCTGTAACTTACACACCCAGCAGGAGTTTGAAAAAATTTGCCTGTCGGGTGGGCATAGCAAGTCCAGTTGTGACTGTATTTACCAGCGACTTGAACAAGTTTACTCGCCTAAGCTCATGCAGCGCCTAGAACATGTCAGTTTGCAAAGTCCTGTTCTCCCACAGGACTTTGCCCCTACTTTTTTCAGCGTCATGCAACGGTGTGACAAAAGTAGTCTGGGCTAAGCGTTTGGCTTAGCTCCTTTATCTCTGTGTTGCAATGGTTTCTTACTTTAAAAATCAGCGCAAAAGATTAAAGTCTGTTGTGACACAGAGGCCTAGAAAGCAACATCCATAAAAAAACTACATCTGAAGATGTAGTTTAGTTCAATCATGCAAAATCTTTATTTCGGGCGCTTTAATTAAAATACGTAAGGTCGAACAAAAATCAGGAAAAAAATCCCAAGCATGAGGAACCATTTCAAGAAGTAATATAACTTACGGTTTTTAGCTTTTAATGCTTTGGCTTTAATACGAATTTGATAAATATAACCAAATGCTTTATTTAAACCACCTGTTTGGTCACCTGTTTCATTTGGTGAGCTCGCAGCAGTCATGACATTACGGCCAAACCAATGATTGAAACGCGCCATCCATTTCACTTTCAATGGACGCTCAACATCTGCAAAGAAAATGATACGGTTTTGATCGGTCTTATTTTCAGCATAGTGAATATAAGTTTCATCAAACACAACGCTTTGACCATCACGCCAAGAGTATCTTTCACCGTCGACATCAATAAAACAACGGTCATCATTTGGTGTAATTAAACCTAAGTGATAACGCAGTGACCCTGCATATGGGTCACGGTGTCTAACCAAACGACTATCAGGTGCAAGTTCAGTAAACATTGCTGCTTTAATTGTCGGTAATGTTTTAAGAAGAGCTGTGGTTTTCGGGCAAAGCTCAGCAGCAGACGGATGGCTCGACTCATACCATTTGAGGTAAAAACGTTTCCAGCCTGTTTTAAAGAACGAATTAAAACCTAAGTCATTATAGGTACTCGAAGCTTTAATTCCACCTTGGTCATATAAAGCTTTCGCTTCATCTCGAATCATTTCCCAATTTTCATCCAACACTTTTAAATCTTTAAAGTGTTGAGTGTCGATATAAGGCTGATTCGGTACCTTTGAAAAGATGTACATTAAAAAGTTAATCGGTGCGAGCAAGGTTGAATGGTCAAAAAATTGACGATAAAACGAGTGACGCACTTTGCCGCGATATTGGATATACAATGCCGATATCACAAAAATCGCTAATATGATCCACTTAATCATATTGCTACTCTTTCAAAAGATTAGGGGGTAACTTCACCTTATACTCAAGGTAATAGAAACCGGAAGTTTATTTAATTGGCGCAAATTTTAACAAAATTGACTTATAAAAAGCCAATCGAAAAAAATTAAGTCAAATGATAGACCCATTTTTTATGAAAAATAAAAGAACATACAATATTTTTCCACCACTTTAAGAAGTTAAAATTTGTTGTTATTTCGATTAACTCTTTTAAGCTACAACTTGAACAATTGACTTTTTTGACAAAAAATTAACTTTTGAGTTTTCATGATTTTTATATAAAAGCTTGATCATCCCAATATTTCATAAAGAAAAATTTAAAGCAAAACAAAAGCCTTTGTTTAGAAGCTATCTTTATGATTTCTTTTATGCATTTAATAGAGATGAATTAAATAAAAAAATTGATGACCCTTGCGTCACGGCTTGATACAACTTGTCAGGTTTTTTTTAGATATAGTTATCGTAAGATTAGCGAAGCATAAATGTGTACCAAAGCTGTGCACACGCTTCATAACATCAACTTAGAAGTCCTCCAAAACCAAGGAGATCAGGCATGATCCACGCTGGCAATGCCATTACCGTCCAAATGCTTTCGGACGGAATTGCAGAATTCCGCTTTGACTTACAAGGTGAGTCGGTCAATAAATTTAACCGTGCAACAATTGAAGATTTCCAAGCTGCTATTGCTGCGGTAAAAGCAAATAATGATATTAAAGGCTTAGTTGTTACCTCTGGCAAATCAACATTTATTGTTGGGGCAGACATTACCGAGTTTGGTGAAAACTTCGCTCAAGGCGAAAAAGCGATTGTTGACTGGCTTATGCCTGTTCACGAAATCTTCAATAGCTTTGAAGATTTAGAAATTCCAAAAGTTGTTGCTATTAACGGTATGGCGTTAGGTGGCGGCTTTGAAATGTGTTTAGTGTGTGACTATCGTGTGATGTCAGAAGCTGCCCAGGTTGGCTTACCAGAAATTAAACTTGGTATCTACCCAGGTTTCGGCGGTAGCGTACGTTTAAGCCGTGTTATCGGTATCGATAACGCTGTTGAATGGATGGCAATGGCCGCTCCTAAAAAACCGGCTGCTGCACTAAAAGATGGTGCTGTAGATGCGGTTGTAGCTGCTGATAAATTACTTGAAGCTGCAACTGACTTAGTTAAGCAAGCAATTTCTGGTCGTTTGAACTGGAAAGCAAAACGTCAAGAAAAACTTGATGCTGTAAAATTGAACCCACTTGAACAAATGATGGCGTTCAACACAGCAAAAGGTGCTGTACTTGCTAAAGCGAACCCTGCTCAATACCCTGCTCCAAAATTATTACTTGATTCATTACAAGCAGGTGCAAGCCTTGCGCGTGACGAAGCATTAAAAGCTGAAGCTGAAGGTTTTGCAAAAGCTGCGATTACTCCACAAGCTGGTGCATTGATTGGTTTATTCCTCAATGACCAAGTAGTTAAGAAAACTGCTAAGAAACATGAAAAAGGTGCTCACCCTGTAAACCAAGCAGCTGTACTTGGCGCTGGTATCATGGGTGGTGGTATTGCTTATCAAGCAGCAAGCAAAGGCACGCCAATTATCATGAAAGATATTGGTAACCCACAACTTGCACTAGGTATGTCAGAAGCAAACAGCTTGTTAACTAAACAAGTTGAACGTAAGAAAATGAAACCTGCGCAAATGGGTGAAACGCTTGCACGTATCCGTCCTACTTTAAGCTACGATGAGTTTAAAGAAGTCGACATCGTGATCGAAGCAGTTACAGAAAATCCAAAAGTTAAAGAAATCGTTCTTGCAGATACTGAAAAGCATGTTCGTGAAAACACGATCATTGCGTCTAACACATCTACAATTTCAATTACGCGTTTAGCGAAAGCATTACAACGCCCTGAAAACTTCGTAGGTATGCACTTCTTCAATCCAGTTCACATGATGCCATTGGTAGAAGTGATTCGTGGTGAAAAGACTTCTGAAGAAGCGATTGCAACCACTGTCGTTCTTGCTCAAAAAATGGGTAAAACACCAATCGTTGTAAATGACTGCCCAGGGTTCTTGGTTAACCGTGTGTTGTTCCCTTACTTTGGTGCATTCGACCTTCTTGTAAAAGATGGTGCAGACTTCCAGCAAGTTGACAATGTAATGTCTAAGTTTGGCTGGCCAATGGGTCCTGCTTACCTCATCGACGTTGTTGGTATCGACACGGGTGTACATGGTGCAGAAGTCATGGCTGAAGGTTTCCCAGACCGTATGAAGCCAGACTACAAAGGTTCAATCCAAGCAATGTACGAAGCTAAACGTCTTGGTCAAAAGAATGACGTTGGTTTCTACAAATACGAACTCGATAAGAAAGGCAAGAAAGCAAAAACTGTTGATCCAACAGCGTATGAAATCATTGCTCCTTTCGTAACGGGTGAAAAACGCGAGTTTGATAACCAAGAAATCATTGACCGCATGATGCTTGCTTTCTGCAACGAAACAGTTCGTTGCTTAGAAGACAACATCGTTGCAACTGCTGCTGAAGCAGACATGGCAATGATTATGGGTGTAGGTTTCCCTCCATTCCGTGGTGGTCCATGTCGTTATATCGACCAGACAGGTGTTGCTGAATATGTTGCGCTTTGCGACAAATATGCACACTTAGGTAAGGCTTATGAAGCGCCACAAATGTTGCGTGACATGGCTGCTAACAACAAAAAATTCTACGGTTAAGGAGCAACGTGAATGGCTACTTTAAATCCACGTGACGTTGTCATCGTTGATGGCGTACGTTCTGCAATGGGTAAAACCAAAAACGGTATGTTCCGCAATGTACGTGCTGACAGCTTATCTGCTGAGTTGGTTCGTGCACTCGTTGCTCGTAACCAATTTGACACCAATGAAGTTGAAGACCTGATCTGGGGCTGTGTAAACCAGACTTTAGAACAAGGTATGAACATTGGTCGTAACATCGGCTTATTGGCTGACTTACCAAAAACTGTAGCAGGTCAAACTGTTAACCGTCTTTGTGGTTCTTCTATGCAAGCACTTCATACTGCTGCTGCACAGATTGCAACTAACCAAGGTGATATCTTCATTATTGGTGGTGTAGAGCACATGGGCCACGTAGGTATGATGCATGGCATCGATCTAAACCCAGAAGCATCTAAACACTATGCAAAAGCATCTAACATGATGGGCTTAACTGCTGAAATGTTAGGTCGCATGAACGGCATTAGCCGTGAAGAGCAAGATGCATTTGGTGTTGAATCTCACCGCCGTGCTTGGGCTGCAACACAAGAAGGTCGTTTCAAAAACGAAATCGTTGGTGTTGAAGGTCACGATGCAAATGGCTTTAAAATCCTTTGTGACATCGACGAAGTAATTCGTCCAGATGCAAATCTTGAATCATTCAAAGCACTACGTCCTGTATTCGATCCAAAAGGCGGTACGGTAACTGCTGCTACATCTTCAGCTTTGTCTGACGGTGCTTCTGCAATGTTACTTATGTCTGCTGAGCGTGCTCAAGCATTAGGTTTAAAACCACGCGCTGTGATTCGTTCTATGGCAGTTGCAGGTTGTGACGCAGCAATCATGGGTTACGGTCCAGTTCCAGCAACTCAAAAAGCGCTTAAACGTGCTGGTTTAACGATGGCTGATATTCAAACTATCGAATTAAACGAAGCATTTGCTGCTCAGGGCTTATCAGTAATGAAAGGCTTAGGCGTTTATGACAAGCAAGACATCATTAACTTAAATGGTGGTGCGATTGCTTTGGGTCACCCACTAGGCTGTTCTGGTGCACGTATCACAACAACATTGTTGAACGTAATGGAACAACAAGATACTCAAATCGGTCTTGCGACAATGTGTATCGGTCTTGGTCAAGGTATTGCAACGATTATCGAACGTGTTTAATTAACACCAAGATAAGAAATCCCCGCTCAATGCGGGGATTTTTATTTTATCGGCCTTTTAAACCATCTTGAATTTGCTGCTGTAAATTTATGAGGTCATTAATATTTACTTTCATCGTTCCATCACGATAACCACCAACATTACTTCGGTTTATGTTCAGCGGTTTTAACATTTCAAAAATACCGTTGGTTGGATCAGAAGACTGTATTCCACCCGCTACAGCCAAAATATATTGTTGTAAGAACGGAGAAAATTGAGACAAATCAGGTTGTGCCATAACTGGTTGATAATCTACTGTAGTCATGCCTTCAGGGACTAAAGCATTCTGTATATTATTATGGATTTTATATTCATGGTGTTGTAGCGCTTGACGTACATTCTTATCTTCTTGAAACGGTACAAACCCTACCTCTTCACGCAGCTCAGATTCAGCCATAACGCGAATTGTTGGTAAAGTAGCCACTTCTTCTGCCTGAACAGTCGGTAAACCCATAAAAGCAAATGCAGCGATCAAAGCTGATTGTTTTAAAAAGTTCATAACTTGCTCCCACAATCACTCATCCAATTTCAGTTAAAAGATGAAGATTCAAATAAAGGTTTCTATAAACAGGCTACAACAAACAGCATCTTGATTCAGTAAGGCTCAGATAAACGGTAAATATAATTAAAATTTTTAATGTAATAGTAAGGTTCTTTTATTTATTAAAAAACCGCAATCTCTATAAAGCACTCAATAAATTAAGCAAAAGTGTCTAGTTTATTGAGTGAGATTTATCTTATAAATTTTATTCGCTCTCCAACATCTCTTTTAAAGAATTAACTAACTGAGGAAATGTCGTATAACCTTCCCTTCCTAAAAAGTGTCCACCATTAGGTACTGTAATGTACGGCGCATCAATATCCTTAGCCAATTGAATGGTCAGTTTTGGTGGAACCAAATCATCATTATCAGACAAATACACCAGCTTTTTCTTTATGCCTTTAAAGTAATTGGTGTCGACTTTGCTTTTTGTTATATAAGCATCGAGTGGAGAAATGTCTGCAAGTGGCCCAGAAAACCCAGATACTAAAATCATTCCACCAATATTTTGATAATCATGACGTTGCAAAAAGTGCAGTAATGTAATCACCCCTAAACTGTGTGCAACAAAATAGGTATTTTCATTCACCGTAGGGATCTGTTGATCTAAAACCTTTTGCCAGGCATCTACATCTGGATGTTCCGAATCTGGAAATGGAATTAAAGTAACAGTCGTATTTTTATCTTCTATTTGATGTTTTAAGTCTAAAAACCAGTGATCATTTATAGAAGCAGAGTAACCATGAAGCACAAATATTTGACGCATGTTCTTCTCCCGAAGTTCAAGTATTTTGGCATTGGCAACAAATGGTATTAATCCAAATAACACCAATAGAATGAGTTTTCTGACCATGGAACAAGTACCATTTTGAAGTATAAAACATGCTAAACTATGACACTACTGTTAAGGTCAACCCCTATTTTATGAACCTAGCTAAAGTCGCCGAGCTTACAAAAGTCAGTCCGCGTATGCTGCGTTATTATGAAAGTTTAGGGCTTATACATCCCCATCGCGCAAGTAATAACTATCGAAGTTATACACAAAAAGATATTGAAAATATTAATAAAATTAAAATATTAAACGATGCTGGTATGACCCTAAAAGACATTCAGGTTTTATTGCCATGTTTTGATTTAGATGAAAGAGTATTTACGCTCTGCCCTATTGTTCAAGAAAAGCTACAAACAGAACTTATGCATGTAGCTGAGCAGTTAAACAAACTACAGCGCTCACATCATTTATTAAAATCCTTTTTAGATCATGGTACAGTGAAAACAACAACTTAGGAACAATAGTATGAATCGAATATTAACAACGTCTTTTTCAGTTGCACTAACGACTTTAGCTTTAACAGGCTGTGCAACTAAAACCCTAATCAATAAAGATAATAAAACCTATACACGTACCACCAAAGTTAACTTGGTTGAAGATAATGTGGTTGCCTTTGGCCGTCCCGCACAAGCAATTGCGAATTTACCGAAAGATAGCATTGTGATTGCAGGGCAAAAGAACAGTTATATCCTGACTCAAGGTGGTACTCAGTTTGTGAGCTTGATTAGCAAGCTTAATCCTAAAAATATTCAAATCACCCGAGATCTTAATTTCTATTCTGAAAAGAATGATGGACATTTCTCCGGCACATTGCCGCTTTCCTATGTGAAACTAAGAGAAGATTTAAGCAAAAAAGACCTAGAGTTTTTTATTGAAAATGGCGCAAAAGAGTGTTCAACCTCAAGTGATCAACATATGCAGGCACAACGCTTCTGTTTTGATATTAAACTGGCAGGTGTGGTTTACCCAGTAGCAAACAATCTCAGCTCATTACAAGCGTTAAGTAAACCTTACCAAGTTACGATTTACACCGATAAAGAAGAAAAGTACAAATCGAAATATGGGATGAATCCTTTGGAAAAGTTGGTGTTATTACCATTTGCCGTGGCCATAGACGTAGTGAGCTTACCTTTTCAGGCTGCAAACAAGATTTTTGACTAACATACTCTTTCTTAAATAAAAGCAATGATTTATCAGTTGAATCATTGCTTGACTTAACTAGAGTTCCTCATCCAGAACCTTAGTATTATTTTTCTTGATTTTATCTATCTTGGCATTCAGTTTTAAAACATCTTGGTAAAGCTCATTAAATTTTTTCACTTGGGCATTCTCATGAAAAAGAATCATATGGTCTTTCTTCTGCCATGAATAATTTTTTAGAAGTTTAAACATTTCTTCTGCGTCATCTAAAATTTGCAGCTCAATCATAAAAATCGTATGGTCTTGATCAACATTTTTCTGAGTTCCCAGTTTCATTTCAAGAAGTTGTCTCATATCTGCATCAACAGATAGTTCCTGAATTTTGGCTAAAAAGGTTTTATGGATTTTTTCATATTCAGCTTGATACTGATCTGAAGCTGTACGGACATCAGCTAACATCTTTTCTGTTTCGGCATATTTTTGTTTTTTATCGAGGTCTAAACGATCAACATTTAAAAAGGTATCCCATTTTGCTGCTTTTAGTTTTCTTAAATATTCATTACGTGCATTTACGTTTTGAACCCAGTAGCTTAAAAGAAACTCTGAAATTTGCTTATAGTGACCTGCCAACCGTTTATCGTGAATATCAAGCTGTACGGGTTTAGACCAGTCTTGTGCTTGTTCATAAAGC
This sequence comes from Acinetobacter calcoaceticus, assembly GCF_016508255.1. Lineage (GTDB taxonomy): Bacteria > Pseudomonadota > Gammaproteobacteria > Pseudomonadales > Moraxellaceae > Acinetobacter > Acinetobacter calcoaceticus_E. The sequence goes on along the minus strand of NZ_JADVKT010000003.1, from coordinate 23,107 downwards.
TGGTTCATTTTTTCAGTCATGACCACATCAAACATTTGACTGCTGTCTTTGGCCTGTTGCTGTTTAATATGTTGATAGCTGAAAAAAATAATACTCGTGATAACAACCAGACTTGCAATTGCAATCAAAACTCGGCGCATACACACCTCCTATTTCCCTTCTTATAGTTTTGCTCTTTATAGTTATGAAATAGAGCTTGTATCTTCTTTATATGCCATTTATTTCACAATACGCAACACTCTATTCGCTATTCAAAGCTTTAAATCCTTGTGCATCATCCCTATTATGATGGGTAATTAAAGTTTATGAGATTCTCCCATGCGTGTTGATGTCTGGTCTGATGTAGTTTGCCCTTTCTGTTATATCGGCAAAAAACGCCTTGAGCATGTAGCTGCAGAAGCAGGTATTGAGCTTGAAATTCACTGGCATAGTTTTGAATTAGATCCTGATGCGCCAGCAAAACATGACACATCAAATACTGAACGTTTGGCTAAAAAATATGGCCGTACTTATGAAGAGATGGAAGAAATGGAACGCAATATTGCGGCCATGGCTGCCTCTGAAGGTATTGATTTCCAATGGCAAAAGGCGAATTCGGGTAATAGTTTTAATGCACACCGCATTATTCACCTTGCTCAAAGCAAAGGCCTAGGAAACCAAGCTAAAGAAGCTTTTTTCCACGCTTATATGACCGAAGGTCTGGCAATTGGTGAGCGTGAAGTTGTAGAAGAAATTGCTTCTCGTATTGGCCTTGATAATGCCGAAGTTGAATTTGTATTAGATACAAATGAACTATCTGACTTTGTTCGTCATGACGAAAAGATTGCTCAAGAACAGTTAAATGTTACTGGCGTGCCATTTTTTGTATTTGATCAAAGAATTGCACTCGCAGGTGCTCAGCCACGTGAAGTCTTTTTAAAAGTCTTAGAGCAAGCACAGCTCAAAGCAAATGCTGAAGAGGTTGAGCAGGATGATGCAGCTGTTTGTAATGATGAATCATGTGATATTCCACAGAAATAAATCAACACAGTTGAAAATGTGATTAAATCGTATGTTTTATCACCATTTTAGCAATAGAGCGTTCTAAAAAAAGAACTATCTAATTGTTTAAAATCAGTTTATCATTGCCGCTTAGAATATTCGCGCTGTAATGTTCTGTTTTTTATGTGTTTAATGATCGGAATTTGAAATTTCCTTGATCTATCATCCCCCTTAATTGGGGGATTTTTTTGCTTAAAAATAATCGCTACTAGCTTAAACTTTTTAATTTATTTCAAATATGTAAAAAAAGTTAAATTTACTTAACTTTTGTGTCGTCCTCTTGATTTTATTAGAAAAATCAACAAAAGTGGAAACAACAACAAAACATAAAGATAGATATGAAAACATTTCACGTCATGCCTTATCGGCAGCTTTTTGCACTTTTAACTCTTGGATTTGGTTCAGTGTGCATCACTCATGCAGAGGCCACCTCTTCTTCAAACCAGCAAGTAGGAGGAGGTACATCATCTGGAGTACAAACCGAAGGTTCAACAGATGAGAATCTGTTAGATCAAATTCCGCGTTGGATAGACACGACGCCAACTATTTTTCCAGAGCAGTCTAATCAACCCATTGTTCCACCTACCGAACAGACAGAAGATCAAACTTGGGTTGACCGTAAGCAAAAGAAAATTCGTAATTGGGCCGATCGTACTTCTGAAAAAATTGATAACTGGTTTGGTGAAGTCGATCCACAGAAACCTGCTACAGCAACCATTCGCGTAATGGTGGACAACTATTGGAATGAATATGATAACTTTGAAATTAAGCCCAGAATTCGCGGTAAGATCAAACTTCCTACACTAGAGAAGCGTTTAAGCTTAGTCTTTGGTGATGACTCTTTAGATAATGAATTTAATAATAATATCGCCAATATCAACCAGAACCCAAATCAAGATTCAAACAAAAAAATCGATGCTAAACGCACACGTGATGACAATAGTTCAATTGCGTTACGTTGGTCAAATTTCTCAAAAAAACTACCTTTTGAAACCGATGCTGACTTAGGTATACGCTCAGGAGACGATGTTTATGCCCGTTTAAAAGCATCTAGAAATTGGCAACTGCGTAATGATTTTAAGTTTTATGCAGAAGAAATTTATCGATATGGAATCCATAGCGAAAATTATTTACGTACCAACCTTGAACTCACTCATGCTCGTCCGAATCAACCGATTTTATCAAATCAGTTCAGCTTAACTTACGCCGATGATCAAGATGATGATTTAACTTGGGAAAACCGACTTTTCCGCGAACATAGTTTCTTTGCAAACAACCGCTTTAACTATGGTATCTACACAGGAGGTTACTACAACAATAATGACTTACGTTTAAACAGTTGGGGACCATTTGTATCATGGCGCCAACCTGTATTACGTGAATGGTTCTTTGTGCAAGGTGACGTCAATTACTTCAATGACCACCGTGAAGACCGCAATCATTATGTAAGTACTTTCTTGCGTTTAGAAGCACTTTTCTAATTCCTAAAAACCACCTTGAAGACCTTCTTCAAGGTGGTGAATCATAAAAAATTTAAATAAAAATTTAAGCTTTTTCTTTTACAATGTTGAGCTAACTTTTGATTCCTGATCTTCAGTAAAATGAATCAATTCTCTTCTTGCTCATTCGAATATAAATCTACTGCCTTACTTTGTATTTATAGTTTAGGTATGCTGGTTTTAATCCCTCATACGCAGTTTTTCTCTACCTCTGTAAAACACCAACGCTCTACAAGGCGCTCTCCCCATTCTTCTACTCTACTTGTCAAAACCAAAAGACAGTATCGACCCTTTTCGCATTTAACTTGTGAGGTAGAAACAGATAATGATTCAACAGATGCCACACTTATTCAGGATCTGATGGCAGTGTTTGGAAATGATACGTTATGGAAGCGTGCAACCCAGCCCGAACATACTTATAAATCTTTAGGTAAGAAAAAAAAGAAGGCTTCATCACCTCATATTGCAGTGAGTAATCCACTGAGTGCAGGTTGGGATACTATTTCGACATGGATGCCTTTTGAAAATAATCTTGATTTAGGTTCAAACTCTGAAAATGATGTCTATGTACAATTTCTAGCAAAGAAAAAATGGAATTTGAGACATAATATGAGCTTAGATACAGAACAACTATTCCGCTATGGCTCTACCAGTCGAAACTACACTGAAACGACGCTAAACCTGACACAAAAGATGCAAGACAATACGCTTTTCGCTAATAAATTTAATGTGAACAAGAGTGAAAATGAGAATTACAACTGGGGCAATTGGACTTTTCAACAGTTTGAGTTTGTAAAAGATAATAGTCTAACTTATGGTGTTTATAGTGGTGGCGTCTATACCAATAATGACATTCGCGTAAGTAGTTGGGGACCCTATATTTCATGGCGCCAACCTGTATGGCGAGATTGGCTTTTTATGCAAAATGACCTTAATTTCTTTAATCATATTAATGATGATCCTAAACATCAACTCAGTGTTCAAATGAATCTAGAAGCTAATTTTTAGTCAGAAATCACCAAATTGTGGATAACTCTTTCTTTATCCACAAAAAAGCCCCTGAAGATTCAGGGGCTTTTTTTCGCTAAATTATTTCAGCAATAAGCTATTAATACGCTTCACATAAGCTGCTGGATCTTCTGGTAAACCACCTTCCGCAATAACAGCCTGATCAAAAATTACGTTGGCTAAGTCATCAAACTGCTCTGAACCTTCAAGTTTTTTCACTAAAGGATGCTCAGGGTTAATTTCTAAGATTGGTTTGATTTCAGGTACTTCTTGTCCTGCTTGTTTTAGCATTCGGATAAGTTGAGGTGATAACTCACCTTCGCTTGTTACTAAACATGCAGGAGAATCAACTAGACGCGTAGTTACACGTACTTCTTTAGTTTTAGCTTTCAATGAGTCACTTAGTTTATCAACTACAGGTTTGAACTGTTCAGCTGCTTGCTCAAGTGCCTTTTTCTCTTCTGCATCTTGCAAATCACCTAAATCAACCGCACCTTTAGACACATTCTTTAATGGCGTACCGTCAAACTCTTGAACAAAATTCATTGCCCATTCGTCAACACGCTCTGCCATTAATAATACTTCAATGCCTTTTTTCTTGAACAACTCAAGCTGTGGTGAGTTTTTCGCTGCAGCTAAACTGTCAGCAGTCACATAATAGATGGCTTTTTGGCCTTCTTTCATACGTGCTTTATAGTCAGCAAAAGAAGTTGTTACATCATCATTTGTTGAAGTTGCATAACGTAATAATTTTAAAATACGTTCGCGGTTTCCAAAGTCTTCGCCCAAGCCTTCTTTTAGCACTGAACCAAATTCAGTGTAGAACGTCTTGAATTTTTCTTGGTCTTTTTCATCTTCTGACTTAGCCAAGCCATCGAGCATGGTTAATATGCGGCGTGCGTTACCTTCACGAATTGTTTTGACATCACGGCTTTCTTGCAACAGTTCACGGCTTACATTCAGTGGCAAATCAGCACTATCTACAACACCTTGCACAAAGCGCAGATAGTTTGGAATTAAATTATCCGCATCATCCATAATGAACACACGTTTTACATATAACTTAATTCCTGCTTTTGCTTCACGTGTGAAAATATCATGTGGAGCTTTACTTGGAATATAGAGTAGCTGCGTATATTCGGTACTGCCTTCTACACGGTTATGTGCCCAGGCAAGCGGAGCCTCAAAGTCATGTGTTAAGTTTTTATAGAACTCAACGTACTGCTCTTCAGTTACTTCGCTCTTGTTACGTGTCCATAAAGCACTTGCCGAGTTAATCGCTTCCCACTCGCCAGTTTTGACCATTTGACCGCCTTTAGACTCTTCGCCTTCAGCCGCCTCTTCCTCTTGCCAAACTTCTTTTTGCATTTCAATTGGCAAGCTAATGTGGTCAGAATATTTATTAATAATCTGCTTAACTTTATAAGATTCTAAATAATCAAGCGCATCATCACGCAAGTGAAGAATAATGTCGGTACCACGTGAAGCCTTATCAATTTGCTGAACTTCAAACTCGCCTGTACCACCACTAATCCAACGAACCCCTTCAGATGCCTCTACACCTGCACGGCGAGATTCCACTGTAATTTTATCGGCAACAATAAAACCTGAGTAAAAACCAACACCAAATTGACCAATCAACTGAGCATCTGCTTTTTGATCACCAGTCAATTTCGACATAAAATCTTTAGTGCCCGATTTCGCAATCGTACCCAAGTTATCAATTGCTTCTTGTTGACTTAAACCAATACCGTTATCAGAAATCGTTAAAGTTTTGTCGTCTTTATTTAAAATAACCCGTACATGTAAATCTGGATCATTTTCATAATATTCAGGATGATTAATTCCTTCAAAGCGCAACTTATCACATGCATCCGATGCATTAGAGATCAGCTCGCGTAAGAAAATCTCAGGGTTAGAATAGAGAGAATGCGTCACTAAATGTAAAAGCTGTGCAACTTCCGCTTGGAAACTATAATTTTGTGATGCTTGTTCACTCATAAATCACTCCTTAAATTTTGAAGTCTGTTTGTTTTCGAATGCTTTATGAATGGAGGACTTCTAGAATTTTTCAATCCTGAATATTAAAAAATTTTTCTAATTAGAACGGTCCATGACTTAATACTCTATCTTGCAATATCGTATCTAACTGTTTTTGGCGTTGTTGATAGACCTTAGAAATACAACTTACGCTAGCACCGCAGGCATTTCTTTGTTTCAACCATTGCTGCTGAGCATCTTTCTGACTATCACGCCCACCCATCGGCAATGCGTGCAAAACAATTTGATAGGTTGTTGCCATTTTCACATCTGCATCATTTAAGGAAAGATTTTTACAAATACTTTTTTCCGTTTTCGTTTTTGCGGCATTACAAGAAAAACTTGCTGCTTGTAAATTCTGTGTAAAAGCAATACCACTAAAAAGCGCTAAGCAAATCGCTAATTTGTTATTCATGATTTTATTCCCATGTTTGTAATGAATAAAAATTAGTTTAGAAAAAAATATGCATAAGGTGTGTAGAAAACTGTCTGTTTTATGCTTTTTTAATGCAAATAAAACTCATAAAAAAACCTCACATAAATTATATGTGAGGTGCCTGAGTCTAGGTTTATTATTATATTGTTCTATTTATTATTATGCTTAAAATTTATAGCTATAACCTAAAGTGTAAACAAACGGATTAATATCTAAATCAAATTTATAGTTAGCAACTGATGGATCAATTGTTACTTCAGGACTAATATCCATGTAACGAACATCTACAAATACACCCCAGTTTTTAGCATCCGCAGGTTGGAAATTAAAACCAACTTGTCCTGCCACACCAAAGTCTTCTTTAACTTTTACTGCTACTCCTTGTTCATCCCAAGGGATAAATGCTGTCGCACCAACACCAATATATGGTGTGAAACGAGTTGAGTTTTTAAAATGATATTTTGCTGTAATCGTTGGAGGTAACTGTTTAATACGCGCTACTTTATTTCCATCCAACAAAACATCATGATTAACAGGTGCTGCTAATAACAATTCTGCTGAAAATGGAGACTGCCCAAAAAAATATTCAATTGATGGCGTAAAAGCATATTCATGATCTGCCTTTACCACACCCAAAGGAGTTGTTGTGTCTTCTGATGGAGCAATAACACTTCCACCAAATTTAACTTGCCAGTTACCAGCAAAAGTAAAAGAAGACATCCCCATTAATGCAACAACCAAAACTTTTTTGAACACTTTAATATCTCCAAACTTATTTATATTTATAATAAACATGTATTTTAAAATCATGCAATACACATTATAAAATTAATTTATCATTTATTTTTAAATAACTGTTTTAAATAAAATTATATATTAACCAACTATTTTAATTGGTTTTTATTCCAACCTTATTAATCAAGATTATTTTTATATTACCAACTATTTTAATATACTTTCTAATTCTGAGTATTTTAATATAATTTATTTTAAATATACCTTTAATTTAGCTAATAAAAAACCTTCTTAATGTTGATCCAAAAATCATTATTAAGAAGGTTTTTTATTCAATATTTTATAACACCATTGCTGCGATCCAACCAAAAATTAATAGCGGGATATTAAAATGAATGAATGTAGGAATAACTGTATCCCAAATATGATCATGTTGCCCATCTACACCCAAACCAGCCGTTGGTCCTAACGTTGAATCAGAGGCTGGTGAACCAGCATCACCTAAGGCTGCTGCTGTCCCAATAAGGGCAATGGTCGCTAGAGGTGAGAATCCGAACTGTACACATAAAGGTACATAAATAACGGCTAATACAGGAACACTAGAGAAGGATGAACCAATACCAATCGTGACAAATAAACCAATACAAAGCATTAAGAAAGCTGCTAATGCACGGTTATCCCCAATAATCTCTACTACGCCTTTGACTAACTGGTTGATGTCGCCCGTATGCGTCATAACTGAGGCAAAACCAGCAGCGGAAATCATGATAAAACCCACTAATGCCATCATCCGCATGCCTTGCACGAAGACGTCATCTGCCTCTTGCCACTTAAAAATTCCGGCAGTAGATAGAACAGCAAAACCGACTAAACCACCCAAAATCATTGAACCTGAATAGAGCTGTGCAACGAGTGTTAGACCAATTGCAAGCAATGCCATATAGATCGTTTTCTTTGCAATCACGGGCGCTTGCTCTGCCTCATGCTTTAACTCTTCTGCATCTGCTTTTAAGTCAGCTGTTTCAACTTGAGTCGTTGCACGAAGAGGTTTATCTAAATCAATTGTTGTAGTTGGTGTAATCGCACGATCGGCATAGATTCTTGGTTTACGATAGCTAATAAATACAGCGACTAATGTGCCTAAAACCATTCCTAGAACTGGAATTGCCATGCCAATTGACATCATGCCACGCTCTACATGCAAGCCATACGCCGCACCAACCTTGTTGATATTTCCCATCAAAATTTGTTCAAGAAAAATTGCGCCAAATCCAACCGGAAGAAAAATATAAGTTCCGACTAAACCTAGAGTAAGCACACAGGCTGCTGCTCTGCGGTCTAACCTTAAATGGTTCATTACCCGTAATAATGGCGGAACGAGTACAGGAATAAAGGCAATATGAACTGGAATAAGGTTCTGAGAGAAAATAGCAGCAATCAGTAAAATACCTAACAGTAGATATTTCACTTTAGTTTCGCGGCTTTTTCCAGCTTCCATTCCCAACAAACCAATAAGTTTATGGGCAAGTAAATCAGGTAAACCAGATTTTGAAAGTGCCAGAGCGAAAGCCCCTAGCACTGCATAGGCAAGTGCAACTTCAGCACCATCACCAAGACCAGCATTAAAGGCGTCAACAGTTTGAGAAAGGCTTAAACCTGCTACGAGGCCGCCTACAATGGCAGAAACCACTAAAGTCAGTACGACAGAAACGCGTGCCAGTGATAATAAAAACATCACTGCAATCGCAATAACGACAGCATTCATGAATAAATTCAGAGCAAAACAAAAGGCGACATTCTATCAGATTCATATCTATGAAGCCGAAAATGTCACCGAATTAACAGTTTTGTGCTGTCACTTATAACCAATTAGGTTTGGGCATTAATAAACTGACGAATATGACTTGCAACCTGCTCTGCTTTACTGAGAATCGCCCAGTGATTTGCTTCAAGTTCCACATATTCAAACTTTTCTACCCATTTTGGCATTGCTTCAGTAATATATTCCGGACTTACAAAAGCATCATATTTTAAAATAATCGCTTTGACAGGACACTGCGCATAACGTTGACGTGGACTTGTTAAACGAGGAATGAAATTTGCCCGATATAAATTAATGCCATATTTACCATCTGCATTAATATTATTATTTAAAGGTAAATTACTTTGTCTTTCCAACTGAGTGAGTATTTTTCCCCATTTTTCAGGACTAAAAAGAGACCATACGGTTGGGGCAAGTATTGGAAGATGAAAAGCACCGATATACCACGACTTAGTTAAAATTTTTAAAACGTGGCTGGGCGCAGATTTAAATTTATCGCGTAGGAATAAAGCTGCGTGGTCAAGACATGGGCCTGAAATTGTTGTGTATGACAATAAGCGACCTTTGAGTTTTGGCTCCGTTGCCGACTCCCAAGACTGAATTGATCCCCAATCATGGGCAGCCATATGGAATTGGCGATTTGGTAATAGTTGATCAACAACTTCTTGTAAATCTAAAGATAAACGCTCTAAACGATAATCGCGTATTCGTTTTGGTATAGATGATAAACCCGCTCCACGTACATCATACGTGACAATGTAAAAGTCATTAATCAAATATTCAATGACCGATTCCCATACTTCTTGATTGTCTGGATAACCATGTACCAAGACCAACGGTGTATTTTTTTCATCGCCCCATGTTTTAACACAAAGCGTTTGCTGATCACTTGTTGTTACTGTATGAACTTTTGGCTGCATAATCATTTCCTATTTTGTTTTTCAATTGATCATGTCGTTAGTCGGATAGAGCATTGCCATCAATATAAAAAAGATGATACTTATCTAGTATGAATACTGTTTCAATAAAAAAAATTGACTATTATGGCTATTTTAAAACGACTTCAGAACAATCCTACGATTTCAAAGTTTCTATTTAATCACTATCCTCCTTATCGAGGCGCAGGGATTTATATTGAAATCATGAATTTAGAACTTTGCCATGTCCGCGTAAAGATGCCTTTGACTTGGAAAAACCAAAATTTAGTCGGAACACATTTTGGTGGAAGTCTTTATTCAATGGTTGACCCATTTTATATGATGATTCTTATGCATCATCTCGGATCAAAATATATTGTTTGGGATAAATCTGCCGAAATTAATTTTCTTTCCCCAGGTCGAAACACTGTACATGCAGATATTCGAGTCGACTTAGCTGAAATTGAGCAAATTCGTGAACTTGCCGAAAATTACGCCCCTGTTCTAAGAACTTATCATTTAAATATTTTTGATGAGTCTGGAATAAGAATTGCAGAAGTACAAAAAACGCTTTATATCAGACGTAAAAAGGCTAAGCCCTTCCACCAATAAAATAAGCGCAGAAACGCGCTTATTTTATGAAATCTATGGATTTTATCTTTTCTCTTCAATAGCGGCGCCAGCACCACCACCTAGTGCACCACCAATCGCAGCGCCTGAGTCGCCACCAATGAGTGCTTTACCTATAACAGAACCGAGACCAGCACCAATCGCGCTCTTGGTTGTTGTTTGCTTACTACCACCTTGAGTATTAGAACCGACTCCCGCACCGACAGCCGCACCTAAACCTGCCCCAACGCCACCACCAACGTGGTTACCTAAGCCACCACCTAATGCTCCACCTGCTGCAGCCGCACCAATCCGTTGTTCAGATGGGCTCATACTTTGACAGCCTGTGAACATAAGTGTAGACAACATTAAAGCAGACACCAATCCAATTGTTTTTTTCATAACCGTACTCACTACTATTTGTTCTAATAAAAATCATAATCCTCTTTTATGAGAAATTTGATCATATTCTGTTAACACAATGTCCTAATAGATTAATGTTTTGTAAAGAACCTCTATTTATTTTTATATATTCAATGTAAGGCTATAAAAATAAATAAAAAAAGGCACCCTTAGGTGCCTTTTTTAGTGCCAATCTAAACTTAGAATTGTTCTGAGTTTAATGCTTGGCTGAATGCTTGGTCTACTTCGCTGAAGTCATTGTGAAGCTCATGTTCAGCAGCTTCAGCTTCTTGACGACGACGTTCTAGGTGATATGCAAGACCAGTACCAGCTGGAATTAAGCGACCCACTACAACGTTTTCTTTCAAGCCACGTAAATCATCTTCTTTACCTGTTACAGCCGCTTCAGTTAACACACGAGTTGTTTCCTGGAACGATGCAGCAGAGATGAACGAGTCTGTAGAAAGCGATGCTTTAGTAATACCCATCAATTGACGTTCAAACTTCGCAGGGAACTTGTTCTGAGCCAAGACAGCTTGGTTCTCTTGAACAACGCGGATGTAATCCACTTGCTCACCTTTAATGAAGCTTGTATCGCCGCCATCAGTGATATCAACTTTACGCAACATTTGACGTACGATAACTTCAATATGTTTGTCGTTGATTTTTACACCTTGGAGACGGTATACGTCTTGAACTTCGTTTACGATGTAGTTAGTTAATGCAACTTCACCTTTCAAACGTAAGATGTCATGCGGGTTTTGTGGACCATCAGAAACAGTTTCACCACGGTTCACATGCTCGCCTTCGAACACGTTGATTTGACGCCATTTTGGAATCAACTCTTCGTAGATCTCAGAACCATCATCAGGGCTAATTACCAAACGGTTTTTACCCTTAGTCTCTTTACCGAAGCTTACAACACCTGAAACTTCAGCAAGAATTGCATGTTCTTTCGGCTTACGTGCTTCAAACAAGTCAGCTACACGCGGAAGACCACCGGTAATATCACGAGTACGTGATGTTTCTTGCGGTACACGACCAATAACGTCACCAACACCAATCGTTTCGCCATCGCGAACAGTTACGATTGTGTTTTGTGGCAAGAAGTAGAACTGTTCGCCGCCATCTGTTGTATCCAACACGATTGCAGGACGCAAATCTTTACCAGAAGCAGGACGAGCTGTTACAGGTAAGATTTCAACAGTAGTCATACCAGTTGCATCATCAGTTTTTGATGTTGCAGTTACGCCATCAGCGATTTGGCTGAAACGTGCTTTACCAGCAACTTCTGTTACCAATGGATGTGTATGCGGATCCCAAGTCGCCACAATACCGCCAGCTTCTACAGATTCACCATCTTTCAACAAGATGCTTGCACCGTAAGGAAGTTTATAGCGTTCGCGTTCACGACCTAAATCATCGGCAATACCAATTTCACCTGAACGAGAAACTGAAACCAAGTGACCTTTTGCATGTTGTACAGTTTTCACGTTATGGAAACGTACAGTACCTTTGTTACGTACTTGAACACTGTTTGCAGCAGAAGTTCGGCTCGCAGCACCACCAACGTGGAACGTACGCATCGTTAACTGTGTACCTGGCTCACCAATAGACTGTGCTGCCATTACACCGACTGATTCACCTGGGTTAACCAAGTGACCACGTGCAAGGTCACGGCCATAACAACGAGCACATACACCAAAAGCAGATTCACAAGCAATTACTGAACGTACTTTGACTTCATCCACACCTGCTTCTTCAAGATGAGCTGCGATTTTTTCGTCAATTAACGTACCACGAGGTAATACAACTTCATCATCAGACGCACGACGAACATCTTCAGCCGTTACACGACCCAATACGCGATCACGTAATGGTTCGATAACATCACCACCTTGAATGAACGGAGTCATTACAAGACCACCCGCTGTACCACAGTCAGGCTCGGTAATTACCAAATCTTGCGCTACGTCTACAAGACGACGTGTCAAGTAACCAGAGTTCGCAGTTTTTAATGCTGTATCGGCCAAACCTTTACGCGCACCGTGTGTTGAAATGAAGTACTGAAGTACTGTCAAACCTTCACGGAAGTTCGCTTTAATCGGAGTTTCGATAATCGAACCGTCCGGTTTTGCCATCAAACCACGCATACCAGCAAGCTGACGAATCTGTGCCGCACTACCACGGGCACCAGAGTCAGACATCATATAGATGCTGTTGAATGATTTCTGCTTCTCGTCTTCACCTTGTTTGTTTTTCACAACGGTATAAGACAAGTTATCCATCATTGCTTTAGCAACTTGGTCGTTTGTACGCGCCCAAATATCGACAACTTTGTTATAACGCTCACCAGCAGTTACGAAACCTTGTTCGAACTGTTGTTCGATTTCACGAACTTCTGTTTCTGCTTTATCAATAATTGTGTACTTAGTAGGTGGAATTAACATGTCTTCCATACCTACAGATACACCTGAACGAGTCGCTTGACGGAAGCCCAAGTACATCAATTGGTCAGCAAAGATAACTGTATCTTTCAAACCAAGTTTACGGTAACAAGAGTTGATTAACTTCGAGATATTCTTTTTAGTCATCTCAAGGTTGATCATGTCAAAGCTTAAGCCTTGTGGAACAACTTCCCAAAGCAAACAGCGACCAGGTGTCGTCTCAACAATAATAGTTCCGTGTTCACGTTCACCATCTTCATTGATAACAGTTTGATGCACACGTACTTTAACACGAGCATGGATCGCAACCTGACCAGTTGCAAGTGCACGGTTTACTTCGTGAGTATCAGCAAACACCATGCCTTCGCCTTTAGCATTTACTGCATCACGTGTGATGTAGTAAAGACCCAAGACAACGTCCTGAGAAGGAACGATGATCGGCTCACCATTTGCTGGTGACAAGATGTTGTTTGTTGACATCATCAATGCACGAGCTTCTAACTGTGCTTCAAGTGTCAATGGAACGTGTACCGCCATTTGGTCACCGTCGAAGTCGGCGTTAAACGCAGCACAAACGAGTGGGTGAAGACGGATTGCCTTACCTTCAATAAGAATAGGTTCAAATGCTTGAAGACCTAAACGGTGAAGTGTTGGCGCACGGTTCAACATAACTGGATGTTGACGAATTACAGAAGCAAGAACGTCCCAAACTTCTGGAGTCTCACGCTCAACCATTTTCTTCGCAGCTTTAATGGTTGTTGCCTGACCTGAAGCTTGTAGTTTCGCGAAAATGAATGGCTTGAATAATTCAAGTGCCATTTTCTTCGGAAGACCACATTGGTGAAGGCGTAAAGTAGGACCTACAGTAATTACCGAACGACCAGAATAGTCAACACGCTTACCAAGTAAGTTCTGACGGAAACGACCTTGTTTACCTTTGATCATGTCTGCCAAAGATTTTAATGGACGTTTGTTAGAACCAGTAATTGCACGACCACGACGACCGTTATCAAGCAATGCATCTACAGACTCTTGTAACATACGTTTTTCGTTACGTACGATAATGTCTGGTGCTGCAAGATCAAGAAGACGCTTCAAACGGTTGTTACGGTTAATGACACGACGATATAAATCGTTCAAGTCAGAAGTCGCGAAACGACCACCTTCAAGTGGAACTAATGGACGTAAATCAGGTGGAAGTACAGGAAGTACATTCATCACCATCCATTCTGGCTTGTTGTTTGAATCGTTGAATGCTTCCATCAATTTCAAGCGCTTAGACGCTTTTTTCAACTTCGTTTCAGAAGTTGTTTGAGGGATTTCTTCACGTAAACGTGCGATTTCAGCTTCAAGATCGATATCTTTTAACAAGTCCTGAATCGCTTCTGCACCCATTTTCGCAGTGAATTCATCACCGTGCTCTTCAAGTGCATTGAAGTATTCTTCGTCTGTTAAAAGTTGATACTTTTCAAACGGAGTCATACCAGGATCAGTTACAACATATGATTCGAAATACAATACGCGTTCGATATCACGAAGCGTCATATCAAGTAATAAACCGATACGAGATGGTAACGATTTTAAGAACCAGATATGTGCAACTGGAGAAGCGAGTTCAATGTGACCCATACGTTCACGACGAACTTTCGCTGTAGTTACTTCAACGCCACATTTTTCACAAATGACGCCTTTGTATTTCATACGCTTGTATTTACCACACAAGCATTCGTAATCTTTTACTGGACCAAAAATTTTGGCACAGAACAAACCGTCACGTTCTGGTTTAAAAGTACGGTAGTTAATTGTCTCAGGTTTTTTAACTTCACCATGAGACCATGACTTAATCATTTCTGGTGACGCAAGACCAATACGGATACGGTCAAACTCAATTGGTGCATGACCATCTGAGTCCGTTTTCTTACGCATGATATCGAGCAAGTCTTTCAATTTTTTTCTCCGTGTGTCGGGAAGCAACGCTTACCCGACTGGGTCACAAATATTGTTTTTTCCTAAAAAATCGTGAGTCTTACGACTTAGTCACCATTTTTCAGTTCAATGTTGATACCTAAAGAACGGATCTCTTTGGTCAATACGTTGAACGATTCAGGCATACCCGGATCCATATAATGGTTACCATCTACAATATTCTTATAGATGCGTGTACGACCTTCAACGTCATCCGACTTAACAGTTAACATCTCTTGAAGAGTATATGCTGCACCGTAAGCTTCAAGTGCCCAGACCTCCATCTCACCGAAACGCTGACCACCGAACTGTGCTTTACCACCAAGCGGTTGTTGTGTAACAAGTGAGTAAGAACCAGTTGAACGCGCATGCATTTTGTCATCAACCAAGTGGTTCAATTTGAGCATGTACATGTAACCTACAGTTACAGGACGATCAAACTGTTCACCCGTACGACCATCAAACAATACTGTTTGACCAGTACGTGAAATGTCAGCTAATTCAAGTAAGTCTTTAATTTGGCTTTCTTCAGCACCATCAAATACAGGAGTAGCTAAAGGCACACCAGCACGTAAGTTGCCAGAAAGAGCTAAAACTTCAGCATCAGTTAAGCTATCAAGATCTTCTTGCTCGCCACCAACTTTGTTATAAATCTTGTCTAAGAATTCGCGAAGTTCTAAAACTGTACGCTGTTCTTTCAACATTTTTTCGATTTTATCGCCAAGCCCTTTAGCCGCCATACCTAAGTGAGTCTCAAGAATCTGACCCACGTTCATACGAGATGGTACACCCAATGGGTTCAATACGATATCTACCGGTACACCGTTAGCATCGTGTGGCATGTCTTCAACAGGTAAAATGTTAGATACAACACCTTTGTTACCGTGACGACCAGCCATTTTATCACCAGGCTGAATGCGACGTTTAACTGCTAGGTAAACTTTAACAACTTTCAGAACACCTGTTGTTAACTCATCACCAGTCGAAAGCTTACGTTTCTTCTCTGCAAACTTCTCATCAATTTCTGCGCTCTTCTCTTTCAAGAACACTTGAATTTGAGATAAACGTTCAGCAATTGCTTCGTCTGTAGGTTGGATTTCAAGTAAGTCAACAAGTTCTAAACCAGACAGCATATCTTCAACGAGCTTGTCGCCACGTTTAGTTGAACCACCACCGTTAGACTCTTGGCCTTTAAGCAAACGAATTACACGTTCACGAGCTGCTTCTTCAAAGATCTTGTATTCTTCTTTCAAGTCTTTACGGTAAGAGTCAAGCTGTGCTTTTTCAATTGCCAACGCACGGTCATCTTTCTCTAAGCCATCACGAGTGAAGACTTGAACATCGATAACTGTACCTTTAGTACCAGATGGAACACGTAAAGATGAGTCTTTAACGTCAGCTGCTTTCTCACCGAAGATTGCACGAAGCAATTTTTCTTCAGGAGTTAACTGAGTTTCACCTTTAGGCGTTACTTTACCAACAAGGATGTCACCAGCAGTAACTTCAGCACCGATATAAACGATACCCGATTCATCAAGTTTAGAAAGTGCAGCTTCACCTACGTTAGGGATATCGGCAGTAATTTCTTCTGCACCTAACTTAGTATCACGTGCTACACATGATAATTCTTGAATATGAATAGAAGTTAAACGGTCTTCTTGAAGTACACGCTCAGATAACAAGATCGAGTCTTCGTAGTTGTAACCATTCCACGTCATGAACGCTACACGCATGTTTTGACCAAGCGCAAGCTCACCCATATCTGTTGACGGACCGTCTGCCAAGATATCACCGCGAGCAACTTTGTCGCCCAAATTCACGATAATATTTTGGTTGATACAAGTGTTTTGGTTAGAACGTGTATATTTAATGAGGTTGTAAATATCTACACCAGCCTCACCTGCAATCATTTCATCTTCGTTTACACGAATAACGATACGAGAAGCATCTACATATTCAATCGCACCACCACGGTTTGCGATCACACATACACCCGAGTCACGTGCAACGTTCGCTTCCATACCTGTACCTACAAGCGGTTTATCCGCACGTAGAGTAGGAACCGCCTGACGTTGCATGTTTGAACCCATCAATGCACGGTTTGCGTCATCGTGTTCAAGGAACGGAATAAGCGATGCAGCTACAGATACAACCTGCTGTGCAGATACATCCATATGCGTCACTTTTTCAGGTGGGATACGTACAAATTCACCTTGATGACGAACAGAAACAAACTCTTCTGTTAAGTTACCATCTTTATCTATCGCAGAATCGGCCTGTGCAATAACAGTACCCACTTCTTCAATAGCAGAAAGGTATTCAACAGCATCAGTTACTCGGCCATCTACCACTTTACGGTAAGGTGTTTCCAAGAAACCAAAATCATTTGCTTTTGCATAAACAGAAAGCGAGTTGATCAAACCAATGTTTGGACCTTCCGGCGTTTCAATTGGACATACACGACCATAGTGAGTTTGATGTACGTCACGTACTTCAAAGCCCGCACGTTCACGCGTTAAACCACCAGGTCCAAGCGCTGAAACACGACGTTTATGTGTAATCTCAGATAATGGGTTGTTTTGATCCATAAACTGAGACAATTGGCTTGAACCAAAGAATTCTTTGATTGCAGCTGCAACTGGTTTTGCGTTGATTAGATCTTGCGGAGATAAATTATCTGTTTCTGCTTGACTTAAACGCTCTTTAACAGCACGTTCAACACGAACCAAACCAACACGGAATTGGTTTTCAGTCATTTCACCAACAGAACGTA
The DNA here is from genome assembly GCF_016508255.1 of Acinetobacter calcoaceticus. Classification (GTDB taxonomy): domain Bacteria; phylum Pseudomonadota; class Gammaproteobacteria; order Pseudomonadales; family Moraxellaceae; genus Acinetobacter; species Acinetobacter calcoaceticus_E. The sequence continues at coordinate 5,413 of NZ_JADVKT010000003.1, read as the reverse complement.
CACGACGGTTACCCAAGTGATCGATATCATCGACTTCACCTTTACCGTTACGGATTTCAACTAATGTACGTAATACATCGATGATATCTTCGTGCGATAAAATACCTTCTACTTCACGTGACTTCTGATCAGTACCAACTTCGTATGGGCGACCCAAACGACGGTTAAACTTCATACGACCTACTGGAGATAAGTCATAACGTTCAGAAGAGAAGAATAAGTTATTAAATAAGTTTTCAGCAGCTTCTTTTGTTGGTGGCTCGCCTGGACGCATTACTTTATAGATTTCAACTAATGCTTCTTCACGACCAGATGTTGTGTCAGCACGTAATGAGTCAGCAACAAATGAACCACGGTCAATATCGTTCGTAAACAAGATATTGAACTGTTTAACACCGCCTTCTGCAAGTTTCACCATAACTTCATGGCTTAACAATGTATTTGCAGGAATCACATCACCATTACGTAAAGTAATATCTTCGGCAGTGATACGCTCGTACAGGTACTCATCAGGAACTGATAGCTTAGCTAAACCAGAAGCTTCCATTTGACGTACGTGACGTGCATTAATACGTTTACCTTGCTCAACAATGATTTTACCGTCATTATCTGCAATATCAAATTGCGCCATTTCGCCACGCAGACGATCTGGAACAAGGTCAATTTGATAGCTACCCATATCAAGATATACAGGTACTTTTTCATAGAACAAATTCAAGATTTGTTCATTGTTGTAACCCAATGCACGCAATACAACAGTTGCTAATAATTTACGACGACGGTCAATACGCACATAAACTAAATCTTTTGCATCAAATTCGAAATCTAACCATGAACCACGGTAAGGAATAATACGTGCAGAATAAAGTACTTTACCACTTGAATGTGTTTTGCCTTTATCGTGATCAAAGAATACACCAGGTGAACGGTGTAATTGAGATACGATTACACGCTCAGTACCATTGATCACAAAGGTACCATTGTCTGTCATGAGTGGCATTTCACCCATGTAGACTTCTTGTTCACGTACGTCTTTAATAGATTTAGTTTCGCGATCTTTAATAATCAAACGAATTTTTACGCGCATTGGTGCCGCATAAGTCGAACCACGTAAAATACATTCACGCACATCAAACTCAGGCTTACCAAGGCTATACTCAACAAATTCTAAAGCAGCATTGCCAGAATAACTTTCTATAGGAAAAACTGAACGAAATGCGGCTTGGAGACCGATATCTTCGCGGTTTTTTGGAGATTTGCCACCTTGCAAGAACGTTCTATACGAATCGACCTGAATCGAAAGTAAGTACGGTGCTTCCATTACTTGGGGCAATTTACCAAAATTCTTACGGATCCGTTTCTTTTCGGTATATGAGTATGCCATCTGGAGTCCTCGGAAAGTAAACCAAGCCCGCCTGCAGAACGGGCTCAGAAGGAATTACACAGGCCGATATGGCCACCACTGTTTACAAATGCTGCAATTTTTAGTGGTATTAAAACGCTTAACAATATTTTTTAAAAAGAAAAATATTGGTAAGCATTTGAAATTACTTTGATTATTCTGAAAAATAACAGTTATTGTACAGAACAAACAAAAATCGAGCCGATTATTGTAACGCAAAAAGGCTGATGACCCAAGAGCCATCAGCCATTTTATGGAGCCGATTTAAAAACCGACTCCTTTTACAATTACTTAAGTGTAACTGTAGCACCAGCTTCTTCAAGTTTCTTCTTAAGTTCTTCGCCTTCTTCTTTAGAAATGCCTTCTTTAAGAACTTGTGGAGCACCTTCAACTAGGTCTTTAGCTTCTTTAAGACCAAGGCCAGTTGCTTCACGAACTGCTTTAATTACAGCTACTTTGTTAGCACCAAAAGAAGTCAACTCAACGTTGAATTCAGTTTGTTCTTCAGCAGCAGCAGCGCCTGCAGCAGGAGCAGCTACAGCTACAGCAGCAGCAGATACGTTGAATTTCTCTTCAAAAGCAGAAATAAGTTCAACAAGTTCAAGAACAGTTTTTTCAGCAACTGCGTTTAGGATTTCTTCGTTTGTTAAAGCCATGAGATTAACTCCAAATGGGTATTGAATGGTGTGGAAGTAGATTTAAGCTTAAGCAGCTTCTGACTCGTTTTTCTCTTGAAGCGCTGTAAGTAAGCGACCCAATTTCGAAATAGGAGCTTGAAGAACAGATGCGAGCATAGTAAGCGCTTTTTCTTGGTTTGGAAGGTTTGCGATAACGCTAACTTCAGCACCTTGATAAAGTTTGCCGTCAAATGCAGCAGCTTTTAATTCAAATGCTTTGTTAGTTTTAGCAAATTCTTCAAACAAGCGTGCAGCTGCACCCATATCGTCTTCAGAAGTTGAGAATGCTAAGATTGTTGGGCCAACAAGGTTGTCATTCAAGATTGCAAATTGCGTATCTTGAAGAGCACGTTTAGCCAAAGTGTTACGCACAACGCGTGTAGCAACACCTAGTTTACGAGCTTCAACACGAAGAGTAGTTAATTGCTCAACGGTTAAACCTTGATAGTCAGCAACAACGGCAGCGAACGCTGTAGAAGCAGTTTGAGCCACTTCAGCAACGATCTGTTTTTTGCTTTCAATAAGAAGAGCCATTGTAAAACCTCCTAACGGTGATTTATGTACTCAAAAAAGTACACTCCCAATTCGCAAGTCAACAAGGATTTGACTTGCACGCGGAGGAGGAATAAATCACACCACCGCGTCTACGCAGGCTGGGCTATTAAGAAGATATTCAAAAGAAGTCTCTTCGCCTGTGGTCTTTGACGCTGATAAATTTACATTTATCAATTCAAAGTCCGCCTGATGAGTGAGGAAACAAAGCATTACTTTGAATGAGTGTAAAAAATCTATGATTCTTTACACCCTGCCCTCAATCAGGACTTTAAAATTCTTGACCAAGTTTTAAACTTAGTTAGAAACGTTGCTTACATCAACAGTAAGACCAGGACCCATAGTTGAGCTCAAAGTGATCTTTTTGATGTATACACCTTTAGAAGTTGCAGGTTTTAACTTTTTCAAGTCAGCAACTAAGGTTTCAACGTTTTGACGGATAGCAGCAGCATCAAAGCCTAACTGACCGATCGCAGCATGGATAATACCCGCTTTGTCTACACGGTAACGAGCCTGACCAGATTTAGCGTTTTTAACAGCATTCGCTACATCAGGAGTTACAGTACCAACTTTAGGGTTTGGCATTAAACCACGTGGACCAAGAATTGTACCGAGCTTACCAACAACGCGCATAGCGTCAGGAGCAGCGATTACAACATCAAAGTTAAGGTTTCCACCTTGGATGCTTTCAGCAAGGTCATCAAAACCTACGATGTCTGCACCAGCTTCTTTAGCAGCTTCTGCTTGCGCGCCTTGAGCAAATACCGCTACACGTACAGTTTTACCAGTACCAGCAGGTAATGTAGTCGCACCACGAACAACCTGGTCAGATTTACGTGGGTCAACACCAAGATTTACAGCTACATCTAAAGATTCTTTGAACTTCGCAGCAGGTAAGCTGTTAAGAACTTGTACCGCTTCTTCCAAAGTGTAAACTTTGTTTGCTTCAACAGCAGCAGCAATGGCTTTTTGACGTTTAGTTAACTTTGCCATGTCTTATAGCTCCACTTCCAAGCCCATAGAACGCGCAGAACCAGCAATGGTACGTACACGTGCGTCTAAATCAGCACCAGTTAAATCCGGTTCTTTAGTAGTCGCAATTTCTTCTAACTGAGCACGAGTCAACTTACCAACTTTAGTTTTGTTTGGTACAGCTGAACCCTTTTGGATACCAGCAGCTTTCTTAAGAAGAATAGACGCTGGTGGAGTTTTCATGATGAATGTGAACGACTTATCGTTGTACACAGTAATCACTACAGGAATTGGAAGACCTGGTTCAACTTTTTGTGTAGCAGCATTGAATTCTTTACAGAATGCCATGATGTTTACACCACGTTGACCTAATGCAGGACCAATTGGTGGAGATGGATTTGCTTTACCAGCTGGAACTTGCAGCTTGATATAGCCGTCAATCTTCTTAGCCATTTTAAAATACCTCTGGGTACGAACGCCGCTAGGCTCCCCAATCTTTACGCAACACTACTGTTACAACAACAATGCCCGATAAAATCGGGCGCTTTTCAACCAATTAAGATTAAATCGTTTTTTCGACTTGGCGAAATTCGAGTTCAACCTGAGTTGGTCGATTAAATACGTTAATTGTCAACGTTAAACGTGACTTCTCGTATTGAACTTCTTCCACCACACCTTTAAAGTCTGTGAATGGACCGTCAATAACAAGTAATTCTTCACCAGGCTCAAACATCGTCTTAGGACGTGGTGCTTCACCTGTATTACGTACACGCGCAAGAATCGCATCTGCTTCACGCTGAGTGATTGGTGCTGGCTTCTCAGGTGTACCACCGATAAAACCTAGAACCTTTGGACATTCTTTAACGATATGCCAAGTATCATCATTCATTTCCATTTCGACTAACACATAGCCTGGAAAAAATTTGCGCTCAGATTTACGTTTCTTACCATCCTTCATTTCTACCACTTCTTCGGTAGGAACAAGGACATCACCAAAGCTATCAGCAACAGCGCTACGCTGGATTCGTTCTGTAAGTGAACGCAACACTTGTTTTTCATAGCCAGAGTAGGCATGAATAATGTACCAACGTTTCATAGCTCTTTTACCCGATAATCAACTTAATTAACCAACCCAAACCATAGTCAAAGCACCATAAAACCAATGATGCAACAACTACAACCAATAGAACCTGCCACGACGTAGTGACTGTTTCTTGTTTTGTTGGCCAAGTTACTCGACGCAATTCGACTCGTGCATCTTTTAGCAAACGAACGAAGCCTTTACCTTGATGGGTGGCGTATAATAAACCCAAAGCAACAACGATACAAGCAAAAATTGCCCCAACGCGCACCCAAATATTGTTTGCAGGCGCCCAATACGCTGGTAAATGTTGATTCGCCGTAATAGCTAAAACCAATAATGCAATTGCAATCACCCATAGAACAATATCTAGAGGCGAACCAGAACGAACAACTTCAGCAGAATTATTTCTTTGGGGAATTGGCGCGTCGCTCAATGCGTCACGCGATTTATCATTCGACATTTTTGTACTCGTCGTAGAACTCGCGACTTATTATATGAACAACTAAGCCAGCATCAAGCTTTTTATTTCAAAATATGGCAGGCCAGGAGGGACTCGAACCCCCAACATTCGGTTTTGGAGACCGACGCTCTACCAATTGAACTACTGACCTATAATGCAGGTTGAGAGCCAAAGCCCTCAACCTGAGACGTAATTCGTCACTATATTATGCTTATGCAGTTACTTTCGCAACAACACCAGCACCTACAGTACGACCACCTTCACGA
>NZ_JADVKT010000002.1 GCF_016508255.1 Acinetobacter calcoaceticus | reverse complement strand
TTAATTTTTATTAAAATGAATTTGCATGTTGTTTTTAAATAAAAAATATTGTATCTCTTATATTAACTATTTAATAAATAGGTATATATAAAATGAAAAATAATATATTTAAGATTGTAGTTTTAGCGGTACTCTCTACTTCCCCACTATTTTGTTATGCAAATAACACAATAATGATTAATGGAAATATTGTTGAAGATACTTGTTCTACAGTAAATATTGAACAAGAGTGTGCTCAAATCAACACTCTAAATGCGACTATTGATACTCAATATTTAAGCAAAGATAATGTATTTAGCTTAGCAAGACATACTGAGAAAATGGATACAAGTATTGAGACTATAAGTGCTAATAAGAAGGTAGTTCTTGTTAACTATCATTAACTTACTAGCCATATCATTAAGTTGATTCTTAGAAACAGCTTGATTAAAGAGTGATTTGTCGACTTCATCTCATATTTTTATGAAGTAGTAGATGAGTCACTCTTTTTATATAAAAATGACTATTTTTTATCTTTTTCTGTATACATCCACATAATTTATTCTATATAATTGTATTCTAAGGGTTTAAACTTATTTTTATATAAATTGTTCAATTCTTTTATATTTACATAGTGTTCATATGTAACTTGCCCATCTCTGCGGTTCCGCTTTTTAAAAAAATAAAAAACGATTTATAAACAGATATATAAGCTGTAAATGGCAGCCTTTAATCATATTTTTATGGTGTGACATAAGTTTTATTATGAAAAAATAATGTGACATAGTTTGCATTTTGTTCAAAAAGTGTTAGCATCGTTACATTACTTTTCAAGATGTCAAACACTGGAAAAGTAAGGAATTTAACTTTATATCCAGACTTTTGAGAAAACACTATGAAAAAACTTGCTTTGATCGCTGCTCTTTCGGTTGTAGGGATTGCTAATGCTCAAGCTGCTGATGGTACAATTACAATTAATGGTTTAGTTACAGACAAAACTTGTGACATCGTTACCCCAGCTGGTAAAGATTTCACAGTTACTCTTCCAACTGTTTCTAAACAAACTTTAGCTGTTGCTGGGGATGTTGCTGGTCGTACTCCTTTCCAAATTAAATTAGCTAACTGTTCTGAAGGTAAAGTAGCTACTTACTTTGAACCAGGTGCAAATGTTGACTTTAATACTGGTCGTTTACTTAACAAAGACGCTACTGGTGCTAAAAACGTTAACGTTCAACTTTTAGGTAGCAACAATAATTTCATCCCTGTTCTTGCTGCGGGTGCAAACGGCGCTCAAGCAAACTCTCAATGGGTTGATGTAGCTGCTGCTGGTAGCGCTGACCTTAACTACTATGCTGAATACTATGCAACTGGTGCTTCTACAGCTGGTAAAGTAAATACTTCTGTTCAATACACAATTATCTATCAATAATTGATGGATGACAGGGTTTCTATATTTATATAGAAACCCTCTTTTTGTGGCACTTTCCCGAATCTTTCTTGCTTGAGAATTCTGAAATGAAATTGAACAGTTATAATTTTTTGTTAAGTTTGGCATTTGCTTCAGCAATTGTTGCACCTGCTACTCAAGCAGAAATTGTAATTCATGGCACTCGTGTGATTTATCCTTCAGATGCTAGAGAAGTTACACTACAAGTTAGTAATAACGGTTCAAAACCAGCACTTGTCCAAGCATGGCTTGATGAAGGTGACCCAAAAAGTACTCCGGATCAGTCAAAAGTACCTTTTATGATTGCTCCACCAATTTCTCGTGTTGAAGCTACTAAAAGTCAGACTCTGCGTATTACTGCTTTACCCACTGCTTCTCAGTTAAATCAGAAGCAAGAAACGGTTTTGTGGTTGAATATTTTAGATATTCCACCTAGACCTACTTCAAAAAGTGAAGATACGACGCCTGATAATTTCCTGCAACTTGCAATTCGCTCAAGAATTAAATTCTTCTATCGTCCATCATCGATTAAAGACGATGCGAATTTAGCAGCTGATAAGCTTCAATGGGTTAAATCTGGTCAAAATTTAAAGGTAAAAAATCCAACTCCTTTTCATATCACGATGACTTCTGTTTACCAAAAGGCAGGTGATAAAAAAGTTGATTTATTACCTCAAGGGTTAATGATTAAACCTTTTTCTGAAGAGGCTGTTCAGCTTAAGAATAGCAATCTTCAAGATATGAGTTTTATGAATGTCAATGACTATGGTGGTCGAGTCGAGCACCAAATAAAACTTCAGTAATCAGATTTATCTTTTTAATAAATTTAAGCACCTATTATGTGAGTAGGCGGACTTAGCTATGCCAAAAAAAAGGCAAGAATCTTATAAATTATTAAAACGCCATATTTGTTACTACTTGGCTTCTGGTGTTGTCACAATGACAATGCCTGTATTCGTGCACGCTGAAGAAACAGTCGCGAGTGCTCCTGTAGAAGCTGAATTTGATTCTGCTTTTTTAATTGGTGATGCACAAAAAGTTGATATTTCTCGTTTTAAATATGGCAACCCTGTCTTACCAGGTGAATATAATGTTGACGTTTATGTAAATGGCCAATGGTTTGGCAAACGTCGTATGTTCTTTAAAGCATTAGATCCAAATAAAAATGCAGTAACTTGCTTTACGGGAAATACTCTTGCTGAATATGGTGTAAAACAAGAGATTTTAGCGCAGCATGCCCCTCTTCAAAAAGAAAATAGTAGTTGTTATAAAATTGAAGAATGGGTTGAAAATGCATTTTATGAGTTTGATAACTCTCGTTTACGTGTAGATATTTCGATTCCACAAGTTGCTTTGCAAAAAAATGCGCAAGGCTATGTCGACCCAAGTTTATGGGATCGCGGGATCAATGCTGCTTTTCTATCTTATAACGGTAGTGCGTATAAGACGTTTACTCATTCTAATGACAGAAGTGAAACGTCAAATGCATTTATGGGAATCACTGCTGGTTTAAATTTAGGTGGCTGGCAATTACGTCACAATGGTCAGTGGCAATGGCAAGATACCCCTGCCGAAAATCAATCTAAATCGAGTTATGAAGAAACAAGTACTTACTTACAACGAGCATTCCCGAAATATCGTGGTGTTTTAACACTCGGGGATAGTTTTACAAACGGTGAAGTATTTGACTCTTATGGGTACCGTGGTATCGATTTCTCAAGCGATGATCGAATGTTGCCGAATAGTATGTTGGGTTATGCTCCTCGTATTCGTGGTAATGCTAAAACCAATGCAAAAATTGAAGTTCGTCAACAGGGTCAACTTATCTATCAAACTACTGTTGCACCAGGTAACTTTGAAATTAATGACCTTTACCCTACTGGTTTTGGTGGCGAGATTGAAGTTACTGTTATTGAAGCAAATGGTGAAATACAGAAATTTGCTGTGCCTTATGCATCTGTAGTGCAGATGTTACGCCCTGGTATGAATCGTTATTCTTTAACTGTAGGTCAGTTCCGCGATCGTGATATTGATCTTAATCCTTGGGTAGTTCAAGGTAAGTATCAACAAGGTATTAATAACTATTTAACTGGTTATACCGGAATTCAAGCTTCTGAAAATTATGCTGCTTTTTTATTAGGAGCTGCTGTTGCCACACCAATTGGTGCGATTGCATTTGACGTTACGCATTCTGAAGCTGAGTTTGAAAAACAGTCATCACAGTCGGGGCAAAGTTTCCGTTTAAGTTATAGTAAGTTAATTTCTCCGACCAACACGAACTTAACGCTGGCTGCGTATCGCTACTCAACAGAAAACTTCTATAAATTACGTGATGCTCTACTTATCCGTGATTTTGAAGAAAAAGGTATTAATACCTACTCTGCTGGTCGCCAACGTAGTGAATTCCAAATTACTTTGAACCAAGGACTTCCTGAAGGTTGGGGTAATTTCTATGTCGTGGGTTCCTGGGTTGACTATTGGAACCGTAGCGAAAGTACTAAACAATACCAAGTTGGTTATAGTAATAATTTCCATGGCTTAACTTACGGTTTATCTGCAATTAACCGCAAAGTTGAATATGGATCAACGAATCAAACACACGATACTGAATATTTAATGACATTATCGTTCCCGATTGATTTCAAAAAGAATTCGGTTAACGTCAATGTCACTGCTTCTGAAAATAGCCGTACTGTTGGTGCAAGTGGAATGGTTGGAGATCGCTTTAGTTACGGCGCTTCAATGTCCCATCAGGACTATGCAAATCCATCATTTAACGTAAATGGTCGTTATCGTACTAACTATACAACGGTGGGTGGTTCTTATAGTATTGCTGATTCTTACCAACAAGCAATGGTTAGCTTAACTGGTAGCGTGGTTGCGCATTCAGAAGGTATTTTATTTGGACCTGAGCAAGGTCAAACAATGGTACTTGTGCATGCACCAGAAGCTGCTGGAGCAAAAGTTAATAATGCCGTTGGTTTAAGTGTGAATAAGGCGGGTTATGCAGTAATTCCTTATGTCACTCCATATCGTCTTAATGATATTACTCTTGACCCACAAGAAATGTCGAGCAAAGTTGAACTTGAAGAAACAAGTCAACGTATTGCACCTTTTGCTGGCGCAATTGCTAAAGTAGATTTTGCGACTAAAACAGGTTATGCAGTTTACATTAATAGTAAAACTGCTGATGGCAACAGTTTACCATTTGCCGCTCAAGTCTTTAATCAGAAAGATGAAGCTGTAGGTATTGTGGCACAAGGTAGTATGATTTACTTACGCACTCCACTTGCTCAAGATCGTCTCTATGTGAAATGGGGTGATGAAAGTAATGAGCGTTGTTCGGTTGAGTACAACATCAGTAATCAGTTGCAAAATAAGCAACAAAGCATGGTAATGACTGAGGCTGTCTGCAAATGAAAAGAATATTATTAACAGGTTTCTTATTTACGGCTGGCCTTGGTGTATATGGTGAGGCTAATGCTGCTTGTACTCCTGAAACTGGATCTGGCAAAGTATTTAAGACTCTAGACGTTCCTATGGCAGTTGGACGTGTGGTAGTTCGCCCAACTGATGAAGTTGGAAAGGTGTTAAGGAAAGCTACCTTCCCCATTAGTTCCAATGGCTCAACTTACTGGTGTGATTCATACGGAGGATATTTAGAAGCTAATCTTACACAAAATTATGCTATTAGCCCCATCGGAAATAACGTCTATTCAACAAATATTCCTGGGATTGGTATTCGTTTATACCGTGAAGCAGAGAATGCTACAAATTTCTCGGGTTATTATCCTTATAGAGCAGCCACTCAAAGAAGTACAAGGTATACCCTAGCAACAGGGTATTTTGTAGTCGAGATTGTTAAAACTGCAACACAGACTGGCTCAGGTACCTTAGTACCCGGTCGTTATAGTGCTTATAATGCCTCGGGCTATTCAGCTGTTCCTTGGTTAACAAGTACTGTATATGGTAATGCAATTACTATTGCATCATCTTCGTGTGAAATTCAAGGTAACATCAATAAAGTTGTACAGCTTCCAACAGTAACAAAAGCAGGTTTCAAAGGCGTTGGTTCTACTCAAGGTGAACAAACTTTTGATATGAACATTCTCTGTAATGGCGGTATCAACCCGACAGGTTATGAAGAGAAAAACCTCATTAGTTTAACTTACGACTTTACCCAAGATGGCACAAATAATCAGGTACTTGCAAATACTGCTCCAACATCTGAAAAAGCAAACGGCGTAGGTGTGCAGTTACTCTGGAACTATCAAAATAAAAATCAGGTCATCAAAAAAGGCGATAAGCTCGCTTTAGGTACTTTGTCATCTAACCAGACAATTCAATATAACGTACCAATGACCGCTCGCTACTATCAAACAGCTGCAAATGTGACTGCTGGTAAAGTACGTGCGATGGCTACCGTAACTATTGAATATGATTAATCATATTCAATAGTTTATAAAACAAATAATTTCAAATACTTAAAAATTAATAATAAGTTTTACTTTATCACTACTTTCTAAAAATTTAATACTTAACTCGATAGGAATATTTTATGAAAAAAATAGGTATAGTTGCTGTTAGCGCTATTACATTATGTTGGGCTATGTATGAGGTATCTTCTGATAATACGACTACCGTATCGCGTAATGAATCTAGCCAAAAAGTAGCATCAAAAAGCATTTCATCAACTACAAAGAATGAAAAATTAGCACATCAAATGCTCTTGGCCCAAACTAACTCCCTTAATTCGGCCCCAGTCTGTCAATACAATTTTGATGCGACTCAAGAAGATTATGATTTATGGAATAATCAACACCCTGAATATTTGCCCATGAAAATATTTCCATCAATAAATGGTCAAAAATTCGGTTTCAAAGTGGAGCCTGTCACAGAAGATAATTATGGTTATCTTGATTATAATGCAAAAAGTAAGGCTAAAATGAATTCAACAAGTTATGAAGGTGATTTTTTATTACCGCATAAAGGTATTGTTGCTTTTGAGATGGAGCTTAAAATACCTACGCTTTCTTCGAGCAGCTCCTCTTACTCAGCGGACATTAGTTTTAACGGTATAACAGATAATAACTATACAATTAGATCAAATTATCATTTTGATATTGGTGCTTATGATTTTGAGTTTGGTGAGAATCCACCTCGTTTATATCATAGCGTATCATCGGAGGTGGGAGATTATGAACTTATCGATAGTTACTTTAAAAACAAGAAAATGACGGATAACACAAATGAATATCAACGCTTAGGTGTTTACATTAATCAAAATACGAACCAAGTCGGGTTTATTTCCAATGGCGTTGATGAAGGTTATCAATTTAAATTACCTGGTGCACTACAGAAAATAGCTTTCTCAATGAATGGAAATATAAATATTCTTTCTACGAATTTATTTGGAAAAGAGTTTTCTAATGAACTCATTACTGACCGTAATGCGCTACAGTTTAGCTACCCTCAGGGCACAACTGATATGTGCGGTAATGCTATTTAAGATATAAAACTATAAGTTGTAAAAAAGGGCTGAATCACAGCCCTTTTTTATTTCATTTAAAAATGAATAACGGTACGAATTGATTTACCTTCATGCATTAAGTCAAAAGCGGTATTAATGTCTTGTAGAGGCATGGTATGAGTGATGAAAGGCTCAAGTTGAATTTCACCTTTCATCGCATCTTCAACCATTTTAGGAAGCTGCGAACGGCCTTTTACCCCACCAAAAGCTGTGCCTAACCATTTACGGCCGGTAACCAACTGGAATGGACGAGTCGAAATTTCTTGACCGGCACCAGCAACACCAATAATAACGGATTGTCCCCAACCACGATGTGCACACTCTAAAGCTGAACGCATAACATTGACGTTACCAATACATTCAAATGAATGATCTACGCCCCAGCCTGTCATTTCTACAATGACTTGTTGAATTGGTTTATCGTAATCTTTAGGGTTTAAGAAATCTGTAGCACCAAACTCTTTAGCAAGTTCAAATTTATCTGGGTTGGTGTCTACCACAATAATTTGCCCAGCTTTCGCTTGACGGGCACCTTGTACAACAGCCAAACCAATACCGCCTAAGCCAAATACAGCAACAGAATCACCTTCTTGTACTTTTGCTGTGTTATGCACGGCGCCAATACCAGTAGTCACGCCACATCCAAGTAAACATACTTGTTCATGATTGGCTTCAGGATTGATTTTTGCTAAAGAGACTTCTGCAACTACCGTATATTCACTAAAGGTTGAACATCCCATGTAGTGATAAATGGGTTCACCATTATAAGAAAAACGTGTAGTTCCATCTGGCATTACACCTTTACCTTGAGTCGCACGTACTGCAACACATAAGTTGGTTTTTCCAGATTTACAAAACAGACATTCTTTACATTCTGCTGTATAGAGTGGAATAACATGATCACCAGGTTGAACGCTCGTCACGCCCTCACCTATCTCCACCACTACACCTGCACCTTCATGACCTAAAATTGCAGGAAATACACCTTCTGGATCATCTCCAGATAAAGTAAAGGCATCGGTATGACAAACGCCTGTATGCGTAATTTTGATTAAAACTTCACCCGCTTGAGGTGGTGCAACATCAACTTCAACAATTTCTAAAGGTTTTCCTGGGGCAAAGGCGACAGCTGCACGAGATTTCATCTTTGGGTTTCCTTTAAATCATTCGGTATTTATAGTCGAGCAAAATAGATGATGTAACAGTAATACAAGAGCTTAATTTTGCTTAAATTAAAATTGGCTTTCATGACAATCCATCACAGCATAGCCAGTCAATTACGTCTAAGCAAGCCTGTGTTTCAAAAAGATGAAGCCTCTGACTTAAGAGGCTTCTTATCTAAACATTCATATATTAAACAGCTTTATATTTACTTATAGGTAAATATCTGGTGGATATGGTGTGTTATCAGTAATAGGCGTATAGAGCATATTCTCAACAAAGAACCCATCTGGTGCCTGAGTTGTATCAATCGTAATTGAATCAGCCATAACTTGTGGATAGGCCCAGATGAACTGCTTCATCAACCCTAAAGAAACATTATTTTTCATATCGCCAAAAATCCGTTGCCAGATTGGTGTTCGATAAGGTTTGTTTTTGTCAAATCCATAGATATAGGCAATTGATGCATCTGGTACAAAACCAGATAAATAAGTGACTTTATTTGCAGGATAGCCTAAATCTTGAGTTGGAATTTGAGAAACAGCTTGATGGGCTAGATCTAATTTGGCTTCTAAAAGCCAGTCATAGGCTTCCGTCATAATGGAATCAAAATTAGGATATGAATAATGTTCGCTTGGATAGTTGATATAAGTTGCAAGAGTTTGGATTGGGGATCGGATAGAAGGGAAAAAGATTAATGGGGAAACTGTGGCAGTTGCATATTTAGCTTTAATGACCGTTCGAATGTCTTGGCAAGTTTGCCCTAGTTTATTTCTAAGCCAAGTCTTAAACTCATCATAAGGAGTTCCTGTTTTATTCATTGCATCATAAATAGTGCCTAGATCTGGCGCATATAAACCTGTATCTGCATTAAAGGCAAGTTTTGTTGGGTAGTCATATACACAAGGTAAGTTTGTGCCAGTGTTATACCACCACCACGGCTCACCAATCTGCATGTTTACATCACATCCCCCTACAACCATTGCATCTGCAAATTCAATAAAGACTTTATGTAGATATGCCAAAGCATTTTGGTCACTTAAACTGAAAAAATAACTTGGTGGCTCATAACCTGTACGACCTAAATTACTATTCCAGTCACGCTGTGCCCAATACTCATTCGCCCCCAAGGAATACATTTCAAAACTTACCCCAAAGATGGGCTGCATACTGGCACTATGTAACGCTTGAGCATATTTCTCATGCCATTTACGCGTACATGAGTTAACGACTGACTCACCTGTAACCAATGTATCTGGTATTTGCCATTTATTAATATCGCTTTTCCATGTCATTTCAGGGTAATGCGACATTCCACAATAGTGGTTAACCAAACCTTGATATCCCAAAGCGGCCATATTATTGACTAGGCGCTGTGGGTTTAAGTCATAATGATCATCATAGCTGGTACAGATGCCATAATTATGCTGTGGCACAACAACACGACTCAAATTTAACGTCGCATTTGTTCCGGTTACAGTGGAATTGGTCAGACGAATGTAGCCGTCTTCTGGCTGGCTTAAAGGTGTGGCTGATTGACCATTATAATCGCTGGTGAAGCCGGAAAATGAAATTCGCTGGATGTTCGTTACCGGAAAATTATCTGTAGCAGAAAAACCGGCTTTTACTGTATCCCAGTTAATATGGATGTGCGCTGTACGAGACGACGGATTATTTGCATAATTAAATAAGACAATATAAGCAACTTTATCTACACCATTGTCATTATAGTACACCGTTAAAGTCGGCGTTAAACTTGCATTGTTAAGCACAGGCATAGAAGCCGACAATTCAATATCAAAGTCCCAAATTACCCCTGCATAGCTATATTTAGTTTCATAAGCTAAAAATTTATGATCTTTAGTATCATAAGAATCCCAACTAATTCCGACCAGATCATTTGCCATCCGTGCTCTAAAAGATGCTTCAAAACCATTGCCATAATTGGTAATCGCGAAAGATATTGTTTGTGGGCCGTCTATTCGCCAATAAATAGGGCTAAATCGATCAATAAGTGTATTCTGAGTGATTGGTGAGGGTGATGAATTAGAATTATTTTGCACATTTTGTCGATTAGTTATCATGTCGTCATTCTCTTAATGTATTTAAGAGGTTTTATATTAAATAATAATTCTTCTTTTATTGTTCAGATAAGTAACAATGACGTTTAAATTATTTACAGTTAATATTTTTTATAAATATCAAAATAATATTAAATAAGAAAACTTAATATTATCCTGAAATATTTTCAGCACTAAGGAGATAATAAATGTCAAATTTTATACAGCCTATACATTTTAGGGCATTTTTTGTATTTACTTCTCTTGTGATTGCACTAACAGGTTGTAGTGAAACTTTACATTCCCAAAGAACTACACCAGTAAAGATATCTTCAGAAAGCATAGCTTATCCAGAAGTTGATGCAGCTTTAGGGGAAAAGTTACAGCCCAATGAGGAAGCTTTAACCCAAAACATAGCCCAAGTTATTGAAAAGTCAATTCGCCAACAATATACGGCAGGAAATGCTTTACGTGATGCGCATCCTAAAGCACATGGATGTGTTCGAGCCGAATTTCATGTCTCAAACAATATTCCTACTCAGTTTGCTAAAGGGGTTTTCATCCCCGATCAAAATTATCAAGCATGGATTCGTTTTTCCAATGCTTCTAATGATGCCTCTAGTGCCGACATTGACAAAGACGCACGTGGCATAGCGATAAAACTTTTAGGTGTATCTGGACAGAAAATTTTAGAAAGTGAAAAGCAAGCAACCACCCAAGATTTTATTATGATTAATCACCCTGTCTTTTTTGCAAATGACGCAAAACGATACCTTTCTTTTATGAATGATGTGAATAGCCATAATATGATCCGAAAACTTCACATTCCGTTTGCGTTGGGTTTTAAAGGAACAATGAATGCACTTGGGGCACGCAACTCACAAATTGCAAACCCACTCTATGCGCGTTATTGGTCTATGGTTCCCTATCAATTAGGGCTTGATAATGATCGACAAGCAGTTAAGTATTCAGTTCGTTCTTGTTCAATGCGACCAAACAATCTACCTAAAAATCCTAGTCATGATTTTTTAAGAGAGGCTTTAAAGAATTCTTTGCAGCAAACAGATGCTTGTATGGAGTTTCTTATTCAGCCACGAACTTCAAGTAAAATGCTAGTAGAAGATGCGATGACAGAATGGGATGAGAAAGCAGCTCCTTTTTATCAAGTAGCAACTATTCATATTCCAAAGCAAGACTTTGACACACCAGAGCAAAATAAGTTCTGTGAAAATCTGTCTTTTACGCCTTGGCATGCCTTACCCGAACATAAACCATTGGGTGCAGTAAACCGAATGCGTAAAATCATTTATGAAGACATTAGTAGAGTTCGACATGATATGAACTCAGCCCCTAGACAAGAACCTTAAATGCGTTATCTTTTTCGGTTTGGCATTTAAGTGACCTCGTGTTAGTAGGAAGGAGCAACTTTTTTATTTAATGATTTCTTTGCTGGTGTCTATAGTGATTCGGTCGATAAAATCTGCCAACCATAAAATAAAGTCATCCTCATTTTTATGTTTTGGAACCAAGCTTATATCGACTTTAATGGGTAATTCACTTTTCACGCTAACAACAGCACCTTCGAAGTTCACAAAGTTATATAAAAATTTTAATTCTGTGCCTGAAATAGCGTTTTTGATTTCCGTAATTAAATTATTTAAATTTTTGAAGTGGTTGTTTGAATATTTATTTTTAATATTCCTGTTAATTTTTTCTGCTAAGAATAAGTACTTGGGCATTTTTATCTCCTTATTAATGATTTATCAAATATAAGTATAAGATCGCAGTTATAAAAATAAGTTCTAATTTTATTAAATTGTTACTGTTTTTTTAATTTTAATTAATAAGTTATATATATCACAAATATTTATTGTTTTAAATAAAAAACCGCCTCAACTCAAGACGGCGGTTACTAAATTTACAGTGGCATATAGAAGTATAGTAGACGTAGTTGAATAGAACTCATCCAACAGTCTAAATATGCATAGTTATTCCAAGTTGAAAAGCTCGACCTGGTAGTGGGGCAATATATTTTAGAGGAGAGTTTTGTGGTCGCGCTTCTTCATTCAGTAAGTTAGTCCCATTTAAGAAAAGATCGAATGATGCTTTATTTTTCTAGTGTAGATTTCTTTTTACTTTAACAATCTTGTGTCAAAAATAGCTAAAAGTAACCTTTGGGTGTAACTATAGATGGTCAAATTAAGGTTGAACATAACTATTTATCTTCTTATCCGTTTGTATTCTATAAAAAATAAAAAAGATTAAAATCATATATGCTTAGTTTGCATCAATTATATCGCCAATATAGTACTATTGCCCTAAGCGCTTGGGGTTTTACTGATTTACCTTCTTATACAGATACATATGATCCTAATGAGAAAGATATAGTGAGAAAGACAAATAATTGGTTGAATGATGTTACAGCAGAAGAAAAAACGCGTCAGGGCCTCACCGCTTTTGTAGCTCTTGACGATGCATTTATGAGTATAGCTTCACGTATATATTTGATCAGGAATGCCAAGGAAACGATTGATCTACAATATTACATTTGGACTAATGATTTTGTAGGTAACCTTATCTTGTATGAATTGCTCAAGGCAGCAGATCGTGGAATAAAAATCCGTTTATTGATTGATGATCAAAATGGCATAAAACTCGATGGGATCTTAAGAAGTCTTTTACAACATCCTAATTTTGAAATTCGTTTGTTTAATCCTTATAAATTTAGATATTTAAGAATATTAGATTATATTTTTCGATTCAAGAAAGTAAATCATCGCATGCATAATAAATTAATTATTGCTGATGAAGTCGTTGCTGTAACGGGTGGACGAAATATTAGCAGTGAGTATTTTGATGCGAGCAGTAAGTTTCAATTCACTGATTTAGATATCTTATTTTACGGAGATGCAGTTCAGCATGCGCAAGCGGTTTTTAACGATTTCTGGCAAAGTGATTTAAGCCAAGATGCTGTTAAGTTTGTGGGGACCTGTTCTGCACATCATTTAGAATCACTTAGACAGCACTATCATGATTTGCTTCAAGAAAATGAAAGTCAGAATCAAACCGAAGATAAGTTATATGATGCCCAAAGTTATTTAAAAGAGCTTCTTGAACATTATCCAATTCAATGGTCAAAAGCACATTTTGTTGCAGATTCACCAAAAAAAATCATGGGAACAGCATCTGAACAAGAAATGCTGTATGAACAAGTTAGGGCTATTATGGGGGAACCCAAGCAGCATATTGAATTAGCTTCGGCTTATTTTGTTCCTACACAGCAAGGTACTTACTATTTAAAACAACTAAGAGTACAAGGCGTTAAAGTGCGTGTATTAACTAACTCTTTCGCGGCAAATGATGTAGCGATCGTGCATGCATTTTATAGTCAATATCGAGTTGAAATGCTAAAAAGTGGCGTAGAGCTATATGAATTTAAGCCAGTTTTAGAGCGTCGACGTAGAACGTGGTATGAGGTGGTAACTGGAAGCGTAATTCCTGCAAAAGGTAAAAATAAATCGAGCCTCCATGCCAAGTTTTTTGATGTTGACGGTAAAGTATTTATTGGTTCATTTAACTTTGACCCCCGCTCAACTTATTTAAATACTGAGGTTGGCCTGGTTATTGAATCAAGTCAATTACAAACTCAAATCTCGATGATGTTAGATCAGCATTTGCCTCAAGTTGCCTACAAACTTAAGTTAAATAGTGAAGGAAAAATCATTTGGTTAGATTATCAATCGAATGGAAAAGTAGTTGAATATGAAAAAGACCCAGATACAAGCCTTTTTCAAAGAACAATGATTAAAGCAGTTTCATATTTACCCATAGAATGGATGATGTGAGAATGCCTTGTATGAGTTTATAAAATACCAATTTCTTTAAAAAATCTTTGATAGGCTTCAGCTTTCTTCTCAAGTGCTAATGGATAAGCCCTTGACGAAGATGGTAAACGATATAGATCAATATTCCGCTCTGCAAAGTAAGTCGAGGTAGACGTTCCTATTAATGGTTTTTCGGTATGCTCGGGTAAAACAGAAATTAAAGTGTCGGTTGCTTTATCACCTGTTGTCATAATGGTCTGACATTGAGGAATCTGTTCCAATAGAGCAGCAAGATCTGTAGGCATCACTATTTCAAGAAATTTATCAGCAGCATTGCCCTTTAAACGCTTAATTTGATAAGCGGTGTCAAAGATTGCAATACCTGTTTCAATCAAGAACTTTCGGATACGTTCTTCATTAAAGTTTTTTTGGTTTTCACTCAAAAAGTAAGTCTTATCTTGAAAAAATATTAAACCAAAAATTCGCCACATATCATTCTGAAAATTTGGATAGTAAAAATCCATCTTCCATTTATTACGCGGTGGCGGAAAACTACCTAGCATTAATAAACGGGCATTTTCTGGCAAAAATGGTTCAAGCGGATGGGTTTCTATCTCAATTATCATAAAAAATCGGCATTTACTTCAAATTTTATAAATAACTTAACGCATTTTTAGGTTAATCACGAGTCAAAAAATGCAAATTCTCTTAACTCAAGCATTAATGGTAGAAAATGAGCTCTCAGTTAAATGCATTAAGACGATACCTCTATAGAAATCGCCTCAATAACTTATAACTTTCAAAATGTGCCGGTGAGCTAAGAATTTATTAAGAGTTCAGGACTTTAAAAACCTTGCCTGTGCGAGGATGAGCAAAGGTATTGTCTTGATCTAAATTAATGACTCTATCGGAAATCACAATTTTAGAAAGTGGTAACCAATTTTGCTTCATTCCAGCTTCAACAAAGTTTTTTTCATTAATATTCTCAAAAATTTGTTCTACCACAATTTCCATACCACACATACTTTTGGCGTTAACTTCTTTTAAAATATGGCGCTTTGTCATTCTAGTCTCCATTTTTTTATTCTTAACGTAAAAAATAATAAAGAGTGTTTTGTTATAGTGTGTAAAATTTAGCATTTAAACTGTTTTTTTGTTTTATCACATTTGAGTAAAATTTAAATGAATAGTTGAATGATGATTTAATTTAAATATTATCTTTAAGTTAATCTATTTAAAATAGTTATTAGTTTTAATAGAAATTAAAGGGTTCATTCACTGAACCCTTTTTTATTAATTCTAAACTTGTACAGCGTTATCAAGTGAGCCTCCATCTTGATTTTTAGCACTGTCTTTACTAATCACTGAGTCAGTATCGCTATCCGTATTAAAACTCTTACTGTTCTTTTGCTTTTTCTTGTACATACACATCCCAATCGCAATACCTGTTCCTATCACTAAAATTGACTTTAACATTTTGCACCTCTTCGATTGACGGAGTAACTTTTGATAAATCAACTTAAATTAATAGCACATAATTTGTTATTTAACGGCTTTCATTTGCTCCGCTTTTGTAAGGTGTTTAATTTTTATGTTAATTGAAGAGCGTAATGGTTAAAAAAATAAATTTTGATACAAAGTAAAAAGCCTACTCAAATGGGTAGACCTTTTACTGTATTTCAGGATTAAGCAGTATTATTAATTACTTTTAAGTAATTTTATTTATCTTTGAATACCTCTTCAATGTATTTAATGCTGAACTTTTAGTCAAGATGGGAATGAGGGGATCTGCTGATAATTAGCTATTATTGTGATGATCATCACATTTGTTTAGGTAGGATAAGAAAAACCGCAAAAGACCTGAAATATTAAATGTTCATCTTATTGACCAAAAATTCTATAAAGTACCTTCATCCAATTATTCATACATAAATTTTGAATAAGTGTATTGGAGTAATGGCGCTGTTGCATACGTTCAATTAAGCGATGTAAGCCTGTCACATCTTCAAGTTCAGTACCAATAAGTGCGCCGTCAAAGTCCGAACCAAACCCAACATGTTCCTCCCCCATTTGATCGATTAAGTAATCTAGGTGATCCAAAATCACATCTATGGATGTGTTTGCATTACGTTGTCCATCCGACCTCAAAAAAGCGACATCGAAATTCACCCCAACCATACCTTTACTATCTCGTATCGCGTTAAGTTGAAGATTCGTGAGATTCCGTGCTTGTGGGCATAAAGCATGTGCATTCGAATGAGTAGCCACAATAGGTTGTTGAAGAATATCTACAGTATCCCAAAAAGCTCGCTCATTCATATGAGATACATCAATCACCATTTTTTTATCACTACAACGCTTTATAAACGCTTTACCCTCTAGTGTAAGGCCTTCGCCTGTATCGGGTGAGTGAGGGAATTTTGCATTTAACCCATGTCCAAAACAACTAGGTCTATTCCACAGTGGGCCGATGCTACGAAGCCCTGCTTCATAAAACACATCGAGTAAGTCAGGGTTATGCTGTAAAGCTTCAGCACCTTCCATATGCAACACAATTCCTAGCTTTTGCTCTGCTAAGCAATCTTCGATATCTTGAACAGTTGTGCAAATGTGTATGTCTGTAGAACGTTGAGCAAGTTGGTGGGCGAAATCAAGTTGTTCTAAGCAAATTTGCTCAATTTGCTGTTGCGTAAAATCAGAAGCATTTTGATCAAATAGTTTATTGGGATGATGCTGTTGAACATAGCTATATGGCGGTAAAAAAATCGCAAACATTCCCCCAATAAAACCAGCTTCTTGACAGCGTTTTAAGTCGAGATGACCTGCTAAGCGCTCATGAATAAAAACATGTACAGGATCTGGATGATTACTTAGCCATAAACGCGTTAAAGCATCATTATGTCCATCAAAAACTGGAATATGGCTAGGCTTCATGAGTATTCCTACTACTTGCTATATATCTGTAATCGTGTGGACTGGAATATTTTGTGTGGAACTTAAAGACTTAGAGTTTCGACTATTACGAAATACCAATTGCTGAAGTGGTGTAGCTAACTGACTTTCTGTACGTGCCTGTTCAATGAATTGATGATATGGCGATTTTCCACATACAGGATCTGCGTTAGCCGCGTCTCCAGTTAACATATAGGATTGACAGCGACATCCGCCAAAGTCTCGCTCTTTATCTGGGCAACTTTGACATGTTTCAGGCATCCATGCATCACCACGGAAATGATTGAATCCGGTCGACTTGTACCAGATATCAGACAATTTCTGTTCACGAACGTTTGGAAATGAGATCGGAAGCTGTCGTGCTGCGTGGCAAGGCAGTGCCATACCATCTGGAGCTACTGTAAAAAAGATTTTACCCCAGCCATTCATACAAGCTTTTGGTCGTTCTTCGTAATAGTCAGGCACTACAAAAATGAGCTTGCAAGGATGGTTTTGTGCTTTTAATTTTTCGCGATATTCATTGGTAATACGTTCGGCGCGTGTTAGTTGTTCCTGTGTTGGCAATAAACCTTGGCGGTTTAAAAAAGCCCAACCGTAAAACTGACATATTGCCAACTCGACTGTATCTGCATTTAGCTCAAGACAAAGTTCAATAATTTGATCGATCTGATCAATATTATGTCGATGAATCACAAAATTAAGAACCATCGGATAATCATATTTTTTAACTAACCGACACATTTCATATTTTTGTTCAAAAGCATGTTTTGAACCTGCCAACGCATCATTCACCACAGGGTCACTGGCTTGAAAGCTGATTTGAATATGATCTAGACCTGCTTGTTTTAGATTCGCAATACGCTGTTCAGTGAGTCCCATACCAGAGGTAATTAAGTTGGTATAGAAACCTAGCTGATGAGCATGTTCAACGAGTTGCTCTAAATCTTGACGTACCAATGGTTCACCACCGGAAAAACCAAGTTGGACGGCGCCCATTTGGCGAGCCTGATCAAAAACATCAAACCATTCTTGAGTGGTTAGTTCATTTTTATGTTGTGCGTAGTCCAATGGGTTTGAACAATATGGACATTGTAGCGGACAACGATAGGTTAATTCCGCTAACAGCCATAAAGGTAAACCAACACCTTCTGTCATATAAAATCAATCCAGTGCTGCTGCTTTGCAACCAACATATAATCAATTACGTCTTGGTCAATTTCAGCAATATCACCAAATTGTTGTTTTAACTCACCAATAATAGCAGAGACGTTCTTTTGCCCATCAATATACTGCCCGATTGCCCCTGCACTTTCATTTAACTTGATCATGCCTTCAGGATATAAAATGACAAAGCTGTTTTGAGCAGGTTCGAACTGGAAGCGGTAACCTTGTCGCCAAGTTGGAATCAGGTTTAAATCAAACTGTTCTTTATTCATCGAAATAATCCTCTATGCCAAACTCGTTCGGCTGTTACGCTGTGGTACGGCTCTTCATTGTGAACATGGGCCAAGGTCAGCGCATCTAAGATGCTCCACAAAATATCCAGTTTAAACTGCAATATTTCAAGCATTCGCTGTTGTTGTTCATGTGTGGTAAATGAATCAAGTGTAATCGTTAACCCATGTTCAACATCACGTCGTGCTTGGCTTAAACGAGAACGAAAATATTCATAGCCCTTGTCATCAATCCATGGGTAGTGCTGAGGCCATGATTCTAGACGTGATTGATGAATTTGAGGTGCAAAAAGTTCAGTTAAAGAACTACTTGCTGCTTCACGCCATGTGGCACGGCGTGCAAAATTCACATAGGCATCTACAGCAAAGCGAACACCCGGCAAGACTAATTCTTCGGAAATGACTTGCTCGCGACTCAAGCCAACAGCTTCTGCCAAACGCAACCATGCTTCTCGCCCACCACCATCAGGGTATTCACCATCTTGGTCGATCATGCGTTGAATCCATTCTTGACGAACACGCTGATCAGGACAATTTGCCATAATGGCTGCATCTTTGAGCGGAATATTAATCTGATAATAATAGCGGTTTGCCACCCATGCCTGAATTTGCTTTTGCGTGGCTTTGCCTTCATACATCATCACATGAAATGGATGATAGATATGGTAATACTGACCTTTATCAATAATGGCCTGTTTAAATTGTTCAGTCGTTAATGCTTCAGGTGCTTGAGTCATGATTCACCTTAGAGTTCAATCTGCATGCCATCATAGGCAACATCTACATTGTTTGCTTTAAGCTCGGCAAACTGCACAGAGTTTTCGTTTAGAATTGGGTTGGTATTATTAATATGAATAAGCACTTTTTTAGGTTTACTGAGTTGATTCAAATGAGACAATGAACCACCTTCACCGCTAATATATAAATGGCCCATTTCACGTCCAGTTTTTTTACCAACACCCGTTTGTTGCATTTCATCATCTGTCCAGAGTGTGCCGTCAATCATGACGCAATCTGAATTTTGCATAATTTGCATGATGTGATCATCAATTTTTCCAAGGCCTGGTGCATAAAATAACTGTTTTTGTGTTTTATGATCTTTGATGATTAAAGCAATGTTGTCACCGTCATGTGGGTCATTACGATGTGGTGAATATGGCGGTGCGGCACTTTTAATAATTAAAGGTAAAAATTCTAAATTTTCAAAGCCATCAATTTTAAAAGCTTGCTTAGGATCAATCTCGTGGTATTGAAGACCACCATTCCAGTGTTTGAGCATATTAAAAACTGGAAAGCCTGTAGTTAGATCTTGATAGACCATTTCTGTACACCATACATTCATTGGACAACCTTCACGTAAGGTTAAAAGCCCAGTGGTATGGTCGAGTTGGCTATCCATCAAAATGACGCTCGTTATTCCTGTATCACGTAATTTACGTGCAGGCTGTGCGGCTTTAAATTCGAAAAGTTGCTGACGAATATCGGGTGATGCATTTAATAAAACCCAGTCCGTTCCATTTTCAGAAACTGCAATTGATGATTGAGTTCGGGTCTTTGCCTGAATTGTTCCTGTACGGACACCATGGCAGTTGGGGCAGTTACAATTCCACTGAGGAAACCCACCTCCTGCAGCTGAGCCTAAAACATGAATATACATAAAATTAATATCTTATTAGAAAGAGATAAGCCCTAGAACAAGACTAGGGCTTATGCTGTATTTGTGTGAGGCTAATTAACGCGCTTCAAAGTACATTGTAACTTCGAAACCAATACGTAAATCAGTAAAAGCTGGTTTAGTCCATTGCATAAATTATCTCCGGTGAATATTAATCTTGTGAAATTAATCACTTGATTAAATCTTATAAGGTAATTAAAAATTTATTCTAAATAAAAAAATTGGGTTTGTAGACAACCTCTAGCTAAGATATTGTTCGATAATTGTGTTTTTTGTCCAAATTTTAATAACTCAATAACATTCAAATCAATTTCTAAAAAGTCACAACAGTTTAAAATACTGTTGTGACTGCTGTTTTAAACAGACAAATTCATTAAATGCTGCTGTGCAATATAAAGCTGTTGCCCACGTCTAGGTTGGAATTGCACCCATGTCCCATCTGCTTGCAATTCCCATGCTTGACGATTATCTCTTAAATAATTATTTAAACCATCTTCAATGATTTGTTTCTTCAATTTTTTATCTGCAATAGGGAAACATGTTTCAATCCGAGAGAACAAATTACGTTCCATCCAGTCTGCGCTTGCACAGTAAACCTTTGTATCGCCGTCATTATAAAAATAGTAAACGCGAGTATGTTCTAAATAACGGCCAATAATTGAACGTACACGAATATTTTCAGATAAACCTGCAACTTGGGGTCTTAGGCAGCAAATTGAACGAATAATTAAATCAATTTGTACACCTGCTTGTGATGCCTTATAAAGTGCACTAATGAGCTGTGGTTCAGTGAGCGCATTCACTTTAATGATGATATGGGCTTTTTTGCCTGCTAGGCTGTTTTTAGTTTCTTGATCAATCAACTCAAGCAATTGTGAGTGCAAGGTAAACGGTGCATGAAAAAGTTTTTTAAGCTTCGCCATTTTACCCATGCCAGTGAGTTCCTGAAAAATTTTATGCACGTCTTCACAAATTTCGGCATCACTCGTAAGTAAACCAAAATCTGTATAAATTTTGGCATTCACTGCATGGTAATTACCTGTACCTAAGTGTACATATCTTTTAATTTTATCTTGTTCACGGCGAACAACTAAAATCATCTTGGCGTGAGTTTTATAACCCACAATTCCATAAACTACGACTGCACCAGCTTCTTGGAGTACGTTAGCAACTTCAATATTGGACTCTTCGTCAAAGCGTGCACGTAACTCAATAACAGCAGTAACTTCTTTTCCGTTGCGTGCAGCTTCTGCAAGCAGTTGAACTATTTCAGAATTTGCGCCACTACGGTACAAGGTCTGTTTAATTGCCAACACATTTGGATCTTGTGCTGCTTCTCTAAGAAACTTAATGACAGGCGCAAAAGAATCGAATGGATGATGTAGTAAAACATCCCCTGCTTTTAATACACTGAAAATTGGTTTCTTGTTATAGAGAAGCGGAGGCAAGACCTGCTGATAAGGTTTATAGCGTAGATCTGGCAAATCAAAATTCGAAATAAAACGGGCTAAATTTACTGGTCCATCTACGTAATAAAGATGTTCAGCATCTAAATCAAATTGTTCTAATAAATAATTTGCAATTTCCTTAGGGCATTTTTTGCCTACTTCGAGGCGAACGGCTTGTCCAAAGCGACGTGAAGATAACTCACCTTTTAAGGCTTCGGCTAAGTCTTCTACATCCTCAGATACAGTTAAATCAGCATTTCGGGTTACTCGAAATTGATAGCACCCCGTCGCTTTCATACCAGGAAATAAATCTGAAATATGTTGATGAATAATGGCGGACAATAGAATGTAATGCTCAGCACCACCAGAAATATGCTCTGGAATTTTAACAAGTCTTGGTAAGGAACGTGGCGCTGGCACAATCGCCAAATCAATTTGGCGACCGAAAGCGTCTTTACCTTCTAGGGTCACTATAAAATTAAGGCTTTTATTAACCAATCTTGGAAATGGATGTGCAGGATCAAGACTAATAGGAGTAACGACAGGTTGTACTTCTTTAAAAAAGTATTCTTTAATCCACTCTTTATGTTTTTCTAAGATGTCTGCATGTTGAATAAAATGAACGCCATAGCCTTGCAGTTGGGGCAACAAAGTATAATTTAAAATTTTATATTGCTCTTCAACCGCTTCATGAGCATTTTTCGAAATTTGCTTTAATACCTCTGGTAATGGCAGCCCCTCTGGTCCAGTTACTTGACTCATTAAGCTAATTTTTTGAATTAAACTTGCCACACGAATTTCAAAAAATTCATCCAGATTACGTGAAAAAATAATTAAAAAATTTAAGCGTTCAAGTAATGGGTGTTCAATATCTTTTGCTTGAGCAAGCACTCGTTTATGGAACTCTAATAAAGAGAGTTCTCTATTAATATAAGTTTCTAAATTATGCTGGGTTGAGCTAGATAAAGTAGGCAATGATGTCATTCTTGACTCTTATTAAGTGGTAAAAAATTAATATGAATAAAAAGGGTTAATTTAATAATTTAAAAGCGATTTTATTCACCAGATATTTTGTAACTGCTTTATTACAAGTTTATGAATTTTTTATGAAAAATTAAAAGTAATTCTTTCTTTTGTGCTTTATTCATTCCTTTTCTTTATATTTACCTGACCTCATCTTAGCATTAATTTTTTAAAGATCACTCTATTTGAGGTTACATTCACTTTTCATCAAATATTCATACAAAAAGCGTATTTTTTATACACCTTAATTAACCAATTGATAAAAAAATGACGACTTTAAATTTATTATTTAAGACATCAGCTTTATGTCTAGCAATGGCCGTGTTAGTCGGCTGTAATGATAACGATGATAATGGATCAACTACACCAGCGCCAAGAAGTAACCAGACTGTAGATATTTTAGCTTTTAATGACTTTCATGGAAATTTAGAACCACCTAAGCGCTACGTTGATGCAGCTAACCCAAATGATGCGTCTAAAACTGTTCGTATTCCGGTGGGTGGTGTGAGTTATTTTGCTGATGCAATTAAGAAGCTCAAAGCTCAAAATCCAAATAATGCAGTAGTTTCAGCAGGTGACTTAATTAGTGCTTCTCCACTGACTTCTTCATTATTTTTGGATGAGCCTACCATTGATGTCATGAATGATATTCAAATTGACTTTAATGCGGTCGGGAACCATGAATTTGACCGCGGTACAGATGAATTACGTCGTTTACAAAATGGTGGCTGTCAGCAATATACCAGCACCCCTCCTTGTCAAATTAATAAAAATTTTGGTGGGGCAAAATTTAATTTCCTTGCAGCTAACGTCGCAATGAAAAACGATGCGAGTAAAACGATTTTTCCAGCCTACAAAATCAAAACTTATGGCGGGATTCCAGTCGCATTTATTGGTTTAACGCTTAAAGCTACTCCAAGTATTGTTTCTGCGGCTGGTATTAAAGATGTTGAGTTCCGTGATGAGGCAGATACAGTAAATGCCCTCATTCCTGAATTGCAGAAGCAAGGAATTCAAGCAATTGTCGTTGTGGTACACGAAGGTGCGGCACAGAGTACTAAGCTTAATGAAAAAACATGTGATGGTTTAAGTGGACCTATTATAGGTATTTTAGATAAGTTAAATCCAGCAGTTGATATTGTGGTTTCTGGACATACTCATCAATCTTATATTTGTGATTATGCAACTAAAAATCCGGCTAAACCGTTCTTACTTACCTCAGCAGGTCAATATGGCACCCTTATTACAGATATTAAAATTGAGCTAGATGGTAAAACTGGCGACATTATTAAAAAAGACGCTAAACAAATTCCGATACAAAGTGAAGCCTATACATCTGGTACAACTACTGTAAGCCTTTCAGATCTTTATCAAAAATTCAGTAAGACCCCAAGTATCGAAGCTATTTTAGATAAATATCGTCAAGCAGTAACCACTATTTCAAGTCGTGTTGTCGGAACTTCCACTACTGTTGTGAATCGTACTCAAGTGGAGAGTGGTGAAAGCCCGTTAGGAGATATGATTGCTGATGCACAGCAAGCTTACGCCCTCAAAGCAAGTGATCAGGGTTCAGACTTTACATTAATGAATCCAGGTGGTGTACGTGCTGATCTACTCATTAATAGCAGTAACCAAATTACTTTTGGTGATGTTTTTGCGGTTCAACCTTTCGGTAACTCTATTGTGACTTTGAGTCTAACTGGCAAACAGATTAGAGATGTTCTTGAGCAGCAATGGTCTGGGGCAAATGCCAATTCAGTTAAAATTTTACAACCTTCGAAAGAGTTAAGTTATCAATATGCGGCAAATGCTTCTGTATCTCCAAGAGTAAGCAATATTATGGTTGCAGGCTCACCATTGGTCGACACTAAAGTATACCGCGTAACTGTAAATAGTTTCTTAGCGGATGGTGGTGACAACTTTACTGTATTAAAAGATGGTCAAAACCGTGTAGGTGGTGGTCAGGATATCGATGCACTAGAAAGCTATATTACGAAAAACTCACCATTAATTACTCCAGCAACCACCCGAATTAAAGTTATCAAATAACTTAATTCAAGAAAAATAAAGGACAGTTTCGGCTGTCCTTTATTTTTATATAAACTTTTATTCTGTATAGAGATTAAGTTCAATGCTACTGATGTCTGCTCCAGTGTTTGCAAAAATAACATCTATGACTTCATAAAGTAGTTCTTTCACTTTTTCATGCTCATAACTGGTCGCTTCTGCTGTTTTTAGGCAAATTAAGTTACAGCTCATTTTATCTTTTCTAAGCTTATAGATACTTTTACTCTTTCCTAAGAACACTCTTTTGATGAGTTTACGATTTTCAAATTCCGATAAAATTCGGTAAATCGTTCCTAGTGTTATTTTATGTTCATTTTTAATTTGTGCATAAATACTGACTGCACTTAAGCCTTGTGGATTTTGATTTAAAATTTCAAAAACCTGTATTCTCGATTTTTTTATCGGTAGTCCATTTAATAATGATTTTGAAGTTGCCGTCATATTGATTTAGCCTTAATGTTGAGGAGTATAGAAATTTTTAAAAATTATTTTGTCTATACTTAACTGAAAATTATGGATATTTTTAATAAGAAAACTCAAAGCTTATTTCCCTATGAACAAGCTTTGAGCCTAGTTAAATCTTAGAAACTATAAGTTGCTTTTACAAAATAGTTACGTCCATAGAGTTTAGTGTTGAAGGTTTTATTTTTATCTTCCAGATCAACATCGGTTAGGTTTTTTACACCATAGTCCAATGTTAAACGTGGTGAAAGTGGTGAAGTAAATGTCACGTCATAGGTGGTATAAGCTGGTAACTCTTTAGTTGCAGAGTACATTTGTTTGCCTACGTAGCTCACCCCTGCATTTACTCGGAAGTCTTCAACGAGTGCCCAAGAAATTGAGCCATTGGCAAGCCATTCAGGTCGTTCTGTTAAGTCTTTACCTGTGGTTTTATTTTTTGCATCGAGGTAAGTTGCGTTTGCTTTAACGCCTAAATTGTCAGTGAAATCATAACCACCTGTAAGCTCAACCCCTTTAAGTTCTGCACGGCTCACATTGGTCCAGATTTTTCTAAAATCGCCGACTAAACGTGGATCGCCATCACTTAAGGTAATGGCTTCAATTAAGTTCTTCACATCATTTTGGAAAACCGTAACACCTGCATTCCAGTTTGGACGTGTCACAATTAAGGATGCTTCATAGTTTGTACTTTCTTCGGGTGCTAAATCTGGATTGCCTCGAATGTGACAGCTACCACCACAAGAGATCATTGAATAATTGATGTCTAGCTGAGCAGGCGCTGGAACTTTATAAGCTTGTCCTACACCACCTTTAAGAACTACACCTTCAGCTAGCTCATAGGTTAAATAGGCTTTACCAGTCGATTTGCCGTCAAAATCATCAAAGTCATCATAACGACCACCTAAAGTTAAAGTAAGCGCATCGTTAATATGGGTATCATTTTGAGCAAATACGCCGTAGCTCTTCTGTTGGTTTTTCCCAGTGCCGATATAACTCACAACATCTGTAATTTTCTGGTCTTTATAATCAAAACCAGCTGTGGTGTTATTCATCAGCCAGTCAAAGTTGGCAAAGGCACGGCCAATTAGGTTTTCTTGCTTATAGTGACGGCTTTGTGGTGCATCATATTCACTGTCATAGTCATAAATTTTGGCTGTTTCTTTTCCAATATAAGCTTCTGTTTTACCCCATTCCCATTTCCCGCGGTGGGCAACTCCCACATTGGTACGTTTCATTTCTGATTCTTGAATTGATGTAGGTGCATCTTGCGTAAGTGGGCGTTTATCGTTGTTATAGCCTAAATCTAGATCTAAAGTTTGTTGATCATTAATATTCCAGCTTAAAGTACCATTTACGTTTTTAGTATCTTTCTCTACAAAGTATGCTCCATCTGGATCTGGTTTACCGTTTCGATACCATGCGTCGCGGTTATAAGCATCTCCTGCCAAAGTAAAACTTAAATTATCGGTTAAGCCACCGTATAAGTTAAATCCGTAACGGAATTGATCTTTTCCATTTCCACGGTCTGCTCGGTTGTATTGCCCAAAGACCGAACCATGCAGTTGCCCGTCTTCGGCTTTCTTGGTAATGATATTAATTACCCCACCCATAGCATCTGCACCATAGAGTGATGACATCGGGCCACGAATCACTTCAACACGCTCAATGCTATTTAAAGGAATCGCACTCCAGTCAAAGTCATTACCTCGCCACATCGCTCCATTGGATGACATGCGTTTACCATTGAGTAAAATTAGCGTGTAGTTACCCGATGTGTTGAGCATACCTCGTATAACAATTTTGTCTTGTCCACTGTTGTAGTTATAAACCCCAGCCTGTTTTTGTAATACATCTGCAAGGCTAAGTGCCGCACTGCGTTCGATATCTTCGCTGCTAATCACGCTAATAGATGCAGGTGCTTTATCGACGTCTTGTTCTTTTAATGCTGCTGAAACCACAATTGTTTTAAGTTTCTGAACAGATTCATTTTTGTCAGATATTTCGGTGTCCGCATTTGCTTGTACTGCAAATGGAAGTAATGTTGAGATGGCGACCACCAAAGTCTTTTTGTTTAATGTCATTGCTTGACCCCTATTTTAAATAATTATTACCATATGATAATTATTATCATTTGTAATATGGGGTGCATCATATACTCATGACTTTTTAGGTTCAAGATAAAAATAAGTATTAATAATATAATGATAATCATTATTGTTTGATGGTAAAAAAAGCTTTATGATTGCATTTCTGTGTGCCTAAAAATCTATCTAAAACAAGTTTAAAGTTGACATAACAATGCTCTCTCGTTTTTTTATCTATCACCCCATATTTGTTTCTGTCATTGCAATTACTATTCTTATTTTTGGATTTTTCACGACGTTAGCAATGCCTGTTGAGCGTTATCCTAACCTTGCACCGCCCAGTGTCACGGTTGTTGCCAATTATCGTGGTGCATCTGCTGATACTGTTGAAGAAAGCGTGACACAAATTTTAGAACAACAAATAAAAGGTCTAGATCACCTGCTTTACTTTACGTCTAATAGTGAATCGTCTGGAACAAGTAGCATCGATATCCATTTTAAAATTGGAACTGATATTGATAAAGCACAATTACAAGTACAAAACCGAATTAATAGTGCATTGAACCGATTGCCTGAAGAAGTTCAGCGACAAGGGGTAAATATCTGGAAAACCACAGGTGATATGCTGCTTATTGTGGGTTTGTACGATCAAACTGGAAAAGCCAGCAATATTGATTTATCAGATTACATGGTGAATCACTTTGAACAGCCTTTAAGTCAGTTGCAAGGAATTGGTGAGGTTGATGTGTTTGGTTCAAGTTATGCTATGCGCATTTGGCTGAACCCAAATCAGCTTAGAAATTACCAACTTGTACCGAGTGATATTGAAAAGGCTCTTGAAGATTATAATACCCAGATTGCTGCGGGTTCGATTGGTGCAATGCCCTCTGCTTCTGACCAAAATATTTATGCAAAAGTAAAAGCAGGTTCACGTTTAAAAACAATAGATGATTTTAAATCGGTAGTCGTTAAAGCAAATATTGATGGCAGTCTGGTTTATTTAAAAGATGTTGCACGGATCGAATTGGGTGCAGAAAATTATGAAAGCATTAATACACTTAATGGCTATCCCTCGGCAGGTTTAGGTATTTCGCTTAGCCCAGATGCCAATGCAATTGAAACCTCTGCACTTATTAAAGAAAAAATGGCTCAGCTTAGCCAGCATTTACCAGCTGGATATAAAGTGGTTTATCCGCGAGACAATACACCATTTATTGAAGAGTCTATTAAGCAGGTCATTATCACTTTGCTTGAAGCCATTGTGCTTGTTGTGATTGTGATGTATCTCTTTTTACAAAATTGGCGTGCAACTCTTATTCCAACAATTACGGTTCCCATCGTCATTAGTGGCACATTTATTGTGTTGTACCTGTTTGGAATGAGCATTAACACCCTCACTCTGTTTGCTTTGGTTTTAGCGATCGGATTACTGGTCGATGACACCATTGTAGTGGTTGAAAATGTTGAAAGGTTGATGCATGAGCAACAATTAAATGTGCGTGAGGCTTGCTTAATTTCGATGCAAGAAATTAGTGGAGCTTTGGTCGGTATTACATTGGTGTTAACCGCTGTATTTATTCCCATGGCATTTTTTAGTGGTTCAACTGGCATGATTTACCGCCAGTTCTCCATTACATTAGCAGCAGCGATGTTGTTATCGTTATTTGTTGCTATGACAATTACACCAGCCCTATGTGCAGTTTTATTAAAAAAGCAGCATAAAAAACCTAAATGGGGACAAAAGCTTGAGCTTGCACTTCAAAAAATTAGATCTGGTTTTGGTTTCGTATCAGTTCGTTTAATTCAATTTAAAGTGTTTTCCTGCCTGTTAGTGGTAGGCATAGCTGTACTTTTATTCATAATTTATCGTGGCTTACCTACTAGCTTTATTCCTAATGAAGATCAGGGTTTACTGGCAGTTCCCTATAGTTTGCATAATAGCGCGTCAATAAGCCAAACCGAAGAAGTCGGGAAACTCGTCAATAACTATTTTTTCGAGCATGAAGCTAAAAATATTAATACGGTACTGGTCGTGAATGGACAAAACTTTTCAGGGAGTGGTCCAAATTTAGGAATGGCTTTTGTTTCACTCAAACATTGGAATGAACGTAAAGGTGAAGCAAATACTGCAAGTGCTATTCGTGAACGTGCTCAAGCTTACTTGCAAAAAAACTTACCAGCCAAAGTCATGGTAGGAATGCCACCAAGCGTTTCTGGTTTGGGGCAGTCTGATGCTTTGGAACTTTGGCTTAGAGATGTAAATGGTCAAGGGCGTGATGAATTAATCAAACAATATAAAGCCTTAGAAAATGCATCTAAGAATTATTCTGCCTTTGAAAATTTAAGTCCCCTTGTGAGTGAAAATAAAGCCGAAGTCTTTATTCAGATCGATCAAAATAAGGCCAAAATGTTAGGAATTGACCAGCAAGCAATTCGTTCGACTTTATCTACTGCTTGGGGTGGCAACTATGTGGGAGACTTTGTTGAAAGAGGCCGAATTAAAAGAATTATTATGCAAGGCGATGCAGAATTCCGCTCTAAACCTGAAGATTTAGGTTATTGGCATGTACGTAATAACTCTGGTGGCATGCTTTCTCTCGCCCATTTTGCTCAAAGTCAGTGGACTGGTGGACCAGAAGCACTTACTCGATTTATGGGTTTAGCTGCTATACAACTTGAGGCAAATATTAGTTCAGGCTTTAGTTCCGGACAAGCAATGCAAGAGCTTAGTGATATGGTAGCTAAACAGGCTGGCGTAGATGTTGCATGGAGTGGCCTCTCGTTACAAGAACAACAGTCTAGCCGCCAAGCGATTTTTTTATATCTCATCTCTATTTTATTTATTTTCTTATGTTTGGCTGCCTTATACGAAAGTTGGAAAGTTCCTTTTATTATTTTATTAGGGCTTCCTTTAGGTGTTACTGGTACTGTTATTTTTGCTCAAATTTTTAATTTACCCAATGATGTTTACTTTCAAATTGCCCTATTAACAGGTATTGGCTTGTCTTGTAAAAATGCAATTTTAATTGTTGAGTTTGCAACTAAAGCAGTCGAGCAAGGTAAAAGTAAAATTACTGCCGCATGTGAGGGATTGGCTTTGCGGTTGCGTCCTATTTTGATGACATCGCTGGCTTTTGGTGCGGGTGTTATTCCTTTAATTTTTGCAACAGGTGCAGGCGCTACCAGTCGTTATGAAATTGGCATGAGCGTATTCGGTAGTGTCGTGTTTGGTACATTACTGGTACCGCTATTTACTGTATTCTTCTTTGTTATGGTTCATAGCGTACCAAATTTTAAGTGGTCCATGAGCAAACTATGGTTGAGCCGAACTTTAAGATTGAATAGTCGTATTAAAAAAGACAATACATCCTTCTAACTGTTAAAATAAAAATGGCAGATATTAAATCTGCCATTTTTTTATTCTTTGAATTTAAGCGACTAGCTTATCAATCCAAACTTCTAGTGTTGGTTGTTCAGCTAAATCTTCAAAGCTCACCTGTGCGCCGTAGGCTTGCCATTTACCCACTAATGTCATGAGTCGTACCGAATCAAGTCCAAGCATGAGTAAATCATCATTTAACTGAATGTCTGAAGCAGGAATTTGTAATTGTTCACTCACCGCCAAGACAATCCCTTCTTGAGTAAGTGGTGATGCAGCTTGTTCAAGTGCCCATGCGCGCGTAACTTGCTGAGTTGTCATGACTTGCCCACAACGTGTACTTGCATATTTCAAAGCCATATCGTGTTCTTCGCGGCTAAAGTCAGCGAGTGCATCACCACATAAAAACGGCTGAATATTTAGCATAAAAGCTTCTGCTGCACTCATGAGGCAGCCAATATGAGCATAAACACCACAAATGATGAGCTGGTCACGGTTTGACTCACGCATGAGTTGTTCAAGCGGTGAAAATTTAAAGGCACTATATCGCCATTTTGTTAAGACGGTATCATTTTTCTGCGGGGTAATTTCCGGCAAAATTTGAGTGATTTTCGGATCATCTTTTAGGCCAGTTCCCCAAAAGTCAGTTAATAACTGGCGATGTTCAGGTGTCTGGTTACCAGGCTGTGCGGTATAGACCACCGGGATATTAAACTTACGCGCAGTTTCAATCAGTTCTTTGGTATTTTTAATGAGCTCAGGAATTGGTGCTTGAGTCTGGTCATAAAAATCTAAAAAATATTGCTGCATATCATGTACTAATAAAACGGCGCGGTTGGTGTGCAACTGCCAATGTGTTTTATTCGGTGTAAACTCATGGGCTTGAGGCATGTCATAGCCAGTAATTTTAGGAATACTCATCAATTTTTTCCTTTTTTATCTTTAAGCAAGAACATTGGTTTTAGTTTCAAGTTGTTGACGTAATCTTTTTTTGTCGATTTTTCCAAAGGCTGTATATGGAAATTGTTCGATAAATTCGACTCGATCTGGAATTTTGTAGGTTGCAAGTCCATAGTCTTTTAGATGTTGGCGTACTGACATACCCAAACGGATTGGACTTGGGTCATCAGTTTGTGATTGCCATGCAACAAAGGCACAGCTTTTTTCACCCATGACTTCATCAGACATAGCGACCAGCGCTGCTAGGCGAATTTGTGGATGGGTTAATAAAGCTTGTTCAACTTCTTCGGTCGCAATTTTTTCACCAGCGCGATTGATTTGTTCTTTTGAACGCCCTTCTACTACAATGCAGCCATCCTCTCGAATTCGAACCAAGTCGCCTGTCCGATAAAAACCATCCGGTGTAAAAGAACGTTCGTTGTGCTCGGGTGCGTGATAATACCCACGTATGGTATATGGGCCGCGTGTAAGCAAGTGGCCTACCTGCCCAGCTTCAACAGCTTGGTCGTTATCGTCCAGAACTAAAATTTCATCATCTTCTGAAATTTTTAAACCCTGTGTATGAACGATCTGATCTTTGGTCATGCCAAAACGGGTGTAGTTCACCAGCCCTTCAGCCATTCCAAACACTTGTTGCAAATTGACTTGAAACTCATCAATAAGTCTTGAGGCAACCGCATCGGGTAATCGTGCTCCACCAACTTGCAGACAACGTAAAGTTGATAATATTGAATCTTGATCTTTTGCAGCTTTATCCATCCAAGGTCGAACTAATGCGGGAACAAGGCATGCGTCAGTTACACCGTGTTTTTTGATCAATGAAAAAGCAGCTTCAGGGCTTGGATCAGTGCCTAAAACCACAGCACCACCAGCATAAAAAATACCTAAAGAACCTGCCGAACTCATTGAAAAGTTATGTGCCGCGGGTAAAACCATGAGTAAACGTGATGACTGATTAAGACGGCAGATTTTCGCGCTCTCACGTACGCTATATAGATAGTCGTCATGGGTCCGTGGAATCAGTTTAGGAACCCCGGTACTTCCACCTGAAAGTTGTAAAAAAGCAACCTGATCTGCCGTAGTTGGAGCAATCGCCTCATCCAAAATATGGGTTTCTTTTAATAGGCCTTGAATCGCTACAAATTTGTCGGCATTTCCAAGTACAAATACATGTTGTAAGCAAGGAGCTGTTTGCTGAAGCTTTTCAGCAAGCTCTCGGTAATCAAATTTTTGTGCACCAAAATCAGCACAGAAATAAGCTTTTGCTTGGGTTTGTTTGAAAAAACTACTGAGTTCTGCATAGCGATGTGCAGGTAAAGACATCACAGGTAAAGCACCAAGCCGAATCAGTGCAAAAAATAAAACATAGAACTGATAGTGATTCGGCATTTGTACAACCGCTTTATCACCTGCTCTTAGCCCATGTTGATATAGGTGGCTCGTACAGCAATCGACTAAATGGTCAAACTCAGTGTAACTGACGACTTTATCACCATCATATACCGCTATATTTTGCGGGTATTTTTGAGTAATTTCACGCAAGAAATCACTCAAGTTTTGTCCAAGCCAATAACCTTTTTTACGGTAAGCCTCAGCAAATTCTTCTGGATATGGTACAGCTCCCATTAAATAATTTTTTATTGGCATCTATTTATTCCTTATTGTGGCAATTGATTTGGTGAAATCTGGAATCCGTCCAGCACAGTGCGAAATTTAGCGGCAGTTTCAGCATGTTCAGCTTGTGGACGTGATGCTTCAACAATGCCTGCACCAGCAAATAGGCGGGCAATATTTTGATAAATTCGGGCACAGCGAACAGTCACAGACCACTCACCATTACCTTGTTCATCTGCCCAGCCCATAGTTCCTGCAAAAAGCTCACGATTAAATGGTTCGAGTTGCTGAATTAAATCTTTCGCGACAAAACTTGGTTCACCACAAATTGCAGGTGTTGGGTGTAAGCGTTCAATTAAGTCGAAAACATGCGTATCAGCTTGCTTAAGTTCACCCGTAATGTGTGATGCCAAGTGCCAAAGTCTTTTGGTACGAATGAGAGATGGTTGCTTAGGTACTTTTAATTGCTTGCAGAACGGTGTGAGCTCATCGGCAATCATTTCGATGACGAGTGCATGCTCATGTTGATCTTTTTGAGAAGCAAGTAATGCTCTAGCGTTATTCTGGTCTAGAGTTGGATCATCATCACGAGCCAATGTACCAGCAACAGGTTTACTCCAGATTCTTGTATTTTGCTTTGCAATTAAGAGTTCGGGGCTTGCACCGACAAACCACCCTTCACTTTGAGGATGCCTCGCGACTGCATAGTTATAGCCCTCTGGATTATGCTTGGCCAGATTAAAGAATAAGTCTGAAACAGGAATTACTTGTTCATATTCAAGTTGTAAAATGCGTGCTAGTACGGCTTTATCTAGCTTTTTTGCCTGCATTTGTTGAACCAAATATTCAACTTGTTGCTGATAATGTTCACCAGAGGGAAAGTAATCGGCCTTTTTTAAGGTTAAAGCGCCAAGATCAAGATCCGATTGAGCATAAAGAACCTTTTGACATATTTTTGCATTTTGCATCAGCATTAAATTGACATCTGCTGCCGAACAAAATGGTAGTCCGCCCATAATTTTGACGTCTTTATGCCCCTCTGCCACAGCCATCTCTAGTTGAGTTCGTGCTTCTTGTAACCAGTCTTTTAGAAGACTTTGGTGAGCAACAGAGATATCCCGCAGTTTCTGATGGCTATTGATGGTGTATTCGGGTGTGGTAAAAATAAAGCCTGCTTCTTGATTACACTGTAGAACCTCTTGTGCTAATGCAACGCGACTTTCTGTAAAATTTTCTCGTTGGATAAAATATGGATGCTGTGCCGACATCTCGCAACTCCTTATAAAATTATTTTGTTGTGATGAATTAATATTTAAACGCCTAGTGTGGCTCCCCCATCAACCACAATTTCTTGCATAGTAATTTGTGCTGCTTGGTCTGAAAGTAAAAAGCTGACCGTGTTTGCGATATCTTCAGGTTGAGCTAATTTTCTTAAAGGAATGCCCGTACGGTATTGGTTTAAATCTCCATCAATTACCGCAGGCGGAGGTACATTGTCTGTCCAAAGCTGCTTTTGCATTTGAGTTAGAGTAGAACCTGGGGAAACGATATTAAGCCTTACTTGATGAGGTGCAATTTCAAGCGCAAGATTACGACAGTAATGACTGAGTGCAGCTTTGCTAGTCGCATACATGCCAAGTTGTATACGTGGCATACGTGAACTATTTGAGCTAATCGTGACAATACTTCCCTGCTTTTTTTCACAGAAATGCTTGGCAAGTTGTTGACTAATCGCAATAGGTGCCATGACATTTACTGCAAAAAGAGTTTCCCAGTCTTCTGTTTTTGCTTCGAGCATAGAACGCATAATTAACACGCCTGCTGCATTCACCAGACCCGTAACATCGTATTGCTTTAAAATTTGATGAAGCAAAAGTTCAGTTGATTTTTTTTCAGTAATATCTTGCTGAAAACTTTGCCAACGTGAAATTTCACTACCTTGCAACTGTTGAGTAATTTCCCAATTCTCTGGATTTTCCTGTCGGTCGATACCGACAACTTGATACCCCTGTTGCAATAATTGTTTTGCAATAGCAGCTCCGATACCTCTTGCAGCACCTGTGACTACGATGGTAGAGCTCATGTTTTACTCCAGTTTGATTTGATCATTAAACTGCGAAACATAATTGCAAATAATTATCATTATTATCAAGTGCGATAAATATCAAATATGAGCTTACAATCTAAATCAAGTTATTTATTAACCATAATTTGATGGTATATAATTGTTTTTAAACAACATTAATGAAAACCATCTTTTTTTATTGATTATAATGATAATTGTTTTCATTTACTAATGAGAATCATTTTGATAACTTGACCGCGCTTTCTTGTCGAGATGGACTCAAAATGAAGCCATTTTCTCATCCCTTACATCCCCTATTTCAACAACTCAATGTTGGGAATGAGGTCTGGTGGAATACCGTTAAAAAAATAGGTACTCCGCTAGTTAACCTACAAAAAAATAAAGCGCTATATACCTTTGTTTGGCGTAGTCTTGAGCCTAAAGAAAGTATCTTTGTCTATATTGATATCTATTCACAGAGCCCTTCTATCTATCAAAAGTGGAATCGTTTTAGCCATATAGCTGGAACAAATGTGTACTTCTTTGAAATAGAGCTGCCCCTAGCTTGGACTGGTAGTTATGTTGTAGTGACCGCTAGTGAAGAAGCACCAGAAACAGATTGTGCTACAACACGACGCTTATGGTGGCAAAAACAGCTTAAACAAAATGCTCAAATTGACTCATTCAATCAACATGCGTTTTATACGGGACATCTGGCACGATACATCAATCAAATTCAACTCGAAAACACAAAATCTTTCATAGACGATTGCCCAATTACAAAGACATTTCAATGGTCAAGTCAGTTATGCCAACAGGACTATTTAGTCGACGTTTTTATTAGTCACCAATCAACTCAAGAAGACTTGCCACTCATCATTTTGCTTGATGGCCAAATCTGGGGTCGAGAGCTATCGATTATTTCCGAAATTCAACATTTGACTGATTCAAATAAAATTCGTCCAGCAGTTTATGTTTTTGTTCATAGTTTAAATAGTCAACAACGCCAACAAGATTATGGTTGTCATGATGCGTTTAGTCAGGCGTTGGTTGATGAACTCATTGAAATACTCTTAAAAGAATATTCCTTTATTTCTAAAACAGACATTACGTTATGTGGTCAAAGTTTAGGTGGGTTGTGTACGTTGTATAGCGCACTGCTTTTTCCAAAGGTTTTCCACTCTCTGATTTTACAGTCAGGCTCTTACTGGTGGTCAGATTTTTCAAATAGTACTTTAGGACAGGATCACACAGGTAACATTTTAAAACTGCTTCAAAACGTATCTCATCAATTATCAAAAACAACTCAAATTTATATCAGTGCAGGCACGTATGAGACCGATATGCGGGACGATGCTTACCAGCTTTATCAACAATTGCAATCATTCAATCAAGTGAGTTTCCACAGTTTTTCAGGCGGACATGATGCTGTGAACTGGCGTTCTGACTTGTTAAAGGCATTGCAAAAAATTCTTTCACTATAACCATTTGTTTCATCAAGGATAACAATATCATGAGCAACTTACAGGAAAACTATATTAATCCTTTCGATAACGAGAGTTTGTCTTTTCAGGTTTTAAAAAATCAACAAGGTGAGTTCAGTTTATGGCCTGCCCAACATCAGGTGCCGTCGGGGTGGGATGTTCAGCATGGTCCAGATACACGGGCTTCGTGTATTGCATATGTAGAAAAACATTGGGTTGCGATTAACCCCTTTCAACAAGCGTAAAGGAGTATTGTCATGAATCAAGCATTAAACAATGAATTTACTCCTGACCTTTCACAACCAGCTCGTTTTGAACTGGCATCTACTCAGCTCGGCATTTTTCTTGCCGATCATTTAAGTTCGATTGAAGATTTATATACCATTGCGCATTGTTTGGAACTACCAAAAATTGTCGATATCCCAACGTTTAAAAAAGCAATTCAAATCGGCTTAAATGAAGCCGATACGGTAATAGCCACTTATTCATCTGACCCGTCTCAACCGTTTATTGAGCTTAATAACCAAGTTCAGTTTCAAATCGAAGAATTTGATTTTTGTCATTTAACGCCTAAAAAAGCTCAACAACGCTTATGGGACTGGATGCCATCAGACCGTCAATGTGCTAAATCGCTTAAAGCTGGTGAATCTCAACTGTTTCGTCAGGTATTATTTACGACGCATGACAAAGTATATTGGTACCAACGTTATCACCACATCATGCTTGATGGTTTTAGCATGATTAACCTGACCAAACGTATTGTTGATTTATATCAACAATTACAAGAAGAAAAAGACCTTTCGGTTTCTCCGTTCATTGGCGTGAATGAGGTTATTTCGGAACGTCAGGCTTATGAAAATAGCCATCAATTTACAATAGACCAAGCTTTCTGGAAAGCTTATTGTGAAGATCTACCTAGTCCAGTTAGTTTGAGTACCCACCATTTAGCGGCAAAAACCACAGCGACATTTATTAAGCATCAGCTGCGTTTTTCGACAGGAATTTTAGAGCAAATTCAGGCTTTAGCTGCGCAATCTAAATTAGCTTTGAATGATATGATGATGTCACTGTCATTACATTATATCTACAAAATGACCGATAAAGCTGATTTGGTTAACGGTATTCCATTTATGCGCCGTTTAGGTTCAAAAGCGATTCGCTCAACCTTACCGACAGTAAATGTCCTACCTGTGAAGTTTAAAGTTGCTGAAAAAGACAGTTGGGTGAGCTTGGCTCAACATGTACAAGAGCAATTACGACAAATTCGCCCGCATCAGAAATATGACGCTGAACAAATTTTAAGAGATTTAAACAGTATCGACATTCATGAACGAATGTACGGCCCTATTTTAAACTATAAAGCTTTTGATCAAGACCTGATGTTAGATGGTGAAAAGGTGAAAACACACCATATTTGCACAGGCCCAATTGATGACTTTGAGTTTTCTTTTATTGTTCAAGATCATGAACTCATTATCGAATTACGTGCAGATTCGCAGCGTTATACGCAAGATGAACTATTTACCCATGGTCAACGCTTAACTTTATTGCTCGAACAAGCTCTGATTCATCCTGAACAGGCATGTAGTCATTTTAATATCACAACACCCCAAGAGCTTGCTGCCCTGACCCAAAGTGGTATTGGTCCGCGTGTTAGTCACCCTGAACAATATAATAATGTTCTAGATATTTTTTATGAACAAGTTAAAAAATATCCTGAACGTACCGCAATTGTGAGTGGTGAACGTCCAAACCTTCAGCATCTTAGTTTTGCTGAGCTTGCAGTAAAAGTGAATCAATTGACTCGTTTTTTACAAGAAAATGGGGCCAAAAAGCAAACTGTCATTGCTGGAGCTATTCCTCGTTCGATTGACTCAGTTGTGGTGATGTTAGCTGTACTCAATTCTGGGGCAAGTTTCTTACCTCTCGATTTAGATTACCCAATCGATCGTATGCAAATGATGTGTGAAGATGCAAATCCATTATTTGTATTAACCACACAAGCACTTGCACAGCAATTACCTCAAAATATTCAGCAGTTATATCTTGATCATGAATATGTTCAAACGCAAATTCGAACGCAAGATGCGAGTGATATTGCTGCCGAAAATCGTAAATTTGATTTCCAAGATGTTGCATATGTAATTTTTACCTCAGGAAGTACGGGTCGTCCTAAAGGGGTAATGAACACACATGGTTCTTTACTCAACCTCATTTTGTCGCATAGACCAACCATTTATTGGCCTGTATTAGAAGCTGTAAATGAGCGTTTCCCTGAGCGTCCGTTACGTGCAGCGCATACACACTCTTTCTCATTTGACTCATCTTGGTTACAAGTTTTCTGGATGTTATGGGGCCAAGAGCTACATATTTTTGATGAAAACATGCGACGTGATGCATTTGGTTTAGTTCAAGAAATTCAGCAACGACAAATCGATACACTCGATTTACCACCATCTTTTTGTGCGCAAATGATGACGAATGGTTTATTTGCTGAAAATCAGCATCATCCAAGTCTTATTTTGATTGGTGGTGAAGCTGCACCGTTAGCTTTATGGCAACAGCTTAATGCTCAGCCAGCGCTTTTTGCTCATAACTTATATGGCCCAACAGAATATACCGTTGATACTTTCCGAGCAGAATTAAAGCAGACAGCTCGCCCTATCATTGGCAACCCTATTGGTAATACACAGGCCTATGTACTAGATCGCCACTTGCAACGATGCCCAACTGGTGTCATTGGTGAGCTTTATATTTCTGGTTTTGGTATCGCCAATGGTTATTTAGATCGCGCCGACTTAAGTGCTGCTCGCTTTGTAGCAAATCCATTTGAACATGGACAGCGCATGTACCGTACAGGTGACTTAGTCCGCTGGAATAGTGCGGGTAAACTTGAATTTATGGGACGCT
Organism: Acinetobacter calcoaceticus; assembly: GCF_016508255.1. Classification (GTDB taxonomy): domain Bacteria; phylum Pseudomonadota; class Gammaproteobacteria; order Pseudomonadales; family Moraxellaceae; genus Acinetobacter; species Acinetobacter calcoaceticus_E. The sequence goes on along the minus strand of NZ_JADVKT010000002.1, from coordinate 745,306 downwards.
GTGATGACCAGATTAAAATTCGTGGTTATCGAGTTGAGATTGGCGAAGTTGAAAACGCGCTTTCAGTTTTAGCCAATGTTGAAAGCGCAGTCGTGATTGCAGAACCGATTAACAACAGTCATCGTTTACTCGGTTATTGTGTGGTTAAAGACATTGAACTCGATGAAAAAAACAGTGAGCAATTAAGTCAGCAATATTTAAGTCATTTACGTCAAAACTTACCTGAATATATGGTGCCATCTGCCCTGACTGTTATGTCCGAATTTCCACGAAATGTAAGTGGCAAAGTCGATAAAAAAGCACTGCCAAAGCCTCAAATTCGTACCCATAGCCGAATGGCCGAAACGTCTGAACAACAGCTTTTATGTCAAATTACTGCATCTGTTCTTAAGCTTGACGCAATTGGGATTGATGATGACTTCTTTATGACAGGTGGCGATAGTATTTCGGCCATTATGCTTTGTACCCAATTGCGCCAACGTGGTTACGGCTTAAGACCAAGCGATGTATTCCAATTTAAAACAGTCGCTGCTATAGCGCCGCATCTCACCCGTTTAGATGAACAACAAGCGGCCGTTTCAAAAACGTTATTTTCAGCAGACCTAGAACAAAATGTTCAAGAAAAATATGGAAAAAACAGTACTATTTTACCTTTGCTTCCTTTGCAAAAAGGCATGCTGTTCTTATCTCAAGTAGAAAATCAATCAAATTATAATGCCTTTACTCAGCTTAGTTTAAATGGAGACATTGATCCAGTACGTTTACAGCAAGCGTTGATTACCGTATTAAAACGTCACCCTCAATTAGGTGGGCATTTTGATAGTGAATTAGCTGAAGAACCTGTTTTTATCTATTCATTACATCCTACTCAAGCTTGGCCAGTTCAGTTTTGCTCAGTCACTCCCGATCTGCTAGAGCAAACCATTCAAGAAGCATTACAGCAACCAATTCACCTCAACCAACCCTATGGCTTAATTCGGGCAACCTTAATTCAACATGCTCCAGAACAGTCAGAATTATTGATTATGGTGCATCATCTGTTAACAGATGGTTGGTCAACTCCGCTGTTTTTACAAGACTTTATTAAAGCCTATCAGCAAACTAATCAACAATTGCCTGTGCTTGAATATAGTTATGAAACAGTGATTAAAGCTTTATCTGGACGTGACCATGAAACATCAAAAGTAATTTGGCAACGTGATTTAGCAGATTTACAGCCACTTATTTTATTTAATCAAGCACAGCAAGCTGTACAGGAAACTTCATATCGTTTAAGTGCTGAGCTGGGCGCGAAACTTCAACAGAAATTACGTGAGCAAGGCATCACGCTCAATGTTTTCATGCAAATGATTTGGGCAATGACTTTAAATATTTATGCTCATCGTGAAGATATTGTGTTTGGTACTCCTGTTTCTGGGCGTTCGGCACCTATCAATGGTTTAGAGCAACAAATCGGATTGTTTTTAAATACGATTCCGGTGCGTGTAAAGCTCAACATGCAGCAAACACTTTGGGAACAATTGACTCAGTTACGGCAATTGCATGTTGAACATTTAGAGCATGATGGTTTAGGACTGGGTGCAATTCAGCAATTGGTGGCTCAAGGCAATCTTTTCGATAGTTTGTTAGTCGTAGAAAACTACCCTGATAACCAGTATTTACAGCAAAAACTTGGTGATGCTGCGATTTCAAAACTCATAAATCGTGGTTATAGCCATTACCCGCTTGCTTTGTTAGTTATCCCTGATCATCAAATTGAGCTATTACTCGAACAACGTGGTGTAATTGATCAACCAGAGCATTTCTTAGAGCGAATGGTTCAGTTGATTGAAATTGCATTAAATGAACCAGAGACGTCTCTTAGTCACTATCGCTTACAACTGGCCGAAGAACGCGATTTAATCCAGAAAGTTAATCAAACCCAACATGAAGTTCCCCTAACAACCTTACAGCAATTGCTTAGAGAACAAGCTCGAATTACTCCTGAGCAAACGGCGTTAAGTGATGAAATTCATCAGCTCAGTTTCAGTGGAGTGCGTTTGCAAGTTTGTGCTTTAGCACAGCAATTGCAAGGAGCTGGCGTACAGGCTGGAGATATTGTTGCGGTTGCCTTACCACGTTCAGTCAAACTGAGTATCGCTATTTTGGCGGTGATTGAAGTAGGTGCAGCTTATTTACCTATTGATTTACAACATCCAACTGAACGCATCAAATTTATGTTGCAGGATGCCAAATCTAAACTTGTGATTGGTGAACAAAATGATCTAGCTGCTATTGCCCATCCATCAATAGCCACTTTTGCTTTTAATGAATTGTTTGATGAGACCAAGGTTGATTTAAGCAGCTATAAAACAACAGTCATTACTCCACAGCATCCGGCATATTTAATCTATACATCGGGTACAACAGGCCAGCCAAAAGGTGTCATGGTTTCTCACCAAGCCATTGTGAACCGTATTTTATGGATGCAATCAGAGTATCCACTATCAGCCAACGATACGATTTTGCAAAAAACACCATGCACTTTTGATGTCTCTGTATGGGAGTTTTTCTGGTCATATTTAGTGGGTGCACGATTGGTTATGGCACCTGTGGATGCACACCGTGACCCATTGGCATTATTAAGCCTCATTCAAAAATATCAGATAACAACATTACATTTTGTACCGTCAATGTTGGCTGTTTTTGAAAATGCTGCTACCGAAATTTTATCACCTGCTCAGCGTCAAAGTTTACCAATCCGCCGAGTGTTCTGTAGTGGTGAAGCATTACCAACGGCTTTAGCAAAATCATTTACTGAGCACTTTAGCTGTGAGCTACATAACTTATATGGCCCAACAGAAGCTGCGGTAGATGTGAGTTATATGGATGCAACACTGGGATTACATCCGAAAGAAAGTAGCGTTGCAATTGGTTATCCAGTCTGGAATACCCAGCTTTATATATTAGATCAATACTTACGCCCTGTTCCTGTTGGAGTGGATGGTGAGCTTTATTTAGCAGGTCACCAATTGGCGATGGGTTATTTACATCGAGCAGACTTAACTGCAACACGTTTTGTCGCAAATCCATTTGCAGCAGGTCAACGCATGTATCGCACTGGTGATATTGCCCGTTGGCATGCAGACGGCAGTATTCAATATGTGGGCCGTGCTGATGATCAGCTAAAAATACGAGGGCAACGTATTGAACTGGGTGAAATTGAACAGCAATTACGTTTAATCAGCGGTCTAGATGTGGTGGTACATCCTATTTCTTCTGAACAAAATAAAGCTGATGTTCAGTTGGTTGCTTACGTGCAAACAACAGCACCTGTGGACATTGAGCAGTTAAAGAAAATATTGGCGAAACAGCTTCCTGCATATATGGTGCCGACACACTATGTGTTAGTCGAGAAATTCCCATTAAGTCATAATGGTAAGCTGGATCGTAAAGCGCTGCCACAACCACAGCTTGTTCTTTCAAATATAGAAAAACAGTACGCCACTACTACCTTTGAACATGAACTGACACATATTTTCCAGCAAGTTTTAAACACCGATCAAAATATTGGTGTGAACGAAGATTTCTTTGCCATTGGTGGGCATTCCATTTTGGTGATGAAGCTCGCAATTGAAATCCGAAAAGTATTCAAGCGGACCATTCCAATTGGTCAATTGATGAGTCATGTCACGATTCAACGTTTAGCGGCTTTACTTCTTACACAAGAACGTTTGGCAGAAGTTGAACAAACTGGCATGCAACCTATTTTACCAATCCGTTCTGGTTCAGGGCATCCATTGTTCTGTTTCTTCCCTGGTTCTGGTTCGGCATGGCAATATACGGTGCTGAATCGTTATTTGCATTCTGATTTACCCATTATTGGGTTACAGTCTCCTCGACCTGAGGGTCTATTGGCAAATAGCGCTGATATGGATGAGCTGGTTGAAAAACAACTTGAGATTATTCGTAAGCAACAATCAATAGGCCCTTATACTTTATTAGGTTATTCACTTGGCGGCACTGTGGCTTATGCAGTTGCAGCGAAGTTAACTGAACAAGGTGAAAAAGTTGATTATCTCGGCTTGTTAGACACTTACCCTGCTGAAATTCATCAGTGGTTAGATTTGTCGGTAGAGGAAATGAATGCTGAAGCTGAACAAGAACAGCTTCAATTCTTCAATGATATTTTAGCCGATGCAGATACGGCATTAAATGAAGAAACCCGCCGTTTACAAGAGGATATTTTTGCAAACTATCGCGATGCCGTCCGTTTATTAAAACCGTATAAAATGCCGCATTTTGACGGTGAACTACACTTAGTTGTCGCTGAAAAAGACTTGCTGCCATATATCCAACCAGAACAACAATGGTCACCTTTAGTTAAAAAACTTAATATTGTTCGACTAAGGGAAGCGGACCATACCGATATATTGTCTCCGAAGCAACTTGAAACACTTGGCCCAATTTTAAACCGCATGATTTGTCAGGCGCGCGGTTTAGAGGAGCACACGCCATGAGTTTTAAATCTATATTGACCGATTTTAGTCTTTTAAAACGTAATGCTCATTTCCGACATGTATTTATTGCCCGCACATTGTCATTGTTAACCATTGGTATGTTGGTCGTGGCTATTCCCAAACAAGTCTACGATATTACGGGTAGTTCATTAAATGTTGCAGTTGCAATGGCTTTTGAAGGCATTGCTATGTTTATTGGTTTGTTACTTGGTGGTTTGCTGTCAGATCGCAAAGATCGGAAATGGCTAATTTTATTAGCACGAGGTGTGTGTGGTTTAGGCTTTGCTGGCCTCGCCATCAATGCCATGTTTGAGCATCCTTCGCTTTATGCTATTTATTTTCTATCAGCATCGGATGGTTTCTTTGGTGCACTGGGTGTAACCGCAATGATGTCTATCATGCCTGTGATTGTAGGGCGCGAAAATATTGTACAAGCCCGTGCGATCAGCATGGTATCCGTACGGCTTGCAACCGTTATTTCACCAGCAATCGGCGGTATATTAATTGCTGCTAGCGGTGTTGCGACCGTGTATTGGGTCTCAACCGTGGGTACTTTACTTACTGTGTTTTTATTAATGGGGTTACCTGCGCTTAAACCACAACACGCATCAAATGGTGAAAGTCCTCTTCGCCAATTAGCCCAGGGGTTTAAATTTGTTTTTAAAAATAAAGTGATCGGTAGCACCATTTTAATTGGAACACTGCTCAGTTTTAGCAGTGCTATTCGAATTATTTTTCCGCAAATGGCAGATGAAATTTTTCACGGCGGTGCATTTGAACTTGGACTTATGTATTCGGCCGTGCCTTTAGGCTCGACTTTGGGTGCTTTACTCAGTGGTTGGACAACACGCTTACTCAGACCCGGCTTAGTCATGCTCTATACATGCTTAGGTATTTTTAGCTGCATGATTATGATTGGGCTTTCACCTTGGCTCATCGTGACTTTACCAATTTTATGTGTTTTCGGATATTTGATGTCGATTGCCAACTTGCTTCAATACAGCATTGTGCAAGGACATACACCTGATGAATATCTAGGGCGTATTAACGCAATCTGGCTTGCACAAGATGCATTAGGTGACTCAATTGCCACCACAACTTTAGGCCTTTTAACTCGTTTTCTACCAATATCAGGAAGTATCCTCTTCTTTGGCATACTAAGCTTTGCAGTAGGATTTATGTTCTTATTCAACTCTCAAGATATGCGTGAAACAGGTTTCCAAGATCCTAAGTTACAAGAAAATTAAACCTTAAAAAAGAAAGAAGGCAATTCGTTGCCTTCTTTTATTTTAAGCAAAATTTCGTGCTTGAAAAACCCAAGTCATAATATGGTCTTGTTCTATGGTCCAGCCACCTTGATATTGTTCTAAGAGTTGATAGCGCTGCTGAATTTCTGGCAAAAAAGTTAGCGTTAATTTTTGATTTTCAAAATTAATATCAACGATAGATGCTTCTAAGAAATCGATATATTGCTTTGCAGTGGGATAAACCGCTTTATATAGGCTTTCTTTTATAGAAAAAATTAAGCTCACATAACCGGCAAAATCAAAAAACTCGCAGGCTTTACTTTTCCATAAATCAAACTCAGACGGCGTTAAAATAAGATGTGCACTCTCTTGAGCAAATTCTGAGGTCACCCAGTGCTCGATATCAATTCCCAAATAAACCGCATTATTAGATAGCGCAACAATTAACTTATTTTGTGAATGACTGATACTCCCCAAAACATGATTTGGCCAGATGGGCAAAGGTTCGTGCATAGAGGTTATTGGCTGATCTAAACCAAAATGATGATTTAAAACAGCTTGAGCTAAGACCCTGCCACATAAGTACTCATTTTTACGTTCGACACGCGCTTGAGCAATTTTTAGAGGATGCTCTAATTGTTGGTCTATATGCAAATGCGTTGTTTGCGATAAATCTAGCCAATAACAAAATAGCTCTGATGTAAGAAAAATAGGACTCGAAATTTCATAAATTGATTTACTGATTTGTTCAGGAATATATAGATAATTGCTCACTGTATTCGACTTCAAAATAAATATTTTTAATGAGTTATCTCCTATCTTAACTTACTCACCGCCAAATGATAAATAATTATATTTATCATTTGATAATAATTATTATTTACTTATACTGTTGGGTAAATTTTGACTTTAATTTACTTATAAACATCGATTATGAAACTTATAGGACTTTTTTTGACCCTGTTGGGAGCGGTCAGTATCTATTGTAGTCATAGCAACCAAAATCTGTTGTCTCAACATCTTCCTACTTTCTTTAAGTATTTGGGTCTATTGCTATTAGGCATTGGACTTATTGTGCTCTTTGCAAGCTTACCAAAAGTTGTTGCTGCTTTTTATTGGTTCATGCTCATCATTTTTGCGTGGTCGTTTCTTCCATTTATGGCGCTTTTTAAACGGAAACTGGTTTCATGAAAGCTAAAATTCAGTCTCTGATCCAGCCAGACTGGTGGAGTAAAACTTTTGCAGGTGGTGTTTTAGGTCTAAGTCTTTCTATCGCGATTGGTAATTTAATTGTTTTATTAGGCGAACCTTATGTTGCCATGGACTTATTAGTGCAAGTGGGAATGTGGAGTGTTCCTTGGGTGTGGATGCCTATTATGTTTGGCAGTTATTTTTTCACGACTGGACGAAAAGCGCTTATCTATTTATTGATTGCGAATGCCCTAGCGTATAGCTGTATTTTTGTCTTACGGGGTTAAACATGAAAGTACGTTCAGACATCATGAAATTAGCAAAAAACATGCATACTTGGGTGGGTGTATGTGCGGGGATTTTGCTTTTTATCTGTTTCTTTGCTGGTGGGCTCAGCATGTTTCAGCACCACATTAGTAAGTGGGCTACGCCAACACAGCAAGTATTACCGAAAATATCACCACATCAATATAATGAACTTATTCAAAAAGTACAAACCACCTATCCTGCTGCGCAAAAGAACTTCACACTAAATTTATCATCCAATGAGTTTCACTATGCGCCGATTACTTGGAGTGAGCATGAACGTGGCGATGGCTTTAATACTGCTCAGTCAACATGGATGGCAAGCTTAGACGATAAAGGTCAACTAATCGTTGCTCAAGAAAACTTATCTAAGGCAGGTTGGCTAATTGAACAGTTACATGAAACAGCAGGCATACCGGGCATGGCAGGCCATCACGGATTAGGTCTCTATGTGATGGGTGTTGTTTCGATTTTATATTTTCTTGCCCTGCTTTCAGGGGTAATCATCTTATTACCGACCTTGGTAAAGGACTACTTTGTCATTCGACCTGGTAAAAATAAAAAGCGTTTTTGGTTAGATGCGCATAACGTGATTGGAATTACCAGCTTACCTTTCCACATCATTATTAGTATTAGCGTTATTGTCTTTGCTTTTCATGACTTTTTTTATGATGCGATTGGGCAACTTGCACTCAAAGGCCAGCCTGTTTTTCAGCGTTCTCCCCCTGCACTTATTGAGCCTAAACAAACACAGATTGATGTGCAGCAAATATTAGCTCAAACTAAAAAAGTAGCACCTGAATATTCAGTTGACTATATCCAGTTCAGTGGTCTAGATAAACCTGAAAAAGCCAATGCACGTATAGCTTTATATAGTTCAGATCAGATGTTGCGCGGTGCGAATCACGACTTTATGCGTATGAACCCATATGCAGTTGAGCACTTTAATCATAAAGGCATTAACACACAGACTGATGCTGGTAATAAGTTAATCAACGCAATGTTTAGCCTACATTTTGGAAGTTTTGGTGGTACGGGCGTACGCTGGATTTATTTTGTGTTAGGTGTCGGTGGCGCTTTCTTATTTTATACAGGAAACATTCTTTGGGTTGAAACTCGTGCACGTAAGCAAAAGCGTGTTGATGACCCTATTCCTGTTCAACGAAAAGATGTTGTGTTCCTTGCGAACTTAACTATAGGTACATGTTTAGGGTGTGTTTTAGCAGTCGTGGGCACAATGTTGGTTAGTCGTTGGCTTTTTGCAGCACTCAATATTGAAAGCATAAACCATCTTTTCATGTATGGTTATTATGTGATTTTCCTACTGACTTTGATTTATACCTTTGTGATTGGCTATGCAAAAGCTTTACCACAACTGCTGTTAACCTTGGTTTTGGTGTTATTTGCGATTCCGCTTACATCCCTTTTAGCCTACTTCATTCCACAAAGTGGCTTATGGGTACATGGCGGAGAAATCTTAGTCGTTGATTTCTTGGCTATCATTTTTGCTTTCGCTTTCTGGCGTTTTTATCAAAAAGCCCAAGATCGCCGAAAATCTGCGCCAACGGGCAGTTTATGGGCTAACTAACAACCATGAACTAACTAGACTGAAATAATGTGTGAAATATAAAAAATTATAAAATCCACATTGTTTCAGTCAGTTGTTTAATTTCTTGAATATCATGACTCACATAAATCATGGGAATTTTTATTTCCTGTTTTACCCTTTGAAAAAAAGGAATAATTTCAGCTTTATGATTCGCATCTAGTGCCGATAAAGGTTCATCAAGTAGTAAAAGCTTAGGTGAATATAACAATGCGCGTCCTAATGCTACTCGTTGCTTTTCACCACCTGAGAGCTTGATGGGCATACGTTGTAATAAATGCTCTAACTTTAATAATTCAATAATATAATCAGCTTCAAAGTGACGTTCTTGCTGGGCAAGATGCTTAAAACCAAATAATAAATTTTGCTTTACCGTTTTATGCGGAAAAAGCTGAGCATCTTGAAAAACTAGTCCTATATGCCGCTTTTGCGTGCTCAAATTAATTTTCTGATTTGAATCAAACCACGTTTGCTCTTGTATTTTAATGATTCCACTACGCGGTGTATTTAATCCTGCAATGGCATGTAAAATTGATGTTTTACCTGACCCAGAGGCACCAAATAGCCCAATAACAGAAGCATCTGATTGGAAACTGGGTTCAATATGAAACTGGCCCAGTTGTAGCTGAAAACGGCAATCAATTAACATATTTCTACCGCCCTAAGCGCCTCTTTTGATAACGATGAAACCACTGTGCAAACCATAGCGCTAAAAAAGCCACGCTTAACGATAAAACTATAAGCCGTTGAATAGCGGCCTCTGTATCGGGTTGTTGCATTAGGCTATACATGGCCAAAGGCAAAGTTCGTGTTTCATTTGAAATATTACCCACAAAGGTAATGGTGGCACCAAATTCACCTAAACTGCGGCAAAAACATAAAATAGCACCAATTAAAATACCACTGCTGGCAAGTGGCATCGTGACATGAAAAAATGCCCCTAAAGATGAGGCACCTAATGTCTTTGCTGCCATTTCTAAACGCTGATCAACCAGTTCAATCGCTAGCCGAATAGATTGCACCAATAGCGGGAAACCCATCACTGCTGATGCAAGAACAGCCCCTTTCCAGTTAAATGCAAAATCAATTCCGAGTGGCGCCAAATATTGTCCAATAATGCCGCGGCTCCCAAAAACTTGTAAAAGCAAGTAACCAGGAACAACTGGCGGTAACACCAAAGGTAAAAACACCAATGTTTCAATGAATGACTTACCCCAGAACTCTTTACGTGCCAAAAACCATCCCACGCAAATTGCAGGAATAATGCTGACGACAAGACAACTTGCTGCAACCTTACAAGAAAGTTGCAAAACGCTGAGCTCTTCTGGGGTTAAAGAAAACATCATGGCTTAATTGGAGCCAATACGCTAAAGCCATATTTTTTAAAGACAGCTTTGGCTTGATTGCTTTGTAAAAATTGATAGAACTTTATTGAGTTCGGATTCTTTTTAATCATCCCTACAGGATACGTAATTGGCATATGAGTGTTTTCTGGAAATATACCAACTACTTTTACATCTTTGCTAATCGCTGCATCGGTTGCATAGACAATCCCAACCTGACATTCACCTCGTGCAACAAAGTTTAAGGCAGCTCGAACATCTTCTGTTTCAACTAACTTCGGCTCAATACGACTCCACCAACCTAAATTGGTAAAAGCTTGTTTAGCATATTTACCTACAGGCACACTTTTGGTATCCCCTGTACAAATCTTTCCTGTAAACACTTTATTTGGATCGGTTGTTTTATCTAGTTTTACGTTTAGTGACTGCCCTTTTGGAGTAATTAGAACTAAACGGTTGCCTAATAAATTTACACGGTCATTTGCTGCAACTAATTTTTTGTTTTGCAGATAATCCATCCACTGTGTATCAGCAGAGATAAATACATCAGCTGGCGCCCCAGCTTCAATTTGTTTAGCTAAGGTCGATGAACCTGCATACGACGTTTTAACTTCTATATTATTTTGTTTTTCGTAAATTTTTTCTAATTCGTTAATGGCATTGGTTAAGCTCGCTGCCGCATAGACAGTAACCGATTCAGCCTTTGCTGGAACATTAAGGGCCAATCCCATAGTTAAGATTGATGAGACCAAAGCTAATTTTTTTATCTTCGTATCACTTACCATTATGTTTTACCTTTTGTCGTTTTTTTCAGCGATATATACCCAAGAATATAGCGATAAGCATAGACGATGAAAAGTAGAAATTATTTATAAAGATAGATATTTTTTCTGGGTAATTGAAAATCATAGGTTGGTAAAACTGATTCGTGCTTAAATTCTTTGATTTATAAAGTCTTCCTTTTAATCTTATTTCTTTAGATAACCACTCATGATTTGATAATCATGTACTAAGGCTTGTAGAGCATTGATTTCCATTTGGCGATAGTGCTTTAAGACTTTCTGGCCCAAAACTGTAACCGCGGCCCCACCACCATGTGTTCCACCTGTTTGAGTTTCAACTAAGGCTGTTTCAAAGCACTGATTCATCGTATCGACCAACTGCCATGCACGGCGATAGCTCATATTCATAGATTTTGCAGCTTGTGAAATTGAACCAGTTCTCTCAATTGCTTCAAGTAAGTCGGCCTTACCCGGACCAAATGCAATGTTTTGCTCTAAAAGAATTCTAAGCTGTAATTTTAAGTTGTGTTCTTTCATAGGCTTAATTCACAAGATTTGATTTTATTCTGGTTAAGATTATATGGAAATTTAAAAAGATAGGACATATACATTTTTAAAATGCGATTACATCTTGAAGATAGTCTTATTAAAAAATCAAAACTGCACAAAGTGGATAAAGATCTGGAAAAAACGGATAGAGACCAAGGCCTAATCGCGGTTCAATCAGTTAAAAGCTGAATGAATAGGATTGAGCAAATGACCTCATCTAATTTAAAACAATGGAATGATTTTGTTGATGGATGTATCGACTTCCGTCCTAACGATGGCGTGTTTCGTATTGCACGAAATATGTTTACCGAGCCTGAGCTGTTTGACTTGGAAATGGAATTCATTTTTGAAAAGGTTTGGATTTATGCATGCCATGAAAGTGAAATTCCAAACAATCATGATTTCCTAACAATTCAAATTGGTCGTCAACCAATTATTGTGAGCCGTGATGGTAAAGGCGAACTACATGCGATGGTAAACGCTTGTGAACACCGCGGCGCGACTTTAACACGCGTTGCAAAAGGCAACCAGTCAACCTTTACATGCCCGTTCCACGCATGGTGTTATAAGTCAGATGGCCGTTTGGTTAAAGTCAAAGCACCAAGCGAATATTGTGAAGATTTTGATAAATCAAGCCGTGGCTTAAAACAAGGCCGTATTGCCAGCTACCGTGGTTTCGTATTTGTAAGCCTCGATACTCAAGCAACAGATACTCTAGAAGACTTTTTGGGCGATGCAAAACTGTTCCTTGATTTAATGGTTAACCAGTCCCCAACAGGTGAACTAGAAGTACTTCAAGGCAAATCATCTTATACCTTTGCAGGCAACTGGAAGCTACAAAATGAAAATGGCTTAGATGGCTACCATGTAAGTACTGTTCACTATAACTATGTCTCTACAGTCCAACACCGCCAGCAAGTCAATGCATCAAAAGGTGAAGAACTCGATACGCTTGACTATAGCAAGTTAGGTGCGGGTGACTCAGAAACTGACGATGGCTGGTTCAGCTTCAAAAATGGCCATAGTGTTTTATTCAGTGACATGCCAAACCCAACTGTTCGTCCGGGTTACAGCACTGTTATGCCATATATGGTCGAAAAATACGGCGACAAATATGCTGAATGGGCAATGCATCGTTTAAGAAACTTGAACTTGTACCCTAGTCTATTCTTTATGGATCAGATTAGCTCACAGCTTCGCATTGTTCGGCCTGTTGCTTGGAATAAAACCGAAGTCATCAGTCAATGTATTGGTGTTAAAGGTGAATCTGCTGAAGCACGCCGTAACCGTATCCGCCAGTTTGAAGATTTCTTTAACGTTTCTGGTTTAGGTACACCAGATGATTTGGTCGAATTCCGTGAACAGCAAAAAGGCTTTCAAGCACGACTTGAGCGCTGGAGTGATATTTCTCGTGGCTGCCAGTCTTGGGAATATGGCGCAACGAAAAACTCGGAAGATTTAGGCATTCAACCTGTCATTACTGGCCGTGAGTTTACCCATGAAGGACTCTATGTAAATCAACATGGACATTGGCAACGTCTGATGCTCGACGGCTTAAACAAGAAAGCGCTGAAAATGCAGGATATTACTTTCGAAAACAATACCCTAATGGATGAGGTGTAACCATGTCACAAGAACTACATTTTGCTGTATCTCAGTTTTTGTACAAAAAAGCAGAACTTTGTGATGCTTATGACTGGGATGCCTATCTAGATCTTTACGATGAAGATAGTGAATATCATATTCCTCAGTGGATTGATGACCATAACTATGTTCAAGATCCAAATCAGGGTTTGTCTTATATTTATTATGCAGACCGTACAGGCCTTGAAGACCGTGTATTCCGTATTCGTACAGGTAAAGCTGCGTCTGCAACGCCGTTACCACGTACGTTACACAGCATGAATAACATTCGTGTAAAAACACTGGATGATGGATTGGTTGAGGCAAAAGTTGTATGGCAAACGCTTTATAACCGTCAAGGCTTAGAAGGCTGTTTTTACGGACATGCCACTTATCTTTTACGCCAAACCGCAGATGGTTTCCGCATTCGTCGTCAGCACAGCATTTTGCTCAATGACAAAATTGATTCCGTTTTAGACTTCTATCACGTTTAAGGGGAATAAAAATGGGACATTCAGTTGCACTTAACTTTGCCGATGGTAAAACCTTTTTCATTTCGGTAAATAAGGATGAATTGTTGCTAGATGCAGCAGTTCGTCAGGGAATTAACCTGCCGCTAGACTGCCGTGAAGGTGTTTGTGGTACCTGTCAGGGTCAGTGTGAAACTGGTATTTATGAACAAGAATATGTTGATGAAGATGCATTAAGTGAGCGTGATTTGGCTGAGCGTAAAATGTTAGCTTGCCAGACGCGTGTGAAATCAGATGCAGCTTTTTATTTCGATCATGATTCTGCTATCTGTAACGCTGGTGATACTTTAAAAATTGAAACCAAAGTGACTGCGGTTGAGCTGGTTTCTGAAACAACAGCAATTTTGCATCTTGATGCGAGCAGTCATGTTGAACAGCTTCAGTTTTTACCGGGTCAATATGCTCGTTTGCAAATTCCAGATACTGAAGATTGGCGTTCATATTCATTTGCCAATAGACCAAACGCAACCAATCAATTGCAATTTCTAATTCGTCTCTTGCCAGACGGCGTCATGAGTAATTACTTGCGTGACCGGTGTCAGGTTGGACAAACCCTACTCATTGAAGCCCCGCTTGGTAGTTTCTATTTACGTGAAGTACAGCGACCACTGGTTTTTGTAGCTGGTGGAACAGGTTTATCGGCTTTCTTGGGAATGCTAGATAACTTGGTTGATCAACCAAACTCACCAGCCGTTCAGTTGTATTACGGCGTAAATAGTGAAACCGATTTGTGTGAGCAACAGCGTTTACATGCCTACGCAGAACAACTTCCAAACTTTATTTATCACCCAATTGTGACTAGAGCAACCGAAGCTTGGCAAGGTAAAGCGGGTTATATTCATGAACACTTAAATAAAGATCAACTGGCTGAACAGGCTTTTGATATGTATTTATGTGGCCCACCACCAATGATTGAAGCCGTGAAAAACTGGTTAGATGAACAATCTTTGCAAAACTATCGTATTTATAGCGAGAAGTTTTTACAGAGTAATGCCTCACGTTAAAAGTATAAATAATTTAAAAACCACTAAAACCTTAAATGATTCAATATACTCTGCAAGGGGTATATTGAATTTTTGCATTTAAATTAAAAGTTTTTATATATCAGTAATATAAAATAATTAATTCTGACAAAATAAATTGACCAGTTCGCTCGGATTTGCTATAAATTTTGATAGATCTTAAGGAATAAGATCATGATGAGATTAACTTATAGCACCTTTTATATCCCCCTATTCTATTTCTCGAATGTATTAAATTGATGGACAAAATCCGACGTAAAAATTTGAGAAAAACACATTAATTAGCGGATAAATTGGTCTGTATTTTGCTTATATCTCATTGTAATTTGCGAGTAACTTAATTTTTTTAAGTGCCGTATTTACGCGTTGCAAAGTTAAGATTCACACATTTTGCACAGTAAATACAGGAGTGAGCCAAAAGGGATATATATGAACCAAGCCAACTCCCGAGAACTCAGTGGACGTCATTTTCAAAATGAGTCTATCTTTACCACTGGTAATTTGGTGTTTGATCACCACGATTTAAGCGAAACCTGCCGCAATGTAGGCCAAATTTTTAAACCACATGATCTTAAAATCTCTCATCAGAAGCGAGATTTCAGTGCAACTATGCACCATGTTAAAACAGGCGCACTGTCTATTAGCCGCTTGGAATATGGCGCGGATGTCATTATTGAACCAGATCACCTTGATAACTTTTACCTCATTCAAATTCCAACTCAGGGCTATGCAGAAATCGAGTTTGGTTCACAAAAGTTTATTTCTTATTCTCAAGTTGCATCTCTTATTTCTCCTCAGCAACCTTTACGTATGCGCTGGCACACAAACTCACCACAGCTCATTCTAAAAGTTTCAAAGGATGATTTTACTTACCATTGCCGTCAGCACATTGCCGGTTCAGAAAATAACTTACTCGTTTTCGACCCAAAATTAGACTTTGCTACTCAAAGCGGTGCTTATTTTTTACAGCTCGTTAGAACTTTAATGGATGCTTTAGCATGCGAGCAACACCCTCTTCATCATCCTCTAGCCTTTAAACAGTTTGAGTCAAATCTTTTTAATGCACTGATCTATGGTCAACCCAATAACGCATTACATAAAATAGATCAGCATAAAGAAAAAACTGTCTCTCCTTATTTTGTGAAGCGTACAGAAGCCTACATAAAAGAACATTTACATGAGCCGCTTAACGTCGAAATTTTGGCTGAACATGCTGGCGTGAGCGTAAGAACCCTATTTACCGGTTTTAAAAATTATTTGGGGACAACCCCAATGTCTTATTTAAAAGAATTACGTTTTGAACAGGCTCATTTAGAGCTGATGCACAATGAAAATCTATCGGTTACTGACGTTGCATTTAAATGGGGATTTACTCACTTAGGCCGTTTTTCTCAAGAGTACAAACGCCGTTATGGTGAATTACCTTCGTCTACCCGCCGTTCTGGTCAAAGTGAAGGCTTAATTACTTCAATTTTTTCGTAAACTAAAAATAGATAAAGCCTTTTATATCAATAAATATAAAAGGCTTTTTTTATGACTTAGAAATGATGAACATAACGAACTTGTAATCGTGTTCCTTCTGGTCGGTTTTCAGCATCTTGCTCAAAATAAGCATTTGCAACCAAGTGATCATTTTTAGAAAAACTATACATCGCACCCGGACCAATTGCCCAGACTTGCTCACGTCTACCTTTGACTTTTTCACCATCGACTTCGGTGTCAGTGACTTGTTTTAGCCAATAGCCATTTAGTCCTAAGCGGAATTGTTCGGTAATGGCATAATCTGTTGCAAAGTTTGCATGAATTGCTTGCCCTACCTGCATATCATTTGCTCCAGCAAAAGCATAGCTTGGGTCATCATTTTTAAAGTTATAGAGATAATGGATGCGTGTTGAAGCGGTCCATTTGGGATTAAACCAATATGTGGCAGCCCAATAAGGATCAAATGAAACAGCGTTATTACTTGGGTTAATATCTTTTTGCTGGTCGTATTCCCCAGTAGGTAAATTCACCTGAAACTCAAAACGATGTACAAACTTCGGTCCTTGTGCGCCCATGATTGGATCGAACTGAATAAAAGGTCCAATCATAATGTCCCCAAAGCCACTTTGGGCTTTAATAGCAGCATTATTCAAGCCATCATCCATGTCCATTTTGCTGACAAAAGGAATTAAAAAATTTATACCTAAACTGGCTTTATCTTTTACTCGAACATTCGATAAATAACTAACTTGTTCAACCAGTACTTGATAATTTAAATCTGTTTTAGGTAAACCTAATTTTTGTCCATTGGCATCGACCAGTTTATTACTATCGTAATTTTGAAAATAGGTTTGAGCATACCAGCCAGGCCCTGCGGGTAATCCGCCATCGAGAAAGCTGGTCATGCCTAAGTTTACGGTCGGTAAATCATAGGCATGTGTAACCAAGGGCAAACCCAACAATGTCCCTGCTAAAAATCCATGTTTAATTAAAGTGCTTTTCATCTTCTTATTTCCTATAAAAAAATCACGACCGGATTGATCGTGATTATGGTGAATTAATGTGCTAATTCTGGATGCTCAGCAGCAATCCGATACTTTCCTGCGTGGAATACCAATGGTTCACCTTGACGTTGTTGGTACTGTTCAATTTGACCAATAAAAATCAAATGATCTCCGCCTTCATACTGATTTACATTGCGGCAAACCAAGGTTGCGAGTGCATCTGCCAAAATTGGAACACCTGCCTTGCATTGTTGATGTGAAATACCTGCAAATTTATCTTCGGCACCTCGAGCAAAATGTCCCGAAAGCTGGTGATGCTCCTGTGCCAACATGTGAATGGCAAAATATTCAGCCTCTACAAAATCTGACAAACTTGGCGCTGTTTTTGAAAGACTCCACAAAATTAATGGCGGATCTAAAGACAGCGACGAAAATGAATTGGCTGTCATTCCTATTTTCCGACCATCTTTACCACGAGTTGTAATCACGGTAACGCCAGTTGCAAATTGTCCAAGTAAATTACGGATTTCTCTTGGGTTTTCAGCATTAATCGCTTGTAAAGCTAAAGTTTCAATTGTGTCCATTTTTCATATCTCCCTTTGACTATGACCTAGGCTACTTTTGCTGCGGTTTTTGAGGCCAAGAATGCTTGAGCTTGATCTGCATCAAACCACCAAGGGGCAAAAGAGCGCGGGTCATCAAAGTTATTGGCCATAATGGAAGCAATGCTTTGGTTTTGGCTTGCGGCTGCTAATAGTTCAACGACATGAGGCTGTGGTGGAACTAACAGGCTATTGGTCCAAGCTACGACTTTTTCTGCATAAGCCCAATAACGTTCAAAAGTTTGAACCATCCATTGTTCGCTAAAGTTTTGATTATCATTGGCTAAAATGGCATCGAAATAGATTTTGCTACACTTAGCAGCGTTGTTTGAGCCTTGACCAGTAATCGGGTCATTCACCACCAAGGCATCTGCCATCCCAAAAATTTTCTTGCCAGACGGTAATGTCAAAATTGGTTTGCGTACTGTCGGTGGGAAACGTCCTGCTAAATATCCACCAGCATCGGTTAACTCAACATTTGTGCAGCGTTCATATTCCCAAGGCACAAATTTCTTGAGTAAGTCCAAACTGCACTGCAAATGCTGTTCTGGTGTTTTCACATCTTGCCAGCAATCCATTGGCCCATTTGGAATTCCTTCAAACACCATGATGTCGCAAGGACCATTAACGGTAAGTGCTGGAAATGAAAAGTATTCGCCGACTTCAGGAATAATGTTAAAAGTCACACGTGAATAAGGTGAAATTGGCTTCATGTTTTTGACGTAGGTCAAAGCCAAAGCGCGTTGAGGCTTATCAAAAACACTGCGTACATCATCACGTTCAAACTGTTTAACGACTTCACCTTTACCAGCCGCGAGTAATACAAGCTCGTAGTCGTTTGCGAGTTGTTCTAACTCTTCTATTCCAACATCCTGAATTACTAATCGACCGCCACGGCGTTCAAATTCTTCCATCCAATATGGCATTTTGACGCGTTGATCGACCGATTGAGCGTAACGCTCAAGACGAGCACTCCATTCAAATGCTTTACCACCATTTTCAGGATTGACTAAAGCTAGCCCGATGCCTTCTACTGCTGGGCATTGTTCTTCCCAAAAATTCAGTCCCAAGTCACGTTCAGTTTGTAAAGCGGTATGAAACATACACTGGCTTGACATGACTTTACCTTGGCGGATTTCATCGGCAGTTCGGTTGGTGATCATTGTCACGTCATAGCCTGTATCTAATAAGCCTAAACCAAGCTGTAAACCAGACTGTCCTGCTCCAACAATTGCGATACGGCGCATAATATTCTCCATAATTTTCTAAATGTGCTTTTAAAACGCTGTGCTATTCGGCTAAACGTGGAATAGCAGGCTGTGATCCTTCAGGGCCCATCACTGAATATCCGCCATCGACCGCATAATCTGCTCCGGTGACAAAACTTGCAGCGGGTGACAATAAAAACAAAACAACATTGGCGACTTCTTCGGGATGACCCAATCGGCCTAGCAAGTGATAATCGGCTGCCACGCTATCGGCCTTTTCGCGGTTATTACCGCTGACTTCCGCAATCACGCGAGACCATGTCCAACCCGGTGAAACGGAGTTGACACGAATACCATCAGCAGCAAAATCCATTGCCATGCTTTGTGTGAGTTGACGTATCGCGGCTTTAGAAACTGGATATAACCAGCGCCCTGTTTGTGCCACTTTGGCCGAGATTGAAGTAAAATTAACGATTGAACCTTGCTGCTTTTTTAGGTCATGATATAAGGCACGGCTCAGCTCAACTGTAGAGACCAAATTAATATCGAGTGCTTGTAACCAGTCCTGACGTGAAGATTTAAAACCGTCATCTAAGTAAGTACATGCCAAATTCACCAAGTAGTTCACTTCACCTAAATGTTGGTGAATATCTGCCACAGCTTGTTGAATAGCCACATCGCTGGTTAAATCGGTTTGAATAAACATCACATCATGATTAAAGCTTTCTGCAATTGCCTTGCCTTTGGCATCAATATCTAAGATAGCGACATGAGCACCCACACTCACCAAAGCTTGTACAACAGCTTTACCAATAAGTGTTGCGCCGCCGCTCACTACAGCAACTTTTCCTTTTAAATCTATATTCATTGTCGATACTCCTTAATTGACTGGCTTGCCTTCACTACTTGACCAAGATGGCATCAACGTATTTGAAGGAAGGTCTTCATCAAGAAGTTTTCGTGCTGTCTCGACACCTGCAACTGGTAAGCCTGTCGGATCTAATAAACCAATTTGAACGAGTACCGACGCTTGGTCCCAGTAAATATGTTCATGGCACAACTTTGAACCTCTGAACTGAATTACACCTAACATTGGAATTTCGACATATTTACCAGTCGGTTTTACACCCGGTAATAACCAGTCAATTTCAGCGTCATGGGTAAAGCTCATAATGAACTCGTCTACCACTTGCGTTGAGCCAACGGTACGAGAGATTGAAGTAATCTTCATATCTTCTGGGTTTTGGTGAACAAAGTGATATTGATAAAAACGAGCAAGCTGGCTTTGACCTACACCGCCGGTTAAGGTTGGAATATGGTTGACATACGGTTCTGCGACCATCGTGGCCATGGTTGCAGGCACATCACGCGTATCGAACTCATGACGAATATGCTCTTCCCATAGCGCGACTAGGTCATATTTCGGTCCAATCGTGTCATGTAGAGCTGTTACTGTACGCTCGTGGGCAAAGCGTGCTGAAGGTTTGTGATAATGATTGCTTTTTGGGCGTGCAAAAGCATGATCAACACCTTCATAAACATAAGCTTGTACATTTGAATATTGGTTGGCTGCATCAACAATCGCTTGTCTCGCATCTGGCGGTATAAATTGGTCCAGTTCTGCAATATGTAAAACCAAACTTCCTTGTACGTTGGCTAGCTCATCTAACGCTTTTTCAATGCCTACACCGTAATAACCTACAGCACATGCCACTTCCGAAAGTCGACATCCTGCAAGATACGCAAGCTTTCCACCTAAACAGTACCCCACCACACCGAGGCCTGTAGAGGTGTCACATTCTGGTCGCTTCTTTAAAAAAGATAAGCTGTCCTGAATATCTTCAACTCCGAGGTTTTCATCATATTGCTGATAAAGTTCGAAAGCTTTTTGGAAGTCTTCTGGCGTATAACCGAGTTCAATATTGGGAACTACACGCCAAAATAAATCAGGAACCAAAACGGTATAGCCTTCTTCTGCAAGAAATTCTGCTTTTTCTCGCATGGCTGCATTAACGCCAAAGATTTCCTGACAAAGCACCACACCGGGTCCTTTTCCTGTTTCTGGTGTCGCTAGATATGCACTGAACTGCTTTCCAGATGCTGTTTTAATTTGAATGGTTTGACCAGCCATAGTGTCAACTCCTGACATTGTTATGGCTTTATCTTCTATCCAAATTTTTTTCTAGACTGTCCAAAAGCTGCAAGCACTATCCAATCTCTGCGCAATTATCAAAAACAATCAAACCGGATAAAAAATTAAAAAAATAAACATATATATTTCAAAAGATTAAATTAAAAAATGAAATTAATGCTTTTTATCTCATTTGGAAAAATGGATGAAGATGAGGACTTATTGGATAGTGAAGACTGGCTAAAAATAGTTCAATCAAAGTCACAGGTTTTGTAACGAATGCATTGAATTAATCAGGGAATTAAATAATTTTAAGAAGGAATACGTATGAAAATGATAGATGCTTTCTTTGGCTCACTCATTTTCACTTTTAACCTAAGCTTAAGCTGTATTTTCTTTATTCTTGCACTACCAACCTTCATCTCATTTATTGCACTTAGCCTGAAAGTGATTTATGAAAAATCTAAAAACAAACAAGTGTTAAAGCTAGAAGAAAGTCTATAAATATTAATCGATAAATAAAAAACTGATTTCGTTGCCTAAATCAGTTTTTTATTGCGAAAGTTAAATATCAGAAAATTTTGCCTTTGGTCTCACTTGGATTTTCGCCAAATTCTTCGCGATATTCTTGAGAAAAACGACTTAAATGGTTAAAGCCCCAGTCATAGGCAAGCTTTGAAATAGAAACCTTTCTATCTGCACCTGTGGTGCTCAAGATTTTATAAATTTGTTGGAGACGATATTTTTTCAAATATGACATTGGGCTTGTGCCGTAGTACTGTTGAAATTCGTCATACAATTTTGATTTTGAAACCCCAGCCAGACGCTGTAAGTCCTCTGCACAGATTTCTTCATGGGCATGTTCAATAATAAAATTACGGACCTTACGGATATATGCTGGCTCATCTTGATGTGAGAGAGACTTTAAGGCTTCAGAGTAGTTATTTTCTTGAGACAACAACAGTGCTTTAATAACAAAATTTTCGTAGTCTTCAGACAACATCTGCAAACCATAAAAATTGCTATATTGAGATTTCAACTGTACAAAATTTTGAATATTCTTCCACCATGCACCAATGAGTTGCTCGGAGTCTAGATGCATTTCAGGATTAAAAATAATAGGAGTTTCTATAGGTTTATTTAGTAGATCTGCAAGGACAATCTGCATACTCCGCTCAGGAATAACCACCTGAAATTTTCTGCAATCTTTATCGATAATCAAATCTTGTTGATCGTTATTTGAAACTATAAGGCCTCGATTTTCATCAGATTGATAATGAGCGCCACGAATGTTGAGAGCTTGTCGACCTTGTATAGGCAAACTAATGCTATACGCTTTTAAATTTGAGATGTTAATGGCAACGTTTGCACCATAACTGATTGTACCGATCGCCATTTTTTTATTAGGCAAACGCATTCCGTCATAGTGAAAATCGAGAGTGTCTTTGTAGATTGTATCTAGACGGTGTTCACCACAAATCGTGGACATCAAATTCTGCGCAAATTCAGCTTTGCGCGAATAATGATTGAGTTCCGTCTGTTGGCTGAGTGATGTCATATCCTTTTCACCTAGCTAATAACTTATTGCTTAAAAAGCAACTTGTATGCCAATTAATATCCTTTAATTGACGCATTTTCCTGAAAAATATCGAATCAAGAAAGAGAGTAAAGATTACTTTCTCATACTCTATTAGATTTTAAAAATGGAAATAAGTTAAATACCTTTAAAGTATAATTTCATACTTTAACAAACTTATTTTATTAGATTTTTTATAAACAAATACAGTAGAGATAAATTATTATTTTGAACAGTAGACTATCGTAAATTTCAACAAATAAAAAAACCGCCTATTTTAAATAAGCGGTTTTTATAAAACACTTAAATTATTGGGCAGTATAACCACCATCCATGACCACAGCTTGACCTGTTACTCCACCCGCTTTGTCACTCGCAAGGAAAATTGCATAATCAGCAATTTCCTCAACCGATAACAAACGCTTTTGAGGAACCATTGCTAAAATTACATCTTCAAGTGCGCTGTCTAAACTCACATTACGAGTTTTAGCCAAATCTGCAATTTGACCACGCACCAGTGGTGTGTCTACATAACCTGGGCATAAGGCATTTACCGTAATGCCATCACGTGCACATTCTAATGCTGCAACTTTTGTTAGGCCAATCACGCCATGTTTAGCACTGTTATAACCAGCTTTCCCAGCGAAACCAATTAAGCCATTAATCGATGCCATATTAATAATACGGCCAGACTTTTGAGCTTTCATAATTGGAAAGACATGTTTAATGCCAATAAAAGAACCTGTGAGCATGACTTGAATCAGTTTCTGGTAAACAGCAGTTGGAAACTCTTCAATAGGCGCGACATGTTGGAAACCAGCATTATTAATCAAAATATCAACTGTGCCAAAAGTCTTTTGAGTCAGCTCGATAGCTTGTTTATAAGCATCTTCATCGGTTACATCGCATGGAGCAGACAAAGCTTCAAAGCCTTGTCCTTTGAGCAGATTTGCTGTTTCTTGGCATTTCTCAGCGTTCATATCGGAAATGACGACCTTTGCACCTTCTTGAGCAAATTTCTTGGCAATTTCTAGACCGATACCACTCGCAGAACCTGTAATAAAAGCTACTTTACCGTCTAAAAGTTTAGTCATGTATTTACTCCTTAATACTTATAACGTGCTGATTTAAACAATACCCGTTACGGTAAAGACCGTAATCACCACAAATACCGCTAATGTTTTAATTACCGTAACTGCAAAAATATCTTTATACGATTGTTTATGGGTTAACCCAGTAACAGCGAGTAAGGTAATGACAGCGCCGTTGTGAGGTAGGGTATCCATACCACCCGATGCCATTGCAACCACACGGTGCATGACTTCTGGTGGAATACCAGCGGCTAAAATCGCGGCGTTATAGTGTTCAGCCATTGCACTTAAAGCGATACTCATACCGCCAGAAGCTGAACCAGTAATACCAGCTAAAACGGTTGTCGTCACAGCTCCATTCACTAACGGATTTGTAAAGGTATTGCTCATTGCATGGCTAATCAGAGCAAAGCCCGGTAATGACGCAATAATCGCACCAAAACCATATTCAGAAGCCGTATTCATCACAGCTAAAAGTGAGCCACCAATACTTGCATTAATACCTTCTTTAAAATTAGTTACTACGCGCTGATAATCAAACAAAATTGCAGCAATAATCCCTACAATAAGCGCAAGACCAACAGCCCAGATCGCACTAGTTTTTGCAACATCTACGGTGTAATCAGCTAGACCAACTGCGGCAAAATCAAAACCATTTGGGTACCACTCTTTAATTGCTTTAGACAAATATTTGTTCATTACTGCAACTAAAATAAGAGGTACAAAAGCTAAGAACTGGCGAGCGGAGCTTCCTTTGTTTTGTAGAGAAATTTCAGAATCCGCTTCTTGAGACGGCGTATTTTCTATACCAAAACCAGAGAATCCTTCCCCCGCTTTTGCAGCAGTACGGCGACGCCATTCCAAATAGGTTAAACCCATACACAACACAAAAATGGCGCCGATAATCCCTAGAAATGGTGCGGCATAAATATTAGTACCAAAGAATGTAGTTGGAATTACGTTTTGAATTTGTGGCGTGCCTGGCAAGGCATCCATGGTGAATGTAAATGCACCAAGCGCGATGGTTCCCGGAATTAAACGTTTTGGAATATTAGCTTGTCTAAAAAGCTGATTTGCAAAAGGATAGATCGCAAAGACTGCAACAAATAAACTGACACCGCTATAGGTTAAAATTGCACCTAGTAGTACAACAGTTAAAATTGCCTTTTTTGCCCCAATCCATCTCACAATGGTTCGAGCGATAGACTCAGCAATTCCTGACATTTCAACGACTTTACCGAAAATTGCGCCAAGCAAAAAGACAAGAAAATAATCTTTAATAAAGTTCACCATTTTGGGCATAAAAACACCTGAATAAAATGGTAAAACATTGGCTGGATTTATAAGTAGAACTGCAAGTAAGGCACAAATTGGTGCCATGAGAATGACTGAAAAGCCCTTGTAAGCTGTATACATTAACAGCCCAAGCGAAAGTAGAATTACAAATAATTCCCACATATATTCTTTCTCCCTAAAGAATAGATATTAGGTTCAATAAAATTACCAAAAGATATTTAGGTTATCCCAAACCTAAAATGATAAAAATCACAATATCTATGTGTGGCAATAGGTAAATGAGCTTAAAAATAAAATATCACTAAAATATTTAAAAACAATGTAATTTATTTAAATTTTAAAATACAAATAAAATACAAATACTTATATTGCATAGTTGGTAAAATTCAAATATTTAAAATTTATTATTGTTTGATAAAACTTATTAATTATTGAGTAAATTTAATTAATATTTATATATTATTTAATAAAGACAATTAAATATTATATTCTTTAAATTAATTTGATAAATATTTTCTTAGCTAAGATCAGTAATCTTTTATAAGTAATAAAAAACCCACTTAATGATGAGTGGGTTCAATTAAAATTTAATATTACTCGACTACCTTAGACACAAGCTCTTACGCTTTTATTTCATTCGAGTTAGTCTTAAATTAAAGTCAGATGGAAGTAGGATTCGATATTCTATCTCCACGCTTGGTTTGACTTCCGTTTCTTGAGAAGTTGCAATATTTGGGCACATCCCACCACCTGTTTCTAATCTAAAAATATAATATTTGGGCTCAAGATAAATCGTAGCTATTTCATTTGAACGAATTGAGAATACTTTTTCGTTATTAACATACATATCATGGCTACAGCCAGATCCTAAAAAACCTTTATCTCTTAAAAAAGTAACTTTTGCTTGTTCAGGACTGTGTTTCTTTAGATAGTTCTGATTGTATACTCTCTCATTAGGTACTGGCTTGGCTGTATTTGAAGCAACTGGAGCTGTTGAACACCCAATTAAGCTGAGAACTAGTCCTAAAAAAATAATGTTTTTCATGAAATTATCCATTTTAATAATGAGTAAAATTTAACAGTTCAGAAAACGAAAAACTACCCAAAGGTGTCTTAAAACTTAATGAAATTTTAGTAGTGAGAGTAAATTTGTAGTATCACTAATAGGATAAGGTTTGCCGTTAATTATCAGAGGATAAGAGTTTGGCTTTTTGCGGAATTCTTCTAAAACTAAATTATCTAACTCTTATAAGCCACTACTTCTTCAAATCTTTACCACCTTCAAAAAAGAAGTTTTAAATAAATTTAAATTTGTTAATACCTTGGCTTATATCTCTTATTTCCTCCACTCGTAATACAATAGTGTCCACCTCTTGGTCCCACACAATAATCAACTACAGCACAAGAACAATCACTATCATAGTATCTTTGAGACTGCTTTTTTACTGAATGATGCGATTGCGATTTTAAAGCCTGATAATTATTGGACTTAGACTTTCTAGTCTTTTGTTTAAAACAGTCTTCTGTTTCACACAAAAGTTTCTCGGAGATCCATTGAGGTGATGATGAGTTTAGCGAAATACGTACCCAGTTTTCTTTTTTCTCATAAATATCAACTTTTTCACCACGCCCAAGTTTTGCTACAACACTACCATTAGGCTTATCTCTAATATTAAGTGTATTGGTATTGATATATTTTGATTCTACAATCTCTTCAACTGAGCTTGAATTGTTTCTTGAGGTATTGTCATTTCCAGAACCAAAAATTCCTAAAGCAACTATTCCTACGGCACCCCAGCCTAAAGTAGATTTTTTCATGATTTACCATTTATTTTATATTTTTCTTACTGTAACAGAGTGTAATTAAAAATAAAAATCAGCCTATTAACCACTAGTCTAATAGTAATAAATATTAAACCGCCTTAAGGCAGTTTAACTATTTTCAAAATACTTTAAAAAAAGTGATTACCTTTCTTCATTTGTTGTCTCTTTTCCTAAGCATGCGTTTTCGATACTGTCACCAAACTTAAGAATCGGAGGAAGTTCATTTTCATCATAAGTTTCTGGAATTGGCCATTCATATGCCAGTTTAGCAATCCTATTCGCTTCTTTCTTATTATAAAAACTCTTTTCAGCTTCTATATATCCAAGTAGATCATCAAGAGGTATACCATCTTGCCTAACATGCATAAATGTAAATGCATATCTTCTTAAATCTGTACAATACTTTTCATTTTGAGTATATGTAAAATGTGTGTGTAATGCCTCATTTTCAGAAATTGCATAACTAGCATTTGATAATAATAAATATGTAAATAATAAAATTAAAATTTTCTTCATGTATTTAATTAACTCTATATCCAATCATCACTTAACCAAAAAAGCCCTCTTCAAAGGGCTTTTTAAGTAGAAAAAAACTACTCTAATCCATATCCTATCGTTGATTAAATCTGATATTGATCAGCTTTAAGATGTGGTTGATCTACAAGCAGTTCAATAAAAGATGGAATTGAGGTAGTGTTAAGCAAATACGGGTTAAACTCATCGACATGATGATGAAAAAAGAAATCCTT
Source organism: Acinetobacter calcoaceticus (assembly GCF_016508255.1). Classification (GTDB taxonomy): domain Bacteria; phylum Pseudomonadota; class Gammaproteobacteria; order Pseudomonadales; family Moraxellaceae; genus Acinetobacter; species Acinetobacter calcoaceticus_E. Next base: position 717,645 of record NZ_JADVKT010000002.1, on the reverse strand, counting down.
TATTTTCGTATTTATAGGAGCAAATTTCATGCTCCAATGCTTAAATAACCGCTGCTCGGATGGTTCCGAAAAGATGATTTCGCAGTTCTGATGTCGCGAATCTTTCAGAATTGAATTATAAAACAGCGATTCAACCTGTTCTTTCTCGCCCTCTAAGTACTGCAAGAAATACCCATTACCATAGTAAAGTACTCCCGTAATATCATTATAAGAGTTGAATTTGACTGCTTCTGTGAGGATATCAATTAAATCTTGTTTTACTTGACTATGTTCACTATTGGTTTTACTTGCATACATAAAGCCTATTAAATTCATAGCGATAACTCGAAGATAGATGTCAGTTTGGCATTCTGACAGCTACATACCACGCTTACAACCTGACCTATTTAAAACCTTGTATTTCAAGAGTAAAGATTATTATCATTTTGAAAATGACAAACTTTAACAACCAGAAATCTTTTGTAAATTAATCTCAACTTAACAAACTAACTAGAAAATATTATTTTCAGTAAAATCAAGAATTGTCTTTAATTTGTGGATGTCTAATGGAGAACCATGAAATTATTCTTCAAGACGAACATCATAAACAACTTAAGATTGTCAAAGTCCAGGATGTACGTTTTGATGTAAATACCCTTAACAATAGTTATCAATGGTTATGGGTATTTGATCATAGTTCAGAGTTTTTCCCATTCGAGTTGTGGGATCAGCTCGACAATGCAACTGTTCATCAAAAGATAAAACTAGATAATCAGGTTTTTAAAATTATCAAGATTTTGACAAAGAAAACTAAGGTTAGGCCGTCATAACATATAGCTGTACGAATAAGATAGAAGCTTATGAAATGGTTATTATTCAAGGTTTTTAAATCATTATATGAAATACAACTCTTATTATATTTAATGACTATTAGCCTTACATCTTGCATGGTAAAGCCTACTATAGCTACCAATGAAGATATCTCTATTCAACCTGTACTTATCACAAGCAATACGAGAAGTAATATTTCAATGATGGCTTCAGCACAAGGAAAGCTTATAGTAGATGAAAGTGGATGTATCAGACTTGGAGATGAAACGGCTCCACTAATTATTTGGCCCTATGGCAGCAAATTAGAAAACTTAGGAAATGGTAAATTTAAAATTACTAATGGTTTTACAAATCAATCTGCTGTAATTGGTGAACAGATATCACTAGGTGGTGGGTTATATGAAGTGAAATCTACTCAAGTTACTCCTTCTATTTCTAAAGCTTGTGCAGATTATGGTTATTGGTTAGCTGGTCCTATGGAAGTAAAATAAGCTCTTATTCGGCTTAATATCATCGTAAAATTAAGTCTTGGATATTATTGTGAGAAATTAGTTATTTGATAAAATCTCCTTAAAATTTTGAAAAGAGTTAAAAAATGATAAAAAAGACAATTTTAATTATTATTCTTTCCTTAATATCTTATAAATTTACCCGTGCAGCACAAATTATTTACATACCTAAAAATGATTTGAATTGGCAGGGTTTTGATTTTCATTACGTATTCTTTTCGGATGGTGAAAAAGCATCTAGAGAAATTTTTGACCAAAGAATGAAAAAACAGGTTGATATCTTTAAAGCTCACCATGAACCAAGAATTAAATTTGCAAATAATTTACAAGATAAACTTCAAGCAGAATGTGATTATCTTGCAGATGCTCAAAAACTTCTGGCAGTGTATATGCAGTACTATCCAAAGCTTTTACAACAGAAAGATGCGAAACCAATTTTCTTTCAATCTCAGGAATATTTAGATCATTTCAAAACCAATAATTCAAAATGTGAAACTTAAAGACGATTACGTATTATTTATTACATATTAATATCTTTTAGGCGCAATCATTAAGTGCTTGCTTCATTTTTTTCGGAATAACTGCCCAAGAGGATGAGGGAATATATCCTTTTACCATTGTGATACCATTTTCATTTGCTATATATATAGTCACTCCAGCATATCCCATTTCTCCTTTAGCAAGCCTAAAACCATTTTTAGTCTCAGTCGCAGTTAGAGGCAAAAGCACAGATGTATTTTCAAGAACACAATTTTTGTATTCAGCTGTAGATTTTTGAGTTGTTAATACTACATCAGCTTTATTTTCCGTTTGCTGTTCTATAGATTGGCAACCATTAAAAAAAGCAAAACTTGAAACTAACCCTAAAAAAATACTCTTTTTCATGACATTATCCACTTTAATTAATTTAAATTTAACAGTTAAGGATAATACAAACCACCCAAATCGATGGTTTAAATTTTTGAAAAATAGTATTTATTTAATTTAAATTATTCAATAGAATGACAATGTAAGATCTTGATAAGAAAACAAAATATGATGTGGATTAAATTTATATTATACCCTCTTGGTATGTTTCTACTGTGGCAAATCATTTTCATGATCGCACAACTCTCTCTAGAATATTTACATGTACCACAAATAGTTGTAACTATAATTGTGCTGATCATAAATTATGGTATGCAAATTTTGATTGGATATAAAATTCCTCAATTAGCGCCCAAATATAAATTTGTAGCGAGTACTACATACATCATCTTTTTCACCTTTTTATTAGCAATCTATTCAATAACTATTTTATTAGAAGGCTTAAAAATTTCCCCTCAAGCAATTTGGCTAGGTCATTTATTTTTCCATTTAGTTGGAATGGCTCTATATTTTGCAAACAACACAGATGAATTCTGTTGGGAAAATTTACTAAAGTAGTTCAGCATATTCTTCCCTACTTTCTTTTCTTAATTTTTGTCAAAAAACATCATATTAGACAAATTTTCGTATAAATTACCCTTCTAGATAAGTTGAGTAATCTAAAGGAATGAAATGACGCTTAAACAACTAAAAGCTTTTTTAGCCCTTGCGCGTACACTCAACTATGCCAATGCATCTTTAGAGCTACATCTAAGCCAATCAGCTTTAAGTCTCAGCATCAAAAGCTTAGAAGAAGAATTAGGCGGAAAACTATTTAACCGAAATACTCGCCGTGTTGAACTGACTCAGGAAGGTAAATCCCTTATTCCTTATGCAAAGAAATTGCTCGCCAATTGGGATGAAATGGAAAATGATGTGAAGCAACGATTTAAGCTTAATCGTGGTACTTTAAGTATTGCTTCTATGCCTTTTGTGACTCATGCAATTTTACCTGAAGTAATTCATCAATTTTTAGCGCTTCATCCAAACCTTAACTTTTCAATTCATGATATTCCAAATGAAAACATTATTGAAAAAGTACAAGATGGTATTTTTGAGCTTGGTTTGTGTTTTGAGCCAGACCTCATTGAAGGTTTAGAGTTCCAACCGCTCTTTGAAGAAGATTTTTTAGCATTATTACCCAAGACTCATCCACTGGCAGGTGCTTCCTCAATTACTTGGGAGCAGCTCTGTTCAAATCCATTTGTTACTTTACAAAAGCCTTCAATTGTTCGTTATTTGGTTGAGCAAAATTGTCTTCGTAATAACTTAACCCTTGATTTAAAGGTTGAATGTCATCAAATTTCATCACTTTCAAGTTTTGTCGCTTATGGAATTGGGGTAAGTGCGATTCCAAGGCATTTTGCTAAACACATAGATAAAGAACATAACGTATTGATTGAATTAAAAGACGAAACTATTCATAAGACAGTGGGAATTGTTTATAAAAAGAACTTTGAAATTTCAAATATTTCGACTCAGTTTATTGAGGCGTTACTTCAATATAAATTTTAAAAAATTAAAGACTGCATTTTAGAGTGAGCTACGTGCACGCTTAAGCCAAATTTATTAATTTATATAATTTTCAATATCTTAAAATAAATTACTAAAGATTTTAGCGTTCTATACGTCTGTTTTTTTGTTGTTAATTTGATAGCATTCATTGAATATACTCATTAATCCTTTAAAAAAATTAACTTCTATAACGTAAATCAAGATGCTAAAACTAAAACCACTAAGGGATATAGGAAAACAATAGAATGAATAAAGTTTATGCCAGTGCAGAGGCAGCTATTAAAGATATTATTGCCGATAATCAAACACTTGCCGTTGGTGGTTTTGGCCTATGCGGTATTCCTGAAAAACTCATTGTGGCTGTAAAGCAAAGTGGAGTAACTGGTTTAACCTGTATTTCTAATAACGCAGGTGTAGATGACTTCGGTTTAGGTATTTTGCTGCAAACCAAACAAATCAAGAAAATGATTTCATCTTATGTGGGTGAAAATAAAGAGTTTGAGCGCCAATATTTAAATGGTGAGCTTGATGTCGAACTCACTCCACAAGGAACATTAGCAGAAAAATTACGTGCTGGTGGTGCAGGAATCCCTGCTTTCTATACTCAAACGGGTGTAGGAACACTTATTGCTGAAGGTAAAGAAGAACGTACATTTAAAGGTAAAAACTATATTTTAGAAGAATCTTTAACCGCAGATGTTGCGCTAGTTAAAGCATATAAGGCAGACAAAGCAGGAAATTTAGTATTCCGTAAAACTGCACAGAATTTTAACCCTGAATGTGCGATGGCTGGAAAAATTACAATCGCAGAAGTTGAACAGGTTGTTGAAATTGGTGAATTGGATCCGGATGAAATCCATTTAGCGGGTATCTATATAAACCGCATTGTACTGAATGCATCACCTGAAAAACGTATTGAGCATAAAACTTTAAGCACGGAGGCAGTATAAGATGGCTTGGTCTCGTAATGAAATGGCACAACGTGCTGCACAAGAACTTGAAGACGGTTTCTATGTGAATTTAGGTATTGGTTTACCTACCCTTGTGGCTAACTATATTCCAGAAAATATTAATGTTTGGCTCCAGTCTGAAAATGGGTTGTTGGGTATTGGCGAGTTTCCAACAGAAGAAACCGTTGATGCTGATTTAATTAATGCAGGTAAACAAACAGTTACTGCGCGCTCTGGAGCCGCATTTTTCTCAAGCTCAGAATCTTTTGCAATGATTCGTGGTGGCCATGTAAATATTGCAATTTTAGGGGCAATGGAAGTTTCCGAAAATGGTGACTTGGCCAACTGGATGATTCCGAGTAAAAAAGTCAAAGGCATGGGCGGTGCAATGGACTTAGTTGTTGGTGTCCAAAAAGTAGTGGTTCTTATGGAACATTGTGCAAAAGACGGTACACCAAAAATTGTGAAAAACTGTAGTTTACCTTTAACAGGTAAAGGTGTCGTGCACCGAGTAATCACCGACTTAGGTGTAATGGATATTACTCCTCAAGGTGTTGAACTTATTGAACTTGCGAAAGATGTCACTCTTGAACAGATTCAAGCAGTTACAGGTGTTCAATTTTATAAAACATTAGTGGCTTAAAATTTAATTCTATTGAGTACCAAGGCTCAAGTTAGAAAGTGAACTTGAGTCTTAACCCTTTAAGCACCGGATGTGCTTTCAATGAATAAGAATTAGAAGGATTTTTTAGATATGGATAAACAGCAAGGAATTTTTGAAAGATTTGCCCTTCGAATTAGTAACTGGTCTGAAAAATGGTTTCCAGATTCATACATTTTTGCATTGCTAGGCGTCATTATTGTCTCAATTGCTGCTTTAGGAATTGGAGCACCTATTCAGGATGTAGCAACTTCATTTGGTAATGGTTTTTGGAGTCTTATTCCGTTTACCCTACAAATGACCATGCTCATCATTGTTGGTTATGTCGTTTCTGTATCTAAGCCTGTGAAATTCCTTATCCAGAAAATGGCTCGTATTCCAAACTCTGGGCGCGGTGCTATTGTTTTGGTTGCAACCGTTAGCTTGTTAATTTCTCTGGTCAATTGGGCAGTAAGTACCATCCTTACTGCATTATTAGTTATAGCGCTGGCGAAACGTAAAGAACTCAATATGGATTATCGCGCAGCTGCGGCAGCTGCAATTATTGGTATGGGTGCGACTTGGGCACTTGGAATTAGTTCTTCAGCAGCACAGCTTCAAGCAAATAAAAGTAGTCTGCCAGAGTCCATTTATAACCTGACGGGTGTTATTCCATTTACCGAAACGATCTTTCTTTGGCAATCCATTGCTATGACCATTATTTTGGTTATTGTTTCACTAGCAATTGCTTATTGGTCCGCGCCAAAAGGTAATAATGTTAAAACGATAGATAGTTTTAATATTCAATTTGAAGAAGAAAAAGCACATGAAGAAAAATCTAATCGTCCTGGTGACTGGTTAGAAAACTCCCCTATTTTAACCATTATTGTGGTGGCTTTAGGCTTAATCTGGATGTTTTTTGAGTTCTCGAAAAGTAACCCAATTATTGCGATTTCAAGCCTCAACACATATAACTTTGTCTTTTTAATGCTTGGCCTAGCCTTGCATGGAACACCACGTAATTTTCTAAATGCTGTTGCAAAGGCAGTTCCTGCTGTTTCAGGAATTTTAATTCAATTTCCGTTATACGGAAGTATTGCTTTTATTATGACGCAAGCTTTAAACAGTCAGAATTTATCGCTGTCGCACTATGTTGCTGAATTCTTCGTTTCTATTGCTTCAAAAGAAACTTTTGCGATTGTGATGGGAATTTACTCTGCTGTACTTGGGTTCTTTGTGCCATCTGGTGGTGGTAAATGGATTATTGAAGCCCCATATGTTATGCAAGCAGCAAATGATTTGAAAGTCCATCTAGGCTGGTCGGTACAAATTTATAACGCGGCTGAAGCATTACCAAACTTAATTAATCCATTTTTCATGCTTCCAATGTTAGGCATTTTAAAACTAAAAGCAAAAGATGTAATCGGTTTTACAGTGACTCAGCTAGTTGTCCACTTTCCCTTAGTTCTATTTTTATTGTGGTTCTTGGGAAGAACACTGAGTTATACCCCACCCACTTTTTAATTTATTGGCGTCTTTAGCTTCGGTTAAAGACATTTAACAAATACACTAATTTTAAGAGATATTAAAATGAGCTCAATCGTTATTGTTTCAGGCAGTCGTACTGCAATGGGCGGTTTTCAAGGTAATTTATCAGCCCTAACTGCCCCAGAGTTGGGTGCTGCTGTCATCCGTGAATCGATTAAACGTGCAGGTATTGCCCCTGATCAGGTCAATGAAGTTATTTTTGGCTGTGTACTAAGTGCAGGCATAGGCCAAGGCCCTGCTCGTCAAGCGATGCGTAAAGCAGGTGTACCTGATCATGTGGGTGCAGTCACCATTAATAAACTGTGTGGATCTGCTATGAAGGCTGTCTTGATGGCCTCTGACACCCTCAAAGCAGGAAGTGCAGATATTATTGTTGCAGGTGGTATGGAGTCTATGAGTAATGCTCCATATATTTTGCCAAAAGCACGTGGTGGCTATCGTATGGGTCACGGAGAAATTAAAGACCACATGTTTTTAGATGGCCTTGAAGATGCAGAAACAGGGCGTCTAATGGGTTCTTTTGCTCAAGACATGGCAAACACCAAAGGTTTTACTCGTGAGCAAATGGATGATTTTGCGATTTCATCACTCAAAAAAGCACAAACAGCAATTACTGAAGGCTACTTCAAAGAAGAGATTGTTCCTGTTGAAGTAAAAACGCGTAAAGGCGTAGAGGTTGTTGATCAGGATGAGCAACCCTTAAAAGCAAATCTTGAAAAAATTCCAACATTGCGCCCTGCTTTTAGCAAAGACGGCACAATTACAGCGGCAAACTCAAGCTCAATTTCTGATGGTGCTGCTGCGTTAGTACTTACTACTGAAGAATATGCAAAATCACATGGTTTAAATACTTTAGCAAAAATTGTTGCAACTTCGACTCATTCGCAACATCCAAGCGAATTTACGATTGCCCCGATTAGTGCGATTCAAAAAGTACTTGAGCGTGCTGGTTGGTCTGTTGAGGAAGTAGATGCTTGGGAAATTAATGAAGCATTTGCCATGGTTGCAATGGCACCAATTCATGAGTTAGGCATTGATGAATCTAAAGTTAACGTACATGGCGGCGCATGTGCTTTAGGACATCCTATCGGTGCGACAGGTTCACGTATTATTCTTTCTCTCATCTATGCTTTAAAGCGCTTAGGTAAAAAGAAAGGCGTTGCTGCACTATGTATTGGTGGCGGTGAAGCGACTGCTGTGGCAATTGAAATCTAAAAATAGAATAAGAAGAAGATGTAATAATTCTAATTACATCTTCTTTGTTTTTTAAACTTTAAACAGCTCATAGCAAGTTTGTCGGAACCATTTATGGCTACTTTTATGGTGACAAGACATATGCCAATGCTGTTTAACATCGTAAGTCGGGAAATCGAGTGGTGCTGGTAAAATTTGTAAGTTTTCTCTGACCAATAATACCTGACTTAAATAATATGGCACAGTTGCAATAGCATCAGTCTCTTGAACTACCAATCCAACACCTAAGTAACTTGGCAATCGAATTAGAATGTTTCTATCTAATCCTTTGTTTTGCAATTCATTTTTAATATGATAATGCCCAATACCTGCATCAATATCGATGTGATATTCACGCATATAATCATCTAAAGTAAAATTATTTGGGTCTAAACGGGGATGGCTCTTAGAGCTAATCACCACATAATGTTGTTTAAAAAATTTCTGTTGATAAAAGCCTTCTTCCAATTGGGGTAGAAATCCAATCGCGAGGTCAATTTCGCCATTCGCCATTTGATAGCTTGTTTCTGGCGTAATGGGCCTAATATTCAAACGAATTAAAGGTGCTTTCTCTTTTAAATAATTGGTTAATTGTGGCAATAAAACCAGATGTGATACATCGGTCATTGCAATTGTAAAAAGTTGATCCGAGGTGAGCGGATCAAAATTCACACTAAAATTATTAATACTTTCTACTTTATCAATCACTTCACTAATGAGTGGAAAGATTTCTTTGGCTAATTCAGTTGGAATCATTTCATTGCCAACACGAATAAAAAGTGGATCATTAAAATGCTGACGGATTTTGTTTAGACCATTACTAACGCTCGGTTGTGTAAGGCCAATAGCATCAGCAGCCATTGAAACACTTTTAAACCGATAAATGTGATAAAAAATATTTAGTAATCTACTATCTAGATCAAACAAAATTGTCTCCGTCTGGATCAAATAATCCATTAAAAATAGGCTGAAACAGGTATAGCTTTTACAAAAAATGCTAAACCTGTTTTTGAATTATTGATGCATAGCTTAAATTAACAAAGAATCTAGACTCTGGGCAATGCTTTATAAAGCCTTTCATCATAAAGACAAAAGGATAGTCTGCTTATTTGATTACTTTGTATATAGATATGTGATAACAACTCCCATATTTATCATTTTAATCATGTTGGGTCTGAAATCCTTTCCAGATTTGTTGCACAGATTTATTGTCGCTCAGGTTATTTTTAAAAATGTAAATATCTTGTGGAAGACAATAATCACCATGATCTAATCTAACCAGCTTTCCTGTCGCCAGGTCTTCCTCTACATTAATTTTTGGAATCCAAGCGACACCAAGACCTTGTAAAACCAATTCCTTTAAATTAGTGGCATTATCAGTTTCATATAAAGTTTTATAGATCAACTTACCTTCAATAAGTTGGTCCACCAATTTTCTCAAATAAGCATGTTTGCTATATGCAAGCAATGGAAAATTATTTTCAATGGTATGTTTAGGTATATGATTTTCTTCAGTCGCAGATACGGGAACTATCTCTGTTTCCGCGATTTTGATACCGCTTAAAATATCATCCCCCATGCGATTAATATTCGATCTATCTGCATAGCAAATCATAAAATCACAAGCACCCTCTTTTAAAAGAGAGAGCCCTTCACCACTATTGGTCGCGACAATTTCGATTTTTAAATCACGCATAAAGGTGGGGAATTTTTTTAAAAAAGTAGTTAAAAAACCTGAAGCTAGGGAATGAACAACACAAAAACGAACTGTAGATTCAGTTTCATTTTTAATGTTCTTAATTAACTTGGCGGTCTCTTCAACTTGCTTCTCAATATTTTTAGACATGACGAGCATAATTCGCCCAATGTCCGTAAACTCAATATTATTTTTATTATTTCTAATAATAACTTCAGCTCCAATCATTTCTTCTATTTGCTGAATTCTACGGGTAAAAGCTGATTGACTAATAAAACGTTTTTCAGCAGCTTTTGAAATAGAACGCTCGCGCTCTAATGTGAGTAGATCCTCTACCCAACGCACTTCTAAGTTCATTTTTGCATTCCCTTTTTATATTTATGTCCTTAATTTGTCATACGGGGAAGTTTCATAAACAACTGAATAGATGAATAAAAAATATAAAACATAGGGAGTACCTGCAAAAATGCGATGGAAGAATGGCAAAGCCAAACGATAAAAAATAAGTATTCAATAATTCTGACATAGATTAGAGCGTAAGAGAATAAAAGACTTGGATTTAACTCATGAACGCGTACAATTCTAAAATGATTTTTATAAAAAATATTTAAAATCAAAAGCTAATACAATTATAAAGTAAGTAAATAAAGAATTTAAGGTTAATAAATAGCAAAAATATTCTTATAATTTAATCATATTTTTATTTGCAATAAAAAAAGTCCGCACCTTGGGGAAGAATACGGACTGTAAAACTAAAATGTTGCTAATTTGATCATTTCAGGATTTAAGCTTTCTGACCAAATAAACTTATTCAAATCAGAAGATATATTTGCAGTATAGCTCAACTCAAAAAACCTGACTATTCTACTAAAGTATTTACTTCACTGAACTAAGACAAGTTTTTAATATTCACCGATGAGGTAATATAACTTCCTTGAAATTTCAACCATCATATTAGAAGTATATTGGCTAATTTCAAAAACTTGTTTTTTCTGAGGATTAAAAACCATATTATCTTTTTCATCACTAAAAAAAATATAAGTGGTGTATTTATCCATCTGATGGATATGCTCTTTTAAGCTTACTTTTTCCCCAGAATTGGGATCATAGGCGATAAACTTCATTCTCATGAATTTTGTCTCTATACATACAGTCTTTTATCTAAAGTCTAAATAAAATTTAGATAAAACAATATTTTGATGGATAATATAAGATAGTTAACCTGTGTAACCGTGGCTATTTATAAGATATTGCTACCATACTATTTGCCTTATTTACAGTAGTTTCCGCAGAAGCAATAGACTGCTTTGCTTCTTTAAGCAGTCGAGAAGTTTTAGACTCACTTTTCTCTTCACTATGGAAAAATACAAAGTATGTAAAACTACCCAAAATAATTAATGCAGCTGTGACTTTTAACATAAACTTAAGAACTAAGAATTTTTCGTATTATAGTGTTTTTTATGTGAAATGCATCACATTTATATATAAATTTGTTAGATAAACTACACTTTTATTGCTAACAATAAAGCTAAATTAGTTGATATTTCACTTAAATTAATCAATGCACCGCTTTAACTAGCATGGCTTTAAAAAAAATTTAATCGTTAAATGCTTCACTTGAAGTGATTACTTATTAAACCCAATCAAATATTAAGATATTGTTTTTTAAAAATAAAATTTATGTTTTTACTTATTGTAGATGTAAGTTTTTTTATACAACTTTTCTCAAGCTATAAGTTCGATATGCAAAAAATGCATAATTAACTTGATAAATGCATTAGAAGTGAAGCATTTCGAAATCTAATATGAATTATCTACTCTACTAATTCGAAGTTTAATGATGAACGCTGAAATTACCACCCGTATTGAGAAGGATCTTATTGGTTATAGAGAAATCAATAACAATGATTATTACGGAGTTCAAACATTACGTGCTCTAGAAAACTTTAACTTAACCCAAAGTAAAGTTGGGAACTTTCCTCATTTGATTAAAGCGTTAGCAATGGTAAAACTTGCTTGTGCTGAAGCTAATCATAATCTTAAAAGCTTAGATCAAACTAAATTTGAAGCAATTGAATATAGTTGTAATCAACTTATTCGCGGTAATTTTCACGATCAATTTCCGATCGATATGTTGCAAGGTGGTGCTGGTACTTCAACCAATATGAATGCAAATGAAGTATTGGCGAATGTTGCTTTAGAATATATGGGGCATGCAAAAGGCCAATATCAATATTTACATCCTAATAATGATATTAACATGTCACAGTCTACAAATGACGTGTACCCTACTGCTATTCGTTTAGGCTTACTATTAAACTTAGATGAGTTAAATCTTCCTTTTAATAATCTGATTTTGAGTTTCCGCAACAAATCTCAAGAATTTGCCCACATCTTAAAAATGGGTCGTACTCAGTTGCAAGATGCTGTGCCAATGACATTGGGTCAAGAGTTTGGTGCTTTTGCTGTAACTTTACAAAAAGACCTTGAGCAAATTAATACGCTTATTCCAAATGTTTTAGCTTACATGAACCTTGGTGGTACAGCGATTGGTACGGGAATTACCACTGAATATAGTTACCGTGAGCTTGCGATTCAGGCACTTGCAAAAATCTCTGGTAAGAAAATTAAGTCATCTCCTGATCTAATCGAAGCAACTTCAGATATGGGCGATTTTGTTCTTTTATCTGGTTTATTAAAACGTACAGCAACTAAACTATCGAAAATTGCTAACGACTTACGTTTACTTTCAAGTGGTCCACGTACTGGCATTAATGAAATTAACTTGGAAGCACGTCAACCGGGTAGTTCGATCATGCCGGGTAAAGTAAACCCTGTAATTCCTGAAGCAATGAACCTTGCTTGCTTCCAGATTATTGCAAATGATTTAGCTGTAACTTTAGCTGCTGAAGCTGGTCAACTGCAGTTAAATGCAATGGAACCACTTATTGCATTCAAACTATTTGAATCTATGGATTTGCTTGGTAACGCGATGGCAATGTTCCAAACTAAATGTATTGATACGATTACGGCGAACCCTGAACATTGTAAAGCTTTAGTTGAAAACTCAATTGGTATTGTGACTGCACTTAACCCATATTTGGGTTATGAAACTACAACTCGTATTGCTAAAACTGCAAACGAAACTGGACAAAGTGTATTAGCGCTTGTTCAAAATGAAGGCTTATTATCGGCACAAATGCTTGATGATATTCTGTCGATTAATAATATGGTTAAACCAAAAATGTCGGCTTAATTCCTGAAATAAAAAAGGAGCTTTTATAAGCTCCTTTTTTATTTGTTCTATACTTTAAAAACTAAAAGTTGTAGAGAACTGAGCTGTACGAGGATTACCTAAAAATAGATAGTCATCTCCCATAAATGTACCTACATCACGCCAATACTTCTTATTAAATAAGTTATCAATATTGAATCTGAAGGTCGTGTCATGCCCAGCAAAATTTGTTTTATAGGCAGCACCAATATTAAAGACGCTATAACCACCTACTTTTGCCGTTCCCTCTTTATTTGCATATTTACTGCTACTGTATTGCATGCCACTCAATAATCTTAATCCTTCAACTGAAGGTACTTTATAAGATAACTGTGCCGTTGCGCGTACCTTTGGTACATTTTGAGTTTGATGTCCTTTGTAGCTGTCACTCTCAATATCAACAAGACGAGATTTGGTATAGGTAACGCCAGAGCTTACGTCAACTGTATCGGTTAAAGCACCCGTTAAACCTAACTCAATACCTTGGTTGTGTTGTTCGCCTTGTTCAATAAAATCGAAAGTTCCATCTGCATTTACTTTGCTATATTGATTGTCTTGTTTTAAATCAAAAATAGCTGCTGTTACCAAGAAGTTTCGAATTTGTTGTTTAACACCAAGTTCATATTGTTCAGAACTTTTAGGTGATAAAACTTCTAGAGCATTATTAGCAAACCAAGGTGCTTCACCACCATCCGATAATCCTTTGGCATATGAAGCATAAAGATTAGTCATAGCAGTTGGGCTATACATGAGAGCTAATTGCGGTAAGAACTTATTTAAATCTGTATCACGGCTTTGCTGTCCATCTGGATCATACGCTTGTTCATCAAGGTGAATAAGTTTTCCACCCAATAAAGTTGACCATTGATCGTTAAATTGAACTCGGTCAGATATGGTGAAAGCAGTCTGATCACTTTCTAGGGCTTTGTAGTAATTTCTTAAGTCAATCTGAGCTGGTGCATAATCCCGTGTTTCTTCATAGATATTACCTAATCCGATAGGATCCAGCTCCATTGAATTAGAATTATAGCGTTTTAAAGTTTTATAAGTATGTTGTAATTCAAAAGCGATTTGATGCTGAATGGTGCCAGTGTTGAATTGACCATTTAACCCAGCAGCAAACTGGTTGGTAATGCGTGTGTCATCTGGACTACGGAAATCATAAATACCATAATTACCGTGTTTATCAAAAGTATTGCCTAAACCAGTAACTTCACAATTATCGTTATAACATCCCCATGGGAAAGCACTATTATCATCAATCACAACACGGCTTTGAGACGCACTTAAGCTACCATTCCATTGATCGTTAAATGCATATTGATATTTTAAACTCGCATTTACACTGTTATTTACAACCGGTTTACTCCAAGACTGATACCCTAATAAACGGTCTTGATCTACATTTGTTGGTACTTCTTGCCCATCAAGCAGTTGATAACCCGGTACTGAACGTTGGCTTTGATGCTGAGCTTCAATATCAAAGAGTAATTTAGAGCGATCATTAATTTTCCAGTCTAAAGCAACTGATCCAAACTCACGTTTACCATTTGCATGATCGACATTTGGGTGAATACTTTCATGCGCTAAATTGACTCGATAGCCAAAATTATCATTAATAAAGCCGCCTACATCCGTTGCTAGTGTATAACCACCTTCTGAATTTGCATCGACCATAATAGTTTTAACATCGGCAGGTCTTTTGGTTACATAGTTAACCACACCACCTGGTGTTGACATTCCACTTTGAATCGCAGAAATGCCTTTTAAAATTTCAACTTGCTCTTTATTTTCTAAAGCAATATTTTGCTCGCCACGTATGGTATGGCCGTTAATGAGATAACTAGAGCCTAAATCGAGGGAAAAACCGCGTGCTACAAAGTTTGGATAGTAGCCAATAGCAGCGTAGCCATCTCCTAACGATGAATCATTTTTAATAACATCAGTTAGCGTTTTTGCATGTTGATCTGCTATGCGTTCGGCGGTAATAGTGGAAATGGAAGCAGGAATTTTTTTTATGTCGGTTGATTGAAAACCTGATAAATCAACTTTTTTTGAATTATACAAAGTCTCATTGTTTTGTGTAGCGTTCACGGTCATAGTTGGGAGCTGTGAAACCTCCGCCTCATTTGCATAGACTACAGATGTGATAAGTGCAATAGATGAAGCCAATGCTGTTTTAGAGCATGTCATAAAGTGAAGATTTAACGAACGTCTTTCCATTGAATAACTACCTGCCATACCGTGCATAATCTAAATAGACTAAAAAGGAAATATTCCATAATTTTAGCCCCGCAAGAATACAGTGCCAGATATAGAGAAACAACAAATTCTATCGCTTTTAGATTAAGTGAATTTTGTACATGAATAGTCATCATTATATGAATTTTATTTATTTTCTTTGAAATTGGGATTATAACTTTTTAAGTATTACCAAATAGTCAAAATAAAACTAAGCTCACAAATGAGCCTAGACCAAGGAGGAATACAATAACGAATATGGTTGATAAATTAGTTGTTTGATTTTAAATGAAGTTTATGGTGGGTTGATCAACTGTCTAAATTAAGGAAATGTTCGATAATCGATAAAAACATCTTTAAATCGAACAAAAGATCCTAGACTCACTAGAATGGAAATTTAAAATTATAAAAAATGAATGGAGAGGAATTCTATGAAAGTACTCAGGATTGAGTGATATTTAAAGATTCATTCTATTTCCTGTTAGGTACATCTGAAAATTTCTATTTTTTTCTGCTAACTGACGGAATATCTATGACATATACAAAGGAAGAAAAGAGCAGCAGAATACGAGGGATTGTAGGCGCAGCTTCAGGTAATTTGGTCGAATGGTTTGACTTTTATATCTATGCAGTATTTGCCACTTATTTTACTCAAGCTCTGACTGCACCAGATATGGATAGTACAACCAAATCTATTTACGTATGGGGTGTATTTGCAGCAAGCTTTTTTATGCGTCCTATTGGTAGCTGGATATTTGGGCGTATTGCAGATCGACATGGTCGAAAAAAATCGATGATTGTCTCTATTTGCTTAATGGCTTTGAGTTCCTTTTTATTTGCAGCCTTACCGACTTATGACCAAGTTGGCTTATTTGCCCCTTTCCTGTTATTGGTAGTCCGCTTACTTCAAGGTCTATCGGTGGGTGGTGAATATGGTGCCGTAGCAACCTACATGAGTGAATTAGGTTTAAAAGGTCAACGTGGTTTTTATTCCTCTTTCCAATACGTCACACTTTCTGGTGGTCAATTACTGGCAAGCTTACTCGGTGTAATTCTATTAACGTTTTTAAGTGAAGATCAATTGCTTAATGGCGGTTGGCGTATTCCATTTGTTATTGGTGGTATTGCGGCAATTTTATCTTTATTGGCACGTAGTCGTTTAGAAGAAACGCTTTCTCATCAAGACAGTGAACGCAAAGAATCTGGTAGCTTAAGAGAACTCTTTAAAAAACATTGGAAAACCTTTTTATTGGTGGTTGGTTATACCTCTGCAGGTTCATTAACTTTTTATGTTGAAACCGTTTATTCAAAAACCTATTTAACTAATTTAGGGATGGATGGAAAAACCGTTGGTTATATCATGACCTTCGCGCTATTTGTCTATATGTGTGCTCAACCTTTATTTGGTTCAATTTCCGACCGTATTGGCCGACGTTCTTCAATGCTGGCATTTAGCTTATTATCTGCGATTTTTATCTATCCAGTGATGGCAATCGGAATGCCTAACTATATAGATTCACCAATTATCATTACTTTGCTACTCATTTTCATGATGATGATTTTGAGTTTCTATACCTCTATTAGTGGCTTAGTAAAAGCTGAGATGTTCCCACCTCACGTACGTGCTCTAGGGGTTGGGTTCTCTTATGCGGTAGGTAATGCCATTTTTGGTGGATCAGCCCCTTCGGTTGCTTTGCAATTTAAAGCTGCCGGAATTGAAAACACGTTCTTTATTTATGTGATTGCCATGCTCATTATCTGTTTCTTGTGTAGCTTTGCACTTCCGAAAAAACCAGATTATTTAGAACATGATCATTAATTAAAATAGATACCTTCTGCTCCCAAGCAGAAGGTATCTTTAACCCTGAGCAAACTCTTTTAAAAAAGCCCACGGAAAAATCCCTTTATCATGTCCATCACTAAAACAAATCTGGGCGCCATATCCTTGATCGAACATTGCTGTCACTTCAATATTTTGATGCTCAATTTTAATTTGTTTAATTCGTTTCGCTCGGCAAAAGCCACATGGGCAAATTTCTCTTAAGCTTTGATGACTTAGACATACGCTCGAGCCATCGGTCCATATAAAGTGAACCTGTTTATTGATAGTATCAACACAAATATCAGGTCTGGTTTGCATACTTCACCTCACCAATTTGATTTAATCCAATACGAATTGCTTTTCGTACTTCTGGATCTGGGTCATTTTGATGTTGTTCCAATAAGCACTGAGCTTCTGCTGTACCAATTTCACCAAGTGCTAAAGCGACTTCTTTTCTTAAATTACTAATCTCATGCTTAAAGTTATCAAACAAATAAGCAACTGCCAGATGCGATTTGAGTAGTCCTAAGCTTCGCACTGCTGCAATACGTACTTGCCAATATAAGTCCGATACAGCATAAATTAATGGAGCTTCGAGCTGAACAATACGTAACTTACCAATAGTGAATGCAGCTTCCACTCTTAGTTGCCAACTTTCAGCAGCTAAAGAATGCTTAAGGGATTGAATGACCTCAGCGGATATATTCTGACCATAAGCTAGTCCACCAGTTGCAATTCGGCGGACTTCATCATCTGTATCTGCTTGGGCAGTTTTTGCCAATATCGTAATCGCTTGATCTCGTTTTAACCAACTTAATGCACTTACTGCTTCACGGCGCACAAGAACAGCTTCATGGTGTACCAAAGCGGATATTTCTGCGAATAATTGCTGTGGTCGTAAAGGTTTTAAAGCACGTAAAATTGAGCT
Source organism: Acinetobacter calcoaceticus (assembly GCF_016508255.1). Taxonomy (GTDB): domain Bacteria; phylum Pseudomonadota; class Gammaproteobacteria; order Pseudomonadales; family Moraxellaceae; genus Acinetobacter; species Acinetobacter calcoaceticus_E. Next base: position 699,573 of record NZ_JADVKT010000002.1, on the reverse strand, counting down.
GAGTGTAAAAGTATCCGAATGCTTTAAATAAGGTGCTAGTATCTGGGCTGATGCCGCATTTTTGACTTCACTTAAGCTTTGGCTTGCTGCTTGTCTAACATTCATATCGGCATCAGATAAGGCTTGAGCTAATACTTGTAAACTGGTTGGATCTTCCCAACTTTCTAATTTTTTTGCCGCCTCTTCACGGACTAAAGCTGAAGAGTCATGTTGCAGTGCCGCATGTAACCAAGGAAGTAAATCAGGATTTTCTTCATCACCAATATTCATTAAAGCGACAAAACGCACCTTTTCATCTTGATGGTTTAATTGTGCAAGAAATTCTTGATTATATTCATCGAGGTCATCTAAAGCTTGATAATAAAAACTCATGTTGAGTATTCCAAGTTAATTATTTGAGTAAATATGGGATATTGACTTTGACTGCATCTGTTGGGCAGTCCTTTTCACAAGGCATGCAGTACCAACATTCATCAAATTGCATATAAGCTTTTTGAGTTATAGGATCGATCGCCAATAAGTCCATTGGGCAAACATCTACACACACTGTGCATCCTTTATCCGCAATACATTTATCTTCATCAATAATGACGGGTGCGACAGTACGGTGCTGAACTTCTTTAAAAATAAAAGCCATGATTTGAATTCCTGATTTATTTAATCTGCAAGAGCAACATCTTTTTGAATACGTAAACGGTCATACGACACAGCTTCATCTTGATTAATTGAAACCACATAAGGCTCGATTTGTTTTTTGAAACTGACCATGTTGCCCTGTTCATCTTTTTTCAAATGAGCGTGACAGAACCAATCCGAGTTATTTTTTTGAGGGAAATCTGCTCTATAGTGGTACAGTCCCCAGCGGCTTTCTTCCCTAAACAATGAGGCTCTTGCTGCCATTTCTGCACAGTCTCGAATGAAAGACACTTCAGCGGCACGCATCAGTTCATGCGGGTTTCTTGCAGAAATTCGAGTTATATCCTGTTTTATTTCTTCAAAGCGCTTGAGTCCAATTTCCATTTTTTGACGAGTTTTAGGGGGCTGCAAATAATCATTTACAAAACGACGCAGCTTATATTCCACCTGTTCTGCTGGTAAACCTTCTGAGCAATCAAGGGGTGCAAATATTCGAGCTTTTTCTGTCTCTATTTCACTTTGGTTTAGTTCGCTATCTTCAACTGCATTCACATATTGCGCGGCATTTACTCCTGCAAACCAACCGTAGGTAAATGCACCAAGCATATAGTTATGAGGTACAGCCGCCATATCACCAGCACTATATAACCCCTTAACCGAAGTTTCGGCTTTTTCATTGACCCATACACCAGAAGCACTGTGTCCGCTACAGAAACCAATTTCTGAAATATGCATTTCCACCATATCTTGACGGTAATTGGTTCCTCGGCCCTCATGAAAACGTCCACGACTTGGGCGTTCATTGGTATGCAAGATCTCTTCAATGGTCTGAATGGTTTCTTCGGCCAAATGATCTACTTTTAAATAAACAGGACCATTACCACTTTCCAGTTCTTGGTAAAACTCCCACATCATTTGACCACTCCAGTAGTCACATTCAATGAAACGTTCACCTTTACTATTGGCCGTATAACCTCCTAAAGGACCGGTCACATAGGCACAAGCTGGGCCGTTATAATCTTTAATCAAAGGATTGATCTGGAAGCATTCTAAATTGGCAAGCTCTGCACCTGCATGGTACGCCATTGCATAGCCATCACCCGCATTGGTTGGGTTTTCATAAGTTCCCATTAAGTAGCCAGAAGCTGGTAAACCTAAACGACCTGCTGCACCACAACATAAAATGGCAGCTTTCGTTTTAATGACATAAAAGTCACCACTACGACAGTCAAAGCCAAGTACACCATTGATTGCACCTTGCTCATTTTTTAAAAGCTTGGTGGTAACAATCCGATTATTAATTTTGACTTGAGCACGCTTTAACTGACGATATAAAACTTTTTTAACGTCATGGCCTTCGGGCATGGGTAAAACATATACCCCCATGTGATGTACTTTTTTTACTGCAAATTCACCTGTCTCATCTTTGTCAAATTTAATGCCCCATTGGTCAAGCTGTTGAATGGTTTTGAAACTATGTTTGGCATAAGCGTATACCGTTGTCTGATTAACCACCCCATCATTAGCGATGGTAATTTCTTTGGTGTATTGCTCAGGCGTTGCATAGCCCGGAATGACAGCATTATTCAGACCGTCCATTCCCATTGAAATCGCCCCACTGCGCTTCACGTTAGCTTTTTCAATGAGTAAGACTTTTAAATTAGGGTTTTCTTGTTTTGCTTTAATTGCTGCCATTGGTCCAGCAGTCCCGCCACCAATAACCACAATATCAAACTCAAGATATTTAGTTTCCATTGTAAATTCCTTATTTTTATCTGAGTTATTAACGATGAATACGTAAGCGGTACTGGAAGGTATCGCCCGAAAAATAGAGATATTCATAGTCAATCGGTTGGCCGTTTGCATCATGAGTTAAACGTTCAACCCGTAAGACCGGAGTTCCGATTTCGACTTGTAACAAAGCAGCCAACTCTTCATCCGCTACCGTGGCATCAATGCTTAAATCCGCATGTCCCAGTGGAATATCACACTCTTGTTCCAATGCTTTGAAAATATCAGTAGTACGTAAATCAATCGTTTTCTCTTTTAGTTTCAAACCAATATGTTCTGGCAAATAGGTCAACTCATAAGACACAGGCTGACGGTTTAGCAAACGTACACGTTGGATTTCATACACATTGGCTTTAACAGGTAACTTTAATTTCGGTACAACGTGCATCGGAATCTGCTTAAGCTCGGCCGAGATGACACGGTTTAAAATTTCATGCCCAGCAGATGACATTGCTTCAGCAAAACCCTGCAAACTTGATATGTTCTGGAATGTTTTTGGTTTACTCACAAAAGTTCCTTTACCCGGAACCTTAAAAATATAGCCTTCCAACTGTAATTGATTAAGCGCTTGGCGAACTGTAATTCGGCTTACACCAAACTGTTCAGCAAACTCGTTTTCAGATGGAATTTGACTTAATACAGCATATTCACCATTCACGATTTTGTTGAGAATAAGTTCCCTTAACTGATCGTAAAGAGGCTTATGATTTTTAGAGTTTTGCGGTAGCTGGCTCATTACTTTTAACTTGTTATAACAACTTGAATAAATAATGTTTAAAATGTTTCTGTTTTGGAAATAATTTAAAGCGATAAGGTTAGTTGAAAAAATAATTTTTATTAATTTCAATGTATTGATATATAAAAAGTCGTATAACCAAAATATTTATCATAAAAGGTACATCTGCCTTTGCTATGCTATTAAAAAATAATTTGGTTTTTCTGAACCGATATTTTTATTAATTAAGCTCTATTTTTAAGAGATGGATATGCAAGAAAAACAAGAAAATGTCTTAGAAGGCCCCATCAAAAATGTGAGCTTTTGGCAAGCCTTTTTATTTTGGCTCAAGCTTGGCTTTATTAGTTTTGGTGGGCCAGCTGGACAAATCGCTGTGATGCATCAGGAATTGGTTGAACGAAAGCGCTGGATATCTGAAAAAAGATTTTTACATGCTCTTAATTACTGCATGTTATTACCCGGCCCTGAAGCACAGCAATTAGCAACCTATATTGGTTGGCTCATGCACAGAACGGCTGGTGGGCTAGTCGCCGGTATTTTATTTGTCTTACCCTCTTTATTTATTTTGATTGGACTATCTTGGATCTATATAAAATTTGGAGATGTTCCCGTTATTGCTGGAATCTTTTATGGGATTAAACCTGCCATTACAGCAATTGTTTTTCATGCAACTTACCGTATAGGCAGTCGTTCTCTTAAAAATAAATTTTTATGGGGAGTCGCAATTGCTGCTTTCTTTGCTATTTTTGTTTTAAAACTTCCTTTTCCTGTTATTGTTTTATCAGCAGGTGTTGCTGGCTATTTAACAAGTAAAAAATATCCTGAGCTATTTTCATCCGCAGCTGGACATAAAGCCAGTCAAAAAGATTACGGTACTGCATTAATTGACGATGATACACCTACACCAGACCATGCTAAATTTCATTGGATGCGTTTGTTTAGGTTACTTCTAATTGCATTATTTTTGTGGTTATTACCAATTTTAGCATTGGGTTTATATTTTGGATGGCATCATTCCTATACTCAAATGGCATGGTTTTTTACTAAAGCAGCTTTACTCACTTTTGGTGGTGCATATGCCGTTTTACCTTATGTTTACCAAGGGGCTGTGAATTCTTTTGGTTGGCTTTCGCCTACGCAAATGATTGATGGATTAGCTTTGGGTGAAACAACGCCCGGTCCACTCATTATGGTAGTGGCCTTTGTGGGCTTTTTAGGGGGTGTAAATCATGCCTTACTTGGTCCCGAGCACTTATTTTTGGCTGGTGCATTAGGGGCTGTTATTGTCACTTGGTTTACTTTTCTTTTTTCATTTGTTTTTATTTTTGCTGGTGGTCCTTTTATTGAATCTACGCATAATGAAATTAAGTTTACGGCGCCGCTCACTGCAATTACCGCAGCCGTGGTTGGTGTAATTTTAAATCTGGCATTATTCTTTAGCTATCACGTGTTATGGCCGCACGGTTTTTCTGGTCACTTTGATGTGGTTGCAGCTTTAATTACAATTACAGCATTTATTGCCTTATTCCGTTTTGAAATTAATGTGTTATATGTGATTTTTGCATCAGCACTTGTTGGTTTACTGGCCTATCTTTTATAAAGTTAGTCATGAGTCCTTTACCGTAACTGTGAAGGGCTCATTCCATAAAACTGTTTGAAGCGATGGCTTAAATGACTCGCTGAACTAAAACCACACACTAAGGCAATATCTTGTAAAGAAAGCTGAGACACTTGAATTAGCCCTTTTGCTTTGGTTAAACGTCTTTGCATGACATATTGGTGAGGTGCCATATTCATGGATTGTTTAAACATATGAGCAAAATGATATTCGCTTAAGTTCACCACATTTGCTAAATCAGACAAAGTAAGTGCCTGATCGAGATGTTCTTCAATCCAGTCTTGAATATATTTGAGTTTATGAGGTGCTAATCCCCCCTTAATGACAGGCTGTTGCCACTTAACATTGCTATATCTTCGAATTAAATGATTCAGCAATAAACTGGCCGTTGTACTCATCTGTAAATGATTTGAAGAATCTTGCCAGTCGCAGTCAAGTAAGAAAAACTGATATAACGCACGAATACGCTCATCATCATTAAAAACAACTTCATTCAGTTCAATCTGATTGGGTTCTTTGTCCCATATTTTTTCAGCAACATCTCTTAAATGCTGGTCGGTATAATACAAATGAACGAATTTAAGCCCACCTCGTATATCCCAAGTTGACTCCTGATGCTCTGGCAATAAGCAAAAACGACCCGGCCCACCGCCATTTTTCCAGCCCGCAGGAGTTTTTTGATAGCTTTCATAGCCATCTTGAATATACAGACTTAAAGTGTGGTGATCGCTACAGACACTTACACGATCTTGCTGATTAGACCAAAATGCAAGTTGCATATTTTCATCAAGCACTACGGTTTCGTGGAGCTTGGCTTTAGATTGCTGTAGCTGTTCTAAAGTTTGATAGGCCATGCAAAATTAAAACGAATATCATTGACCTTAAGTTAACCATATTCAGCAAAAATGAGCTAGTTCAACCATCTAAAAAACGCAAGATCTTGCATGTAAAACACAAGAATATATACGTGAAAAATTAAGCATTCATGGATACTTAAACTTGGTACTCGAGGATGAATTTATGAATATTTTACTCTATGTTGCGGTGGTGTTGATTTGGGGAACAACATGGATTGGAATCGCTATTCAGAGTCATTACGCCACGCCTGTGGTCGCAATTTTATGGCGTTTTGCCATTTCTGCCCTATTACTTTGGGCTGCCTTACTATTTTCAGGAAAACTACAGCGAATTGCTTTAAAAGATCATCTGTTTTGTATGCTGCAAGGGCTATGTGTTTTTGGTCTAAACTTTATTTGTTTCTATACCGCCGTTAAATATGTAAATAGCGGTTTAGAGTCCGTTATTTTTTCGATGGCCGTTTTCTTTAATGCCATTAATGCGCTTATCTTTTTTAAACAGAAACCTTCGCCCAATTTTGCTGCTGCTGCAATTTTAGGCTTAATTGGTATTGTTTTGCTCTTTTGGCATGACTTAGTCAGTAGCCAGTTTAACCTTCAGCTGTTAACAGGCATTGGGTTTTGTATGATAGGAACTTATGGTTTCTCTCTAGGAAATATGATTAGTGTTAGACATCAAAAACGCGGCTTAAATATTTTTTCAACAAACTGTTATGCCATGACTTATGGTGCATTGGTCATGTTAAGTTTGGCTTTATTTAGTGGACAGGATTTAATGCCTCCAATGAATTTTCCATTTCTAAGTTCGGTACTTTATCTCGCTGTATTTGGTACTGTTATTGGTTTTTCTGCCTATTTTTCACTGGTCGGACGAATTGGTGCTTCAAAAGCAGCATATAGCACTTTACTCTTTCCGTTAGTTGCTCTTTCAGTTTCTACTTTCTTTGAGGGATACGAGTGGACCTTAAATGCATTAATTGGCATTTTATTAATCTTGCTCGGTAACTACTTAATGTTCAGCAAATTTGAAATTGGAAAAAAGTTATTTAATACTCAAAAAAATTGTGAGAAACAGGCTTAAAAGCCTGCTTTTTTATAAATCATAATTAATTTTTAGCAGTATGTTTTAGCATCAGTTCGAAATCTTTTAAAGCTGCCGCGGCTGTTGCCAACGGTGCAGATGCTCCTCCACTTACAACAAGTTCACCCATTTCTTGAGTTAACACTCGAATGCATTTATTAGAACCTTGAAGATGAGCAAAAGGATGAGTTGTCGGAACTAACCGTAATTCAACGCCTGTTTGAATTTGCTGATTTTCAATATGAATAAAACCGACTAAACGAGGAATTAGATTTTCTTTTTTCCAATCACGAATATGATCGGCAGTAACATGACTGATTCCTTGTCTTAGTACATCTTTAATTTTTATATCAGCTCCCAAAACGGTATTTGCCAGTATTGTAATTTTGGCTGCGGTGTCCCATCCATCTACATCGAAAGAACTGTCAGGTTCCGCAATACCTTTTGCTTGAGCTTTTGCAAGAGATTCTGCAAATGCACATTCATGTTGCAACATATCATTCAGAATGAAATTTGTAGTGCCAGTAAAAACACCTTCTATTTCTAAAATTTGACAGCCAGCCAAGTTATATTCAAACAAATCAATGGTTGGTAAAGCTGCGGCAGTCGCGCCGCTAAAAAATAATTTTTGATGGCGTTGATGTGCCAAATTAATTAAATTTTTACTATCTACAACTAATGCACCTTTTGACACAGCAATCGCATTCATGTTGTGCGTTAAAGCATAATTTAAATAAAATAGCCCTTTGCCACCTGTCACATAATCACTTGGCCCAGTCTCAATAATGACATCGGCTTGAACCTGTTCTAAAAACTGCTGTTCAGTTAAGCCTACTTTGTATTTTGACTTATCTAGCCACTCAGCAGCGCGTAAACCTTCTTGATCAATTAATCCAGATGATGAATTACAGACACCCACTAAGCGGGCATCAATTTGATATTTTTGTTTATAGTATGTCGATCGATTTAAAAGAAGCTCTGCAATTTGTTGTCCAATCCGTCCAAAACCACAAATTGCCACGTTAACTCGCTTCATACCGTTTTCTCAAAAATTTAAATGGTTTAAATTGCAAATGTTCCCAAAGATAGTTTTAAAGCTTAACTTTTGAAACTTTGTATTTATAAAGATTAGTTAAGATACTATATCTCTTAGATATTTGTTAGATTAACAATCTTAATCACCATATAAATTGCCACGGCAAAAACCATTAAGGCAAAGACTTTTTGCACAATTGCAGGAGGAATAAACCGGATCGCACGGCGACCAACTAACATACCTAATGCACATGCCAAGGCAAACGCACTCGTAATACCTACTGGATAGTGAAACCCCTCTGCAATATGCATCACAATACTTATCCCACTAATGAGAAAAATAATCATGAGGGAGGTTGCAACAATACTATGCATATCCAAATTAGTGACTTTTCTAAGCGCTGGCACAATCACAAAGCCCCCACCAACACCTAACATTCCCGTTAAAAGCCCCGCAATAATTCCAATACCAGCTAGCACCCCACCAGTTTTATAGTTCCAAATAAAACGGCCCGTGCTCGGATTCACCTGACATGGTGGATTATGAAAGTCAGATACTCTGTTACTAATTAAGCGATAGCCGACTATAAACATGACTAAGCTAAACATTAACATTAGCCAAATTGGTGAGATGGTATTAGCGATTAAAATCCCAATATGCGCCATTGGTGCACCGATAATGGCAATCCAGATTGCAGCGCGATAACGCACAATCTTTTTAAATAGACCTTCAATAGTTCCAATCAGCGTAGACAGCGCAACAGCTAATAAACCAATAGGTGCTGCTTGAGCCACACTCCAGCCTTGGCTTGTCATTAGTGCAGGTACAGCCAAAATACCACCACCTGCACCAGTAAGACCAAGCAAAAAGCCAATCACAATGCCTTCAACGACAAGTAATAACATATCAGAAACCTAAAATTTCATGTTTTTCATTTGCAGTGAACTGCTGTATTTAAAGCGGTAAAAGTTATTCATTTCTACGAAGCTTTTACCGCCCTTCAGAATAAACCTTTGTTTAACTCTTCTACTCGAGCACAGCTCTCGCCTTCTTGCGAAGCTTTAGCCGCTTCTCAGGACAAAGCGTTGCTTTGCTTATCCTCTTAACTCGAACATAGTTCTCGTCTTGCGCTCGGGTAAAGATTATTAATCTTTACTTATCCTCGCTCAGGTTTGACCATCCATTCGCGACCTTTAAGCATGCCTTGCCAGTAAATAGGTGGCAGAATTTGCTCTTTAAGTAACCATGCCAAACGCGATGGTTTTTGTCCATCAATCACCCATTTTGGAAAACTTGGTAGTAACTTGCCGCCATAACCAAATTCAGCCAGAACTATTTTTCCACGTTCGACAGTGAGTGGACATGAGCCATAACCATTATATTCACAAAAGTTCTGCTCACCCTTAAGCTGCTCTAGAACATTTACAGCAACGATTGGAGCTTGTGCCCTTGCCGCAGCAGCAGTTTTGGCATTAGGTGCATTCATCACATCACCTAAAGCAAAAATATTTGCATGTTCGGTGTGTTGTAAGGTTTGAGGGTTAACATTTATCCATCCGGCTTCATCGGCTAGAGTACTCGCACGAATAAAGTCCGGCGCTTGTTGCGATGGAACAACATGCAACATATCGAAATCAGTCTCGACCAATGCTGCATTTTCATCGTTCACTACCTTAAACCATGCTTTTTTTGCAGGCCCATCTACTTTGACAAGTTGATGATTAAAATGCAGTTCAGAACCATATTTTTCGACATATTGCATTAGTGCAGGTACATATTCTTTCACACCAAATAAAACACCACCAGTGTTATAAAAATGGATAGAGATATCTTTAAGTTTGCCTTGCTTTAACCAATAGTCGGCTGAAAGGTACATTGCTTTTTGGGGAGCCCCCGCGCATTTAATTGGCATAGGCGGTTGGGTAAAGATTGCCTTCCCACCGTTTAGCTCTTGCACCAATTGCCATGTATACGGCGCTAAATCATAACGATAGTTAGACGTCACCCCATTTTTACCCAAGGTTTCGACTAAACCTTCAATACCGTGCCAATTAAGTTTTAAGCCGGGACATACCACTAATGCTTTGTATTGAATAGGCTGACAGCCTTCCAAAATAACTTGGTTCTGTTCCGGATCGAACCCTGCAACAGCGGCTTTCATCCATTTCACTTTTGAAGGAATAACACTCGCCATTGATCGTGCCGTCTCTTGAGGCTGAAAAATACCAGCCCCTACCATGGTCCAGCCGGGTTGGTAATAATGTGTATCGGCTGGATCAATAATGACAATATCAAGGTTAGGTTCACGACATAAAAGACTAGACGCGACAGAAATTCCGGCTGCTCCAGCCCCAACAATCACAACGCTATAACAAGGAATAGTGGCTGGCTCATGGTCACGTTTTAAAATACGTGGCACTAAACCTTTTAAGTTAAATCCAAGTTTATTACCCGTTTCTACTAAAAGTGCTGCATTCGAAGGGTCAACTTCGGCCAAAGCCCATAAACTAATCGCGCGCATGCCAGAGCGGCAATATCCTAAAACGGGTTTCTGTGCATTGTGGTAAAGCTGCTTAAACTCGGTAACTTGTTGATCAGTAATTTTGCCACTCGACACGGGTTGATAAATTACATTTAGGCCGAGTTTATGAGCTGCTTCTTCAATTTCAATCACATTCGGCTGATCTGGACCTTCTCCATCAGGACGATTACATATCAATGTTTTTATACCTTGATCTGCAATTTTTGCGACCTCATCGGCAGTAATCTGATCAGAAACATAAAAATCTTGATTAATTTGTTTGAGTTCCATATTGCCACCTTAAGATTTCGAAGTTGAGCCACAGGCCTGATTGGCAGGTAGTGCTTTATCGATTTGTTTTGGATATGGAAGATTTAAATTATTCATCAATTGAATAAAATCTTCGCGCGAGCGATTCTGTCCTAAACGTGAGTTATATAAACGCTCGTTACCAATAGTCGAAGACAAACGACCTTTGTAATCATGGCCCGGATAAACAATAGTGTCGTCAGGCAGACTGAAAAGTTGTTTATGAATACTGTCATAGAGTGTTCCTGCATTGCCCTGCTGGAAGTCAGTTCGACCGCAGCCGTCAATTAATAATGCATCACCCGTGAAAACCATATTTCCAACCAAATAACTCGTACAAGCGTTGGTGTGACCTGGTGTATAGCGCGCTTCAATAGTGAGGTTACCTAATTTAAGCGTACAGCCATCGGTAATTAAAATATCTCCGCAACTTACATCTGAATTACGGTGTAAAACCGATTTGCAATGGAAACGTTCACGTAACAGATTTGCAGCAGTAATATGATCTGCATGAACGTGTGTATCTAAGGTATAGATGAGCGTAAATTGATGCTGCTCTAATTCTTTTGCATAAATCTCTATATCTGATGCAACTGGGTCAATTAAAACGGCCTCTAACGTTTCTTTACATGCAAGCATATAGGTATAAGTGGAACTTTCTTGCTCAAAAAACTGCTTAAAGAACATGGTTTACAACCCCAATAGTTTATTTCTTTCCTATATTTTGCAAATAAGATGCCAATTATTAAAAATTAAATAATAAATATAAAAATCATATAAATAGGCTTTAATTTAAGAATTGAATTTAGAAATAAACTTTTCTTGATGTTTCTGTGCAACTCAAGTATGTTTCAATGAAACATTTTTGAAACATATGCAATGGCAAAGTTGAATTTTGAATCAGAACAAAATTTTTATATTTTATTTGAGCAATTAAAAGCGTTATTCCCACGTGCTAGTCTATTTTTAGCAGACACAGCGACTCAAAAAATTCACTATAAGTTTAATGCGGATGATATTTCAGTCGAGAGTATGGCAGCGCTTACTCAAGATCATCACAATCAATATCTTGAAATTAATACCCATAAAATTAGAAAGCGATTTATCTACCAAGAGCATGATATTTATATTAACGAAAACCATTTTGCTGGAAAGCTACATGTTTTACAGCCGATTGGCACAGAAAATGACCTTGCAGATTCAGTAGAATTAACAGAGAAAGTACAAGACTTAGCTAAGATTTTTAATAGCTGCTCACCAGAAATGACCCGTATGTTTTCAATCATTCAACGGGTTGCAATTACTGAGTTTCCAGTGCTCGTCCGCGGTGAATCTGGTAGTGGTAAAGAACTTGTAGCACAAGCAATTCATGATTATAGCCAACGTAAAAACAAGATTTTTGTAGCCATTAACTGTGCTGCCCTCAATGCCAATATTTTAGAAAGTGAACTATTTGGGCATGTGAAAGGTGCTTTCACGGGAGCAATTCGTGACCATAAAGGCGTGTTTGAACGTGCTGCAGGTGGAACACTTTTTTTGGATGAAATTGCAGAAATTCCTTTAGAGCTTCAAGCTAAATTATTACGGGTGCTAGAAACTGGTGAATTTACGCCAGTCGGTGGTGAAAAATCTATTCAGGCCAATGTCCGAATTATTACGGCAACACACAAAGCTTTACGCGAAGAAGCTAAGGCTGGGCGTTTTCGTCACGATCTACTCTATCGTTTGCGCGTGATTCCAATTTTTATACCGCCACTTCGAGAGCGTAAAGTTGATATTCCACTCATTGTCGAGCAGATTTTAAAAGAAAGCTCAACTCAACTAGACACGATGCCACATCAAGTCAATCAAAAGGCAATGCAGGTTTTGCTTAATTATGATTGGCCAGGGAACGTGCGTGAGCTTAAAAACACTCTGCTTTATGCCCTCACAATGGCTAATGGTAAGGTAGAAATTGATTTAGAAGATTTACCAAATGAACTATTAGATGCAGACGAATACGTTAAATTACCTGAAAATAATGCAGAACTTACACCTGAAAATGTTCAGGCGGCTCTAGAAAAATATAACCATAATCTAAATATGGTCGCCAACATTTTCGGTATTAGCCGTACAACCCTTTGGCGCTATAGACAAAAGCACAAGCTTTAGCTAGGTATTTAGCTCATCTAAGGCGTATCATATTGCAGTTGGTTAGTTCCATTAGTTCAAAGGCTTTCTATGATTGTTCGCGATAAAAGCAGCGTTTTTAAACTATTATTTGCATGGAAAGGAACAGTTCTACCCAAGGTTTTACCTGCTCTCATTTTTGTTGTACTTATTTCAGCCTGTGTAGTTTGGCTTTCTTATTATCATTGGATTCAAATTCCTACCGTACCCGCAATTGGTTTTACGATCTTTGGTGTGATTCTTTCCATTTGTACGGGCTTCAGAAATAACGCGTGTTATGACCGTTGGTGGGAAGGCCGTAAACTTTGGGGAGCCTTAATTGCCAATGCCAGACATATTGTTAGAGACAGCCATGTTCTCTCCAATGAACAACGTGAGCATTTAATTCATCAGGTCTTAATTTTTAGCAATCTATTGCGTGATCGACTGCGACAGCAAACCGCCGAACCAACCAAATTTCTTGAACATGCCTATTTAAATAACTCTTCACTTGATTATTTAAATGAGCATATTAATGCACCGCAGTTTGTACTCGAAAACATTCAAAAAGATTTAGTCAAAACCCTAAAAGACGGTGAAATTAGTGACATTATCTATGGCACACTGACGCGTCATATTGTTGAGCTAGGCAATATCCAAGCGGGTTGTGACCGTATTGCTGGGACACCTTTACCCTACTCTTATTCAGTACTTTTACACCGTGCCGTTTATTGTTTCTGTTTCATCTTACCATTTAGTCTTGAAGCAGCTTTAGGTATTTGGACACCGCTTATTGTTGGTTTAATTGCTTATATGTTTTTAGGCTTAGATGCCTTAAGTGCTCAAATTGAAGAACCTTTTGGTTTACAAGAAAATGATTTACCGCTTGATTCAATTGTACGTTTGATTGAACGAGAGTCTTTAAGCTCTTTAGGACAGCCATTACCGCCTATTATTGAAGCCCAAAACAACAATTTACTTTAAAAAAAAGAGCGAATAATCGCTCTTTTTTTATAGGCTTAAGTGTTTATTTAGGGATGTACAATAATCTTTACGGCTGACTCATTGTTGTGAATTAAGGTTTCAAAACCTTGTGAAATCAAATCATCAAGTTGAATGCGCTGGGTAATAAAAGGTTCCAGATTTATTTTACCTTCTTCGACCAGTTTAATGGTTTCCTGATGGTCATTTACGTAGGCAATTGTGCCTCGTACATCAAGCTCTTTCATCACCACACTATGCACATTAATTGATGCTGGATGACTCCAGATCGAAACAATAACAATAACGCCTGTTGGTTTGACTGCCGCAACCAAAGTATCTAATACTTTGTTCACGCTACTACATTCAAACGCCACATCGACGCCATCACCATTGGTAATTTTCATGACCTCAGAAACAACATCAACTTCTGACGGGTCTAAAATATAATCTGCCACTCCCGACTCTTTGGCTTTTTCTTTACGTTTTGCACTTAGCTCGGTAATAATGACCCTAAGCCCTTTCGCTTTTAAAATTGCCGAAAGCAATAAACCAATTGGCCCCGCTCCCCCAACCAATGCAATATCACCAACCTTTGCACCACTACGTACAAAAGCATGATGACCAACCGATAACGGTTCAATTAAGGCCGCTTGATCGAGTGGAATTTTATTGGAAATTGGATGCACCCAACGGCGTTTAACCGCAATTTTTTCCGACAAACCACCGCCACGCCCACCTAAACCAATAAAATTCATATTTTTGGAAAGATGATAATTATCGCCCGGCCCAGTCGGTACATCATCAGCCACAATATAAGGCTCTACGACTACATGCTGGCCAATTTCAATATCAGTAACACCTTCACCTACTGCATACACCACACCTGAGAATTCATGCCCCATGGTAATCGGCGCAGATTCGCCTGAAATTGGATGCGGATGTCCGCACGGTGGGATAAAAATTGGCCCTTCCATAAACTCATGCAAATCTGTACCACAAATTCCACACCAAGCCACCTTAATACCTACAGTTCCAGCAATGACTTCTGGCTCAGGGATATCTTCAATACGTATATCGCCTCTGTCATAAAAACGTGCTGCTTTCATTATTATCTCCCTCAAATTAGGATGTTATTTTAGCGATAGACAATGCCGCCGTCCGTTAAAATGGATTGACCCGTAATATAGTCCGAATCTTCACTTGCCAGAAAAGCCACTAATGCAGCGACATCATCTGGTGTCTGAGCTCTACCCAATGCAATACCTTCGACATACTTTTTATAAGTTTCACCTATAGGCGCGCCTGTAATTTCAGCAAATCGTTTATCGATTTCAACCCACATATCTGTTCCCACAATTCCGGGACAGTATCCGTTTACTGTAATACCGTGACTGGCATATTCTTTTGCTGCAGCTTGAGTAAGTGCTCTTACCGCAAACTTAGTCGCAGAATAAACACCCAGTAAAGCAAACCCATCATGGCCTGCAATTGAGCAAGCGTTAATGATTTTACCTTTATGTTGGCGTTGCTTAAATTTTGCAGCAGCAGCCTGTATTCCCCACAGTACTCCACCAATATTAATATCGACAATTTTTTGAAATTCATCAGGTGTAACATCAGCAATAGCCTGAACTTGTGCAATTCCAGCATTATTAATCATGACATCAAACCCGCCAAGAGTTTGCTCAGCATAATTTATAGCTGCATACACTTGCTCGCGGTCACTTACATCGGCAATAAATGTGCTGACATTTACACCTAATGCCTGAATTTCTTGTTGCACATCATTAAGTCGATCTTGTTTCATATCGACTAATGCAATGTGTGCTCCTTCTTGCGCTAAGCGCAGGGCAATCCCACGGCCAATGCCTTGAGCTGCCCCAGTCACTAAAGCGACTTTATTTTTTAATCCCTTAACCATGTTCAACTCCTGTAAATGCAGAATTTCTACATATGAATCGCTCTTTGCATTGAAGCCAGAATGGACTCATGCATGGCTTCTGATAATGTTGGATGCGGGAAAATCACGTGAGCTAAGCTTTCATCAGTCGCTTCTAGATATTTAGCAATCGCGAAGCCTTGAATGTGCTCGGTCACTTCATGACCCACCATATGAGCACCGAGTAGTTCGCCCGTTTCTGCATGTATGATCGTTTTAACGAAACCTGTCGCATCTCCAATTGCCAAAGCTTTGCCATTCGCAGTTAGAGAAAATTTGCCGATTCGTACAGGTAAGTTTTGAACTTTTGCAGCATTTTCAGTTAATCCAATGCTAGCCACTTGTGGATGCGTAAAAATACAACCCGGAATCTGGTCACGATCGAGTGAATGTACGTTTGCCACGCCAGCAATTTTCTCGACACATAACACAGCTTCATGACTTGCTTTATGTGCAAGACATGGTGCTCCGGCAACATCGCCAATGGCATAAAGCCCTGCTACGTTGGTTTTACAATAGTCATCAATTGCTACGAAACCTTGTGGGTTTAGTTCTACGCCCAAACGTTCCAGACCTAGCCCCGCGGTATTCGGCTGTACGCCAATTGCTGAAAGGACACGGTCAAAAACGACTGTTTGAACGTCATTTGCCGTTTCAATCACACAGTGGACTTGACCATTTTCAATTTGAATACTTTGAACGACAGCATCGGTTAAGACCTTCACTCCTTTTTGTTCAAACTGTTTTCTGACAAATTGAGCAACTTCTGCATCTTCAGTCGGTAAAATCTGCTTGGCTAAATCAATCAGCGTGACCTGACATCCTAAATCTTGATAAAGGCTAGCAAACTCACTACCAATTGCACCTGAACCTACAACAAGTAAGCTTTTTGGTAACTCTTCTGGAACGAGTGCTTCTTTATAGCTCCAGACATAAGTTCCATCGACAGGAAGCTGCGAAACATGTCGAGCTTTAGCTCCAGTTGCCAAAATAATATGAGGTGCACTTAAAGCCTGACTTTTACCTTGAGCATCAGTCACTTCAAGTTTTTCTTTCGCAGTAAGCTGAGCACGACCATTAAACACAATTACCTGATTCTTTTTAAGCAAGTAATCAATGCCTTGTACTAACTGCGCTGAAACTTGTCGGCTATGTTGTACAAGCTTTTGAATATCAAAATCGAGTTGGGATACTTGAAAGCCAAACTGACCAGCATTTTTAAACCGAGTTGCAAGCTCTGCCCCTGCAAGTAAAGCTTTAGTTGGAATACAGCCCCAATTTAGGCAAATTCCACCTAAATGTTGCTCTTCTACAATTGCGGTTTTTAACCCGAGCTGGGCTGCACGAATTGCAGCCACATACCCACCCGGTCCCGCGCCAATCACAATTAAATCAAATTGAGCTTCTGACATGCGGGTTCTCCTACACCAAAATTAAAGCAGGATTTTCAACAAACTGCTTAAAGCTGGCCAAGAATTTCGCCCCAACTGCACCGTCAATGACTCGGTGATCGCATGACAACGTTGCTGTGATAATCTCACGAACCACTACATTGCCATTTTCAACAACAGCACGTGATTCTGAAGCACCCAATGCCATAATTGCACCTTGCGGTGGGTTAATAATGGCATCGAACTCTTTAACCCCTAGCATTCCTAAATTTGAAATGCTAAAGCTACCTCCCTGAAACTCGTCAGGTTGTAATTTGCCAGTCTTGGCACGCGTTGCCAAATCTCGCATGTCATCGGAAATTTGTGCTAACGATTTTTGATTTGCAGCTTTTACTATTGGGGTAATCAAACCGTTTGGAATCGCCACGGCCACCGAAATATCAGCTTGAGAAAACTGTAAAATTGATTGAGTCGCCTCATCAAATTGAACATTCACCTCGGGTACTTTAATGAGTGCTGCTGCCGCTGCTTTAATCAGCATGTCATTAATAGAAAGCTTCACCTGTGGCACAGTTTCATTAATTTGCTTACGTAAATTTTGCAAAGCCTCTACGTTTAGATCAACTACTAAGCGGAAATGCGGTGCATTGCGTTTAGCAG
The DNA here is from genome assembly GCF_016508255.1 of Acinetobacter calcoaceticus. GTDB lineage: Bacteria > Pseudomonadota > Gammaproteobacteria > Pseudomonadales > Moraxellaceae > Acinetobacter > Acinetobacter calcoaceticus_E. The sequence goes on along the minus strand of NZ_JADVKT010000002.1, from coordinate 681,866 downwards.
CCTGTAACCGTGAAGCAATCGCTTTACGCATACCATTCATCGCGACAGTGGTAACGGTCGACTGTGGTTGAGCAACAGCACATTGAGCAGATTGTTCAACGCCTACCGAATTCGGATTATTACGATAGTAAACTGCTTCAACATCTTCTTTACAGACTCGGCCCCGAGTACCTGAAACACGGCAGTCATTTAGATTAATGCCCCATTGTTTTGCTAAACGACGTGCTACAGGTGTCGCTGAAACTCGGCTATCGTCGGCAGTAGATTTAACCGCTTTAGCTTGAGTTTGCTGTTTAACATCAGGCCACTGACCTCCCGCAGCCTGCACGGCCTTCTGGATGTCTTGGACACTGATACGTCCTTCACGACCAGAGCCAGACACTTTCGCCAAGTTCACATTATGCTTTTCTGCAAGTTTTAAGGCATGCGGTGTTGTAAACAGGTCATTAGATGTTTGATAGCCTTGTAATGACTCGGGTACAGCATAGTCACCTTTGGCAACCTTCACAGGAGCCGAAGCACTTGCAGCTACAGACTGTGGTTGTTCCGCTTTTTCAGCAACAGGTGCAGATGTTTCCGCTTTACTCTGTTCCGAAGATGCTTCAGGGGCTTTAGCTGCTGAACCACCTAGTGATGCAATAAATTTTTCAATTTCTGCATCAGAAACTTCACTTTCAGCACATACCGCAATAAGACCACCGACGAGTAAAGTATCACCGTCTTTTGCTAAAATTTTACGGAGTGTTCCAGCAAAAGGCGCTTCTAATACATTGACGATTTTTGTGGTTTCAATTTCACAAATTTCATCACCCTTATTAAAGCTATCGCCTTCTTTAATCAACCATTGGGCAATTGTGCCTTCTTCCATGGATAATCCCCATTTCGGGATCTCCAGCGTTTTAATTTCGCTCATCCTAAGCCTCCAATGTTTTTCGCACAGTTTGCTCAATACGCTCTACACTAGGAATCCATTCTTTTTCTAAAACTGGAGAGAATGGAACAGGCGTATGTGGTGGCGTTACGAGTTCAATAGGTGCTTTTAAATAATGGAAACCTTTTTGTGCGACCAGTGCAGCCACATCATGCCCGAAGCCACAACGTGCTGCTGATTCATCCACAATAACCACACGCCCAGTCGATGCAACAGACTCTAAAATTCCTTCTTCATCAAGAGGCGAAATTGTACGAGGATCTACCACTTCAACCGAAATACCATCTTTTGCCAGTTTGTCTGCCACTTCATTGGCGCGGTGTACCATCAAACCTAAAGCGATAATGGTCACATCTGTTCCTTCGCGGGTGTAATTTGCTACACCAAAAGGAATGGTATAGGCCTCATCTGGAACGTCACCTTTAATGTCATAGAGCATTTTGTGCTCACAGAACACCACTGGATCGTCATCACGAATAGCCTGAATTAAAAGCCCTTTCACGTCGTATGGGCTAGAGGGAACCACAACTTTTAAGCCTGGAACCGCGGCAAATACGTTATATGGTGATTGCGAATGCTGAGCTGCCGCAGAAAAACCTGCACCAATCATGCCACGTACAACCATTGGCGCTTTTGCTTTGCCACCAAACATATAGCGGAACTTGGCAGCTTGGTTATAAAGCATGTCATGACACACGCCATAGAAATCCATAAACATTAGATCGGCAACAGGACGTAAGCCTGTTGCCGCAGCACCAGCAGCCATACCAATAATTGCTGATTCGGTAATTGGGGTATCAATAACACGTTCTGAACCAAACTCTGTCCACAAACCTTTGGTTACACCCAACACACCACCGAAGCCTTCAAGCTGGTTATCTTCAGTATTTTTACCACCATGCCCACCGCGCACATCTTCACCAACCACAAAAACAGTTGGGTCACGGCGCATTTCTGATTCAATGGCTTCTTTAATTGCATTACGAAAACTTTTATTTGGCATCTTTACTATTCCTTTAGTAAGAGACATAGACGTCGGTAAGGAGTTGTTCAGGTTGTGGGTATGCCGCAGCACGAGCTTTAGCCACTGCATCATCGATATTTGCTTTAGATGCTGCATCAATCTCGTCTAGTTTGGCTTCATCAATTTTGCCTTTAACTTTCTCTCGGAAAATTTTCAAAGGATCTTTATTTTCTTTGATGAATTCGACTTCTTCTTTAGAGCGAATCAAACCTGGATCACCTTCAAAGTGCCCATAAAAACGGTTAGTTACCGATTCAATTACACTTGGACCTTCCCCGCGGCGCGCACGTTCAATGGCATTTTGAGCGGCTTCATAGACTGCAAAGAAATCGGTACCATCAACTTTAACCGCCGGTAGACCAAAACCTGCCGCACGACCAGCAATGTCCTTGCTTCCTACTGCGTAGTCATGACCAGTACCTTCACCAAAACCGTTATTTTCGAAAACGAAAATGACTGGAAGTTTAAGAACAACAGCCATGTTCATTGCTTCGAAAGTAAGACCTTGATTTGAGCCACCATCACCTGTAAAAGACAGTCCGACACCACCTGTCTTTAAGGTTTTTGCTGTCAATGCTGCACCAATGGCTAAAGGAGGTCCACCGCCCACAATCCCGTTGGCACCGAGCATGCCTTTATCCAAATCGGCAATATGCATCGAACCGCCTTTTCCACGGCATAACCCGTCATCTTTACCGAAAATTTCCAACATCATGCCGTGAATGTCACAACCTTTTGCAATACAATGACCATGTCCACGATGGGTTGAAGTGATATAATCTTTGTCGGTTAGATTTTCACAAATCCCGACTGCTACAGCCTCTTCACCACTATATAAGTGAATGAAACCTGGAATATCACCATTGGTATTTTCTTCGTGAAGTCGATCCTCAAATTCACGAATATCACGCATACGTTTATATGCTGCGAGTAATTGCTCTTCCGTTAATTGCATATCCTTTTCCTTTATTATCTTGATTTTAAAAATTCAACCAAGTTTCAAGCGAAAATCTAATTCGCTATAAATAATTAAACTCAAAATTAATAATCAATCTATTAGACTAAAAAGTTTTTACTCTAGATAACCTCAATTATTATTTTATTTTCAAAAACTTAATCGATAAAAATAATTTAAAAAAAATTTTATAATTTTCATTTAGTTGCAAAACAAACCTTTAACCAACCTTTGTTGTTTTATAATGCTCGCCATATCCTGTATTTTTAATTAATTGTGATTTTTTAATGTACTTTAAATTAAACAAACAGGAGTTTAAGCAGGTTTTAAGTAAAATGGAATTATTAATATGGATTTTAAAAGACAAGTAGAAACGGGTATTAAATTAAGAGGAGCCGATAAAGTCGCTCGCATTCCTATTAAAATTTTACCTACAGAAGAGTTACCGACTAAACCAGACTGGATTAGAGCAAAAATAACTGATTTTGAAGAAATCAAACGCATAAAAAATTTGCTTCGCCAACAGAAGTTGCATAGTATTTGCGAAGAAGCGGCATGTCCAAACTTACCCGAATGTTTTGGTGGAGGTACAGCAACCTTTATGATTATGGGAGACATCTGTACAAGGCGCTGCCCTTTTTGTGATGTCGCTCATGGTCGCCCAAAGCCTTTAGACGAAGATGAACCTAAACATTTGGCAGAAACGGTCGCAAACCTAAACTTAAAGTATGTCGTAATTACCTCTGTTGACCGCGATGATCTACACGACGGCGGTGCTGCTCATTTTGTAAAGTGTATTGAAGAAATCAGAACACTCTGCCCAGAAACTTTGATTGAGATTTTGGTACCGGATTTTCGCGGTCGTTTAGAAACAGCTCTTTCGACTTTGAGCTTATCCCCCCCAGATGTGTTTAATCATAATATTGAAACTGTTCCGCGTTTATATAAAGCGATGCGCCCAGGCTCAGACTATCAACATTCACTAGAATTACTAAAACGCTTTAAAGCATATTGTCCCGATATCAAAACCAAATCTGGTTTAATGGTTGGATTAGGAGAAATTGAAGCAGAAGTGCTTGCCCTACTCAATGACTTAAAAGACTATCAAGTCGACTTAATCACTATTGGACAGTACTTACAACCTTCAAAGTCACATGCACCTATTCATCGGTTTGTAAATTTACAAGAATTTGAAAGATACACGCGACACGGTAAACGATTGGGTTTTAAAAATATTTGGAGTGCACCGATGGTCCGTTCCAGCTACTTTGCTGATCGACAATATTTTGGAGAAGCAGTACCAAAGCCTTTTAGTCGACAAGATGCCTTATCATAAAAATTAGGTAATTAACAAAACTAATCCAATAGGATAATGGTCAAGACTTATAAAATTATTTAAGGTAAGGAGATAACGAGGAAATAGTCACAATAAAAAAGTTATAACTGTTGAGCGGCTACGGATACGCCATTTCAATGATAAAGGAATTTCGATATGGATATGTCAGAACAATTATCATCGCCTTTTATAGATACTACGCCGTCATTATTCAGGCCAGAAAAGTCATCTCATTCTCAACAATTAGGAAAAAAACCACCAGTTGACCTTGATGCGGCTCCGTTATTTGACCTACCCGAAGAATGGGAACATTCATTATTTGGTCGTTCGATTCATGAGTGTCATCGCAACTTAATGCATATTGCCGAAGATGCTGATATGGCAATTGGTGTGACCGACCCACATGGCACTCTGCTTTGGACATGGAGTAGTCACCCAATGCGTTCATCAGCAGAGCAAGTCCACTTTGTTGAAGGTGGTCAGTGGTCTACTCAAGCAGTTGGACAAAATGCAATTGGTTTAGCATTAAATACTCATTCGGCTAACTGCGTTTACTCACATGAAAACCAAATGAATAGTGTTAGAGATTGGGTGTGTTATGCAGCACCGATTACAGACACACAGACAGGCCAGTTTTATGGAATTATGAATTTATCTACTAAATCACATAAACATAATTCTCTTGGTCTATTGGCTGTCGAACGCTGCGCTGACATTGTTAAACAAGCAATTCAACTTCATCAAAAAAATATTTTATATATTAAGGCTTTTGGCACTCCAAAAGTTCAATATAACCAACGTAGTCTTACTTTGACTCAGCGCCAAATTGAGATTCTCTGCATTCTGACACTTTGCCCTGAAGGCATAAATCTTGAAGAGTTACACTATGCTTTATATGGCGATCGGCCAGTAAGTACCACAACTTTAAAAGCAGAACTTTCTCAACTTAGAAATTTAATACCCGATGTCATTGAGTCGCGGCCTTATCGACTTAATTGTGAAATTCAATGTGATTTTTTAATGGCAGAACAAGCATTAAATCTAGGCTTCACAGCAACGACACTAACTCTCTATAGAGGAAGTTTTTTAGCTAAATCGGAAAGTCCATTTTTGTGTGCATGGAGAGATTGTTTTGATGCGCGTTTAAGCCACGTAATTTATCAAATTGAAAACATTGATCAATTATTAAGAGTGGTCAGTCGAGTGCCTGACCGTGTAGATGCGGTTGAACGTTTACTTGAGTTATTACCCGAAGAAACACCGTATCGAACAAAACTTTTAAAATTGCTCGAATAAAATAAAAAAGGGAAATACACATAGTATATTTCCCTTTCCTTTTTTAAGGTGAGATCAAGCAGAGGCTTGAAGCTGTACCTTATAGCAATCGTCTAAGGCTAATTCATAGTAGCGTAGCCCTTCTTCGGCAGCATGAAATGCTTTTTTCTGCCAATCAGGCCGGTCATTACATAAACGCTTAATCAACTCCATAGCCTCATAAGGATGTAAATCATCATAATGCGCATGTGCGCGTAACCAAGCTAATGAACGTTTATTAATGGTCACTTGCGGGTGATCGGTATAGGTGTGAATACCTTTGTATACTTGAATAGACCAATCACCTGTCGCCCATTCAATTGCCAAATTTGTTGCAGCAAGGCATTCTGCCAAATTACCACGGTGACTCATATTCCATAAAAAATGATTTACCGCATTCATCGCAGCTGGTGGTCGTACATGGTCGAGTTCATCAAGAGTTAAGCCAAAACCTCCAGCCCAATCGCGATACCATCGTAAATGTCGCTCTTCTACCTTGATATTTTGAATTAACCAATCTCGTGCTTCTGTAACCCCAGGTTCAGAAAACCCCGTTGCTTTAGCTAATGCTCCAGCCATGTATGACGGGAAATGTGCTACCAATGGATAAAAGTTAAGTAAGGCATAGCGAAAACTATCTAGGCTCAATCCCCCATTGGCCATTTCCGTAAAAAACGGATGTTTACTTACTCGTTCTTTCACTGGTAGCAGATCATCCCAGAACTGCTGCGACCATTCATTATGCGGCGTAATTTCTAAATGCATTCCATATTGATTTAGAGCAGTCATTGCTAATTTTCCTATTTATATGACAGCAATCATCTGTATTTCACGCTATAAGTCTATCCGAAAATGATAAAGATACAATCGTTAATCGACCATTTGTAACTTTTTTCGATGGATTGTGAGTCTTTAGATAATTACTACGCTAATCATTGAAATGTCGTGATTTTTATCACATTTAACATAGATAAAAATCATTACTTTTTTAAAAAAACTGTATTATTATTTTGAATAAACCACACATTATATAATCAATATTTTTAGATGGAACTTTACTAAAATAAGTCTCATTTCATGACAACTTCCAATATAGAGAGTATTAATTATGAAGTTGCAGGGTTCCAATATATTGGGACAGGAACAAATAGATTTATTAACCACACGAGGATTAAACTTCGTATGGTTTCCAAAGCAGCTTGAAACGATTTATCGTTATCAATACCAAAACGGTGCTGCCTATGAGTTCCGCTATCGGGCTCCTATTATTTTAATATTATATATATTTTTAAGCTTTGGTATATATCAAGTTTTACCGACAGAACAAGTTTTATCCTGGTTTAGTTATTATTCTTGGGTAGGTGTAATTATTTTTATTGCGTGGATTTTATCATTTATTAAAAAATTGAATCAGTATTTTGATTATTATGTAGGAATTGGTTCAGCTTTAGCAGTTGCGATTACTTTTATTTTAATTAACGTAATCGAAAATGGACAAGATAATGTTCTTTTTCATGCAGCAATGATGTACGCAATTGTCATTATTTATGGTGCTGTAGGTATGCGCTTTTATACCGCCATATTCGCTGGATGGATTGGAGGACTCGTTGGAATTTTAGTAAGTAATTACTTAAATGGGGTGATCGATTGGACATTCTTAAATCGAACTTACACTTTCAGTAGTTTTTTGGGAATGACCCTTGCCTACGCAACTGACCGTCAACATCGAGAAAACTACTTACAAAACTGCATGATTGAACTGAATCGTATTGAATTGATGCAACAAGCACAGCAACTCTCATTACTTTCACAGCAGGATTCGCTTACAGGCTTAGCCAATAGACGCTATTTAGATGAAACACTGGATAACGAATGGCGCCGCGCTTTACGCCATGAAACGCCCCTCACCATCATGATGGTCGATATCGATTATTTTAAGTCATATAACGACACATTAGGACATCTGAAAGGTGATGAATGCTTAAAAGAAATCGCAATTGCTATTTCTTCTATTGCTGCTCGAAGCGGTGATCTGGTTGCCCGTTATGGTGGAGAAGAGTTTTTACTTTTGTTTCCAATGACAAATGCTCAGCAAGCCTTGATCCAAGTTGAGCGGTTGATGAGTGCCATTGATAAAATCGCTATTGAACATCCATGTAGCAGTGTTTCTCCGTCTGTAACAATTAGTGCAGGTGTCGCGACCACGATTCCACGTTTAAATGATTCAATTTCAGCCTTTGTTGCACGTGCCGATCATGCATTGTATAAAGCAAAAACAAGTGGTCGTAATCAATATAAAATAGCGGTAAATGAAGAACAAATTGTAGATTTAACTTAGGCACTCAGACTGTTATAGGCCCTTTTCCAATTAAAATGAATAGAAAGAAGTAATTAGCTTTTCCATCCATGGTAAAGCTAAGATATAATTTAGAACGAGTACGTGCGAACAGCCTCTTTTATTTAAGATTAAACAATCTATTAAAAAGTGACTTATATAAACTTAATAAATTATATTATAAGTTTAGCCATCTTTATTTAGCTAATGGAAATTACTAGCTCCAGCCAATTTAATATAAAAATTCCAGTTCATTAAAGCTCACCTTTCAACTTTTTCCAGAATTTAATTAAAAAGTAAGATAATGAATTTTGTTCTATTCTTTGAGGTGCGGTAGAAATGGTTTCATTTGAAAATGGTAAAATCGAAACAATATTTTCATGTATTGTTTCATAATTTGGATAAGCTTCATTTTTAATTATTTCTATAATTTTTTGTATTTCATCAATAGATAAATTCAAAAATCTTTTAATTTCTTGGGCTGTTTTTGATTCAATTGATAGCAAAGCACAAACCCGAGTGACATTAACAATTTGTTCTGCATGAATATTTTTAAAGTTTGGATAACAAACAAGCTTATAAAGAATTTTTGTCTCTAAATGATCTGTAGACACTATATTTTCATTATTTATTATACGTTGTTGGTGACTTATTTTAAAATATTCATTCTTCTCAACCTCTTGCAAAATATTCAAAAGCTCCTGATATCTTATTGGCCTCTTTAAACCATACTGATAACCTTTTAAAAGCTCAGGGTTATTACTTAATACAATCTTAATTTTTCTAGGAATAAGTATATTGGTATAACCACTATCTAAATCAATAATATGTATATCTGGATTATCTTCACTATATATCCAACTCCCCAAAAGATGAGATGATAAAGATAAGTCATGAATAACTTTTATCATTGCCTCTAAATTTTTAGGCAATAGCCTATCTTTTGACATACAGCCAATTCTATATGTACTTTGATTCATTGATATTTCCCCAATTTCAATGATGACTTTAAAATTCTTAGTTTAAAGTAATAAAATTTAAATCTGTAATAAACTTATATAAAAACAATTTGAGTAAATTAACTTTGAGTGATAAATATAAATATCTGGTGAGTAAAAATTACCAATATTTAATTACCAACATCTACAGATGAATATATTCAAAAATAAATTGCACAACATTATATTTATATAAATATTATAAAACAAGGAAATAATTTAAAATTTAATCAAACTCAATATAATAAAAAATTAAAACCCCATATTTAAATTAAATATGGAGTTTTAATTAACATAGTCAAAAATTATGATTATGGTTCAATTGCAGCAAATGGTGGAACAACATCTGCATTTTGAGCACGATGACGTAAAAAATGGTCCATTAAAACAATTGCTAACATTGCTTCAGCAATCGGTGTCGCACGTACACCGACGCATGGATCATGGCGTCCTTTAGTCAACACATCTGTATCTTGACGATTTAAATCAATCGTTTTACCAGGTGTCGTGATGCTTGCGGTAGGTTTTAATGCAATAGCAACTCGAATGGTCTGGCCACTTGAGATACCACCCAAAATTCCGCCTGCATGATTCGCTAAAAAGCCATTACTGGTCAATTCATCACGAGTTTCATGACCAAACTGTCCAGCAACTGCAAAACCATCGCCAATTTCAACACCTTTAACTGCATTAATGCTCATCATAGCATGAGCAATGTCAGCATCTAAACGATCAAAAACAGGTTCACCCCAGCCTACAGGAACTTTTTCAGCTAAAATTTCTAGCTTTGCGCCGCAGCTTGTTCCCTGTTCGCGTAAAGAAGTCACCAAAGCTTCAAAACGTGAAACAGCATCTACATCGCCACAGAAAAATGGATTATTCGGAACTTCATTCCAATCCAGTTTTTCGGCAATTTCATTACCAATTTGGGTAACATGACCACGAATCAAGACGCCAAATTTTTCTGCTAAATATTTTTTCGCAATTGCCCCTGCTGCAACACGCATAGCAGTTTCACGAGCACTTGAACGGCCCCCGCCACGATAGTCACGGAAACCGTATTTTTGCGTATATGTATAGTCGGCATGGCCAGGTCTAAAAGTTTGGGCAATATTGCCATAATCTTTTGATTTCTGATCAGTATTCTCAATCAGTAAACCAATTGGCGTACCTGTCGTTTTACCTTCAAAAACACCCGAAATGATTTTAACCTGATCAGGCTCTTTACGTTGAGTTGCAAACTTAGAAGTGCCCGGTTTACGACGGTCAAGATCTTTTTGCAAGTCTTCTTCAGATAACTCAAGGCCCGGTGGCACGCCATCAACAATTGCCATTAAGCCAACGCCATGAGACTCACCACAAGTAGTTACACGAAAGAGTTGCCCAATACTATTCCCTGCCATATGCCCAACTCCTTATATTTGCTCTTCAAATAGTTTTCTATAACGGCGACATTGTTCAGCAGTCAAAGCAAAAATACCTGAACCACCTTTTTGGAAAGTGAGCCAGTTGAAATCAATCGTATTAAAGTTCTGACGCATTGACCATTCAGAATTACCAACTTCAATGACAATAAGACCATCTTCAGTTAAGTAATCTGTCGCTTGTGCAAGCATTTTACGAACTAAGTCTAAACCATCTTGACCTGCGGCCAATGCAAGTTCAGGTTCATGTAAAAACTCTTCCGGTAAGTCAGCCATATCTTCAGCATCGACGTACGGTGGATTACTTACAATCAAATCATACTGGTTTTCAGCTGGAATCTTGGCAAATAGATCCGATTCAAGCAATGCAACTTGATATTGCTTATTGTGGTGTTCAGTATTAATTGAAGCAACTTCTAAAGCTTCTTTAGAGATGTCAGTTGCATCTATTTCAGCATCTGGATAAGCATAAGCCAAAGCAACTGCAATACAACCTGAACCTGTACACATATCTAAAATACGCTGTGGGGTCTTAGGCTTTGCATTTTCTGGTAGGTTATTAAGCGCTTCGCGCATTTGACCATTTTCATCTAAACAATATGGTGCAAAACGTTGCTCAATTAATTCTGCAATTGGTGAACGTGGAATCAGTACACGCTCATCTACATAGAATGGTTTATTAAAGAAATACGCAAGGTTTAATAAATAAGATGTTGGAATACGGTCATTGATACGACGTTCCAATAAGCTTAAGAATTCTGCTTTCTCGCTTGGTAATAACTTCGCATCTAGAATTTCTGCGTCTGCTGACCATTCAAGAGATAAGGTTTGTAAAACTAATGCAGAGCTTTCTGCAAAATAATCTTCAGTACCTTGTCCTAAATGTGCATCATGTTGACGTAATGCTGATACCCCAAAACGAATAAAATCTCGAATTGTCGATAAATTTTCAGCTGCTTCCTGTAAATTTTCAGGGCTAATCGTCGGTCGCTCCACTTAGGCGTCTCCAAAGGCAAATTTTGCAAAGTGACTATTCTACTGAGTGAGGTAAAGCAAAGCAACGCTTTGCCTTGTGAACCAGAGTTTTACAAGTGAATCTCTAACAATCCTTCACTAAAAATCAGAATACTTTGTTTTAATTAAGAAATGATGAACTTTTAATAAAAGAAAAGATAATATTTTTGAAATAAAAAAGCGGCCTTTAGGAGTACTGGCCGCTTTAAGAGATTAATTAATTTTAAAGCTTAAGTTTTTCGGCAACGTAATCAGAATCTTTATCTCCACGACCCGATAGATTCACCACGATCATGGTTTCTTTAGCCAATTGGGGCGCTTCACGAATTGCCCATGCAACTGCATGCGAACTTTCAAGCGCAGGAACAATACCTTCAACACGAGAAAGTGTCATAAAAGCATCTAAGCACTCTTGGTCAGTTGCAGTGCTATATTCAACACGACCTAAATCTTTTAAAAAACTGTGTTGTGGGCCAACACCCGGATAGTCTAGCCCCGAAGCAATAGAATGCACCGGTAAAGGTTCACCTGCTTCATTTTCAAGCACATAACACGCCATACCATGAATTTGACTTGGTTTACCTAAAGTTAGTGTTGCCGAATGCATATTAGTGTCTAAACCATGCCCAGCCGGTTCAACGCCTACGAGCTTTACATCTGAATCATTTAAAAATGCTGTAAAAGCACCGATTGCATTTGAACCACCGCCTACACATGCCACAACATAATCTGGATTTTTACCAAAGCGATGATGTGTTTGCTCTTTAATTTCATTGCCAATTATTGATTGAAAATCACGAACCATTTTAGGAAATGGATGTGGTCCAACCACAGAACCAATCGCATATATAAAGTTTTTTGGATCTTTTAAATATTCTTCAAATGCACTATCTACCGCATCTTTTAGTGTTGCTGTACCACAAGTTACTGCTACCAAATGAGCGCCCAAAATTTTCATTTTGACCACATTGGGATGTTCTTTTTCAATATCTACTTGTCCCATGTGAATTTCACAAGGGATACCGACTAATGCACAAGCTGTTGCCAAAGCAACCCCATGCTGACCAGCACCTGTTTCAGCAATAACTTTCTTTTTGCCCATATATTTAGCAAGTAAAGCTTCACCTAAGCAGTGATTAATTTTATGGGCACCTGTGTGGTTTAAGTCTTCACGTTTTAAATAAATTTGCGCACCGCCTAATTGATCTGAAAGGCGTTTGGCATGAAATAAAGGACTTGGACGGCCAACATAATTCACAAAAAGATCGTTCAATTCATTTTGAAATTCAGGGGTGTGACGAATTTCTTCATAAGCAACATTAATTTCATCCATTGCCTCTTTTAAATGCGGAGGAATGAACTGTCCACCATATTCACCAAAAAATCCTTGTTCATTCGGCAAAGCAATACCGTTAATTTGATGTTGCATATCATCCCTCTTTTTTAAATTATTAAAGTTATTAAGCTTATCTAGAAAGGTAGCGAGTCATATCTTCAATGCCCTTTAGCGTCATTGGATACATATGATTTTCAAAAATTTCCTTAATCCCGCCAATGGTTTGAGTGTAATGCCAATATCCTTCGGTCTCTGGATTTAACCATGCGGTTTTGTCAAAATGCTGACGCAAGCGGCGTAACCAAACCTCACCTGTCTCATCATTCATATATTCAACCGAACCACCTACCGATTTCAATTCATAAGGTGCCATACTGGCATCACCGACTACAATTACACGATAGTCGCGGCCATAGGTGTGAAACAGATCCCATGTATTCATACGCGTGGCTGTGCGGCGATGATTATCTTTCCAAACATAGTCATAGAGACAGTTATGGAAATAAAAATACTCAAGTGTTTTAAACTCGCTTTTAGCCGCACTAAAGAGTTTTTCACATTGGGCAATATGCGCATCCATAGAACCGCCTACATCGAATAACATCAGTACTTTTATTCGATTTCGACGCTCAGGTACCATTTGAACATCAAGAATACCTTGCTTGGCTGTTTCACGGATTGTACCGTCAACATCCAACTCTTCAGCAGCACCTTGGCGCGCAAATTTACGCAAACGGCGCAAAGCAATTTGCATCTGACGTGTACCAAGAACTTGGTCATCATCTAGATTTTGATATTTACGCTGTTCCCATACTTTTACTGCCGAACGTTTACGCCCTGGCCCACCAATTCTTACTCCTTCAGGATGATCCCCAAAGGCCCCAAAAGGTGAGGTTCCACCTGTGCCAACCATGCGGTTACCACCCTGATGTTTTTTATGCTGTTCGCGTAACCGCTCTTCCAGCATTTTCATCAGTTCTTCTAAGGAACCTGCTTTTTGGAGTTCTGCCCGTTGTTCCGGCGTTAAATGCTTTTCTAGAAGTTCTAAATCAAACCAATCTTTTGGAAGTTTATGAACTTGCTTGAGTAACTCATCCAGATCAAAGGTTTCGATACCATCAAAGTAGTCCTTTATGGCGCGGTCAAACTTGTCAAAAAATCGTTCATCTTTAACTAAAATAGTTTTAGCAAGTTGATAGAACTCTTCTTGATCAGCAAAAACCAAACCTTCACTTACTGCACGGTTTAAGTCAATAAGTTCACGAGTTGTAACTGGAACACCGTATTTACGTAAGGTGTAAAATAACCGCACAAACATGGGTTATTCCCTCCTTTAACGTCGAGACATGAAAGCCAAACGTTCGAGGAGTTGTACATCCTGCTCGTTTTTGATCAGCGCACCATATAAAGGTGGAATAGCTTTAGATGTATCTCGATTGCGTAATACATCTTCAGGCATATCATCTGCCATGAGCAAGCTTAACCAATCAATTAACTCAGACGTTGAGGGTGGTTTCTTCAAATTAGGGATTTCGCGTAATTTAAAGAAAACCTGTAAAGCTTCGTTGACGAGTGTTGCAGAAATATTCGGGAAATGAACATCGATAATCTCTCGCATGGTCACTTCATCTGGGAACTCAATATAATGAAAGAAACAACGACGCAAGAAAGCATCTGGTAACTCTTTTTCATTATTCGAAGTAATAATTACGATTGGGCGTTGTGTTGCCGTAATTGTCTCACTCGTTTCATAAACATAGAAAGACATTTTATCGAGTTCATGCAACAGATCATTTGGAAACTCGATATCGGCTTTGTCAATTTCATCAATTAGCAAGACACAACGCTCTTCACTTATGAAAGCTTCCCACAATTTACCGGGTTTAATATAGTTCTTAATATCGTAAACGCGATCATCACCCAGCTGACTGTCTCGTAAACGAGAAACAGCATCATATTCATACAACCCTTGCTGTGCTTTGGTTGTCGATTTGATATGCCAAGTAATGAGTTTTAAACCCAAGCTTTGTGCTACTTGTTCAGCAAGTAAAGTTTTGCCCGTACCAGGTTCACCTTTAACCAGCAAAGGTTTTTGTAAAGCACGAGCTGCTTTTACAGCGAGCTTAAGACTGTCAGTCGCAATATATTGATCTGTACCAGTAAAATGTTGGGTATCAGCAGACATGTAAAGACCTTATTTTTCTATTTCAATGGTTAGATGGAACGCATGCTTTTGCTTGTTGAATATTTTGACCAAAAATAGCCAACAACTAAACCTAGACCAACTACAAACAGAATTAAAGATAAATTTGACCAAATCAGAGGACTATCTTTGGTTAAAACACCAAAAAGTAGTCCAAAAATAGCAGGTGCTACCGATGCATTCGGCCCTTCAGACACTGTTGGTGTAACTAAAACAGCAAATGCAATAAGCCAACTAATTGCACCAAAAGTTGTAGGAAGACGGCGCATCAATCGCCACCAACACCATAAAGCAATAATAGCGCCTATTCCATAAGCTGTTAAAGCAATAGCATCTTCAGGAATAACATCCAAAAAAGAGAATAATTGATTCATTATTCCAGTTTGATTTTCACGCACCACGTAAGCCCTCTGGTTCAACCGCATTTGGGTTAATTAACCCTTCTGGTGGCATCTGAATAAAGAAACCTTTTGTTTGTAATGAGTCTAAAACATGTAAAACATTAGCACGCGCCAATTTACGTGTTGGAGCTAATTCTAAATGCATGACAAACGTTGCACGACCAAACGCTTGTATAACAGCTTCAGGAACTTTTTCAAACGGATCAGCTTGTTCCGCGTCGTCAGGATAGTTTGGACGAGCAATATACATGTACATTTCATCTTTTTTGCTCGATCTATAAATATCACAGTACATTTCAAATCAACTCTTGAACTAAGGACAGCATACATGAAAAAAAACGACTCACACACGCAGGTTTGTTTACGCATCAGTCGTTTTTTTAATTCTAGGGAAATATTAACCTACAACATTGATTAAGGTCGATAATAACTTTGTTCTACACAAAAGTTAGCTTTTATAAAAAACCAACAAGCATTTGATTTTAAACATTAAATATAATTATTCATTTTAGTAAAATAAAAATAATTTTAGAAAAAAATAAGAAATCGTTTATTACTGAGTACTTTCTGTGATCTGTTTAAATACTTTTACTCTTTAGTACTATGAAATTTATCACATTCAAGTTAGCGATTACTTTTTAAAATTCACATTTAACTAAAACTTCTAACCACTAATACACATTAGCAGACATTACTTAACTGGTTTAAATTCTCAAAATGTTTCAATAATAAGTATCTTAATAATAGATGTGGAGGATGAACTTATGCCTCGCGGTGATAAAACAGCTTACACAGCAAAGCAAAAACGTCAGGCTAAACATATTCTTGAGAGTGAAGTAGACAGAGGTCACTCTCAAGAAGAGGCTGAACGTATTGCTTGGTCTACTGTCAATAAACAAGATGGTGGTGGTAAGAAAAAGTCTCATTAATACACGCTTTGAATACTTCTTTAGCTTGGGCTAAAGAAGTATTTTTATCAAAATAATGAGTGATATTTAGAAGACTCGTGAACTCTTTATATAGTCATCGCTTACTTGATTTAGAGCATTCAAAATAGCGCTATCATCTTGGCTTAACAGAACTTCATTGAGGCATTCCATGTAGCCTACGAGCTTAGTCTTAGATGTGTTAGCAAATTCAGATGTTACTGCTTCATCTTCATATAAAATCACGTAACTACGTGCAAAACCATAGATTAAATAGATGGCTGTTTTTTCTTTTGTATTTTGAGATTCTTTAAGAGACTGTTCACAAGCATTTTTTAAATCTTTAAATGCATCTGTACCAGTAGATTGATTTTTGAAAGATAAAAGTATTGTTTGGAAGTTCATATCCATATTCCACTCAAAAAATAAAGCTACAGAAGATGATAGAACCTGTCAAATAAAATCATGATTAACATAAGTTTAAATGTAAATAAATTTATGATCCCTTTTTTAATACACTATAAAATACCGCTCTTAAAAGAGCGGTCTAATAGAAAAACGATATTTAAAAGCTTATTTCTATCGTTATCGTAGTACCAGAGTGTTCAATATTAGTTGATACATTGAAGCCTCTACCTCTAAGTTCGTCTTCTACTTGTGTAAGGTGATCAGGAATTACAGCATCAATAGGAAACAAGAAAGTTGCTTTTCGCTTCCCTGCCTTAGATTCAGTTTCAGTGCCTGTTAAAATTTTTTCCAACATGGCCTCTTGATTGATTTTAAAGTTTTTAGCATTTTGTCGCGCTTGTTCAGCACTAAAGTTGTTAAGCATATTTATCTCTCTAATTATTAATATATATACTTTTATAGCATAAAAAGATTATATAGTTTTAGTGTTATGTAGTTAATTCCAATTAGAGATATAAGCCTATTGATTAAAGAAATTTTCTATCCATTTAATGAAGTTTCTCGCATTTCTATTTTCAAAATCTTCTTTATTTTAATGTAATAGTATAACTCTGATGGAAAAACCAATAGCCTAAAATTTTAATCATCATCACCTCTAGTAAAGAGTTTGGCTTTGAGAAAGAGGATATTCGTCACAACTTACCGCTTCATTCACACAAAATATATAGAGTATCAATAGTTGATTTTAAAATTTAATAACCTAATGACATTTTAACTGAGCTATATCTATATCATTAAAAAATAAAAAGCCTACCCAATTGGGTAGGCTTTCTTATTTCTGAACCGAAACAAACTTATAGTTATATATTATTTATATTGAAATTGTTTTTCTTGCATCCAACAATATACAGACCTGTATGTTTAATCAATTGAATTTTTCTCATCAAATAAGTTAATTTAATTCATTATCACTTTTACGAATTAAAATCACTTCAAATCATCACTTTACTAGCTGTTAAAATAAGTTGATTATTTAATATAGCTAATATAATTATCCATATTATTAACTATTAATATTGAATATCTGTTATTTTTAAATAAAAACTACTCAATTAAAACTTTAAACCATTCACTATTTTTAACTAAAAAAGCTCATCACAAAGATGAGCTTTTTAAATTTTAACGATCAGATCATTTTAAATTGATAGACTTTCTTTTTCTTCTTGAAATAAATGAATTAATGGTTGAGTTAATAGCTCATAACGCCAACCCAAAAGATAATCAGGTAAATCCTGTTCATCCCCTTTAGAAAGAACGTGCTGATGAATTGCATTTAACCATTTTTTTCTAAGTAATACTTCTTTAGGAATAGAAGTTTCACTTATTGCATGGGCAAGTACCATATCCATTTTATTTAAAGTTTCTTTAGATGTTACTTTAAAAGGCTTGCCAATTCTTGTTGGCCACTCACTTTCATTAGGTAAATCTTTAAGTAATTCTAAAATAGTTTTCCCATATTCACGAACTACATTTGGGCGAATATCTCTAACTTGCGAAAGTTGAAAACTATTACGTGGATTCTTTTCAACCATGTCAATCATGGTGGAGTTTCTAAGAATAAAACTGCGTGGCTGATTTGTTGCTTTAACAATGTATTCACGCCATTCGCTTAAATTTTGCAGTTGCATCAATTGACGGCGCGAATGACGATAATTACCAACATCGGTATAGAGTAACTCTGTAGGTGTTTCACTAATAATTTCTTTAGTTAAGCTACTACAATCTTCAAGAACATAGTCATAAAGCCCTTTCTGTTTAAGCTGTTCTTGAATATGGTGAGCTAACTTCATTATATATAGAACATCATTGGCTGCATAACAGAGTTGCTGAGGAGACAAAGGTCGAGCCAACCAATCAGATCTTGTTTGATCTTTTTCAATGTCAATGTCGAGACAAAGCTTTAAAGCGCCTTGGTAACTAACTTGCAACCCATGGCCTAAGAAAGAAAGACCCACTTGAGTATCAAACACATTAAGCAGATCTTCTTGATCAGCGTAATGGTAGATTAAATCGATGTCTTCCCCACATGCATGAAAAATATTTTGCTGTGCGAGAAATATTTTTTTCCAAAACTGACTTAGATCTAATGAAACACCATCCAACAGATAGACATTGCCATTTACATTGACTTGGCATACTCCAAGTTTAGGCCAGAGTGTGTCAACCTTAATAAATTCTGTATCAAGTCCATATATTGAACATTGATCCATTTTTTGAAGAACATCAACCAATTCGGTTTGCTGTTGGATAAACTGAAACATGCTTTCTCAAGTAATGCAAAGAGTGCTAAGAACTCTGGTATATATAACATAGAAGTAGGAAATTACCACTTAAACCTTTTTGAATACTCTATTTTTGAACAATTTTTCAAAAATAGATAATTTTTTGATCTTTTATTTATATTTTAAAAGTTAACTCCAAATATTCATTCTTTAAAATCTCTAAGATCATTTTCATTCTTGTGTGCTTTCATATTTTATTAAAACTATCTTTTCTAATTAAAGACAAAAGAATATTTGCCTTTTAATAGCCAATTAATAAATTTAATTCAATTTTATATGGCATCAATGAAATAAGCATCGGAATGCTTATTTCATTCTCATGCGGTTATGAACTGCCTGGCTTAAAGTATGGCTATCCACATACTCAAGTTCACCACCTTGCGGTACGCCCTGAGCAATTCGTGTCATTTGTAGTGGTAAGTGCTTAGTCGCCTCTACCAAATAATGAGCGGTCGCCTGCCCCTCTACAGTCGCATTCGTGGCCAAAATCACTTCTTCAATAGTGCCTTGGCTTAAGCGCTGAATCAGATAAGGAATGCCAATTTCTTCTGGGCCAATACCATCTAAGGGAGAAAGATGTCCTCCTAAAACATGGTATTTACCACGGAAACTACCACTTTGCTCAATCGCCATGACATCTGCTGGTGATTCAACTACACACAATAGTTGATCTTCTCGGTCAGTTGAGGCGCAAATATCACAAATTTCATGTTCCGTTAGAGAATGGCAAATGCTGCACTCATGAATATAACTTGAAGCTTCATGTAAAGCATGAGCTAATGCAAATGCACCTTCTCGATTTTTCATCAAAAGATGTAATGCCATACGTTGAGCCGACTTCGGACCAACGCTAGGCAATATACGTAAAGCTTGAACGAGTTGTTCAAATCTATCACTAAACACAGAAATTCCTTAGAACATGCCCGCTAAGCCAGGTGGCAAGCCCATACCAGAATTTGCTTTTTGCATTTTTTCTTCAGAAATAACTTCTGCTTGACGTACAGCATCATTGACCGCTGCTGCAATCAAGTCTTCAATCATATCTGGTTCATCTTGAAGTAATTCAGGGTTAATTTCGATACGTTTTACAAGATAGCGACCATTCATGGTTACTTTAACCAAACCACCACCAGCTTCCGCTTGGACTTCAGTTTGGGCAAGCTCTTCTTTAGCCTTTTTTATATTTGTTTCCATATCTTTTTGCATGCGCTGCGCTTGCTGCATGAGCATATTGATATTCATAACTTTACTCCGTATCTCTATCAAATCTTTAAAGTATTATTCGTTTCTGATAATACTTTATAAAAACTTAATGCCATTGAACCAACCCATCTGATTAAAATCCATACAGATTAGTGCATTGAACTCAAATTAATCTATAATTCTGACACAATAGAGTAATGTTTTCTATCAGTATCTCTAGCTCTATTTCATGTAGCTACAGAAGTAGCATGGTGAAACTTAGGTACATCTCATAAATGCCTAAATCTTATACATTGAAGCCTTATATTTATGTCACTATTGAGATGCCTGTAACCCTTTATCAGGTGTTTTATATTCACTTAGAGGAACTTTCTTAAAGGAGGTATTTGCTTCTTGAATAGATTTATCTGCTTCTTGCACAGACTTTTCTGCATTGCTAATCAATAGGGTTGTCTCATTCGCTGGGTTCGGATTTGGTTTAGTCAGTAATTTGTATCCAACTACACCAATTACCCCCACCACCACAACAATAGCAACAGGCTTAAGCATTTTAAAACTCACATTTCTTTTAATTAAATTTAGAGTCTTTATACTCTGAGCTCTAATTTGAATAAAAATGTAGGTTTTTTATTGTAATTCTGAAATTAGAGTAACATTTAAGGATAAAAAACCATCTCGATTAAAGAGATGGTTTGATGAAAAAAATATCAAAAAAGAACTAATTGATTAGATTAGATCCAGACCGCGTGAAATATCACGGATAATATCATTGATATCTTCTAAGCCTACCGATACACGTATTAAGCCCTCTTGGATGCCTGCCGCTACTTTAGCTTCGGCAGAAAGTTTGCCATGTGTAGTCGTTGCAGGATGTGTAATTGTTGACTTCACATCACCCAAATTACCAGTAATAGAAATAAACTTGGTATTATCAATAACCTTCCAAGCACCTTCACGTTCGCCTTTAACAACGAAAGAAACAATCCCGCCAAAACCATTTTGCTGTTTCGCAGCAAGTTCATGGCCTTCATGAGTTGGTAAACCAGCGTAGTAAACTTTCTCTACTTTTTCATGAGTAGATAACCATTCTGCAAGAATTTGAGCACTCTCACAGTGTGCTTTCATACGTAAACGTAAAGTTTCTAGACCTTTTAAGAAAACCCATGCATTAAATGGACTCATTGATGGCCCAAGCGTACGAACAACACCAAAAACTTCTTCTAATAGCTGATGATTACCGACAACAGCTCCGCCTAATGCACGTCCTTGCCCATCTAAATATTTAGTTGCCGAGTAAATTACAAGGTCTGCCCCAAATTTTAATGGTTGTTGCAAAACAGGTGTACAGAAACTGTTATCAACCGCAAGTAATGCGCTGTTAGCATGGGCAATATCGGCAAGTGCTTGAATATCAGCAATTTCAGCTAATGGATTAGACGGCGACTCAACAAAGAAAAGTTTAGTTTCTGGACGTACTGCATTTTTCCATACGTCTAAATCACATAAATCAACAAATGTAATATCTACACCAAACTTGGTAATATATTTTTCAAACAAGGCAACAACTGAACCAAAAACTGCTCTTGAACAAATAACATGATCACCTGCTTTTAAATATGCCATAGCAACTGACAAAATTGCGCCCATTCCCGAGCTTGTCGCAACAGCTCGTTCAGCGCCTTCTAAAGCTGCCAATCGTTTTTCGAACATGCCTACAGTCGGATTGGTAAAACGAGAATAGATATTTCCTTGAACCTGACCAGAAAATTTTGCTGCAGCTTCAGCTGCATTTTCATATACGAATGATGAAGTCAAAAAAATCGGTTCGCCATGTTCACCTTCAAAACTACGAGTATGTCCGGTACGAATGGCTAAAGTATCAAGTTGGTATTCTAAATCATCAGACTGGTTCATTAAATGTTCGCCTTTACTGGTCATGTACTAAAAACTATCATCATTTTGAGTGTCTAAGGTATTTAAGGTCAAGGTAAACCTTAAAATTATCGCTTAGACTTTATTCAATATTTAGTAAATAGTTGGTAAAGCCAGATGAATCGCTTAAAGTCCCTTGTCTCTGAACAAAGTCAAATCAAGCACCTTTCTGCCCGACTATTTCATCCAAAAACGTTGGTTCTATCACAAAGCACACCCTATGAAGTGATTGGTAAATTCAATCAAACCCGTATTCGCTATTACGCAGCAACACAAAAAAAGTTTAAAGAACCTTTAGTATTTATTGCCCCACTCGCAATTAATATGGCGATTTATGATTTATATCCTTATCGTTCGCTTATTAAATACTTCCAAAACGCAGGCTTCGATATCTATCTTGTCGATTGGGGTCATTTAAAATTCAAAGATAGACATCTTAATTTTTTATCATTTATTGAAGATTTTATTCCTAAAGCAATTGAACTTATCCGAACACATTCAAGAAGTGAGCAAATCTCGCTACATGGATGGAGCATGTCTGGCATATTCGTCACTTTATATACTGCTCTTAACCAACCCAACTATATTAAAAACCTTATTGTTCTTGGTAGTCCAATAGATAGTTATGCATCTGGCTATATTGGCAAGCTCTATCAAACCATGAACCATTTGATTGGTCGCAATAAAAAACTTCAGAACCGTATTTATTCTGGATTACCAAAATATCTGATCCACAGTCCAGGAGTTTTAAATTCATTAGGTTTCAAAATTCTTGATCCTAAAGGTTGGTTTGATGGACATATTCAATTGCTAAAAAATCTTGATGACCTGCAATTTGTACAAGAACATGCAACCTTAAGTAGCTTTTTAAATAATATGATTGATTACCCAGGTGGGATTAATCAAGATATGTTGTTTAATGTCTGGCTACAAAATCCATTAAAACGTGGCTTTATTCAGTTAAAAAATAAGAAAATTGAATTAAAAAATATAGATTGCTCTCTCTTAGTTGGCGCTGGTCGTAGTGATCAGTTGGTGACTGCTGATGCTGCCTCTCCATTAAGTCAATTGACAAACAGCCAAGATGTCACATTCACTCTCATCCCTGGCGGGCATTTAGGCCTAATGTCGAGTCAAGCAAGTGCTCTGGAATTTTGGCCAAAAATGGCGAAATGGTTGACTGAACGTTCAACACAAATTTAAGGATAAAAAAAAGCCCATTTCAATTTTAGAAATGGGCTACAAAAACAAAAAACTATCAAACGCAGCAATTAAGGACCATATAATATAATCCGAAACATGTAAAATCAATACATCTTTCAGTTGGTTTGTAAAATAAAAACTATGCTTAATTCTAGCTTTTTTATATTTTTCTAAAAAAGAAAAAGCCCATTTCCGTCTAAAGTAAAATGGGCATAGTGAATTCCACTTAATCCTGAAATACAAAACGTGATAATTATCACATCTGTATTCTCGATAATGTCACTGATTTCTTTCTTTTTCATTGACCAAATTTCAAACTCAAACCGTCTATTTAGCAAATAAAAGAACCTGTAAAATCTCATTTCTCCACATTTTTTATACATTATCAACTTAACGAGAAGTATATTTTTCTTTCATTAATAAGAGTTAAAATAGAATAAACGAGAATCAAATCCTGTAAATATATATATAATTTTCCTTAAGTTTATGTTTTTATTTGATTTTTATAAATGATTGATATGTAAAGTTTTTATTTATTTTATGAACAAATTATCAACCAAAATGACACTTGAGTAATTAATAGTCATTGAAATATTGGTAATAAACCTTATATTGAGTACAGGTTCATACCTTTAATTGAGGAAACGCTCATGAATAAATTTATGGTTGCAGTCTTTACTGGCATGGTGAGCATTGCTGGTTTAAGCGTTCAAGCTGCAACGCCTGAGCAAGAATGTCAGAAATTGCAAGACGATTATAATTTGATTTATGCATCAAAAGGCTTTTGTTTTAAAGATCCTGATGCAAAAGAAAAATATGGTAATGAAAACTGTCATACGACAAAACCAAAATTTTCTGACAAAGAGCAACAACGTCTTGATGCTATTAAAGAGCGTCAGAAAGAATTGAAATGTAAATAATTTTAAAGGAATAATACATGGCATACGATGATCAAAATATCTTCGCAAAAATTTTACGTGATGAACTTCCAGCGATAAAAATCTATGAAGATGATCAAGTTCTAGCTTTTATGGATATTATGCCTCAAGCCGATGGTCATACATTAGTTATTCCAAAAACACCTGCTGTAACTTTCCTTGATTTACCCCCAGAAGCAGCCGCATATACCATACAAATTGTCCAGAAAATTGCGAAAGCAATGGAAAAAGCCCTCAATTTAGAAGGTATTGTGTTGATGCAACTTTCTGGAGCTGCGGCAGGACAAACTGTTCCGCATGTTCATTTTCACCTTATTCCTACAAATGTGCATCAACTTGGACGCCATGCTGTAGAGTTAGGAGATCAAGAAAAAATTAAAGTATTAGCTGAGAAAATTAAAGCAGCTCTTTGATTTTTAATTCATTAAAACGGAGTTTTGACTCCGTTTTTTTTCGTCTAAAAACTATAAAAAACGAATATAACTAATTTATTTCTAAATTTTAATCGTCATAAAACTGTCATTTATTTTTCACGCCCCTGTCACAAAATTTACCGATACTGCTTAGCAAGTTGGTGAGCTTTTGTAATTTTTTGTACACAAGTCAACTACAAAATAAATAGTTAACTAGGCATACGCCATTTTTAAATACTTTTGGAGAAATCTCAATGAAGAAATTGCTACTCGCTGCCGCAGTTGCAACTTTGAGCATAAACGCGGTGCAAGCAGCGCCAACTTTGTATGGCAAACTGAATGTTTCTATTAACCAAGTTGACAATAAAAATTTCGATGGAAAAAGTGACGTTACTGAAATTAACTCAAACGCTTCTCGCATTGGGGTGAAAGGCGAAGAAAAATTAACTGACAAGCTATCTGCTGTTTATTTAGCTGAATGGGCAATTGCTACTGATGGTTCAGGTTCTGATAGTGATCTCAGCGCTCGTAACCGTTTTATCGGTTTAAAAACTGAAGGTGTTGGTACATTAAAAGTAGGTAAATACGATTCTTACTTTAAAACTGCTGCTGGTAATAACCAAGATATCTTTAATGACGATACACGTTTAGATATTACTAATATCATGTATGGTGAAAACCGTTTAGATAACGTAATTGGTTTTGAATTAGACCCTAAATTATTAGCTGGTATAACTTTCAACATCATGGCGCAAACTGGTGAAAGTACTACTGATAATAAACCAGGTGAAACTGGTAAAGACAGTAAAAATAATGGGTTTGACTCTGTATCAACTGCGCTTGGTTATGAAAACAAAGACCTTGGTTTAGCAGTTGCTGCTGCTGGTGACTTTGGTATTCGAGGTAAATATGCGGCTTACAGTCTGAAAGATATTTATACAGATGCTTACCGCGTAACAGGCTCTTATGACATCGCAAAAACAGGTCTTGTAATAGGTGCTTTATGGCAACACGCTGAACCTACTGATCAGTTGACTGCATATGGTCAAACATACAAAACTGATGGTTCAATTGATAAAGCTGGTAAAGCTTACCGTGATTTACAAGAAGAAGCATATTCAATAACAGCTGCTTATAAAATCCCGAATACTAAACTTAAAGTGAAAGCAGAATATTCTTCTGCGCAAACACAAGTAAGTGGTCTAGCAGATCGTACAATTGACTTGTACGGCGTAGGTCTTGATTACCAAATCAACAAACAAGCTCGTTTCTACGGCATTGTTGCTCAGCAAAAACGTGATTGGTTGAGTGATAACGACAAACAAACTGTTGTTGGTACTGGTATCGAATATAACTTCTAATCAGTTACATTCAATTCAGATATAAACTAAAAGGGCTTCTGCCCTTTTAGTTTATTGTGCAGAATAAAAAAGCCGATATATCAAAGTTATCGGCTTTCGTAAAAATTTATATATTATTTTAAAAAACCACTCACAAGATTCATGACATTTTGAATGTCCTGATTTGCCTCCTGATGGTCTGTATTCGCACCTTGTGGTGTAAGTGAATCAATCACTTTTGGTAGAACTGTCGCAATTGCACCATAAACTTGCTCTTTCGGAGCTTGAGCTTGCTCGGCAACTTGTTCAATGTCAGCTGGATTAAATAAACTCTGTAATTGTTGAGTAGGAACCTCACTATTGTTTTGGTTTGGGTCAACCCAGCTTTGAACTTGGCTGCTTAAACCAGCACCTTTTAATTTTTCAAGCGCGGCCTGTAAACCACCTTGTTGTTGAACCCAACCTAAAATTAAAGGTACAACTGCAATTAATAAACTTTGTACCCCACCACCAGCTTGAGGTGCGCTATTGTTCCCAGTCACTTGCCCTAATACAGAACCCAGTACTCCCCCAAGTCCACCTTGTGAACCTTGAGTATTGCCGCCCATTTGTCCAAGTACTGAACCTAAAATCCCACCTAAACCACCTTGGCCTGACGCTTGTTGGTTCCCACCTAAAGCCTGCTGAGCCAGAACTTCTACAATGTTGCTTAAATTTGTCATGTGTAACTCTTATGTATGGTTTACACATGAGCATACGCGGATTCTTGTTAAGACAGCAAAAGCCAAATTGTTAAATTTTGAAAGAGATTTAGTGCTCTTTTACCAGCGGAATTTATTCCAGTTTTCTGGGTTCGCCCAAAACTTTGAATTAAACCAATCTGGAACATGTTTATAGGTCATTATATTAAATTGCCATAAAGCAAAATCGCTATCATGCGACATCTTATCAATGAGTTGAGTGAAGCCTAAAGAACGTAATAACTGCTCATCACTGCGTTTGCTTACCACAACAATTCGTTTTGCTAATAAATCACGTAGTTTTACTAATAATTGTGATTTTTGTACTTCAGTTATGTTCTGCATTTCATCTGTATCAAACAATACAAAACCCAAATCATAACGCTGAGTAAAAGGCAGACTTAAAAGCTCAGTTACGGTAAAATAGTGCCATTGAATTGCGTTATTCAGGTCAATTTTCTGGCCAATACAAAGTGCAGTATGAATGGGCTGTTCGTTTGATAAATCGTCTAGCATAGAAGTGATGACATTTTGTTCAGCCATAACTGCAACCCTTAATTGAAAGATGTGAGTTTAAACTTTATGGAACTACAAGGCATTTGCCATAAAATGCATGCAGGCCTAAAAGATGCTAGTGTAACTGATCAACAGACAACCAAAGCAAATGTTGAATACAAATTTGTATTAGACCGTTCAGAAATTGATCTTCCTTTTAATTTAGGACAAGAACTAGAAATCGAATGGACAGGTAATATTTATTGCACTTCTTGTGGCACTAAAACACCAAAATCTTATTCTCAAGGTCACTGTTTTAAATGTTTTAAAACGAAAGCGGAATGTGACCTCTGTATTATGAAGCCAGAAACATGCCATTACCACTTAGGTACATGTCGTGAAGATGACTTTGCCCACAATGTTTGTTTCCAGCCTCATATTGTTTATTTAGCAAATTCGAGCGCTTTGAAAGTTGGTATTACCCGCGTTAGTCATATGCCAGGTCGTTGGTTAGATCAAGGTGCAACTCAGGCCTTACCAATTATGAAAGTTGGATCACGTCGTTTATCTGGTCAGCTTGAAACAATGTTTGGTTCTTTAGTTGCTGACAAAACTGATTGGCGTAAACTCCTTAAGGGAGAAGCTGAACCTCTAAAACTAACTGAGCAACGTGATCAGTTAATCGAAGAGTTTGCACCTAAAATTCAAACGATTCGTGAGGAATTTAGCCAAAATCTTGAATTTAACGAAACCGTTGAATTATTAGAAGATGAGCTACCACGTGAGTTTGTTTACCCTGTTGAGCAGTACCCTGAAAAAATTAAGTCTCTAAATTTGGATAAAACTCCAAAAATTCGCGGTGTATTACAGGGCATTAAAGGTCAATATTTAATTTTTGATATTGGTGTTATTAACATCCGTAAATATACGGGTTACCAACTGATTATACGTGCCTAAGTAAGTTTTAAAGCCCCTAAAATGGGGCTTTTTAATTAACATGATTAAGATAATCTGTTCCTAAATAGCCAAGCAGCTAAGGGTAAAGTTACTACTCCAAGTATGATCATTGGAATAAAGTTGAATTTGACTTGTGCAAAGCTCGCACCTTCCAAATAAACCCGTTGTACCAAGTTAATTCCAAACCTTAAAGGGTTTGCGTAAGTTGCTATTTGTAGTACTTTCGGCATGTTTTCTACTGGTGTAAGTAAACCTGAAAGCAACATCAAAGGCATAATCAATAAAAATGTAAAAAGCATGGCTTGTTGCATATTTAAAGATAAAGCCGAAATTGATAGGCCCACTCCGACTACAGCCACATTAAAACTTAATAAACCAAAATAAAGCAGTCCAATAGAACCATTCATTGGAATTTTAAACCAGAATAAAATGATCAATAAAATAATGGTTGATTGCATCAATCCTACAAAAATTGGAGGTAAGGCCTTACCAATCATAATTTGTAATGGTGTATACGGCGTAACTAATAACTGATCAAATGTACCTTGCTCACGTTCACGTGCTACAGATAAAGCAGATAAAAGCAATGTTTGCATCATACTTAATGCCGCAATTAATGAAGGCATTAGGCTCCAACGAGATTCCTGATTTGGGTTGTACCATGTTCTTGTTTCAAGACTAATCGGTAAGGCTGAGTTAAATTTTTGCTGATTAAACTGACCAATAATTTTATTTAGATATGAACCAGCCACAACAGCAGTTGATGAGTTTCTGCCATCAACAATGACCTGTATAGGAGAGCTTTGATTATTATTTAATTTGCTCTCGAAGTCTGAAGGAATCGTAATCACGACCAATGCCTGACGACTATCAATGACCTGTTTGATTTGATCTGTATATTGAAGTGTTGCAATCCGCTTAAAAATACCAGAGCCATCGAGCTTTGAGATCAGTTCATGCGAAACTTGCCCATTACTCTGATCTAAAATTGCATAATCCACACGGTTAACATCATAAGTTGCAGCATAACCAAACAAAAGTGCTTGCATCAGTGCCGGTACAAATAGAATGACTCTATTTGCAGGGTCACTAAAAATGGTCAGGAATTCCTTTTTGACTAAAAAACTTAAATGTTTTAGCCAAGCGATTAGTTGCTGCCACATAACTTTATCTCAACCGTTTTTTCAGTGAAAAGTTCACAGCACATATCAAAACAACGATATATCCTAATAAAATACCGCATTCTTTAAACCATAACTTCCAATCATCACCTCCCATAAATAGGGTTTTAATTAAAATCATAAAATGCGTAGCTGGAAGTAACTGGCTAACAATTTGTACAACCAAGGGTAAATTTCGTGTATCGAAAACAAAACCTGAAAGCATGAGTGCAGGCATAAAACTTGCCAATAAAGCAATTTGACTCGCCTGAAACTGGCTTTGAGCAAAGCCTGATATGGTTAAACCAAGTAATAACGAAACAATTAAATATAAAAATGAAGCTGATAAAATTGAGAATAATGAACCGCGCATGGGTACTTCAAAAATAAAATACGCAGCAATAATACAGATCACGATATCAATCATGCCGACCACAACATAGGGAATGAGCTTTGCTAATACAATTTCAAATGGTCTTACAGGCGTCACAAATAAGGCCTCTAGTGTTCCTCGCTCCCTTTCACGGGCAATAAGCAACCCCGTTAAAAATGCACCGATTAAAGTTAAGATTAATACCATCAAACCTGGGACTAAAAACCAAGTACTGTTAGCAGATTCGTTAAACCATATTCGTTGTTCAATATTAACGGCGCTTGAAGTTGCTAATATTGGACTACGGTCAACTTGTATAGACGGCGCGGTAGCCAAAGCACCTGTGACATATCCTTCCAAAGCTGTTGCTATGGTGGTAGACGTACCATTTAATAACAGTTGAGCCTTTGCGTTACCTTGTTGTGCCTGACTCGCGAAATCTGAAGGGAAATGCAAAATGGCATCAATCTCGCCATCTCGAATGGCCTGCTCTGCTTCAGGCAAATTATGAAACTCTTGACTCGTTAAATAT
This sequence comes from Acinetobacter calcoaceticus, assembly GCF_016508255.1. GTDB lineage: Bacteria > Pseudomonadota > Gammaproteobacteria > Pseudomonadales > Moraxellaceae > Acinetobacter > Acinetobacter calcoaceticus_E. The sequence continues at coordinate 651,633 of NZ_JADVKT010000002.1, read as the reverse complement.
TGCGAACCATTTAAACCCGCTAAAACCTGATTGATCTGTGGTGAAGACTGATCAACTACAACACCAACTCGTGCCTGATTTAAGTCAAAGGAAAGTCCATAACCAAAAAGTAAAATTAAGATGATAGGCAGAACCAAACCAATTGCGAGACTACTTTTATCACGAACTAACTGCTTAGTTTCTTTACGAACTAATGCTATCAATCGATTCCAAAATGCAAACTGACTCATTGTAGACCTCCTAAACAGCATGCCTTAACGCACGTGCTTGCTCCACAATTGCAATAAAAGCCTCATTCATATCACCAATCTGTTTATCTTTACTTGCTAACTGGCGTACTTGTTGAGGTGAGCCTAAGGCTAATAACTTTCCAGCATCCTGTATGGCAATTCGATCACAATATTCCGCTTCTTCCATAAAATGGGTCGTAATAATAATGGTAATGCCCTGATTTGCAAGCTCACCAATGCTGTACCAAAATAAACGCCGTGCAAGTGGATCAATTCCGCTCGTAGGTTCATCTAAAAACAAAATTTCTGGTTCATGTAGCAATGCAGCAGCCATCGATAAGCGTTGTTTATAGCCACCCGGTAAATCACCACTTTTAATATGGGTTTTTAAATCGTATTGCTGTAATGCCTTATCAATTTGATGTTTTAGTTTTTCGCCCGATAAGCCATAGGCTCCACCAAAAAATTTGAGATTCTCTAAAACAGTTAAATTACTATAAAGTGCAAATTTCTGAGAGACATAACCTACGTTAGCCCTAGCTTCAGCACGAGCTGTCCGTAAGTTTTTACCAGCAACTTCTAGATACCCACTACTTGCTGGCAACAATCCACATAGCATTCGAAATGTCGTTGTTTTCCCAGCTCCATTAGGCCCAAGTAATCCAAAAATTTCACCGCGCTGCACATCAAATGAAGTGTTAGCGACAGCAGTAAAATCTCCAAAAGTTCTGACTAAATCTTTGACCACAATGATAGGTTGGTCTGATTCCAACTCATGATTTTGCAGTGAATCAAAAGCTCGTTCAGAAATGGACATTTGTTTTCGTTGCTTTTGATTTTGTTGTAATAACATCATAAAAGCATCTTCAAGTTCAGGTTCTCGGGTATTTGCTATTAGCCCCTGAAGTAAAGCACTGGCTGATAATTCTTTCTGGCGACTAATAAAACGTACTTGTTCACCTTTTGGAACAGCATCAATAATCTCTAGATGATTATCAAGTAATTGGGCTTGTACAGTCCGCGCCTTAATATTTGCAGGAGGTTTTACTTGCCATGTTTGGCCACGTGCTATTTCTTTTAATTGCTCTGGAGAGCCCTGCTTTAAAATTTTCCCCTCGTGCATGATATAAACTTGTGCACATTTTTCTGCTTCATCCATATAAGCAGTACTTATAATTACACTTAGGTTTTCTTCCTGAACAAGCTGTTCAATAATGATCCATAAGTCCCGTCTTGATAAAGGGTCTACACCAACACTAGGCTCGTCAAGCAATAGTAACTCTGGGGAACGAACTAAAGTACATGCTAGCCCTAGTTTTTGTTTCATTCCACCAGAAAGTTGACCCGCTAAACGTCGAGTGAATTGAGCAAGGTCTGTCATTTCCAATAAACGTTTAAATCGTTGAGTACGAATTTCTTTTGGAACATCGTGTAAATCAGCATATAAATCAAGATTTTCTTGTACGCTTAAATCTTCATATAGTCCAAAACGTTGCGGCATATAACTAATACGGTTTTGTACCGCTTGTGGATTTTTAACAACATCTAATCCCAATACAGTTAAAGAGCCACAAGTAGGTTGATATAGTCCCGCAACCAGTCTTAAAAATGTAGTTTTTCCAGCCCCATCTGGCCCAACTAAAGCTGTAAGCTCCCCTTTATTGATTTCTATATTCAAATTATCAATTGCCGTAATATCAGCTGACATTTTACTTTCAGTTTTAAAAGTCATGACTAAATTATGGGCTTCAACTACTGTTTCTTCATCGGTCATAAGCTTTCTCACCTGAAACAAGTGGAACTTTTACCGTAACGGGCTGCCCCATTTTTAATTGATCATTTGGATCATTTACATATACACGCACTTCGTACACGAGTGTTGTTCTAATTTCTTCTGTCTGTACAGTTTTAGGGGTAAATTCAGCAACAGAAGAGATATAACCAATTGTGCCTTTAATAGGTTGATCAGGATTTGAATCATGGATGACTTGGATATTTTCACCCATTTTAATTACACTTAAATCTTGCTCATTCACATATACACGAATCCATTTAGGATTAGTTAGTGCCAATGTATAAACTGCTTTTTGAGCTGAGGTCATATCGCCAATTTCCTGTAGTCGTGCTCTTACAACTGCATTTACAGGAGCTCTTAACTCAGCTTGGGTAAGATTATAATTAATTAAATCCAGATTGGCTTTAGTCGCCTCATATTGTGCTTTTGTTGCCTCTCGATCTTCTTTGCGTGCGCCTTTAATTATTAATTCTAAATTGGCTTGTCTTTCACGAACTGCTGCTTCGGCACTATGTTGATTACTTTTTGCATAGTCCAACTCTTGTTGACTAATTGCCCGACCATCTGTACTACTTACCAATATCTGTAAACGCTGTAAATTTTTATTGGTTTTATCTAAGTCAGCTTGGGCAGAAGCGAGTTGTGCTTTTGCTTGAATAATTTCTTCGGGACGAGCCCCCGCCTCTTGTTTAACAATTGCCTCTTGTTGCGCTTTAAGTTGTGCTTGTGCTTGCTTTGCCTGAATCTGTAATGCGTTGGTATTAAGTGTCGCGAGTAACTGACCTGTTTGAACTTTATCACCCTCTTGGACAAGAAGTTTCTGAATACGCCCCGACTCTTCAAATGCAAGTGAAACTTGGCGAATATCTACGTTCCCATATAAAGTTAAATTATTATCTGATTGTTTTTTATTATTATATTTCCATGCCAAAAAACTGAAGGCAGCTACAGCTATAATAACTAAAACACCGGCAATCACTTTTTTATTCATCTTATTGGCCTTCTTATCAAATTCAAATTTTATTAGTTTAAATTCAATTTAAATTTAAATTACTCTCATCTTTGAATAAAAGATATACTTTTATGGTGAACGAAAATTAGGTTTAAATATGTCCAGATCTAGACGAAGTGATGGTAATTTAACAAAATCTAAAATTTTAGAGGCAGCAGGTCCTTTAATTGCCCAATATGGTTTTGCAAAAACGCCTAATAAAACAATTGCCAAAGCAGCAAATGTTGATTTGGCTACCATTAATTATCACTTTGATGGTCGTGATGGTCTATATCAGGCTGTTTTAGTCGAAGCTCATGCTCATTATTTAGATGAAAATCACCTACTAGCACTTGTTGAAAGTTCTCTCACCCCAGAAGAAAAATTAAGCTCACTACTTGAGACTTTGCTGCATAAATTAACCAAAAAAGATGTATGGCACGGCAAAGTATTTATTCGTGAACTGTTTTCACCTTCTGAACATTTATTAAGTTTCATCGAGTTTGCAGGCATGAGAAAATTTTTTCTTATTCGTAAAATTATTAGCCAAGTTGCCTGTCTCGATGAAAATGATCCAGCCGTTTTACCTTGCATTTTAAGTGTTATGACACCCTGTATGATGCTCATTATTGCAGGACCTAATGCTCAGGCACCTCAGCCTCTAAAAAATATTGCCCAGATGCCATTACATGATTTAGTTGAGCATTTTAAAAAATTCTCATTAGCTGGATTAAAAGCAATTAGCCAATCAAGTACTTAACGTTAGCTGTTTAAGCATTGCAAAATAACCTGAACCGGATCTTCGGTATTTCCTGAAATAAGCTGCTTATGCATAGTTAAATGTTGCATCACTTGAATTTGAGCTTTTTCAACATTCATTAGTTTTTCTATTTCAGTTGCTAAATTTTCTGGCGTAGCATCAGTCTGAATCAGCTCTTCAATCACTTTTTTACCCGCAATAATATTAGGCAAAGAATAGTAAGGAATTTTGACCAAGAACTTTGCAATTAAATAGGTCAACCAATGTAATTTATAGAAAGTGACCATCGGTCTATGCATTAACATTGCTTCCAATGTTGCTGTCCCAGATGCTAAAGCAATAATGTCACTTGCATTCATGACCATACGGCCAATTTTTGACTCACTATCTGTATTTTCTAAAATATGAATTTTTGCTTTCAAGTTTGGAGCAATTTGTTCAACACCCTGCTCAATCTGTTGTTTACGCGCATCATTAATTGCTGGAACTAAAAATTGAAGATCTGGATATTTGCTATGCAGAATATTGGCAGCACCCAATAGCATAGGCAGTAATCGCTCTACTTCTCCTTTTCGGCTACCCGGCAATAAAGCAATATGTTTTTGATTTTCATCAATACCCAATTGCTGCTTTGCTATTTTAATTGGATTTTCAAGTGGCAATTGTTTAGCTAATGGATGGCCTACAAAGGCTGCTGGAACTTCATATCGCTCATAAAAGACTTTTTCAAAAGGAAATAAACAAAGGACTAAATCTATACTTTGTTTAATGCCATGTACACGCCCTTGGCGCCATGCCCAAACTGATGGACTCACATATTGAACTGTTTTTATTGGAAGATTCTTTTCTTTAATACTTTTAGAAAGTCGAAGATTAAAGTCTGGTGCATCAATGCCTATAAAAATATCAACTGGTTGCTCAGTCCATTGATTAATTAAACCATCACGTACAGCAAATAGCTTTTTAAGATCTTTTAATACTTCAACAATGCCCATCACAGACAAGGTTTCCATTGAATAGTAACTCTTAAAACCTTCAGCAATCATTTGAGGTCCACCAATTCCCTCAAATTCGGCATCGATTCCTTGTTCACGGAAACTACGCATCAGTTTTACACCCAGCGTATCTCCAGAAACTTCCCCAACTACAATGCCTATTTTAAGTTTTCGGTTTACCAAGGCGATTTATCCAAAAATTAGAAATAATGCATTCTAGCATAGAGACTTATTAATCTTGAACTTGCTGCTTAAGCGATGGGAACTATAGAAAATTTGATCTTCCATCTAAAATTACATTAAGCACTTATATTTTAATCTAAATTAACAATTCATTTTCAATTGTAGCTTTCATTTACAAACAATAGAATAAATGATAATTATTTACATTATCTTTAGCCTTATGAATACCCCTGCTCGACCGTTCAAACTTTCTGTCATTGCCTGTGCGATTTGTTATGCCCATCTCGCTTATGCTCAAGATTCAGAGGTACAAGCTCTTCAAACTATTGAAGTCAAAGCATCAAATGTAGAGCAGTCCTCTGAACAGACAAAAGCATATAATGTTAAGAACTCAAATAGTGCCACCAAACTTAATATTGAAGCTAAAGAAACTCCTCAAACCATTAATGTGGTTACTCGTCAACAAATTGAAGATTTTGGTCTAACAAGTACGAGAGATGTTCTAAAAAATACTCCAGGAGTAACTGTAAGCAATCAGGAAACCGAACGTACTTCTTACATGGCCCGTGGTTTTGAGATTTCAAATATTTTAACTGACGGCGTAGGCTTTCCCCTCTCAGGTTATAACTACAATAACACTAACCCGGATACCTACTTTTACGATCGTGTAGAGATAGTTAAAGGTGCAGATTCTTTAACGAATGCCTTTGGCGACCCAAGCGCAACGATCAATAATATTCGTAAGCGACCAACTCAAGAGTTCCAAGCAACTGGCGGTGTAAGTTATGGTTCTTGGGATACTCAACGTTATGAAACTGACGTATCAGGCTCAATTATTCCGAGTGAAAAAGTACGTGGCCGTATCATGGGCTACGAGCAAACTGGTGATTCTTATCTTGACCGATATTCTTCAGAAAAAAATGGATTTGCTGGCGTTATTGAAGCTGATTTAACAGATAGTACTTTACTCACTGTAGGCTATAGCCAAGAAAAAAATAAACCTAATGCAAACAACTGGGGTGCTTTACCCTTACTCGATGCCAATGGTAAACAAATTTCTTATGATCGTTCATATAACCCCAACCCAGATTGGGCACATTGGGATAATGAAACACAAAATGCTTTTGCTGAATTAAAACAAAAAATTAATGATCAATGGACTGCTAAACTAACTTATAACTATCTTGACACGAAACATAATAGTCGCCTTCTTTATTACTATGGTTATCCGCAAGCTGATGGTTCAGGGATATCTTTAACGCCGTGGGGTGGTCAGGAACATCAAGAAAAACACGCCGTCGATTTTAATCTTGAAGGAACCTATAAGCTTTTCAATCAAGAGCATGAAGCAACTTTAGGCTATAGCTATGTACGTAGCCATCAGCAAGATAAACAATCTACTGGAACAATTAATGATAGCAATGTTGTTAAGTCGACCACTACAGACTGGGCAAGTTGGACACCTCAATCTGTAACTTGGTCAGATTTCACAGAAGCAGCCAACTATACACAGAATATTAATTCAATCTATGCTGCGACACGCTTACACCTTACTGAAGACCTAAAACTTTTATTGGGTGCAAACTATGTTAAAGCGGAGAGCAAAGGTGAAAGCTACGGCTCACCAATGTCATATAGTGAAAGTAAAGTTTCGCCATATGCCGGCCTAACCTATAACTTCACACCTGAATATACGGGTTATATGAGTTATACCTCTATTTTCCGTCCGCAAACAGGTATTGATAAAGACACCAATCAGGCTTTAAAACCTATTGAAGGTAAAAGCTATGAAATGGGGATAAAAAGTTCATGGCTAGATGACCGTTTAACGGGCACACTTTCAGTATTTAAAACAGAACAAAATAATTACCCATTACGTAATTCTGATGGAAACCCTCTCAACAGAAAAGTACCAACCAGTGATTTAGAATCGCAAGGTGTAGAAGTCGGGTTATCGGGCCAAATCACAGATAATGTGAATCTTTCTTTCGGTTATGCCCAATTTAGTATTAAAGATATTAAGAATGGTGGCGAGGCAAGAACTTATAATCCGAACCAGACTCTTAATTTGCTGACAACCTATACTCCATCAGCTCTACCTAAGCTGAAAGTTGGTGCAGGTTTGCAGTGGCAAGATGGCGTAAAGCTATATGACTCAACTGTAAACAGTACCATCACACAAGACGCCTATGCCTTAGTTAACTTAATGGCAAGTTATGAAGTAAATAATCATATTACGCTTCAAGCAAATGGTAATAACATTTTCGATAAGAAATATTTATATAGTTTCCCTGATGGCCAAGGCTTTTATGGCCCTTCAGCTAACTATACAGTTGCTGTGAAGTTTAAATATTAATACCATCGCCAAGCTCTAATTTTAGAGCTTGGTTTTTTATTTTCTTTTGTGTATGCCTCATTAAACATGTCCAAAACCGTAAATCTCTCTATGTCATATCGCATAAAAGTTTTCTATCGATTCTTGCTCATTTTCGGTATCGGCTTTGCTTGTATGGCGTATTTAAGTCTTGGACTAACAGGACTATTCCGTTTGACATTAAACAAGGCAGAAGCTATTTATTTGGCCGCATTTATTTCCATTTTATTTTATGTATTTTTTGTGATTTTAGGTTTTTGCATTCAATCACTCCGAAAATTAACGGGGCTATCAATTTTTCTGTGCGTTCTATTCTTTGTTGCAACACGGATGGTGAGTTATGCATAAAGGTATACGCCAATCTATGGCATGGCTACATTCATGGACTGGCTTAATTTTCGGATGGCTTGTATTTGCTATTTTCTTCATGGGTAGCTTATCTTACTACCGCCACGAAATTAACTTATGGATGCAACCTCCTCTTGCACAATATGAAATAAAGCAAGATGTTGCGATTAAAACAGCCTACCAATATTTACAAGAACATGCTCCAGATGCCAAATCGTGGTACATAAACGTTGCAACGCATGAAAGTCCAGTAAATACGATGTATTGGGAAAAGCCAGACGGCGGTTATGGTAATGCAACACTAGATGCCAATACGGGACGAGAGCTTCAACTTTCCGCAACTGAAGGTGGCGATTTCTTTTACCGCTTCCATTATCAGCTTTTTGGCATGCCCATCCTAATCGGACGATTATTAGTATGCATCGCGGCATTTATTATGTTGATTGCTTTGGTTTCAGGCATTATTACCCATAAAAAAATATTTACCGACTTTTTTACTTTACGTACATTTAAGTCGCAGCGTTCATGGCTAGATTTTCATAATATTTCTTCAGTTGTTGCACTACCCTTCTTTTTAACCATTACATTTACAGGCTTAGCTATTTTCTTTTACTTATATCTGCCTTGGGGAATGCAAAAGCTCTATCCTGAAAATCCATATCAATATTTTACCGAAATACGCACAAAGACTGTGCCTGAAAGCCAATCAATACAGCCTGCTCAAAATTTATCTATCGAACAGTTAGTAGGCCAAGTGCAACAAAGTTGGGGCGATCAAACCCTATCTACAATTAGTGTAAAAAATCCAAATACCAATCAGGCACAAATTACTTTTATTCAAAAAGAAGATCATTCAATTACCCGTAATCAGGCTCAAATTACATTAAATGCATCAACTGGCAAAGTCTTAGCAGATACGCGTAATGATAGTGCTATTGCCACGCTTAATGCGGGTGTCTACGGTCTACACATGGCAACATTTGCCCAGCCTTTACTTCGCTTAGGATTCTTTTTCTCTGGTATTTTAGGTTGCGTAATGATTGCTTCTGGCCTGTTACTTTGGAGTTTAAAACGTCAAATCCAAAATAAAAAAAGCCAATTTCATTTTGGACACTATTTAGTTGACCGTTTAAATGTCGCAACTTTTGTAGGATTACCTTGTGCCACTGTTGCTTATTTAAGTGCAAATCGATTGTTTACAGTTACGTCAACCACGATCAATTATGAAATCTATAGTTTTTTCCTTGTTTGGCTTATGAGCTTAATCATCGCTTTAGTCACTAAAAAACAATATTTATGGCGAACTCAACTTAGTATTTTTATTATGCTTTGTATGATGCTTCCAATCTTAAATTTAAGCTATTTACTTCAACATGACTATATTCAAAGCTTCAACAGTTATTGGGCATTTGCACGTATAGATGTCTTTTTATGGATACTTGCAGTCTTAGCAATTTTTATATTCTGCAAAATTCAACCTATTCAGCATAAAGCTGTAGAAAAAATCCAAAAGAAGCTGAATAAATTAAATACAGAGGTGAGCTCATGATCTTTATAGCTTTCATCTTAATTTTATTAGGAATGTATTTGTTATTTATGTCGAGTGAAAAATATCGATCGCCAAAATCAACAGGCCATTTCAAACCATTAGCTCAAAAATATTACCAACACTTTAAGATAGCTGCATTCATATTGTTTATTTTATGCGCATATATTCTGATTCAACATTATAACTTTTCAATTGGTTTTGTCAGTTGGTGGATCTTTGCAACGCCGTTAACTTTTGGTCTCATTCTTCTACTTAACCCATTAAAATCATCAAAATAATCTTAGACCTTAATAAGTTGATGAAAAATAGTTCAAGCTAAGCAATTTTTTGATTGCTTAGCTTTTTTTTGCATAAGTAAATCACTATTCATGACAACTGTTTATCTCTAAAAGGAATAAGATATGGGCGTTTCGTGATAAGTGGCGATAAAGATGTCTGGTGCTTTTGAATTTATCTTAGCGGGTATGTTAGTTGGTTTCTGTGTAGGGATTACAGGAGTTGGTGGTGGATCATTAATGACACCAATTTTAATTGGTCTTTTTAGAATTGAACCACATATCGCCATTGGTACCGATTTACTTTATGCCGCAATTTCAAAATTCTGTGGATCAATGGTCCACGCTAGAAAGCTAAATATTGTCTGGCCAATCGTTTTATGGTTAGCAGTAGGCAGTATTCCTGCATCTTTCGGCACCACGTGGTTACTAGAGCATTATTTAAGTCAGTCAACACACTATAAAGCTGTGTTAACTATGGTATTAGGCTTTATGCTAACTTTAACTGGTGTTTCCATCATTTTCCGTTCACGCATTGAAAAGTTCTTTAATCGTTTTAGAAGTAACGAAGTAACTCAAAGTGAAAATGAGCATTTAGCTATCCATAAAAAACGTAGCTTTATCGTGATTATGGGTATCATTTTAGGTGTATTCGTAACGCTTTCATCTGTCGGTGCTGGTGCATTTGGCATCATGGCACTTGTGATTATGTTTCCTAATTTGCCAATGATCCGAATTATTGGATCAGATGTTGTACATGCTGTATTACTTACCTTAGTGGCGGGTCTTGGACACATGAGCGCTGGTAACGTCGACTTTACGCTTCTTATGTGGTTACTGGTGGGTTCAATTCCAGCAATTATTGTAGGGACGCTCATTAGTTCTCGCATGCCTGAACGTTTAATCCGAAAAATTTTAGGCATTACCCTATTTGCCCTTGGTGTTAACTTTATGGTCCATCCAGTCAAAGCAAAACCAAAAGCACCTGTGGTACAACAACAAGTCGTGATTGCTGAAAAAACAAGCAATACAACTGAAAGATAGTAAAATCAATAAGATTTTTCAAAAGTGAAATACCATGAGATGTAAGATTTTCATAATTATTTCATGGTATATTCAGTACACAAAACAACCTTTAGTATGATCGAACCAGTGACAGTAATGACTACACATTCAAAATCCGTTTCAAAGCCAGATATCGACGACCTTAATATTAAAAGCATTCAAACTCTTGTAACACCAGCTGAGCTTAAATCAGAGCTTCCTCTATCTGATGTTGCTTCACAAACCGTTCTAAAAGGTCGCGAAACTATTCGTAATATTTTAGATGGTTCAGATAAACGTTTGTTTGTCGTTATTGGTCCTTGCTCTATTCACGACCCTAAAGCTGCTCACGAATATGCCGATCGCTTAAAAGTGCTAAGCGAAAAAGTTAAAGATTCATTGTATTTAGTTATGCGTGTTTATTTTGAAAAACCACGTACGACAATTGGTTGGAAAGGTCTAATCAATGACCCTGATATGAATGACTCATTTAACATCGAAAAAGGTTTACGTATTGGTCGTAAACTCTTGCTTGAGTTAAATGAAAAAGGTTTGCCATGTGCAACCGAAGCACTTGATCCTAACTCTCCACAATATTACCAAGACTTAATTTCATGGTCTGCAATTGGTGCACGTACAACCGAGAGCCAAACTCACCGTGAAATGTCTTCTGGTCTATCATCACCAGTTGGTTTTAAAAATGGTACAGACGGCGGTTTAACTGTTGCCACCAATGCCATGCAATCGGTTAAATATGGCCATAGTTTCTTAGGCCTTAATGAAGATGGTCAGGTTTCAATTATTAATACAAATGGTAACCCTTATGCACACGTTGTATTACGCGGTGGTAATGGTAAGCCTAACTATGATGCTGGCTCTGTTGAAGAAGCAGAAAATGCTTTAGCGAAAGCAAAAGTTAGCAATAAAATCATGATTGATGCGAGTCACGCGAACTCAAATAAAGACCCGTACTTACAGCCACTTGTTCTTAAAAATATTACGGAACAAATTTTAGATGGTAATAAGTCAATTGTCGGTCTTATGGTTGAAAGTCACTTAAAAGGCGGCCGTCAAGATATTCCTGAAAACCTTTGTGATCTTGAATATGGTAAATCAGTGACTGATGGCTGTATTGACTGGGAAACGACCGAAAAAACATTGCTTGAAATGCATGAAGCTTTAAAAGACGTTTTACCAAATCGTTAATCCATCTTTTAATAGTCCATAAAAAGCCCTCATTTTTGAGGGCTTTTTATATTGTTAATTTTTTGCATGTGAAATAAATAAGAAACCAGATTAAAAAATATATTAATACTGATGTTTTTTATAAGTAAAAATAACTGATGACAAAAGTAAAAAGTAGCACAGTTTCACTAAGCTCAATCGCTGCCCCCACTGTATCGCCAGTAATACCGCCAATTCGTTTTATAAATAGATGTCTTAAATAAACAAGACTCATTAAGAAGCCAATGATGGCAATCAATCCTTGCCATTTCCAATACAAAGGTAACAGCAGAACTAACCCAGTTATTATCCATGAAGCTGTTTTAGGTAAATGATCAGTTAGAGAACGGCCTAAACCTTTTTCGCGAACATATAAGGTAGTTAAAAACAAAATAGATGGCACAACACGTCCGAGTGTGGGAACCAATATTAAAAATAGTGTTTGCTGTTGTTCAATCAATACATAGACCAGCGCAAATTTGAGCAAACAGATAACAACTAAACTCAATACTCCAATTGGACCACAACTTGGATCTTTCATAATTTGTAAAGTACGTAGCTTGTCTCCAAAGCCACCTACCCACGCATCTGCCGTATCCGCCAGCCCGTCTAGATGTAGTCCGCCTGTCAGCAAAATCCATAAGGTTACTGTGATGGCAGCAAGCAGAAGAACTGGTAATTTAGCGAAAAGGCTCACTACAAGGAAAAGAATTCCACCAATAATGAGCCCAACTAATGGATAAAACAAAATAGCTCGACCATTTTGTTGCGCCGTTGGGATTGTCTTTAACTCAATCGGCAGAACAGTTAAAAATTGCAATGCAATCCAAAATGGTGTCATATCCAAGTCTCTAACTGATCTATATTCAAAACAGATTGAATTATGAAGAAATAAAAATGGGAATAGCAATCCCTATTCCCATTAAAGACCTCAGAAAACTAAAAAACTATTGCATTTGATAGCACTGTTTCAATTTTGAGTAGTCGTAGTAGAAACTCGTTGGGTTGTAGCGGGCATAGTTGCATGCTGACTTAAATAAAATCTCTTTTTCGTTATAAAGCATTTTTACCAAAGTATTGCCTTGGCTATTTTGATAAATATCCCACTGTACATTTGCTGCCATAGGTGAAACCACCTCACCGCGCCATGAGCTTGTTGAATAGTTATAAGTCTGGCGAAGTGGTAAAGGCTGCATCATATTATGTAAATCTAAGCTAGTTGCCAGAGGAATAATAATTTCAGCATGAGCAAAACGTAAAACGGCTTTGTAAGGCTGTGCTTTATTCACGACAGCATCAACCTGTTGGAATAGATCTTGTTTCAAACCTTGTGCAATTTCACTTGTGACCTGATTAGACTCGGTAAAACTTGGGCCTTTTTCGTAAAAATCATTGCCATCATTAAATTCAGCATAGAACCTTGCAGCTTCTAAAGGCATATATTTATCAAAATCGATGCCCTTTAACTCATCTTTCATACCACCAGAAATTGAATAGAGTTCATAAACATAAGCTGCGGCATCAACTGCACTTGCGATTGTATTTTTACCCTTGCCTTTTTCTGTAATTTGTTCACCTTTAGGTGAAGTTACCGTAAAGGATCCGATATTACTAAAGCTATAACCCGTTGTACCAAGTTTTTTAATAAAGTCCGCTTTAAAAATTGGGCTAATTACTGTCTGTGCCGTTTTTTCAGCCTCAGTATTTGTTGATAACTCATTCAACTTTTGGGCTAAATTTTTATTATTTGCTTCAAAATCTTGATAAGCCTGACTTGCATCATAAATTTTTTGTTGGCTAGCAGTAAGTGGTTGGGTGAAGTCGTCAGCCGCATTTAAGCTATGAAAATAAAGTTTAAAACGATCAACTCCACCATCTCCAAGACTAGGAACGCTTGTACTCGATAAACTGGTATAAGACACTGGAACAATTTTATCTTTAAGTGGCGGTTGCTGTTTAATAAGTTCAGCAGTGAAGAATTTAGCACTATCCACCGCGCGATCAACTCCAGAACTTTGTACCAATATAGACGCTTGTGAATTTAATAGATTTGGTAAACGCTGCAATAATCGATCTGCAATGCCGCGGTGTTCTAAAATACCTGTCATGGTTTCATTTCCATAACCATACTGGCGAATTCCTTCAACCCCATAACCTAATAGGATATTAGCTTTCATCATTGCTTCTAAATCAGCACCTAATTGTTCTCCTAACGGCGTTAAGGCATTTTCTGCTTTTGCCTGCTTCCATAAATTATAAAGTGCCAAATCATATTTAAGGCTTGATAGACCTCTTGATCCATGACGTGCCACTAATTCTGTAAAAACTGGTTGGAACCCAGTTGGTGCTTGTTCATAACTTTTTAGGTCTTGTTGCGGTTGATAAGGTGCTTTTGTTTGATAGTATTTTGATTGGTTGGTAGGTGTCGTCGTTTGAACATCTTTATCATTATCGTTACAAGCCACAAGTAATAATGATGCTGCGAGCATCGTTGTTTTAAATATAATATTCATGAGTCTGATAAGTTATTAATAAGAAATGCCCGTATCTTAGTTTTTAGCAATGACAGTTCTATTACATCACATGAAATATCTTTATAAAAATAATAACTTACAAGTGTATAGAAATATAAATTTGCTATCTCAACATGAAAGTTAATTGACCATCTGTTTCAGAAAATTCGAATGAATATAATTTCCCAAGTTCCGCAGGCATTTTTAGTAAATCATCCAAAGGATGCTGTTGTGCTAAACAAGTCAATAGCTTAATGACACCACCATGAGTAACAACCAATGCATGTTGCCAGTTTTGTTTTTGCATATATTCTAATAGGTTTTGAAAACCTTTCAAAACCCTCATTTGAAACTGCATTAACGTTTCTGCCCGAGGCGGGCAATATTGACTCGGTTTTTGCCAAAAATTTGCTAACAACTCTGGTGAGGTTTCATAAATTTGCTGTGTCGAAACACCTTCCCAATCACCAAAAAACATTTCTTTTAAGTCATCATTTAAAAGCAAAGGAAGTTCAGTTGTTTGTGCAAGTTGCTCAGCAAAACAAGCACAGCGTTTTAATGAAGAACTTACAATCACATCCCATTTTGGTTCTATGACTTGGTTAATGGTTGACTGCATTTGCTGCCAACCTTTTGGAGTCAATTCATCATCCAAATGACCACGTAATGTATGGCTATATTGACTTTCACCATGTCTGAGCAAATCAATTTTAAATTTGCTCAATTTTATCCCCGCTTACAGCAGCTTGAGCAAAGGTTGCCATTTGGTTATGTAATACACATGCCATTTTAACCAATCCCAAGGCAGTACCTGCACCGCTACCTTCACCTAAACGCAAGTTCATCTTTAAAATTGGTTCAGCATTCAATGCCTGCAAAATACGACGATGACCATATTCTGCCGATTGATGGCCAAATAACATCCACTCACGTACTTTAGTATTCATTCTTACTGCGCACAAAGCGGCTACCGAACTAATAAAGCCATCCACAATGACAGGTAAACCCACTTGAGCACATCGAATGTATGCACCTGTAATTGCCGCAATTTCTAAGCCACCCACTGCACACAATGTTTTAAATGCATCACCAATAACATGTTGATGATGAAGCTCTATGGCTTGCTCAATCACTTCAATTTTATGTCTTAATTGATCAGCACCAATTCCAGTACCCACACCAGTTAATTGTTCAGCTGTATCATTTAGTAAAAGGCATGCTAAGGCAGAAGCAGAACATGTATTTCCAATTCCCATTTCACCAGCAATATAAATATCTGCGCCATTCGCTTTAGCCGTATCTACGCTATTTTTTCCTAACTCTAAAGCAGCACGACATTCATCTACGTTCATTGCAGCTTGTTTGGCAAAATTTGCCGTACCCGCACGAATACAATGACGCTCAACACCAGCATATTCATATGCATCGCCAACTGTGCCACAATCAATGACTTGTAAATGAGCCTGATGATATTTAGCAATTACACTAATTGCAGCCCCACCTGTTGTGAAGTTTTGCAGCATTTGACGTGTAACAGCTTGAGGGTATGCAGAGATATTTTCTTCGACTACTCCATGGTCGCCCGCAAAAATTGTGATCCATGGAAGGTTAACCTGAGGATGGGCATTTGACTGTAAACTGGCAAGTGTAACTGCAATCTGTTCTAAATCACCCAAAGCACCTGTAGGTTTAGTGAGTTGGAGTTGATGTTGCTCCGCTTGTTGTTTTGCTTCCAGATTAGGTTGCTGTACAGATTCTAACCACCAGTTCATTTTACTTCTCACCTTTTAAAATCATTGGAAAACCCGCTACACAAAAAATAACCTTATCTGCAATTTGCCCTAGAGCTTGATGCAGTCTTCCCGCCTCATCTACAAAACGACGAGTAATCTCACCAAGTGGCACAACCCCAAGTCCTGTCTCATTACTTACTAAAATAATTTCGGACTGAAGCTTAGGTAAGACTTTTAAAAGCTGCTCACACTCAAACTGTTGAACGTCTTGATCTTCTAAAAGTAATAAATTCGTTAGCCAAAGCGTTAAACAATCCACCAAAATGAGCTGATTTGGTCGATCAATTTTTTGTAAAACTTCTGCTAAATATAAGGGTTCTTCAAGCAAAAGCCATTCCGTAGGACGCTGATTTTGATGATGGGCAATTCGATTTTGCATTTCTGGATCAAGCGCTTGCGCCGTGGCTACATAAGTCACAGCTAATTGTGCAGACATTGCCGTTTGTTCAGCCAGTCGACTTTTGCCAGAACGGGCACCGCCCAAAATCAGTTGCAACATGAATCACCTAAAAACAAATGCCGATGCGGATATAACTTACCTTGTAAAGTTTGAGCGTCATAATAACCAAACGTTAAATGCTCAACTTTAAGTTCAAATTCAGCGTGTTTGTATTGTACAGGTAATTCAGAAATTTTTTGTAAAATCAAATCACTACTATAAGCTTTTTTATATAAACCTAGTGTGATGTGGGGACAATAATCTAAAGCTGCAATTTCATTAGAAACCAATGCTAGTCTTTTCCGCAATTGAGATAAAACGTTTTGATGGTCTTGGATTTGTACAAATAAAGCACTACTGAAACTATCGACTAACCCGATTTTTAATTGAAATGGATCAAAAGAGTCTTTTCTTAAAATTTCGATTTGTTGTTCAAATTCACTAAAACTAAAGTCATCACTATGAACATTAGTTTCTTGAGTTAAAAAGCCACATATAAACAGCGTGACATGATATTGGCGAGTATTCGGTTCTAATAAAAATTCTGAAAAATGTGAGCGTAGCATATCTAAATAATCAATCAGTTTGTGATTATTAATTTCCAAATACCATAGAGCATAATTTTGACGCCCACAGTGCCATTCTGGGTAATCCCGTATAGGTGTTGGCACCAAGAGCGTCGAAGGTTTTAGCAGCACAGCTTTAATTCAAAATAACTTAGTCTTTGTATTAAAGCATGTTTGCTATTTAATTGTAGAGTATTAAAACATTACACACATTTAAGCATATTGAGTGTGTGTGACTTTGGAGCTGGTAACGTTCATGTGCAAAGGCTTTATGCCTTGTTCAGAAAATAAATATCGAATCATTTGAGTCAAACCGACCTCAAGGTGCTCTTTTTGAGCAGTGCTAATATCTAAATTTTGGATTTGTTCTTGCAAATGCTTAATGGCATCAGTCTCTTTAATTCCTAAAAATTGAATTGCATAGGCATAACCTAAAGCAGCACCTTTTAGTAAATTTTTATGGGATAAATCATGATGTATATTCACTGCAATTGAAGCCATTACCCGTTCATTATGAGACAGTTTACGTAAAGGATCTCTTGCCACACGTTGGCATGGATCTTTAAATGCATATTCACATGAATCTAAAAAACTTTGCGCCATTCGATCAAGATCTTTTGCATATTTAGGCAAGATTATTGCCAATCCCTGCTTTACTTCTGTACATAAATTCTCGGCAAATGCTTTAACCGAACTATCACCTGCTGCAATACCAATTGAATCATAGCCAAGTAAAGAAGCATACCAAGCAAGCATGGCGTGTATGCCGTTCCATAATCGATTTTTAATTAACTGAATATCAGTAATCTGGTCAACCAATACCACTTGACGTAACTTCTCTAGTAAAGGACTACCTTTTTCCACGTAAATTGGCATATCAATTTCACTATGGAATAAAATTAGATCCATGCTTTGTAGAATATGTCCTGGTTGGAAATTACGACGCATATTATCAACATATAAAGATGCCTGATTTTGCTGGATTTGCGTCAGTTTATTGCAATCTTCAATTTCAACATGATCATCTTGCTCTACATCAGCTAAATGCTGTTCAAGAAAATTATGTTTAATTCGGAGTTGACGATATAGATTCTGGTTAGACAATTTTGAAACCATACGGTTCACAACGGTGTCGCAAAAGTAATGCTCTTTTAAAATATGCTCAGTCACGTCTTCATCATTGGTTAACTCTAACAATGCTTCTCTAACATGCTTCATGACCAAATATTTTGCACCGACTTTATTCAAAATAATTAAAAATGTCAGAGGCTCTTTGCATGTTTCAAGTGCCGAGTTAAAGCGTGCATATAATCCTTTTGCAATGATTTTGGACTCAGCTTCAATAGCTTCTTCGGGTAAACATAAAGCAATCAAACTTGAATGAATATACATCTCTAACATATGTTGTTCATGATCAGAATCAACAATTGTCATATTTTCAATACGTTCATCGTAAGAAAACAGTCCATAACGGATGCTATAAGTTCCAAAAGCATTCACAGCTTCGCGGAATAAACTATTACGTGTGGAAGCAATAATACGTTTGGGTTTAGTATACCCATCCCAGTGCGACAAAATTTGCGCTACATAGCCACCGCCAATAGCCCCAAAACCATGTATCCCAACCGTAAGTTGATTAAGACTTTGTGGAAAAGGTTCTTGTATTTCTGGCATGTCCATAACTGGAATAAACTGATCAAGATCAGTTAAAAAGTCATACATTTGATCATAATAAAAATTGGCTTTTGCCAACATTTCATCATTTGGCTCTTTAATATCTTTTAATAAAATTGTTAGACCTTCCGCCATATGAGCTGAAGTTAAACCATTTTCAGAGTCTTCAAACATGAGGCACTGGTTAGCATCCAAGTGAAGTTGCCCTGCGGCTTTTAGAAAAATTTCAGGATGAGGCTTCCCTTGTTGTACTTCATCTCCACAAGTAATTACATCAAAAAACTTATAAACATTCGCATTAATTAAATATTCTTCGGCAATGACTCTACGGCTTGAGGTTGCCACTGCCATTCTTAAACCGGATTTTCTTAACCGTTCCAGAACTTGAACTAACCCCTTTTTGATGGGTACTCCATGTTTTCGAATATGTTCAAGTTCCATCTCATCAGCTCTTTTCCTAATTTCTTTATATGGAACATTTACACCATATAAACGTTGAGCCAATTGTTCAGCTGTAGCTGCACTTAATCCTAAACATTGCATTAAATATTCGTGTGAAAATTCCTGTCCAATAAGTTCTTGAGATGCCTGTTGCAATGTTTGAAACCGTAATCGTTCAGTATCAAACATTGTCCCATCCATATCAAAAATGGCTCCATGAACAGGTTTTCCATGAAAAATAAGCACGTTTTCACCTCTTTTTTTGATCATGTTTTATTCAGGGTATACAAAAAAATGGCTCAAAAGGCAGGATGTTAATAAATGAAACATTAGTGATTATTTTTTAATCAAAAATATAAGTGATCTGTTACTGATCAGAGTTAAAATTCTAAAAAGGTTGAACTATAAGCGTAATTATGAAAGTAATTTTAAATACAAAAGTAGCAAGCTATCCTCTCTTGCTACTTTTGTTTATTCTTTTTATTGCGCTGATAATCTTATTTTTCTTAGTTCCTTTTACCGCTGTAAATACCTGCATATTTTTATATTATTTTACAGGCACTCTCATACCAGAAATCAAATCGCCGTTTTTGTCCTTTTTATGACGTCTGGTATAACTAAATAATCTTTCAAAATCTAATGATTGCTTAAATTCAATAACCTATTTAGCATCACCCACAATTGCATATTCATTATCGATAATGATAATCATTTGTATTTAAATATGCAAGCTTAAATTTACTCAATTATTTAATTAGTTCCCTTAGATGTCTGTTAAAAGGACAAAACTCTTCTTTTCGATTACATCTATTGATCAAGGACATCTGCAAATTGTGCATTTAAAAGCTGTGCTAAATCTTTAGGATCTAAACCAATATCAAGTCCTCTCTTGCCTCCACTCACATAAATTTTCTTAAATTGCACTGCACTTGCATCAATAATTGTTTTAAGCCTTTTCTTTTGACCTAAAGGGCTAATACCACCCACTAAATACCCCGTTAAACGCTCGGCATCTTTAGGATTTGCCATTTGTAATTTTTTACAGCCCAACGCCGTAGCAACTTTCTTTAAATTTAATTGATGATTAACCGGTAAAACGGCCACAAAATAATTTTTGTCATCAGTCACCATGAGGGTTTTAAATACTTCGTTTACATCAAGATTTAACTTTTCTGCTGCTTCTAAACCAAAACTTTTAGCATTTGCATCATGTTCATATTCATGAATAGAAAATTCGATTTTATTGCTTTTTAACAATCTACATGCAGGTGTCATAGTAAGTAATGTTATAGATGAAATTGTTTCGATTATATTTATTTTAAAAAGAAAATTAAAATTTGCTTAGGCTATTTACATGAGTTACATAAAAACTTAATCCACAACTGAATAAAAAATAATCTAAACTTGATATTCGCTCATCGACTCCCTATATTTTACTTAGATTTGAAGTCTGAGCTGGCAATTTTATGAGTTATAAGCACAACAACCTGATGGCAATGCGTCACCGTTTTTGGGATGAATCTTCAGATTATGTATTAAACGAAAAGCACTTTTTACAGCAGACATTAATTGAGCAAGGCATTTTTAATAATGCAACGCTTGAGGATGTTAAGTATTTTTTTTACACCTTACCTAGCATCATTATTGTAAAAGCTCATGCACTTGGCTTTATGCATGATTCAGTCAAACAGATGTTATTACAGCATATTCAGACTAATCGCTTACATTTGATGCAGAAATCTGAATTGAAAATCCAATTTAAAATGTAATCTACTCTTATATTGGCAAGTCGTTTTAGTCTAATTCACCCTACTAAAAGGTTTGTATTTTAAATTTTTTAATTTACTTAGGCTATTTTATGGTAAATAGCAAAAATTTAAAGACTTTCGACTTATCATTCGGTCTGAGAGAACTATTTTAATACGCTCAAAACATGTAATATTCGTTACAATTTTAGATCACCAGCGTTTGGCTGCATGATGCGCATAGGATTCTATTTTCATGTCAAATCAGAACGATAAGCTTAAGAGTTTAAAAACTTCTTCCATGGATCGACGCTTATCAATCGCGAAAGCTTCTTTACTGGCAGGAACACGTTGGGCTACTGCAAGTGCTACTTCCCTTTTTTCTAGTGATGAGGAAAAAGAAAAGAAACGTAAAAAAGCAATGAGCGAACAAGCTAATTATCTGGTTTCTGAAATAGGCAAACTTAAGGGTTCTATTGTTAAAATTGGGCAAATGATGGCCCTCTATGGTGAACATTTTTTACCCGAAGAAATTACGCAAGCATTAAACACCCTAAATAATCAGACTGTTGCTTTAGACTGGCCTGCAATTAAACCTCATTTACAAGAGCAGCTGGGTTCTAAGTTAAATGACTTAACGATCGACCATGAACCAATTGGTACAGCATCTCTTGCACAAGTACATCGTGCGACCCGTAAATCAGATGGTTTAGAGCTGGTTTTAAAAATTCAATATCCAGGCGTAGCCTCTGCGATTGATTCAGACATGAGCTTGTTTAAAAACATGCTCAAACTAACACGTATGGTGCCGCAAACCCGTGAATTTGATCAGTGGTTTGATGAAGTACGTGAAATGATGCATCGGGAAGTCGACTATGATGTTGAAGCAGCAACTACACGTCGTTTTGGTGAGCGCTTAAAAGATGACGAACGCTATATCGTTCCTACAATTGTAGATGAATATTGTACCAACCAAGTATTGTGCATGACATTTGAACGTGGTGTTCCAATTAATAGCCCAGTGATGCTATCTCTACCTCAAGAGCGACGTAATCAACTTGGTGAAGCCTCTCTAGAAATTGCTGTTCGTGAGATTTTTGAATGGGGTGAAATGCAAACTGATCCGAATTTTGGTAATTACCTCGTTCGTTTAGGCAATGGACAAGATGTTCAAGATAAAATCGTATTACTAGATTTTGGTGCAATCCGTCAGTTTGATGAACATTTACTTTCTGTTGCACGTCATTTAATTCAAGCAGGTTACAATCACGATAAACAAGCCATGGTAAATGCCATGACTGGATACGAATTTTTTGATGCAATGCCTGAAAGTATTAAACCAGGTATGGCTGATGTTTTCTTATTGGCCACAGAAGCATTTAGTACCCCATCAAATAATCCGGATATGCCACGCGACTTAATGGATGAACACGAACGCTATGACTGGAAAAAAAGTCAATTACATAGCCGTGTAATACAGCAAGCGAGTAAATCGATGGCGTCACGTTATTTCTCTGTTCCTCCAAAAGAATTTATGTTTATTAGCCGTAAATTTATTGGAGCCTATACATTTATGACGGTCATTGATGCCAAAACAAATGTACGTCGCATGATACGTAACTTCGCATAATCTAGTGATGGACTAGAATGACTCTATGTCATTCTAGTCAATACATCTCTATTCCCCCAATAATCAAATTATTTTAAATAAATAAAATCAATAATTTATAATAATATTATTTTCTACCTACCATTTATCTACTCATTTTTCGAATGTCAGTAACGACATAGTTTTTTACTATGAGGCGTGTCAGCATAAAACCATAACAACGTGTTAGGACACAATAATCATGACAAGTATGATCAATAAAGCTCAGGGTTTGGGTTTATCGCTGATCACAAAATTGGCTGGAAGCGATGTACTTGATCAACTCAAATTACGTAAATTTGTAGAGAAATCACTTTACCAAGGTTCAAAAGCTGGCTTTAGAGCATTAAGCCAGACTCAAAAAGCATTTAAACCTAAACAAATTTCACAACAACGTTTGCCTCAACAGCAAAAAAATCTGTTTGATTTAAGCCTAACCGAAGAACAGAAAATGACTTCTGATGCAATGTCCCAATTTGCTCAAGAAGTTTTACTTGGATTAGCACATGACGCAGATCATGCTGCCGAGTTTCCTGAAAGTCTTTGGCAATATATAGAAGATTTAGGACTCAACTATTATGCACTTCCCGAAGCGTTAGGAGGTGTGGCTGCCGAACAAAATATTGTCAGCAATTTACTCATTGCTGAGAAGCTAGCTGAAGGTGATTTTAGTCTTACAGCAGGTTTACTCAGCACGTTTAGTGTCATTAATGCAATTACACGCTGGGGATCTACTGAAGTACAGTCGATGTACCTACCCTGTTTTGCCGAAGATTCTCATATTACCGCGACATTCGCTATTCAAGAAGCGACCCCTGCTTTTAACCCTTATGAGCTAAAAACAAAAGCGTCTCTTGAAAATGACCAATTCTATATTGATGGTGAAAAAACACTTGTTATTTTAGGCGACCTTGCCGATATATTCATAGTTAATGCGGACTTTAACGGTAAGCCGGATGTATTTGTTGTTCAATGCAATGAGAGTATTTCCATTAAAAATTCTCCTGCCATGGGACTTAAAGCAACTGAGACTGCTACATTGCGTTTCAATCACACACCTGCTCTACGCTTAGGTGCAGCAGATTTTGATTACACTGCCTTTCTAGATTTAGGTAATTTAATGTGGTGTGCAATGGCTGTGGGTACTTGCGAAGCGGTTAAAGCATATTGCATTAAATATGCCAATGAAAGAACAGCTTTTGGCGAACCTATCTCTCATCGCCAAAGTGTAGCTTTCATGATTGCAGACATGGCAATCGAAATTGATGCAATGCGTATGTTGATTTTAAACGCAGCCAGCCTTGCAGAATCAGGCAAACCGTTTCATCGAGAGGCTTACCTAGCTCATCTACTTTGTGCTGAAAAATCCATGAAAATTGGTACAGATGGCGTACAAATTCTGGGTGGTCACGGCTTCACTAAAGAACACCCAGTAGAACGTTGGTATCGTGATTTACGCGCAACTGCAATTTTACAATCTGGCCTGCACGCCTAAATTGATCAATCAGAGGATAATTTCATGAATTTACAGAATCCTAAAAAATTCAAAATGATGATTGATCAAGCACATGATGTTGCGATCAATGTTTTACGTCCAATCTCGCGTAAATATGATAAAGCAGAGCATGCATATCCTAAAGAACTCGATATGCTTGCTTCTCTTATCGATGGTATGAACGAAGGTGGTGAAGGCATTAATGCAGGCGCAGCAGGTGCTGGTAAACGTGGTGATTCCGATAACGAAGGTATTCTTAATGGAACCAACATGTCGACAGCTCTGGGCATTATTGAAATGTGTTATGGCGATACAGGCTTATTGCTCAGCATGCCTCGTCAAGGTCTTGGCAACTCAGCCATTGCTGCTGTCGCAAATGATGAACAGCTAGAGCGTTTCAAAGGAACATGGGCAGCAATGGCAATTACTGAGCCGGGCTGTGGTTCTGACTCTGCTGCTATTCGTACGACTGCAACAAAAGATGGCGATGACTATATTTTAAATGGCGAAAAAATATTCGTGACTTCTGGTGAGCGTGCCGACTCTGTTGTTGTCTGGGCTACACTTGACCGTAAGGCTGGACGTGCGGCCATAAAATCATTTGTAGTACCCAAAGGTACACCTGGAATGAAGGTTGAACGACTTGAGTACAAATTGGGTATTAAAGCCTCAGATACAGCTGTGATTAACTTTACGGATTGCCGCGTACCAGCTGAAAATCTTTTAGGAAATGCCGAAGTCGATGTTGCAAAAGGCTTTGCGGGCGTTATGGAAACTTTTGACAATACGCGCCCTTTAGTCGCAGCTATGGCAATTGGTTGTGCAAAAGCTTCATTAGAGCGCATTAAAGAGATCTTTAAAGACCAACTTGATGCAAACTATTCAACACCTTATCTGCAAGCTTCCAATCTTGCTGCTCAAATCTACCGTATGGAGGCTGAATGGGAAGCTGCTCGCCTACTTATGTTAAAGGCAACGTGGATGGCAGATAACAAAAAGCCAAACTCTAAAGAAGCTTCTATTGCGAAAGCCAAAGCTGGCCGTGTTGGTAACGAGATTACCTTAAAATGTGTAGAACTCGCAGCAAGTGTGGGCTACAACGAAGATGAGCTATTAGAGAAATGGGCACGCGATTCAAAAATTCTTGATATTTTTGAAGGTACTCAACAAATTCAACAATTGATCATTGCCAGACGTGAACTTGGCAAATCATCTAGTGAATTAAAATAATAGTGTAAAGGGAATTTCCAAATTTCGGAAATTTAAAAAGCCCTCTCATTAAAATAATGAGAGGGCTTTCGTATTTCAGGAATTAATATTTTTATTTATTCAGTTGTTGTTTCTAATGATTGATCTACTACACCAAATTTCTTAAAGATTTTAGCGCGACGTTTTGAAGAAATATTAGCTTTATTTAAATCACCTTTATAGTGATCAAAAACACGTTTATCCATGATTTTAAACCACAACGAAGGAATTAATGCTGGTAATAACATACTTGCATAACCGCTTGGCAAATCTGGAGCCTCATCAAAATGGCGTAATGCTTGGAATGGACGAGTCGGATAAGCATGATGATCTGAATGACGTTGCAATTGGTACAAGAATAGGTTTGTTACTACATTATTGTTGTTCCAACTATGCTCAGGCATAGTCCGTTCATATTGGCCATTTTCTTTTTTCTGACGCAATAAACCATAATGCTCAATATAGTTAATGATTTCAAAAAGGCTAATACCATAAAAAGCTTGAGTCGCTAAATATGGAAGCGTGCCTTTTCCAAATATACCCAACATGGATGTATGGAATGCAGCAGTCATTCCCCAGCCTTGTAATAATTCATTGTCGGAAGACCAGAATTCTTTACCTTTACGTTTTAAACGATTTGTTTCAATTTCTATTGCGGATTTAAAAGAACCAATCACAGTACGTGGCCAGAACTCATAAAATGTTTCCCCCATACGCGAAGAAGCTGGGTCTTCAGGTGTCGCGGCACGCTTATGATGGCCATAAGGATGCTCAATACGGAAATGGTTATAACCTGTAGGGACTAAAGCAAGATGAGACAAAATATGGTCAATGCGATCATGCTTATGGCTCAGCTCATGAGCTGTATTAATTGCAATACCATTGATTGCCCCCATTGAAACACCAAGCAAAATCTTATCGATAAAAGATGTGGTTTTACGACTTGTTAAATAACATGCATAAACGTTTGCAGCATATTGCAAAGGAATAAAACTCTTCACAAGACGTGAATAATATGGATCTTTTTCTAAAAGCTTAATTTCTTCATCTGTCGGATTTCGTGCATCCTTTCCAATAACAGTGTCAATTGCAGGAATTAATACATGTAATAAAAGTGGGCCACCTAATGCAAAGACTTTTTTTAATGGGCGGGGACCAAATTGATAACCAGCTAAAATTGCCAACCCAATTACAGGCAAAGCCGGACTAATCATCCATAAATAGCGTTTGCGATCTATTTCACGCATAGACGCAGGCACTGCCATAAGTTCTTGCTGAACATTTACTGGTGCGTTCATAGTCATATTTCCTTTTTCTATATGTCTATATAGTTAAAGAAATAGTGTTTAGTTAACAGTAGTAACCGTCCAAAAAACCTATGTTAAAGTCTTTGGCATTTTCTTCCACTTTTTTGTCCTAAAAACACATGTTGATCTATTCTTATAGCTCACTATAATTTTATTAAAATAATGATTGATCATTTAAGTATGGATGCACTAAGTAAATTTTTTGATGATATTCACCTTAATAAGTCTGAATACATCTATTTAAAAGCGCAAGGAGAATGGGCTTTTAAAACACAAGATCAATCTGCTTTACTTGCTTATATTGTTTTAACTGGTTCAGTATATATTCAACTTAACGCTTCAGAAAAAATAACTGCGGCTGCTGGTGATATTATTTTAATTCCTTCAGGGAAAGCACATAGTGCAACTGACTCAAAATCAACAGCGAGTAAGCTGGTAAATTCTCTAGATATCACTTCACTTTTTAACGGTCACAGACAAGACGCAATCGAGTTTGGTACTTCATCTCCAGATAATACATTATTGCTATGTTTACGCTGCCAAATTGATACTCATATGGCTGGACCGCTCATTAATGCGCTGCCGGCCATCATGCATATTCAGCATGAAAATCAAACTAACCCACCTGAATGGTTACAAATTGGACTTTATTTTCTCGCAATTGAAACTCAAAAAATCAGGCCGGGTCATGACAAAATTATTGATCACTTAGTCAGTATTTTGCTCATTGAATGCATTCGTGATCATATTCAACAGATGACAGATCAACAAAACTGGTTAAGTGCCTTAACGCATCCTGAGCTGAGTAATGCACTCTCTGCTATTCATAGCCAACCTGAAGTCACATGGACAGTTGAATCTTTAGCTGAACAATGCTGTATGTCTCGCTCTAAATTTGCAAACCTATTTAGTAGTGTTATTGGTGAACCACCTCTAACTTACTTACAACATTATCGTTTCCGCTTAGCAAGTCAATATTTACGCACGAGTAACTTATCAATTCAGCAAATATCAAATAAGGTCGGTTACTCATCCGAAACAGCATTCAGTCAGGCATTCAAACGAATTTTTGATTTATCTCCTAAACAATATAGACAACAATATATTGAACACAGCTTAGATTAACTACCAATAAAAAAAGCGCCGAGGCGCTTTTTTTATTGAATCAAATTACTATTTAATTTTCGCATGTGATTTTAAATATTGACTGTAATCTTCCAATATTTGTTGACCACGCGATTGGCGATAAAGTTGTTTTAATTGTTGTAATTGATCAGCAGGAATAGCATTCGCAGCAGATGAATTTACATTTGAAACTGCGACAACAACCAGCTCATTTGGTAAATTCGCTGTTGTAACAGACCACATACCTGGTTTAGGTGTAGCTAAGCTAAACGCTGCGCGTTCAATTTCGCGTTTTAATCCTTGTGAACGAGTAAATACACCAGCTGATTCGAATGTCACTTTATTTTTAGCAACAACTTGATCTGCTGGTTGAGTTTTAAATTCAGCCAACATTGTAGCAATTTTTGCTTGAACAGCTTTACGTGCTTTTTCATCGATAACTTTTGCTTTTGCATCATTCATCGCTTGTGCTAAAGGCTTCACACCAGCAGCATGATAATCACGCACTTTAATCCATACCGTATCACCATTCGCTAACTGAATATTAGATGATGCATTACGGTCACCATTTTTAACATCATCATTAAATAGCTTAATTTTAACGTTTGGCTGACTTAAATATGGATTTTGTGTAGCTAAGGTTACGCCATTTAATGATTCAACTTTTGTACTCTTAACTTCTTGTACAATGCCTTCTAAAGAATCATTACCTACAACCATTTCATTTAAACTATTTACTGAATCAGAATAAACATTGGCAATTTTATTCTTCTCAACTTCTGCTACTAAACGAGCTTTTTCAGACTCAAATGAAGGAATCTGGTTAGCTTGAGTTTCAACTTCAATAATATGATAACCATATTGAGTTTTCACTGGCTGTGAAACTTGACCACTTTTTAAACTTAAAACAGTTTTATCAAATGCATCAGAGAAAACACCCGGTGCATATGCCTCAACTAAACCACCCTTCGTTTTTGAACTTGGGTCTTCAGAGAACTGAGATGCAGCTTGTGCAAATGTAAGACCGCCTTGAATTTTGGCATATACTTCTTTTGCAAGTTTTTGAGCAGCGGCATCATCACGAGCATCAGTAGTAATTAAAATATGCTTCACAGTCCGTTTAGCATCTTTTTTCTGAGTTTCAACAAACTTGCTATATGCCTGCTGAAGTTCAGCTTCAGTTGCAGGAGCTGGTTTAGCCATCATTGATGGAGATAGCACAACATAATCCACATCAACAGAAGCCAGTTGTTTAAACTCATTTTGATGCTTGTTGTAATAATCTGTAGCTTCTTGATTAGATGCAGTTAAACCTGTTTTATAACCATCTAATTTAATACTAGCCAAATGTAATGTACGTTGTTCAGTTTGCAAATTCGCAATTTGCATTAAATCAACTTTACTTACCAGAGAGTAATCAGAAAAAGTTGATGTTAGCATTTTTAAAGCATGATCTTGACGAAGGCTAGATATTAAGCCCTGACTCGTCATACCAATAGAACGTAAATAATTTTCATAGAGTTTTTGCGAGAATTGTCCATTCTCTTGCAAACTAGGCTGCTGAGCTAACATTTGCTCAATCTGAGTATCACTCAATGAAATACCTAATTTTTCAGCTTGTTGAATGAGTAAATTACGTGACACTAAAATATCGAGTGCTTTAGCCTGAATAACAGGTAAATTAAGTAAACTCTCATCACCTTTAACAGCAGCTAAATATTGTTGTTTGTAAGACTGAGTTAAAGTTTCAAGGTCTTTTTTAGATATTTCTTGGCCATTTACTGTCTTTGCAACATCAGCCTTGTTTCCCCTATTAAAATATCCTTCAATACCTACAAGTGCTAAAGGGGTCAAAAACAAAATTAGAAGGACTTTGCCGAGCCAACCCTTAATGACTGTACGAAACGATTCCATAAGTATTCCAATATTTTATTTCGAGGAGAATTTTAACTGAAAAACCACAATCAATGAATGAGCAATATTGGTCAATTCAGATTTTTAATAAAAAACGCGCCTATATTGGCGCGTTTAATCATCTTAAAAGATTAAGCTACTGAATCTTTAAGACCTTTACCAGCTTTGAAACTAGGTACTTTTGTTGCTTTAATTTGAAGCTCTTCACCAGTTTTAGGGTTACGACCAGTGCGTGCAGCACGTTCTTTAACACTGAAAGTACCAAAACCAACTAAAGTTACTGTGTCACCTTTTTTAAGGGCTTCAGTAATTGACGCAATTGTCGCATCGAGTGCCTTGCCTGCATCAGTCTTAGATACTCCCCCTTTTTCAGCAATTGCATCGATTAATTCTGATTTATTCATGAATAAAACATCCTCTTAATATCGTTTGTTTAAGGTCCAAGGCTATAGTTTAAAAGGCCATGACGCCTTTATAGCAATGCTTTGGGGGAAAACGCAATACTAGAGCAGGGCTTTTAGCGAAAATAAATGCTAAAAAACTGTTATATATTTGCTAAATCCCAACATTTTTTACTTTTTATTCAATTTTTCTTTCAACTGTTGGTTTTCTTCTATTAAAGCATCGACCTTAATATGGAGCTGTACCAAGAGCTGTTCAATGTGCTGTAAATCCTTCGGAGTGACCAATCCAATCCGGTTTAAAGAATGGTTAACACTGGTATCAAGAATTTTTTCTACTTTATCTTTTGTTTCAGATACAGATTCTTTTGCTTTTTCTGTGACCTTACCAACAGTAGTATCTGCTAAATCGCCCGTTTTAGATTCTAACTCTTCACCGACTTTGACCAAAGAATCAAATAGCTTATTACCTTCTTCTTCCGCGCGTGAAAAAGCCCCTAGCCCTGCTAACCAAATTTGCTTGGTATACTTTCTAAAATCCAAAGCCGATTTTCTTGAACTTTTTGATTTTAATTTAGTTTTTTCTTCTGACTCTTCTGTCTGGGTATCTATATTTGCATTATCCATTGATCTAAGCTCCTAATCAGATGAGAGAGTTGATGACTGATTTGACCACAAAATATTTCTATAATATCAAAGTAAAGACTTGATCCATTTACAAAACTGTTCTACAAAGCAATTAAGTCATGTAAATATATTTAACAGGACATTTATTAAAGTTTGGGATAGGATGTCCCATTCTTCGGTTAACTGCTATTTGTAAGGATAAACTTTTATGAGTGAAACGCAACAAAGACAAAAACATCCCCGTCTGTTGCTGAATATTGTTCTAATTATTTTAGAAACTTTCTTTTCATTTATTCTCACCCACGATGGTGTTCTTCGCTTGCAAGCGAAAAAGTTTATTTCAAACAAAACAACTATTCGTATCAATAGTTACCTCCCTTTTTTCAACTTTTATGTTCAATTTACAGAAAAGGGTTTGCTGTTCGATATTCACTCTTTTGACAGACGTGTCGATCTTGAAATCAATAGTACGCTTATCGATTTGATTAAGATTTTCGCTTTTTCAAACCAGCGTAGTCTTAAGAACATGCGTATTGATGGTGACGAACAAACGAAAAAAGAGCTATTAGATTTGATTTCTCATCTTACTCTGCCCAAGCTTTTAGCTGACTGGAAGCAGTGGTTTAACACACCTGATGATGAGGCAGAAACCCTTACTTCACGTAAACGAATTGCTCCTTTACTTGAAAAAATTGACCAACAACGTTCAGAAATCAATTCACTTCATGTGGAAATCAAACAATATCAAAATCGCATTACTCGCTTACAGCAGCGTCAACGTAACATTAACCTCGCCTTTGGTATAATTAGCCTAATATTTGTTGTTTATTTCATATATAATTTGTGGGTTGCTTAATTTATTTTTCCATTTTGTTCCTGCACTTGAATTAAAAATAAAAAAACTTGACTATTTTAGTCGGGATTCATAAAATCCTATTATCTAGTCTTAACATGTGTATCGAATCATGCGCCTTACAACTCGCGGTCGCTACGCAGTGACTGCTCTACTTGATTTAGCTTTGCAGCCAACTGAACAAACGATCACGCTCGCAGAAATTGCCGCTCGCCAGTCCATTTCAGTTGCTTATTTAGAACAGTTATTCGCAAAACTTAAGCGTCATGGCTTAGTTTCTAGTGTTCGTGGTGCAAATGGTGGTTATCATTTGGCTCGAAATGCTGATGAAATTACTGTGTTAGAAATTATTGAAGCTGTAAATGAAACTGTTGATGCAACACGTTGCGACCACAAAGCTAACTGCCAAAATGGTGCAATGTGTCTCACCCACGATTTATGGCAAGAACTCTCTCATCATATTGCCGACTATTTAGCAAAAATCTCTCTTGCCGACCTCATTAGCCGAGACAACGTTCAAACTGTTGCATTGCGCCAAAATGTGACTGGCACAGATTCAGCTCTTTTATCGGGTACAGGTATTTGATATGAAACGTCCAATTTATCTTGATTACGCAGCAACCACTCCAGTAGATCCGCAAGTTGCAGAACGTATGATGGAGTGTTTAACTTTCGACGGTACCTTTGGTAATGCTGCATCTCGTTCCCATGCGTATGGCTGGCAGGCAGAAGAAAAAGTTGAATATGCACGTGAGCAAGTCGCAAATTTAATTAAAGCTGACCCACGTGAAATCGTTTGGACTTCTGGTGCAACTGAATCAGATAACCTTGCTCTTAAAGGTGTAGCACAATTTTATGCATCTAAAGGCAAACATATTATTACAAGTAAAATTGAACACAAAGCTGTTCTAGATCCTTGTCGTGAATTAGAAGAACAAGGTTTTGAAATCACCTATTTAGAACCAGAACCTCGAACTGGTTTAATTACTCCTGAAATGGTAAAGGCTGCTCTTCGTCCTGATACTGTTCTTGTTTCCCTTATGATGGTAAACAATGAAATTGGTACTGTGACAGATGTAGCAGCGATTGGTGAATTAACACGTGCCAATAAAACATTCTTCCATGTAGATGCTGCTCAAGCTGCTGGTAAAGTTGAAATCGATCTATCTACCATGAAGATTGATCTTATGAGCTTCTCTGCTCATAAAATTTATGGTCCAAAAGGTATCGGTGCATTATATGTACGTCGCAGCCCACGTGTTCGCTTAAAAGCACAAATTCATGGCGGTGGTCATGAACGTGGTATGCGTTCTGGTACTTTAGCTACTCACCAAATTGTTGGTATGGGTGAAGCTTTTGAAATTGCCGGCAAAACAATGCATGCAGAACAAGAGCGCATTCGCAAACTACGCGACAAGCTTTGGAATGGTTTACAAGGCCTTGAACAGGTTTTCTTAAACGGCCATCCAACTCAAAACGTTGCTAACTATTTAAATGTCAGCTTTAACTTTGTTGAAGGTGAATCTTTAATGATGGCACTTAAAGATGCAGCTGTATCAAGTGGTTCTGCTTGTACTTCTGCAACATTAGAGCCTTCATACGTTCTTCGCGCATTAGGTTTATCTGATGAGCTAGCACACAGCTCGATCCGTTTCAGTTTTGGTAAATACACAACTGAAGAAGATATTGATCATGTGCTTACAATTACCAAAGCCGCTGTTGAGAAATTACGTGAACTTTCTCCGCTTTGGGATATGTATAAAGAAGGTATTGATCTTTCTACAGTTGAATGGGCTGAACACTAATTCATTGAAATTAGTGTTTTTACCCTCATATTAATATTAGGCTGACCCCGAGGTTTGGAGAAGCGAAATGGCTTATAGCGAAAAGGTAATTGATCATTACGAAAACCCTCGTAATGTTGGTGTTTTAGACAAAAACTCTGAAAATGTAGGTACAGGCATGGTGGGTGCACCAGCATGTGGCGACGTGATGCGTTTACAAATTCAAGTAAACGATAGCGGTGTGATTGAAGAAGCACGCTTTAAAACTTATGGCTGTGGTTCTGCAATTGCATCAAGCTCACTTGTAACCGAGTGGTTAAAAGGCAAGACTCTTGATGAAGCTCAAGCGATCAAGAATATTGATATCGCAACTGAGCTTGCACTTCCACCAGTAAAAGTTCACTGCTCTGTACTAGCTGAAGATGCGATTAAAGCTGCGATTGAAGATTACCGCACTAAAAAATCAAAAGCTTAATTTGTTATTACTGTAAACGTTGGAGTTTTCATGATTCATTTAACTGAAAATGCTGCGACTCATATTAGCAATTACCTTAAGAACCGAGGTAAGGGTGAAGGCATTCGCGTGGGTGTGAAAACTTCTGGTTGTTCTGGGTTGGCTTACGTTCTTGAATTTGTTGATTCTGTCGATGAACATGACGAAGTTTTCGATCAATTTGGCGTTAAGGTATTTGTAGATCCAAAAAGTCTTGTGTATTTAGAAGGCTTAGAAATGGACTACGTTAAAAATGGCCTTAATGAAGGGTTCGAATTTAACAATCCTAATAAAAAAGGTGAATGTGGTTGCGGTGAGTCTTTCACTGTATAACCCTTCTCCTTCCATCTCTCATTAAAACAGTGTCTTTTTATAGCACTGTTTTAATGTATTTAATTAACGTGGACCTCCTTTCTAATGAATCATTTTGAGTTGTTCAATTTACCCGTAGAACTCGATATCGATTTGGCGAGCTTAAAATCTAGTTTCTTGAATTTACAGCAGCAATATCATCCAGATAAAGCAGAAGATAAAAATCAAGCGTTGATCAAATCAAGTGAAATTAATCAAGCTTTTAAAACCTTATCGCAAATAGATAGCCGCGCTGCTTATCTTTTAGCATTAAAAAAGCAAGACCATCACCTTGATCAATCTATTAGCGATTTTGAATTCTTACAATCGGCTTTAGAACTTCGTGAACAACTTGATGAAGCAACCTCACAAGAGCATCTAAGCACTCTTAAACAAGAAGTGTTTCAGTGGATAGAAAGTTTAGTTCGCGAATTTAAAATTGATTACTCAGATGAAGACTGGGGTGAAGCTCGCGATACTGTACGTAAATTACGGTTCTTTCAGCGCGTTCTTAATGATATTGAAAAAGCAGAAGATCGAATGTTGGATGACGAAGACAACTTTGATTTAGACGATGATTTTTAATTTTGCTTTTTCCAATTTATATTCAAGGGATTTAACTCATGGCACTTTTGCAAATTGCTGAACCGGGTCAATCCAGTGCCCCACATGAACACCGCATTGCGATTGGTATCGACCTAGGAACAACACATTCTTTAGTTGCGACAGTGTTATCAGGCAAACCTAAAGTACTCAATGACGAAAAAGAAAGAAGACTACTTCCTTCTATTGTGCACTATGGAAATGATGTAACTCACTATGGTGAAGAAGCAAAGCCTTTCCTTATTGCCGACCCCAAAAATACAATTGTTTCTGTAAAACGCTTTATGGGTCGTTCAAAAGCAGATATCAAATTTCAGCATCCGTATGAGTTAATGGGCTCTGAAAATGAGATGCCAGCTTTTGAAACACGCGCTGGTCGTAAAACCCCTGTTGAAATTTCTGCTGAAATTTTAAAACAATTAAAAGATCGTGCTGAAACTAGCTTACAGAATCCAGTAAATGGTGCAGTCATTACTGTTCCTGCCTATTTCGATGAAGCTCAGCGACAAGCTACTCGTGATGCAGCACAACTTGCTGGTTTGAATGTATTACGTTTATTAAATGAGCCAACCGCTGCTGCAGTAGCTTATGGTTTAGACCAAGAAACTAATTTAGCGACAGATCATAACTATGTAATTTATGATTTAGGTGGTGGTACTTTTGACGTATCAATCTTGCGTTTCTCACAAGGTGTCTTTGAAGTATTAGCTACAGGCGGCCACACTGCTTTAGGTGGTGATGATTTAGATCGTCTCATTGTTAAATGGGCTAAAAAGCAGTTAGATATTGATACCTTGAGCGATGAAGCATATGCAGTATTTATTGTTGCTGCTCGTCAAGCAAAAGAACAACTATCTTCGCAAGAATCAGTTCAGTTAAGACTACTTGAAAATGTACTAACACTTGATCGTCCAACTTTTGAAAGCATTATTCAAGTTGCTTTAGATAAAACAATCAGTGTTTGTAAACGTGTTTTACGTGATGCAAAACTTGAATTATCAGACATTCAAAATGTTGTTTTAGTGGGTGGCTCTACCCGTTCGTATGCTGTTCAACAAGCGGTTCGTAATGTATTTAATCAAGAACCGCTTTGTACGATCAACCCTGATGAAGTAGTTGCAATAGGTGCTTCCATTACTGCCAACCAATTAATTGGAAACAGTCAAGACGGTTCATTACTTTTAGATGTAACTCCTCTTTCACTTGGTTTAGAAACCATGGGTGGATTAGTAGAACGCCTTATTTCACGTAACACTGCTATTCCAGTTGCTCGTCGCCAAGAATTCACAACTTATCAAGATGGCCAAACTGCCATGCTTATCCATGTGGTTCAAGGTGAACGTGATTTGGTAGAACATTGCCGTTCACTAGGAAAATTTGTCCTTCACGGCATTCCTTCAATGACTGCGGGTCAAGCACGCATTGAAGTTACCTTTCAGGTAGATGCAGATGGCCTACTCACTGTTTCGGCTCGTGAAACGACTTCAGGCGTACAGGCTCAAATTGATATTAAGCCATCTTATGGGTTATCAGAAACTGATACTGAACGCTTATTAATTGAAGGTTTCCAACACGCGGAAGAAGATAAAAATCTGCGCCATTTAAAAGAAACCAAAGTTGAAGCTCAACGTGAGCTTGAAGCTTTAGAACAAGCTCTCAAAGTTGATGCTGATTTACTTAATAATGAGCAGCTCGAAGCACTTAAAACTGCTGAAAATTTCCTGAAAGTTCAACTTGAAGGCGATGAGATTCAAGCGATTGAAAAAGCTGTAGAACAACTTAAAGTACATAGTGATGCTTTTGCCGCACTACGTATGAATCGACATATTGACCACGCCTTAAAAGGTACAAAACTTGAAGATTGGTCAAATTCAAACTAAAGGTATAGGTGATCAATATGCCCCGTATTAAAGTACTTCCTCATGCTCAGTTTTGCCCTGAAGGCGCAGAATTTGAAGTCGAACAAAATGCAAATCTTTGTCAAAGTTTGCTTGATCGAGGAATTAAAATTGAACACGCTTGTGACATGTCGTGTGCTTGTACAACGTGTCATGTAGTTGTTCGCAAGGGCTTTGATAGTCTAGAAGAAATGGATGATGTTGAAGCAGATCTTTTAGATCGGGCTTGGGGTCTTGAACCAGATTCTCGTCTTTCTTGCCAGGTGAAGATTGTTGATGAAGATTTAGAAATTGAGATTCCTAAATATACAATCAACCACGCCTCTGAAAATCATTAAAATAAAAAAGCTGCTTTAAAAGCAGCTTTTTTTTAACTTCATTTTTTAAACCTGATCTTGCTGATCAACTTCAATAGGCTTAACTTCATCTTCGAGTCTTAATCGGGCAATACCTTGAGTATTAATTAAAGTTTGTTGAACTTTAATCCGTTGAATCATTTTCTCAAGTACTTCTACCAACTCTGGATATTCATAGTTTTGTACTTCTTCTAAATTAAGTACTAGATGAAAGCCTTTATACTCATAGTCGAACCATTGTTGATGATCTGACTTATTCCCTGTGTACTTCTCCATCACCTGCCATGTCTTTACTGCACCTTGAATACCTTTTAAGTAAATTGGCGTTTTTGGAGCACAAAGAAAATCACTTTTGATTAATTGATAAGTATCATCTGAAATTAAAATTTCATCTATTTCAGCAGCATATTGTAAACGAGCTGCCAAATTCACATCACGACCTACAATCGTATAAGCCATACGATGTGTTGCCCCATAATTTCCCACGTGGCAGTAACCCGTACTAATCCCCATACGAATGTGTAAGGCTGAATAGCCCATTTTTTTCCAACGCTCACGTAACAATTTCATTTCTTG
Source organism: Acinetobacter calcoaceticus (assembly GCF_016508255.1). Taxonomy (GTDB): domain Bacteria; phylum Pseudomonadota; class Gammaproteobacteria; order Pseudomonadales; family Moraxellaceae; genus Acinetobacter; species Acinetobacter calcoaceticus_E. The sequence goes on along the minus strand of NZ_JADVKT010000002.1, from coordinate 614,015 downwards.
ACGCATAGCGATTGCCATCTCTACACATGCTTTAGCATCTTGCTCTACCCCCTGAGAATTCGGATCGCCAAAAAATATGAGGATAGCATCCCCCATAAATTTATCGACAGTAGCTTCATACTGCTTCGCAATTTCCGTCATATGGCTTAAATAGTCATTAAGCAAAAATGCTAAATCATCAGGAATTAAAGTTTCAGATAACTCTGTAAAGCCCTGAATATCAGAAAAAAATACAGTCATTTTTTTACGTTTATATTCAATTTTTGCTTCCGCTTCACCACGCATAATAGACTGCCACAACTGTAGTGGCGCATAACGGCTTAACTGATTAGCAAAAGCAATATAACGCGTCATTTGATCATAGTAATGTTGACGTTGCTGACTGATTTTTTTAACCCAGCGATGTTGGTAATAATTTCCAATGGTAATAAACATAACCAAGCCCAAGAGTGTAATTACAGTTAACTCTTGGCTAGTAGGTTCAAAATATGTATAAAAACCAAATAGGAAAAAAGTACTTAAATAGAAAATTATCGCGCCTAACAAGCTAGTCAAACAAATGACTGCAAAAGAAATACGACTATTAATTGCTGAATAAAATAATGCAAATACTGCAATAAATGTAGGTACTAAGTTAAGATGCAGACCTGCTAAGGTGACTGCTACAACAATTGCATCGATTGCAAAGAAAACACTCTTTTGAGTTTTTTTGTCAAATTGATACTGAAGCCAGTGTTCTAACTTCGAGCTAATAAAAAGCAAAAATAAGAAAAAAGGTGGAACGTAGATCTGATAATTTGTATTAGGTGAGGTAAAAGCATAGATCACTAAAATTAAGGACAGAATTGAATATCCCATCAAGCGATGAAAATATGCAAACTGCTTAGGCTCTCTATCGATAAACCTCTCTAATTGCACCCTGTCCTCCACACCTCAATGTAGCCACATTCATATAAATGTGGCATTGCATTGATTTAATCCATGCGCCAATCAAAAGGCATATCACCTTGACCACGTAAAGCAAGCATAAGGGTTTGACGCATATGAGCCAGTACATCATTTGTGTATGGAACTGCAGGTGTGCCCCAAACTGGCTTAGGCCATGCAACATCATTTTGATAACGCACGACATGATGGAAATGCAACTGAGGTACCATGTTACCTAGAGCTGCAACATTCATTTTATCAGCACGGAATACTCGAGATAGTTGGCTAGACAACCAACTTGATTCACGTAAAAACTGCTCTTGATCAGCTTGGCTCAATTCATATAATTCTGTGATTCCCGGAACACGAGGGATTAAAATCAACCACGGGAATTGCATATCATTCATTAAACGACATGTTGAAAGCGGAAAATCGCCTACAAAAAAAGTATCTTGAGCAAGTTGTGGATGCAAACTAAACATATCTTTTATAAATGACAATAAACAATAATGGCTAATACTATCACATCAGTTTTGATGTGAGTATTGCTAGTGGCTGGTTTGATTACAAATAACAATGATTTTATGCACTTATTCCTCCTATGATCCGAGAAATCGTGCATAAAATTCTGATATCAACTTACAAAAAATTTGTATCGAATAAAAATCACTTTAAAACACTATTTAAGCATGTAATTCATTTAATAATTTCGCTAATAAATCATTAATAAATTGAATGCGTTTTTCGTATTCTTCAAGTTGAACCATAACCTTTAAACGCTGACCACCTTCCATACGATAATAGGTCGGATGCTTTTGCATGAGTTGGATAATACTAATGGCCTGAACAGGCGTATCAGGTGAGAATTCAATATTGCCACCTTGAGTATTAATATCGATTTTGGTGATACCCAATTGCTCTGCTTTCAAACGAACCTGATGAACACTAAACAAATGTTTAACCGATTGCGGTGGAACTCCAAAACGGTCAATTAACTCCATACGGATATTGTCCAGTTTTTCTTGCGTATCTGTATTACTAATACGTTTATAAAACAATAGACGCTGGTGAACATCACCTAGATATTCATCTGGAATAAGCGCAGGAATATGCAAATTAATTTCTGCTGTTAGCGATAAAGGTGCATCAAAATTCGGGGTCTTACCTTGCTGAATTGCCTTAGTGGCTTTCTCCAGCATTTCCATATACAGACTATATCCAATTGCCTGCATTGAGCCGCTTTGTTGCTCACCTAAAAGCTCACCCGCACCGCGAATTTCTAAATCTTCTGTAGCGAGCATGAAACCAGCCCCCAGAGTTGAAGCACGCTGGATTGCATCTAAACGTTTTTCTGCATCACCTTTTAAATGTTTTATAGAAGGAACTAATAGATAAGCATAGGCTTGGTGATGTGATCGTCCTACACGGCCGCGTAATTGATGTAATTGAGCTAAACCAAGTTTGTCAGCCCTTTCTATCAAAATTGTATTGGCATTTGGAACATCAATTCCAGTTTCAATGATAGTTGAGCATACCAATACATTAAATTCTTTGTGATAGAACTGCTGCATGACTTGTTCGAGTTCTCTTTCTCTCATTTGTCCATGAGCTACTGCAACACGAGCTTCAGGCACAAGAACACGGATGTTTTCAGCAGCTCTTTCAATCGTATCGACTTCATTATGTAAGAAATATACTTGGCCGCCACGTAATAATTCACGCAAGATGGCTTCTTTAATAGAAGCTTCTGTATGTTCTTGTACAAATGTTTTAACCGCTAAACGACGGGCTGGCGGTGTAGCAATGATAGATAAATCACGCATTCCCGAAAAAGCCATATTTAAAGTTCGTGGAATTGGTGTTGCGGTAAGTGTCAACATATCTACATCTGCACGCAATGCCTTGATACGCTCTTTATCACGCACACCAAATCGATGTTCTTCGTCAACCACCATTAGGCCCAAGTCTTTAAATTGCACATTTTCTTGTAAAAGCTTATGTGTTCCCACCACAATATCGACTTTACCAGCAATTAAATCTTCAATATTTTTTGTATGGGTTTTATTTGAGCCAAAGCGTGACAACACTTCTATACGCACAGGCCAATCAGCAAAACGATCTTTAAAAGACTCATAATGTTGTTGTGCAAGTAAAGTTGTAGGTACTAAAACAGCTACTTGCTTACCATTTTGCACAGCAACAAACGCAGCTCGCATTGCCACTTCAGTTTTACCGAAACCTACATCGCCACAAACAAGGCGATCCATAGGTCTAGCTTGTTGCATGTCGTGAAGAGTCGCTTCAATAGCATTCGCCTGATCAAGTGTTTCTTCATAGGCAAATCCACTGGCAAATTGCATATAAAGCGATTGATCGAGTTCAAAACCAAAACCAGGTTTTGACTGACGACGTGCTTGTATATGTAATAACTCGGCTGCAACATCATGAATTTGTTCTAAAGCTTTACGTTTAGCTTTACTCCACGCATCACTTCCAATTTTATGAAGTGGAGCTAAATCTGGGTCTCCGCCACTGTAGCGACTGATAAGATGCAAATTAGTCACGGGCACATAAACTTTTGCCTCGTCCGCATAATTTAATTGCAAGAACTCATAGTCTTGCCCTTCAATTGCTAAAGTCACTAATCCTGCATAACGTCCCACACCATGATCGATATGGACAACAGGAGCACCAATACTTAACTCAGTCAAACTGCGAATTAAGAACTCTTCTGAAACTTCTTGCTGACGTTTGCGTCGACGTTGAACTACCCGATGCTCATATAACTGGTTTTCTGAAATAACCGACAATTGGTCTGTTAAAAGCAATCCTCGGTCTAGCGGTGCATTTGTAATAGCAATTGCAAACTGACTTGTCTGAAATTGTTCAAAACTATCTACGCCAGGGATATCTCCCAAACTAGCTCGTAAACCATCTCTTAAGCTTTCACGTCTACCTGCACTTTCTGCAACCAATAAAACAGGATGATTTGCTTCATCAATATATTTTTTGACTATTGAAAATGGTTTTTCTTTTTTAGGATCGACTGCTAACTTCGGTGGCTGCTCTACCTTAAGGTTTAATGCACCAGTTTTTTCTTCAACCAACTCCGCACTCACCAGCATACGTGGAAACTGATTTAAAGCACTGAGCAAATGGTTTGGAGCAATAAATAATTCTTCAGGAGGAAGAATTGGCTGATCTACGTTATGACGTCTATCTTCATAACGACGATAAACTTCTTTCCAAAAGTTAGTTAAATCAGTGTCCACTTCATGAGTTGTAATTACAATGCAATTCTTTGGAAAGTACGTTGTAATTGTACTTTGCGATTGCATGTGCGCTTTATCAAAAAATAATGGTAGATAGAATTCAATTCCCGGCGAAGCAATTCCCTCAAGGACATCTTGATAAATCGGATTTTTCTTTGGATTAGCCGTAGGAAAAAGTTCAGAATATCGATCTCTAAAAATTGAACGGGCTTCTTTTAATGGGAATTCTTTTGCAGGTAAAACTGTAAAACTTTTTAGAGTTGTGGTGGTTCTCTGTGTTTCTGGATCAAAGAATTTTAATGTATCGATTTCATCATCAAACAGATCAATACGAATAGGTGCTTCTTGTCCTGACGCAAAAATATCCATAATACTGCCACGTACAGCAAACTCACCGTGATCATAAACAGTATCTACCAAATGATAACCGGCTTGTACTAAACGTAACTTCTGCTGTTCTAAATCAAATTTTTGCCCAACATGAATATCAAAATGTTCACCCAAAACCCATGAATACGGTGCCACTCTTTGAGCTAAAGTACTTGCTGAAAGGAGCAATACGCCCTTCTGAGGCATATTAGATAAAATTGCTAGACGTTCTGAAACAATATCTTGATGAGGTGACAAGCGATCATACGGTAAGATTTCCCAATCAGGAAAAATTGTCGGTTTTATGCCATAAAACTCAAGTTCACTTTCTAATTGAGCAACATGTTGGTTATTTCTGGCGACCACAACAAGTAAAGATGGATGCTGAACAGCAATTTCTTTAAATAATAATGCAGCAGATGAACCTAATAACGACCCCACCCAACGCTTTTCACCGGCTTTGAGCTGTTGTAAATTCAATTGAGAGATTTCTTGTTGAAACATGTATATGGCTTTTATCAGCTAAGAAGATATAAGCCTAATAGTAGCATGATGTTTTTAGTGAATTGAGTTATTTTTTTGAAAATCAAACTACTAGTTAGCTCTACTTTTTATATTTTTTAATCAATCAACTATGATTATTTATCACGTAAAAACAGAACGTAATATTGATTTAATATTTGTATAATCGCTTTAAGCTGAAGTAGCTTTTCTTGGGTATTTCCTAATCTTTCTACATAACGCTGCGTTGCAATTTCCAGATCAATCTTTTCATTAATTTGTGGAGTAATGAGGAATAACTTCTGAAGGTTATCAAAATTTTGTAATTTACGGTTTGAGAAATACTCAAGATGTTCTGACCATTTCTCATTAATCACTACATCGTTAATGATAGGTCCTCGTTCAGAATCAAATTTTAATAGATTCTCTTGCAAATAAATTTGCTCTGGTGTTTCTTTTGAGCCTTGAAAAAGCTGCGTTATCTTCTTAAACATTTAATCACATCACATTAATTTTCAATTCAAGCAATGGAAGTAGTCTAGCTACTCCCATCATTTAAGCCTTCTAATTTAACGACTATTCATCGCCTAAATCATCGAGGAAATCGACAGTTGGTACAAAAAATAAAGTACCAGTCTGAGCAGTACTAAAGTCAAGTAACCGATCGAGATTACCATGCTCATTTCCTAAGAACATATTTTCGAGCATTTGACGGGTTGTGCTAAATTTACGCGAATAACCAATAAAAAATGTGCCATATTCATTTTTTGATGGGTTTGAAAAAGGCATATTAGCTCGCATAATTTTGAGCTCATTACCTTCTGCATCATGAGCTTTACTTACTACATTATGAGCAGTTACTGGCTTTTCATCATCACCCAGCTCAACATCATTGAACTTTTTACGGCCAATCACCTTTTCTTGCTCTTCATCACTCAATCCACGCCACTTTTCCATGTCGTGTGTGTATTTCTGGATAAAAGCATAACTTCCGCCGATAAAATCAGGATCTTCATTCCCCACTAATGCCCACTGCGCTGCAATAACGGGTTCTGGGTTTTCTGTTCCATCTACAAAGCCAATAATTGCCCGTCCATCAAAATAACGAAAACCATGGACTTCATCAATTGGATAAGTCACTTTACCAAGTTGTTGATTGATTATATTACCCAGCTCATAACATAGAGCCTGACGATCAGCGCGAATATGAAAAAATAGATCACCAGGGGTTGAAACAGCAGTGTACTTCGGCCCTTTAATTTCTTGAAATATTTCTAATTCTTGAGGCTTAGCTTGCTCTGGAAATAAAATATCCCATGCATTTGAACTAAAACCCAACGTAGCATTAAATTTACTTTCTGGATAACGATTAGACAGGCTTCTGGTTAATGCTGAAAAATTAGCAGCAAAATCTTTTACTTTTTCTATTACAGAATCACCTTGAGCTAGTCCCAATACAATAAATAATGCATTTTCACCAGGAGCGCTCGTTACAGGTTGAATTCTCATACATTCCATAAAATATGCCTTATTTAGGTATTTATCTTTATTAATTTAGCATATTCATATTCTTTTTATACATACTCTTATGAAATCTGATCTTTCTCAGAGTCTAAGTAAGTTGTATTAAACTCTGAGAAATTATCTTAATTAATCAACGCCCATATTGTTTCTTTAAATATTTTACGATTTGAGCAGACTCAAACATCTTCACTCCAGTATTTGGATCTATCAAATAAGGCACCTGCATTTTACCTTGCATAACAGGCAGCATTTTTTCTCGTTTTCCACATTTTAGAGGTACATATTTACCCGGTTTTAAACGAAAAATGGCTGGGCCTTGATCTTGCCATCGTTCTTTTGCCACATTATGCAGAATATAAGGAAGCTCAAGTTCACAGAGTAAGCCTCTTACTATTCGTGAATAAGGGCTTGCTTCAAAACTCCATAACTCAAGCTTTTGCTCAGGTGCAGCTCTATTAATGATTTTTTTATTTATCCAGACGCCCCGAGCACCATTTAATATCGTTCCAGCAAATGCAACATAAGGGACGTTCGGATAACTCGAAAATTTCAGAGGTGTCTTTCCGGTCTTACCGTAATGTTTAAATAAATGATGAATAATTTCTTGCGATTCGTATAGCTTATCGCCAGTATTTTCATCAATTAGAAAAGGAAACTGTAATTTACCACCAGTCTCTTTAACAATAGAGCGATACTTCAACCCACCTTTAGGGCATGGATAAATTTCGACATCCAAATTTAAAAGTGTAATGACTTCGCGAACGCGACGACAAAATGGTGAACCCTCAAATTCATATAGCTTCAAAGCTTTTACAGGTTGCTGAGGAAAAGCCGTACCTGTTACACCTCTACCCCCTCCAGCAATTGCAGATACAACTGCCTGTAATACTTTAATTTGATGGTTCACCATCCTGCAATCCTCTATAGAGTGTGATTAAACTAATTTTTCTTTTGAAATCACAATTCCATTATTATCAACATAGATAAAATCGCCCGATTGAATTGTGACACCACCAAAATACAAAGTGGTGCCTACTTCGCCAATGCCTTTACGATTACTTTTTTGCGGAATTGCAGCCAATGCATGTACTCCCAAATCTAAAGTTGCAAGTGCATCAACATCCCGTACACAGCCATAAATTACGACACCATTCCAGTTGTTTTTAACTGCCGACTCCGCAATCATGTCACCCATGAGTGCACAGCGCATAGATGCACCGCCATCTACAACTAATACTTTATCTGTCCCATCTGTCGCCAATAACTCTTTTACGCACGAGTTATCTTCAAAACACTTTACTGTTACGATCTGCCCCCCAAAAGTTTTACGTGCTCCATAGCTTTGAAAGAACTTTCCATCCATTGAGGGAATTACAACTTGTAAGTCTTTTTCAGGGTTATCATCTAATAAATCACATGTTACAAATGGTACTGTCGACACTTCTATTCTCCCTTATCGAGTTTTCTGTATGCTCAGATTATCATATCGTTTGAATGCTTCAATTTGCGTTAGCGCCGCTACGACCATCGTATGAGCCAATTGCTCCGCTGTTATAGGCTTATATTTGAATGGTTTTTGTAATTTATTCTCAATAAATTTAAAAAGACTTTGTCCTAAGTCTTCAAGAAAGCGTACATCACTGCGTTTACCAATCAGTAAAGATGGTCTAAAAATAGATAACTTTTCAATTCCCAAACTCTGGATATAATCTTCCAACTGTCCTTTCACCTTATTATAGAAAATGGGTGAATTTGCATTTGCGCCAAGAGCACTCACTAACAACAAGTGAATATGCTTATCCTGTATCAGATCTGCAAAATGGGCATTAATTTCATAGTCTACCGCGTAAAAAGCTTGCTTTGAGCCAGCCACTTTTAACGTTGTGCCCAGACAGCTAAATGCATGAGTATGATCATTTACATCTTCATCATTTAGCATCAATAAATCATCTACAACCAATTGTGTAACTTTTTCATATGTATTAAATATTTGAGATTCTTTTCTGACCACGACTGTAATAGCTTCAAATTCAGGAGCCTGCTGTAACCGTTCTACAAGCGCTAACCCTACCAGTCCCGTTGCACCGATCACAATTGCTTTTTTCTTAGTTACTGTCATTTTTTATCCAACCCTCTTTAGCTTTGTTTTAAATTTAACCTTTTCTTACCGTTTTAACAGCCCCTAAAACAGCTTAAAACGTTCTCAAGGCTTGACTTCACGGTGTCTATTCATCACAATATGGCACTTGTTTACGGGCTGGTGATGGTTACACCAGTTTACTGGATTGACCACAGCCCGCCCAGACCAACTTATTTTCAAGGAGTGCAAGAGTGGCAAACTCTGCTCAAGCTAAAAAACGTGCGCGTCAAAACGTTACTGCACGTAAACACAACGCAAGCTTGCGTTCTATGGTTCGTACATACATCAAACGTACTTTAAGTGCAATTGCTGGTGGTGATCATGCTGTTGCTACAGAAGCTTATAACAAAGCTGTTCCTGTAATCGACCGTATGGCTGATAAAGGCATCATCCACAAAAATAAAGCTGCTCGTCATAAGAGCCGTTTAAATGCTCAAGTTAAAGCATTAGCTAACTAATTGAAGCATGTAAAAAAAGCCCTATTGGGCTTTTTTTATTATCTATCGTTTTTGAGCTTATAGCACTTTATGAAATTTGGCTACATCTAGCTCGTAGGCCTTTCCTCTCCAAATCCATTTTAATTTACAATTTGGAAACTCTGCCCCCTCAAACCAGACAAATAGTCCTTCCATCATTTCTGGCCAATCTTCTTTTTGTATTTGATTATTACCCGAAATTACGGCGACAATGGCTGCAATAATCGTGTCATGACTGACAGCTAAACTTAAACCACCTTGTGTCTTAGGATGGGTCTGGTAAATAAGCTCCAATACATCTAGAACGCCTGTAATTGGGTGTTTCATACCAGGCAATGCATTATTTACAAAACTATTAATAAAACCCAATGCCCCTTGCTCTCTAAAATAAGGTGCGGCTTGTTGTATATCGAGTACGAAACTTCCGGGTTCAACGAGTAACCCTTGCTCAATAATTTCAATCGTATGTGTATTTGGCTCAGGGCTTACATCATCAGCCCCTTCAATCATTAGCGCAGCCGTATCGACACATCGTTGAATTGGACTAGAAATACAGTGCTGAATAACACGATCCGTATTTTTTATTAAATAGCTTCCCCATGCTTGAGCTAACTCACGCCCTTGAGGAGTGAGTTGTAAGTCATAGCCAGCCAAGCCTTGTCCATTTACGAGCTCTCTTAAAGAATGGCGCGTAAATAGCGTTACAGGGGTTGAAGCACTAGGCAATAAATCAATTGCTTCGAACATACTTTTAGGCAATAAATCGAGTGCCATTTTTATCTTGTCATCTTCTTTCAATATTTTGCCACTATAGCATGTCTGGCATAACTCTCAATCCATAACACCGGATTGAGCTAGCGCTTCAAATGCTATTTTTTTGCTTTGCTGATCACGAAATGCGATAAAGCCCTTATTTAGAACCGTGTGTCTTTGATTATATTCAAAAGGCTTACCATCTAAAGTAAGTAACCCACCACCTATACTCTCTAACAGCCCTTGACCCGAACTTGTATCCCATTCAGACGTTGGATGAAATCGTGGATAAATATCTATTTCACCTTCCAACATCATGCAGAATTTGTAGGCGCTTCCAGCTTCTCGTCGAATAATGCTATGTTTTTCTTCAATCGGTTGAATAAATTTTTGGTATTTCGGATTTTTACTGCCGTGACTAAGTCCTATTTGTATAGGTGCATCCAGCAAAGCTGAGGGAATTTGATATTGGTACCATTGTTTTTGAGTAAAACTATATTTAAAAGGTAAATCGTTTAGGTAGCCCAAATACATAACTTGTTCGCATGGCACAGCAATAACTGAAAAGATCGTTTCTTTACCCTTAATCAAACTTAGGTTTATCGTAAACTCATCACGCTCATGGATAAATTCTTTAGTTCCATCAAGAGGATCCAACATCCAGCATGATGACCAGTCATGCCGGGCACTATAATCACTTTCTTCAGACAAAACCGGCAGGTCTGGAGTAATCTCTGCCAAATGTTTTAATAAGAAAAGGTTCACTTTTAAATCTGCTTGAGTTACTGGTGAATCATCGTGTTTTTCGTGAATAGTAAACTCATAACCCGCAGAATAGTTTTGATATTCTTCTAATAAAATTTGGCTCGCTTGTTCCAAAACTGGAAGAAGCTGATTAATCAAGTCATCTTGTGGGCGCGTAGTTGTTATAAACATAAATATGCTCTACATAGTTTCATTTCTATTATAGGTGAATTATGAACAATTCAGTATTCGCCAACAGTTTGATTTACTAAAATAGTAATTTATCTTAACCATGAGGTGATCGCTGCTTTCTATGCGCGCTATATAGTAAATATGAATAATTATGAGATTAAAAAAACTTTATTCCTTACATAAAGCAATCTATAAGTTATGAAAAATAAACAACTTAAATCAGATTCATCCATTTCTTTTTCATGTATTTCTTGTTATGTTCAATCTCACAATAACAAGATGGAAGAAAGTGCACATGATGCTATATGGATATCATTTCTCGACAATAGAACATAACTGGGAAGAACTCACTCCCTTAAATGAGTTCCTACAAACATTTGCAGATGATGATGGTGATGTTTCAACAAGAGATAAAGAGTCTCTGAAAGAAATCATTGCTAAATCTGATACAGCTCTAGCACTGGCAAGAGAAATGGGATGGGATGGAAGTTACACTGGATGTCCTTATCTATTCTGGTTACCAAGTAAAAATAGCCAGTCTTTTGAATATGGCTTTGTATTTAAACAGACATCAGATAATACAACTTTTGTTATTTCACCAATTGAGTTGAGCTACCTAGCTCAAGATTCTCAAGTGCAAACATTAAGTAAAACTATTGAATAAGCGACATAGGTTATTGATTCAGATTTGACATCAATAACCTCATTTTGATTTTATTTATGTCAGTCAAACATGCTTAGCTGTGGTGTAGGTTTTATCACTTTTTCTTTTGGTACATGAGAACATTCAAACTCTTCGACAGGAAAGCCCTCAATAAAACTTGAGATGTCTGGTGTTTCCAAACTCAGCCATTCTTCTAATCGGTCATGAGGAATTACAATCACTGATCGTTTCACATCGCCCGGTTCATGAAAATCTTTCATCATGGGATGGTCTATGGCATCCATGGTTAGCATACTTGCAGAACGGACAATGTCTTCATTCATTTTGCAGATTTCATAAATAGCCGCAATAAAAAAAGCCTGACCATCTTTACGGCGTACACCCCACCGCTCAGGTTTATCATTGATATATTTGCTTTCATAGAACTCAGTCACTGGAATCACACCGAATTTACATTTAAGAGCTGATTCTTGAAAACTCGGTTTCTGGAAAATCGTTTCATGACGAGCATTGTAAGTGTGTTTAGCAATATTCGTATCTTCAGCCCATTTAGGAACTAAACCGAACATCACTTCTCGCCACTCAAGACCTTGTGATGATTTGAATAATAGTGGCGTTGTTCCCGCAGGATAAACCTCTTCTGCATAGCTAAAGCCCACCTCAGGCAATTGGAGTTGCTGCAATTGAACAAGAGTAAGAGGTCTAAAATTGGCACACATAGTAAGGGCTAAAACAATATTTTATATATCTTATTTTAAAAGAATCTTTCTTAGAAACCAAATAAAAAGGCACCTTTCAGTGCCTTCAACGACATAACTTTACGTTTACAATGCGTGATGGATACCCTGTGGAATGGCTTGTAAAAGACGTTTGGTATAATCATGTTGCGGATGGGCATAAAGCTCATCTGAATTTGCAATTTCAACTACTTCACCGTGATTCATCACCATCACCTGGTCAGAAATATATTTAACTACAGATAAATCATGCGAGATAAAGATATAACTTAAACCGAACTCATCTTGTAAATCTTGCAATAGATTAAGTACTTGAGCCTGAACAGAAACATCAAGCGCAGAAACTGATTCATCACATATTAAAATTTCAGGTTTCAGAGTTAAACAACGCGCTATCGCTATACGTTGGCGTTGTCCTCCTGAAAACTCATGCGGATAACGGTAATAGGCTTGTTCGGGTAAATTTACACGTTCTAAAAGCTCAAGTGCAATTTGCTTACGCTCAGCATCATCTTTACCAATGTTATGAATTTGCATAGGTTCCAAAAGAATCTGTCCAATGGTAAAGCGTGGATTAAGAGAAGCATACGGATTTTGAAAAATAATCTGGATTTTCCGTTGATACTTAGTAAATTCTTTTTCACTTAATGTCAGAATGTCTTTACCTTCAATTAAAGCTTGCCCACCTGAAGCTTGATGTAAGCGCATAAGTAATAAGCCTACAGTGGTTTTACCAGAACCTGACTCTCCAACCAGACCTAAAGTTTTTCCTTTTGCGAGCTTAAAAGAAACACCTTTGACTGCTTGAAACTCTTCTTTACCGAATAATCCCTTACGACTATAAAAGCATTTTTTCAGATCTTTTACTTCTAAAATAATTGGCTCACTTCCAGTCAACCCCCTTTTACGCTGTGGAATTTCTGATACATCAAAAACTGTTTCAACCAGAACCTGATCTTCTTGACGCATAAAATCGCTGGTAACAGGCAAGCGATAAGGTCGCTGTGAAATTTGCGGACGACAATAAAGTAAAGCACGGGTATAGACATCTTTAGGCTGCTCTAAAACCTGCTCAGCCTCGCCCTGTTCTCTAATTTCCCCATGACGCATGACAATGACCTTATCGGCAATTTCACCAACCAAAGCAAGATCATGCGTAATAAAAAGCATCGACATTTGGCGACGCTGGCGTAACGACTCCAGCAAATCAATAATCTGCTTCTGAATTGTGACATCGAGTGCCGTAGTAGGTTCATCAGCAATGAGTAACTTAGGTTCACAAGCAATCGCCATCGCAATCATGACACGTTGCTGCTGTCCACCTGAAAGCTGATTCGGATATGCATCGATCTTCATTTCAGGTGATGGAATACCCACCTCTTTAAGTAATTCTAAAACGCGTTGTCGTGCTTGTTTACGTTTCATGCCCATATGTAGACGTAGCACTTCAGCGATTTGGTCACCCACGGTAAAAACAGGATTTAATGATGACATTGGTTCCTGAAAGATCATCGCAATATCTTTACCACAAATTTTACGCATCTCTGTACGCGATAAACTTAGTAAATCTTTACCTTCAAAAATAATTTTACTTTGCTCATCAATTTTACTTTGTCCGACTGGTAACAATCCCATAGTCGCCAATGAGGTGACCGATTTACCACTCCCTGACTCGCCAACCAAAGCAACAGTTGTATTAGCGGGAATATCAAACGAGATTCCCTTTACAGTTTCAATATATTGCCTGTTTTCAGCTTTAAAGCTTACACGCAAATTTTTTACATGAAGTAAAGGGCTATTATTCTGTTCTTGTGCTTTCATCTGGTCTTCCTCTTATTTTAGTTTTGGATCTAATGCATCACGAAGTGCATCAGTAAACATTGAAAATGCGGTCACCAAAACAGCCATCGCAACAGAGGCTGCAACAAGCTGCCACCATTTACCTAAAAGAAGTTCACTTTGTGCTTCGTTTAACATGCTGCCCCAAGACACCACGCCTACAGGTACACCAAAACCCAAGAAACTTAAAATGACTTCAGATTTAATAAAAGAAACCACCAAAATCGACATTTGTACCAAAGCAATATGACTGACGTTTGGAAAAATATGAATAAACATACGGCGGAAATGTCCAACGCCAATTGCCTTGGCAGCAAGTACATACTCCCGTGCGGTATGCTTCATATACTCGGCACGAATGAGTCGGTAAACTCCCGTCCAACCCGTTAAACCCAAAATCAAAACAATAGATAAAATGCCTTTCTGTTGAAGTACGGCAGCAATAGCAAGCACCAATAATAAATATGGAATTGAGGTAAAAATGTTATAGAACCAGTTGAGAATATCATCCACCCAACCGCCAAAATATCCTGAAATTGCACCTAATAACGTACCAATAACTACTGCAAGTAAAGCAGAGATGACTCCAACAATAATTGAAGTTTCAGCCCCCTTAATTGTTTTCTTTAAAACATCTTGTCCCCACTTATCAGCACCAAACACAAGTGTACTTTTAAGTTGCACTTGCTGGTCTAATAAATGCCCGCCAAGTTGCTGATCAATTGCTTTCATATCATCAGCTAATGGATCAACTACGCCATAGTAATCAATCGCGCCCGCTGAACTTTTACTTTGTTTAATCTGTGCATTCAGTTCTTTGATGACATCTTTTAAAGGGTCTACCGGATTTTCCGGTAACTCCTGCTCTACAATGTTTGTGTTTTGTGCCGACCCTGTAGATTTATCTGCGCCTATAAATGTAGGCGGTGCATAACTTACAGCGACTTCTTTATTCCAGTCCGATGCAATTACACCAGTCATTGATAGAACCAAGATAATAAAATAAAACAATACGATCACTAGTGATGACATTGCGATCTTGTCGGCCCGAAGGCGGCGCATCGCAAGTTTCCATAGACCTGAAGAAGCAGGTACTGCATTGGTTTCTTCTTTTCTTTTTGATAAAACACTCAGCATAGCCCACCTACTTCAACTGTACACGTGGATCAACCACTTTGTAGACCAAGTCGGCAATCAGGTTAAAGATCATGGTTGCCGCTGCAATGTATACGGTAATAGCTTTAATGACTGGAAAATCACTTCGCTCAACAGCGATGATGACTTCACGACCAATACCCGGAATACCAAAAAAACGTTCAATTAAAAATGCGCCTATCAGTAAAGCAGGTAAAGTTGACATCACATCAGTAATAATGGGAATTGAAGCGTTACGCAGTACATGTACACCTAAAATTCGACTTTCACTTACACCTTTAGCGCGTGCTGTTCGAACATAGTCCTGATTAATTTCATCAAGTACAAAACTGCGATACAAACGTAAGGTCGGTGCAATACTCACAACCAGCATGATTAAAATTGGCAGTAGTGCAAATTTAAATAAATTATCGCTAAAGTTATCGCTCCATCCCTGTACAGGAAACCAGCTTAGCTGATAAGCCAACACATATTGGAAAACAATGATATAAACCAAAATACTGATCGACATGCCAATTGTGCACAGCATCATTACCATGCGATCGGTTAAAGAACCTCGTACCGCCGCTACTGCTAAAGCCAGGATAATTGAAATAACAGTTTGTAAAATAGTGAGTGGAATTAAAAGTGTTAGAGATGGTCCCAAACGGGTTAAAAGAATTTGTGAAACTGGCTCACCAGTACTCCAACTCGCACCGTAATCAAAAGTGAGAATTTGCTTTATAAAAATCCAGAGTTGAACATAGTAAGGCTGATCAACACCTAGCTGTTTGCGGATGTTTTCAATCTGCTCAGGGTTAGACATTTTCCCTGCCAGAATATAGGCAGGATCTCCACCAACCCAATTAAATAAAATAAAAATAAGCAAAACTACGCCCAACATGGTGGGAATCATCTGCCATAAACGCCGAATAACATATGCCAGCATAGTGATAATTCCTATTTAACCCGTTGTCCGGTAATTTCATTAAAGAACGCTTTATTGTCAGGCTCACGACCAAGGAAATCTTTAACCAACTCAGCTGCCGGTTTTTGACTACCTTGCGATAAAATTGTTTGACGGTAACGTTGCCCTACCTGCGGATTATTTAGGTTATCGCCATAAGCTGAAAGCATGTCTAAAGCCAGAACCTCTGACCACATATAGCCGTAATAGCCTGCTTGGTAACCTCCCATCAAATGTCCAAACTGCCCCGGAAACTCAGTCGTTGGTACATAGCCTAATGCCGTAGCAGCTTCCATTTTTTGCCAAGTTTCCAAAGGCTGAACTTTTAATGCATCTGCTGTATGGAGCGCCATATCGTACTGTGCATAGAGTGTCTGACGTGCATAACGCAAACCACGCCCATAGTTATGAACTGCTTTTAAACGACCAATTAGCTCATCATCAACACGTGGACAAGCCGGACTACAATAGTCAGCGACTTTAGATAATGTTTCTTTACGACGCGCCCATTCTTCATACATTTGAGATGGTGCTTCAACAAAATCACGTTCTACAGATGTTCCAGACTGACTGGCATAGCGTGTATTTGACAAAATACCATGCAAGGCATGACCAAACTCATGAACAAATGTTTCCAGCTCATCACTATTTAAACCTTTACGGTTAAAGTTCGTGACCAACACAGAAACAGGTAACCTGTTGGTTAAACTGCTGCCACCATACACTCCCCAAACTGCGGCATGACCATATTTTCCTTCGCGAGGAAATTTATCCATATATAGGCCACCCAGAAGTTTTCCGGTCTTTTTATCCACTACATCATAATATTCGACTTCATCTTGCCATGCTTTGACTTTGACAGGTCTAAAATCAATACCATAAAGGTCAGATGAGATGGCAAATAACCATTTTTGAGAAGCTAAAGTCGGAAAATAGTCGCGAAGTTTCTCTTGATCAATCTGATATTTACTCTTTCGAAGTTTTTCACTCCAGTAAGCTTCACTCCAACGTGTAATTTCAGTTTTATCTAAGGGAGTTTTTAAAGTTTGTGCTTTGAAAGTTCGTAATTCTTCAACTTCTTTACGTTCAAGCGGCGCCACTGTCTTTTGTACTTCTGCCAAGAACTGATTCACAGCTTCAGGTGTTTTAGCCATACGATCTTTTAAAGTCCAATCGGCATAACTCGATTTTCCAAATAGCTGGGCGAGTTCAAAACGTAAATCAATAGCCTGTTTAAGTAGCTTTAAATTTTGCTCAGTACCACGACGGGTAAATGCGATTTGATAGCGTTTCCGAGCATCATCATTATCCGCCAATTCCATAAATGGGCGATATTCAGGATATTCAAAGCCTAATAAATAATTTCCTTTCGCATTTTTCTTTAACCCAGAAATATAGCTTTCTGGTAACCCTTTCATTTCGGCTGGAGTAAATTCAAGTTTTTCAGGATTATCGCGAACATTACGGGCATAGTCTTGTTCGAGTTTAGTCAACTCATCTAGAATGGCCTTCATTCTTGCACGTTTTGTTGGTTCTAATTGAACCCCTGTGTCTTCAAACTGATCAAGAATATCCTGACGGTATTTTTTATCTATCGGATCTGTGGCTTTTGTATTCTTAATTACGTTATATAATTTTGAATTTTGAAATATATCAGTATGAAACTGATTAATCTTGATTTCACAGTCTTCTGCCGCTTTACGTAATTTTGCATCTGGGTCTACATTACTATATAGACCTATTGGGCCTGAAAAATCTTCAAGGTGAGCAAAAATTTTATCCCATTTTGCCAATATTGGAGCTGCTGCTGCATCGGTTTTAACAGGCATTTTTTCAAAACTTAAAATCTCTTGCTGAATTTTTTTTAAATTAGAATCGCACCATGCTGGAAGCTGTTTTACATTCAGTAGCGGCAATGTAGCACGCGTTGTTTCAGCTGAAGCATACTGATTTAGGCCTATAGCTAACATACATAGTGTTGTCATTTTTAGTGTTTTATTTTTCATCATATCTCCAGATTTTTCATTTAATGATTAGATTTAATATTTGTATCAATATCGAAGTACATCCATTCGGCATGTAAAATCGGATGCTTCTTATATCCAATAATTCTTGGTTGAGCCAACATATTTCTATAACGTGCATACAACACTTGCACTGGCATATACACTTCTAACAAACGTGTCATTTTTCGATAAATCACGTCGCGTTCTGGGCCTGGCTTAACCTGTTGAGACTGACGGTATAATTGATCAAACTCTGGTATTGAACCGCAAGACCAGTTGGTCATATGAGTATTGGGGCCATAAAAATTCTGCATAAAATTATCCCCATCTGGATAATCGGCAATCCATGCAGAAGAACCAAACATTCCGTCACACTGTTTTTGCGCCCGAATGAGATCTGAAAAAAGCATAGGCTTGTACACCATACGGATATTCAAACTGTCAAAGTTCTTTTTCCAAAGCTCAGCGCTTTGCTGACCAATACTGTCATTACGCGCCATATATTCAATGACCAGAGGCTTGCCATTTGGTTGTGTACGCCATCCTGATGCATCTTTTTTGTAGTTATATTTATCTAATAATAGATTTGCTGCTTTTACCGAATATGGGGTACTGCTTCTATATTGCGGGTCAGCCCCCACTACACCTGGCGGTACTGGAAAATGTAGACGCTCAGCATCACTATTACGTACTAATTTAATTTCTTGATCTATTGAACGAGACATTGCAATTGCACGGCGTAAAGCGATTTTCTCTTTACTCATTCCTCCAACAAGAGGATTCTTAAGGTTCCAATAGTTGTAACTAATTTCCGGATCAACAATACGGGATAAATGCACGCCATCTTTTGCAAGTTCAGGTCTTAACTTGCCATCTTTAATGGCTTTCGAGACTAATTGCCCTTCAAGTTGAATAATATCAACTTCACCACGTTGGAATGCTAACCATCGTGACTGGTTTTCTTCCATTACCTGAATATCAATTGTGCCGATTTGAGGCATTTGTTTACCTTTGAGGCGTTTCACAATCGCTTGGTCCTCAGCACTACTGGCTACAAAATTCCAAGTAAAACCGCGATAATCAGGATTCGCTTTTAAAACAATACGCGAAGCAGGCACCCACTTACTGAGCATATAAGGTCCTGTCCCTACTGGATGCCCCATCACAAAGCCAGATTTATCTTTATATTTTTCGATAACTTCACGCGCTACAGCCCCTGTAGGGTCATGTGCTAGTAATAAAGGAAAGTTATAATCAGGCTTCACTAACCGAATAACCAAGGTGTACTTATCAGGTGTTTGTAAACCACTCACACTTTGATCGTAGTTAAACTTTCCTGTTTTACTGGCTGATTGTACTAACGCATCCATACCTTCAATTTTGTTCTCCAACAACCAGCTATTTGGCGAACGTAAATTCGGGTCCAATAACCGCTTAAAAGAGTACGCATAATCGTAAGCCGTTAACTCTCTAGGTTTACCTTTAAAAACAGGGTCCGGCGTAAAATAAATACCTTTTTTAATGTGAATAGTATAAGTCAGACCATCTGCACTCATTTCTGGCATAGTGGTTGCGATCTGGGGAATAAGCTTTGCTGGCCTTGCTAAATAGTCATAGGTATATAAAGTTTCAAATATCGAAGTGGTTACATGTGCCGAATATAAGTCATGGATATAAGCTGGGTCGAAACCTGTTTCAGCTGTTGGGAACGTATAATGTAAAACTTTATTTGGATCGGCTGGGCTTTTGGCAAAAATAGTCGTGGCACCCGTCAATGCCATACTGGCAACCAATAGACCGATACTACAATGTTTGAGCTTTTGTTTTAAATTTTCAGTCATGATGATCTTTATCTAAAATTATTTTTTAATAGGGGTAATATCAAGATATTGCCAGTTTGTATTCATCATCGGGTGAGGTTTAAAACCCTGAACTTGTGGCCGTATCAACCAATTACGAATTCGAGTTACATGAATAATCCAAGGATTGTCAGCTTCAATCTGGCGATTGAGCTTTTCATAATATGGTAGACGTTGTTGCGGTGGTAAATGAATGGCCTGAGTATAGAGAGCATCATAAGTTTTAGACTGATAACAGGCATGGTTTCCCTGTCCAGCATTTGGACCATATAGTAATTGTGCAAAATTATCTCCTTCAGGATAGTCAGCAATCCATGCTCCACTCCACATCATATATTTACATTGAGTTGCGGCTTTTAAGTTATCTGCAAAATTACTTACTTTAAAGTCAGCACGAATGCCTATTGCATCCAGATTTTTTTTCCAGAGTTCCGAGTGAATAACGGATGCTGAGCTATTCTCATTATTAATTTTTAAAACTAAAGATTTGCCATTTGGTAAGGTCCGATAGCCATCAGCACCTTTTTTATAACCATAATAATCAAGTAGTTTATTTGCTAACAGCGGATTATATCCTACGCTACTTTTATACTTCGGGTTATACCCATTTACACCTTCAGGTATAAACATTTCTGCTCTAACAGCCTGACCTTTATATGCCTGTTTTATGCTTTCTTTTTGGTCATAGGCCAAAGTGATTGCTCGACGAAGCGCAATTTTTTCTGGACTAAAACCACCAATGACTGGATCCCGCATATTCATCATGGTATAGGTAATTTCGGGTTCCTTATTTGGATAATGCTTAATCCCCTTTTTCTGAAAAGAGAGTTTAAGCTGGTTTCCATCTAAAGCTTGAGGAACCGCATTCGCAGTAAGTCGATCGAAATCTAACTGTCCTGACTGAAAAGCTAACCAACGCGATTGCTCTTCTTCAATAATACTGACCACCACCTTGCCAACTTGTGGCATATTCTTACCGCTCATTTCCTTAACAAGTTGGTCATCCCAAGCAGTTCCTGTCGATTTAAAATTCCAGACAAAACCCCGATAATCAGGATTTGCAATCAGCTCGACTTTACTTCTCGGTACATATTTACTCAACATGTAAGGTCCGGTACCAACTGGATGCATACCAATACGGTCACCGTAATAATCAACCACCTCTTTAGCAACGGCCCCAAATGTAATATAGGCAAGAATATAAGGAAAATTAAAGTCTTGCCGTGTTAAAGTGAATTGTAGAGTATATCGATCAATCGATTTAAGCCCTGCAATTGGCGTAGCATAATCAAATTTTCCAGTTTTCTTTGCTTGAGCTACAACTGCATCAGCTCCAACTAATTTGCCATCAAGAAAAGAAACAGAAGGTGCTCTGTTTTTAGGGTCTAGAATCCGTTTAATTGCATATACATAGTCTTCTGCCACAAGCTCGCGATGTGTGCCTTTAAAAGCCGGGTCCGCAGTAAAATAAATACCGGGCTTAATTTTAAATATATAAACTTTGCCGTCTTGTTCAACCTTAGGCATACTTTCAGCAGTATAAGGCACCAATTGTAATGGACGAGCTAAATAATCATATTTTAGTAAAGGCTCAAAAATAGCTTCTGCAATACTCGCACTATAAAAATTGGTGGTTTTGACCATATCAAAACCATCATCAGGTGCCTCGTAGGCAACATGCAATATCTTGTCTGGTTGTGCAGGTGTTTTGGCTACGGCGTAAGAAACAGATGTTATGGCCATACTAAAAATGGCGAGCTTAAAAATTTTTAATTTCAAGTTCATACCTACTTAATTAACATTTTGACCAAATGGAAAACACTTCAATAAAACAAGAGCCTTATAACTCTTTAATACAAAGCGAATTTCATGCCATCTTTTATTATCAATAATGATTTATATAAAAGTATTTAAAATTTACATTTTTATTAGGCACTTAAAACTACTTGGACTATATAAATAAAAGTAAGTTTATGCCAAATATTATATTGATATATCTTATTCACTATTAAACAACAATGCACAATTAAAAGTCACACATGTTTCATTATGATACAGAAAAAATTTAGGTTATTTATACCAAATGCAAGCATATCAATTTGTTTTATATAAGAAAATATTAAATAACAAGAAATGTTACAGTATAAAATTACATTTTAAAAATGTTCTAAAAAAATACAAAACTACTTGTCAAATACATGAACAATCCAACAATGTATATTTTTTATACAAATAAATTTGAAACTTTTAGCCACCCTGTTGATTTTTCCCAAATGGAAAAATAATTTACTCCTCTATATTTACTTAATTAGTGCCTCAAACATAATAAAATCAATATATATCAATATTTTGCATAAACTAAAACAAGAAAATTATATAGTTGGCACTTGCTTTGCTTAAACACTTTTCAGCAATATCGCTAACTACAACAAAAAGGGATCAAATCCAAGATGAAAAAAAAATACAATGTTCGATCTCAGGTAACCCGCATGGTCGGCAAAACAATACTTAAATTAAGTACCCTTAGTTTAAGCATGATGTGCTTTACCCTGGCACAAGCGGCAGAAACAGAACAATCCACCAATGAAGATAAACCTGCAAAAGTGGTAAAAGTTGCTGTGACAGGTTCATCCATTAAAGGAGTTGCAGCACAAAGCGCGTCGCCCATTACCGTTGTAAAAGTTGATGAAATTTTAAAACAAGGGGTAACCACAACTGAAGAAGCCTTGGCTAAGATTAGTGCAAACCAATCGAACTTTGTAACTGCAAATAACGTGGGTACGAGTAAAACTGTAGGGTCAGCAGCAAACCTGAGAGCTTTAGGTGCAAATAAGACACTTATTTTGCTGAATGGTCGTCGATTGGCTGCAAATGCATACGATAGTGGCGTGACAAATTTAAATATTATTCCACTCGCTATGTTAGATCGTATTGAAGTTTTACGTGATGGCGCTTCTTCCATTTACGGAACAGATGCGATCGGTGGGGTTATCAACTTCATTACTAAAAAGCAGTTTACGGGTCTTAACTTAACCGCCGGATATCAAAAACCCGAGGAAAAAGGTGGTGGCCAACAAGACTACAGTATCTTTGGCGGCTTTGGTGATTTAGATGAAAATGGCTATAACGTTTTTGGCGTTGTCGACTATCGAAAAGGCGATGACGTTCTGGCCAAAGATCGCAAGGTTAGTCGACGCGGAGGCATACTACCTGAATTAGGCGTCAATAAAACCAGTAGTGGTTCATTCCCTGCGAATGTTCCTGGTTTAGGTAATCCTTATGCATCCACAGGTTGTGGCAATGACCCTCTAGTAAGCAGTCCTGATGGGAAAACATGTAGATATAACAGCCAAGCTGTCATTGGAATTGTTCCAAAAACAGAAGATATTTCTGTAATGGGCCGTGCCACTTTTAAACTTAATGATAACTTTAATGCGATTGCTGAATATTTATATGCAAGAAATGAGGTCACCACTTCAGTCGCACCAGACGTATTTTTTGATTTAAGCCTAGACCCTAACAGTAAATATTATCCAGGAAATGGCATAACCCCTGCACTTGCTGGTGCATCAGGCCCTCTTGATCTTTACTTACGTTCACAAGCTGGCAATCGTATAAGTAACAGTATTAATCAATCACATAGATTATTTGCTGGTATTGAAGGTGAAACGCATGGTTGGGATATTAATTCAGGGGTTACATATGCACATAGTAGTGCTTCCGATGCAATCTTAAGTGGCTATTTGAACTATGACAAAACTCAAGAAGCTTTAAACAATGGCACCTTAAATCCATTCGGACCTCAGAACCCTGAAGATGCCGGTGTATGGGACCAGCTAGGTGTTAAAGGCAAATATTTAAAAGCCAACCTAGATACGACCACTGTGGATTTCACTGCAAGTCGACCTATATTTAAACTACCAGCAGGTGATGTCGGATTCGCCGTTGGGGCAAGCTATCGTTATGAAGATTGGACTTCAAAAGTAATTGCAGATGTTGCTCGACTAGCTCCAAGTACTGGTAGTGATCCGAACGAACCAGAAAATAAAGGCGATCGTAATATTAAGTCGGTGTTTACCGAGTTTCATATTCCACTGCACAAAACTTTAGAAGCTCAAATTGCTGCCCGTTATGATGATTACAGTGATTTTGGTAATACATTTAATCCGAAGTTTGCACTTCGTTGGGAACCAATTAAACAATTAATGTTCCGTACAACTTATAGTACAGGTTTCAGAGCACCTACACTTTGGGAAGTTGATGGGCCAAACTCAGTAACAAATACAGGTGGAACATATGACGACCCAGCACTTTGCTCTGGTGGAGTTGTACAACCCGGTGGTAAACAAGAACGTGACTGTAATATGCAGTTCAAACGCCAAAATGGTGGGAACAAAAGTCTAAAACCAGAAGAGTCAACGTCTTTTACAGCAGGCTTAGTATTTGAACCTGTTAAAAATCTAGCCTTCACTCTTGATTACTTCAACATAGAAGTAGATAAGCAAATTGCCACACTATCGGAAGCTGCTATTTTTGCGGATCCGGTGAAATATGCAGATAAATTTGTCCGTAATGCTGATGGTTCACTAAATTATATTATTACTACACAACAAAATTTAGGTGGTATTAAAACGTCTGGTTTTGATGTGGGCTTAAGTTGGGTTTCTCCAATGACTGCCACAGGTCGATTTGGTTTCAATATCGATGGGACATATGTAACAGATTACAAATATCAATCTGAACCAGGTGGTGACTGGAAAGGTGTTGCAGGGTCATATAGCGGCTTAGATTATCAATCGATTATTTTGCGCTGGAAACATACAGCCAATCTAAACTGGAACTATGAAAACTGGGCTTTAAACCTACAACAAAACTTCTCACGCGGTTATCAAGATCAAAACGCGAATGATCAAAACCATCGAGTCAGTGATTATACAACCTACAATATTTCAGGTACTTACAAAGGCTTTAAAAATCTAGAGTTAACAGCAGGCATTAAAAATATTTTTGATGAAGACCCGCCTGCTTCTAACGTAATTGATAACTTCCAAATGGGATATGACCCACGTTACGCAGATCCTTTAGGACGTACTTATTTTGTACGAGGTACATATAAGTTCTAAATGGTTGTTCTGCAAATATAACCCTCAAAAGTTAGTTTGCAGAACAAATACTCATTCTTAGCAAACAGTGATTTCAAAAAATTGTTTGTCTACAGTTTCAGGAGTAACTATGGGCATGACTTTTACAGACATAGAAAATAAATCTGCCAAACGCCTTATTGGTATTGCCGCAGTGCTTTTTCTGCATCTTCTTGTTGCCTATATTCTGATGTCAGGTTTAGCAAACAATATTCAAAAACCAGCAGAAAAACCTGTGGAATTACAAATTATTCAGGATATAAAACCGCCTCCTCCACCAAAACCAGAGGAGCCTAAACCTAAGGAAAAGCCACCAGAACCACCCAAAATGGTAGAAAAAGTTGCCAAGGCTCCTGAACCGCCAAAACAAGTTGAGAAAGTAGCAACTCCGGTACAAAAAACGACTCCGGTAGCTCAGCCAACTAAAGTTGCAACTCCGGCTCCGGCTGCACCTAGTGCGCCATCGCCAAGTCCAGTTGCAGCACCCGCTCCAGCAGCGGCTGCTCCTGCACCTAAACCAGCTGGCGCAACTCGTGGTGTTTCAGAAGGCTCCGCGGGTTGTGAAAAACCTGAATATCCACGTGAAGCACTGATGAATGAAGAGCAAGGGACGGTGCGCATACGTGTTCTGGTTGATACTTCAGGCAAAGTCATTGACGCCAAAGTCAAGAAATCAAGTGGCAGCAAAACCTTAGATAAGGCAGCAACTAAAGCTTATAGCTTATGTACGTTCAAACCAGCAATGAAAGACGGCGTGCCTCAGCAAGACTGGTATGAAATTGAATATCCATTCGTAATTGAATAAACGATCAAATTAGTAAGAAATTAAAAATATTGGAGATAATATGATGAAAAAATCAACTCAACCGCTAGTACGTTTCGCTTCTGCAAGTTTAATCGCAGCATGCTCTTTACTTCCATTAAACTCAGTTTTGGCAGAAGAAACGAATAATGCTCCTGTTGCAACAGCAACTACAGAAACAAATTCAAATGCTGCAACTCCAACTCCACCACCCAAGCCAGCAACAAGCGAAACTGTTAAAAACCCATATGGCCTAGAAGCTCTTTGGCGTGAAGGTGACTTAGTTGCTAAATCTACGTTATTTATATTAGTACTGATGTCGATTGGAACGTGGTACATCATTGTCTCGAAATTTTTACAGCAAGCAAAAGTAAAACGCCAAGGTAAAGAGGCAGAAAAAAGTTTTTGGGAAGCAACCTCGCTAGATAATGCAGCTGATAATTTAGAACAAAGTAGTGCATATCGTTTTATTGCAGAAAAAGGAATTAATTCGACTAAATCACACGGCGGTTCTTTACTTGAGCGCATTGATTTTAATACATGGGTGAGCATTTCAATTCAACGGGCTATTGAAAAAATACAAAATCATTTAGGTGGCGGTTTAGCCTTTTTAGCAACAGTAGGTTCTACAGCACCGTTCGTTGGTCTATTCGGGACTGTATGGGGAATCTATCATGCATTAACAGCAATCGGTATCTCGGGGCAGGCATCGATTGATAAAGTTGCAGGTCCTGTCGGTGAGGCTTTAATTATGACAGCCATTGGGCTTGCGGTCGCTGTACCTGCCGTACTTGGCTACAACTGGCTTACTCGTCGTAATAAAGCCGTTATGGAAAATGTCCGTTCATTTGGTTCGGACTTACATGCTGTTTTATTAAGTGGAGAAATTAATACCAATAATTCAGTTAACCGCAGTATTAAATAATCAGGAGCAAACATTATGGGTATGAGTGTTGGTTCTGAAGATGATGACGAAATGATTGGCACAATTAACACAACGCCTCTCGTTGATGTCATGTTGGTTTTACTTATTATTTTTCTAATTACGATTCCGGTAGTTACACATACGGTTCCAGTGAAACTACCAGAAGAAAAAAATACTCCATACGCAACCACTCCTGAAAATATTCAACTTTCAGTAAATAAGAAAGGAGATATTTTCTGGAATGAAAGCTATGTGCCTAATAAAGAAATATTGCTATCAAAGCTTCAAGCAGTTGCACAAAAAAGGCCTCAGCCAGAAGTTCATATTCGTGGAGATCAGCTTACTCATTTTGAGGCGATAGATCAGGTTATTAGCACGACGAAACAAGCTGGTATTGGCAAAATTGCATTTGTTACTACCCCACCAGCCTCCCAGTAATTATTAAGGAGAATTTTATGGGTATGAATGTCGGTTCAAATAATGATGACGATGTGATGTTAGAAGTTAACATGACACCTCTTATTGATGTCATGTTGGTACTTATTATTATGTTCATTATTACCATCCCTGCACCAAATAACGCGATCAATATTAATTTGCCAAACGGCACACCACCTCCAACAAATGAAAAGCCGCCTGAAGTGATTGATGTAAGAATTGATGCAACAGGTAAAGTATTTTGGAATAACCAACAAGTTTCTGACCGCAAGGCCCTAGAAACTTTATTTCAAGGCGTTGTTGCCAAAAAAGATCAAGACCAGATTAAACTCAAACCTGATCAAATGGCTGAATATAAAAATGTAGCTATGGTCATGGCTACAGCTCAACGTTTAGGTGTCAGTAAAATTGGAATTGTGAGTAATAATTAGGTCATATATGTGATTTATTCTTACAAATAAAAAAGCCTCCGAAGAGGCTTTTTTTATGACAGGTAAAAATTAGTCACCTGTATAACCTTTTAACTTTAAACGAGCAGCGTGTAGTAACGGCTCAGTATAACCAGAAGGCTGTTCACAACCTTTAAAGATGAGGTCAGAAGCCGCTTGGAAAGCAATGTTGGTTTCAAAGTTAGCTGCCATTGGCTTATACAATGGGTCATTTGCGTTTTGCTCATCAACAATTTTTGCCATGCGTTTAAGCACTTCTTCAACTTCTTCACGAGTTACAATGCCGTGACGCAACCAGTTCGCAACGTGTTGAGAAGAAATACGTAATGTTGCACGGTCTTCCATTAAGCCTACGTTGTTAATGTCTGGAACTTTCGAACAACCCACACCTAAGTCAACCCAACGAACTACGTAACCTAAAATACCTTGGCAGTTATTTTCAAGTTCGTTATTGATCTCTTCTGCTGACCAATTTGTTTCAGGTGCAAATGGTGGAGTCAACAAATCATCTAAAGACAACATTTCTTCAGCTTTTAACTGATCTTGACGTGCTTTTACATTAACTTGATGGTAATGCATTGCATGAAGCACAGCACCCGCTGGAGATGGAACCCAAGCACATGACGCACCCGCATTTGGATGCGCAGCCTTAGTCGCCAACATATCTTTCATACTATCTGGTTTTGGCCACATGCCTTTACCAATTTGTGCTTTACCTTGTAAACCACACTTCAAACCAATTGCAACGTTACGGTTTTCGTAAGCAGCGATCCATTTTTGTATTTTTACAGCTTCTTTACGTACAACTGGTGCAGCTTCCATTGAAGTATGAATTTCATCACCAGTACGGTCCATGAAACCAGTATTAATAAAGATAGTACGGTCTTTTGCAGCAGCAATACAGTTCTTCAAGTTTACAGATGTACGGCGCTCTTCATCCATAATACCGATTTTTAACGATTTAGGTGGTAACCCAATCGCCTGTTCAGCACGTTCAAATAACTCTACAGCAAACGCAACTTCTTCTGGACCATGCATTTTTGGCTTAACAATATACATAGAACCTTTACGAGAGTTCTTGTTTTCGTTTTCACTACGAATGTCCGCAACTGACAACAATGGAGTAACTAATGCATCCATAATGCCTTCAAAAATTTCTTCCCCATCTACCAAAATAGCTGGGTTAGTCATTAAGTGACCTACGTTACGAAGTAACATAAGTGAACGGCCATGGAGTTTTGTAGTACCACCAATTAAGTTTTTAATTTCGCGGTCTTTATTTAAATCACGAACAATCGTTTTGCCATTCTTCTCGATAGATTCTTGAAGCGTACCCTTCATTAAACCTAACCAGTTACGGTAGCCTTCAACTTTTTCTTCAGCATCTACTGCTGCAACAGAATCTTCTAAGTCCTGAATTGTTGTTACGGCTGCTTCGAATGTTAAGTCTTTAACATCAGCTAAATCAGTTTGACCAATTGGGCTAGAAGCATCAATTTCGATAATGACGTGTAAACCATTACTTAAAAGTACAACTTCTGTCGGATTCGCTTCTTCACCATTGAAACCAACGAATTGAGCTTCATGAGCTAAACCTGTTTTTGAACCATCTTTCAGAGTGACAGCAAGTTTATTTTGCTCAATTGCATATTTTGTTGCATCTGCGTGTGAACCATTGGCAAGCGGGAAAACCTCATTTAAGAAGTTTTTAGCAAACTCAATAACTTTTGCACCGCGTACAGGGTTATATCCTTTCCCTTTTTCGGCACCACCTTCTTCTGAAATTACATCGAAGCCATATAGCGCATCATACAAAGAACCCCAACGAGCGTTTGCTGCATTTAAGCAATAACGTGCATTACGTACAGGTACAACCAACTGCGGTCCTGCTAACAATGCAATTTCTTCATCCACATTTTCAGTGCTAATTTGGAAATCTTCAACTTCTGGCAGTAAATAACCAATTTCAGTTAAAAACGCTTTATAAGCACCTAATTCAAATTTATTGTTACGGTGCCATTCATCAATTTTTGCTTGTAATTCATCACGCTTAGCCAATAATGCTTTATTTTTTGGGCTAAGATCGACAACAACTTGCTCAAAGTTCTTCCAGTAAGTTTCACTATCTAAACCAGAACCTGGTAAAGCTTCATTTTCGATAAAATCGTAAAGTTCTTTAGCAATCGCTAACTTGCCTTTTTGAATACGTGCAGTCATTGTCTTTCCTGAAGTTGCTACTTTTTATACCAAGAGAATCCTAGTATACCGATTTAAATTAAGCTGAATACTAATATCACATTCCTAAATAGTGGGCATTTTCCCTTGCAAAACTATTGACAAAGATAAACTTTTCTATATAGGAAATATTAAAATTCTAACTAGGATTCCCAACAATTTATTTAATATTTAAAGATACTGAAACTAGACTTTTTGTTAACAGACAAAAAATTTCACTATCTTATTTTTTCTAAAGCGTATTTAGTTATATCAAACTTTGCTCAGTGAAAAAGTATTATTTAGCTAAATTTATCTATTTTTGTTGTAAAAAAAGCGCCCATTTAAGAGCGCTTTTCATTTCTATCTTCTTTAAGAAGTTTTAGTTTCATCAATATGTCGGTGTTCTGAATGCAAGTATTCATCTGACTGCATTTCTAACAAACGTGAACGAGTACGCTCAATTTCAAAAGCTAATTTTTCGCCTTGATAGATATCAATAATGCTATCTTGAGATGTCAAAAGTAATTTCACTCCACGATCATAAAATTCATCAACTAGATAAATAAAACGTCGTGTGCCTTCCGACAAGAAATCCGTTAAATGTGGAACATTACTCACCAGAACAGTATTATAAATATTAGCAATTTCAATAAAATCTGCTGGACTACGCGGCTTAAAACAAAGTTCGGAAAACTCACACCACAATACATCTTCTGTATGTCCTAACGTCTCAACAATGCGATTATTAATTACAATCGGCTCTTGAGAATTAGTTTGTGTGTGAGTTAATGCATTAAAACGTTCTGACATCCAGTTTTGAACTTCATTACTTAATGGCGATTTAAATAATTGAGCTTGTTTTAATACACGTAAGCGATAATCCACACCTGCATCAACATTTAAAACAGCACAATTCTTTTTAACCATTTCAATTGTTGGTAAAAAGCGATCACGGTGAATACCGTTTTTATATAAACCATCTGGTGCAATATTTGATGTTGCAATTAATGTCACGCCACGAACAAATAATTTTTGAAATAAATCACTTAAAATCATTGCATCCGTTACATTTGATACAAAGAACTCATCAAAACAAATAACGACTGCATCTTTATAAATTTGGTCAGCCACGATTTCAAGTGGATTACGTTGGCCTGAAAGCTTATTTAGCTCTTTATGAACATGTTGCATGAAATGATGAAAATGCATACGTGTTTTACGACGAAATGGCACTGACTCATAAAATTGATCCATAAGCCAAGTTTTTCCACGTCCGACTCCACCCCACATATAGACACCTTTAGGTGAAGTTTGGCGGCGAAAACGACGGAAGGCTTTTTTAGAGGCTTTATAACGGTTTAAAAGTTCTTTCCATACGCGATCTAATTCTTGCACTGCCTGTGCTTGCGCTTCATCTGCCATAAACTGGCCTGATGCTAAAGCCTCAGCATAGCGTTCTGCTGGGGAAGAAGGTGAGAATGCAGTACTATGAGAAGATTTTAAATTTAACATATCGTTTTATTTCAATTTTAACTGATAGGAGTATAGCGAACATTTTGTTCAACCACATTAGCTTTTAGCATCAAGAATTACGACGATGACTCTTTGCCATATTGTCGAGGACTCTGTCCAAACCATCGTTTAAATGCATGATTAAATGCCGCTGGTTCAGAATAACCGAGCAATTCAGCAATAACTTCTATTGAGTATTCCCTATATTCCATAAGCTTTAATGCCTTATTCTTGATAATTTGTTCACGAATTTGCTTATAACTCGTATTTAACTGTTGCAATTGATGCCTTAATGTCCTTTCAGGCATTTTCAATGCAAAAGCTGTTTCCGCCATGCTCGGGATAATTCCCTGCTGCAACTCAAGATAATCTTGCACGCACTGTATGATATGTGGAGTTTGGTGATCTTGTTGATTTAATCTTGTTATTTCTGTAATACATTTTGATTCATAAATACGATGTGTAATGATGTCCGCAGAAGGGATTTTGATTTCAAGCACATCCTTGCTTAGGCTAAATGCTGCATATTTACCATTAAAGTGCACATCATCGCCATAGTATGCAAAATAGCGAGATAAGGTATCTGAATCTGTTGGTTTTTCAAATGGAAGTTCTATACGCATAGCGGGCATTTCTAATCCCATCATTATATAAATATCTTGAATAAATTTATAAGTTCCTGAAACTTCACATTGTGCCCGCAACTGTCCCACTTGGGTTTTCAAATCAACAGGCAAATAATTTAAGATGGTGCGCTCATCCGTTTCATAAAGCCCTAAAGCACCAAATAAATGAGTAAGTCTTTGGTATTTTATCCCTTTACTTAATGCAGTTTGAACATCATTACTTGTTACAAGTAACATAAGTAGTGGTCCATAACCCGCTAAAGCATAATGCTGTCCAATGAATAGACCCTTTTCAGGCTCAACATTCTCGCTAATAATTTGTTGTATATCCCATTCTAGGCGATCATGAATTGTAGAACTCGGATCTAAAGCATCCACTTTAATTCCTATACCAGCCAAACGTGAGTCGACATCAATGCCCGCATTGCGCATTCCTTGAATTAAATACATTAAACCAAGTATCGACCGTTTCATTCTTCTATCAATTTCCCTAGACTCAAATGTTTTACTATAAAGAAGAAAGAAAATTAATTGCCGAATCTATCAATTTTCACGTCGATCCAATCATGTTTAAACTGATCAAAAAACGTTAGTCTTGCCTGCAATCCTCTTTTCAGCTTATGCAGGGTTTCTAATGCTAAACACAAAGCAAGATGCTATTCAAAAAACTAAAATCGCGATTATTGGTGCTGGATTTGGTGGCCTAGCAATGGCAATTCGCTTACTGCAAAATCAACAGCAAGACTTTGTTATTTTAGAAAAATCAGACGATGTCGGCGGAACTTGGCGCGAAAATCGCTACCCTGGTGCGGCATGTGATGTTCAATCTCATATGTATTCTCTCTCGTTTGCTCCTAAAACTGACTGGTCAAAACGTTACGCTGAAGCACTAGAGATATTTGAATATATTCAGGATATTACAGAAAAATATAAGATTAAAAATTACTGTAAGTTCAATCACGATGTAACTCATGTTCAATATGATGAAATGCGCCACGTGTGGACTCTAGATTTTAAAAATCAGCCTTCGATTGAAGCTCAATTTGTAGTTTTTGCATCAGGCCCTCTACACATCCCACAAATCCCTCATATTCAAGGCATCGAAAAATTCAAAGGAAAATTTTTTCATTCCTCACAGTGGGAACATAACTATAATCTAAATGGTAAATCAGTCGCATCTATCGGTACGGGTGGTAGTGCAATTCAATATATTCCAGAAATAGCTGGAGATGTTAAGCAGCTCTATGTATTCCAAAGAACAGCAGCTTGGGTAATACCACGAGATGAACGCAAATACTCTCGTTTGAGTAAAGCATTATTCAAATCTTCCAATCTTTATCGTCAAATTCATCGTAGTCGTCTTTATTGGAGTAATGAGTCGCGCGTTGTACCCATAGTTCAACCCCAAATTATGAAATATGGTCAAAAGTTGGCAGAAGCTTTCATTCGCTTCCAAGTGAAAGACAAAGAAGTAGCCAAGAAACTTACACCTGACTTTGTGATGGGATGTAAACGTATTCTTATTTCAAATAAATATTTCCCTACATTTAACCGTAAAAATGTTGAGCTAGTAACGGATGGTATTCAAGAAATTAAAGAAAATAGTATCGTTACTAAAGATGGTAAAGAACGATCTATCGATTGTTTAATTTACGGTACTGGTTTTATTACTGACCCGCGTATTTATTTGAAACATTTCACTTGTATTGGACGAAATCAAATTGAGTTAAAACAAGCGTGGAAAAATGGTGCAGAAAGTTATTATGGCATTATGACTAAAAACTTCCCCAATCTCTTCCAATTAGTTGGTCCTAATACAGTACTAGGCCATAATTCAGTTATTTTTATGATTGAATCTCAAGTAAATTACATTTTACAACTCATCCAACTTGTAGAAAAATCTGGGCAAAAAGCTGTTGAGATTAAACCAGAAGTTCAAGATGCTTTTAACGAGCGGGTTCAAACTCAGCTTCAAGGAACTGTGTGGCAAGCTGGAGGTTGTAGTAGCTGGTATCAATCTGCCGATGGAAAAAACTTTTCGTTATGGCCCACCTATACATGGAAGTACTGGTTAGAAACACGCAAAGTTAATCCTAAAGATTATTTACTCTTAAATAAAAGCTCACAGAGCTATGCAGCTTAAAATGTTCAATACATAATAGGTGGGTTAAAAACAATCCACCTATTATTATATGCAATCTTTTTATCTCATCATTCAAATTTTTTTAGCACTTGCTTCCGGCTATTTTCTAGCGCCCAAACTATCCCTAAATATCCAACAGTTTATTTTTAAAATACTGCCTTATTTTTCTTATATTCTCTTAGCAAGTGTGGCTTTAGAGTTAACATTAGCACTTGATCAAATTGAGAATCCTTCTGCCATCCTTCCACCGGCTATAATCATTGCGTTAACCACCTCTTTTGGTTCTTTTTTTACATGTTTATTGGCTTATACAATTTTTGATAAACAAAGTGTGAAAGGAAAAATCTCACTTCAGCTCTTTGTAAATGCTCTAAAGAATATTGCAAAAGCTTTTCTTGCCTTAGGCATAGGTGTTCTATTAGGAGCTATCGCTACTCAATTCAATTCACATATGGCATTTAATAGTTGGTATTTATTATTACTGTTTATTTTCTTAATTGGCGTTGAGCTTGCCTTTACTCATTTCAACCGCACATGGTTAAGCTGGAAAATTTTAATTGTACCCTTAGCGGCTTTTATAGGGTCCTGTATCGCAGGTTTCTTCAACTACTTTTTGCTTAGCAAGCATTTTGCACTTAACGAAACGTTAGCATTAGCACAAGGTTATGGTTGGTATTCAATGTCAGGTATCTTGTTTACACAATTACACTCGGCAGAACTTGGTGGTGTCGCATTATTAACTGATCTATTTAGAGAAATCGTTGCTATATTTTTAATGTATACAATGGGATGGCGCTTTCCACGCCCTGCTATCTCAAGTGCTGGCGCAACATCAATGGATGTTACATTAGCGATGGTAAAACAGTCATGTGGCACACATTATGTACCACATGCCATGATGAGCGGCTTATTATTAAGTCTACTCGCCCCGCTATTAATTAGCTTATTCCTAAGTTTTTAAGCAATTGAAGCAAGAATAGATTTCAACATTTCTGTTGGATTTTCTGCTTTAGTAATCGGTCGACCAATGACCAAATGTGTAGAACCATCAAGCATAGCTTGCTTCGGAGTCACAATACGCTTTTGGTCGTCTGCATTTGTCCCTTCTGGACGAATACCAGGTGTCACTAAAGAGAAGTCTTGTCCAATCAATTCACGAAGAATTTTAGCTTCTTGTGCAGAACAAACCACGCCATCCAAGCCACTTTCTTTAGTGAGTTTAGCTAAGCGCTTTACATGCTCTACAGGTTCAACATCTAAACCAATATCTTTTAAATCTTCACGTCCCATTGACGTCAATACAGTGACCGCAATTAACTGAGTTTGATAGTTGCCTGCTTTTAAACGCTCTACACAAGTTTCCATCATTTTACGGCCACCTGAAGCATGAACATTTACCATCCACACTCCCAAATCAGCTGCTGCACAAACAGCCTGAGCGGTAGTATTTGGAATATCATGAAATTTAAGATCAAGAAAAACTTCAAAATTTTGTTCTTGAAGTTTTTTTACAACAGATGGACCTTCATGAGTAAAAAGCTCTTTACCCACTTTTACACGGCATAAAGTAGGATCAAGTTGTTCAACAATTTTTAAAGCGTCATATTGGCTTTTTGCATCTAACGCAACAATGATACTCAAGAGACTTTCTTCCATCACATAAAATCAGCGTCATTATAATAGACAAGTGATCAAGTAATAAAGGAATGTATAAAGAAGGCTTTCAAATTTAGAGATAATAAGGCCACGGGGGCTGATTTTTAGAAAAATAAAAAGAAGAAAATGCGAATAAATTAAAAAATATACTACTCTTTACTCGTGAATAAAGAGTAGTGTTCGAATTATAACGGAGTAGAATTTTTATCTTGAGGATAAACATCTAAAACGGTTTTTTCATGTCTTACATTTGCAGCGGCTTCTGCTGCTGCTAATTGAGCACTTTGAATCTGTTCTTTTCTCAAATAGTCGATATCTTTACGAAGACGTTTAATTTCCCAGCCTTTTTGAAATACTCTGAAAACTTGCACACCTAACAAAAGACCAACCACCGTTCCAAGTACCAATGTGAGTAGCAATAATAAGCCTAATCGCATAGCTGGAACTTGTGTAAATAACAAATCAACAGAAAGCTCTGTTGGATTTTGCAAGACTAGTGCTAAAGAATAACCAAATACAACAATGAGCAATGCAATTAAAATATAACGCATAGGCACCCCGCTTATAAATTTTTATTTATTTCCCGGATTCGTTGACTGCATCACGCAGTGCTTTACCAGGTTTGAAATGTGGAACAGCTTTAGCCGCCACTTCTACTGATCTTCCTGTTTTAGGATTGCGACCAACTCTTGGATCACGGTGGTGTAAAGCAAAGCTACCAAAACCACGGATTTCAATTCGATTATCAGTTGATAGGGCTTCTATCATTTGATCAATCATAATTTTAACCGCTTCTTCCACCAAAGGTTCAGCTAAGTGTGGGTTTTTTAGCGCAATGCGTTCAATCAAATCAGACTTATTAAGAGCTTCAGTAGTCATCTACGACCTCGTTATTTATTGCTACTCTATGTCATCTGATAATAACCTGTTTAAATACAAAACGGTAGCGCAGTATGTTGAATACTAGGCTACCGTTTACAGTAATTTGTATAAAAAGTACAATTCCGTTACATGAAACTGTACTTTGTTAACGTATTACTTCATTTGTGCTTTGATCAAGTCACCAATAGTCTTAGGACCATTTTCTTGACTTGTTGTTGCTGTACGCAAGCTAGCAACTGCTTCTTTCTCTTCAGCTTCGTCTTTTGCTTTAACAGACAAGTTGATAGAGCGAGATTTACGATCAACGTTGATGATTTTCGCTTCAACTTCTTGACCAACTTCTAAGAATTTAGTTGCATCTTCAACGCGGTCACGGTTGATTTCAGAAGCTTTAAGAGTAGCTTCTACTTCGTCAGCTAACTTAACAGTTGCGCCACGAGCATCAACTGCAGTTACAGTACCTTTAACTAAAGCACCGCGTTCGTTAGCAGCTAAGAAATCATTGAACGGATCGCTGTTCAATTGCTTGATACCAAGGCTGATACGGTTGCCTTCAGCGTCTACAGACAAGATAACAGCTTCAACAGTGTCACCTTTCTTGTAACGACGAATAGCTTCTTCACCTTGCTCGTTCCAAGAAATATCAGACAAGTGTACTAAACCGTCGATACCGCCATTCAAGCCAATGAAGATACCAAAGTCAGTGATAGACTTGATAGTACCAGATACTTTTTCGCCTTTCTCATGAGCTTTAGCAAACTCTTCCCATGGGTTAGCACGAGTTTGTTTGATACCAAGGCTGATACGACGACGTTCTTCGTCAACTTCAAGAACCATAACATCAACTTCATCACCGATCTGAACAACTTTAGA
The DNA here is from genome assembly GCF_016508255.1 of Acinetobacter calcoaceticus. Lineage (GTDB taxonomy): Bacteria > Pseudomonadota > Gammaproteobacteria > Pseudomonadales > Moraxellaceae > Acinetobacter > Acinetobacter calcoaceticus_E. The sequence goes on along the minus strand of NZ_JADVKT010000002.1, from coordinate 576,247 downwards.
TGGGTGGATGTTTTTGTTAGTGTGGTCCATTTCAGAAACGTGAACTAAACCTTCAACGCCTTCAGCGATTTCAGCGAAACAACCGTAGTCAGTTAAGTTAGTTACACGAGCTTTAACGATAGAACCTTTAGGGTAACGGCTCATGATCGCTAACCATGGATCTTCGCCTAATTGTTTAAGGCCTAAAGATACGCGGTTACGCTCACGGTCAAATTTAAGTACTTTAACAGTAACTTCTTGACCAACTTCAACAACTTCTGAAGGGTGCTTGATACGTTTCCAAGCCATATCTGTGATATGGAGAAGACCATCAATACCGCCAAGATCAACGAATGCGCCGTAATCAGTAAGGTTCTTGATTGTACCTGTAACTGTTTGACCTTCTTCAAGTTGAGCAAGTAATGCTTCACGGTCAGCAGAAGATTCAGCTTCCATAACAGCACGACGAGATACAACAACGTTATTACGTTTAGCATCAAGTTTGATTACTTTAAACTCTAACTCTTTACCTTCAAGGTGAGTAGTGTCACGGATAGGACGAGTGTCAACTAATGAACCTGGTAAGAATGCACGAACAGGACCGATGTCAACAGTGAAACCGCCTTTAACTTTACCAGAGATAACACCAGTAACGATTTCGCCATCTTCAAAGATTTTTTCAAGTTTAGTCCAAGTTTCAGCACGCTTAGCTTTTTCACGTGATAAAACTGTTTGACCCATACCGTTGTCAAGAGCTTCAACAACTACGTCAACAGTATCACCAACCTGAACTTCAAGTTCACGTTGTTCATTTAAAAATTCAGCACGGTCAACAATGCCTTCAGACTTTAGGCCAGTGTCAACAGTTACCCAGTCGCTATCGATGTTTACAACAACACCTTGGATGACTGCACCCTTTTCAACGTTGAGGTTTAATTCACTTTCTTCAAAGAGGGCTGCAAAAGATTCGGTCATGATATACCTGATAAATTCCGCGGTCTTGGATCAGACAAGGCCGGTTTAGTTAAGTATCAACATAGTCTTTATAGACTGATCAAGCTATGCGTCCACTGATAATTCTATTTGCTAAATGGTACGGCTATCGACATACTCAACCATTAATTTAAATACCTGATCGATCGTTAATTCCGAACTATCAATGATATAAGCATCTTTGGCTGGCTTGAGCGGAGCAACTTCTCGCTCCATATCTCTTTTGTCACGCGCCTGTATATTAGCTAAAATGTCGTTTATTTTAGCATCTAGGCCCATGCCCTGCAACTGTTTTACTCTTCGCTCGGCACGCGACTCAGCTGAAGCTGTTAGATAAATTTTCGCATTTGCTTCAGGAAAAATAGCCGTTGCCATGTCACGACCATCTGCAACTAAACCTGGATTTTGTGCAAAAGCTCTTTGTCGCTCAAATAATGCCTGTCTAAGTTCTGGAATTGCTGCAACTTTCGATGCATATTCACCCACGCGTTCCGTACGAATTGTTTGAGATACATCTTCGCCATCTAGAAAAACTAAAATCCCTGCTGCGGAAGTTTCAAACTTAATATCCAGTTGACGTGCATATTGAATGCACTGATCGAGTTGACTGTCTAATTTCTCTAATAAATCGTGTTTATGTAATGACAACCCTAATAAACGATATAAGGCACCCGAATCGAGTAAATGATATTGATAATGTGCTGCAAGTTTCGCAGCCAATGTTCCTTTACCTGAACCACTCGGACCATCAATAGTAATAATTTGAACTGTCATTGAACTCTCACTAAGAAGCAATTGCTTTAGCTAATCTCGAAAAGCCTAGTGTAATGGCTAGTTTTAGCTGTGCAAGGATTAATTTACTTACCACTGGAGCTTTTGCTGTTAACTCGATGCGATATGTAACTAAAGTTATATAGGGGGTAATTTCAGAAAACTCGATTCTACCTAAATGGTGTTTAATCAAAGGATTGTCTATTAATTTATATTCAATGCTTTTATTTTCTTCAAGCAATGTAATTTCTTCTTTTAGTGGCTTGATTGGACCAAATCCCATACGACGAACAGAGCCTAAACCATCAGGTCTTTTAGAATCGGCTGAGTCTTTCACACGTACAACTTGCAAAGGTGCAAAAGCAGTATTGTAGGTTGCATGTTTAGAGAGCAAATTAAATACATCGGTAAGAGGTGCATTAAATTCTTTTTTTACAGTAATTACATTACGCATTGAATATTCCTTATTAAATTAAATAGAATTATGGCAGTAAAATTGCGCTAGTTTGCCATAAGCCCATGTTACTTTTTAATCATTTAAGGACGTTTTTTGTTGTTTTTCGAGTTTCTTTTGCTCACGTCTTTGTTTAAAAAAATGACTGAGTTGTTGGGCACATTTTTCTTGCAAGCAACCTTGTTGAAAGGTAAATCTGTGATTGTAATAACCATGTTGCAGTAATTGACGAGTACTCACTAATGAACCTGCTTTAGGTTCTGTTGTGCCAAAAACTACATGTTTGATTCTCGCATGGACTAATGCACCTACACACATTGTGCATGGCTCAAGAGTGACATATAAAATTGCATCTTCGGGTAAGCGATAATTATCTAATGATAAGCATGCTGCGCGGATAGCTTGAATTTCTGCATGTGCAGTTGGATCTAACAAACTAATTGGAGCATTATAGCCAGATCCAATCACTTGATTTTGGCTCACCACAACCGCTCCAACCGGGATCTCGCCCTGCTGAGCGGCTAATTCAGCTTGCTCGTAAGCAAGCTGCATCCAATATTCATCACTATATTCAGTCATGTATTTTAAGTGATCACACCATGTTGTCTAAGCAAAGCATTCCAACTATCTATTGAAGTGATTGGTGGACCATCAGCTAATATACCTCTTAGACTTAAGTCTTCACATGGTTTCCACTCTGGAGATAAATCTTTATCAACCAAGCGCGCACGAACCCCTTCTACAAAGTCAGGATGACGAATTTTCCACTCAGAAATCTGAGCTTCTAGATCAAAAACCTCATCCCAAGAGTGTATCTGTTTACCCCATTGCCACAGTAACCAAGTAATTGCCGCAGTACTAGGAGATCCTTTTTGCAAGTTCTCACTCGCTTGACGAAGCCAATCACTACTAGCATCACGCAAACTAACAATAGCTTGATAATCTTGTTCAAAATTAAAACCACGGCAAACGCTATGAATCACATCAAGCGAGTTCTGCAATGGGCCTGCCGCAACTGGGCGATGCAAACTATTTAAAGTATCATCAATCGCGCGGAAATCCCCAGCAGGATAATGAGCCCAATTAATATTTAAAACTTTTTGCAAAACATTATCACGCTGTGCTTCACAAATATGTGTTGCCCAACCGATGCTATACGCTCCAGCAGCCGTCATGATTGAACCAGTTAAACCAGTAAACAAACCTATTGGACCACGATCTGCAAGAAAACGGCTCGCCCCCACATCAGGATATAAACCAATATTAATCTCAGGCATTGCCAAACGAGAATATGGAGTTACTAGACGGAATGGTGCTGCCATAAACAAGCCCAAACCACCACCCATAACATAGCCTTCACCCCAAACAACCACGGGTTTAGCGTAATTATGCAAGAGTAAGTCTAAAGCATATTCTTGCTGAAAAAACTTATTCGCAGTGTCTACTTCTTGATTTATAACAAGCTGACGCAATTTTCTAACGTCACCACCTGCACAAAAAGCTTTTGGAGTAGTTGAATCTAACCAAATTGCTTTAACGCTCTCATCATCACGAAAATCTTCAAATACACGTAATAATGCCGTTACGATTGATTCATCTAAAGCATGCAATGACTTAGGACGATTCAAACGTACTATACGCCAGCCGTTTTTTGCTTCTTCAACCACCAAATCCGGGTGATAGTTATTTACATTGGGAGAGTTCATCATGCGTCCAATTGCCAGTCTATGGGCTCAATGCCATGTTGTTTCAAATATTGATTTGTTTTTGAGAACACTTTGCATCCAAAAAAACCACCTCTATTTGCAGCAAGAGGTGATGGATGTGCGGCGGTTAAAACCAGGTGTCTATCTCTATTTATACGTTGTCCTTTGCGCTGTGCATAAGCACCCCACAAAATAAATACTACATGCTCTCTTTGCTCATTCAGAACATCAATAACTTCATCAGTAAATGCTTCCCAACCTTGCTTTTGATGGGAAGTTGGCTGCCCAGCTTCAACAGTAAGCACGCTATTCAGTAAAAGCACACCTTGGTTAGCCCATTTCGTTAAGTCACCATGGCGAGGAGCTGGAATACCCAAATCTGTATGCAATTCATGAAAAATATTACGTAAAGACGGGGGTAATGCAATACCTTTTTGAACAGAAAAACTTAATCCATTTGCTTGGTTCGGCCCATGATATGGATCTTGCCCTAAAATCACGACTTTCACATCAGCCAATGGTGTCGTATTTAGGGCGCTAAAGATTTGTTTACTCGGTGGATATATTATTTTTTGGGCTTGTTTTTCTTGAAATAAGAAATCGCGCAAATTATCCATTTGAGGACTTAACAAAAAAGGTGCTAAAGATCTTTTCCAGCTTTCTTCTAATTGAACTTTACTGAGTTTATCTTGCTGTTGCTCAGTTAATTGCATTAATGTCATCCTAGATCAATTTTCAATTCTACAAATAGAGTAATTCGATTTACACTTCGACTTGCAAATCAACTTGAGGATTATTAAATTTCATCCCTTTTTTCAAGTCTTCATACATTTGCGGATTTGCCCACTCTATCTGAATTTGTTCTGAAAAAACAATTCCATCAAGACTTAAAATTCCCATTTGTTCGTTTTGAATATCTTCAATAAAACTTTGAGCATATCCAGTATCAGTCTCATGAACAATAACTGAATAAACCTCAACATCACCTTCCCCATTTTGAGTGATTGTTGATTTTAAAACTTGCTGAGCTAGATAAAAGAAAATACGAGAGAACTGCTCAGCCGACGGTGAAATAGGTAAAGAAATCCAACGAGCACTAAAAGTCTGACAAGCATCAATATATTGAGAATCATCTTTTTCCCAAAAACAGATTGCATGATCGAAGCTATCAATAAGGTCTTTTATTACTCCTTTTAAAAGCCCAAAATCATAAACCATTTGTCCATGATCTAATTTTGAAGCTTTAAGCAATAATTCGACCTTATAGCTATGTCCATGAATTGATCGCTTACAACGATCCGAAGTACAGTTACGTACAACATGTGCATTTTCAAACTTAAATAACTTACGAATTAACATGTGCCAAATCGATCATTCCTTCTAAGAACATTATTATAAAGCAAAAGGCAAAAACTTCGCACCACTTTTCAATTAGAAACAATTAGCGAAAAGTATGATAAGACTTATGAAGAAATATTGAAGATAAACATATGGAAAATTGATCTTTATTCTATTATGCCCATTAGAATAATACCTAATAATGCCTATTCAACAACACTACAGAAATAAATAAATTATATTTTTTCAACTAGTTAAATGGCGAAATATTTCTAGAATAAACATAAACCCGTTTATCATTACGCATTAGTGCACTTGTAAATTGTCTTTTTCTATTATTTAGCATGACCTCAATTTGTGCTTGAAAAAAACTCGACTTTACATCTAAAAGGCTATTCACCTCAGTTCTCTTTTGAGTATCAACTGTTGAAAAAGTATTCAATTGCCATAATTCATCAACGTTTTGAAAGAATTTCAAATTTTGTTGGCGCATTTGAAGTTCTTTTTCTACTGCCCCTAAATCTATTTTTTGATCAATACTCGCTAAGACTAATGGTGAGGCCGTATTAATATTTACTTTTGTATTTCCGGGTAAGGCAGAAATATATGGAGCAATTAAATCATATTTCTTGCCATCAAAACCCTTTACTAACTTCAATTCTTCAATACTATGAAATTTAGCATTTGAAGCTAAATAACTAGGATCAAGGCCTTCATAATAACTACTTTCTGCTCCCATAGGTCCAGATGGTTCATCATCTGGATCTTGCCAATCAATAACAGCTTGGCTTAACTCTGCCGGCAAGCCCACACGTACAAGTAAGCGCTCAAACCAGTTTTTAGCAGCTTCATTTACCTTGCCGTCATTGGTTGTTAAATTGTTTAGGTTAAATTTCCCTGATTCATCTATTAAACGCCCTGACACAGATCCATCTTCTATTGGAAAAGGAGGCATTGGCTGTGCCCATGTTTCTTTTAAATGATCAACACCACCAGCATTGTTTGCATCTTGAATTAATAACTCTGAAAAAAAAGCTTCAGCACTTTTGGCATATAATAATGACTGATTTTGACGCATTAAATAACCAGTATTTTCCATCGTATTGGTCTGATGCTTTGCAATAGAAGCCGCTAAAATTGTAGCCAATGCCACCATAATCAAAATTGTGAGTAACGCTACACCTTGTTGATTTTTTTTATTGAGTAACATTATTGTCCACCTTGCTTTGAAAGTGACAAATCCGCTTGATTTAAGCTGTAAATCCACTCATAACTTACGCCTGCAACTGTGAGTTGTATTTTTATTCCTTTAGGCAGTTTTCTAAACTCTTCAGGCTTTGTAGGATCCAGATTAATTTCTGGCCACTTTGCCACTTCTTGCGGCGTTAGCACCATAACTTGAAACTGTTCGACCTGATTTAATAAAGTGCTAGATAAAGGCTGCTCTCTATTTGAGGTATTTAAATTGCTATATTTAAGACGATACAGTTTTTTCTGATCAGGATCATATCGATATTCAATACGCTCAAAAGGTGATAAACCTTGTTTTAAAGGATCAGTAACACCTGCCTTACTAAAATGGAGCACCTGATTATCAAGTTCTAAAGCTGGATGAAGCTGCCCGCCTTGATTTGCCGATACAGGTATAATTTGTAATGTATCTCGCAAAACTTGTTGATATGCATCTTGTAATTCAAATAACTGTACTTCATGTTGAGCATTACGATCACGAACTTTTAATAAATAATCAAAAATCTTCCAACCTAACAAGGAGAGAACAGCAAAAATTGCAATGGCGACTAAAAGTTCAACTAAAGTAAATCCTGAGGCACGAGTTAATCGAACACTGCTCGATCGTGCCGCAAGACGAGGAGCTATGCTTCGAGTGCGAAAACATTTATTTTTTATCATTATTTTGCTTTCATTGGATAATTAAAAAATACCAAGTGGGTAATACCATTTTGAACTTTACCCTTGTCAGAATCATATAAGCTAATTTGCAAGTCTACTTTCTGAACATTGGGACTGACTGTGGATTGGGCAGATTTATCAATCTGCCAAGTTTCACCTTGAGACGTCGCCTGCTTACTTTGAGTGCCTTGGAGCCATTCTTGATTTATCTCCATCAAGGCGACTTCATTCATTGCCACAAACTGAGCTTTTGTTCTAAGAATTGCATTTGAGGTAGATTGGGTATATTGCATGGCCACTTTAGTTAATGCGACAGCAGCTACTGCAAAAATTGCTAAAGCCACCATTACTTCTAATAGAGTAAAGCCTTTAGATTTCATTTATTTTACCCAAATGATCAATTTGTATTTCTGAACCAATTGGTTTCTGTTCAAAGTAAAACTGTATTTTAACTGTTTTAGCTTCACCATTTCCAAACCAGATTAACTGGGGAGTCTGGCCTCCAACTAAATCCGTATTAGTCGCTTTTGAATAGCTCTGCCCGTCTAGAGGCTGTACTGTAAAATATACATGTTTAGGCAATTGACGCGTAGTAAATTCTGGGTATTTTTGCCAGCGGTTTTTTAAATCCTGAACCTGTAATTTACTCTGGTCGTGGTATTCATACAGTTCATAAGAAAATGGGGAAACGTCAGTCTCACTCATAGTAGATAAAGCTAAAACACGAGACTGATCAAGAGATTCTTTACCAACTTTATGTACATCAAGCAAAAATAACTCTCTTGCTTGCATCGCTTTCTTTTGGTCAACCCCGCCTATGTTGAGTACAACCAAAGAGGTCATAATGGTCATAATAACAATCACCACCATCACTTCAATGAGGGTAAAACCTTTTTGTGATTTAAGTGGTGATTGAGATTTCATATCGACCTATTAAGCGTATTGTTCAACAGCTTGTTTAGGTAAGGCTAATGCCTGATCAATATAGGCCACTCTTAACGTGTCCCTTGAGCCTAAATATCGTTGGTAAAAACTTGAGTTAAGAATAGCTGCTGCACCATGAGTTAATGACCAAATAGATGCCAGATAATCTCGAGTCGTCATATTACTTTGAATAGATTCTAAATAGTGATCTGTCATGCGAATGATAATTCGTAATCGCTGTTTACGCACTTGATAAAGCTCATTAAAAAGGTGATGCACACCTTGAGCCGTAATCGAAAGTTTTTCCTCAATTTGATGAAATAAAACTGTCCGCTCAGGATGATGTAAATGATGCAACATAAAAAAAGCCAAGTGCTCTGGAAAGGCCTTTTCAGTATCTTGAACCATTTCTAGTAACATACGTTCATTACGAATAATCAATAGCATGTACAATTCATCTTTGCTTTGAAAGTGTTTGTACAAAGTTCCTTTTGCTAAATCAAGCTCAGCAGCCAAGACATCAAGTGTCATTCCGGCTTCGCCATTTTCTAGCAATAATTGCTCCGCAACCTGAAATATTAATACTTCTCTTGCTCGGAACTGAGCCTGACGATCCATCTTCACGCAATTACTCTCTTATATAGTTTCTATAACTTAAATCGCTTTTAGCAAGTTCTCAAAATTTTGCGAGGTGATCATTGCAATTTCCTCGACCGATTTATCATATACATCACTGAGCGCTTTGGCTACATAAGGCACATATTTTGGTTCATTTGTTTTACCGCGGTATGGGACTGGTGCTAAATAAGGACTATCTGTTTCAATTAAAAGTCGGTCTAGAGGAACTTGTTTAGCTACATCACGCAAGTCTTGTGCGTTTTTAAATGACACAATACCTGAAAAAGAAATGTAATAACCACAATCCAGCACAGCCTTAGCGGTTTCCCAATCTTCAGTAAAGCAATGCAAAATTCCATGCGTTGAGTGTTCAGCACGGATAATATCTACCGTATCGTGCTTTGCAGAACGCGTATGAACTACGACTGGTTTTTTTACAACTTTCGAAGCTTGGATATGCCTTGCAAAACATGTCTTTTGCTCTTCAATAAAATCTGTACTGTGATAATAGTCCAGTCCAGTTTCACCTAGAGCCCACACTTTTCCGGACTGAGCCAATTCAATCAGGTACTCGGTCGTTGCACGTGCCATTGTATCTACATCCTCACAAGGATGGACACCTACCGTATAGCCAACGTCTTCATGTCTCTTTGCAATTTCTGCTAGTGCAATGTGGTCATCAAGATCAACGGAAATTGCCATAAATTTAGACACTCCTTCTGCTCGCGCTGCTGCGAGCGCAAGATCCAGATCACCGTTATAAGGCGTTAAATCTAACATCGTTAAATGGCAATGCGTATCAACAAACACTTTTCTATCCTATTTGATTACATGGTATAACTTGGACGATCTAGAGACATACTACCAGCCAAAACTCTTTCTGCCTCAGCTTTATAGTAAATTCCTTTATCTCCACTTAACTGAATAGCAAAACCTTGAGGTTTAAATCCACTTTGCTTATGAGATATCCAAATCACCTTACCAGTGAGAGGAATTTTTTGAGATTGTTCTGGTAACGTTGCAAGAATGAAAATTTCTTGCCCCATCTGCACCTTTTGTTTTGATGGTACAAACAGACCTCCACCTTGCACATACCCCATATAGCTTGCTTGCAAAGTAGCTCTATCAGGAATATTTACCTGAATAATCCCCCCCATTTGCGGTTGCATAATCTTCCCCTTAAATATTCATTAACTTTATAAATAACTGATCTGTAATTAATTGGTTTTGTACATTTTGCTCAACTAGCTTTTTTGCCTGTTGTAATTCGCTATAAATATTGAATAAGCTTTCCAAATCATAATACGGATTCAACTGATCAAAATCTAAATCAGTATTTTTCTGTGGTTGATTTAGCTTGACACAAATCAAGTCCCCCAACAAGTATTCAAAAAGTACGATAAAATCACTAAAACTTAATTCTTTTTGCCATTTTGCAGAAAAAAATAAAGGCATATTTTTTTGAGCAACAATTTTAAGCCAATCATTTAAGAAAATCTGTCGTTTAGCAAACCAATCACTTTTTGCAATTTCTATTGCCTGTAAAGGCATATCATTAGATAGCCCAAGTAACAAATCGAGTTGCACAGCTGCAAGCTCAGACAAATGTTCATTTAAATATGAAGTAGCCTGTTCATACGAAATACGATCTAAAGCAAAATGCTGCAACCTACTACGAATAGTAGCTGGTAATTTAAGGTAGTGATCAGCCAGTAAAATTAAAACAACACGTTCACCAGGTTCTTCTAAAGTTTTTAATAGCGCATTTGATGATGCCAAATTAAGAGCTTCCGCAGGCTCAATAACAATAACGCGCCAACCTTCTCCCGTTTGCTGCACAAAAGGCAGTAAATCTCGAATCTTTTCTATTTTTATTTTTGCATTCTGTTTTTTATTTTCTTCATCTGTTGTTATGTGGACATAATTTGGATGAGTGTCTGATTTTAGCCATTGGCAACTACTACACTCACCACAAGCACCCTTAGGCTGCTTATTTAGGCAAAGTACCCATGCCAAAAAATGCTTAGCAAAAGCATGTTTCCCACACCCTTGCTTGCCATAAAATAATAGGCCATGTCCAATATTGGGAAACCTTGTTGTTAAGGTATCCCATGTTGTTTGCTGCCAAGGATAAACCTTTGAAGTTACATTCGGATTCATTAAAATTAACGCTTATTCAAAAGATTCAACAGGCATTTTATTTAAGCGATCAAGATCAGCTTGGGTATCGACACCAGGAGGTAAATTTGCTTGAGCGACAGCAATCGCAATTCGATGTCCATTTTCTAAAACGCGCAATTGTTCAAGACTTTCTAACTTTTCAAGATTACCCATATCCCACGTCACATATTCTTGCAACAAGTTCACTCGATAAGCATATAAACCTAAATGACGAAAAGCTTGTGTATGTAAAGTCGGTTCAGCTTGTTTAGCTCCATCCCTGTCATAAGGAATGGTTGCCCTGCTAAAATATAGCGCTTCATTTTGTTTAGACATGACTACTTTTACAATACTATCACGCTGAAACTCATCTAAGGTATGAATAGGTTCACACAATGTGGACATCGAGCAATTTGGTTTACCAACCAAAAGTTTTGCAACTTGTTGAACAAGTTGGGCTGGCAGTAAAGGTTCATCCCCTTGAACATTTACAATGATATCATCTGCAGCCCAACCCTTAACACGAGCAACTTCACTTAAACGGTCAGTTCCTGATGGATGATCAGGACTCGTAAGAACAACATCCACACCATCTGCACGACAAATCTCAGCGATACGCTCATCATCTGTTGCCACACAGAGATCATCAAAACCCTCGACTTTTTTTGCTTGGTCCACGACACGTAAAATCATAGGACGGTCATGAATAAGTAACAATGGTTTACCAGGCAACCGCGAGCTTGAGAAGCGTGCTGGAATGACGATGTGTTTCATTTTTTCTTCCTAAGATAATTGAATATCAAGTTCTTTCAATTGCTGTTTTAAAACCTGATAACACTCTACAGACAGGATAGCTTTAACAGGAACCACCCAAATAGATTGTTTAAATTCCGAATGTTTTTCAAGCAAAGGTAATAATTTAACTGCATCTTTTTCAGTTGTAATAAGTGGCAGGTCATCATTAAAAATTAAATCATTGATTGTGTAATCATGATGGTCACGAAAAGCATGTTCTTGAAATTGTTTCAAGCCTAAATCTTTAAGTGTCTGATAAAAACGCTGTGGAAAGCCAATACCCACTACAGCATGATAATTACTTTGAGGATTGAAATCGTATTCGGTCATTGAGGAAGGATTCAGTAAATATGGCTGCCCTGTCTCGAGATGCATATTTAATTCTGTAGCAGGTTTATACGCATGTTCAATTACTGTGTCATTTTCCAAACGCTCAGCAGGTTCACGCAAATAGCCTTCTGGTAATAACTTACCATTTCCAAGTCCACGATTTTGATCAAGCACGATCCATTCTATTTGACGACCTAATGCCCAATGCTGTAAACCATCATCACTGATAATTAAATCTAATTTGTTAGATGCTAGTAATAACTCAATCGCCGCTTGTCTATTTGGCCCTACTGCCATAGGCACACCTGTCGATTGAACAATTAATGCAGGTTCATCACCAACCTGAGTCGTTTGAGCACCCGAAGTAACTAACATTGGGAAAGGACCAGTACCACCATATCCCCGACTAATTACCCCTACTTTCACATTATGCTGTTGTAGGTAATTCACCAGTTGTATTAATAATGGAGTTTTTCCACTTCCACCCACCGTAATATTACCTATAACCATGACAGGTACAGGTGCTTTATAAACTTTCTTTAAACCTGCGGTATAGAAATTACGATTTAATAGAAACCCAGCACGATACAAACAAGATAGTGGACGTAAAGCAATCAACCAACTCGATTGCTTATTCCATGCATTCTGGATCAGCTGGGCCAATGACATGCTTAGGTATCCTCAAAATTACGTTGATGCAATTGATAATAAGCACCATGTTTTTCGAGAAGTTCTAGATGAGTACCTTGCTCAACAATTTGCCCTTGATCCATCACTACAATACGATCAGCATTCTCAATTGTTGACAAACGGTGTGCAATAACGATCGTTGTACGGTCTTGCATCGCTTCATCAAATGCTTGCTGAATAAAGTGCTCAGATTCATTATCGAGAGCACTTGTAGCTTCATCTAAAATTAGAATTGGAGCATTCTTTAAAATTGCTCGAGCGATTGCAATTCGCTGACGCTGTCCACCTGATAGGTTTAGACCTTGTGCACCTAAAACAGTGTTATAACCGTTTGGTAAATTCATAATGAAGTCATGTGCGTATGCTGCTTTTGCCGCCGCATAGATTTCTTCATCTGATGCACCTTCCAACTGACCATATGCGATATTTTCACGAACAGTACGGTTAAACAATATAACCTGTTGATTTACCATTGCAATTTGTGTACGAAGACAAGAAAGCTCAATATCATTAATTGGCAAATCATCTAAATAAATTTGTCCACTCGATACTTCTTGAAAACGTACCAACATATTGACTAAAGAGGTTTTACCAGCCCCTGAACGACCAACCAGTGCCACAGTTTGACCTGGACGAATATCTAAAGAGAAATCTTTAATGGCCTGAGTACCATCGGCATAGTTAAGCACAACATGGTCAAAACGAATTGCACCATGAAGTTGAGGTTTAAGCTGCCCGCTATTTTCCTCTTCTGGTAAATCTAATAATTCAAAAACTGAATGTGCTGCTGCTAAACCGCGTTGCAACTTCTCATTAATATCCGTCAAGTTTTTAACAGGCTTGGAAAGTAAACCTGCTGCCGTAATATAGGCAACGAACTCACCAGCACTTGTATTCCCTAAAATTTGTGGTCGTAAAGCTAACCATACAATTAAAGCCATTGCACAAGCCATTACGACTTGAACAACAGGGCTATTTAGGTTTTGCACAATGACCATTTTTAAACCACGTTTTAAGTTCTCTTCCGATGACTTATAAAAACGTTCTTGCTCTGATTCTCCACCAGCAAAACTTTTAACAACTGCACTACCGCCAATACTTTCTTGTACTACATGGTTAACATCACCCATAGTATCTTGAACTTGTAGCGAAAGTTTACGCATTCTTTTCGATGCTTTACGCACCAAAATGCCAATAATTGGTAAGAACACCATAATACAGATGGTTAAACGCCAATTTGTATAGAACAAATAACCTAACAATCCCAACGTAATCATGCCATCTCGAATAATCGTTTTTAATGACTCAGATGAAGCAGCTGTGAGTTGTTCAACGTTATACATAATTTTGGCTGTAATATGACCCGAAGAATTATCGAGATAATATTGAGCAGGTAGTCTTAAAAGTTTTGCATATACTTCTTGGCGAATACTAAAAACCAAACTACGAGAGATTACAGCAGTATAGTAGCCGCCCATGAATAGGCCCAGGCCACGAAAAAAAACTAATAAAATGATTAGTAAAGGGAACCAATCCAGATCCGCTCTACTCGAGTTTTGAATGGCATCAATAATAAATTTAATGAGCTTAGCAACAGAAACTTCTGTTGCTGAGTTCACACCGAATCCGATAAGAACTAATAAGCCCACGCCCCAATAAGGTTTTAAATAGGATATAAGACGTAAATAAACCTTAAAATCTTGATTCACTCAGAAAAACCTCTAGAAGGAACTTTGGTACTAATATTGATGTTAACAAAACCGAGTTGTCCTGCTACATCCATAACACGGATAACATCCTGATGAGACGCTTTAGCATCAGCAGCGATGATAAACATAAAATCTCGCCGCTCTTGAGCAGTTTGCTTAATGGCAGTGCTCAAATCAGCCATATCTTGAGAAGACAGTGCCTGACCATTCACAGCGTAATGACCGCTTGAGTCTACCACGACTTCAATTTTATGATCGTACTGTTTTGGTGGGACGCCTTGTGCATCTGGTAATGTTAAATTGATGCGACTTGGCTGATTAAAAGTGGTAGATAACAATAAAAACACTAGAATGAACAACAAACAGTCAATCATAGGCGTTAGATTGATATGAATGTCTTCAACTTGAGAACGTTTAAACTTCATATTGGCATCTACCTATCAACCAACACGGCGGTGTTCAGCTACAGAAGAAGAGCGCTTATAGAACAATGAAGCATGAAATAAAGTCGACTGCTGCTCTAACTCGGCAATATAATCTTGCACTACTCTTTGAAAATAGCGATAGGCAATTAAAGCAGGAATTGCGATTAACATTCCAACAGCTGTGGTAATTAATGCTTTAGAGATACCTGGAATCATTAAACTTGGACTACCAGCTGATCCAAAATCAATAACAAGAAATGACTCAATAATTCCCACCACAGTACCAAGCAACCCTAGTAGTGGTGCTACCGCACTTATAGTTCCCAAAAAATTAATATTTTTTTCCAGATAAGAAATTTCTTGAGAAGCTGCCACTTCCATTTGCGCACGAGCAAATTGCTCACCATGCTCGCGATGCTCAAAACCTGCTTTTAAAATATGTCCCAATGCACTACTTTGCACTTCTACATTTTGTTCTAAACTTTCTACGATATCTTCAACTCTTAAAGAGTGCTTACCGATTAATGCTTCGGGTAGAACTTGTGAACGTCTTAACCGAATAAAACGCTCAATACTGATCGCCACAGTTAAAATCGAGCATAGAATTAAAGGCAGCATTAACCAGCCACCCGCTCTCACAAGTTCCCACATATGTTCTTCCCCAAGAATATAAAATTAGAAATACATGACCCAACTGCAAATTATTCTGGCAAACAAATATTTAAAATGCCATCTAACTCATCTAAGGTATGATAATGAATAACAAGTTTACCCTTACCTTTTTGGTTATGATCAATTTTCACATTAGCACCAAAACGCTCTGATAGTTTTTGTGTCAATTGCTCAATATCTGGTGCTACAGGCGCTTTTTCCTTCTCCTGTTTAGGCTCACTTCTATCACGCACCAATTGCTCTGTCTGACGGACAGATAATCCTTTTTCAATTACAATTTTAGCAACTTCTAATTGATCTTTCCCTTTCAGTGTCAAAATTGCTCTAGCATGGCCCATATCAAGCTGACCTTGCTGCATGAAATCTTTAATATCATCAGCTAAACTCAATAACCGCAATAAATTACTTACAGTAGTACGTGCTTTACCTACCGTGTCGGCAATTTCCTGATGACTTAAACCAAATTCATCATGAAAACGCTGTAGCGCTATTGCCTGATCAATTGGATTTAAATCTTGACGCTGAATGTTTTCAATTAACGCTAATGCAATTGCAACCTGATCATTTAAATCACGCACAATTGCTGGAATTTCAGTTAAGCCTGCAAGTTGTGCTGCACGCCAACGACGTTCACCCGCAATGATTTCATATGGATGGGCTTCATCATCGACTGGACGGATTACAATAGGCTGCATCACCCCATGTTTTTCAATAGAAGATGCCAACTCTTGTAAATCATGCTCATGAATAAAACGACGTGGTTGATATTCACCACGTTTCAGTAAATTCACATCAATTTGCTTTAACTGTCCGTGGTCTAATGCCTGTGCTTCCAGTTGTAGTTTTTCTTTTTGAATTGAACCAAGTAATGCATCTAAACCACGTCCTTTAGCCAATCCGCGTTTTTTGATGCTCATACTTTACTTCCTTTCTTCACTTTACTTCTCTTTAACATCTCAGCTGCAAGATTTAAGTATGCAACCGCACCTTTAGAACTTTTTTCGAAATAGATAACAGGTAACCCGTGTGCTGGCGCTTCTGCTAAGCGAACATTACGTGGAACAACAGTATCATAAAGTTTTTTGCCGAAATACTGCTCTAGCTCTGCAGACACATCACGTGTTAAAGCATTTCGTGCATCGTACATTGTACGTAATACACCAATAATTTCTAAATCAGGATTAAGTGCTTTTTGAATACGATCAATAGTCTGAGTTAAATCAGCTAACCCCTCTAGTGCATAATATTCGCATTGCATTGGAATAATTACACTATCTACGGCAGCCAAAGCATTTACAGTAATCAAACTCAAGCTTGGAGCACAATCCACAATGATATAGTCAAATGAGTTTCTGATTTCATTCAAAGCATTCTTTAAAATGAATTCACGGCCTTCTTGTTCCGCAATTGCCAGCTCAACACCTGAAAGCTCACGATTAGAGCCTAGAACTTTATATCCAACTTCCGCTTTTTGAATCGCTGTTTCAATTGGCACTTCACCAAGTAGAACATCTGTAATTGAATACAAAAGATCATTCTTTTGAATACCAGACCCCATCGTAGCATTACCTTGTGAGTCCATATCTACAAGTAATACACGTTTCTTTAATACAGCTAGAGACGCTGCAAGATTTACTGCAGTCGTTGTTTTACCAACACCACCCTTTTGGTTTGCAATCGCAATAATTTGAGCCATGGTAACCCTAATACTTTTTATTTAAATACGTTGAAGTAAAAGTAAATGACGTTGTTCATCAAGTCTTGGTACGTGCAGTTCAATCACTTTACATGAAAAGTCCTGCTTAAGCTGCTCAATCTCCTCAACTGGCACTATACCTTTCATCGCTGCGATTATACTGCTCTGATGAAGGTATGGCTGAGCTGCATCTACAAAGTCCGTTAAAGAAGCAAAAGCTCGACTTGTTATGACATCAAACTGGCCAAGCTCATCAATTGTATCTTGATTCTCAACACGTGTTTGTACTGCCACAACGTTGCTCAATTTAAGATCAGCAATAAATTGCTTCAAAAAACGAATTTTTTTACCATTAGAATCTAAAAGAACACATTGGCGTTGAGGCTGACAAAGCGCAATAATCATGCCAGGCATACCACCACCTGTACCCACATCAAGTAGTCTACCTTCAGGTAAATCATTTAAAATACTTAGACTATCCAACAAATGCTTCACTAACATTTCTTTCGGATCACGAATTGCTGTCAGATTATAAGCTTTATTCCAAAGTACCAAAGCATCTTGATACTTTAACAATAATGCCAAAGCTTCATCGCTAAGCGATAAACCTAATTTTTGACTACCCTGTTGTAACTCTTGAAAAAACGGATGCATAAACAGATAACATCTAAGTAAAATTTAAAACAAAGTATACCCATTTATGCATCGTGGAACACTAGTTAACGATTAGGGATTACGCAGTTAATCGTAGAAGCCTTCACGAATTTGCAAATCTAGCTCCATTAAACGCTCAGGCGTTCCCACATCGACCCATGCACCGTTAAGCTTTTCACCAGATATTTTTTGATTGTGCATCGCTTGCTTCAACAGTGGAGCTAAAGGACGTTTACCAGGTTCCAATCCATCAAAAAGCTTTGGATGGATAACAGATACACCACTAAAAGTGAGGTTCTCACCCGTCATATCTTGATCGAATGTAAAAGCGCGTCCATTCAATAGTGTAAAGTCGCCTTCAAGATGCTGTTTGGGATTATCAACCAACACAAGATGTGCTAAATCATCATTTAGCTTAATATGGCGTAGAGCTTCAAAATCCATTGTGGTCCATACATCTCCATTCACTAGAATAAACGGATCTGTCCCAAGCAGTGGCAAAGCATTAATAATTCCACCAGCTGTTTCTAAACCTTCATCCTCTCGTGTCCAACGGATGTCCACACCAAATTGAGAGCCATCGCCTAAGCTGCTGATGAGTTTATCGGCCAACCATGCAGAATTGATGACGATTTCAGTCACACCAATTTTTTTAAGTTTTTCAATATGCCACACAATAAGCGGCTTACCGCCCACCTCAAGCAGAGGCTTAGGTGTATATAGCGTAAGTGGACGCATCCGATTACCCAAGCCAGCAGCAAGAATCATTGCCTTCATTATGCTGCCACCTCGTAACTACCATATTTCTCGATAAATTTAGGCATAACTATGTCATTTATGAATAACACAAACTCATCAAGTTCAGCGTAACCACGGCTTTCTTCAAGCAAATACCACATGACACGTGGTAAATCTTTTAAGTAACCTGACTTACCATCACGTTCAAACAGACGCACAAAAATACCAAGAATTTTAATATGGCGCTGAATGGCCATTAAGTCTGCATCACGCTTGAACTGTTCAAAAGTACGGTTCTGTTTGGCAGACTCAGGTAATAAATCATAAAAAACTCTAAACCATTGATACACCCGCTCTGCATTCCACTGAACATAAGCATCGCGAGTAATCGAAATTAGGTCATAAGTATCTGCACCAATGACGGCATCCTGAAAATCAATTACCCCAAGCTCTTGTTCATTTTCAATCTTCATCAAATTACGACTGTGAAAATCACGATGTACAATCACTTGCGGCTGAGCCAGTGCAGTTTTTGCCAACATATCGAAAGCATCATCAATCACCTGTTGCTGTTCCGCATTGGGAGTAATCTGCAAAGATGGCAGCATCCAGTCAGTCAACAGTTTCATTTCAGTTAACAATTTCTCATAGGAATATGTAGGAAACTGTTCCTGACCACTCACAGACTGTAAATGAATCAACTGTTTAAAGCTTTGTTCATAATATTTATCGACTGTTTCATCATTTAATAATGTCGACAACAGTACATCACCAAAATCTTCCAATAACAGAAAACCTTGAGCTAAATCTTTCGCGACGATCTGAGGTACGCGTACACCATGGCCTGCAAAAAATTCGTCAATGGTCACAAACGGAACACAGTCTTCTTTTTCTGGAGGGGCATCCATGAGCATATACGTTTTATTTTGTAACCGGATACGCGCATAACGGCGGAAGCTTGCATCACCTGCTAAAAAAGCGATCTTAAATTGATCATTTTCAAGAACAGATGTAAGCCATGTATATATCAATTGTTCACGTTGTGTATTCATTTGCAATAAAATCTAAAACAAGCTGAGATTTTTGAAGGGTTAAGTGTAGCCACTTATAAACTTTTTCTCTATGATGCGACAATAATTAATTGTGAATTAGCATACTTGGTTAATGAGACAATGAAGCATCAGTTTAAATTTAATCCCTTAGCGACAGCTATTTTTACGCTCTTATGTGGCTCCATACAATCAAGTTATGCTGAGTCAGCTGATGTTGTCTCCAATATAGACAATAATCAACTTAAAGCGAGCATCAAAGAAGCCTACCCAGGTCAAGAATTCTTTCAACAGTATTATGTTGATAAATCTGCACCTGAGGCACAGCTTCGTAACAATAAATATTTAAGCTCGGCATTTTGCCAGGGTACATGGGTTACACCGATTAACCCTGAGACCAAATTACTAGATGCCGACAAAACGAGTTCTGTCGTTACGGCTAATTATGGACATTACAACCCTGCCGGTGACTCTGTTTTAGAAGGCGATGTCATTATTGATCAGGAAGGACGCACGGTTCGTGCTGACAAGGTTACGATTGATAAAACTCAAACCTTTGCACATGCACAAGGCCGAGTGCAACTAGCTCAAGGCGGGTTACTTTCACAGAGTGACGAAATTAATTACAATCTAAAAAACCAGACGGGTGATTTAGACAATAGTTTTTATATTTCTGAACAGCAACATGCCCATGGTCATGCAGGAAAAATCGAGAGGACATCGCCAAATGTTATGGTTCTTAACGATGCCACCTATACGACTTGCCCACCGGGTCAAAAACCGAGCTGGAAAATTCAAGCAAATAAAATTGAATTAAATCAAGAAACTGGACGTGGCGTAACTCACGGAACAAAACTATATGTTAAAGATGTTCCAGTTTTAGCAATTCCTTACTTTAACTTTCCGATTGATGATCGCCGAACTACAGGTATTCTTACCCCTCAGTTTGGATTCTCAAACGATGGCGGTGTTGAACTTTCAGTACCTGTTTATTTAAACCTTGCACCTAACTATGATGCAACGATTACCCCACGTTATTTAGCTGACCGTGGTGCAATGTTACAAGGTTCGTTCCGATATTTAACTGATGGCTTCGGTTCAGGTCAAATATGGGGTGGCTTACTTCCGTCTGATAAAAAATATGACGACAAAGATCGTAAAAATTTCAATTTCCTTCATAACTGGGATATTAACGATCAGTGGTCTACTAACCTTGAATATCGCTATGCTTCGGATAAAGATTATTTTGCCGATTTAGATAACAGTCCCAACTCTAAAACAGACCTAAACTTACGTAGAGCCTGGGAACTTAACTATCAACATGGAATTCCAGGCCTAAAAGCTCAGCTTAAAGTTGAGGATTTCCAGACACTAGATCCTCTCATTTCGGATGCAAATAAACCTTATGCCCGTTTGCCACAATTCTTATTAAATTATGTCACTGGCAACCCATTAGGTTTACAATACGAATTTAATAACGATACGGCATATTTCAAAAAGTCAATTAATGATGGCTCCGCTCAAGAAAGTAGTGGTACTCGTATTTATAACCAGTTCGCAACGCGTTATAACTACCGTACACCAGCGGCCTTTATTATTCCTGAAGTGTCTGTACGTTCTATTCAAACATTCTATGACAAAGATAGTATCGCCTCACAAGGTCTAGATGCTAGCTCGGAATCTAAATCAGTAGTTGCACCTCAGTTTACTTTGGACAGTGGGCTGACTTTTGAACGAGAAGGTAAATATCTTCAGACAATTACCCCTCGTGCATTTTATGCTTACGCTCCTTACAAAAATCAGAACGGTTATCCAAACTTCGACTCAACTTCAGCGTCGGTTAATTACGATCAATTATTTAACCCATACCGCTTCTATGGTCATGACCGCATTGAAGACAACAATTTCTTATCACTTGGTGTAAGTTATAGCCTTTTTGATACAGTAGGCTTAGAACGTTTACGTGCAAGCATAGGTCAAAGTTATTACTTTGAAGATCGCCGTGTTACTTTAAATGAGCAAGATGAGATTGATACCGAACGCAACACTGGTCCGGTTGTAAGTTTAACAAGCCAACTAAACCAAAACTTCACTATCGCAGCCAACTCAGCGTGGATGTCTAATGGTGATAACGCACAACGTGATTTCCAAGTTTATTATACTGGAGATAAAGGGAATCTATATAACTTAGGTTACTTCTACCGTAAAGATATTCCAGGCCGCCAAGATACGTACGATCAAGTTGTTGCATCGTTTATACAACCAATTAAAGACAATTGGCGTATCATGGGTCACGTACAATATGACATGGACAATGATGTTGCCCGCGAAATTTTACTCGGTGTTAATTACGAATCATGCTGTTGGGGTATCTCAGTTTATGGCCGCTCGTACTATAACGATCTAGATGATCCAAAATCTCCAGGCGTTAGTGAAAAACGTGCGATTATGGCCGAAATTACACTGAAAGGTTTAGGTGGTTTAAACAATAAACTCGCATCTCTACTTGAAAATCGCGTTTTAGGTTTTAA
Source organism: Acinetobacter calcoaceticus (assembly GCF_016508255.1). Lineage (GTDB taxonomy): Bacteria > Pseudomonadota > Gammaproteobacteria > Pseudomonadales > Moraxellaceae > Acinetobacter > Acinetobacter calcoaceticus_E. Next base: position 554,104 of record NZ_JADVKT010000002.1, on the reverse strand, counting down.
CAAAATTAATCAATCTTGGACACAACGTTAATGAAGACAAAGCATCTTAAACAGTTTTTTAAAGCAACTACTCTTGCTGCCCTAATCTCTTCATCAATGCATAGTTTTGCCCAACCCGCTGATGAAGTTGTGGCAATTGTGGACAATAGCGTAATTTTAAAAAGCGACCTTCAACAAGGGATGGCTGAAGCTGCTCACGAACTACAAGCACAAAAAAAAGAGGTTCCACCTCAGCAATATTTACAGTTTCAAGTCTTAGACCAATTAATTTTGCGTCAGGCACAACTTGAACAAGTTAAAAAATATGGTATCAAACCTGATGAAAAAAGCTTAAATGAAGCCGTATTAAAAGTAGCAAATCAATCTGGGGCTAAAAATTTAGAAGCCTTCCAGCAAAAGTTAGATGCTATGGCACCTGGGACTTATGAGAGTTTACGTAGTCGAATTTCTGAAGATTTAGCGATTAGTCGTTTGCGCCAACAACAAGTCATGTCTCGTATTAAAATTAGTGATCAGGATGTTGATAACTTCTTAAAATCACCTCAGGGACAAGCTGCTTTAGGCAACCAAGCACATGTAATTCATATACGTATTGCTGGTGATAATCCTAAGGAAGTTCAATCTGTGGCTCAAGAAGTGCGTTCAAAGCTTGCGCAGAGTAATGATATAAACGCGTTGAAAAAACTTTCAACTGCAAATGTAAAAGTTGATGGTGCTGACATGGGATTCCGCCCACTTTCAGATATTCCTGCCGAACTTGCAGCACGTATTACTCCACTACAAGAAGGTCAAACAACTGACTTAATTTCAGTACGTGATGGTATACATGTTTTAAAGCTTATTGAACGTAAACAAAATGAGCAAAAAGCTTTAGTACCTCAATTTCAAACTCGCCATATTCTTATTCAACCTTCTGAAGTAGTTAGCCTTGAAAATGCTAAACAGATTATTGACAGCATCTATAAACGCTTAAAAGCTGGCGATGATTTTGCAACCCTTGCAGCTACCTATTCAAATGATACGGGTTCAGCGCGTGATGGCGGTAGTTTAGGTTGGGTAACACCAGGCATGATGGTGCCTGAATTTGACAAAAAAATGCAGGAAATTCCTGTAGGTGAAATCAGCGAACCTTTCCAAACTCAATTCGGTTGGCATATCTTACAAGTAACTGAAAAACGTGAAAAAGATATGACTCATGAATATCAAGAGCGCATGGCACGTCAGATTTTAGGTGAACGCCAATTTAATACCGAAGTCGATAGTTGGTTACGTGAAATACGTGCAAATGCGTATGTAGAAATCAAAGATCCAAGTCTAGACAAAAAGAACTTACAAAAGTAAGCTCTTTTATCGTCATCAAAACCTGTGTTTATCACAGGTTTTTTTATGAATGAAATTTACCTAATAAAAAAACCGGTTATATAACTAACCGGTTTCTATAAATTAAACCCTGACGGGAATTATTTATAACGATCAACCATTTTCTCTAAAGAAATTGGGCGGATCTTATCAGCATTTCCAGCTGTACCAAATGCTTCATAACGATCGATACAAATTTGCTTCATTGTATCAACTGTTTTAGCAAAATATTTGCGTGGATCAAACTCAGATGGGTTTTCAGCCATAAATTGACGAATCGCACCAGTTGACGCTAAACGTAAATCAGTATCAATATTGATTTTGCGTACGCCGTGTTTGATTGCTTCTACAAGCTGCTCAACAGGTACACCATAAGTTTCGCCGATATTACCACCGAACTCATTGATTACCTTTAACCATTCTTGTGGAACAGAACTCGAACCATGCATTACAAGGTGAGTATTTGGTAATGCTGCATGAATTTCTTTAATGCGGTCAATTGCCAAAATATCGCCTGTAGGTGGACGCGTAAATTTATATGCGCCGTGTGAAGTACCCACTGCAATTGCTAGTGCATCAACATTTGTATCGGCAACGAACTGAGTCGCTTCTTCAACAGAAGTCAAAAGTTGTGAGTGGTCAAGCACACCTTCTGCACCAACACCATCTTCTTCACCAGCCATACCAGTTTCAAGGCTACCTAAACAGCCAATTTCACCTTCGACAGAAACACCACATGCATGTGCTAAAGCAACAACATTACGAGTCACATCAACATTGTATTCGTAAGATGTTGGTGTTTTACCATCTACTCCTAATGAACCGTCCATCATTACTGAGCTAAAGCCAAGCTGAATTGAACGCTGACAGATATCAGGGCTTGTACCATGGTCTTGGTGCATTACCACTGGAATATGCGGCCATTCTTCAATTGCAGCCAAAATAAGATGGCGTAAGAATGGAGCGCCTGCATATTTGCGAGCTCCAGCTGATGCTTGAACAATTACAGGTGAATTGGTTGCATCTGCGGCAAGCATGATTGCACGCATTTGTTCTAAATTATTTACGTTAAATGCTGGTACGCCGTAGTTATGTTCAGCAGCGTGATCCAAGAGCTGGCGCATTGAAATGAGTGCCATAATATCCTCCCAGGTAGTGCGTCTTATTCTACCCTTTCATTTATTTCAATTCAGCAACAAATCACAGTATTTCAAAAAAAATCCCTGCATATGCAGGGATTTTTTAACAAAAAACAACAAATTAATGTGTTTCTGAAGCAGCAACCTCACTTGGTGCACTACCTTCAACCACATCTGTATTCTTTTCATCTAAAACTGGCTTATCAATCGCATCAATTGTTGCTTGTTGCTCAGGTGTTACTTTCTCAGCAACAGAAGTAGAAGCTGCCGATTCTTGTCCAGCTTGAGATGACTCATCTTTCTTAGCACAAGCAGTTAACATCATCGGTACAATTAAAAGAGCAGCAAATGTAAGCTTTAAATTCATCACTATTGTCCACAGTTGGTGATTTAATTTTTGCTATTTTATTTCAGATATATGACAGTTTAATGACTTATCAATGAAAAAGGGATTGGCAACCCAATCCCTTCTTATTTTTAGATAACAGTATTAAGCACGCTCAAGTAAAACAGCAACCGCAGGTAAAGTCTTCCCTTCAACAAACTCAAGGAATGCACCGCCACCTGTAGAAATATACCCAATTTGATCAGCAACGTTATATTTATCAATCGCAGCTAATGTATCTCCGCCACCCGCAATCGAGAAACCAGCAGATTGTGCAACAGCAAGAGAAAGCGCTTTAGTACCTTCACCAAACTGATCAACTTCAAATACACCTACTGGACCATTCCAAAGAATCGTTTTTGATGTTTTTAAAATATTTGAAAATGCTTTAGCTGTTTCCGGACCAACATCTAAAATCATATCAGTCGCAGTAACATCTTCTACTTTCTTCACAACAGCTTCTGTTGCCGCTAGAGAACCTAAGAAATCTTCAAAATTAATTTGCGATGCATCGGCAACCACCACGTCTGTAGGAAGTGGAACACTTACTTTCGCAGCAATTTGTTTTGCAGTTTCAACCAAGTCAGCTTCGTATAATGATTTACCAACATTAAAACCAGCCGCAGCCAAGAATGTATTTGCAATACCACCACCAACAATAAGTTGATCACAAATAGTAGAAAGAGAGTTTAGAACATCAAGTTTAGTTGAAACTTTAGAACCTGCAACAATTGCAACCATTGGCTTTTCAGGAGTTTGCATTGCGCGGCCTAGTGCATCTAACTCAGCTGCCAACAAAGGTCCTGCTGCTGCTACAGGAGCCAAACGAGCTACACCTTCAGTAGATGCTTCTGCACGGTGAGCAGTACCAAATGCATCCATAACAAATACATCGCATAATGCAGCATATTTTTGAGCTAGTTCAGGATTATTTTTCTTTTCACCATGATTAAAGCGTACATTCTCAAGCAATACGACTTGACCAGCTTGAACTTCTACGCCATCTAGGTAATCTGTTAACAGTTTAACTTCTTGGCCCAATACTTCTGTTAAATAAGCAGCGACTGGCGCAAGTGATTGTTCTGGCTTTGGTTCACCTTCAACAGGACGACCAAGATGTGAAAACACCATCACAGCTGCACCTTTTTCTAAAGCAGCTTTGATAGTTGGTAATGCCGCGCGCAAGCGAGCATCGCTAGTAATCACACCATTTTTGACAGGAACGTTTAAATCTTCACGAATAAGGACACGTTTACCTGTTAAGTTAAGGTCAGTCATACGCTGAAAATTCATGTAAAGCTCTCTTTATGATTTTAAAAACGCGCTAATTTTAAATGATTACATCAAAAAAGGTTAGTTTTTTTGCATAAAAGCTGTAGAAAGCCCCAGTTTTGATTATGATAGAGATAGTCATTTGATATTTCATCCATTATGTCTATTCATCCAGATCCACAAATCAATCGTTTAAATGTTTTAGGGGAACCTTTAGCAAGTTGCTGTTTTGACCCTATTACCGGCTATTTTAGAAATGGCTTCTGCCACACAGCAGTAACAGACCTTGGTCAACATACCGTATGTGCGCAAATGACCTCTGATTTCTTAAATTTTTCACAAAAAATTGGTAATGATCTTATTACCCCTTTACCAGAAGTAGATTTCCCTGGCCTAAAACCCGGTGATTTCTGGTGTATCTGTGTTACTCGTTGGGTAGAAGCTTATCAAGCGGGTCAAGCCCCTCCCATCAAAATACATGCATGTCATCAAGCTGTATTAAGCTATGTACCTTTAGATGTTTTAATGGAATTTGCAGTGTAATGGTGCAGCCACAAATTATTTTGGCATCAAGCAGTCAAACGCGTAAAGCCTTAATGGATCGCTTAGCGATTAACTATATCTGTGTTAGTCCAGATATTGACGAGAGTCCTCGCGATGAGCTCCATGCTGACGAACTTGCGAAAAGGCTGGCTTTTACAAAAGCCCAAGTGATTGCTACACAGAACCCAACTGCAATTGTTATTGGTTCAGATCAAGTTGCGTGGCGAGAACATGCCCCTGACGACTTCATTGGCAAACCCATGACCATTGAAAATGCCAAAGCACAATTAGCAGCAAATTCAGGTCGAACTGTCTTTTTTAGTACTGCACTTAGTGTGCAATGGCTTGAGAAAAATTTTGAGCAAACGCTTGTTGAACATTATCAAGTTAAATTCCGAACCTTGAATCAAGCCGAAATTGAAAGATATATTGCATTAGACCAACCACTCCATTGTGCTGGTAGCTTTAAGTGTGAAAGTTTAGGAATTAGTTTGTTCGAAAAAATGATAGGCCAAGATCAAACGACTCTTATGGGCCTACCGATGATTCAACTTTGCCAGATATTAAGGCAGCTAGATCTCCAAATTCCTTAATTTTAGATATTTTATAAACAGGTTATTTTCATGACAGAACCTTTAGCAGTATTAGGCGGTATTACTGCCGAACAATTTTTAGCAGAATATTGGCAGAAAAAACCTTTACTTGTGCGCAATGGACTTCCCGAGATTGTAGGTCTTTTAGAACCCCAAGATGTGCAAGAACTTGCTTTAGAAGAACATGCGAGCGCCCGACTCATTCGCCAAAAAGATAGAAATCCAAATGAGTGGCACGTTAAATCCTCCCCTCTAACCAAAGGTGACTTTCAAAAGCTACCAAAACTATGGACGCTTTTAGTACAAGCTGTAGATCACTACTCTTTTGATCTTTCTGAACTTTGGAAAAAATTTCCTTTTATTCCTCAATGGCGTCGTGACGACATTATGGTCTCCTACGCCCCTAAAGGCGGCTCAGTAGGAAAACATTTTGATTTTTATGATGTGTTTTTAGTTCAGGGGCACGGACATCGTCGCTGGCAATTAGGACAAATGTGTGATGTAAACACTGCATTTGTACCTAATCAACCATTAAAACTTTTACCAGAAATAGATGTGCAATTTGATGAAGTCTTAGCGCCTGGCGATTTGCTCTATGTCCCACCCGGAATGGCGCATTATGGTGTTGCCGAAGATGATTGCCTAACATTCTCATTTGGCTTTCGCATGCCAAACGTTGCTGGGATGATGGAACGTATTAGTGATCAATTTTCAGCTAATACTATATTGCAAAATCCTGTTACAGACATCGCACGCAAACAGATGAGTCAAATTGGTGAAATTAACGTAACTGAACTGAACCACTTAAAAGGCTTAGTTTTAGCTCAATTACAAGATTCATCGGCACTTGATGCCGCTATCATGTCGTATATGAGTGAAGCTAAATATCCAGATAATATTCCAGAAGCTGATGAAATCGAAGCTGATGACTTGAAAGAAATTTTACACGAAGGATATGAAGTTCTTTTGGAACCAGCCTCTCGCCTACTTTATACAGAACAAAACGGAGCCCTAAACTTTTGGGGAAATGGTGAAGCCTTATTTATAGCTGAGTCCTTTGAGCAAAAATTAAAAGCGATTGCAAATGGAGATAGCCTCCCATTCGATAACCAATTTAATGATGATGAAATACTAGAAAACGTTGCTCACTTGTTAAATGAATCTATTCTGATGCTTTTACCTCCTGCAGAGTAACCGTTTTAATAAAAGTAGACTTTTTATGAAAGTGAAAAAGTCTACTTTTAGATTAGTAACTGAACTCAAAATACGTTCGATTATTATTCATTAGATTTATCTACAAGATCTTAAATAATGAGTGACTAAGATTATTAAACCTAAAGAAATCTTGAAATGAGAATTAAAAATAAAACAGCCTACTTATAAAAAATGAGATACCTCTTACTTACTTTTTCCTTAAAATTTAAACGATATCGTTTAAAAAAATAATATCTTTTTTCTATCAATAACAAACAATACCTTGTAAAATTAAAGGTCCAGATTCTCATTAATACAGATCACATTTCAAGCGAATAGCAATTCATTTGTGAGAGGCTACAAACATGTCAAAGAAAGATGACATTATTAACACCGCATTAAGACTTTTTAACTCGTATAGCTATAATTCTATAGGTGTAGATCGCATCATTAATGAATCTGGCGTTGCAAAAATGACTTTTTATAAGCATTTTCCATCAAAAGAAAAATTAATTGAAGAATGCCTACTTCTACGGAATACGCTTTTACAAAACTCTCTTACCTCTGCCTTATCAAAACATGATGAGTTAGACCCTCTTGCGAGAATTAAAGCTGTATTTTTATGGTATTCCGACTGGTTTAATAGTGAAGACTTTAATGGCTGTATGTTTCAGAAAGCTTTGGAAGAAGTTTTAAAACAGTACCCATCAACTCATCAACCTGCGACTTTGTATAAAGCTTGGTTGACTCAACTCATGCAAAATCTTCTTAACCAATATGATGTAAAAGAACCTGGTCCTTTATCTTTGTTACTGGTTAATATATTAGAAGGTATGACTATTCAAGCTCAGGTCGAACATGGTTCAATAAAAATTTATGATTATTGGAGTCGAGTTGAAAAATTAATCGACTTTGAAAGAGCTGCTTAAAAATAAAGCGTGATATTCTTCTTCTTATATTAATATTCTTCTTCTCTATCACGCTGCGTCTGAAAGTCATTTTGGTTCAAAATTAGACGTTTTTTTCGACTTCACTAAACCAAAATATACAGACCTGTCTGTACAAAACAGATTATATATTTAAAAAATAAAAACTCAATCATTTTTTATGTTTCATTCAAAGATAAATTAGATTTAACTATTTATCGGAGTGAAATAGCGGTTATTTCATGTTGGCATCCATTCACTTATACTTAACAATTAAACTTATAACACAATGCAACACTTTAAACACAAAAGAGATACAAACAACTGTTTTTAATTAAAAATACTACTTATTTATCAGTTCCCCTTATATTGCTTTTCAACAAAAACAATTGGATTGATTAGTTTTGCTACATTCATTTCCGCAAGATCAATCTATACTATGCCCGCTATATTGATATAGGTATAAAGTATGAAAGATGGACTCCAAATTGAAGAAATGAAAAATGCGGCTGATTCAGTCGTTGGAATTCTCAAATCTTTGGCTAATACAGATCGTTTATTAATTTTATGTCACTTAGCTTATGAGGAGCTAAATGTCTCACAAATTGAAGAGAAGACTCAAATTACACAGCCCACTCTTTCTCAACAGCTTATGATGTTACGTAAAAGTGATGTTGTATCAACTCGTCGCGATGGTAAGCAAATTTTCTATTCTATTAAGGATGACAATATGCATTCAATTTTAAATACACTTCACCAACTGTACTGTGTAAATAAATAATATCTTTAAATTATAAATTTATAATAATATTCGTAGTTTCCTGAAATATGCGATTTTTCAGCTTGAAAGCTTAGAGTCTAATCCAAGCACAAAGTTTTGAAAATTCGCGTAGCTTTTCCAAAGTCTCATTTATCCCCTTTACTGTTGCAACAATTCATTTCTCTTTAACTCATACGGTACTTTCACAGCTTTTTGAAATAATCCGTTTTATTAACGAACATTTAACAAGCAAATCCACCAATAGAAAAAGTTAAATTTAAACAATAAATACAATTAAAACAATATTTTAATATTACCAATCATTATAAAAAACTCTAGTTGGCATAAAAAAGCTTAAGATTCACATAACTTAAGTATAAAATACTCCGCTTGTTCAACCTTTAGCCATGAATAGGTTAATAAGGTCTTTATATGCTTGAATTTCTTTCTCGATTAAGCTTGGTAGCCAAGATTATTTTCGCCATTATTTTAGGTATTGGCGTTGCATTATTATTCCCAGACGTTACGCCATATTTAAGTTTGTTTGGTGAGCTTTTTATTAAAGCATTAAAATCTGTTGCCCCTATTTTAGTTTTTGTATTGGTGCTTTCATCTATCGCCAACTTTCAAGTGGGTCATAGTGCAAATCTACGTCCAATCATGATTTTATATATAGTAGGCATGTTGCTTGCTGCTTTCACAGCTGTGATTGTTAGTCTTTCTTTTCCTAGTAATTTGTTCCTTAACACCGTTTCACACAATGATTTGCAAGCACCAGGCAGTTTAGCTGATATTTTAAAAAATCTGCTTTTAAGCTTTATTGCCAACCCTGTTCAGGCAATGAGTGAAGCAAACTTTATCGGTATCCTAGCTTGGGCAATTGGCTTAGGTTTAGCTATGCGCCATAGCTCAGACACCACAAAAGAAGTAATGCAGGATATTGCACATGCTGTCAGTGCTATTATTCATAAAGTAATTGCTTTTGCACCTGTCGGCATTTTCGGTTTGGTTGCAGTAACTTTTGCAGACGCTGGCCTCGCAACACTTGAAAGTTATGCGCAATTATTAATAGTACTATTAGGTACGATGTTCTTTGTTGCTTTAGTCATCAATCCAATTCTTGTTGCACTTACTATACGTGGAAATCCATACCCTCTCGTGTTGAAGTGTCTTAAAGAAAGTGGGATTACTGCTTTCTTCACACGAAGTTCAGCAGCCAATATTCCAGTTAACCTAGATTTGGCAGAGCGCTTAGGTGTTAATCCATCTACGGCAAGTGTTTCTATTCCCTTGGGTGCAACAGTAAATATGGCGGGTGCAGCAGTGACAATTACTGTACTCACACTAGCAACTGTGCATACGCTTGGAATTCATGTTGATTTCGCAACAATGCTTATTTTGTCAGTTGTTGCTACAGTTTCAGCATGCGGTGCTTCTGGTGTCGCTGGTGGTTCTTTACTTCTCATTCCAGTAGCTTGTAGTTTATTTGGTATTTCAACTGAAATTGCTATGCAAGTTGTGGCTATTGGTATGATTATTAGTGTATTACAAGACTCTACAGAAACAGCGCTTAACTCATCTACGGATGTTTTATTTACCGCAGCTGTAGATATTCGTTCTAAACAAGCTTCTTAAACAAAATGCCATTTCAACGTCTACCAAACTGGTTCCAACTCGGAGCCTTTTTGCTGGCATTCAATGCCGGAATGATTAATGTATTAGGGCTAATTACCCTTTTGCATCAATCTATTTCACATATGACTGGCAACGTTAGTATGTTAGCTATGAGTTTGGTGGAGTGGCAACCAGAACATATCATCTTTTTATTTCTGGTAATTATTTGTTATGTTTGTGGTTCATTTTATAGTGGCTTTATTTTAGGCAGTAGCCATTTTCGACTAGGTCGTCGCTATGGTTTACCTTTGAGTCTTGTTGCCTTATTCATTTTTCTTTGCTGGTTATTACTTCCTTATTTTCCACGCTATGGATTATTATGGGCTTGTACAGCGATGGGACTACAAAATGCAATGGTGAGCCATTATAAAGGAACTATTATTCGAACTACCCATCTATCTGGCGTTTTGACAGATATTGGTTTAGCACTTGGATATAAAGCCCGAGGCTTACCAGTAGAAAACCGACGTATTGTTTTACATTTACTTATTTTTACTGGTTTTCTTCTTGGTGGAATTCTCGCAGCGCTGGTACATCCGCATTTAAAGTTACAAGCATTTTTATTGCCGGCAACTCTAAGCTTAGTCTTAAGTATTTCTTACTGGGTAGTTTACCTGTACAGCCCATCAACTTCACATAAGGATTAAGTCATGGTTAAAAATGCCTTACAAGCACAGTTACTAAAAGCTGGGTTAGTAGACAATAAAAAAGCAAAAAAACTAACAAAACAAGCTCATCATGAACAACGTATCGGTCAAAGCGATGAGCCTGAAATCAAAGCAAATATTGAAAAAGCTCAACAAGAAAAGTTAGCTAAAGATCAGGCCTTAAACTTAGAAAAACAGCAACAACTTGAGGAGAAAGCCCTCAAAGCATCAATCATTCAAATGATTAAACATCATAAGATTTCAAATACTGATGGTGATAGTGTTTATCAATTTATTGATGAGGGTAAGATCAAAAAAGTATATATTTCTCAGCAAATATATAATGCCCTTGTTGCAGGCAGTTTGCTGATTGCTAAAGATCAAAATCAATATGCTTACTTACCCAAAGCATTAGCTGAAAAAATTGATCAGAAGATGAAAGGTTTTATTTTATTGAACAATGCTGAATCCAATGAACAAACCACAAATGAAGAAGATCCTTATGCAGCCTATGTTATTCCTGATGATTTAATGTGGTAACACATACAAAGGCCTTTATGATGCACATATAAAGTAAAGGCCTTTTTCCAATTGGTTTAAAAAGTATTAATTCAACAAATGTTCAAAATATTAAGAAAAAATACTTAAAGAATAAATTCCTTCACCACTTTATCTATTAATCCCGATATAATAAATCATAATTTTTTAAGTCCTCGCGACAGTCTTGAAGATTTCTTCAGGCATCCAAATTTTACGTCATCTACTAATGAATGACGTACAACGTAATCAGTTCATGTGTATTTGCACATATTCAAAAGATCGAAAACCTAAGTAATATTGATCTAACTGACTTTTCTGTAAATTTAACTGCAAAGACTTAATTAAGTGGCTTTTGTCTCAAAGGTAGTAATTCATGCTGAAGTGGTTTGAAAAACTTGTAGATCCCTACCCAACAAAAGGTCTGGATGAACCTTTACCAACTCGTTTTTTTCCATTTGTCTGGCAAGCGACGGAAGGCTTACGCCCATACTTATTCTTACTTATTTTGTTTACAGCAGGTGCTGCAAGCTTTGAAGCCTTACTTTTTTCAAAGATTGGACAACTCGTAGATTGGTTAAGTAAAAGTCACCCTGAAAGTTTTTTAAGTCAACACACGACTGATTTACTGATTTTAATTGGTGTTTTATTTGCTAATATCTTTTTCGTAAACTTTCAATCTATTATTAAACATCAGATTTTATATAGTACTTTTCCAATGCGTTTGCGTTGGCGTTTTCATAATCTGTTATTAAAACAAAGCTTAGATTTTTTCCACAATGACTTTGCTGGCAGACTTTCTGCAAAAGTGATGCAAACTGCTCTAGCAATCCGTGAATTCTGGATTATTTTGGGCGACATGTTGGCTTACGTCGCTATTTACTTTATTACCGTTAGCATTGTTCTTGGGGCGATTTCACCAATTTTGCTCATACCACTTTTAGTTTGGTTAGCTTTATTTCTATTAAGTGCATGGTTCTTTATTCCCCGTTTAAGTAAAGTTTCGCAACAACAAGCTGATGCCAGAGCGGTTATGACTGGCCGCATTACTGATGCCTATACCAACATTCAAACTGTTAAATTGTTTGCTCATGCAGGACGTGAGAGCCAATATGCAAAAGCATCAATGAAAGAGTTTATGACGACAGTCTATGCTCAGATGCGTTTAGGCACTCTTTTTGAAATAAGTATCAACATGCTATCAGCCGTTTTATTTATTGGCGTTATTGGTACCTCAGTTTGGCTATGGACTCAAGGTTTAGCAGCATTAGGGGTAATTGCAGCGACTACTGCCATGATTTTAAAGCTTAATAGTATGGCTGAATTTATGATGTGGCATATGTCCGCGTTATTTGAAAATGTTGGAACCATTCAAGATGGTATGCAAACATTAGGTAAAAAAATCAATATTCAAGACAAAGCAGATGCAAAAACACTTAAAGTAACCAAAGGCGAAATTGTATTTAAAGACGTAAGCTTTGCTTATAATAATAAAAATGTCATTGATCACTTCAACTTACATATTAAAGCAGGTGAAAAGATAGGAATTGTCGGACGCTCTGGAGCAGGAAAGTCTACGCTTATTCAGTTACTTTTACATTTTTATCATCTTAAAGACGGTGAAATTTTAATTGATGGCCAAAATATTGAAAATGTGACTCAAGATAGTCTAAGAGCGAATATTGCCTTAGTAACCCAAGATACGTCTTTATTACATCGCTCAGTGGCTGAAAATATTAAATATGGCCGCCCAGATGCATCTGATGCTGAAATGGAGAACGCTGTAAATAAAGCCAAAGCGGCCGAATTTATACCTCAACTGGTTGATTTAAAAGGTCGTAATGGATATCACGCCCAAGTAGGTGAACGTGGTGTAAAACTTTCTGGCGGTCAAAGACAACGTATTGCTATTGCACGCGTATTCTTAAAAGATGCGCCTATTCTCATTTTAGATGAAGCGACCAGTGCATTAGATTCAGAAGTTGAAGCAGCTATTCAATCAAGTTTAAATGACCTTATGGTTGATAAAACGGTTATTGCAATTGCACACCGATTATCTACTATTGCACAGATGGACCGTTTAATTGTTCTAGATGAAGGTCAAATTGCTGAGCAAGGAACACATGAAGAATTAATTGCTCAAAATGGAATATATGCACAATTATGGAAACGCCAAACAGGCGGCTTCCTGTTTGAACAAAAAGTTTTACAGGGTCAAGATTAATGCTTTATTTAGAAGATTTGAAAATTGGTGATCGTTTCATTAGCCGTGAATATGAAATCACCTTAGATGAAATCAAAAAATTTGCAAATTTCTATGATCCTCAACCATTTCATACAGATGAAGAGCAAGCTAAGCATGACCCTATTTTTCAAGGGATTGCAGCCAGTGGTTGGCACACCTCAGCCATCACTATGCGCTTATGGACAGAATGCATACCTATTCATGGTGGTTTGATCGGCTCTGAGTCTAGTTTGAGGTGGCCACGTCCTACCCGACCGGGTGACAGAATTCATGTTGAAGCTGAAATTTCAGCGATCACCCCGTCCAAAACAAAATTAGATCGTGGTATTGTAAGTTACGTTACGCAAGCCTTAAATCAACATGGGGATGTTTTACTTATTTCAACAACAAAAATTGTTGTCTTTAAAAAAAATGTTTAAAAATGGTTAATATGATTGTCTAACAGTTTTTATAAACTCAGATTATATTTCATGACAATATGTGTAAGAAATGCATGTGAAAAATTGATGAGAGCAATGGAACGCATATGAAAATTACCTCAGCTCGTCAAGATCAGGGTATTCCAGGTGTCTATGGCTTATTGCTATTAGATGTTGTTTCACGTTGGGGATACAACGATGAAACATTATTTGCTCCATTTCATCTTACCAGCGAGCAACTGGCTGACCCTGACTATCGTATTTCTACACCAGTAGCAAATGAACTGGTTAAACACGCTCTTAATTTAACTGGTGAAACTACTTTGGGTTACCATATTGGTACTCAAATGCGTATTTCAATTCATGGTTTCATTGGCTATGCAATTATGACAGCCAAAGACATTACAGAAGCAATTGCGCTTGCAGCACGCTTTATTCAACTACGCTTGCCCTTTTTACAATTATATTTCTCAACTTTTGGCCCTAAGGCTACCTTGCAATTACAGTGTGATATTGAACTTGAGCCTTTACGTACAGAAATCGTTTTAGGTTTAACTATTGGTATCATGAGTATGGCGAAAGCCATGACGGGTATTGAAGATTTAGCTGGTGATGTAGATTTAGATTTCCCAGAACCCGAAGGTTTTGACAAATATAGAAATAAACTAAGTAGCACTATTCGCTTTAATCAACCACATTTAATTTCAAGTTTTGATAAAAAATATCTAGGACTTAAATTAATTAATTCAGATCCAATCGCCAGTCAAGTTGCCATTAATCAATGTGAAGCTGAACTTTCTGCTTTGGGTGAGCGTCGTCGTTTAGCAATGCGAGTTCGCGATATTTTAAGTAATTCTGAACAACATTACTTAAGCATTGAAAATGTAGCAGAATACCTACATATGTCAGATCGCACACTTAAACGTCAGTTGGCCGCAGAAGGAACTTCATTTTCTACATTAGTTGATGAAGTACGCTATCGGCATGCAACATCTCTGCTTTCGCGTACAGATTATAGTCTTGAACAGATTGCAGACGAACTTGGTTATTCAGACGTTGCAAATTTTAGCCGTGCTTTTAAACGCTGGAGCGGCCGCAGTCCGAGCAACTGGCGTAAAGACCCATACTTATAATTTTTAAAACTATTGGACACAAGCTTAAGGAGTTACCATGAATCATCCTTCGGAACTGAAGTATGCACGTACACATGAGTGGGTAAAAATTGAAGGTGATCTTGTTATTACAGGAATTACTGACCACGCACAAGATGAACTTGGCGATTTGGTTTACGTTGAAACTCCAGCAGTTGGTAGTCAAGTTACAGCAGGCGAACAAGCTGGAGTTGTTGAATCAGTAAAAACTGCTTCTGACATCCATGCTCCTGTTTCAGGCACTGTAGTAGAAGTAAATGTTGACCTTGAAGATGATCCTGATTTTGTAAATGACGATCCATACGGTAAAGGCTGGATTTATAAAATCAAACCAGACAATATTGCAGATGTTGAAAAACTTTTAACAAATGCAGAATATGAAGCTGGCCTATAAGATAGGTATAGTTTTCAATATTTAATAAAAAAACCAGTTTAGATTTAGACTGGTTTTTTTCTTTGTTCATACAATTAATTTGAAGTCAGTTATCTGATTGGGTGACCTATATGACAAAACTTGTTGTGTTCTCTGGCGCGGGTATGAGTGCCGAAAGTGGAATTAGCACTTTTCGTGATAGTAATGGTCTATGGGAAAATTATGACATTCAGCAAGTTGCTACACCTGAAGCATGGAGGAAAAATCCAGCTTTAGTTCAACGCTTTTATAATGAACGACGTAAAAATATCTTAGAGTCTGAACCTAATTCAGCTCATCAATATATTTTCAAACTACAAGATTATTTTGATGTAGAAGTTATTACTCAAAACATTGATGATTTGCATGAACGCGCGGGAAGCTCCAACGTTTTACATTTGCATGGAAACATTCGGTTAGCAAAAAGTTCAGGTCCAAATGCACAATTCACTACTCAGTTTTATGAGGTTAAAGGTTGGAAATTAGACTTAGAGCGTGACTTTTGCCCAGATGGCTACCCTCTTCGCCCACATGTTGTTTGGTTTGGTGAAGCTGTCCCTGCTTATGAAGAAGCAATTAGGCTTGTGCAAAGTGCAGATATTTTTATTGTAATTGGATCGACATTAAGCGTATATCCGGTTGCAGGTTTAGTGCATGAAATTTCAGATCAATGTAAAGCTTATTATATAGATCCCAAAACAGATCATGTCCGTGTTCCTCAACAATACGAATTGTTAAAGATACCAGCCACTCAAGGAATGCATAAAATTTTCGAGAATTTAACTAATTAAGTGCTATTTTTAAGGACTAAATAAACTTAATTTGAATGAAAACTATTATTTTTTGGATAAAATTTCCTAACATTGTTCTAATTTCACACAATAAAATTTTGCTCTTCGCGCTCTTTATAACTAAATATCGAGTTATTTTTTTTAAAACTTGTTTTTCTCAAAATAATTTAAAAAAATAAAATATTAAAAATATCATAAGCAAATGATTAGTAATATATTTTTTTAGTTTGTAATTTTATTTACAGTGATTTACGCAAAGATACAAAAAATACAATACAAAAACAACAGAGCAAAAAAAATCTTTTGTGGTTGAATCTCAACCTCTTGAATGCCGTACAAGAAAACAGCGACCTGGATTAGGTTACAATCACGGATTATGGATATAAGGACACACATCCATCATGAGTTATTTTGATCCCACCCTCATCATGTTTATGGTGTACATCGTAGCAATGGTACTTATTGGCTTATTTGCCTACCGTGCTACAAGCGACTTCTCAGATTATATTCTCGGTGGTCGTAGTTTAGGCAGTTTTGTTACTGCATTATCCGCAGGCGCATCAGACATGAGTGGTTGGCTACTCATGGGTTTACCAGGAGCGATTTATCTTTCTGGTTTATCTGAAGCGTGGATTGCAATTGGTCTAATTATCGGTGCTTGGCTTAACTGGCTACTGGTTGCTGGTCGATTACGCGTTCATACTGAAATCCAAAATAATGCATTAACTTTGCCAGATTATTTTACAAGCCGTTTTGATGACCAGAAAAAAATACTTCGTATATTCTCGGCGGTTATTATTTTAGTTTTCTTCGCTATTTACTGTGCTTCTGGCATGGTAGCGGGCGCCCGTTTGTTTGAAAACTTATTCGGTATGTCATATAACACAGCTATTTGGCTCAGTGCTATTGCGACAATCAGTTATGTTTGTATTGGTGGATTCTTAGCAATCAGCTGGACGGATACATTCCAAGCAGGACTAATGATTTTTGCCCTGATATTAACACCAATCGTGACTTATCTGGCGATCGGGGACACAACTCATTTTGTTACCCTCATTGAAACTGCACGTCCGCATGCATTTAATCTCATCTCAGATTTTGGTGTGGTAGCTGTTTTATCCTCCATGGCATGGGGACTTGGTTACTTTGGTCAACCACACATCCTTGTACGTTTCATGGCAGCCGACTCAGTAAAATCAATTCCTGCTGCTCGTCGTATCGGTATGACATGGATGATTTTATGCTTAATGGGTGCTGTAGGTGCTGGTTTCTTCGGTATTGCTTATTTTGAGCAACACCCTGAATTAGCAGCAGTTGTAAGCAAAAATCCTGAAACTGTATTTATGGAATTGACTAAAATTTTATTCAATCCATGGATTGTGGGTATCATTTTGGCTGCAATTTTAGCTGCTGTTATGAGCACGTTAAGCTGTCAACTTTTGGTATGTTCAAGTGCCTTAACTGAAGATTTATACAAAGGTTTCCTTCGTAAAAATGCATCTCAAAAAGAACTTGTATGGGTTGGCCGTGTAATGGTTCTTGTCATTGCTGTTCTTGCTATCGTTCTTGCAGGGAACCCAGATAGTAAGGTTCTTGGTCTTGTTGCTTATGCTTGGGCTGGCTTCGGTGCAGCGTTTGGTCCGCTTATCATCTTGTCATTGTTCTGGAAACGTATGAATTTACAAGGTGCTTTAGCAGGTATGATCGTTGGTGCAGTTGTAGTTATTGGCTGGAAAAATCTTTTCGCAGGCACTGGTGTTTACGAAATCATTCCTGGCTTTATCCTTGCGTTTATCAGCATCATTGTTGTTAGTCTTTTAACCAAAGCGCCAAATACCACAGTAACTGGACGCTTTGAACAAGCAGATAAACTCTACAAAGAAAGCGTATAAATCATTGAAATAAATAAAGGGGCTTCGGCCTCTTTATTTATTTTTAATTTTGATTTTAATTTTTGAAGTATCTTTTACTACCTGCATCACTGGGTAACTCCGGGTTTCTTTTACCCCAGGTAACTGCCATAACACCTGCCCCGCAATGCGTCTAAATTCTTCCATACTGCCACTTCGTAATTTAATTAAAAAATCGAAGCCTCCACTTACCATGTGACATTCAACAATCTCTGGATAGTGCACCACAGCATCAATAAATTCATCTAAAACATTTGGTGTTGTTTTATCCAGTAATACCTCAACAAACACCAGAAAATTAGCATTTAAATTAACAGGGTTTAACTTAGCCTCGTATCCCAAAATGAATTCATCTTTTGTTAGCTTTTGAACTCGTGCCATCACAGCAGTTGGAGATAAATTCACAAGCTCGGCTAATTTACTGTTCGAAATACGCCCATCTGTTTGAAGAATATCCAAAATTTTTAAATCAGTGCGATCAAGGCTTAATAACGGGCCATTCATCTGAATTTTCCTCTAAAAAATGGGGCAAATATAGTGAGTTATTCGGTGTTTCTTCTGTAATGATAAATTATCTAAACCTCTCTACTCAAGATATTTGTACGAGAGTCGGTTGTCGGAAACAGATATGAATACAATGGATACTTTTCATCAAATGGATAAATCTCACCAAGGCTATATCACCGAATTCAACGATAAAAGTGAGTTTGAACAACGCATTAATACAGCTTGGCGCCGTGCTGAACCAGAAGCTGTAGAAGAGCTGTTACAAGCTGCCGCGGTATCTGATGATTTAGATCATAAAATTTATGACCTTGCTTTTAATCTTGCCCATAACTTACGTGAACGTAAGACCTCTTCGGGTAAGGCTGGTATTGTTCAAGGGTTATTACAGGAATTCTCTCTTTCTTCACAAGAAGGGGTGGCATTGATGTGTCTTGCCGAAGCTTTGCTTCGTATTCCAGACTCAGCAACACGTGACTTACTCATTCGAGATAAAATCAATCAAGGCAACTGGAAAGAACATGTTGGTCACAGCAGCTTAATGTTTGTAAATGCTGCGGCATGGGGCCTCATGTTAACTGGCAAGCTGATGGAAACTCCAAAGCAAACCAGTCTTTCAAGCGTACTTACTGGCTTGTTGGCGCGTAGTGGCCGTGGCATTATTCGTAAAGCAGTTGACGTTGCAATGCGCATGATGGGCGAACAGTTTGTTACTGGTGAAACCATTGAAGAAGCTGTTGATCATGCGAAAGTGCTTGAAGATAAAGGTTTTCGCTATTCATATGATATGTTAGGTGAAGCAGCTCTAACCGACCATGATGCTGAACGTTACTTTAACGATTATACGCAAGCCATCCATGCAATTGGCAAAGCGTCTAACGGTAAAGGCGTTTATGATGGTCCTGGTATTTCAATTAAACTTTCCGCTTTACATCCTCGTTACCAACGTGCACAAATCGAACGCGTTCACCAAGAGCTTTACGGCAAAGTATTTGAACTTGCTCGCTTAGCTAAACAGTACAACATTGGTTTAAATATCGATGCAGAAGAATCAGAGCGTTTAGAAATTTCTCTTGAATTGCTTGAACGCCTTTGCTTTGAGCCAGAACTTGCAAACTGGAAAGGCATTGGTTTCGTAATCCAAGCTTACCAAAAACGCTGTTTCTTTGTCGTAGATTATATTATTGATCTTGCTAAACGCAGCCAAAAGCGCCTCATGATCCGCCTTGTGAAAGGTGCGTATTGGGATAGTGAAATTAAGAAAGCGCAAATCGATGGTATGGATGACTATCCTGTCTTCACGCGTAAAGTACATACTGATTTATCTTATATTGCTTGTGCTAAAAAATTACTTGCTGCACCAGAGTTTATCTATCCGCAATTTGCGACTCATAACGCTCAAACATTGGCAACAATCTATCATTTAGCTGACCCAAGCAAATATTATGCTGGTCAATATGAGTTCCAATGTTTGCACGGTATGGGTGAACCACTTTACGAACAAGTTGTTGGCCCACGCGAGCAAAATAAATTAGGCGTACCATGCCGTATTTATGCTCCAGTTGGTAACCATGAAACTTTACTGGCTTACTTAGTTCGTCGTTTACTTGAAAATGGTGCGAATACTTCATTTGTTAACCGTATTGCGGATAAAACACTTAAAGTTGAAGATCTCATTCAGTCTCCAATTTACGATATTCGTAATACAGCTAAACTTGAAGGTTTGGTCGGTTTAAAACACCCATCTATTCCATTACCTTTAGATATGTATGGATCACTCCGTAAAAACTCTAAAGGATATGATTTAGCAAATGATGCTCCACTTGAAGCTTTAGACAGCACGGCTCAACAACTCCGCAATCGTATTTGGCAAAGCCATCCATTATTGGCAAATAACGATTCGTTAGATCAAGGCCATTCCATTGCAATTACAAACCCAGCACAAAATGATGAAATTGTTGGTCATGTACAAGAAGCTGATCTGAAGCATGTTGAAATTGCACTTAATGCCGCTGAACAAGCTCAATCTGAATGGTCAAATACATCTAAAGATCAACGTGCTCAATACTTAAAACGTGCAGCAGACCTCATGGAAGGTCGTATGCAAGAACTTATGGTTCTTCTCTGCCGCGAAAGTGGTAAAACTTATGCAAATGCGATTGCAGAAGTTCGTGAAGCTGTAGATTTCTTACGTTACTATGCTACTCAAGTTGAGAATCTTCCTGCAAATACAACAATTCAGCCTTTAGGTACTGTACTTTGTATTAGTCCATGGAACTTCCCTCTTGCAATTTTCTCAGGTCAAATTGCAGCTGCATTAGTAAGTGGTAACTGTGTTATTGCTAAACCTGCTGAGCAGACACCATTAATTGCGGCTCAAGCAGTTCAAATTTTATGGGAAGCTGGTATTCCACATGGTGCAGTACAGCTACTTCCTGGCCGCGGTGAAACAGTTGGTGCTCAGCTTAGCCAAGATAGCCGCATTGATGGCATCATGTTTACTGGTTCAACTGAAGTTGCAAAAATTTTACAGAAAACCGTTGCGAAACGTTTATCTGAAAATGGCCAATCCATTCCTCTCATTGCAGAAACTGGTGGTCAAAATGCAATGATTGTGGACTCATCAGCTTTAACTGAACAAGTCGTACTTGATGTGGTTAGTTCAGCTTTTGATAGCGCTGGTCAACGTTGCTCTGCTTTACGTATTTTATGTGTGCAAGAAGATAGTGCTGCAAGCGTCGTAAAAATGCTTAAAGGTGCAATGCAACAGTTGATCGTAGGTAATCCTGCGATTTTGAAAACTGACATTGGTCCTGTTATTGATGATGAAGCAAAACAGACGATCGACCAGCACATTCAAAAAATGAAGTCTAAAGGCTATCCAGTACACCAGCTCATGTTTGGTGGAACAAGCCAACATGAATTAGATAAAGGAACTTTTGTTGTACCAACAGCAATTGAATTACCTAACCTTGATGACTTACAACGTGAAGTCTTTGGTCCCGTTTTACACATCATTACCTATAAGTATGGTGAGCTCGAACAACTCATCTCGCGAATTAATGCCAAAGGTTATGGTTTAACAATGGGTCTGCATACCCGTATTGATGAAACTATCCAAACAGTCATTCAACATGCTGAAGTTGGTAACCTTTATATCAACCGTAATATTGTGGGTGCTGTTGTAGGTGTTCAACCATTTGGTGGTGAAGGTTTATCTGGTACTGGTCCAAAAGCTGGCGGCCCTCTTTACATGTACCGCTTAATGCAGCATTGTTCAAACAAAGTATTGGCAACACCATTTGCTATGAAGACTGAGCAAACTGCTTTTGAAGGCTTTAACCGTGAGGTTTATCAGAGCTTACAAAATTGGGTAAAACAACATTTACCGCAAGCAAATCGTGATATTGGACCATTTGGTGTTGGTAAGTTCTATGAGTTACAAGGCCCTACTGGGGAAAGTAACCAATATATTATTTTGCCACGTCATCGGGTTCTTTCTATTGCAGATACTGAAGAAAATCAATTGCATCAATTGCTCGCAATTTTCGCAGTTGGTAGTCAAGCTGCGGTAATGCCGAACAGTCCATTCTTGGCAAAACATAAACAAACTTTGCCAAAAGATGTGCTTGCTGCAATTACTACGGTCAAAAACATCAGTTCAGATGATTTTGATGCTGTTCTGCATCATGGTAACCGTGAAGAAATCTTCTCATTACAGCAAGAAATTGCTACGCGTTCTGGAGCAATTGTGGGTATTACCCATGTTGAGTCAAATGATAATATTCCACTTGAGCGTTTAGTGATTGAACGTGCAATTAGTGTGAATACAGCTGCGGCTGGTGGTAACGCAAGCTTAATGACAATGTCTGACTAACCCATGATTTTCTAAAAAAGCCCAAATCTTAGTATTTGGGCTTTTTTATTTAATAAACTAATCTATTCTTAAATATATAAGTTTTATAAATTTGAGATTCTAATAATGATCTTTTTAGAACCAGAACAATATCAACAAAAATGCGCTCAGCTTTTTAATTCATATCAAAAAGATGTTTCTACACTTCTACCATTTGCCAAAATTGAGCATATTAGTGCATCTGCAATACCTAATGCGATTTCAAAAGGTGATTTAGAGTAGATATTTATTGAATATAATCAATTAAAATTACAGTGTAATCATTTAGATCAAGATAGAACAATCAAATCAAATTTTATTAGTCGCGTTTTGAAACATCCTGAATTTTAACAATAGTTTTCCTTATTGATATCTAGCTAAAATTGGCTCCTGTAACCTCGTTTTTTTTGATACCATTCACTATTTGATTCTGTCTAAATTTTCTTTGTCTATGACCTCTTCTTATCATCAACAACTTCAAACTAAAATTGACCGCATTACTGCCCAATTTTCTGAATTTACTCCACCTACATTAGAAGTGTTTGAGTCACCTGAACAACACTTCCGTATGCGTGCTGAGTTTCGTATCTGGCATACAGAAAATGACATGTTCTATGCCATGTTTGAACGTAACGATGATGACAAACAGAAAACCGTTGTACGCATTGATGAGTTTCCGATTGCGGACCAAAGCATTAATGATTTAATGCCGAAACTTTTGGAAGAACTCAAAGCGGAACCCAAGCTTTCTAGCCGTATATTTGAAGCTGATTTCCTCGCTACACTTAGCGGAGAAATGTTAGTTACCTTAATCTACCACCGTAAATTAGATCAAGAATGGGAACAGGCAGCTAAAGCACTTGCTGAGAAGTTAGACATTAAAATTATGGGCCGCAGTCGTGGCCAGAAAATTATTATTGGCGATGATTTCGTCGTTGAAGAATTTGAACTTTTAAACCGCTCATTTAAATACAAACAAATTGAAAGTAGCTTTACTCAGCCTAACGCACAAGTTTGCAAAAAGATGCTGCAATGGGCATGTGATGCTGCTGAAGGATCGAAAAAACACTTATTAGAACTTTATTGTGGCAATGGTAACTTTACTCTTCCCCTTTCTTTAAAGTTTGAACGTGTTCTAGCGACAGAACTTGCAAAATCTTCGGTTTATGCTGCTCAATGGAACATAGAACAAAACCAGATTAATAACATTCAAGTAGCCCGTCTTTCAGCTGAAGAATTTACTCAAGCCTATCAGGGTGAGCGCGAATTCCGCCGCTTACAAGAAGCCAATATTGATATCCAGAGTTATGACTTTGATACCGTATTTGTTGATCCCCCACGCGCAGGGATTGATGATGAAACTTTAAAATTATTACAAGGCTTTGAGCGTATTATTTATATATCATGCAACCCAGATACCCTATATGAAAATTTAAAAATATTAGGTTTAACTCATCGTATTACCAAGTTTGCATTGTTCGATCAGTTCCCATATACCCATCATGTTGAATCAGGTGTATTACTTGAGAAAATTTAAACAAAAGATTTCATTGTAAATTTTTAAATAAGGAGGTTATATATCTCCTTATTTTTTAAATATTTTTTATTTAATCATTTAAGTTTTTAAAAAATATCAAGTCATCTATCTGTCATAATTTCGTTTAACTCGAGTATTCCTATCGAAAATTCTTGAGTTCAATTGGTGGTTTTATCACTTATAGAGGCTTGTATTTTATTTTAAATTGGCTATATTTCGAGCTATGTTAAGTTGTATATGAAGGCTCTATGAGTTTTTGGCAAAAGCTGTTCTTAGCAGATCAACAGCATAACGAGCATAAAAACCAAACTGCTTGTATTGAAAATGACTGCTCATGTAAAACAAATGAACAACTTCTAAGCGCTCTTGCATTAGCAACAGATGAAGATGTCATTAAGGGAATCAAAAAAGTTCTTATTTCCCGTGGTTATAGCCGAAAAGAGTTAAATGAACTCACTCAAAAACCATCTATTCACTAATAGAAAAGCCAGTCTTGTACTGGCTTTTTTTCACTTTAAACTGCAACCTGTCTGATCTACCCAACCAATAATTGGTCCCATTTCAAATTGTTGATCATTACGATTGTCTTTTTGAACATATAAACTAGAAATAGAACCATCAAGATATAAAGCCTGCTCTACCCTAAGATTTCTTTGAAAAAATTGAGCAAATTTATAAAAACTCACCCTATTTTTCGATATTACAAAGTAGAGTTTATTATTCCGAACACCAACTCCATTACGAATTTTATTTGATTGAGAGTCGGGTAAAAAAAGGGAATTTATCTTTCCATCAATAACTAACATCGGGCCAGATTGTGTCGCATAATCAACGTTGAAATCTCGTCGGCTATATTGCTGCGTTGTTAAAATAAAGGCCTGTTTTTTATTCCAACCTAACACACCATTGGGTTGTAAAAAGAAATTTCCCAATCCTTTATCTTCATTTAAGGGCCGAATTAACTTAGCTTGTTCAACATACAGTCCTACTGGAGAAAATCCTGGATGGAACATACCTGCATTCATTGCGAAAGAAAGTCGTTCACATTGCTTTAAATGTTCCTGAATATTGTTAAAGCTTTTGTAATACTGTTGATTAGTGGGATTCTTAAGAAACAAACGTAGCTGTTTTAAATTGCTAATTACAACCACATCATATTGATCACCTTCCATTGTTTTAACTTGCTTGTGTTCTATAGCATAGACAGACTGAATCAAAAGCCCATATAAGGTTAAGCACCACATCAACCATTTCATTTAATATCACCAGACATGACTTTTTTCCTTCATATTAAATCTTTAAATTATATACAATAAGCACAAATAGATTGGGTATGTACCAAACTCATTCATTCGACGTAATCAATACACTCCACATAGCTGATATTGGTTATAATGTTGGGCAGCTTTTCAATAAAAGCCATTTACACTTTATTGGATCAGCGTAAGCATGCAACAACAAAATAAGCGCTACCCCCTAGGGGCTCATCTCATCGTAAGACATCTCGGCTATAGCCATCATGGTATATACGCAGGGAGAGGTCGAGTTATCCATTATTCAGGCTTAGCGCATTTCATAAAAAAACGCCCGATTGAAATCACTTCAATAGATGCATTCTCGCATGGCAAAAAAATACACGTTCGCTCTTATGACACGCCACGCTATAAAGGAAAAGCTGTTGTGCGCCGGATGCGTTCACGTATGCATGAAAACCATTACCATCTGATTATTAATAACTGCGAACATTTATGTAGTTGGGCAATTACCGGAATTGAAAGTAGTACCCAAGTTGAACGTATGATGCATCGATTAACGACGATTGGCTATGTAAGTTCAATCATGAGTTATATGAATGGTATGATGCTCACTGTTGCAACTACATGTTTTGCTCTTGTTCTTTATATTAAAAAGAAATTACGTGATCAGGCAAAAATGAAGGTCCCTACCTATCAATTTCTTAGAGAAAAATCTGAAAAAAGAAATGTAGATCCTGATCAACCTTTAGTGTTTATAGAACCAGATGAAAAAGAACCAATTTAATAAAAAAGCCCTCAAAAATGAGGGCTTTTAGAAACTTAAAGCTTATTTTTTGTCAACTTTTGCTTCAGTCGTAATGTTTACAGTGATCTTATCGCCAACATTCGGCACATAGCTTCCAAGACCAAAGTCAGAACGCTTGAATGAAGTTGTAGCATTAAAACCAATCGCTGGAACTTTTGCCATTGGGTGTTCGCCTTGCTTGTTTAAAACAGCATCAAGTACAACTGGCTTAGTTACGCCTTTAACAGTTAAGTCACCAGTAATTTTAAAGTGCTTTTTGTCTTTGGTTTCAACTTTAGTACTTTTAAACGTAATATTTGGATATTTAGCTGCATTAAACCAAGCTTCTTCTTGGAACTCTTTATCTAAAGCAGGAACGTTTGTATTAACGCTGCTTAAAGGAATAGTTACATTTACAGATGAATTTGCTGGTTTAGCATTATCAACTTTAATTACACCTTGGATATCCGAGAAGTTAGCGCTTGGAGTAGAGAAACCAAAGTGATTCCAAGAGAAAACAGTAGCTGTATGTGTTGGATCAATTTTGTAGTCCACTGGCGCAGCTAAAGTAACTGAACTAGCCAATGCTACTGCCAAACCAAAGCTTAATGTTTTAAGATGCATTTTTCGTATCCTTTATTGATATAGTCGTTAGTGTATACATCAAGTAATTTAATTCACTATTCTTTATAAAACGATATGTTTCATCCATGCAACAATAAAAGCGTTACAGTTATTATTTAAAAACAATATTATGAGATATCGGTATTGTCATACCGTTTTCGAATTCTCAAATTAATTCGTTTTTACTTCGATTTTATTGATCAATAACAAGGTAAAACATGGCTAATACTGCTCAAGCACAAAGTACATCTACTCCATATCGAGTAACCCTTACCGATTCTTCGGGTCATCAATGGTTTGCTGATGAACCTACAGACAAAGGTGGTCTAGATACTGCTCCTAACCCAGTTCAAATATTACTGTCTGCTTTGGGCGCTTGTACCACCATTACACTAGAGATGTATGCAAATCTTAAAGGAATTAAGATTGATCATGTTCAAGTAGACTTAGCTTTAAACCCAAATGGTGAACCAGAGAAAGGTCAAAATAATATTGAACGCAAAATTACTCTAAAGGGTGAATTTACTGAAGATCAACATAAGCGACTTTTAAAAGTTGCCGAAAGCTGCCCTATTCATAAGTTACTGACGTCTCAAATCAATATTCAAACCGAACTTAGTATTTAAAATTTTAAATAAAAAAAGCGCTCCATTAGGAGCGCTTTTTTATACTACTTCAATATTTAAGCAGTTAACTCTTTTACTGCCGCAACAACAGCTTCAGTTGTAATACCAAAGAATTGGAACAAATCTTTTGCTGGGGCAGACTCACCATAAGTTGTCATACCAATCACTTTGCCATCAAGACCAACAAACTTCCACCAGTAATCAACATGAGCAGCTTCAACTGCAACACGCGCACGGATATGAGCTGGTAATACAGCTTCACGATATGCAGCGTCTTGTTTCATAAATTCTTCAGCACATGGCATAGAAACTACACGCACGCCGTCAAGCTGAGCATAAGCTTCCATTGCTAAAGAAATTTCAGAACCAGTTGCAATAATAATTGCTTTTAATTCGCCTTTTTCTTGAGCAAGAACGTAACCACCTTTTGCAACGTTTTGAATTTGTTCTTCAGAACGTGTTTGGAATGGTAAGTTTTGACGAGAGAAAATAAGTGCTGTAGGGCCATCTTTACGCTCTAAAGCAGATTTCCATGCAGTAGCAGTTTCTACTGTATCAGCAGGACGCCATGTATTTAGGTTAGGTGTACCACGTAAAGAAGCAATTTGTTCGATTGGTTGGTGAGTTGGACCATCTTCACCCAAACCAATTGAGTCATGTGTATAAACATGAATTACACGTTGTTTCATCAATGCAGACATACGTACTGCATTACGCGCATATTCCATAAACATTAAGAATGTTGCAACGTAAGGAACAAAACCACCATGCAATGCAACGCCATTCGCAATTGCAGTCATACCGAACTCACGTACGCCATAATATACGTAGTTACCAGCTGGGTTTTCTTGAATGCCTTGGCAACCTTTCCAAAGCGTTAAGTTAGAACCAGCTAAGTCAGCAGAACCACCTAGCAATTCAGGCAATAAAGGACCAAATGCTTGTAATGTATTTTGGCTCGCTTTACGTGTAGCGATTGTTTCGCCTTTCGCATTTGTTTCACGAATGAATGCATCTGCTTGTGCAGCAAACTCTGCTGGTAAGTCACCGCTAATACGACGAAGTAACTCAGCTGCTTCAGTTGGATATTTTGCTTGATATTGTGCAAACACTATATTCCAAGCTGCTTCAGATTCACTACCCTTTGCTTTAGCATCCCATGCAGCATATACATCAGCAGGAATAACAAATGCTTCTTCTTTCCAGCCTAATGCTTCACGAGTTAAAGTAATTTCATCTTTACCTAATGGTGCACCATGACAGTCTTCTTTACCCTGCTTATTTGGTGAACCTAAACCAATAATGGTTTTACACATAATAATGGTTGGTTTTTGAGTTTCAGCTTTTGCTTCGATTGTTGCTTGACGAATCGCATCAGCATCATGCCCATCTACACGAAGAACTTGCCAACCATAGGCTTTAAAGCGCTCTTCTGTATCATCGCTGAACCAGCCTTCTACTTCACCATCAATTGAAATGCCATTATCATCATAATAAGCAATCAATTTGCCAAGTTGTAATGTGCCCGCTAAAGAACATACTTCGTGAGAAATACCTTCCATTAGACAGCCATCGCCCAAGAAACAGTAAGTGAAATGGTCTACAACGTTTAAATCATCTTTATTAAACTGAGCAGCCAAAGTTTTTTCTGCTAAAGCAAAACCAACAGCATTAGCAATACCTTGACCTAAAGGACCAGTTGTTGTTTCTACACCCGGCGCATAACCATATTCAGGATGGCCCGGAGTTCTAGAATGCAATTGACGGAACTGTTTTAAATCTTCAATTGAAAGATCATAACCTGTTAAATGAAGCAAAGCATATTGCAACATTGAACCATGGCCGTTTGATAAAACAAAACGGTCGCGATTTGCCCATTGTGGATTAGTTGGGTTGTGATTTAAAAACTCGCGCCAGACGACGTCAGCAATATCTGCCATCCCCATTGGAGCACCAGGATGCCCTGAGTTTGCCTGTTGCACAGCATCCATTGCCAATACACGAATTGCATTTGCAATACGACGTTCGTTTAAAGGGGTCGTCATAAGATCAGAATCCAATTTTAATAGATTGATGAAAAGAAGAAGATGAATAACAATTCAATGCCGCTATATTGTCTTAAAAAAAAGGCTGAGGGTAAACCCCAACACAGTATATTTCTTTATTTTTAACCGTTTCTTGGTTACACAAAAAACATTTAGACCTTTAAGTTATACAAAACATTGCTCATTTTCTTAAATACGACCTAAATATGCGAACAGGTAATTCTATTAGACTTTGATATATGGGCAAAATATTTTGAAAACTCTCTCTAGATTGATCATGTTTCTTTTCTTTAAAATCCTACTTGTAGGACACAATCTTTTTGTTAAATCATATGTCTAAAAAACGCACTAACAACAAGTTATTAAAATACCAATACTTTAAATTAACATTCTTTATATCAATTTTACTAATACACTTATCAATTAAAACACAGTATAAATGAAACAAATTCATGCTTTTTGGTCAGTATGAACTGGTCCTTAAGCTCAAGTCGATGTAACATATTATGTCTTTTGAAATAACCAAGATAGGACTTTCATGCGCGAGTACGCTGTTTTTACCTCGGAATCTGTAAGCGAAGGTCATCCCGATAAAATGGCCGACCAAATTAGCGACGCTATTTTGGATGCAATCTTAAAAGAAGACCCATACGCACGTGTTGCTTGTGAAACACTGGTAAAAACAGGCGCTGTTGTACTTGCTGGTGAAGTAACAACGACTGCTAATATTGATGTTGAAGCTGTTGTTCGTAATACTGTTAACGGTATTGGATACCACCACTCTGATCTTGGCTTTGATGGATCAACATGTGCGGTAATCAATATGATTGGTAAACAATCTCCAGAGATTGCACAAGGTGTAGATCGTCAAAAACCTGAAGATCAAGGTGCCGGTGACCAAGGTTTGATGTTCGGTTATGCAAGCCGTGAAACAGATGTGTTAATGCCTGCTCCGATTTCTTATGCTCACCGTTTAATGGAACGTCAGGCTGAACTTCGTCGCTCAGGCACACTTCCATGGTTACGTCCGGATGCAAAAAGCCAAGTTACTTTTGCATATGAAAATGGCAAGCCTGTACGTCTAGATGCAGTCGTTTTGTCTACTCAACATGATCCTGAAATTACTCAAAGCCAGCTTAAAGAAGCGATCATTGAGGAAATTATCAAGCCGATTATCCCTGCTGAAATGTTCCATGCTGCTACTAAGTTCCATATTAACCCAACTGGCATGTTCGTTATTGGTGGACCTGTGGGTGACTGTGGTTTAACAGGCCGTAAAATTATTGTAGATACTTATGGTGGTATGGCTCGTCACGGCGGTGGTGCTTTCTCTGGTAAAGATCCATCTAAAGTCGACCGTTCTGCGGCATATGCGGGTCGTTACGTTGCAAAAAATATTGTAGCTGCTGGTCTTGCTGACAAATGTGAAATTCAGGTGAGTTACGCAATTGGTGTAGCTGAGCCTACTTCAATTTCAATTAACACGTTCGGTACAGCAAAAGTTTCTGATGAGTTGATTATTCAACTTGTACGTGATCATTTCGATTTAAGACCGTTTGGTATTACTCGCATGTTGGATCTGATTCAACCAATGTATAAACAAACTGCGGCTTATGGCCACTTTGGTCGCGAAGGATCAGACTCTGCATTTACATGGGAAAAAACTGATAAAGTTGATGCCCTTAAAGATGCTGCTGGCCTCTAATATAAATTCATAAAAAAGCCCGCCAATGAGCGGGCTTTTTTATAGTTCAAATTTTATAGTATGTAGGGTTTACTCTTTTAGCAACCATCCGTGATTCCATATCATTTCTAGTTTTGAACAAAATTTATTGTCTTGTCGTTTTATTATCTTGATTTAACACATCAAGTAAAGTTGACTGCATTGGAGTATCTTGATGGTTCTCGACATAAATATGGACAACTTTGAATACGACTACAACCGCTAGACAAGCCATCACACAAAACATCCACAAACCATACGGGCTTCGAATATGTTGCGAACCACAATATGGACATGATTTATCAGTTGATGCCACAACTTTGTCGCAACACGCACAATGGTATTGATATAGCATAAGTAACCCTCCTTCACTCATTTCAACCGTTGTTGTTTTAATAGGTTTGCTACATTTTTAATTTATACATCCTTTATATTTATCCTATGTGAAATGAAAAGATAATTCAATCTGAATGAACAATTGAGTCAATTAAAAAAATATTATTAAAATACAACAATATAAGTTAACTATTATTTTTTGGCACTATTTTTCTTATTTTGATATTTTGTCAAATTTGTTAAAATAAGCGAATAATCTCACATTTTAGGCAAATGCATGTCACATACACAGCTCATTAATAAGGGTGGCTTTCGCGAAAGAGCTAACCGAAGTCGAGGTTATCAACAATCTGAAAACAAGCAAACCGATCTACCTTCGAATAAATATCAACCTCAGTCAAAACCACAAGAAGAAACTAAATTAGAACTGGACGAGACTGATTCATCTACTTCTGTTTGTCAGAATAAATAATAATTTTAGAAATAAAAAAGCTTAAACCTTATGGGTTTAAGCTTTTTTATAAAACATTTATTAATCTTTATTTTTATGCTCTATTTTTTTATGGTCAGGAGTAACATCTCTCGCTTCACCATCAATAATGCTTGAATCATGGTATTGGCCTTGGCCACCGCCCTGCTGATTCTGCATATCTTGCATTTGACGCATTAAATCAGCAAATGGGTTTTGTCCCGAAGCATTACCGCCCATATCACCCATCATTTTATTCATCATAGCTTGTTGGCGTTTTGCCAGAGTTCTCATCGCTATATTACGAAATGCGGTTTGAACGCCAGGGATCAAAATTAAAAGAGCCAAAACATCAGATACAAGACCTGGCAACATTAATAAGAAACCTGCAAAAGCATAAGCAAGTTTTTTAGTCACTGTTGGATCACTACCTAGTTGGCCTGTCATCTGCATTTGCTGTAATTGAGGCATGATGCCAGCAGTACTTCTGCGAATAAGCCCCAAACCAATAAAGAAAGCAATAATGAACCAAAAGAACACATACCATCCACTGATGAACTGTGCTACGCCAATCCATACGGCAATTTCAACAATCGCGCCCAGAACTACAATAAGAAGTAAATTCATGTAAAACTTTATCTATCTCAAAAAGAAAATTCATTGCAGTTTTATTTGACCTAACCTTATTTAAGTTAAAAATAAGGATTAAGCATTCCTCTTAGCACCGATTATTCTGTCTAATTTCTAAAAATCAAAAAAAACGATCGTATCGACAAGAGTCTGCAATACTGGAGTACATTTGATTTTAACTCGATAAAAACAAACATGCTTTATTATTAATGAGTGCTATATCGACTTTATCAAGTGCCACTTCAATCAGATTTGAATTTTTTTACTCTACTTAAGTAAAAACCCCTTTAAAAAGGGCTTTTTATTCAAATAAAGTCTTATCTACTTAGCAAGATTAGAAGCATTTCTTTGTTTATATTTTACTTATTAGCAGACTTTAAAAGTAATGCATCAATATAAAATTTTCTAGATAACTTACATTTCCTCTTACTAAAGGCAGTTCCATTCAAGTTAAATTAATTAATAATACTTCAAAATTAGACTTAGTCAGACTTATGTATAAAAAAGCTCTTATCATTGCAACAGGTTCCCTATTTTTATCTGCCTGCGCCTCTAAAACAGTAGAACATCATCAAATAC
Source organism: Acinetobacter calcoaceticus (assembly GCF_016508255.1). Taxonomy (GTDB): domain Bacteria; phylum Pseudomonadota; class Gammaproteobacteria; order Pseudomonadales; family Moraxellaceae; genus Acinetobacter; species Acinetobacter calcoaceticus_E. The sequence goes on along the minus strand of NZ_JADVKT010000002.1, from coordinate 521,139 downwards.
ATTCTATTTCTGTCAATAAAAATTCAGAAGAAATTAAATCGCTGTTTGATCAAGCCCAAACCACAGGTGTTTTGGTTATTAAGCGAGGACAAACAGAAGAAATTTATGGCAATGATCTTAAGAGAGCATCAACAGAGTATGTTCCCGCTTCTACCTTTAAAATGTTAAATGCTTTAATTGGGCTTGAACACTATAAGGTAACTACAACTGAAGTATTTAAATGGGATGGGCAAAAACGTTTATTTCCTGATTGGGAAAAAGACATGACTCTGGGCGATGCAATGAAAGCTTCTGCTATTCCAGTTTATCAAGAATTAGCCCGAAGAATTGGCCTAGATCTTATGTCCAAAGAGGTAAAGCGAATTGGTTTCGGTAATGCTAACATTGGTTCAAAAGTAGATAATTTTTGGCTTGTTGGTCCTCTAAAAATAACACCTCAACAAGAATCGCAATTTGCTTATCAATTAGCCAATAAAACGCTTCCATTTAGTAAAAATGTGCAAGAACAAGTACAATCAATGGTGTTCATAGAAGAAAAAAATGGACGTAAAATTTATGCTAAAAGTGGTTGGGGATGGGATGTTGAACCACAAGTTGGCTGGTTAACCGGTTGGGTCGTTCAACCACAAGGAGAAATTGTAGCGTTTTCACTCAATTTAGAAATGAAAAAAGGAATTCCTAGTTCTATTCGAAAAGAAATTGCTTATAAAGGATTAGAACAACTGGGTATCTTATAAGTTAAACTCTATAGCATTGCCCAGTATAGACTGGGCTATCTCTATAATTTTCAAAATTGAACTAAATTTGTTAGCCATCGACTGGATGTAATGGCGTAGTTAAATTTAACTGATAAAAAGCTGCATCAAGCCATTCCCCAAACTTAAAACCGACTTGTTTAAAAGTGCCAGCATGAGTAAAGCCCATTTTCTTATGTAAACCGATGCTTGCCTGATTGGTCGCATCAATACAACCAATCAATACATGGAGTTCGGCCTCTTGAGCTCGCTGAATCAACTCTTGCATTAAAATTTTACTTAGCCCACAACCCCGATGTTCATAATGAATATAAATACTATGCTCAACGGTATATTTATAGGCAGGAAAAGCCCTAAAGGTTCCCCAGCTCGCGAAACCCAATAACTTGTCTGTCTCATCAACAATGCCAATCACTGGAAAACCATTTTGTCTTTTAACCGAAAACCAATTTTTCATCGACTCTTCAGAGCGCGGCAAATAATCATATAGAGCAGTCGAATTAATAATTGCTTCATTCAAAATATCTAAAATAGCCTTTGCATGATTTGCTTCATGACAATCAATTAAACGTAGATGATGATTAGTATTTTTAATCATGAAAATTCCTTAAGAACAGAAACGAACTCATTGCAAATAACTAAAATATAGCGGGCCGCTTTAGAAGAAGGATTACTATACATAATGGGTTGATCTAATTGCATGGCTAAACAATCACCCTCTTGTAAAGCATAATTTTTTTCACCCAACTGAATATCAATTTGACCTTCTATTACCCACAGTTGCTGTCGTATAGCTTTAGAATTCCCACTTGTTTCATAAGTAATTCGTGAATGAGGGGGAAATTCAATTTCAACAATTTGAAATGGGGACTTCCAATTTGGAGGTGAAATTTGACGGCGTATATAACCTGTTTCTGGGTCTTTCCATTCTGATTGTTTGCTACGCCGAACAATAGGCTGAGGTGATTGATCACCCTGTTGGTTAGCGAAGAGTTGAGTCAAAGGCACATCTAAACCATTTGCCAGCTTTTCAAGGACAACTGCTGTTGGGCTTGCCTCGCCTCTCTCAATTAAAGAAATTGCAGAGCGGCTCACCTGACATCGTGTAGCAAGAACATCTAAGGTATATCCACGGGCTAAACGCAGTTCACGTACTTGCTGTGCAATGCGAATATTAATATCTTCCATATACCCACAAATTTTACGTCCAAAATTATAGACAAATATTCCACTAAACTAGAATCTTGTCAATTATTAAAGAATTTTATCTTTTATAGAAATCTTGAAAATTATTCTTCGTAGCAATCAAAATAGAATCTATTTAAAAAACGAAAAATAACCACTCATAAGTGACTTGCTTAAATAACTCATGCAGATCATATTTTGGTATGTAACAATACCTTTAAATTATTTATGTAAGCCTTCGCATGTCTTTGATTATTGGGATTGACCCTGGTTCACGCTTAACAGGTTATGGAATCATTGAAAAAGATGGTAGCAAACTACGTTTTATCGATGCAGGTACTATTCGAACAGAAACAAAGGAAATGCCCGAACGCTTAAAACGTATTTTTGCTGGTATTGAACGTATTGTTAAATTTCATGGTCCCACCGAAGCTGCCGTTGAACAGGTATTTATGGCTCAAAATCCTGATTCAGCCCTAAAACTTGGACAAGCACGTGGCGCAGCAATAGCCGCTTTAGTTAATTTAGACTTACAAGTTGCAGAATATACCGCCCGTCAAATTAAACAATCTGTTGTCGGTTATGGAGCCGCAGATAAAGAACAAGTACAAATGATGGTCATGCGATTACTTAATCTGACCGTTAAGCCTCAATCCGATGCAGCCGATGCACTAGCAGCAGCAATTTGCCATGCTCATGCATCTGGAAGTATGAGTAAACTCTCTGTCCTTAATGCCTTAGGTGGTATGGCACGTGGCCGAAGCCGCTCTAGCAGTCGTAGACGTTAAAGCTTTATTGGTTCACTACTTGAGTAATTGCCTGATTCATCTCAAAAGCCTGTAAACCACGCATACCTTCTTTTGCCAGTCGGTCACCGGCCTGAGCATGGAGGGTAACAATTTCATGTAATGCAATAGCCTTATGAAATTGTGCTTTTAGACTGGCAATCATTCCAGCTAGTACATCTCCCATTCCTCCAGTTCCCATACCTGCATTACCTTGCATACAAATATAAAGAGCATCTTCTAAAATCAGGCTACCTGCTCCTTTTAGCACCCATTGCCCTGCATATTTTTTTTGTAACGCATAAATTGCAGAGATTCGGTCCGCCTCAATCTGAGTAGTAGAACACTCAAGCAATGTTGCAGCTTCTCCAGGATGGGGCGTTAAATAAATATGTGCATTCAATTTTTGAGGCTGTTTAGCTAAAAACCATAAAGCATCTGCATCTAAAACAATTTCTAGATAAGTACTCTCATTTAATAAATTAAACCAATGTTGGTAGATTTGCTTTGCCCAATCATCACGCCCCAACCCCATTCCGAAACATACTGAATCGACCTGAGATAAAATCTCCTTAATCGACTTTTCATCTAAGCTATTAATATCACGGAGCATAATATTTGGTGAACGAGACAAAATAGCCTGATGATGGTTTTGATGACAAACCACCGTGACTTTACCAGCTCCAGCATGAAAAGCAGCCTCGGCAGCCATAATTACAGCACCACCCATTTGTTCATGTCCACCAACCACTAAGACATGTCCATAGCTTCCCTTATGCCCAAATGCCATACGCTTAGGAAGTTTAATATTTGTTGATGTTAAATAAGCTAACGGTTTCAGCTCTTGGTCTATAGGAATTAAATCAATTAAATGAAGCTTACCTGTGTATTCTTTGCCTTGACCTGTGAATAATCCTGCTTTAAGTCCCAAAACTGTAAATGTATGATCAGCTCGTATTGCACAAGGCAAAGTACGACCTGTATTTGCATGCAAGCCACTTGGAATATCTACAGAAATTTTTAGACCTGTTTGTTCATTAAATTGTTGAATAACCTGTTGCCAATTAGCATTTAATTCGCGATTTAAACCAATACCAAATAAAGCATCAATATGACAATCAAATGTTTTTTTAACATTAAAACCTTGATGAATCGGAACTTTCTTTTCTTGGGCAAATTGCACAGCACAATGAAGACTAGCTGATGAACCTAATTCAGCCGCAAATATTTCAACATGAAATCCCGCTTGTGTTAAATAGCTTGCTAGAAAATAACCATCCCCAGCATTGTTGCCCTGTCCACACCAAATAGCAGCATTCTTAATAGACTGCTCTTTAAAAATTTCAATTAACTGTTGAGCAATTGACCAAGCCGCTTGTTGCATTAAACCTAATGATGAGTTTTGCGCAGCAAACCAGCGTTGCTCCCATGCTTGAATATCATCGCTATGGTAAACTACCGTCTGCATATTATTATCCTCTTTCATTCTGGTTTATGACATCTTCCGACACATCACGCATTGCAGTACAACAATTTGATCTTCATGAATTAAAAGCATGGATCAAGACTCAAGCATTAGACTTGGGTTTTGCTGATTGTGTCATTGCAAAACCAGATGCTCAAGAGCAAATGCCACGTTTTTTAGAATACCTTGAACGTGGTTATCATGCAGATATGACCTATTTAGAAGAAAATCTAGAAAAGCGAGCTGATCCAACCTTATTAGTTCCTGGCACAAAAAGTATTATTTGCGTTCGCATGAACTATTTGGTCGAGTCCCCAAAGCCTCGTTATGTACCTTTTGAACCTAATTCTGCAATTATTGCGCGATATGCACGTGGTCGAGACTACCACAAAGTCATGCGTGGCAGATTGAAAACCCTAGCCACTCGAATTCGTGAAAAAGTTGGTGATTTTGAGTCACGTCCTTTCGCCGATTCAGCCCCTATTTTTGAAAAATCGTTGGCTGAAAATGCCGGAATGGGTTGGACGGGTAAACATACATTGCTCATTCACAAAAAGTCAGGTTCTTTTTTTGTTTTGGGTGAACTATTTACGTCACTAGATTTACCTTTTGATGGACCAACGACTTCCCATTGTGGTTCTTGTAGTGCATGTATTGATATTTGCCCGACGCAAGCAATTGTGGAACCTTATATGCTAGATGCGAGGCGGTGCATTGCTTATCTAACTATCGAATATAAAGGAATTATTGCTGAAGAATTACGTGCAGGTATTGGTAATCGAATTTTTGGTTGCGATGACTGTCAGTTAATTTGCCCGTGGAACAGTTTTGCAAAAACAGCTTCTATTAGCGATTTCAATCCTAGAAATGGATTAGATAATATTAGTCTGCTTGATATCTGGCAGTGGGATGAAACTACTTTTTTAGCAAATACAGAAGGTAGTCCAATTCGCCGAACAGGTTATCAATCATTCAAACGGAATATTGCCATCGGTTTAGGAAATGCACCCTATTCAACGGAAATTGTAGCTCAACTACAAAATGGCAAAATTTTGCATGATGATATTGTCAATGTGCATATTGATTGGGCAATTGAACAACAACTTAATCAACTTAAGCTATCAAATTAAAAAAATGATGTTTTTTGCCCTATAGCTTTAATACGAATTCTGTATGATTATGTGTAGTGAATTAATGCCATCATCATGGATATGACAATGACTCTACGTAATGATTGGAATCGTGAAGAAATCCAAGCTTTATATGAACAACCCTTCTTGGATTTAGTTTTCAAGGCTCAGCAAGTACATCGCGAGCACTTCACTGCCAATGCGATTCAGGTCAGCACCCTTTTATCTATTAAAACGGGTAAATGCCCTGAAGATTGCAAATATTGCTCACAATCTGCACATTACGAATCAAAATTAGAAGCAGAAAAACGTATTGCTGTAGAAAAAGTGATTAGCGAAGCAAAAGCTGCAAAAGATTCAGGTTCTTCACGTTTTTGCATGGGCGCAGCTTGGCGTAACCCGCATGAACGCGATATGCCTTATGTTTTAGAAATGGTACGTGAAGTAAAAGCTTTAGGTCTGGAAACATGTATGACTTTAGGCATGCTTAACCAATCTCAAGCAGAGCGCCTACAAGTTGCTGGTTTAGATTATTACAATCACAACCTAGATACATCTCGTGAGTATTACTCTCACATCATTAGCACGCGTACTTTTGATGATCGTTTAAATACCCTAGATTATGTTCGCCAAGCTGGAATGAAAGTTTGTAGTGGCGGTATTGTTGGTTTAGGCGAAAGTCGTGAAGACCGTGTTGGTTTATTGCACGAATTAGCTACTCTACCAATTCATCCTGAATCTGTGCCAATCAACATGCTTGTTCCAATTGAAGGAACACCTTTAGCAGATGTTGAAAAGCTTGATGTAATTGAATGGATTCGTACTATTGCAGTTGCGCGTATTATTATGCCGCATAGCTATATTCGTTTATCTGCTGGTCGTGAGTCATTAAGTGATTCAGATCAAGCATTAGCATTTATGGCAGGCGCAAATTCATTATTCTCTGGTGATAAATTACTTACCACACCAAATGCAGGTGAAGGTAAAGACCAAGCGTTGTTTAATAAACTGGGCTTAACCGCAGAAAAACCAAAACCAGCTGTTGCTGACTTATCAGTAAATGCCATGAGTGCATAACTCAAGACAGTAAAATAAAAAAGCCCTGATTCTTCAGGGCTTTTTTATTTAAACAGAAGTAACTAAAATTCCATAAGTGGCATTAAGAAATGTCCCTACTCGAATAATGTCTTTTCCTGCTGCATGCGTTACAGACAACTCTTGGCTCAACACATCAAAATTAAAAGAATCAAAAACATCTTGATGATGTAAGAGCCAAGTCACTGTATCTGCTATATTATCATCCGCAATATAAGTTAAGGCTTTAAAGTCTTTACTCATGAATCACTCTTGAAAATAAATTTTATGAATTTTATATGAGTTAACTCGACCTTAAAAGAAAATCTAAGCTACTTTAGGATTCACTAAAGAATGACCAGACAATAAACTTGTCAAAGCTTGAGGTGAGAATTCCAATGAAAGCACATGATTCTTGAGATTAACAGAATGCTTACTAATCAATGGAAGTAAACCTTCTTCTGTTTCAAATACGTATTCATCTGCAATATTTAAGATGCCCTCAAGATTAGTTGTACTTGAAGCAAGGTCATGACTAAAGATGTCATAAATCGTTTGTAAATTAAACGTTGTCTGCTGCTCCGTTGGGTGCTTAATGAGATAATCCTTTAAAAACAAAACTAGTTTATGAGCAAAGAAAAAGTAATTAGGTTTATAACTATACTTCATACTATTCATGGAACGGAACTCCAGATTATCTTTTATTAAATTACAACTAAAACAGTAGGAATTGAATCTTAAAAAATTCTTAAAAAATAAACATATTCACACGACAAATAAAAAAACATTTTAATTGTTAAAAAACATAAGGTTATAGAAAATTTCTATCTTAAATATTTTAAAATTAGATTAACTTAATAAAATACAATCACTTAAATATTACGAGTTTTTTAATTTTATTTTAAAAAATGAATTCCAAGATATTTTACCAAATGATAAAAAATATATTTTCAAAATATTTATTAATAAAAACAACTGATCAAAATATATATAAATATAATGTTTTCCTTGTTTTTTGGTTGAAAAGTGATATATTTCCTTCGCCTTACTTAAGCAGAATAAAATTGCTAAAAGTATTGGATTTTATTTTAAAAGGCTATTCTGGGGATTTTATGAAAAAGTTTATTTTTATGGCGGCGGTTTCTCTCTTAAATATAACAAATGCACAAGCTGCAGATGGCACAATTACTATTAATGGTCTTGTCACAGATAATACTTGTACTATTGATACTGGAGATAAAAATCTAATAATCAATCTGCCTACAGTTTCATCTCAAACTTTAAAAAATGCAGGTGATGTGGCTGGTCGTACCCCATTTCAAATTAATTTAACGAACTGCGCCTCTGCTGGAAAAGTAGCTACCTATTTTGAGCCGGGTGCTACCGTTGACTTTAATACTGGTCGTTTATTAAACCAAGCAACCTCAGGCGGGGCAACAAATGTGAATATCCAGTTGCTAGGTAGTAATAATGCTGTAATCCCTGTACTTGCTACAGGTACGAATGAAGCTCAGACCAACTCACAATGGGTGAGCGTTTCAGCAGGTGGTAATGCTGACCTTAACTATTACGCTGAATATTATGCTACCGGTGCTTCTACTGCTGGTACAGTAACGTCGCAAGTAAAATACACCATTATTTATCAATAAAATTAAAATTGAAGCTTCTATCTTTAAGTAGAAGCTATCTCCTGTCTATTATTTAATATTGAGAATATGACTCATGCTTTTTCGTGGTCGTAAGTTTTTGTGGGGATTAGTTTGCCTACAGGTAGCACTATCTACCTCAGGTCATACTGAAATTGTTTTACATGGAACGCGTGTCATTTATCCTTCAAATGCGCGTGAGATCACATTACAACTAAGTAATAACGGAACAGCTCCCTCTCTCGTTCAAGCTTGGATTGATGATGGAAATGCGAAGTTAACTCCCGATGAAGCAAATGTTCCTTTCATTATTACACCACCAATTTCACGAGTAGAAGCGACTAAAGGCCAGACCTTAAGAATTACAGCTCTACCTAATTCTTCTCAATTAAGTCAGCAACAAGAATCTATTTTTTGGCTTAATGTTTTAGATATACCTCCTAAACCCGAAGGCAAAACTCAACAAGATCAAACCACCTCTATTTCTAATAATTTTTTGCAGCTGGCTGTTCGTTCGCGAATTAAATTTTTTTATCGTCCTATAAATCTAAAAGAAAATATTGATCAACTAAGTGAGAAAGTCGAATGGAAAATGAATGACCCATATCTATTAGTGAAAAACCCGACACCCTTTTTCCTCACTATAAGTTCCGTTTTTCAAGGAAATGAAGGCCATAAAACAGACTTATTACAACAAGGTTTAATGATTGCCCCTTTTTCCGAAGATAAAATAAAACTGAAAAATAAAAATTTAGCAGATATGAGCTTTATATATATCAATGATTATGGTGGAAGAGTTGAGCACCCAATAAAGTTCTAACCTTACTGTATTACTTAAGAAAACCTAAATACCTATCATGAATAGGCTCTAAAACTATGTCTAAATGGTTTATACCTTATATATGTTTAATAAGCCCTTTTAGTTGTTATGTGGCCTCAAGTATTGCGATATTTATGCCTTTGGCTGTATATGCTGAAAATAGTACCGATGTTTCAGGTTTCTCAAAAGCAGAGTTTGATAGCAATTTTTTAGTAGGTAATGCACAAAAAATTGATATTGGTCGTTTCAAATATGGAAACCCCATCTTAGCTGGTGAATATAGCTTAGATGTCTATATCAATGGTCAATGGTTGGGTAAACGACGGATGCACTTTAATGCCCGCACTCCTAATACAAATGCCGAAACCTGTTTCACGAAAGCCATGTTACTAGAATATGGCGTAAAAGCAGATGTGCTTAACCAACATTCTCATGCATCATCTCTTTCTTGTGATGCACTAGGTACTTGGATAGATAATGCTTTTTATTTATTTGATAGCTCCCGCTTACGAATTGATATTTCTATCCCCCAAGTCACATTAGAAAAAAATGCACAGGGCTATATCGATCCACATCTTTGGGATCGAGGCATTAATGCAGCTTTTTTGACATATAACGCGGCTGCCTATCGAATAGTTAACGAACAACATGAAAGTGCATATGCTTTTATGGGGACTAATCTTGGAGCAAATTTAGAGAGCTGGCAATTTCGCCATAATGGACAATGGAAATGGCAAGACCATACTGATTTTCAATCTAATAATTCTTCTTATACTTCAACAAACACATATATCCAAAAAGCTTTTCCGAAAATTCATGGTGTTGTGACTTTAGGTGATTATTTTACTGATAGTGATTTTATCGATTCTTTACCGTATCGCGGCATAAATATTTCAAGTGATGACCGAATGCTTCCAAACAGTATGCTCGGTTATGCTCCCAGAGTAAAAGGTTATGCAAAAACCAATGCGAAAGTCGAGGTTAGACAACAAGGCAATTTAATTTATCAGACAACAGTGCCCCCCGGAAACTTTGAAATTAATGATCTTTACCCAACAGGATTTGGAGGCGAGCTACAAGTTTCAGTAATTGAATCTAATGGATTAATTCAAAAATTCTCTATTCCCTATTCTTCTGTCATCGAAATGCTACGCCCCAAAATGAGCCGTTACTCTTTTACTGTAGGGCAATTTCGAGATTCAAACCTTGGTTTAACTCCGTGGTTGATGCAGGGCAAATATCAACGGGGAATTAATAATTACTTCACAACTTACAGTGCAGTTCAAGCGACTCAGCAGTATCTTTCACTATTACTAGGTACAGCTTTTTCAACACCTATTGGAGCTATCTCTTTTGATGCGACTCAGTCAAAATCTGAGTTTGATCATCAACCTAAAATGACAGGGCAAAGTTATCGTTTAAGTTACAGCAGATTATTTTCTCCAACAAATACTAATTTCACATTAGCGACTTATCGCTATTCAACAGAAAACTACCTCAAATTGCGTGATGCAATTTTAATTCAAGATTTACAACAACAAAATATTGATAGCTTTTCGGTGGGAAAACAAAAAAGTGAATTCCAGATTACTTTAAATCAAGTTTTTCCAAAACAATGGGGAAATTTTTATTTAGTGGGTTCATGGATAAACTATTGGAATCAACCCACGACCAACAAACAGCTCCAATTAGGTTATAGCAATCAATTTAAAGATTTAACTTACAGTTTATCTGCAATTAGCAGCGAAATTGATGAAGGCGGCAGTCGCACAGGTCAAGATACACAGTACCTTGCCTCTTTATCTTTTCCACTAGATCTTAAGAAAAATTCTCTGACTTTTAATAGTGTTATTGGTGAAGATAGTCAGACTTTAAGCCTCAGTGGCTTTACAGGAAGTCGCTTAAACTACGGCGCATCAATTTCTAATCAAGACCGTGGTCAAACGAACCTAAATATTAATGCTACCTATAAAACAAACTATACAACATTTGGTACGTCATTCAGTCACGCAAACTCATACCAACAAGAAATGCTGAGCCTCAGTGGCAATATTGTTGCACATTCCCAAGGAGTTCTGTTTGGGCCAGATCAGGCTCAAACCATGGTACTGGTCTATGCACCAGATGCTACTGGAGCAAAAGTCGGTAATACACCTGGACTCAGTATTAACAAAAAGGGATATGCAGTTATTCCCTATGTTACACCTTACCGTATGAATGATATCAGTCTTGACCCACAAGATATGTCCACACAAGTTGAACTTGCTGAAAGCAGTTTACGGATTGCTCCTTATGCAGGCTCAATCACTAAAGTTCAATTCTCAACAAAAAAAGGTTATGCACTTTTTATTAGTACAACAACATTAGATGGTTCACATCTACCTTTTGCAGCACAGGTATACAACCAGAATAACGAAGTAATAGGCATTGTCGCGCAAGGCAGCCGCATTTATTTACGAACACCCTTAACCCATGACCGTTTATATGTGAAATGGGGAAATACGAGTACTGAAAAATGTGAACTTGAATACGATATAGCGGATCAAATAATGCATAACAACCAACCAATTATTATGACAAAGGCAGTCTGTAAATGAATAATATTTTAAAAAAAATTGGATTTTTGGCAGTGAGCCTATTTGCTTATAGTCATACAAATGCAAATTGTAATTTAAGTAAAGGATTTACTACCGTCGATATTCCGATGACTATCGGTAAAATCGTAGTAAAACCAAATGATCCAATAGGAACGATCTTACAAAAGAATACTTTTACAGTATCTCCTAATAATTCAACAGCAACTTGTAATCGTGGGAGTGATCAAATTATTGCAGCTCTCCCCTTAAATTATCCAATTAGTCCTATTGGTAATAATGTCTATGCGACCAATATTCCTGGTATTGGCATTCGTCTTTACCGTGAAGCTGCCGATGCTTCAGATTTTTCAGGATATTATCCCTATAGACGTACGTTAACACCCAATAAAGCATATACACTTTCCCCCGGGTATTTTGTTATGGAGATTATTAAAACTGCTGCGACTACTGGTTCTGGAGCATTAGTAGCAGGCCGTTACAGTACCTATTACGTATCAGGACAGCAGAACCGACCATTTTTAACAACTACCGTATTAAGTAATACCCCTATTCTTATTGCATCCTCATCTTGTGAAATTCAAAATGGTGTAGATTCACCAGTTCAACTTCCAACCGTGATGAAATCAGGCTTTAGAGCTATTGGGTCAACCCAAGGTGAAGAAAGTTTTAATCTATCAATCTTATGTAATGGTGGTGAAAACAACTCTGGTATCGCTACGAGCAATACGATCAGCTTAAGTTTTGATTATAATTCTGATACCTCAAATAATCAGGTAATTAACAACAGTGCCGCGAATTCAATAAAAGCTAACGGTGTGGGTGTAGAATTGTTATGGAATATGAATGGAGCAAATAAGCCGATTCAAAAAGCAACCAAACTCAATATAGGTACGGTGAGTTCCAACCAAACTGTAGAATATGATATTCCTTTAACTGCTCGTTATTATCAAACTGCTACTAATGTAACCTCAGGTGAGGTTAAAGCTACAGCGACTGTGACTATTCAATATGATTAGTTACTATCTATAAAATTACTAGAAATAAATAAGCTTAATGCTACAAAGAGAACTCAAAAAATTATTTTTTCAAACTTTGTAGTTTTATTAAAAAATCACATAAAAAAATGCTCATAAGCAAAAATAGCAAATGAGCATTAGTGATAACCACTTAACCTGAAATACAAATTATGGGAAATAGATCACAATTTGCATGGGTATAATTTCAAAAATCAGCTTAAAGATCAAGTCTTTTTTTTAACAAGAATTCTAAAAAATAACATAAGATGCTGTTTTAAATAAATTAAAAAATAAATTTAATTTATAAAAAGTATTTTATAGTGTTTCTAAAGAATTATCATTCTATCAATTAATAAAAACTTAATTTTAAGAAAAATTAAAAGATATTTATCTAGTTTAATAAATTAAAAATCAATTTAATTTCAAATAGTTATTTAGGATTCATAAAAATTTAAATTTTACAGAATTACATAATTTATAATAAAAAAAACATAAATAAATTTAGAATTCCCCTTCAATTGCAAATAATATCTTTAGACTTTTTATCAGAACGTAACATGCTCATTTTTTGGAAAATATTATGTATCTTATTACTAAGTCTAGGTGCTACAAGTATAGGTTTTGCGATTAGTAAAATTGATCTTTTTCTTTTTTTTATAGGTTTCCTTTTCTTAACCTGCTTTATCTTGGCTTTAATGCAAGCACGTGAAGATGCTGTTTTTTTTCCAGATGATTAAATTATTATGAATATGTTTGATATAGCCTCGTCTATTTTTGCAAGTGTAAACTCCCCTCATCAACCGCCCGATAAAAATATTCGTAGAGAGAGTTCTACTCAACAAAGGTTTTGGACAGCAGCAGAAAAAATTAGCCAAGATGCAAACATTGTAATAAAGTAAATTTAAACCTTAAAAGATTCAAAACAACTCATAAGAAAGTCCATTGCCACACGTATCGCTGGGCTATACCGTAAATCTTCATGTGTTACTAACCAGATTTCCGCGCTCATAGGATGATCGTCTTGCAATCTTACTAAATTGCCGAGCGCTCCTAAAAAATCAGGTAAGACCGCTAAACCGACTTCCCCACATGCAGCTCTCCACTGTAACTCAGGATGGTTTGTAACCATTACAGGTTCTTTATTACCTAATCGTTCTTTTAACTTCTGCTGTTTTTGACCGTGTACGCCCCCTACCTCTACGCTAATCCATTCATAATTTTCAGGATCAGTTGAGGCTAAATAATTTGGAGCCGCATATATTCCAAAAGGAATTTCACCTACTTTGCGAGCAACTAAATTTTCATCTTTAGGACGGCCAAATCGTACAGCAATATCAGCTTCACTATGCTGTAAAGAAACATAATGAACATCACCGAGTACACGCAATTTTAATTGAGAATAATGACGATAAAATCGCCCCAGATGAGGCATGATGAGATGCGCAGCAGTTAAAGGAGGCATACTAATAGAAACACTACCCTTCACCTCTTGCTGACCAGCCTGGGTTAAACGTTCAATAGAAAAAGTTTCTTCCATCATACGAGCAACCACTTGTGCAAGTCGCTCCCCATCAGGAGTAAGAATGTATGTCCGTGGTCTACGATCGACTAATTTAAGTTTTAAGTTTTGTTCTAACTGGGCAATTCTTCTGGATACAGTTGCGTGGTCTACACCCAATTTTCTTGCGGCAGCAGACAGTGACTTCTCTTCAGTAAAAACAGAAAAGTAATGTAAATTTTCCCAATCAATCATTGTGCAAATTTTCACATTAGAAGTGTATTAATACGGAATTGTACACCTTTATATAATTGCCCAGAATAAAACCTTTATTATTGGGAGCCTGACGATGAACAGAACGGTGGCTTATGCCTATGCTGGCGTTGTATTAACGATGTTTTTTTGGGGATCAGCATTTAATGCAATGTCTTATATTATTCACCATATGCCTCCGCTATCTGCCGCATCTGAACGGTTTTCAATTGCAAGCCTAGCCTTACTTCTGATCTTTTCAATAACAGGAAAACTAAGGTGGGCCGCCTTAAGTCAGAATGTATTCATCTATCTTATTATTGGGGTTGTCGGCATTGCGGGCTTCAACATAGGTTGTTTTTATGGCTTACAAACGACATCTGCCGTAAATGGGGCTTTAATTATGGCAACTACACCGTTGATGACTTTATTAATGACGATTATTTTGGACGGAGAAAAACTTACCCCGAATAAGTTTTTAGGTGTTTTATTCGGCTTAAGCGGTGTGCTACTCGTTATTAGTCAAGGGCATATAACAACTTTACTTCACCTAAAAATAGACATTGGAGATCTATTTATATTACTAGGGGCTTTTGGGTTTTGCTTAGCAAATGTTCTATCTCACCGTTATGTAAAAAATGCTACCCCATTAGAAACAACGACTTTTTCTATGATGTTCGGTGCAATAACACTTGGCATGATGAGTCTGATATTTGAAGATCCTCTTACGGCCATCACATCTGCACCTATAAATGCGCATTTGGCTATGGGATATGTCATTATCTGCTCTACAATGATTGCTTATTTATTCTGGTTTAATGGCATACAAAAGTTAGGCGCTGGACGTGCTTCCGTCTTTTTTAACTTTGTACCAGTATTTAGTATGCTGATTGCCCTACTTACAGGACAATCTCTAAATATCTGGCAAGTGGTAGGCACAGCATTAGTCATGCTTGGTGTAATGATTAGCGGAGGTCTTTTAAAAATTAAACGTACTTCTCTTATAGCTAAACATTGTACTAAATAGGAAATATGCTGCTACATTAAAAACTCTATATTTATCATGTAGCAGCATTTTAAAATACAAAATAGAAAAATTATCGATTTAATAAACTCTTTAATTTTATAGGTTTATTTTTAAAGTAAATTTTTACATTTTTTATTATTTATCACAAAAGCACATCTTAATTATTCCGTTGTAACAAATGATATATGTTTCTTTAAAAGTTAATAAAAGGCTGCCATGTATAGTTTTAAAACAACCAACGGAGATATTAAAATGAAACTGGATTTTACAACCATTGAAAAGCAAGCTAAATTGCTGCAAGAAGAGCAAGAGAAAATAGAGCAACAAGACCATGACTTTCAAGTTGCTTTAGATAAGCACAGAGAATCTTTAAAGAATTTATTTAAAGATCTTTTCTCAAACCATGAAATTAAAACGGAAAATGGAGGTCATTTTTGTGTAAATTTTGGAAATTATAAAATTTCTTTATTGATTGAGACTGCTAAATTTGAAAATGGTGTGCCTGTAAAATTAAATTCGGTAAACCCCGTTATTATTAAATGCAAAAAAGATAAACCAGTTGCAAAAGCCCAATTTACCGATGCAACTCAATATCTAGATAATTCCTCAGAAACTCCAAACTATCAGTATTACTATAAACAAGAAGATAAAACCCAACTCGTCCAACTTTCTGAACTTCCAACTTTTTTTCAAGCTATCTTAGACACAGAAGCATAAATTAAGGCCCTCAATAGAGGGCTTTTTTATATATTATTTTTTTATCACCTAAATTTATTAAAAATAAAATCAGACTCATTTTTCTATTTATCTATGAAATATTTAAGCCACTTTTTGTATCTATCAGCTCAAAAAATATTTGATTATTTTTTAAATTACTTGTATATACATGTTTGTATTTGTTTGTACAAATACGGACTTAATAAAAAAAGAGTGGACTCTTAAAGGACAAGGAGAGTGTAATGGACTCATCGGCTGAGAAACCAAATAGTAGTTTTATTGAAAACCGAAGCATTGATTTTATTCCAGAGAATGAAAGACATGGCGGAGTGTTCGCTCAATTCACCCTCTGGTTTGGTGCCAATTTGCAAATCACGGCCATTGTGACGGGTGCACTAGCAGTTGTATTAGGCGGTGATGTTTTTTGGTCGATTATTGGTTTATTTGTGGGGCAGTGTTTTGGTGCTGCTGTCATGGCTCTACACGCTGCTCAAGGTCCAAAACTTGGCCTTCCCCAAATGATTTCAAGTCGTGTTCAATTTGGGGTATATGGTGCGTGCATTCCAATCATACTCGTCTGTCTCATGTATCTGGGATTTACCGCAACCGGTGAGGTGCTCGCGGGTAAAGCAATTGCACACCTAGCACATGTCAGCAATACAACAGGCATCTTAATTTATGCATGTTTGATTATCATATTTGCAACCATTGGATATCGTTTAATTCACTGGGTAGGCAAAGTAGCCAGTATTATTGGCTTGATTGCTTTTGTTATTATTCTGACTCAAATTTTAGCTCTTTCTGATTTTTCAGAACTCTTAGCAGTCCGTCATTTTAGTTGGTCTTCATTTTTGTTAGCAGTTTCACTTTCTGCTTCTTGGCAAATCTCTTTTGGACCTTATGTTGCGGACTACTCTCGTTATCTTCCAACCAAAACGTCTTCATCTCGCGTTTTTTGGGCCGTTGGCTTAGGTTCTTTATTGGGTTCACAAATTTCCATGACCTTAGGAGTCTTGATCGCTCAAGTTGCAAACGGTCATTTTGTTGGAAATGAAGTCCAATATGTTGTGGGTATGAACCCCATTGCCTTAGTGGTTACCTTTTTATATTTTAGTATTGCTTTTGGCAAAGTTACACTGACTACTTTAAATGCTTACGGTAGTTTTATGTGTGTTGCTACCATTTGGAATAGTTTTAAATCGACAAATCAAATCTCAAAAATAACAAGATTACTCATTGTTCTTGCAATGGTTGTGATATCTACTTTCATCGCAATTATAGGAGAACATACTTTTTTAAATGCTTTCAAAGCTTTTATCTTATTCTTACTCACATTCTTTATTCCATGGAGTGCAATTAATCTTGTCGACTACTACTTTATCTCTAAAGAAGAATGTGATGTCGATGCGCTATATGACCCAAATGGTAGATATGGCCGTTGGAATCGAATTGGCATTGCTTGCTACTTTTTAGGTATTTTGATTCAACTGCCATTTATTGAAAGTAAATTCTATACAGGGCAAATTGCTGCAATGTTAGGAGGGATCGATTTATCATGGCTTGTAGGCCTTATCGCTACCGCATTGATTTATTATATTTTCGCAAAAAGAGCACAAATTAAATTTGCCCAGCGATTATCACTTGAACAAAGCCAATAAATAAAAAATAAGATATCAAAGCATTCGGCTTTGATATCTTATGGGTATGTATAAACCGTTACTCGTGTAATGGTCTAACCTGTGCTGAAGAAGGAAGCCCGAATAACTTATCAAAACACCAATTAAATATAAAAGTGTAAATCGGAATAATAATAATAAAGGCGAGATCTAACCAAAAAGCTTTGACCAGCGAAATATCCATCCACCATGCAATAAGCGGAATCAAAAATACAACTAAGCTAAGCTGAAAACCAATTGCGTGCCCAACCCTACGTTTGACTGTACGGATATTACTACTTTGCCTCGCCTCCCACTTCTCATATAAAACATTGTAGATAAAGTTCCAAGTTACTGCGATGGTCGTGATCATGACAGATAGAGGCCCCGTATGTTCCACACTGTCACCTGCCAAAAGAGCTAACCCTACTGATGAAATAATCATTCCAATCACTTCATAAGAAGAAACATATACGATTCGACGCTTTACACCTTGCATAATAAACAAACTCTACTTAATTCTTTTTATTTTAATTTCAGTTAAAATCATATATAAAGTTAATAGCTTTCAGTTTGACTGATATCAAAATGAATTTTAACAGTGAAAATATTGAACTCTTCATCACCGTACTAGATACAGGATCTTTCTCTGCGGCCGCTCGTAAATTAAATCGAGTACCTTCAGCCGTAAGTATGGCGGCTGCCAATCTTGAAGCAGAATTGGGTTACACCTTATTTGAACGGACTCCTCGCAAGGTCATTCCAACTGCTAAAGCATTAGCTTTAGAACCGCAGGCGCGTATTATTTCTGAACAACTTAGGCTATTTAGTACTCATGCCTATGAACTTTCTTTAGGGCTTGAAACTAAATTACGCATTGGCGTTGTCTCAGATGTAAATACCAAATTATTATTCTATTCAATAAAAAAATTAGCCGATAAATTCCCGTTACTTAATATAGAAGTTATTACTGCCCCTCAAGATGACATCGTCAATTTACTTTATGCGGAAGAAATTAGTCTTTGCTTGGCGGGGTCAGATTTAAATATAAAAATGCGTGAAAATTTGCAATTGGTAATGGCTGAAACAGTAGTTGCAACTATCTCGTCTAATCATCATTTTCTACAAGAAAAAACAAAGCATTTTTCTATTGAAGAATTAATCAATATTAGACAAATTGTAGTGGCGAGTAGTGAGCATGAGATGACAGATTCCCGTTCAATTATTAGTGCAATGTACTGGAAAACTAATAATCTACAAACAGCAATTAATATGGTTGAAGCGGGGCTCGGTTGGGGAAATTTCCCTTTATCACTAGTACAAGAAAAAATCGATCAAGGCCACTTAGTGCTTTTAGATTTTAAAAATACAAAAAATCATTTACCTCTATCCATTTACTTAATTTGGCTTCAAGACCTCCCCTTATCTAAAGCAGCTCGAGAACTCATCCAAATTATTCAAGAAAATTTATAATTTTTTATACTTTAGTTCTAAGCACCTATGGTCTCTTTTTTATCGTTTTATTTCTGGTTATATGTACTTACTTTAAAAATTTAGCTTATTGTTCCCTTATTTTTTTCAATATTACAGAAAGCAAGAGGCCTACTTAAAAAAGCAGGCCTCTTACTGTATTTCAGGACTAAGCAATAGTTTTTTATTTTGGATAAAATACATTTATACTTTATTAAAACCCAGCATTTTAGTCAAGAATAAAATCAATAAAATACAATCATTTGTCTTCATTGTGAAAACAATCACATTTTAAGTTTTATATAGAAAACACATTAGAAAAAGAAAGAAATTCCAAGGGTAAAAAATGCAAATTTCTTCAATAAAAAGTTCTAATTTTTAATAAAATGAGATAAAGCATTTACTTTTAAGATGGACTTACTTTTACTCATTACTTTTCTTATTTCACCTTTAAAACTTTGTTCATCATATATATTTATTAGACTCTTTATTCTCAAATAATCTGATTATTAATTTTTTATGAGTAATTTCAAAAATATATACTACCCAAAGTTTTCAAAAATTAAAGAGAGATTATATAGTAAGTCCCAGAATGAAATTAACACCATAAACATTATCATTCTGCACCCTTAATTTTGAAATATTAATTATTTACTCTGACTCAGATCACTTAGAATAAACCCGAGTCATCGATAATATATTCATTAATTTTTATTAAAATTTAAAACCCTCATTACAATGATATAGACCTAGCTTTGATAAGAAGTTATTAATTCTATAAATATAATTTTATGAAATAATATTTACTCTAAAATCCTTATAAGCTTTATAAAAAGAATATTATATCTAAAATTTATAAATTTCGCGTAAGACATACATAAATTAGCTTCTACTCTACTAGTTTCTCTAAAATAATCTAAATTATATTTTTAGCAATATTCAAATACCGCCTCTCATCATACGGTTAAATTTCAAACAATATGTATTTTAAAAGAATAATGATTTGAATCGAAAAGACAATTGCACATCAATCACTATAAACTTCTGGCTAGAATAAGTTCTAACTGATCGATAAATAACTTAGTTCGCTTTACTCATGAAGTACTCATACGTTAGAATCGGTGTCGCTTGTAATATTTAACCAAAACAACACAATATTTTTTGGGTCTACTATGTACTACTTTAGAAAATTACTTGTGTTTAATTAAAAAATTGATTAGTATTGCACGCACTGAAAAGCCTTGAGATTAAAAGCTTTTCTTGTATATAGGGCCTATAGCTCAGTTGGTTAGAGCAGCGGACTCATAATCCGTTGGTCCCGTGTTCAAGTCACGGTGGGCCCACCAAATACTAACCCCATAAACTAAAAGTTTATGGGGTTTTTAATATGTATTCGAATAGAATATGGTTCACCGTTATAAAAAATACTTAAAATTTAATTATCAAATTTATTTTTATTTCCAAATTTTAACTTTTTAAAATAAATTTTCTTCGTGCGCTGAATATTTCTATTTCATCAATTAGGCTAAGATTTGTTTCCGTATAGGTTTCGAATGCTCTAACTGAGTATCCCAGAACTTTTCCCATAAATCACAATACTCTAAACATATCTTTTCAATGTAGTTATAGTCTTCTTCTGTACAAGCTTGCATTAAGACATACCATAAGTCTTCTTCATGATCATCGTCTGCGGCTTCTGCGCTTTCATCCTCAGAAATACCATGCACGTGGTAATAACCACCACCCTCAACGTCTAAACCTACGGCTTTAGTTGCTTTACGTAACGGTGGACTATAAAGGATGACTTCTTCTTCTGCGACTGCTAATAAGGCTGAAACAGCTTTATAGTCACCATAAGCATTTTCTAAAAATACTCTAACTTGATGTGCAATGTCGCTTGGATGATAAGTCAGACGATCTTCTTCTGTAATGCCAAAATCATTTAATACGTCTTCAAATAAAGGATAGTGAGCATATTCAGGATTTCCCTGATAGTAACCATCTTTGTCTAAACCAGGTCGAAAGCCAAACTCATCAAAAATATTGAGACTTAAAAGAAAGCGTGGAAACATTTTCGCACCAGCATGCAATCTTGGCTCTAACTGTTTAGTTTGAAATTGAGCCATGAGCAGTGCATCAGTAAAAGTTTGCACAATTGCATGACGATATTCTAAGTGAATTTTTTTTAAATTTTCTTTATTAATTTCTCCGTTATTTAAAATATCAATCGCGGGATGATGTGACACTGCATGTTTAGCAATTTTTTCTCTTAATTGGGTCAAAAATTCTGAATTTTTTCCCCATAATTCGGCTGAAATGCTTTGCTTCATCCCTGTGAGTGCTTTCTTTCTAGGATTATTAAAATTCTCAAATTTCTTAGGCATATCCACTCTCATTAAACTTATTTTGAAGCCTGATCGATTTTTACATATTTTATTATAAAAACAATGACTTAAATTGATATTTAAACATGTTCCTTCAACAATCAATATTAGAATTAAAATCATACGAAATCAAATAGAAAATTAAAAAAAACTTTAGTTAATGATAATCATTAACACAATATAAACTTGAATCAAGTCCCTTTTTTTACTATGATAATTTGTATTAAAATTTTAATTTTTTAGATTAAGTTATAATTAGTTCTAACTATATGGAATAGTAATGTCAAAAAAAGAAGATATTATAAATACTGCTTTAAATTTATTTAATCAGATTGGTTACAATGCTACTGGTGTTGACCGTATTATTGCTGAATCGAATGTGGCAAAAATGACATTTTATAAATATTTTCCTTCAAAAGAAAATTTAATTATGGAGTGTTTGCAACATCGAAATTTAAATATTCAAAATTCAATTAATGAACAGCTAAGTTTACGAAAAGACGCCAACCCACTTGAAAAAATTCATATTATTTTTAATTGGTATATTGAATGGATCAATAGCGAGACATTTAATGGATGTTTATTTAAAAAAGCATTTATTGAAGTATCTAAACAATATACTTCAATTCGTGAACCATTTTACGAATATACAAAGTGGTTGACCAATTTATTACAAGAACAGCTTACTGGATTAGGTATAGAAAACCCTACTCCGCTTACTCACATCATTATTTCTATTATTGATGGGATGATTATTGATGGAACAACAGATAAAACACTTATTAACCCTGAAAAAATCTGGAAATATATTAAATATTTAATTAATGAAGAGATACCTCAACAGGTTTCTTAATTTTAAAATTATCTAAGTTTATTATATTTAAAAGAAAAATAAAAAGAACTTTTTTAAATCTTCTATAGCTTAGATAATCTTAATTTTTAATGCTCTACTTTAGCTTTCATAATTTTCTAGGCTTTTTTACAAACTCATATTAGAATCCTGAAAATTTATCACCTTGCACTGATCTATGAAAAAATTTCTAGGTAACTCTATCTTTAAAGCTGCTGGTTGGACCTATAATGTAGATCCCGAAATTCTTGAGAAAAAACAAGTTATTATTGGCTTTGAACATACTTCAAATCTAGACGCAGTGCTCTCTATTGCCCTCTTCCAAATTTTAGACATTAAAATTCATACTTTAATAAAAAAAGAACTTTTTAAAGGTCCCCTTAAACCAATTTTAGAAAAACTTGGTGGCATTCCCGTTGACCGCAAAGCAAGTAAAGATATTGTTTCTCAAATGGTTGAACAATTTCAAACTCATGAAACTTTTAACTTGGTTATTGCTCCTGAAGCTACTCGTGCAAAAGATGGCTCTGAACGTAAACCTATCCGTACAGGCTTTTGGCATATTGCAAAAGCAGCTAATGTTCCTATTGTACTCATGTATGCCAATGCTCGAAGCAAACAAGGTGGAATTCTAGGTAAAATTTACCCAACAGACTTACAAAAAGATTTGGAAACGATTAAAGAGCTATATGCGCAATTTGACATAGACGTCAAAATTAACTAAATCAAATTAGGCTTAATTCTGTCTAATCTCGCTCATTAGACCTTAAGCTTATTATTCTTATTCAATTGGCTAACAAAACACAGGGCAACAGTTTTCAACAAAACTAAGCCTATGCTAATATTCCAGCACTTTTGCATTTTCTTTTTTTGGAGTTCACGTCCATGGCGGGTCATTCTAAATGGGCCAATATTAAGCATCGTAAAGCGAAACAAGATGCAAGTCGCGGTAAAGTTTTTACTAAATATATTCGTGAAATTGTGACTGCTGCCAGACTTGGTGGTGGAGATGCTGCTAGTAACCCTCGTCTGCGTGCGGTAGTTGAAAAAGCTCTTTCAGTTAATATGACACGTGACACCATCAACCGTGCAATCCAACGTGGTGCCGGTGGTGAAGATAATGATGATTTAAAAGAAGTAACTTACGAAGGTTATGGTGTTGGCGGTGTTGCTGTTCTTGTTGAAACAATGACAGATAACTTAAACCGTACAGTACCGGATGTACGTCACTGTTTTAGTAAAACAAATGGCAACTTAGGTACAGCAGGTTCTGTAGCTTATCTATTTACTAAACGTGGTGAAATTACTTTTGAAGATGTTTCTTTAGAAGATAAAATCATGGAAGTTGCTTTAGAAGCTGGCGCTGAAGATATTGAAATTTCTGAAGATGAAATTTTGGTAATCACCTCACCAGAAACTTTTGGTGAAGTTCAAGATGCTCTTACTGCTGCTGGTTTAAAATCTGACAACGCAGAAGTGGTTATGAGTCCATCAACCAAAGCTGAAATTACTGATGTCGACCAAGCAAAACAAATTCTTAAAATGATTGATATGTTTGAAGATCTCGATGATGTGCAAAACGTTTATACTAACGTTGAGTTCACAGATGAGGTTTTGGCTCAACTTGACGCCTAAATCAAACATTTGAATTGAAAAAACGCACCATTGGGTGCGTTTTTTTATAGTTTATTTAGTAAGTTATAACAGTTAAAAACATTATATTTTTTAATAACGAAGCTGGAATGTAAAGCAACAACATTGTCAATTTTTCCAATACGTCTCAATAAAATTTCACTGTAGTCATCCATATTACGGGCTACAAGTTCCAAAATAAAATCAGCACTTTGTCCTGTCACTAGAAATGCATTGGTCACTTCTGGAATTGCTTCTATTTCGGAAAGAAACTTATCAAATGTTTCAGTGTCATGTTTACTCAATGAAACTTGCAATAAGATGTGCAAGGTAAATCCGAGTTTACTAAAATTAATTTCCCTTTTGAGCTGCCCCATAACGTTGGCTTCAATTAGGTGCTTAATCCGACGATGCACTGAACTGACTGACAGATTGATCCGTTCTGAAAGTTCATTCAAATTTAAGTCTTCATGAGACAAAATTTCTAGAATTTGTTTATCAAAACGATCTAACTCCATTGTTATCTCCAGCCAGAATTTTTCAATGAGGACAGTATACCCTATACAACTCCCCTGTATTTAAAATACGACGGTTTAAAAATAGCTAAAACGTTTATTTCTTTTACATATTTTATTGCAGCTATGCATTTTAACCGTGCAAATAATGGAGCAGATGATGCACTTTAGCGAGTCCATTTCATGCTCTCATTTCATTTTTTTAATATAAAGTCTTACCCACCTTACTATTTAAACGTAGGCTAATGATAATCATAGAAATTTTACTATTTTTCTAAATTCTTAAAGTTGGCATTATTATTGTTATGTATTTGCAGGAAAACTTTTATCCTTGTTTGGAGTTCCCGTGAATAAGATCAAAACATTAGTACTAGCAATGGGTACTGTAGGTGTAACTAGCATAACAATGCCTTTACATGCAGCCTCAGATGCTGAAGTTGATGCATTACGTAATGAAGTAAATGACTTAAAACAGCTGGTCCAGAAACTGTCTGACCAACAAAAAATAGCTTTATCAGTCAGTGCTCCAGCAGTACCTCCCACAACTCCTTCTGCTTCTCCCTCTCCTATATCAAAACCAGGTTGGATGGCAATGGCGGATGGGCAAACCCAAGTTAAGCTTTATGGTAATGTCCGCGTAGATGCAACCTATGACTTCAAAGGTTCAAATGGAAGTATTTCAAATGCAGCTAACTACCCTTTAAACAAAGATGACCCACGACAAGATTCGTTAAATGTATCTGCTGCAACCACACGAATTGGTCTAGATATTGCCCGACCTACTCAATACGGAGATTTAACAGGTAAAATTGAAGCCGATTTCATGGGTGGAAATGGCGACAATGGCAATGGTACCTTCCGCATTCGCCATGCCTATATGTCTTTAGGTAAATGGTTAGCCGGTCAAACGACTTCACCTTTTGTAAATACTGATACATCGCCAGAAACACTAGATTTCACTGGAGCTGTTGGCACAGGTACTACTCGTACTGTACAGGTTCGTTATACTCAACCAATCGATGCACAACAAAAAATCTTATTTGCTTTAGAAGGCGGCGATGTTGAAAAAGTAGGAAATGTAGCGGGTGGAAGCCGTTTCCCTGCTCTAACAACTCGTTATGATTTTAAAACCGCTGATAATAAAGGTCTATTTCAATTACATGGGCTTGCTCACGAAAACCGTGTAGCGCCCAAAGATAGCTCTTCTGAAGAAAAATTTGGTTGGGGTGTTGGTGTTGGCGGTAAATATGATTTAACCCCTCAAGATAGCTTGGTTGCTAACTACTATCATGTTAAAGGAGACGGCCGCTATTTATCTTATAGCAATTCTGCTTATGCCTATGACACAACAACACAAGATATTAATTTAGGCGAATTTGATAGTGCCGTGATTGGCTATCAACGAAAATGGAGCCCTATCCTCCGCTCTACTTTTGCAATAGGTGGTATTCAATATAAAGATGATAACATCTATGCAAATAGCAATTTAACCAGTACCAGCTATAACAAAGAAATTTATAATGCCTTGGTTAATTTAATCTGGAATCCAGTTAAAAATATTGATTTAGGTGCAGAATATACTTACGGCCAGCGAGAAACTTTCGCAGGTGATAAGGGTGATTACTCTCGTATCAATTTATTAGCAAAATATAATTTCTAAAAATCGGATGTAAAAAAAGAGCCTTTAAAAGGCTCTTTTTTTATTAACTGTATTAGTGCATGGCTTGAATTTTTTCTAAGAAGAGCTTCGCGCGCTCGTGGCGAGCATCTAAATTATCAAAGAACTCATGCGTTGGGCAGTCTTCTAAAATCTTACCTTCATCCATAAAAATTAAACGGTTAGATACTCTTTTAGCAAATCCCATTTCATGTGTAACACACATCATGGTCATACCTTCATGTGCAAGTTGTACCATCACTTCAAGTACTTCGCCGACCATTTCTGGGTCAAGTGCAGAAGTTGGTTCATCAAACAACATACAGATTGGGTCCATGGACAACCCACGCGCAATAGCTACACGTTGCTGCTGACCACCAGACAATTGACCCGGAAACTTATCTTTATGTGCAAGTAAACCTACACGCTCTAAATATTTCAAACCTTTTGCACGAGCATCGGCAACTGAACGCTTTAACACTTTAACTTGAGCAATTGTTAGATTTTCCAAAACAGTCATGTGCGGAAAAAGCTCAAAGTGTTGAAAGACCATTCCCACTCGTGAACGGAATTTAGCAAGATCTGTTTTTGGATCTTTCAGAGAAACACCATCAACAATAATGTCGCCTTGTTGAAATGGTTCTAACGCATTTACTGTTTTAATGAGTGTTGATTTTCCTGAACCAGATGGTCCGCAAACAACAACGACATCACCTTTTTCAATACTCGTCGTGCAATCTGTTAAAACCTGAAAATCACCATACCATTTAGAGATATGTTGGATGTCTATCATTGGCATTTAAAATCTCCAATTAGCGAATGATGGCAATTTTTTGCTGTAAGCGTTTGACTAATTGCGACAGCACAAACGAACTACAGAAGTACACTACAGCGACGATTAAATAGAATGTTGCTTTCGTTTCAGGACCATACGTATTGGCCAATGTATCTGCACGACCTAAAAAGTCTGGTGCACTAATCACATACACTAATGAGATATCCTGAAATAAAATAATTGTTTGAGTTAGCAATACAGGGAGCATGTTACGAAAGGCTTGAGGTAAGACCACGTAGCGCATTGATTGACCATAAGTAAAACCTAGCGCGTAGCCTGCATGTACTTGACCTCTTGAAATAGACTGAATCCCAGACCGTACAATTTCCGAGAAAAATGCAGCCTCAAAAATAGCAAAAGTCACAACACTCGAAAACAATGGTCCCCAATAGGTATCAGATTGAAACTCAAATATTTTCGGCAACAAAAAGTAGAAAATAAAGATCACCTGAATCAATGGAATACCACGAAACAGATCGACATAAAATTTTGCGAAATTACTTGCGATGGCATTGCTTGATAAACGCATCATTGCCAATGGGGTTCCAATCAGGATACCGCCCATCATCGCCAATACAGTCACGGTAAGGGTAAAGATGAAACCTTCTTTGAGTGCCGCGACCACGTCAGGATTGTGTAATAAAGAAAAATCCATAATTACTTCCCTCCTGAACCTAAGCCAGGTACAGCCATTCGTTTCTCAATCCATGCCATGATAAATTTAATGCTATAAGTAATAATCAAATAAACAGGAGTAGAAAGAATAAGAATAATGATGTCCTGAGAAGTTTCTTCCCGCATGGTTTTTGTATAAGCGAAGAAGTTCAAAACACTCAAAGCATATAAAACAGCTGAGTTTTTGAAAACGTTCATGGCTTCAGACGTAATCGTTGGCCACACAGTACGATATGCAACAGGTAAAATGACATAACGATAGCTTTGCGCAGTGGTAAAACCCATCGCGGAAGCTGCAAACTTTTGTCCACGAGAAACAGTATTAATACCAGCACGTATGTGCTCAGATACACGCGCAGCAGTGTAGAGACCTAATGCAAAAACACCAATAACCGCAGGCTGATGATTTAAAATATTTTTCCACCATCCACCTGCAACAACATCCCCACTGCCTGCACTTAAGCTGTCCGGTAAAAATTCCGGAAAAACAAAAGCCCAGAAAAATAGCTGCACAATAAGTGGAATATTACGAAAGATTTCAACGTAACAATTGCCAATAAATGCGAGAGGTTTGTTGGGTAACGTACGAATTACCCCGAGGAGAGAACCTAATAAAAATGCGATAAGAAAGGCTATAACAGCTGTCCAAACCATAGTAAAGACGCCTGAACCTAACATTTGTAACCATGTGGGCGCTTCTGCATGAGCATTGTAGCTTGAGCTACCAATTACTCTACAGACTGATTCTGCCCATGCGGCTTTATCGACACCATATTCATTAGACTCCGCACAGAATATAGTCCAGTTTAGCGAGCCGACTGACATGTTTGCCCCTTAATGAATATCTTTAGGAAAATGGACCGCTTAAGCAAGTGAGTTTTCACTTGCTTAAGTAAAGTTAGGACAAAAAGATCTCGTTAGATCCCTACATCTGTTGGGTGAGCTTTTAATTTTTTATAAGATGAACTTTGTGGCATGTTCAAATTTGTATTTTTTGGTGGAATTGGTGATAGGAACCACTTCTTATATAAAGCATCCATTTGACCAGTTTTCCATAAATTATTTACAGTACGGTCAGCAATCGCTTTAAATTTCGTATCACCTTTAGCAAGCATAATGCCATAAGGCTCTGATGAAAGTACCGGACCAACAATTGCAAAAGCTTTAGGTGTAGAAGACTTGGCAACCAAACCAGCTAAAATATTGTCATCCATAACAAATGCAGCTGCACGGCCAGATGCCATCATTGCAAAAGAGTCAGAGTGATCTTTACCATAGATATTTTGGATCTTGAGCGCCTGTCCTTTTTCATTCATCTTGATATATTTATCAGATGTGGTGCCTTGAGTAGTAACAACTGCTTTGCCGTTTAAATCTGCCAAGCTCTTAATACCAGAATTTGCTTTAACTGCCATGCGCACTTCTGTCGCATAATAGTTTGTTGAGAAACCAACTTGTTCCTGACGCTGTTTAGAGTTGGTCGTGGTACCACATTCCATATCAATATTGCCTGCTAAAAGCTCAGGAATACGCGTTGAAGAAGTTACTGCCTTGTATTCAACTTTTAACCCAGGCATTTTCAATTCTTTTTTAATGTCATTTGCAAACTGGTTACAGATATCGACTGCATAACCTACTGGTTTACCTGCAACAACATATGAAATTGGGTCAGAAGATTCTCGATGGCCAATGACGATTTTTCCGGTACTTTTAATTTTAGCTAATGTATCTGCTGCCTGAATTTGAGAAGTAGCACCAACCGTACAAAGCATAAATGTTGAAATAATGAGAGAGGTTGCAGAACGTTTCATAAGAACTCCTTGAGGATCATTCTCTCTATTTAGCTATAGAATCATTCATATAGAGCAATAGAGTGATTTATTATTAAATTGCAATTATCGAGCCAACTTTTCCAAGTAGGACACATCCATTTGCTTCACTTATTTTATTCAATCTGTTTTGCAGAGTTAATACCTTTAAAACTGCTAACATGTTTCTACTTTAATCTATGTTTTAATCTTCTGTCTATTATTAAGCTCATCTATTTACACTTAAATGTGGCAATTATTGATTACAATGTAAACACATGCACAATAAAGTGGCTTAACTTTTACTAAAAATTCTTTTTAGAAAAACTTTATTTTCTTAAAAATTATAAAAATTAAACTTATTAAAGATTTAGCTAAACATTAAACGCACATTGTAAAACAACTTAAACATCAAAATAATATATACAAATGCTTTAATAAAAATCATTTAGAAAATTGATAGTAATATTTAGATAAATGAGAGGATTTAGAAATATTACAAAAATGCCCTGAGTAAATCAGGGCATTTTATAAAGTTTAAATTCCTCGCCAATCTACGCGGGCATTTCTTTCGGTCTGATATATTCTTAAAACATATTGGCCTAAAGGCAAATCATGTAAATATTTTTGATAGTTGCTCCATTCCTCACAAACTTCTTCTGCGTCTTCACGCTCCCACGGCGTACCTTTTACCTCTAACAGTGGTGCAAGCATCGAACAGACAGAAATATCAGCAAGACTTAATCGGTCTCCCACCATATAACGTGCTTGATTTTCTATTAAGTAATGATTTAGTTCATTTACAAGTTCGTCCATTCGCTCTTTGGACTGGCTCACTAACTCACCTTCAAGTTTATAGTTCTTCTTTACGAGTGTTTTGAGAAAAGGTTTTGATATTTTTTCAAACTGACGTAAGTAGCCTTGTTCACCCATCATAATTTCTAAAGCATGGTCCCCTTGGGCTAAATTATGTGCTAATGCCCAACGGCGCACATGTATACCAAGCTCATCAGCCAAACTATCAATTTTAAGGGTTTGTTGTCTAAGTTGCTCATCACGACGTAAAAGTGCATGTTCTGGGTAGGTATCATCCAGATAAAGTGCAATTTTGGTTGATTCAGCGATCCATTGATGATCATCTTTCAAAATTGGCAGTAAATTTTGCCCTGTTTTGAGTTGAGCGAAAGCACGATGAAACCCAGGAATCAAGTTATGAGCCACATAATCAAGTTCTTTATGGTCTAACAACCAGCGAGCTTTTTCACAATAATGGGACAAAGGAAACTGATACAAAACCCGCATAAAATCTCCACGTTTATTTTTATTTGACTATTTGTACAAAAATGGTCGATGGTAAGTAGATACTTTAGAAGCTATTTTTAGTTAAAACAATGGATATTGTGCTCATTTTTACTGACAGTTAAGTCTATTTTTTTTATATCTTTTTTTACCGTACTTATTGCTCTTTTTCATATTAAAACCAATTTTATTATTAATTTTTTGCATAAAAATAACAAGCTATTGATTTTTATAGTTTTTCAATATCTTTATTTCTCCATTAAAAAGCAAAAAAATTGCTTTGCACTTTATTTCATAAGCTGAGCATAAGTCCTCGTTTAGTGGAAAAATATTTCTTTTGTAAGGTAATGACAGTAATACAAGGTGTCATTATGTCTAATTCTCTATCTAAAACGACGGCATACGTCCAAATCATTCAAAATGATCAACAAGCGATTAATGCAGCCTATCAAGTGGCGGATTATGCTTTAGAGGGTCGTAATACACGTGATCAACAACGCTTATTACCTCATGAGCAAATCGAAAGCTTTAGCCAAAAAGGCTTAGGTGGAATTCGCATTTCTCAAAAATATGGTGGAGCTTTTGTTTCAAATAAAACCTTAGCGCACGTTTTTCGTATTTTAAGTAAAGCTGATGCGAACGTTGGTCAAATTCCACAAAATCAGATTAGCCTTTTAAACCTAATTGAAATCATGGGCACAGAACAACAAAAACAATTTATCTTTTCAGAAATATTAGCAGGTAAACGTCTTGCTAACGGCGGCCCAGAGCGAAATACGCATGACTCAAAAACATTAGAAACTACCCTTACCATTGAAAATGGTAAATATATTCTAAACGGTGAAAAATTCTATTCGACAGGTACAAGTTTTGCGCATTGGCTCGCAATTAAAGCGGTTCATCCCGACGGTCATGTTGTTTTAGTGATTGTGAATTCGGACGCTCAAGGTATTGAAGTCATTAATGACTGGAATGGTTTTGGTCAGCGTACAACGGCAAGCGGCACAGTTAAATTAAATCATGTTGAAGTTAATCCTGAACTTATTTTTGATGAGCGCTTATTGACTAAAGCCCCAACCTATCGGGGTGCCTATTCACAATTATTACAAGTTGCAATTGATGTCGGCATTGCAGAAGCCGCTTTTGAAGATACCTTATCGACCATTCATAAAGCACGTCCAATTATCGATGCCAAAGTTGAAAAAGCTAGCTTTGAACATTACACCCTACAAGAAGTGGGTAAGTTAAATATTTTGCTCGACGCAGCAATCTTATTGCTTGATGAAGCTGCTGAATATTTAGATGAACTTGATCAACTTCAAAATGTGACTGATGAACAGACTGCAAAAGCATCTATTTTGGTTGCAGAAGCAAAAGTCTATGCCAATGATGCTGCTCTACAAATCTCTGAAAAACTATTGGAACTGGGTGGTAGCCGCTCAAGTTTAAGCCAGCATAATTTAGATCAACATTGGCGAAATGCCCGTGTACATACCTTACATGACCCTGTTCGCTGGAAATTACATGCCATTGGCAATTATTACCTTAATGGTCATTTCCCTGCCCGCCATGCCTGGATTTAAGGAGAAATTGTCATGACTTCATATCAATCGGTTCAAACCAAACAAACATCGGCATCAAACCATGCACACATTATTCAAAATGATGCTGAAGCACTAGAAATTGCCAAACAATTTGCCGAACAATTTAAAAAAACCGCAGTTGAGCGAGACACTAAGCGAATTTTACCGTATACCGAAATTGATGCATTGAGCCAATCTGGTCTTTGGGCAATTACAGTACCAAAGCAATATGGAGGTGCTGAAGTTTCAAGTCATACCGTTGCCAAAGTAATTGCTCTTTTAAGCGGTGCAGATGGTTCAATCGGACAAATTCCACAAAACCATTTCTATGCATTAGAAGTCTTACGCAATACGGGAACAGAAGCTCAAAAACAACGCTTATATAGCGAAGTTTTAAATGGCACTCGCTTTGGTAACGCGCTTGCTGAGTTCAAAACTAAAACTTCGACCCATAAACAAACAAATATTCGTCCTTATGAAAATGGATATTTGATTCAGGGTGAAAAGTTTTATTGCACAGGAAGTTTATTTGCACACCGTATTCCAACTTTAGTTTTAGATGATGCGGGTCGAGAGTATTTAGCATTTGTAAAAAGTGGTTCACAAGGTCTAAAACTAGTCGATGACTGGTCTGGCTTTGGACAGAAAACCACAGGCAGCGGTACAGTTAAATTTGATCAGGTTTTTGTAGATGCCGATGATGTCATTCCTTTTGATACTGCATTTTTACAACCAACCTTAGTGGGTCCTTTTGCACAAATTATGCATGCCTCGATTGAGGTAGGCATTGCACGTGCAGCCTTTGAAGAAAGCTTGCAAAGAGTGCACCAAGCTCGCCCATGGATTGATTCACAAGTAGAAACCGCAAGCCAAGACCCTTTAACGATTTATGAATTAGGGCGTATTGCTGTAGATGTACGAGCAAGTGAAGTTTTATTAAAACAAGCTGCTCAATCAATTGATGCCGCAAAAATTGAAACCACACCCGAAAGTATTGCTAAAGCGTCAATTGATGTTGCCAAAGTACGTGCTCATAGTAGCGATATCGCACTAAAAGCGTCATCTAAGCTGATCGAACTTGCAGGAAGCCGCGGTAGCCAATCACAAGATGGTCTAGACCGTTTCTGGCGCAATGCACGTGTACATACCTTGCATGATGCTGCACGATGGAAATATTACTTTATTGGGAATTATGTTCTTAACGGTGTTCTACCACCTCGTCGGGGGACATTGTAATGGCAGATTTTAAAGCTAAAGAGATTTTGCTGAACGCCTTTGATATGAACTGTGTTGGGCATATTAATCATGGTTTATGGACACATCCACGTGATGAATCACACCGCTTTAATGAGCTCAGCTATTGGACAGAACAAGCAAAAACCTTAGAAAGTGGTTTATTTGACGGTTTGTTTATTGCAGATATTACCGGTGTGTACGATGTCTATCAAAATGGTATAGATCTGACTTTAAAAGAATCAATTCAGCTTCCAAGTCATGACCCTTCTACACTCATTTCTGCTATGGCAGCAGTCACTCAAAACTTAAGTTTTGGGATCACTGTGAACTTAAGCTATGAGCATCCGTATCAATTTGCCCGCCGCTTTGCGAGTCTAGACCATTTAACTCAAGGTCGTATTGGCTGGAATATCGTAACGGGCTATCTAGATAGTGCGGAACGTTTGATTGGTCAAAAAGGTTTAAAAGACCACGATGCCCGCTATGAGCAAGCCGAAGAGTTTTTAGAGCTTTGCTACAAATATTGGGAAGGTTCATGGGAAAATGACGCTGTAAAAAAAGATAAAGTACAGCGTGTTTTTACAGACCCATCTAAAGTTCACACCATTCATCACCATGGGAAATATTACCAAAGTGAAGGTGTGTTTCAAGTGTCTCCTTCTGTGCAACGCACCCCAACACTGTTTCAAGCTGGTGCTTCACCAAAAGGCATGCAGTTTGCTACTCGCCATGCTGAATGTGTATTTATTGGCGGCGACAAACCCGAAAAAATTCGCGATCAAGTGAAAAAAATTCGTGCTCTTACCGAACAGCAAGGCCGTTCAGCGAATGACATTAAAGTCTTTGTTGGCATAACCGTTGTTGTTGCCGAAACGCACGACATCGCAATACAAAAACTTAATGAATATCGTCAGTATGCAAGTCCTGAAGCAGGCTTAGCGCATTATGCGAGTTCAACTGGTATTGATCTAAGTAAGTTTGCTGACGATGAAGCGATCCCTTACCAAAAAAGTAACAGCATTGTTTCGATTACCGAAAAATTTAAAGAGCAACAAATCACGAAAAATGACTTAAAAGCTCAGCATGTTTTGGGTGGTCGCTATCCCCTCATTGTCGGTAGTGGCGAAGAAGTTGCTGAATACTTAATTCATCTTTTAGATGAGACCGATATTGATGGCTTTAATTTGACCCGTACTGTTGCACCCGAGTCTCATCACGACTTTATTCGCTTGGTCATTCCAGAGCTACAACAACGTGGTCGCTATAAAACTGCATATAAAACGGGTTCACTACGGAACAAAATCTTTAATCGGGGTGATCAATTACCAGAACAACACCCTGTTCAAGCGTTCCGATGTAGTCCCTATAACAACAGCAAAAACTTAACAAAAATTGAAGAAATAACTGCTTAAATTTGGAGATAGACATGGCTCAAACCGCCTCTAAAAAATGGCTAGGCGTAGGCTTAGTCGTTGTAGTCCTTTTTGTTGCTTTATTCTTTTGGAATAAACACCGTCAAAGTGGCTCAAATGAACTTGTGATTGGCATTAGTCCACCATTTGCCAAAACTTTACAAGCTGCTGCCGATGAAGCAAAGCAACAGGGTCTAAATGTGAAACTGGTTGAGTTTTCCGACTGGAACACACCAAACATTACTTTAAATCATGGGGATATTGATGCGAACTTTTTCCAGCATCAGCCTTTCTTAGATAATGTAATTAAAGAAACTGGCTTTAAATTAAAGGCATTTGCAGTGGGGGCCGCATCACATGTGGGACTTTATTCAAAGAAATATAAAAGCTTAGATGAATTGCCACAAAACGCACGTGTCGTCATTCCAAATGACCCAGTCAATCAAGGTCGTGCCCTACTACTCTTACAACAAGCTAAATTAATTACGCTTAAAGATTCAAACAACCATTTATCTGCACTTAAAGATGTTGTTTCAAACCCTAAAAATTTGCAATTCATCGAAGTTGAAGGACCACAGACTGCTCGTGCAATTGACGATGTTGACTTGGCTTTTGGCTACCCACATTACTTGCGTTTAGCAAAAACAGCTGACCCTGAAAGTGCGCTTTTACTTGATGATAATACCAATAAACGTTATGCCATTTTGTTTGTAGTGCGTGATGACTACCAAGATAAGGGCGACAAATTAAAGAAATTTGTTGAGATCTATCAAAACTCGCCAAAAGTTAAAGCTGTTTTAGATGCTGAAATTGGGCCAAAACTTTGGTTCCCTGGCTGGAAATAAGGAGAATGACAATGGTGAGTTTCGGATCACAAGTTGATTTTTCTCTACCCCATATCAAAATTCGTGGTTTAAATAAGTTTTACCAGTCTCAAGGTCAAAAACTGCATGCTTTAAAAGAGATTAACCTTGATATTCCTCAAGCTAAGATTTTAGGCATTATTGGTAAAAGTGGTGCAGGAAAATCATCCCTACTCCGCACTTTAAATGGCTTAGAACAAGTGAATAGCGGCAGTATTCATATTCATCAACAAAACATTGCTGAATTGAGTCATGCCGAGCTTATTCAAACTCGTCAACGAATTGGAATGATTTTTCAGCATTTCAACTTAATGTCTGCAAAAACAGTTTGGGAAAATGTGGCATTGCCCTTAAAAGTTTCCCATTACAACAAAGCAGATATAGAAAGCCGAGTAAATGAAGTTCTGGCACTCGTTGGTCTTGCAGATAAATCTGACTACTACCCATCACAACTTTCGGGCGGACAAAAGCAACGTGTCGGTATTGCACGTGCACTTGTTCATCATCCTGAAATTTTACTTTGCGATGAAGCAACTTCGGCACTCGACCCTGAAAGTACTGCCACTATTTTGGCTTTACTTAAAAAGATTAATCAGGAACTTGGTCTCACCATTGTGCTCATTACTCATGAAATGCAGGTGATTCGCGAAATATGTGATCAAGTCGTGGTGATTGACCAAGGAGAGATTGTAGAGGCTGGTAAGGTTTGGTCGGTATTTTCACGACCAGAGCAACGGATTACCCAAGAATTACTTAATCTTGAACAGATCAGCTTGCCTTTTCAAATCAGTCCTCTACCCGATGAAAATTCAACTCATATTATCGTAAAACTTAAATATGAAGCAGAAGCTCATCACGTTCCAGATATTCAAGAACTACTCTCTAGGTTTAAAGCGCCAGTCAATTTATATCAAAGTCAGGTTGATACCATTCAAGGACATATTATTGGTTCACTTTTAGTCGGTATTCCTAATGTAGAAATTGATCTTTCATCCATACGACAAGATGCATTAACAGCAATTGCACAATTTGAGGTACTTGGCTATGCACGACCAGCTCATTGATTTATTAATTACTGGAACTGTAGATACCTTACTTATGGTAGGTGCATCTGCGTTTATTGCTTTTTTAATTGGCTTACCGATTGCAGTTGTTTTAGTCAGTACTTCAGAACATGGTATCCATCCTTCACAAAAGCTTAATCAGGCTTTAGGTTGGGTCATTAACATTACTCGCTCTGTACCTTTTCTTATTTTAATGGTTGCCCTTATTCCGCTTACTCGCTGGATTGTCGGTACAAGTTATGGCGTTTGGGCAGCCGTTGTTCCACTAACTATTGCTGCAATTCCCTTCTTTGCCCGTATTGCAGAAGTTAGCTTACGTGAAGTCGATCAAGGCTTAATCGAAGCAGCACAGGCCATGGGTTGTAACCGCAAACAAATTATCTGGCACGTGCTTTTACCAGAAGCTTTACCGGGTATTGTTGCGGGCTTTACCGTAACTATTGTGACTATGATTAACTCATCAGCAATTGCAGGTGCCATTGGTGCAGGTGGTCTAGGAGATATCGCATATAGATATGGTTATCAACGTTTTGATATGCAAATTATGGTTGCTGTCATTTTAGTATTAATTGTTTTAGTCATGCTGGTACAAGCGACTGGCGATGCATTAGCCCAGCAACTTGATAAACGTAAAGTTTAAACGCAATACAACCCTGCTCTAGCCATGACTTTGTCATGGCTTTCATGTAAAATCAGCGACAATTTTTAATTTACACATTTGTGAGTGGTTTTCATGGGTTTTAATTGCGGTATTGTTGGTCTGCCAAACGTAGGGAAATCTACCCTTTTCAATGCATTAACGAAAGCAGCGATTGCAGCGGAAAACTTCCCTTTCTGTACCATTGAACCAAACACAGGTATTGTTCCTGTACCAGATCCACGTTTAGACAAACTTGCTGCTATTGTTAAACCACAGCGCATTTTACCAACGACAATGGAATTTGTAGATATTGCAGGTCTTGTTGCTGGTGCATCAAAAGGTGAAGGCTTGGGTAACCAGTTCCTTGCCAACATTCGTGAAACTGATGCAATTGCTCACGTTGTACGTTGTTTCGAAGACGAAAACGTAATTCACGTAAATGGTAAAATTGATCCGCTAGACGACATCGCAACCATCAATACTGAACTTGCGCTCGCCGATCTTGAAACAGTTGCTAAAGCAATTTTACGTTTAACTAAAGTTGCTAAAGGCGGTGACAAAGAAGCCGTTGCAACTAAAGCTGTTTTAGAAAAAATCCAACCATTATTAGACGAAGGTAAACCAGCTCGCGCGGCTGATTTGTCTGATGATGAACGTAAATTAGTTCGTGGTTTTGGTTTAATGACTTTAAAACCAACGATGTATATTGCAAACGTTGCTGAAGACGGTTTTGAAAATAACCCGCACTTAGACGCAGTAAAAAAACTTGCTGCGGAAGAAAACGCAATTGTTGTTCCTCTTTGCAACCAAATCGAAGCTGAAATTTCATTATTAGAAGATGAAGATCGTGCTGAGTTCCTAGAAGCAATGGGCATGGAAGAACCAGGCTTAAACGTGGTTATTCGTGCAGGTTATGCACTTTTAGGTTTACAGACTTATTTCACTGCTGGTGTACAAGAAGTTCGTGCATGGACAGTAAAAGTTGGTGCAACTGCTCCTCAAGCAGCTGGTGTTATTCATACTGACTTTGAAAAAGGCTTTATCCGTGCTGAAGTTGTTGCATATGATGACTTCGTACAATACAACGGTGAAAATGGCGCTAAAGAAGCTGGTAAATGGCGTTTAGAAGGTAAAACTTACGTTGTTCAAGATGGCGATGTAATGCACTTCCGTTTCAACGTTTAAGTTAAAGCTTAAAAAAAGCCCCATCATATTGGGGCTTTTTTTATATTTATCATGAATGCTTCAAATCCATCATGTCTCGTTTAATATGTGCCTCTTTCAAAATTCGCTCATGCAATGGCTTTCTAAAACCCAGCATAAATATAAATTCTGCCAATACAAATAGTGGCCCTATCGCAAGTCCAATCACATCATCCACAAAAGCTGGTTTTTTCTTTTCGAAATAATGGCCAACAAATTGAAAGACCCACCCCACGACAAAGAAACCAATACTTGCTGCTAACCATTCTCCCCAAGATAATTGGGCAATTTGACTCGCTAGCGGATACACAGCGATTAAAAGAATTAGCATGAGTAAACCAAATATTTTATCTAAAATAAAATAATAAATCGTACTGACTACAATCAACACCATGGCTAAAGTAAGTTTAAAATCACTAATCTCTATCCCTGCTCTGGCTGTTAAACATAAAATTGAAAACACAATCAGTGGAATACCAATAAAATGCGTCAAAATATTTTTATGATTTAAATGATAAGCCGCATATTTGCTAAGCTGTTGCTCCAGATTTGACATGAGTTATTCCCTATTCATCAACATATAGTCATACTGTACAAATAAAGAAAACTTAAAGCTGTCAGCTATTTGACAAAGTAATGATTTTTTCATGGATGGCCCAATATTGGACATTATTTATATTAACCGATTAAAAGAAAACACATGGTTTAGTGTGCTTCCAGAAACATTCCAAAACTTTATTCTGGAGCATGGTAAGCAAATAATCTATGAAAAAAACGGCTATGTTTTCCGTGCCCAAGATGTGTTTGATGGCATTTATACTGTGCTTGAAGGCTCAATTAGCTTGTGTTATGTCGATGTAAATGGTAATGAAGCTCTTTCCGCAATTGCTGAGCCAATTATGTGGTTTGGTGAAATATCCCTCATTGACCATGAACCTCGCTCACACGATGCTATTGCTTTAAAAAAAAGTACAGTTTTGCATATTCCTGCGAAACCCTTAAATGAGCTACTCAAAGAAAATCCTTATTACTGGTACTATTTTGCACGTTTAACGAGCCAAAAACTTAGATATGTTTTCTTAGAACAAATTGCAATACAAACCCGCAATATTTCTCAAAGGCTTGCTCAACGCCTGCTATTTATTTTGGAGGGCTATGGTAACCATGTTATTATTCACGAAAGAGAAATTCATATTTCTCAAGAACAATTAGCCAATATGTTAACCATTTCCAGACAAACGGTTAATCATGAATTGAGTCTATTAGAAAAACAAAATATTATTAAAATTGCATTTAGAAAAATTGAGATTTTAGATATTGAGAAATTAAATTTGATTGCAAAATCCTATATATAGCTGCTCAACAAGTAACCATATAATAAAAACTTAAAATTAAATTAAAAAATCAGATAACACTGCAAAATTAAACATTGTTCACACTCTATTTCACAAAATAAGTATTCCAAAACAGAAATTTTCATCTTACACTCAAGCTGAGCAATAATACTCAACAAGGCGCTGATTATCATGAAAAAATTATCAACAATTCTTACAGCAGGCGTATTGGCAATGTTAAGTGTTTCGGCATTTGCATGTCCAAAGGGAACACAACTCCAAGGAGGAACAGGACCACATCATAAAGGCGGTAAATGTGTTGTTGTAAACGGCAAAACTACTGCTCAAAAAGCAAAAAAAGAAGCTAAAAAAGATATGAATGAGAAGAAACATGCTGCAATGACTAGCGCAACTCACGCTAAACAAGAAGCAAATCAAGCTACTCATCAAATGAAACAAGATGCTGTAAAAACTACGAACACTGCTAAAACTGCGACAAAACCATAATTAATATTGATTAATTATGGGTTCAAAATAAAAAAACGAGATTCAAAATCTCGTTTTTTTATTTCCAATGATTTTATTTAGGAGAGGTATTTCCTAAATTTGGATTATCAATTGCTTCCTTACACTGCTGTTTATCACGCTCATAATCAGCCTGTTTTTGAGCAACAGAATTTGTGTTTTCTAAAGTTTCACGCGCCCATACATCTAGACTGGTTAAAGCTTTACGGCAAAGCGCATATTTTCCTTCAGTAACTGAATCTGTCATTTTAACGTTGATTCGCCAATCCGTACTCAGCTGGCGTAATGGTTTACGAACATTATCATTTATCTGGTTAAGCTGTTTTTCATAGACCAGATGTTCAACGCTATTAATTAAAGTCCAAGCTTTTTGAGCATAAACCGTTGCATCGTTGGTTAATTTCGGCGCTGGCTTAATTTCAACTTTTTGATCAGGATTCTGATTCCCATTATCACAGCCTTGCAATATAAATACGCTCGCACTCAGGATGGCGATATAAACTAAACGAGTTTTTGACTTGAACATATCAAACTGCCGAATTAAACATTTCGGCACTATGCTATTAAATTCGGCTACAATACTCAATCTTTCAAGTTTTTATAATTGTTTTCCTGCCAAGGTGTATTGTGTCCAAACAACAATTGATAGCTGATCAAACGGCAACTTTTTGGCAAGGTGCCAAAGATAGTCAAGCTATCGTACTCACCTATTTGCCCGTTTCTTTTGCTTTTGGCGTTTCTGCATCGCAGTTTGGTTTTACACCGTGGGAAGCTTTTTTCCTCTCTTGCTCTATGTATGCAGGTGCAAGCCAGTTCTTGGTGGTCGCACTTTTGGCCAGCGGCTCATCTATCTGGTTAACTGCCCTAACTGTCATTGCACTTGATATTCGTCATGTTCTTTATGGGCCGGCTCTGTACAACCTGATTCCAAATAAATTAAATCTTAAAAAGACAGCAGTCTGGGCTTGGGGTTTAACTGATGAAGTTTTTGCAAGCGGAATGATTCAACTTTCCCAGCGCAGGCAGCAATGGTCTGAGTCTTGGATGTTGGGCTTAAGTCTGTTTAGTTGGATGTCTTGGGCAACTGGCTCATTATTAGGTGGGTTATTTGCAGATCAGGTATCCCATCTTCCAAAATTTTTACAAGCGGCATTAGACTTTTTACTTCCGGCTTTATTTTTAAGTTTTTTATTAGCTGCTTTTGAAAGAAAGCATAGCCTTGTAGTCGCTGTAACTTTAGTCGTTTCAGCTTTAGCTTGTTATTGGATTAATTTATCTGCTGCTATTTTTATTGGTATTCTTTCAGGCATTTTAGCAGGCTTGTTTAAACATTATGTGTTAAGACAACAAGAAGAGGTCGAAATTTAATATGAACCTTGAAATTATTCTGGTAGGTATTATTGTTGGTATTGCCAATTTCGCCTCACGTTTTGGTCCATTCTTTGTAATACAAAAACTGCAAGGCTCTCAGCAAAAACGTGGCTCTGTCTGGTTGAAGATTGCCTTGGGTAGTATTGGTATATCTGCAATTAGTGCCATGCTTGTTGTTGCTACTCTTCCACCATTACTTGAAAATCCCAATAAAAGCTTGGCAATGTTAATTGGCTTTTTAGTTTTAGCTGGTCTTTATTTTAAATTTAAGAAAATTGTTCCAGCAACTTTAACTGCCGCAATTGTTTATGGCTTGATCTATACCTATTTACCATTATAAATAGCTAAACTCATCACCCTTATATAAAATAAATCAGAATCAGGCTTCTAAAATAGATACTTCTGAAATTTGTACCGATTAGAAATACAACTTTATCTTAACAATGA
Source organism: Acinetobacter calcoaceticus (assembly GCF_016508255.1). Classification (GTDB taxonomy): domain Bacteria; phylum Pseudomonadota; class Gammaproteobacteria; order Pseudomonadales; family Moraxellaceae; genus Acinetobacter; species Acinetobacter calcoaceticus_E. The sequence continues at coordinate 478,714 of NZ_JADVKT010000002.1, read as the reverse complement.
CTAGAGATTAAAAAATGTCACAAATTAAAATTTATGCGAATGAACACACAATTATGCAATATCGAGAGCTACTTTCTCATGCAATCCATCAAGCGCTCATTCAAGAATTGAAATATCCCATTGAGAAAAAGTTTCAACGCTTTATAAGCCTTAAACCAGAAAACTTTATTTATCCTTCTGACCGCAGTCAGCATTATATTATTATTGAACTTTCAATGTTCGCAGGACGTAGCCCTGCCACTAAGAAGCAACTCATTCAAACCCTCTTTCGTAATATTGAAGAACAATGCAAAATTGCTCCGCAAGACATTGAAATTACCATTTTTGAAACCCCTAAAGAGAATTGGGGTATCCGCGGTAAAAATGCAGATGAGATGCTTTTAAATTATCAGGTTAATATCTAGAAAGTGACTTCTTAATTGTCCGACAAAATTAATCTTTTTATGTGTGATAAGGCTTAACTCCATCAGAAGTTCTGCTATGCTTAAAAAAATAATTTTGTCAGGATGATTCGCATGAGCGTGACACTCGGAACCCCACTTCAATCTTCTGCATTTAAAGTTTTATTGTTAGGTTCAGGAGAACTTGGCAAAGAAGTTGTAATTTCCTTACAACGCCTTGGTGTAGAAGTACATGCAGCCGACCGTTATGATCATGCACCAGCCATGCAAGTTGCACATTTTTCTTATGTGCTAAATATGGCTAATCCAACTGAATTAAAACAACTCATTGAAAAAATTAAACCGAATTTAATTGTTCCAGAAATTGAAGCCATCGCTACAGAAGTTCTCATTGAAATTGAAGCGAACCAAATGGCAACGGTTATTCCTTCTGCTAAAGCTGTAAACCTGACAATGAACCGAGAAGGTATTCGCCGTCTTGCTGCTGAAGAACTTGGTTTGCCAACCTCTGCTTACCGCTTTGCCAACTCACTAGAAAGTTTCCGTGCTGCTTGTGATGATATTGGTTATCCAAATTTTGTAAAACCAGTAATGTCATCTTCTGGTAAAGGTCAGTCTCGTGTCAAAAGTTTCGATGAAGTCGATGCAGCTTGGGAATATGCGATGCAAGGTGGTCGTGTTAACCAAGGTACAGTTATCATTGAATCCCAAATTGATTTTGATTTTGAAATTACATTACTTACCGTTCGTGCAAAAAATCCTGAAACTGGTGAAATCGAAACTCACTACTGCGACCCGATTGGTCACCGTCAAGATGCAGGTGATTATGTAGAAAGCTGGCAACCGCAACCCATGACAGTTGCTGCACTTGAAGAATCAAAACGGATCGCCAATAAAGTTACAACAGCACTCGGTGGCTGTGGTATTTTTGGTGTAGAACTGTTTATTAAAGGCGATAAAGTTTGGTTCAGTGAAGTATCACCTCGCCCACATGATACAGGACTCGTTACTCTAGCATCGCAATTTCAAAGCGAATTTGAACTGCATGCTCGTGCAATCTTAGGATTACCAGTAAATACAGCTCGTCATAGTGTTGCTGCTAGTGCTGTCATTTATGCAGGGGTCGATGCCAACAACCTAAGCTACAGTAACTTAAATACGGCATTAGCTAACCCAAACACCGACCTACGCCTGTTTGGTAAACCAGAAGGTTTCAAACGACGTCGTATGGGTGTTGCAACTGCTCGTGCAGACAATACTGATCTTGCTCGTACTTTAGCGAAAGAAACCGCTGATCAAGTAAGCGTAAAAACCAACTCTTAATATTTACTTATTGGTAGACCCATTTTCATGATCAATACATCGCCATTGCTGAACTACGTTACAAGCCATCATGATATTAAAGCCATTAATCAGTGGCGAACGGATGTAGAAAAGCAATTGCAGGATTCGTATGAAAATGGGCAATCTATACGAGAAGTCATTAAAGCACGCTCAGACCTCGTAGACGAAGCACTGATCTTTTTATGGAAACATGCCGAACTCGACCAGACAGGACTAGGTCTTTTTGCTGTAGGTGGTTATGGGCGCCGTGAAATGTTGCCCTATTCCGACGTTGATATCATGATTTTGTCAGAACATGAAATTAACGAAGAAAACGAAAAGCGTATTTCTACATTTATTTCCTCTTTGTGGGATGTTGGTAATTTCAAACCCGGCATTAGCGTTCGTACCATTCAAAGTTGTGTTGAACAGGCAGCGACAGATCTAACCGTTGCCACTACACTCATTGAAGCCCGTTTAATTACAGGTAATAGTCAACTTGCAAAATGGCCACGTCGTATCGTTTCTCAAACGTGGACAGACAAAACTTTTTTTGATGCAAAGATGGCTGAACAAGCCAAGCGTTACCACCAACACAACAACACTGAAAGCAACTTAGAACCTGATATTAAGAATGCACCGGGTGGTATTCGTGACATTAACCAAATTGGTTGGATTGCTAAGCGTCATTTCCGTGTAAACCGCATTTATGATTTAGTGCATTTAGGTTTTATTTCAGAGTTTGAGTTAACAGTTTTAGAAGAAGCTGAAAGTTTTCTTTGGGAAATTCGCCACCATTTACACCGCTTAGCGAAGCGTGATGAAAACCGTCTTCTGTTCGATCATCAAAGAGAAATTGCGGCTCAATTTGGTTATGTCCGTCAGGAAGGTCAGCCTGTAAATTACGGTGTCGAGCAGTTCATGAAACGCTACTACCGTACTGCTCAACAGGTTTCAACACTCAATGAAATGTTGTTGGCATATTTTAGCGAATCAGTCATTACTCCGCGCTTACCAAATTACGAACGTAAAATTGAAGTCGTTAATGATCATTTTAAAATCGTTGATAACAAACTTGCAGTACAGCACCACAAAATATTCGCAGAACACCCAAGTGCCATTTTAGAATTGTTCTATATCTTAGCTAATCGACCAGATATTGAAGGAATCCGCGCTCGTACTTTGCGCTTACTGATTCTTGCTGCAAAACGGATTAATCAAAATTATCGAGATAATCCTGAACATCAAGCACTGTTTATGTCGATTATTCGCTCCCCCTATCGTCTATACGACACTTTGGTTGCGATGAAGCGCTATGGTGTTTTAGGCAATTATATTCCTGCATTTGGTCAAATCATGGGTCTTATGCAATATGACCTATTCCATATCTATACAGTCGATGCCCACACATTATTATTGCTGCGTAATTTAAATCGCTTTAGAGAACCTGAATTTGCAAAAGAGTTCCCTGTTGTAAGCTCGGTTTTCCAGCGCCTTGCTCGTCAAGATATTGTATTTATCGCTGCATTATTCCATGACATCGCAAAAGGCCGTGGTGGTGACCATAGTGAACTTGGTGCTGAAGATGCAATCGAGTTTGGACGTGCACACGGCTTTACAGAGCGTGAGTGTAAATTAATTGCATGGCTTATTCACAACCATTTGCTCATGTCACTGACTGCTCAGAAAAAGGATATTTCCGATCCGGATGTTGTTAAAGATTTTGCTGAAAAACTTGGCGATATGGAACATCTTGATTATTTATATACCTTAACGGTTGCGGATATTAATGCGACAAACCCCAAACTGTGGAACACATGGCGCGCCTCGCTTATGCGTCAACTTTATACGCATGCCCGTGATGTCATTCGTACAGGGTTAAGTCGTCCTGTTGACTACCAAATGCTGATTGAAGATACCAAATTTGCAGCAAGTGAATTACTGGTGAACAACTTCTCATTGGCAGATGTCGAAAAAGTATGGCAAGAGCTGGGTGATGAATACTTCATTAAAGAGTCGGCAGATGAAATTGCATGGCACACTCAAGCAATTTTAAAACATGGTGATAATCCAGAACCGTTAGTACTGTTGCGTGCTCATCGTAAAGCTGCCCAAGATGCAGTGCAAATCTTTATCTATACGCGCGACCAGCCCAACCTCTTTGCTACGACTGTTGCAGTTTTAGATCGCATGAACTTAGACGTTCAAGATGCAAAAATTATCACGGCGAGTACAGCATTTAGCCTAGATACCTATGTGGTACTTGATCGTTTCGGAACACTATTAACCGACCCTGAACGTGAAAAAACAGTTAAAAATGCATTAGTGAAAGCACTTAGTCAGCCAGACCAATATCCAGGACTCATGCAGCGCAGAATTCCGCGTCAATTGCGTCATTTTGATATTGAAAATACAGTTGACGTTACATTGAATGAAGCTTTACAGCAAAACATGGTCGAAATTTCAACACTTGATCACCCTGGCCTACTTGCACGTGTGGGTGGCTTATTTATGATGCAAGGTTTAGATATTCATTCAGCTAGAATCGCAACTTTAGGTGAACGTGCTGAAGATATTTTCTTTGTCACCAAAAAAGATGGAAAACCGCTGAATAATGAAGAGGTCAAACTCTTCTCGGAAAAACTTAAAGCTGCATTAGATGAAGCATCTAATGAAATTTGTCAGCACTGAAACTCAACTACTTGGTAACTGTTTAATGAACTCTAGCTTGTCGTTATTGCACCCTTATCCATTTGAAAAGTTAAACCAACTTTTTCAGGATATTACTCCAGCTAATCTTCCATTGATTCCACTATCAATTGGCGAACCTAAGCACCCAGCACCAGAGTTTGTTAAACAAGCAATTATTGATAACTTTAATCATCTATCGACATACCCAAATAGTAAGGGTGTACCTGAACTTCGCCAAAGTATTGCACAGTGGTTAACCAAGCGCTTTAAGCTCAATAGCATTAGTGCTGAAAATCATATTTTACCTGTATCAGGTACTCGTGAAGGGATTTTCTCATTTGTTCAGGCGCTCATTAACCGCGAAGATGCACCTTATGTGGTAATGCCAAACCCGTTTTATCAAATTTATGAAGGTGCGGCTTTACTTGCAGGTGCCAAACCATATTTTATCAATTGCACTGAAGAAAATGGTTATTTAGGTGATTTTGATGCTGTACCAGCGGAAGTATGGGAAAAAACAGCCCTACTTTTTGTATGCACACCTGGTAATCCGACCGGTACCGTTCTTTCTAAAAAACAATTCAAAAAGCTCATTGCCTTATCTGATCAATATAATTTCGTTATCGCATCTGATGAATGCTATTCAGAGCTTTGGTTCGATCAAGCACCTACAGGTTTACTCGAAGTTTGTGCTGAACTTGGTCGTGATGACTATAAAAACTGTATCGTATTTCACTCGCTTTCAAAGCGTTCAAACTTGCCGGGTATGCGCTCGGGTTTTGTAGCGGGTGATGCCGCATTATTAAAACCATATTTACAATACCGTACCTATCATGGCGCAGCGATGCCGGTACAAAACCAACTTGCATCAATTGCAGCATGGAATGATGAAACGCATGTTGAAGAAAACCGCAAGCAATACCGTGCAAAATTTGACTTGTTCCAATCTGAGCTAGGCCATCTACTACCATTACAAAAACCAGATGCTGGTTTTTACTATTGGTTGAAGGTAGACAATGATGAAACTTTTGCCAAAATGCTCATGGAAAAAGCTCATATTAAAGTTTTACCAGGTCGTTATTTATCTCGCGATACAGATCAAGGAAATCCGGGAGAAAATCATGTACGTATGGCATTGGTTGCCGATTTAGCACAGTGTGAAGAAGTGGTTAAACGTTTAAAAGCAATTCTATAAGTAAAAATAAATTTTACAGCCTTCCCTATTATTCAACTGGAGGGCTGTAAAATAGATTAACTATAAGCAACTAACAACCCAGCGAAAAATATAAAAACCAGACTAGAGCAATAATATAACCCTATAGCAGAACGCTTAATCTGTTCTAGAACCCGATTTTGAAGCAGTAGACGCACCAACAATACGTTCCAACCAAGTACAACCCCAGTCATCCACGTACTCATCAGCAATTTTTGAAGCAGACTAAAATCGTGCTGAATGAGCAACATTAAGCTACTATAAAACATAATATTTTTGGGATTAAGAAGACTAGATTGTATTCCCAACATTAAACTTTTAACTTTATCCTGATATTGAGGCTCTTGATCAATCAACTCATTCTTTTCAATAGCAAAAGTTAAGGTGTCAGACCGAGCAGCATTAAAACAAAGATAACTCAAATAAACTAAATACCCAGCCCCAAGCCATTTAAGTACTAAAAGAATGGTCGTACTCAAATTTCCAAGCAACATAAATCCAAACATGCATGCCATCAAAATTAAGGCATTACCTAATGTAATTCCTACAATGACACCATGTGTATAGCGCGAACCCTTTTGCAAAAGACTAGTAAGAATAAGAAAGAAATCCGGTCCCGGAGATAACAAAGCTAAAAAGTGAGTCAAGGCGATAACTAAAAAAACTTCCATAACGGCTTCATCTGTAAAACAGTATGGAATAGCTTAAAAATAGAGAAAGATAATTTCTTGTAAATTATTGCGCGGCAGCGAGTTGGAACTGTCGAGGAGTAATTCCCGTATGGGCTTTGAATGTTTTATGAAAATGACTCTGATCACTAAAGCCTAAATTTGCAGCTAGCTCTGCGAGTGAAATTCCTTGTTTAAGCAGTTCTCGAGCTTGGTTAACCTTTAAATTAATTTGAAATGCATGAGGTGTTAATCCAATATTGGCTTTAAATAGACGAATGATTGCATATCGACTAAGTCCTACTTGTTGGGCTAGCTCTTCTAAAGAAATAAACTGCTCTGATGATTTAATAATATGAATTAAGCCCAAGAAGTCTTCGTATAAATATTGAGTTTTCTGTATTTCTTCTAATATAAAATGAGGGAGTAATAACTGTGTAAGGCAATAGATAAGCGACTGTTCTTTTTCAAGAATTAATTTTTGAGAATCAAATAAAGTTTCATTCATATCAGAAAAAGCCTGATATAAAGTTTCATCTTTAATAATGAGAGGTCGGTGCTGGGGCAAGTTTAAATCGAAGCCCTCTTTTTGAAACTCGGCATACCATTGACTAAGCCAAGATATATCCAGATGCAGCATCTGGTAGCTCCAAGCCTGATCAGGCAAGGGGTTACATGAATGCTCAATATGCGCGGGTACAATGACTAAAGTACCAGCAGAAATTTTCTGTGCTGTACCAAATGAGCTTTGAAAAACGCTATTCCCTTCATCTATAGCACCAATTGAAAACGTTGGATGGCTATGAGATTTATAACAAGTTCGACTAAAACAAGATCTTCTGGTTTCAACATAAGGCATTCGCCCATCTTGCCAAAACTCAAAAGCTTGAGGAATAGCGTTCATTGAACTCATTAACTTGCTAATGCTTTTTCAATATCAGCTTCTAATGCTTCTGGTTTAGTCGTAGGAGCATAGCGATTTAGCACAGCACCATCTCTCCCTACCAAAAATTTGGTAAAGTTCCATTTAATCGTACTACTGCCTAAAATGCCTTTAGCTTCACGTGTTAAATATCTAAAAATCACATGCGCTTCTGGTCCTTTTACATCAACTTTTGCAAACATCGGGAATTTCACCCCATAGTTGCGCTGACAGAACGTACCGATTTCTTTATTGTTACCGGGATCTTGTCCCCCAAACTGGTTGCAGGGAAAACCTAAAACTTCCAAGCCTTGATCTTTATATTTCTCATAAAGTTTTTCTAGTCCAGCAAATTGTGGTGTAAAACCACATTTACTTGCAGTATTTACAATTAGTAAAACTTTACCTTTGTAATCAGCTAATTGCTTAACTTCACCCTCTAACAGTTCAGCTTCAAACTGATAAATATTACTCATGGATAGGTTTCCTCATCATTTTTTTCTTGTGTTTTCAGTTGTAATGATGCCGAGTTTACACAATAGCGCAAACCAGTCGGCTGTGGTCCATCTTCAAAAACATGCCCTAAATGGGCTTCGCAATCATGACAAACTATTTCCGTTCTGACCATACCATGCGATAAATCGTCATGTTCTTCAATTGCAGTTGCCTCAATCGGTTTAAAGAAGCTAGGCCAACCACAACCACTGTCATATTTAGTATCTGATGAGAACAATTCTGCGCCGCAGCAACGGCAGACATAGGTACCATGTTGCTTAGTATTCCAGTATTGCCCCGTAAATGCAGGTTCAGTGCCCTTTTGTCGTGTAATCCGATACTCTTCTGGTGATAACTCTCTTTGCCATTCCCGGTCTGTTTTATTGACTTTTCCCATGACATGCACCTTTTATTCTGATGTAAACATTTCTGATGATCGAGTTTTATATTTACGCCATTCATCACAAAAACACTAGTCTCTGAACGTAAAATTTGTTGGAATTTAAACATATAAAGAACAAAAAGCAAAAAGTAAGCAAAACACAAATTCAAAAGTAAGCAAATTTATTACCAATTTTCTTTCAAGTAGGCAAACATAGTGCTATTCTTATTCAGCACGGTTGTATAGGACAAAACATGTCTCAGAAAAAAAGTGTGGTTTTCCAGCAGCTACTACCAATTATTAAACAATATCAACAATCGGGTTTTACCCATGAAAAAATTGTTGAGTTGCTAAAAGATCAACATGATCTAAATTTGGTATCAGTTAAAACATTTAAAAGTTATTTATACCGATATGCAAAAGTGAATCCAGTTATGTCTAAAAATACTGCTACTCTCCAATCTATGCCAACTTCTCGAGAAATTAAAAAATCATCAAAACTTGAGCATGTTTGTTATGACATTCGTGGGCCGGTATTGCGAGCCGCCAATGAAATGGAAGAGCAAGGACATAAAATTATCAAATTAAATATTGGTAACCCTGCTCCATTTGGTTTTGAAGCGCCACAAGAAATTATTAATGACGTTGCTTTAAACCTGCCAAATGCAATTGGTTATGTTGATTCAAAAGGTATCTTTCCAGCACGTAAAGCTATCTGCCAGTACTATCAACAAAAAGGCATCCTAAATATGCACGTTAATGACGTGTATATTGGCAACGGCGTGTCTGAACTCATTGTCATGGCGATGCAAGGCCTGCTTGATGATGGCGACGAAATGCTTATTCCAATGCCAGATTATCCGCTTTGGACAGCAGCTGTTAATCTTTCAGGCGGGACTGCAATCCACTACAAATGCGATGAAGAAAATAGCTGGTATCCAGATATTGCTGATATTGAAAGCAAAATTACACCGAATACCCGCGGTATTGTCATTATCAACCCGAATAACCCTACTGGTTCAGTCTATCCACGTCATATTCTTGAACAGATTGTAGTGCTTGCGAAAAAATATGATCTAATTTTATTTGCTGATGAAATTTACGACAAAATTATTTATGACGGTATTGAACATGTTTCAGTAGCTTCATTAGCTGGTGACCAGCTTTGCGTATCTTTTAATGGCTTGTCAAAAGCGTATCGTATTGCAGGTTTCCGTTCAGGCTGGATGGCAATTACTGGTGATAAAAGCCGTGCTGCTGACTATATCGAAGGTTTAGACATGTTGGCCTCTATGCGCTTATGTGCAAACGTTCAAGCCCAATATGCGATTCAAACTGCTTTAGGCGGTTATCAATCAATTAATGACCTGATTCGTCCGGGTGGTCGTTTATACGAACAACGTAATATTGCTTGGGAAATGCTAAATGAGATTCCTGGGGTAAGCTGCGTAAAACCAGAGGGAGCAATGTACTGTTTCCCTCGCCTCGATCCAAACATCTATCCAGTTGAAGATGATGAAAAGTTAATGCTTGATTTGTTACGTGCAGAAAAAGTGTTATTGGTGCAAGGTACGGGCTTTAATTGGCCAACTCCAGATCATTTCCGCGTGGTTTTCTTACCTGCTGAAAATGAATTACGAGAAGCAATTACTCGATTAGGTCGTTTTTTAGCCAACCGCCGTTAAAAAAATGCATAATAAAAAAGGCATCTTAAATTGGATGCCTTTTTTAATAATTCTATTTTAATGCTTAAAAAAAGAATAATCACAAACGCTTCCACTTTCTTGCTTATTCAAAAACAATACTTTGAAGTTAAATACTTTTCATTGAAAATTTAATTCTTTTAATCTCTAAATTCAGCTCAAAATTTCATTTATATATTTTTTACCGTCCGTTCAAATTTACATGTAATTTCGCAATTTCCTTCATCTTTATTATGCAAAAAATGCATGGATCAATATATTTTTGCATTTCACACTGCTTCAAAATCGAGCAACAATCCCTTTCCATAACAACATCACCATATTCGATTCGGTTAAAACAGATACAGATATCTAGGAAGATAAAATCGGTAGAACGACCGGACTGAACTAACAAGGAAAGCTTTCAATCATTCAAATCCCATCAAAGAATGTTTGAATCAAATGGATAGAGGTTTATATGAAGCAAAAGAAATTGCTCAAATATATTGTTATTGCTATTTTACTTGGCGTACTGACGGGTTGGATTTGTCACCACTTTTTCAATGAGGGTGAACAACTCAAGCAGATCGCTTCTTATTTCAGCATCGCTACAGACATCTTTTTACGCCTCATCAAAATGATTATTGCTCCATTGGTATTTGCCACAATTGTTTCAGGCATTGTATCAATGGGGAAATCAACATCAATCGGTAGTATCACACTCAAGTCAATGACTTGGTTTATTACGGCTTCGTTTGTATCACTCGCCATCGGTATGGGTTTAGCAAACTTTTTCCAACCTGGCGCGGCTCTACATTTAACACTACCAACAGCTCAACAACTTAGTGGCGCGTCTCTCCCCGCGACCACTGGCTTTACGTTGCAATCATTCTTAAGTCATGTGTTTCCACGCAGCATTGCAGAAGCAATGGCAAATAACGATATTTTACAAGTGCTTGTTTTTGCTATTTTCTTTGGTTCAGCACTCGCTTTTGTGAATCAAGGCAACGAAAAAGACTCTGTTATTGTTCGTTTGACTGAAGAACTTAGCAAGATCATGTTCCGTATTACCGATTACGTAATGATGTTTGCACCTTTTGCAGTATTTGCTGCAATCGCCTCAGCAATTACAGTACAAGGTCTAGGCTTAATTATTGACTATGGTATTTTAATCGCCGAGTTTTATTTTGGTCTTTTATTGCTTTGGATTGTTTTGTTCTCTGTTGGTGCAATCGTACTTAAAAAAGACATTTTCCGCTTAGGTAAATTAATTCGTGAACCAGTGACTCTCGCTTTTGCTACGGCTTCGAGTGAATCTGCCTACCCAAAAGTAATGGATGCCTTAAATAAATTTGGTGTACCCAAAAAAGTTACAAGCTTCGTATTACCATTGGGTTATTCATTCAACCTAGATGGTTCAATGATGTACACCACGTTTGCGATACTCTTTATTGCTCAAGCTTACAACATCGACCTTAGTTTCACTCAACAAATCTTAATTCTGTTAACTCTTATGGTGACAAGTAAAGGTATTGCAGGTGTATCACGAGCTTCTATCGTCGTTATTTCAGCAACACTCACCATGTTCCATTTACCTGAAGCAGGCATTCTCTTATTACTTGGTATCGATCAGTTCCTTGATATGGGCCGCACTGCAACCAATGTAGTAGGTAACAGTATTGCTACCGCAGTTGTTGCCAAACTTGAAGGTGAAAAAGTAGCTGATACTGAAGAACTACCAGAGCCTGTTTTAATCAAACCAACTCAAGAACAAACGACCGCTTAAGTTTCTCTTTTCTCCCACTCTCCCAACTTAAGAGCAATTTTATATGACCTTATAAAATTGCTCTTCTTTTTATTCTAAAATTAAACAATAAAAATTTATGTATATTTTCATATTAAATAATGAGCCAAATAATAATTTTTAACTCCTATAAAATTTCTTTAATGCAAACCTTAAAAACAGAATAAAAAACAAACAAACAGCATTTACACTTTTAAAAACAAACATCAAATGATTAAATTTTAATTCACTTTATTACAACTTAATTATATTAAACTATTGAAATTATTATTTAGTTTCCCTACAAAGGAAATATTATTATTTTAATTTAGACCAATAATATTTAAAATCAATACTATATAAATACCAAGTGGTAAATAAAACCCCCACCAAACCCATTATTTTCTAATTTTATAAAGATAAAAAAATCATTTGCTTTCTTTATATTAAAAAGCAAATAAATCGAGATAAATTAGAAAAACTTAATAGATTTTTTATTTTATTCATGATATTTATTAGCGCTGAATAAAAGCAATGACTAAGTAATTGTTGGTGAAACAAAATGCTATTCAGGGATGCTTTTTATTCATTAAGTTACGAATATGTTTTACATGGTATGTATTTTGCTTAGGAAAAGCAGACATATTCGACAAACTTTTTCTTTCGTCACTTCATAAGGATATTTTCGATGTTGACTAAAACTGTTAAATCTTTAGGTTTAGCGATGGGCTTATTAGCCTGCTCTCTCCCACTTTACGCAAAAAACAATGTAGTTGTTGTTGCCACTGGCGGTACTATCGCAGGTGCTGGTGCAAGCTCAGCAAACAGTGCAACTTATACTGCTGCAAAAGTTCCAGTTGATGCTTTAATTAATGCAGTTCCACAAATCAAAGATTTGGCGAATGTAACTGGCATTCAGGCATTACAGGTTGCTTCTGAAAGTATTACTGACAAGGAATTATTACAAATTGCTCGTCAAGTAAATGAGCTAGTAAAAAAACCATCTGTTAATGGTGTCGTGATTACTCACGGTACAGATACTTTAGAAGAAACAGCATTTTTCTTAAATCTGGTTGTTCACACTGATAAACCGATTGTTATTGTTGGTTCAATGCGCCCTTCAACTGCTCTTTCAGCAGATGGACCACTTAACCTTTATAGTGCAGTTGCTTTAGCAGCTTCTGATGATGCAAAAAATAAAGGCGTTATGGTTCTTATGAACGACTCTATTTTTGCTGCGCGTGATGTAACTAAAGGCATTAACATTCATACGAATGCTTTTGTTAGCCAATGGGGCGCTTTAGGCACATTAGTTGAAGGCAAGCCATACTGGTTCAGACAGTCTGTAAAACGTTTTACAAATGCTTCAGAATTTAATATCGAAAATATTAAAGGTGATGCACTTCCACTGGTACAAATCGTTTACGGTTCAGACTCTATGCTTCCTGATGCTTATGAAGCATATGCAAAAGCTGGTGCTAAAGCGATTATCCATGCAGGTACAGGTAACGGTTCTGTTGCGAACTATATCGTTCCAACTTTACAAAAACTCCATGATAAAGACGGTATTCAAATTATCCGTTCATCACGTGTACCACAAGGTTTCGTATTACGTAATGCTGAACAACCTGATGATAAATATGGTTGGGTAGCTGCTCATGACTTAAACCCTCAAAAATCGCGCCTTCTTGCTGCATTAGCTCTTACTAAGACTAATGACGCTAAAGAAATTCAACGTATGTTCTGGCAGTACTAAGTTTTTCAACCAGCTCAAACCTTGGTGTTTGAGCTGGTCATATTTTATAAAAATAATCTCTTTTATATTAAAACTGTACAATAGATGTTCAACTCACTCTTATTGAATAATAAAATCACTAACAGTTTGCCAAAATATTAACCATTTCCTTTTAACTTTGCGTGTTAAACTATGCTTCGGTCGCATTAAGGATTGGTTTATGCAGTTTGTTCATCTAGGTATTTATACAGAATTTTCGATTACAGAGTCGATAGTTCGCATACCTGACTTGGTCAATGCTGCGGTTAAGGACCAAATGCCTGCGTTGGCATTAACGGACCTATCTAACCTCCATGCGGCGGTAAAGTTTTATAATTCTTGTTTAAAAAAAGGAATTAAGCCTCTTTTAGGTAGCACAATTCGCCTTGATGATGCTCAACATCGTGCAACTTTACTTGCAATGAGTGATGTTGGATGGAAAAGTCTTACCGAAATCGTTTCACGCGGTTTTATTGAAGGGCAACAGCTCAGTATTCCATGTGTACAAAAAGAATGGGTACTTGAACAGCATCAAGATATTATCGTTTTACTTGGCCAGCATAGTGATGTTGGTCAGATGCTTTGCTCATCTAATCCTCAAAAAGCGGCTCCCCTTTTAGAAGCATGGATCGAAAAGTTTGGTAACCGTGTTTATCTTGCTTTGACACGTACTGACCGCCCCGGTGAAGAAGACTTTATTCAAGAAGCAGCTAAGCTTGCTGCAAAATATAATGTTGGTGTAGTTGCACATAATGATGTGCACTTTGTAGAAAAAGAAGATTTCGAGGCACATGAAGCGCGTGTTTGTATTGCTGATGGTTATGTATTAGCAGATAACCGCCGCCCACGCATATATAGTCCTGAGCAGTACTTTAAAACCTCAGATGAAATGATCGAATTGTTTTCCGATATTCCTAGTGCTATCGAGAACACCTATCATATTGCTAAACGCTGCAACGTTAAACTACAACTTGGTACTTACTTTTTACCTGATTACCCAATTCCAGATGGTTTTACCATTGACACTTATTTTGAACATTTATCTAAAGTAGGTTTGGAAGAGCGCCTAAATTATCTTTACCCTGTTGAAAAACGTGGCGAGGACTGGCCAGAGATTCGTAAGCCTTACGATGAACGAATTGATTATGAAGTTGGTATTATCCTAAAAATGGGTTTCCCTGGATACTTCCTCATCGTCATGGACTTCATTCAATGGGCAAAAAATAATGGTGTTCCTGTGGGACCAGGCCGTGGTTCAGGTGCAGGTTCATTAGTCGCATATAGCTTAAAAATTACTGACCTCGACCCACTTCGTTACGATCTACTCTTTGAACGTTTCTTGAACCCAGAACGTGTGTCAATGCCCGACTTTGACGTCGATTTCTGTATTGCTGGACGTGACCGCGTCATTGATTACGTATCGCGTACTTATGGTCGCGAAGCCGTTTCACAAATTGCAACGTTCGGAACCATGGCAGCAAAAGGTGCGATTCGTGACGTTGCGCGTGTATTGGGTAAATCTTACGGTTTAGCTGACCGTATTTCAAAAATGGTGCCTACCAAGCCACTTGGTGTGGACTTAGCCACCGCTATTGATATGGAACCCCAGCTTAAAGATATTGTAACCAACCCATCTAACCCAGATAACGACGATGCCAGTGAAATCTGGGAAATGGCATTAAAATTAGAAGGTGTAACCCGAAATACTGGTAAACATGCCGGAGGTGTAGTTATTGCACCTGGTAAAATTACCGATTTCTCGGCTGTACTTTGTGATGCAGATGGAACAAACCGCGTTGCTCAATATGATAAAGACGATGTAGAAGCAGCTGGTCTGGTTAAATTCGACTTCTTGGGCTTACGTAACTTAACCGTTATTGAAGACGCGATTCAAAATATTAATAAAAACCGCGACAGTAATGATCAGCTGAATATCTTGCATGTTCCTCTTGACGACGCTAAAGCATATTCTGTCTTTGCCGATGCAAATACGACAGCGGTATTCCAGTTTGAATCCGTCGGCATGAAACGGATGCTTAAAGAAGCACGCCCAAGTAAATTCGAAGAAATTATTGCGTTCGTATCATTGTATCGTCCAGGTCCAATGGACCTGATTCCTGACTTTATTCACCGTATGCATGGTGGAGATTTTGAATATCTTCACCCTCTTCTCGAAGGGGTATTAGAACCAACTTACGGGATTATGGTTTATCAGGAACAGGTGATGCAGGCTGCACAGATCTGTGCAGGTTACACACTAGGCGGCGCAGACTTATTACGCCGTGCAATGGGTAAAAAGAAACCTGAGGAAATGGTCAAGCAGCGCCAAATTTTCTTAGAAGGTGCTGCTGTAAAAGGGATTGATGAAAGCACAGCCAACCATATCTTTGACTATATGGAAAAGTTCGCAGGCTATGGTTTTAACAAATCTCACGCCGCTGCTTATGCGCTAGTTGCCTACCATACGGCATGGTTAAAAGCTCATTACCCTGCTGAGTTTATGGCAGCGGTGATGACATCGGAAATGCAAAATACAGACAGTGTTGTGTTTTTGATTGATGACTGTCGAAATAATAATCTTGAGGTTTTACCACCCTCGGTCAATATGTCGACTTATCACTTCCATGCAAGTAACGATAAAACCATTGTTTACGGTTTAGGCGCAATTAAAGGTGTCGGCGAACAAGCAATGCAGTCAGTCATTGACTCTCGTCGACAATATGGCCCTTATACAGATCTATTTGATTTTTGCCATCGTATTGATTTAAAGAAAATCAATAAGCGTACTCTTGAAGCTTTAATTCGTGCGGGTGCACTCGATTGCTTAGGAATTGAACGTGCAAGCTTAATGGCTCAATTGCCTGAAGCTGTTCAAGCTGCTGAACAAGCTCGAAGTAACCGTGAAAGCGGTATTATGGATTTATTTGGTGAGGTTGAAGAAGTTCAGCGTAAGCCAGCCAAACCTGTTAAACCGTGGAGTGACGAGGTCCGCCTAAAAGGTGAAAAAGATACACTTGGTTTATATTTAACAGGCCATCCAATTGATGTTTATCGACAAGAACTCAAAGCTTTTGTTCCTGTAAAACTAAATGAAATTACAGCTACACGTCGTGGCGTTACTACGGTTTATGCAGGTTTAGTCATTGATGTGGCAAACTTCCCAAACCGAGTTGTTATTGTGCTTGATGATGGTACATCACGTATTGAAGTCAGCTGTAACCATGAGCGCTTCCAACGTTTTAAAGATATTATTCAAGTTGAACGCGTTGTAGTTTTCGAAGGCGAAATCTATGAACGAGAAGGCTTTGAGCGTCCAATGGGACGTTTAACCAAAGCTTTCACCTTAAATGAAATAAGACAAAAACGTGCTAACAGTATTCAAATCAAATTAGCAGAAGAGTTCATGCAGCCAACATTGGCAAAAGATCTGCAAAACATGATCTTGCCATTTTGCAATGTAGATATGCATCAACATATCACTCTACAGTTACAGATTGACCAACCCTATGCTCAAGCCGAGCTTCAGTTTGGTCCTCAATGGAAAGTCGCTCCTCTAGATGAATTACTTGCTAAACTCAGAGATTATTTTGGTAAAGATAATATTTATATTGAATATCAAGTAAAGTCGAAAGCAGCTAAAGCAGCAGACCCTGTTCGTCCACATGCTGTTGCCCCTCCTCCTGCGGGTATGTCTATGGATGATGCATTGGATTTATACCAAAGCGAAGTTTCTCAATATTCGTAATTTCTGGAAATCTTATGAGTTCGTTTGACCAAACCACCGTGTCAAAACAATTAGCACAAGTGCGTATTGTCATGGTAAATACTACTTTGCCTGCTAATATTGGCAGTGCTTTACGTGCCATGAAAACAATGGGACTCATTAAATTAGTTCTTGTAGCACCAAAAATATATCCTCATCCAGATATACAAGCGCTTGCTGCTGGTGCCCAAGATTTATTTGAGCACCTTGAGATTGTAGACACCTTAGAAGATGCGATTAAAGATTGCCATTTGGTCTTTGGAACAAGTGCACGTAGTCGCACTATTCCTTGGCCTTTACTTGATGTGCGACCTGCCGCTAAAGAAGCCATTAAAGCAACCGCTCAAGGACAACAAATTGCTATTGTTTTTGGTCGTGAAGATCGTGGTTTAACTAACGAAGAATTAGCTCTGGCAAATTACCATTTAACGATTCCTGTAAATCCGGACTATGGCGTATTAAATGTTGCGCAAGCGATTCAGGTCGTATGTTACGAACTTCGAATGTCTGCTTTGGAACAAGACAAAGTTGATCAAAATGTAGATGAAATGCCGTTAGTTCAAGGCCAAAGCATGCAATGGGATGAACCTTTGGTTACTCAGCAACAAATGGAAGAGTTTTATCCTCATCTAGAAAAAATGCTGACTGAAATTGAATTTTTAGATCCAGAAAATCCACGTTTACTGCCTTTACGCTTGCGTCGTTTGTTTGGTCGTATACAATTAGATCGTATGGAATATCATTTACTTCGCGGTATTTTTAGCCGTGTGCAAGCTTTAACAAGTGGTAAATGGAAAAAAGCATTATCTGACAAGGAGGATCAACCCAATGCTTAAGCAGCTTAAAGAAGATATAAAGGCTGTATTTGCGCGAGATCCTGCTGCCCGCAATACACTCGAAGTGCTTACTACTTATCCTGGCATTCATGCAATTATGATGCATCGCGTTGCACATGAATTATGGCAAAAAGATTGTAAAGGCGCAGCTCGCCTGCTTTCTTCATTTAGCCGTTTTGCAACAGGAATTGAAATCCATCCGGGTGCTAAAATCGGTAAGCGTTTTTTTATTGATCATGGTATGGGTGTTGTGATTGGTGAAACTGCTGAAATTGGTGACGATGTTACGCTTTATCATGGTGTTACCTTAGGTGGTACAACATGGAAGACCGGCAAACGCCATCCAACTTTAGAAGATGGTGTGGTTGTTGGTGCTGGTGCGAAAATTTTGGGTCCATTTACGGTAGGTAAAGGTGCCAAGGTCGGTTCCAACGCTGTCGTAACCAAAGCTGTTCCTGCTGGTGTGACTGCTGTAGGAAACCCAGCTCGCTATATCTATAAGGATGCCGACAAAAATAACGATAAAGATGAAGCACGTCGCCGTGATTATGCGCAAAGTATTGGTTTTGCCCCATATGCGACAACTGCTGATCAATCAGACCCTATTTTAGAAGGCATGCGCGTTTTACTTGATCGTATTCAGCACAATGAAACGCGTATGAATAATTTATGCCAGCGTTTATCAGAGCTAGACCCTAGCTTCAAGAAAGAAAGCCAAGATGAACAGCCCTTTAGTGATGAAGAGCTAAAAATACTTGAAGAAGTGCGTCGTGAATGTGGTGCACAAAACAAGATATCGAAAACGTAATATTCTTGATTCATAATGTAACACGCTTACCCTTGCATGTCGGTTTAGCTTTTCCTAGACTTACCAGTACCAAATCTGACTTTACTAAAATGAACGGAAGATCCTATGAATTTTAAGCCTTTGGCGTACATCATCCTTGCGACCTCAAGTTTAACCGCTTGTACAATGGCACCCGTAAAAGAACAAAAAATTGAGCCTTTTGTTTTCAAGGAACCAGAGCTTACTCCACCTTTTTATGCACTAAATCCTTTTAACTATGATCAACCACCAGCATTTGAAGTTGCGTTAAAAGAAGCTGCTGCGCAGCCAGTAACGAAAATGGTGGTTAACCGTCAAGATGACCCAACCAAACAGCTTACTCTCGACACCAATAAACTCATTGTTCCGACTGTAAATAATTCACAGCGTTCAATGAAGTATGCCGTTTTAGCTGGTGAGAATGAAATTGATGTTACCAGTATTGATGACTTCTTACAGTTAGTAGAAGGCAAAGCACGTCACTACCCACCTCGCTTTACTGACCGCCAAGAACGTAAAGGCTTCGAAAGTAAACTTAAAGAAGTAACACAGCAACTCGATACACTCGCTGCAAATCCAAATGCATCATTTGATATTTTACTTCGCGCTTTTAAAGCAAGTGTTCTTGCACGTAACCTTGATTTAGGTACTGCTCACACCACTAGATCTTTAGAATATGCTCAAAGACTTTTAAAAATAAGTCCTGATGATGCAGAAACAAACTTCTGGTTTGGTTTTGGTTTATCTGAAGGTGGCGGTCAACGTGAAGCCATTCCATATTTAGATAAAGCAATTAAAGGCAATGTTCAAGAAGCTTATTTAGCTTCTGCAAATAACTATATTGCGATGGAGCAAAAGAAAAATGCTATCCAGACGCTTAAAAATTATAAAGTTAAATATCCAGATGAATCGGAAATTGCTGATCGTTTAATTCAAGAAATTGAAAAACAAGGTCGTTGGAATGTATGGCAAGTTTTAACTAACCCTGCAATGTCTGCAACTACGCCTAGTGCTACACCTAAGAAATAAGCTTAATTAGATAAAAAAGGGCTGTTTTGACAGCCCTTTTTTTTATTTGATCATTTGAAAAATATTTTAAAATTTGTATGATCTACACACCATTGAGCCACTATATTTTGACCCTAATGTTTTCAATAAAAAGAAACAAAACAGTACTGACGGTCATGCTACTCGGTTCAATTCTGAGTGGCTGTCAGGTCGTAAATGTTAAACAGCAAGCTTTGAATGTGACTATTGCAAATGAACGTAATAGCATTCTCACTCAAGACAAACTGAGTGAAGCAAGCTTGAATGTTTTATCAATGTCAGGTCAAGAAGCCAAGGTATGTACCGAATCACCTGAAACTTGTGTTAATCAGTTAAAAAAGCTTCCTCAGGTTCTTGATGAACAATTTCTCTCATCTGCCAGTGAAATGTATCTCGCCAAGGCGATGGCATTGTCAAACTCTTCAGATTGTAAAATTAGTAGATTTAGCAAACATAGAGGCATAGAAGAACAGAAAACGATTCAAAATAAATATGATGATTGTTTAGACCAACAATTAGATTTACTCGATAAAAGTATCCGTTATAGCTACGCTTATCTTTTTGCAACGAAACGCTTACCTGCCGATCGTATTTTTGATAATAGGCAAGTTCAAATTCGTGACTTTTACAATCAAGCCATCGCTAAAATGGTGAGTATTTATGATTTACGCTATCCTAAAAAAGATACTGTAGAACCTCAAATACGTATTGGTAAAAGTGTCTATTCAATTGATTTTGAATTTCATCGACAACTTACAGGTCAAAAACTAGAAAAATTAATTTCGAGTTATAACTTAAATTTTTCTGGTTTAAGAACCATAAATCGTAGAGATGGTTTTGGATCAGAGTTTGTGGCCGTTTTTCCAAATACTGTGAAAAATGAAACCAATGAATATATTTTAGATCCTCTCAACTACACTTATAAAGATGGGATGAATCCTAATATTCATCATGCGCGTTATTTAGCTGCAACTATTGTCGCAGAGCCTAAACATGCAACAACTGTTGAAGAAATTATAAATAACCCCGAATTTGTGATTCGAGTTTATGATCCGTACCGTACCGACAACATTAATGTCGCAGGAAAACAATATCCATTAGCGGCCAACTTTTCGGCACCTTATGGTTTATGGTTAGCGGAAAATAATTTAGGTGTTGCGGCTTATTTAAGTTTGATTGATCGTGATCAGCACTTGACCATGCCACATCTATATATGCTTGAGCCTTATAATCCAAATAAGAAAATTATTGTGTTAGTTCATGGGCTAGCAAGTAGTCCTGAGGCATGGATTGCTTTGACCAATGATGTTATGGGTGACACGGTTTTAAGAGATCATTATCAAGTTTGGCAAGTTTTCTATTCGACCAACATGCCTATTTTGGAAAGCCGTTTCCAAACTTATGCTCTGCTTAAACAAGCGTTTGGTTCGTTGAACCCAAGTGACCCTGCTGCACATGATGCTGTACTTGTTGGACATAGTATGGGTGGGATTATTAGCCGATTATTGGTCAGTGACGCAGATATCACTAAACCAGCTTTAGAGTTGATGACGATTCGTCAGCAAAACCGCTTTAAGAAACACCCAATGGTTACTGAACGATTGCAAATGCATTCCATCAATAATTTTGATCGTGCAATTTTCTTGGCATCACCTCACAAAGGTACAGACTATGCAGATCGTTGGTTTACTTTAGCTGCTCGTAAAATTATTCGCCTACCAGGTGCATTTTTGTCAGCTGTAGCAACGTCTCTCACCACCGAAAATCTAGATGTTAAAGATTTCTTGGGTAATATTGATAATGGCTTGATTCAAAATGGTCCAAGTGACTTAAGTCATCAATCTAAATTTATGGAACTTACAGAAAATATTAACCCTCATAAAGGATTGGTTTTTCACTCAATTATGGGAAATATCACCAAGAGTGATGATCCCAATGTAATTACGGATGGTATTGTTCCTTATAAGAGTGCTCACTTAGAAGGTGCCAAGTCTGAGAAAGTTCTCCCAGGGGGACATTCAATCCAGCTCACTCCGCAAGCTGTATTAGAACTCCGCCGTATTTTACGAGAGCATTTAGTCGAACATGGTTTATATAAACCATAAAAATAAAAAAGAGCCAAAGGATAACCTTTGGCTCTTTTGTTTTAGCCTTAAATTTTATTGCCCAGAGCGGATGATGTAATCAAACGCAGAGAGTGATGCTTTAGCGCCTTCACCTGTGGCAATAATGATTTGCTTGTAAGGTACTGTTGTACAGTCACCCGCAGCAAATACACCTTTGACATTGGTTTCATTGCGGTCATTCACAATGATCTCGCCGCGGTTGGTTAACTCAACTTCACTGTCTTTTAAGAAGTCAGTGTTTGGCAGTAAACCAATCTGTACAAAGATACCAGCAAGCTCGACCACATGCTCTTCATCAGTGGCACGGTCTTTATATTTAAGACCAGTCACTTGTGAGCCATCACCCAACACTTCTGTACTTAAGGCATTCATAATCACAGTTGTGTTTGGCAGACTATGCAATTTGTTTTGCAACACTTGGTCAGCACGAAGTTTAGTATCGAATTCAACTAAAGTCACATGTTCAACAATCCCTGCAAGGTCAATTGCAGCTTCTACACCTGAGTTACCACCACCAATCACAGCAACACGTTTGCCTTTGAACAACGGGCCATCACAGTGTGGACAGTACGCGACACCACGGGTACGGTATTCTTGCTCACCCGGTACATTCATTTCTCTCCAACGTGCACCTGTTGAAAGGATCACTGTTTTCGATTCAAGTTTTGCACCGTTTTCAAGTTCAACTTCAACCAAGCCATTTGCAGTCTGGTTTGCACCTGTGATTTTACTCACACGTTGTAGGTTCATAATGTCGACATCGTATTCACGAACATGGGCTTCCATTTCAGCAGCAAACTTAGGGCCTTGAGTCTTTTGCACAGAGGTAAAGTTTTCAATGTCCATGGTATCCATCACCTGACCGCCAAAGCGTTCAGCCACGATACCTGTGTTAATGCCTTTACGTGCTGCATAGATTGCTGCTGTTGCACCCGCAGGACCACCACCAATCACCAATACATCAAAAGCATCTTTGGCATTGAGTGCTGCTGCATCTTTTTCGGCAGAGTTGGTATCGAGTTTTGCCACAATTTCTTCAAGGGTCATGCGGCCTTGACCAATGTGTTCATTGTCTTGGAACACCATCGGTACGGCCATGATTTTGCGTTGTTCGACTTCATCTTGGAAGAATGAACCATCAATCATGGTTGCAGTTGTGTTTGGGTTATAAATTGCAATCAGGTTAAGCGCCTGTACCACATCCGGACAGTTATGACAGCTTAAAGATACAAACACATCAAAGTTTGCTTTGAGGTTTAAACCTTTAATCTGGTTAAGGACTTCATTTGACACTTTAGGGGCATAGCCAGAGACTTGTAACAGTGCCAAGATCAAAGAAGTAAACTCATGGCCCATTGGTAAGCCAGCAAAGAACACACGAGGTTGTTCACCAGCTTTAGCAACACCAAAGCTAGGACGACGTGTATTGTTGCCATCAAAACGCGCAGTGACCTTGTCAGAAAGTTCGGCAATTTCAGTGACAAGTTCTTTAATTTGAGCAGCTTTATCTGATTGATCTAAAGCAGCAACTAATTCGATTGGACTTTCTAAACGTTCTAAGTAAGCTTTTAATTGAGTTTTAATGTTTTGATCTAACATCTGTTTTTTCTCCAATGCATCCAAATTCTTTCAATAGATGCATAGTACGTTAAAACATAAAATAGGTGAAACAGTATGTTTTTATAGATTTAATCGGTTTTTTAGATTTTATTCTTTTCATTTAAAAAAACCAACTTGAACTTATCCCAGTACAGGTCGGCAAACTAATTAAACTAGAGTAAAACAACCCCAAATGCAGCCCCAGCAATCAGGACATGTAAAGGATGAACTTTTTTAATTAACGATAGTAAAGTTGCAACAACAACCATAATAATAAGCAAAGTATTAGTAGCAGCCGCCTCAGATATAATCCACGCACTGGCAAGCACAGTTCCGACGGTAACAGGCTGTAAAGCAAGCTGTAACACACGGCGCCATTTTTTATCTTTGAACTTTGACCAGCCTCTCATCACAAACACAGTAATAATAGAAGAAGGTAGAAACTTGGCTGTAGATGCTACAAGTAGACCTGACAACCCGGCTACATGCCAACCCACCAGTGGAACGATCATCATATTCGGCCCTGGTGCTGCTTGAGCCATTGCAAACAAGGCACTAAACTCTTGCGCTGTCATCCAATGATGAATATCGACCACTTGACGCTGCATTTCTGGCAAAATCGTATTGCCGCCACCAAATGCAATGAGGGATAGCTGAGTGAAAATGATGGCTAAAGTAAGTAGAACTGCACCCATTACACACGTCTCCAAATGATGGCTGAATAAATTGATAGCAAAATCAACATCGTTATGAGTAGAGATATTTTCAGAAATGCAATACTGACAATGGCAACTGCAACCACACAAATGGCTAGTGGATTACGCAATAATGGTTTCAACATTTTTAAGCCTGTTGCGACCAAAAGCCCTGCTGCTGCTGCACCTAATCCTTCGAAAAGATGCTTCACCATTAAATTATCTTGGAACTGTTCATACACATAATGCAGAAGTACAACAATGACTGTTGGGGCAAAGATGAGACCAATCAGTGAACTTACCGCTCCACGAACACCGCGAAACTCCATGCCAATCGCAACAGATAAATTAATAATATT
Organism: Acinetobacter calcoaceticus; assembly: GCF_016508255.1. Lineage (GTDB taxonomy): Bacteria > Pseudomonadota > Gammaproteobacteria > Pseudomonadales > Moraxellaceae > Acinetobacter > Acinetobacter calcoaceticus_E. The sequence goes on along the minus strand of NZ_JADVKT010000002.1, from coordinate 454,129 downwards.
GCCGCCCGGTAAAAATTGACACAGGCCTAGTAACTCAGTGAATTTTTCAGGGGTTAGCCATTGTCGTTGCTCAACAATGACTTTACGAGCTAAAGGCAAAACTCCACCAAACCCGATTAAACCTAATGTTAAAAAACCCAAAAACAGTTCTGTGCAGGTCGGTACGCTCTCCTTCTGCATGGCAATCTCAACATGGTTCATTTTCGTTACTTTTCACTTTATCTGACCAAGATAGAATGCTACTTTTGTGATATATCTACAAATGCTTTTATTATCACTAACCATACCTAAAAGGTATTCCTATGCTAGATTTAGATAAGCTTCATGCCTTTGTGGTGGTAGTAGAAGAACGAAATATCACGCATGCAGCAAGCCGATTATTTATTCAACAGCCACCCTTAACGCGTTTACTCAAAAAACTTGAAGAAGAACTCGACACACAATTACTTATTCGCCAACCTCGCGGTATTGAGCCTACAGAAGCAGGTTTAGCCTTATTTAAAGAAGCACAACTTTTATTAGAACATGCCAGACATATTCCAAAACTAGTCCAAGATGTTAGCCAAGGTAAAACTGGACAACTCAATATTGGGTTTACAAGTTCTGCCGGCTTGCATCCGCTTATTTCATTAGTATTACGCTCATATCGAGAAATATATCCCAAGGTACAGACCAAACTCGAAGAAGCAGGCAGTCAAAAGCAACTGGATTGGCTAATTTCGGAAAAACTAGATATTGCTTTTCTAAGAGCACCCATCAGCCGTGATATAGGTTTAAAACATCATCACATATTAGATGAGCCAATGATGGTTGCATTACCTATAGGGCATCCACTTACGCAAAAAGAGAAAATTAGTTCAAGTGACTTATCAAATGAAAATTTTGTTTTATACCGCCGCTCTTCAGGGCAAGGTTTATATGACAATATTCTATATAGCTGCTATCAGGCAGGTTTTAGTCCGCGCATTATTCAGGAAGCTCCTCGTCCTACCGCAACATTAAATTTAGTTGCTGCCGGAATTGGCATCACTATTGTGCCCGCCTCCATGCATAACTTTTGGGACCATGAAATTGTCTATCGCGAGTTTGATGATTCAATAAAACTTAATGCTCCTATTTATTTGATTACAAGAGAAAATGAAAACTCAGCTAAAGTTTCAAACTTCATTGAATTATTGCAAAAACTTTTACCCACAATGACCTGAATGTAAGCAGCCAAATAATAAAAAAGTGCCGAATTAATGGCACTTGAATGAATTATTTTAAGCAAAGTCTGATGCAAATAAATTCTGCTATGTTTCTGAAGAGTAATATTTTTTCTTTAACCATAGCGAAACTGAAACTAGTGAAATAAGTACAGGCACTTCCACCAATGGTCCAATTACTGTTGTAAATGCAACGGGCGATGCCAAACCAAAAGTTGCAATGGCAACCGCTAAAGCCAATTCAAAGTTATTTCCTGCTGCTGTAAATGAAATAGCTGCTGTACGTGGGTAGTTATTTCCCATCCGTTTACTCATAAAGAAACTAACAAAGAACATCACCACAAAGTAGATAGTCAGTGGTACTGCAATAAGCAACACATCTAGAGGTAAACTCACCACATCACCACCTTTTAAACTAAACATGGCGACAATAGTAAAGAGTAATGCAATCAGGCTTAACGGGCTAATTTTTGGCAGAAACTTGGTTTGATACCAATCTAAACCTTTTGCTTTAACTAAAACCAACCGTGTTAAGAAACCCATTAAAAATGGGATACCCAAATACACCAATACAGCATGGGTAATAGTCCAGAAATCGACATTAATAACTTGTTCTGCAACACCAAAGTAGGGTGGCAAAAAGCTTAAGAAAAGCCATGCGTAAGTGCTAAAGAATAAAATCTGGAAGATACTGTTAAAGGCAACTAAAGCAGCTACGTATTGGTTATCGCCACACGCCAAGCCATTCCAGACCAGCACCATTGCAATACAACGTGCTAACCCAATCAAAATAAGGCCCGTCATGTACTCTGGGTAGCTATGTAAAAAAATAATGGCAAGGATAAACATCAAAACTGGAGCAATAATCCAGTTCTGTACTAAAGACAAGGTCAACGTTTTCTTATCTTTAAATACTTCTGGTAAAGCGGCATAGTCAACTTTTGCCAAAGGTGGATACATCATTAAAATTAAACCAATCGCAATTGGAATATTAACGTTATCAATACTTAACTCATTTAAAGACACTGATGCTTGTGGAAAAAAGACACCAATGGCTACACCTAAAGCCATCGCAATAAAAATCCATAGCGTTAGGTTTCTATCTAAAAAGGAAAGTCCTTGTTTAGTCATGTTCTACTCGGCAAAAGAATTCATTAATTTGTTCAGCACACAGGGGGATTAATGCCCTTAGCTTGAACAAGCTTATATTTTTCAGATTAAAGATCTAAAAATATTAATCACAACACGTTGTGGTGGTTAAAGACTGACCTCGTTGTTTGCCTATAGTTCCGTGTTGTTCGCCTTCTATCACTTTTAAAATATCTAAAGCCCAAACGGGTAAATCCGAATTTAAGCTGTAGTAAACCCATTGCCCTTTTCGTTCATCAAGCAATACGCCATGAGTACGTAATAGAGCTAAATGTCTGGAAATTTTCGGTTGGCTCAACTCAAGCTGTTCAGTTAGTTCACAAACACAAATATTTTGTTTGTTTAAAACTAATTTAAGAATGTTTAACCGAGTTTGGTCAGATAGACATTTAAAGAAATCGACTTGGTTGATCATATCTTCAACAGTATATATTCGTTATTGCAAATATACGTATATCCATATATAAATGCAATATCTTAATTCGACGTGAATTTATCATGAGTGAACTAGTGAAAATCTATCATAACCCTGCTTGCGGAACATCACGCAATACATTGGCACTCATTCGTCATGCAGGGGTTGAACCTATAGTTATTGAATATTTACAAAAACCACCAAGTAAAGATGAACTGATTCAACTCATTAAAAATTCAGGTTTAACGGTACGTGAATCGATTCGTAAAAATGTTGACCCATATAAAGATTTAGATTTGGAACAAGATCATTGGACAGATGAGCAATTAATTGATTTTATGGTTCAGTACCCCATTTTAATTAACCGCCCATTTGTGGTTACACCCAAAGGCACACGTCTTTGCCGCCCTTCTGAAGTTGTATTGGATATTTTAGATTCAGAAAACTTAAGCTATTTTGCAAAAGAAGATGGTGAAGTGATTATTGATGAACAAGGTCATCGCATAAAATAATCTTAGGTTCACAAAACTATAAAAAGCTAAATGACACGGCGCCATTTAGCTTTTTTTGTTGAATAGAGCAGTTAAAAATAAGACTTAATAAAAGGAAGAAGTTGCTCTCCTATTACCATGCCTAATAAGCCGACTAATGCAACAAGAGGTGGAGCTGGTGATTTAACATTTAAAACATAATATAAAACACCAACGAGCAACCCTACAGCCAAAGATAACAAGTACACTTTCATCGTACATACCTTAGGGAATCAAGCCATTTAAAGAGGCAAGTTCCCATACTGTTTTATTTAAAATGCAAAACACGAACAACCCAGTGCGCCCCAGAAAGATTTTTTATCCTTATCATTTACAGGAACATCAAGCATCCATGCATGACTATGCCCATGCATGCCACAACTGCTGGCACAAGCGCACAATGCACTTTGTGACTGTAATGATTGATTTGATGGAGCATTACGGTTTTCTGATAGGCGCCACTGACCACCAAAACGTTTTACTGGCGACCATGTTGGCGACGCTGGTGGTAATGGCGGGTCGTCTTGCTTAAACTCAGCCCCTGCATATACCACTTTTCCGCCTAATACTGTTAAAACAGACTCAATCCACTGAATATCTTCCGCTTCAACTTTGAAGTAGTCATCGGACAATACAACCAGATCGGCAAGTTCACCAGCCTTTAAAGCCCCTTTGACATTTTGTTCACCTGAAAACCATGCAGAACCTTTGGTCCAGAGTTGGAGTGCAGTTTGGCGATCTAGTAGATTTTTTTCATCATATAAAGGCAAACCACCTACTGTTTTCCCTGTACTCAGCCAATACAAACACACCCAAGGGTTATAAGAAGCAACACGTGTGGCATCTGTCCCTGCACCGACAGGAACGCCAAGTTCTAGCATTTTCTTGACGGGTGGCGTTTCCTGAGCGGCTTCAGCTCCATAGCGTTTTACGAAAATTTCGCCTTGATATGCCATTCGGTGTTGAATAGCAATACCGCCCCCTAATGCACCAATACGTTCGATATTACGCTCAGATACAGTTTCAGCATGATCAATAATAAATCGGGTTGCAAATGGCTGTTTGGCATTTACTCGCTCAAAAACATTGAGTAACCGATTAATACTTTCATCATAGGTTGCATGAATACGGAATGGCCATTTCTTTTCGGATAAGTGCTCTACGATGGCTTCGAGTTCGCCTTCCATTTTTTCCGGCAAATCAGGTCGTGGCTCATAGAAATCTTCGAAATCACCCGCCGACCATGTCAGGTTCTCGCCTGCACCATTCATTCTAAATAGTTCATCACCATCGCCCGGAAATGTCATTTCTGTCCAACGGCGATAATCATCAAGCTCTTGACCTGCTTTTTGAGCAAATAAGTTATAAGCAATTCGAACTGTCATTTGATTTTGATCATGTAATTGCTTAATCACATCATAATCTTCTGGATAGTTTTGTCCGCCACCACCAGCATCAATTGCAGAAGTAATACCTAATCGATTTAGTTCACGCATGAAATGACGTGTTGAATTGACTTGATCTTCGACTGGTAATTTAGGAGCTTTACCTAAAGTTGAATACAAAATCATGGCTGATGGTGTGGCAAGCAACAGACCTGTAGGTTCGCCTTTTTCATCTCGTACAATTTTGCCACCTGGTGGATCAGGTGTATCTTTATTAAAGCCCAATACATCAAGCGCAGCTCGGTTCAGCATGGCACTCGCATATAAATGTAAAACAAAGACTGGAGTATCTGGCGCAGCTTTATTAATTTCTTCTATGGTTGGTAAACGCTTTTCGGCAAACTGGAATTCGGTCCAACCACCTACTACACGTACCCATTGAGGTGCCGGAGTATTATCGGCTTGTTCTTTGAGTAAGCGTAGTGCATCTGCAACGGATGGCACACCTTCCCAACGCAGCTCCATATTGTAGTTTAGGCCACCACGAATAATATGCAGATGACTGTCATTTAGACCCGGTATAACACGACGACCATTTAAATCCACAACTTTGGTCGTTGCTGATACCAACTTCATGATCTCATCATTCGTACCTGTTCTTACAACTTTACCATTTGTTATGGCAACTGCTTGTACTTCTGGGTTTTGAGAATCTAATGTAGTGATTTTACCGTTTTTAAGTATGAGGGTTATTTCGGTCATTTTGAACTCCATTCTTGTGAATTATCGTTCTAAAAAAGAAAGGCATATCCGTATTAATATCATGTAAATATTGAATACTAGACATGCCTTTACCTAAATCTAAAGAAGTACTACTTTATTTTGCCGGAACCGGTGCAAGTACTTCGTGTTTTGAAGTTGTGCGTTCAGGCGCTTTGTGTACCATCGTATAAGCATAATCCACACCCATACCATAAGCACCAGAATGCTCACGTACAATTGCCATGACTGCATCATATGTATCACGGTTTGCCCAATCACGCTGCCATTCAAGTAATACTTGTTGCCAAGTTACAGGCACAACACCTGCTTGAATCATACGTTGCATCGAGTAATCATGTGCTTCTTTAGAAGTACCACCTGATGCATCTGCCACCATATAAATTTCATAATCACCTTCAAGCATGGCACCAAAAGCAAATGTGTTATTGCACACTTCTGTCCATAAGCCTGAAACAATTACTTTTTTGCGATTATTTTTTGCAAGCGAATCACGTACTTTTTGATCATCCCAAGAGTTCATTGAACTACGTTCTAGTAATGGAGCATCTGGAAATACATCTAAAAGTTCAGGATAGGTATGACCTGAAAAGCTTTCAGTTTCAACCGTAGTGATGGTGACAGGAATATTGAATGTTTTTGCAGCTTTAGCTAAACCAACGGTATTATTTTTTAACACCTGACGATCTATTGACTGTACCCCAAAAGCCATTTGTGGTTGATGATCAATAAAAATAACCTGACAGTTCGTTGGTGAAAGTTGTTCTAAAAGTGATTTATTCATGGGTGAACTCCATTGTTCCTTATGTGTAAAGCGTTTGAATTGCTTACTGGTCATTATCAAAACAGATAAAAATGTAAAGGGATAGAGAGTAAATCAGCATGAATCTGTATCCTGTATGAATACAATAAAAAACAATCATTGCTTTTTAATTTTTATAGTTTAATCATAGATATATATTTTTTAAATTTCTCTTATCCATGGACCGTTTAGACTGTATTTCCACTTTTGTAAGTGTCGTAGAACATGGAAATTTTAGTAGTGCTGCCAGAGCCCTCGATATTTCACGTGACTTAGTTGCCAAACGTGTTTGTTACCTTGAAAATGACTTAAAAACAACGCTTTTAAATCGAACTACAAGGCAAATGAGTCTCACCTCTTGCGGGGAAAAGTTCTATCAACATAGCCAAGTGATTTTAAGTGAGTTCGAATGGGCTGCCTATGAAATTAGCTATAACCAGCAGTATCCTGAAGGTGAACTCAAACTCAATACCCCTATGTCTTTTAGCAATATTTTTCTTCAAAATATAATTTCAGATTTTATGGGGAAATATCCAAGTATTACCATTGATTTGTTTATGACAGATCAGCTATTAGATATGAATAACAACAAATTTGACCTGACAATACGTATAGATGGTTCACCTCCAAGTTTGGCAAATAGTAAAATATTAAATACCTATCAACGGTATCTATATGCAACACCTGAGTATTTTAAACAGCATGGCTTACCAACCTCTTTAGAAGAACTCAAAGATCATAAATTTTTAGTTTATTATCAAGATAGCCGCCATAAAAAATTGATTTTACAAAAGGATCAAAAAGAGGTGTCTTTTAATTGCTTCCCCGTCATGACTTGTAATAATGGCGAATTATTATTAGATATGTGCTTAAAAGATCACGGTATCGTCTTTCTTCCAGAGTTTATTGCAGAGCCTTACTATAAAGAAGGTAAATTACAAAAATGCTTGGAGGATTATACGAGTCAACCCGTTCATTTATATGTGACATGGCCAAATCGTAAAATTTTATCGAAAAAAGTAAAACTATTTATCGATTTTCTGACGCAACAAATCATTCCTACAAAATAAGTAATCTGGGCCTTTTCTATATGAATTGGCCCACTATTTTTTAGTTGGTTTGAGTAGTTTCAATCTACTCATTTTTAAATAAATTTTGCTCTGCTTAAACCACTGCAAGCTCTGGCTGTTCCTGTCGATAGAACGGTGTATCACCGTTAATCGTTGCGCGGTGCATAATGCGATGTGCATCGCCATAATCAAATAATGCTTTATGTTGCGTGCAACGATTATCCCAAATTGCCACATCACCATCTTGCCATTTCCAACGCAAATGGAACTGTTCTTTCGTTGCATGTTCAAATAAGAAGTTAAGCAACTGCTCGCTTTCTTGCTCGGATAACTCGTTAATTTGAGTGGTAAAGCCTTCACTCACGAATAAGAGTGGTTCGCCTGTGACTGGATGTGTACGCACAACGGGATGAACAACTGGCGGATTACGCTTAAAGGTTTGCAACAGTTTTTCACGCTCTTCTTCGTTATGGGCAAAACGTTCAAGTGGGAAAGACTTACGAATATCATGAGTGGCTGTCAGGCCTCTTAATTTTTCTTGTAGCTCCAGCGTAAGCCCTTTAAAAGCTGCGGTATTACTTGCCCATAGAGTGTCACCACCTACAGGCGGAATTTTAATTGCTTGCAGCACACAACCTAATGGCGGATTTTTGCTAAAAGTTACGTCTGTATGCCAAAGCTCATTGTCACGTAAGTCTTGTTTCCAACTATCGAGCACCATCACTTCAGGCACTTCTTCAATTGAAGGATAAATCGGGTGCACATGTAAAGTTCCGAAACTACGCGCCAAATCGGCTTGTGCCTGCGGCGCTAATTGTTGCTTTCGGAAAAAGATGACTTGATGATCAAGCAAAGCCTGCTGGATTTGTTGCGTCGTCTTTTCATCTAACGTATTCAAATCGATATCGTGAATAATTGCGCCAATTGCTGGCTTGATCACTTCAATATTTAAGTTTGCTACTACTGTATTCATCTTCTTTACTACAACTGCTGACCATACCAAGGAGAAAACTGTTTTTGTAACCAACGTAAAAACAGCTCAAAACTAACTGCGACAATCGCAATCACAATAATGCCCAGAATCACCGTATCGGTAATTAAGAATTGTGCTGCTGATTGCACCATAAAACCAATACCACGGTCTGCTGCAACCAGTTCTGCTGCAACCAATGTTGACCAACCCACCCCAAGTCCAATACGAATACCGGTAATAATATGAGGTAACGCCGTCGGCAAAATGACATGCCAAAAGACTTGTGACTCACTTGCCCCTAGCGATAATGCAGCACGTTCACGATTAAGCTGATGGCTTAACACACCATGCGCACTACTAATAATGACGGGTGCCAATATCGACAAGAAAATCAAAAGCACTTTAGTCGTTTCACCAATACCAAACCAAATCACCAATAACGGCAAATAGGCTAACGGTGGAATTGGACGTAATAACTCAACTAACGGATCTAAAACAGCTCGAACCCATTTGTTTAGTCCCATCCATAAACCAAGCGGAACACCAATAACCACAGCACCAATCAAAGCTAGAAATACGCGTGAAATGCTGGCAGCTAAGTGTTGCCACAAGGTTGCCTTCATAAAGCCGTCTTGGCTGACCGATATAAATTTTTGCCAGACTGCCTGTGGACTCGGTAAAAACAGTTCGGGTACGACATGCAAAGCAGTAATGAGGAACCAGAGCGCCACAACACTTGCAACACTAATCATGCTGACCGCCAAAGTTCGATGCTTCTCAAAAAATGACGATAAAAATGAAGCATTTCCCGTTTGCACATCTGGCTTAAGTTTTAGCCCTGCTTTGTCATATTCATAGACGTTATCTTTAGTGCTCATGTGGTTAACGCCTCCTTACTGCTTTGCTTTTGCGCCCTTAAACTTTCAAATAGCTGTTCTCTGAGCTGAATGAATTGAAGATCCGACTTGATTGAACGAATAGACTCGCCCTGACGATATCGTTGAGCAAAATCAAGTTTTAAAGTTTCTACAATTTTGCCTGGATGCGCGGTCATCAACACCAGTTGATTGCTGAGCAACAACGCTTCTTCAATGTCATGAGTAATTAAAAAGAAGCTTTTATTTTGCTGAATCCATAAATCGAGCACTAACTGCTGCATGTTTTCACGAGTAAAAGCATCTAATGCGGCAAAAGGTTCATCTAACAAAATAAAAGGCGCATGGCTGATCAAAGCTCTGGCAATACCAACACGTTGTTTCATGCCACCAGAGAGTTCCCAGATATTTGCTTTTTCAACGTGGCTTAAACCCACAATTTTCAAAATTGAGCTTACTTGCGCTTCGATATCTGCGCGTTTTAAACCTTTTAACTGCAAAGCGAAGCCAACATTATCTGCAACGTTCAACCAAGGAAGTAATGCATGGTCTTGAAATACGACAGCACGTGTTACATCTGGGCCATTGACCACTTCATGATTTACAAGCACATCACCTGAGCTTGGCTTTTGAAAACCCGCCAGAATATTGAGTAAAGTTGTTTTACCGCAACCTGACTCACCCAAAATGACAGTTAAAGAGCCTTCTTCAATTTTCAAGTTAATGTCTTGTAGAACTAGCTTTTGCTGTTTAGGAAAAGTCAGATGAATATGTTTGGCTTCTAATACACTCATGACAACTCCTTAAGGCTGCAAAAATGAAGAGTTCACATTGCCTTTATAATCGGCTTTAAGTTGATCGACCTTGCCCTGACCTTTTAAGAACTTCGCTGTATCAAAAATATTTTGCGCAAATTCACCCTCTAAAGTTTGTTTTTGCTGAGCGTGGTCAAGGTAAATATTTCCACCTAATAAAAGCGGGATATCTTTTGCATCAGAACCTGTTAACTGCGCAATTTTTTGCACGTTATCGGCATCTTTAACGTAAGCAGCTGGGTCTTGATTATATTTTTCAAGCTGCTCAAGTGTGGTTTTAACAAAAGCTTTTAAGAAATCAGGATTTTTCTCTGCAAAGTCTTTACGTACAACCCATAAATCATAGGTTGGTGCGCCCCATTCACCCACTTGTTTTGAGTCAGTTAAAACTGTGCCAGATGCCTTCGCTTTACTTAAAGCAGGTTCCCAAACATATGCAGCATCAATATCGCCACGTTCCCAAGCAGCTGAAATTTCAGGGGGACGCAAATTAACAATTTTTACTTTGTCTTCAGGAATGTTCCAATGTTTAAGTGCAGACAAAAGGCTGTAATGTGTGGTCGAAACAAAAGGTACAGCAATGGTTTTACCAATTAAATCTTGAGGGGTTTTGATGCCTGATTTATTACTCAGCACTAATGCTTCAGACCCACCAAGTTTTGACGTAATTAAAAATACCTCAATAGGTAAATCACGGCTGGCCGCAGCAGCAAGTGGGCTTGAACCAATATTACCAAGCACTACATCGCCTGAAGCAAGTGCGTTTACAACGTCTGAACCCGCATCAAATTTTTTCCACTGGATGGTCCGCTGGCTATGTTTTTCATAGTCTCCATTGGCCTGCGCAACTTTGCTTGGGTCAACCCCTGTTTGATAAGCAATCACAACAGGTTTGCTATCACGAACTGAGGCACTTGTATTATTGTCTTTCTTATTTTGCCATACGATAAAAGCAACAATTGCGACTACAACAATTGCCGTGATAATTAACGGTTTGGTCTTAGTGCTCATAATTTCATGATCTTTCAATAATATAAGCTCATGGTATGCAGCTGGCTTTATAATGAAAAATAAAAAAATGTGCGTTGCTTATCTCATTTTTATAAATAACTTTTCTTGATAAGTTTTTATCTTTTGGTAAAAAGCAAATATTAAACAAACTTACAGGCTAGCGGTAAAATTAAAATACCTATATATCAATAATTAAAAAAGATATTCAAAAAACACATGATGAGAAAAACCTGACACATAACCTCTAATTATTTTATCCTACTTATATTTCATCATTTTTATTTTTATCTCTTACATCCAAAGATTTACGTCTAATTACTTTTTGATTTTTTATAAAGTTCAGATTTTATTATCTTTTTATCTTAAAACTTCTGCAAATATTAAGATTTGGACAAATCTTTTTCTGGTTTATACATGACGCAAATTTAATTTTTATTTTTAAGAGGAGAAATAATCTCTTGTTTAAACGCACCACAACTTTCAAAAAAATATTCATCGCGACGACTTTGATTACATTCAGCCTCTCAAGTCATGCAGCCCTTACCTTTGGTAATGCTGAAGAAGGCCAACTTAAAGTAAGTGGTACTGTTCGGGCCAAATATGTTTATGATTTTGACTCTGATCCCACTACCAGTAAATTTTCCTTTAATGACGCGGTATTATGGCTGGACTACAACTCCCCGAAATGGATTGGCCGCCTAGATTATCGGGTTTATGAATATTACGGGCGTTTAGGCGATGCCAATTGGCTTACCGATGCGTGGTTGGGTTATAAAATTAATGACAACAGTAAAATTATTGCTGGCTTAAACCCCGTTCCTTTTGGCTTGGGTCGCTTTTGGGGAAATACTTATTATTTAGGCATTGCCAATAGCGCAGGTTGGGAAGATGTACACAACCTTGGCGTGAAATATGATTTCAATGATGGAATCAATGAAGCACAACTCGCCTTTTATCCTACCGATGGTGGCACCTATAGAGGTAAAAGCAAAGACTCGAGTCGATTTAGTATCAACCCTGTCAATGCGGATGACTCAGTACCACAAGGCACCAATACTAAAGAGAAGAACTCAATTGTTGTTCGCGGTGCTCATACCTTTAAAAATGTCTTAGGCCAAGAAAATTTCTCTACCCAACTGGGTGCCTCTCTTTGGTATTCCACTATTGAAAACAAACGTTCAGGCCAAGATGGCGATCGCCAAGTCTATTCAGTTTTTAGTAATACCAATTATAACCAATGGAATTTACAACTTTTAGCAGGTTATCAAGACATTGATAATGCCGACACTGAATATAAAGATCACCTGACTTTGGGTGGTTTCGATTATTCATTTAACTCTGCAACCAAAGGTCAGATTTATTCGGCCGAACTGAGCTATTTATTTCCTCAGCAGTTTGGCCCGATTACCTCTGTTCGTCCTTACCTAAACTATAGTTCTTATCGAAAAGAACAAGATGGCTTTAAAGACTCCGCCCGTTTTATTCCCGGCATTGCCTTTAACTATCAAAAATTGACAGTACAAGCCGAATTGCTGATGGGCAAACATGATCCATACCTAGGAGACAGTGAAGGTCTTGCGGCTGGTGGAACCAATGATAAATGGAACAAAAAAGCGTTTGTGATTTTTGCTTATTACTTCTAACTCCAAGAACAAAGGCCAACAGATGTTGGCCTTTGTTTTTATCTAGATATCTATTTTTACTCTAGTCGATTACTGGTGAATTATTGAGAGGAAGTTCTGGACTAGATTCATCGATAATATCTACATCTTGGGCGGTAGGCTCAAACTTAATGAGTAGTCCAATCACAATTAAAGGAATAAAGGCAAAGATAGAAATAATCAGGTACACATCGGTTTTATATCCCGCCATCCAGATCGGCAAAACAAACAAAGCAATTGCTTGAGCAACGCCCGTTACCGCACGGTTAAAGCCGACACCAACGCCACGAATCGAAGCAGGATAAGCCATTGTTGGATAGACCATCATTTGTGCTCCTGGTCCGAAACCTTCGGCAAAAAGCCACAAACCGAGCATGCCAATTGCGGTGTAGAGTAAAAAGCTATTACTAGGTTCACCAATGAATGCTAAGGCAATGAGGGCTATAAACTGGAGTAAAAAGCCTGTAAGCAACACATGACGAGATTTAAATCTACTAGCAACAAATACGCCTAACAGCCCGCCCGTAAATGCAAACAGTAAATTGAGTCCAAGTGTGGTGGTAATGGTCGTCAAGACATCGGTATGAAAGAAACGCGTTAAAATAGAAGGTAAAAAGAAAGCAATGGTCGTGTACTGAAATGCCACCGAAATATGAATCACAATTGCCACTATCGTTCTTGGCAAATAGGTTTTATTAAATAAAATTGCAAAACCCTCGCGCTTTTTCTTATCAGCAGTTCTTTCTACTTTTTCAACTGTAGCGACTGCATTAATTGCATAGGACTCTTGCAAAACTTTAGCCGCCCCTTTTAAATCGCCTTGGTTTGCAAGCCAGATTGGTGATTCAGTTAAATATTTCCCGCGAATAAAAATAATGAGTAAAGCTGGCACTGCTCCAAAAATTAAGGAAGCTCGCCATAACCAGTTGCTATGCTCAGGAGGTAAAAGAAAGTAAAGCGCCAGAACCAGACCAAAGCAGACTGAAGAAGCGGCATACCACATTGGGCACCATGCTGCTAAACGCGCTGCCTTGTTACTACTCCCATTAAATTTGGAAAACTCAGATAAGTATGACATTGCCACCGGCAAATCAATACCAACACTAATTCCCATAATAAATCTGGCTAAAATCAAAACCCAGACATTGGGTGCAAAGCCTGCGACAATTGCCGCAATGACGAAGAGTACCATGTCCGCCATAAAGACCCGATAACGGCCAATTTTATCTGTCAGCCAACCACCAATCAGGTTACCAACAATGGTTCCGCAGACAATTGCTGAAGCCACCACACCTGTCATCACAGGGCTTAAAGAAAACTCGGATATGACTTGCTCAATACCAAAGGAGAGCGTTGTTAAATCATAAGCATCAATAAACACCCCAATCAGTGCCAACCAAATAACTTTATTCGACTTACCCTTCCCTGCAAATTTGGAAATTAATTGTGAAACATCATCGGGAGATTTAATTTCATAACGGTGGTTATGATCGAGTTCTTGTGTGCTCACTTAATAATTCCTGAATTTTAATAACAGAAACAAAATAATGATTATTCACTCAATACAAAAACAAATTAATCTGATTTTTTAATCTAAATTATAGAATTATCTTTTCATTATTAACTCAGCAATAAAACCGATATAAAAAGACAAAATAAAAGCTGGTATTTAACCAGCTATTTATTTACTAGACTTTAAAATATTAACTTGCTTCAGCAAGTTTTAATTCCTTTAGATTGCGATATTTTGCACCACGGTGATTTTCAGGTAAATATGGTCCAGCACCAAATAATTTTTCTCTTAATGTTCCTTGTGCATACGAGGTTTGATATACCCCACGTTTTTGCAACTCTGGAACAATAAATTCAACCACATCGGCAAAGGTTTGATGAGCCAAAATATAAGCGAGGTTGAAACCATCGATATCAGTATCTTCAACCCATTGCTGCAAAGCATCCGAAACTGTTTCTGCCGAACCTACCAATACTGGCCCATTACCACCTAAGCTGTTCCAGTTTGCAATTTCTTCAATAGTCCAGACACGCTCTGGATCTGCATTTACATAAGAATCTAGCAAAGATTGAATCGCGTTGGTTTGAATATATTCAACTTTATCGGTCGGTTGATATTGTGAAAAATCGACACCTGACCAGCCAGAAAGCAACGTTAAAGCACCGTCATAGCTTCCGTAGCTTTGATACTCTTTAAACTTGGCTTGAGCTTTTGCATCGGTTTCATCAGTTACAATCGACAAGAGTGCGTAAATTTTGACAGAGTACGGATCGCGGCCTTCTTGAGCTAATTTCTGACGAATACCCTGTACCACTTTTTTAGTGGCAATTTTAGACGGCGCTGCAATAAAGACACACTCGGCATTTTGACTCGCAAACTTCTGCCCGCGTGATGAAGCACCTGCTTGGTAAAGTACTGGCGTTCGCTGTGGTGATGGCTCACAAATATGGATGCCTGGTACAGTAAAGTATTTACCTTCGTGCTGAATTGGATGCACTTTTTTATGATCAGCAAAGATACCGCTTTCACGATCACGAAGTACCGAACCTTCCTCCCAAGAACCTTCCCAAAGTTTGTAAAGGACTTCTAAATATTCATCAGCAATATCATAGCGATTGTCATGATTAACCTGAGTTTTGAGGCCCAAGTTTTTCGAACCACTTTCCAAATAAGAAGTCACGATATTCCAACCAACTCGTCCTTTGGTTAAATGGTCTAGCGTACTAATACGTCTGGCAAAAGGATAAGGATGCTCAAAGGAAATAGATGTGGTTACACCAAAACCCAGATGCTTGGTGACGGCCGCCATCGCTGGCACAATCTGTAGCGGATCATTGACTGGAACTTGCACTGCACCTGTTAAGGCATGTTCAGCGCTTTGATGGTAAACATCATAAATGCCAAGCACATCTGCAATAAAAATACCGTCAAAAAAACCACGTTCCAAAATTTGTGCTAAATCTGTCCAATATTCTAAATCTTTATATTCAACAGATCGGTCTTGAGGGTGTCGCCATAATCCGGGAGATTGGTGAGCAATACAATTCATTTCAAAAGCATTAAAACTAATTTTCTTAGTCATAAAATATCAACCATCATTTTTTCTAGTTTTATACTAAATCAATTTCCGTGTTTTCTTTATAATATAAACCCCAAACAAAATACGATTTTATTCTAATAGATTTTTATAATTTATTTAAAAAAAATAAATAATATTAAGCCGCTAAAAATAGCAGCTTAATATCTAAAACTATAATTTACTGTTTAGCAACTTCACCAATTCTCCACTGATAAGGTGGTAATGTACCATTCACACTAAAATCACCAATAATTCGATTTTTAAATACTCTAGGGTTATGTGAAGATAAGGTTCGGACATTACGCCAATATCGATCTAAGCCTAAATCTTTATCTGTAGCCGAGGCCCCCAAAGCATCAAATAAGATTGTAGAAGCATTTAAAATTAAATCAGTAATTACTGTTTGAGACTGCGCACTTTCAAGCTCGGCAATTGCATTTTGTTCTTCTTCAAGCTGTTCATTATTTTGAAATGCTGACAAATAAGCACGCTGTAAGCTTTGCGCAACTTTTTCAACAATCGCCCCTGCACTGTAAGCCGCACCACGGATTTGTCCCACCACTTGTAAAATTTGGGGGTCCTGTTTTACAAATTGAGCATTCGCATGAGTATAGTTTCGGGTACGTTTCGCCACCGCTTGTGAAACATCATAAGTCGCAGCTCGCCCTAAGCCCGTAATAATTGCTAATTGCACCAGTTGATAGTAGGCAGCCGAATATTTAAAACGATCATCGTCAGGTAAGATTTCAGCTTCATCGACCAATACATCATGGAAATATGCTGTACCACTTGCGGTGAGTTGCTGACCAAAACCATTCCAGTCATCAACAATTTCAACGCCTTCATCTTCACGGCGAACAACGACAGATCCAGATTCACCTTTTAAATCTGTGACACCAATTTCTACCCAGTCGGCATATAGACTTCCTGTGGTGTAGTATTTTTGACCTTTAACACAAATTTTGCCGTCACCATCTTGATACAAATGAGTTTCGAATTGATCAATCGATTCTTTTCCACCTTCAGACCAAGCACTACCAATAGTTTCGCCCTGAGCAATTCGGCTGAGCCAACGTTCTTGAAATTCTTTATTTTTACTGACCAACACATCTTCAGTAAAACCGAAATGTACACGTAAAGCTTGCGGTAAATTTGAGTCTGCTTCTGCAAGTTCGATTAGCAATGCAAATAGTTCTGGAATGGTTGCCTCAAAGCCTCCATGAGTTTTAGGCAGCCGTAATCGAGTAAAGCCAACATCTTTAAGCCACTGAAGTTGTTCATAAGGCAAAATATGCTGTTGCTCACGGATTAAAGCCCCTTCTTTAATACGCGCAAAAGTCGCCCTAAAATGTTGTGCTAATTCATCATAACGATCAGAAGGACCTTGCCCCCAAGCCCGAGAAATCTGAGAAGCTTGACTAAGTGCAGCATGTGTTAGTGAACCGAGATGATGTTCAAAATTTAAATTTGTCATGTAAGTAAAACCAATATTGCTTTGCTTTTACCATAAAATATTTATTTCACATGAAAACGATTATTTTTTTATAACAGTATTCATTCTTTATATAACGTAAAAAAAAGCCTGCAAACACTAAGCTAGCTCTTTCTTCGATAGACTATGCTGACTTTGCAATAAGGTTTGCATATATTCAGAATAGACAGATAATTTTTCAAAAATATGCTCTGAATAAAACATATCGTCAATTAAATGTGTCATTTGAGGTGTGGTGAACGTATCGCATAGCCCTACCAGCTCAGCATTCATCAATGCAAACTGCGCGCATAATTTCACATAGCTTTCATCTTTATTTTTAAATAATAATTTACGCATTTCCAAATCATGTATATCTTTTAAATCATCACTTTGCTTTGGGTTAACCCAATAAATTTTAACTTTTAAGAACTGCTCAAGTTGCTTTAAAAGGTCTACATCAATCGCCAAATTTGTAATTAAAAAAATTGTTGAGATATCACTTCGACATAACGCCTTAATTAAACTTAAATAAATAAATTCAACTTCACTCAGCGCTGCTAATTCTAAATCCAGATATATTTTTAGGCTCTCTAAAACTTCATCTACCTTAAACAACACTTTTTTATCGGCTTGATAGTATTTATTGAGAATTGTAAGAACAGGTTCAGTCGCAGGTGTTGTATAAATGGCAGGCTTATTTAAGTTTGCAAAAATAAAAGGCGAAAATAGATAGGCCACACTGCTTTGCTGCGGCTCAATATGAGATTGAATTAAATATACAGTTTGAGATTTAGAAAAATCTCTGAGCACCTTTGCTCTAAGTAAAGTTGCTTCAAGATTTACATAAGTTTTTTCTAGTTGAGTCGCTATAGATGTTGGAATAGTTTGATCTTTAATAAGTTTCTTTAGGATATTGAGTTGAGAAGTAATAAACATTTTTTAACATCCAAGCTATTTGAGAAGAGCTACACTTAAACCAAGGTCTTTAATAATCTATGCAACAACCAGACCTCATACAGAACAACAAGGGAATAGAAAAGAAGAAATTTATTCTGCGCTTATAGGTAAGTCCAAAGTCGCATTCACATTGTTTTTGAAGGTTGATTTTGGTCATCCATAAATCTTGTTCATTTTTATTTTGAACGTTAGATAGCTGGATATATAGCTACAGATAATTGAAAAAAAACTATAGCACCCATCATATTTGCTTCAAACTGTTATAGTTTTATAAAAAATTTCTGTATCTACATATACAAAAACAGTGAGTGCATGATTAAGAAAACTTCTTAAGGTAGGTAGTTTTCATGAAACGTACTTATATGTACCAACAGATATTTCATCAATGTTTCAGTGCAACATGCTTTTTTACAAATGCAACATCAAGCCTAAACTTTGTTAACAGATTAAAAACAATTAACCATTCTATTCTCTTGAAATATCAATCAATTACATTGATTTCAACATTTGGCATTTTACTTGCTAAGAATACTCATCACATCGGCAAGTCTAATGGTCAAAATGTTTTTTCATCTGAATTTAAGCATTTAACACAATCCATCATCATCAGCTAGTTCACAGGGGGAAAGTTTATGAGCCTCGGTCTAACCGCTCTAGAATTAGCGCGAATACAATTTGCTTTCACAGTATCTTTCCACATTATTTTTCCGGCTACCTCGATCGGTCTTGCCTGCTTTTTAGCAGTTTTAGAGTGGAAGTGGTTAAGAACGCAAAACCCAATTTATAAAGATCTATTTAAATACTGGATCAAGATCTTTGCAGTTGCCTTTGGTATGGGTGTTGTCTCGGGCGTAGTCATGAGTTATCAGTTCGGTACCAACTGGAGTGAATTTTCTCGTATTGCCGGCAGTATTACTGGTCCGTTACTTACCTATGAAGTCTTGAGTGCCTTCTTTTTAGAAGCTGGTTTCTTAGGAATCATGTTGTTTGGTTGGGGACGTGTCGGTCCCAGAGCCCATTTCTTTGCCACACTCATGGTTGCAATTGGTACCTGTATTTCCATGTTCTGGATTTTATCTTCCAATAGCTGGATGCAGACACCTCAAGGCTTTGCTATAGAAAACGGCATTATTGTGCCAAAAGACTGGTTTGCTATTGTTTTTAACCCATCCTTCCCGTACCGCTTTGCCCACATGGGTGCTGCAGCCTTCTTAGTTTCATCTTTGTTAGTTGTTGGTACATCTGCATGGCACTTGGTAAAAGGCCGTCGTGATGAATTGGTCAAAAAATCGTTTTCGATGGGTTTATGGATGGTGCTTGTGACTTCATGTCTACAAGTAGTTATTGGCGATAACCATGGTTTGAATACTCGTGAACATCAACCTGCCAAACTTGCAGCAATGGAAGGTCACTGGGAAACGAATCATAATGAACCTATGCCACTGTTGCTATTCGCAATTCCAGATATGAATGAAGAACGTAACCACTTCGAAGTGGGTGTTCCTTACTTAGGCAGCTTAATTTTAACGCACAGTTTAGATGGTCAAGTCACGGGTTTAAAAGATTTCGCACCTGAAGATCGACCAAACTCAACCATCGTTTTCTGGAGTTTCCGTGTGATGGTCGGGCTTGGTGTACTCATGGTCACACTGTCTTTAATTGCCCTTTGGCTACGTAAAAGTGGAAAACTTTATGAAACTTCATGGTTCCATAAATTTGCTTTAGTAATGGGACCATCGGGTTATGTCGCAATGCTTGCAGGTTGGGTAACGACTGAAGTAGGCCGCCAACCATGGGTTGTATATGGCATCCTGCGTACTAAAGATGGGTTATCTCATACAGTGTCGGCAGATCAAGTCGGACTGAGTCTCTTTATTTTTGTTGTGGTGTACACCATCGTTTTTGGCAGCGGTATCTACTACACCTTAAAATTGATTAACAAAGGCCCATCTTTTATCGATACGCCAAATATCGAGTCTGGTGGTGTTGGACATTTTAAAACACCAATGCGTCCGCTCAGTGCAGTCGATGAAAACATTGACAGCAAACAAAATTCTGGGGAGAACCGTCATGATTGATCTTTCTTTGATATGGGTCGGTATTATCGGTTTAGGCGTCATGATTTATGTGGTCATGGATGGTTTTGACTTAGGAATTGGAATCATGTTCCCTTTCATTAAGAACAGCCAAGAACGTGACGTGATGATGAATACTGTCGCCCCTGTCTGGGATGGGAATGAAACATGGATGGTACTCGGTGGTGCCGGTCTCTATGCAGCTTTCCCATTGGTTTATTCAACGGTTTTATCGGCACTCTATCTACCTATTATTTTCATGGTGATTGCCCTGATTTTCCGTGGCGTTGCTTTTGAATTCCGCTTTAAGGCTCATCGTACCAAGCATCTTTGGGACTTGGCTTTTATTTGGGGTTCAGTTTTAACCAGCTTCCTACAAGGGATTATTTTGGGTGCCTATATCCAAGGGATTAAAACCACCAATGGTATTTTTTCTGGCGGCTCACTGGATTGGTTAACACCATTTACCTTCTTTACCGGTATTGGTGTGGTGGTTATGTATGCAACATTAGGTTGTGGCTGGCTCATTTTAAAAACTGAAAAGGGCTTGCAGCAACGTATGTATGAACTTATGCCAAAACTGATAATTGCACTGCTGATTATTTTTGGTGGTGTGAGCCTATATACCCCTTTAACTCATCCTGAAATTGCAGATCGCTGGTTCTCTTTACCAAATCTGTTTTACTTTAGCCCTGTACCTATTTTAGTTTTACTCTTTGTGAGTCTGATTTTATCGGCTTGTAAAAAGCGGCAGCATGACCTTAAACCCTTTATATATACGCTGGCACTGGTCTTCCTTGCTTTCACTGGTTTTGTGATTAGTTTATGGCCATATATTATTCCACCATCAGTGACTATCTGGCAGGCCGCAGCGCCACATTCAAGCCAGATGTTTGCCTTGGTTGGTGCGTTAATTCTGATTCCAATTATTATTGCTTACACCATTGTGTCTTACTGGGTATTTAGAGACAAAGTGCGTGTAGGTGATGAAGGCTATCATTAAGTATGGAGGGTTTTATGAAAAATTTATCTTCTAAACTGACTCAAACTCAATGGTTTATTCTGTTATGGCTTGCTGGTTTTTTAGCCTTAGCTGTGATTGCAGGTTTGTTTAAAGTGATATTGATTTATGCTGCCCCTTACTTAAAGTAAAACCATCTTTATAAACAAATGCCGTTTGTAGATTCTGCAAACGGCATTTATTATTAATTCAGTGCATCTTTCATTTTGTTATTTCGTGCAGTCCATACATGTATAAATCAGAACAACTCGCCCATAGCATTCGCCAACTCATTGAGAGCGGCACTTTAAATGCACATGAAAAACTTCCTTCTTTAAGAGATCAGGTGCAACGCTCTGGCTTTAGTTTAATGACGGTCATGAACGCTTACCAAGAGCTTGAATCACAAGGCCTGATCTATTCAAAAGAAAAATCGGGCTACTTTGTTGCTGAACAAATTGCACTTAAACCTTTGGAACAATATTCGGTTGTTTCACTCAACTCTAAAATTGAAATTAACTCATTAGTTTTTAAATATCTTAAATCGATTCAAAACGAATCTGTCATACCTTTCGGCTCAGCTTTTCCAGATAGTCAGCTTTTAGCCGCACCCAAACTCATCCAAATTATGGGGCAGCTTGCACGGCAAAGACAAAGTTATGACCAAACTACAAGCCTACCTCCGGGTAATTTAGCTTTACGAAAACTTATTGCTCAACGCTACTGCATGCAAGGTATACAGACCGACCCAGATGACATTGTCATTACATCGGGAGGATTGGATGCACTCAATCTTTCTTTACAAGCAGTTGCTCAGCCTGGCGACTATATTTTATTACAGCAAAATGTATTTTATGGAGCTTGGCAGGCAGCAGAACGTTTAGGGTTAAAAGTTATTACCATTCCTGAACATCCTCAACATGGTTTTGATCTAGAAGCTTTTGAACAGGTCATTAACAATTATCCAATTAAAGTATGTTGGCTCATGCTCAATAGCCATAATCCAATTGGGTTTACAGTCAGCGATGAGATTAAATATAAAATTGCCAAATTGCTTCATGAGCACCAGATTTATTTGATTGAAGATGATGTCTACGAAGAGCTGTTTTATGGCGGACAAAAGCCACTTTCAATGAAGTATTTTGATCAGCAAAATCTGGTGCTTCACTGCTCTTCGTTTTCTAAAACTCTAGGTGCAGGTTTTCGGGTCGGTTGGGTCTATGCGGGGAAGTTTTCAGACCATATTCAACACTTACAACTCATGAGTACCATTTCAGTAAATGCACTCATTCAAAATGCATTGGTCGAGTTTTTGTCTCATCATCACTATGAAAAACACTTGCGTACTCTTAGACTTTCACTTGAGCGTTATAAAAAGCAATTTTATCATTATTTAAAGCAGCACCTGCCTGCCTCTTGCGAAGTGTATTACTACCCAAGTGGTTATTTTCTTTGGGTTAAATTACCTAATAGTTTAGATAGCATGCAAATTTATGAAGAACTGATTCAGAAAAATATTGGGGTGGCTCCAAGTCCACTATTTAGTGTTTTACCTGCGCAGCAGCATTATTTAAGAATTAACTGCTCTTTTGAATGGAACCCTAAAATTCAGAGTGCTGTAGAACAAATCATTAAGACAATACAACAGCGAGTTGAAGCTGTTTCTTAAATAAAGCTCTTCGACCTAAGCACAATTTTATAGTCGTTGTTTTGTGGTAACGTTATAGCTTAAATCTATATTTTTAAAGGAAACAGGTTCAAAGGATTAATATGGAAATTGATGAAGAACTCACCCTTAAAAAAATACAGATTTTTTTAGCCTTTATGCGCTGTGGCAATTTGACTAAAACAGCGACTGAAATGGAGCTGAGTAATGTCAGTGTTCATAAAGCACTACACTCTCTAGAAAGTGCCTTACGTTGTCCGCTATTTAAAAATGAAGGACGCAATCTTATTCCTTTAAAAAGTGCTTATGTATTTGAAGAACGGGCACAAAAAATCGTACAGGACATTTTTATTACCGTAAATAAAACCAGAGAGGCTGCTGGCTTTGCAGCAAAGGTTTTACACTTGGGTTCTCTTTATTCTTTGACAGTAAACACAATTCCAAATGTGATTAGCGGACTTAAACTCAGACGTAGTGAACTTGATATTCAACTGTTGCTGAGTTCAAATCAGGATTTGGTTAAAAAGCTTAAAGCAACGGAGCTTGATGCCATTATTGTGGCATTAAATGAAACGACTCAAGATGATGACTTTGAGATTTTGCCGATGTTCTCAGATGACATTTTTCTAGCAGTAAACAAAGATTCTCAATATGCAGAATTTAAAGAAATTGATTTAAGTCTATTAAAAGAAGAAACTTTTCTGACTTTAACCAAAGGATTTGCGACCCATCACGATAGCGATATCATTTTTAAAAAGGCGGGCTTTTCACCTAAAGTTGCTTTGCAAGTAAATGATATTTTCACCCTCATTAGTATGGTCAGCTCAGGCGTAGGCTTCGCACTATTGCCCGGTCGTATTTCTGCGGTTTATGAGAGTTCAGTAAAACTCATTCCATTGAAACAGCAATATCACATGCAACAAGAAATTGGTTTGGTCTTTTTAAAAAGTAAGGAACGAGACCCGAACTTACTTGCTCTGATTGCTGAATGTCGTATGTTTGCATCCAATTTTAAAAGATAAAAATAAGGGCCGTTGTTTTGATAACAACAGCCCTTTTGTTTAAACACTAAATGCTTATTAACCCACTAAAGCTTTAACAGCAAAGAATAAAACGGTAGGTCCCATTAAACAGCCAAGGCCTGTATGGAAAGTTGCAGTAAGGGCACCGTAAGGAACTAAACGGCGATCTGTTGCTGCTAAACCAGCCGACACACCACTTACTGTTCCAGCCAAGCCACCAAAAATCATGGCAGAACGTGGATTATCGAGCCCCATAAATTTCGCAGTAAGCGGTGTTGAAACCATCACACAAATTGATTTCACCAAACCGGTTGCAATCGACAATGCCATAACAGTGGAACTCGCACCAATTGCAGCTCCCGTAACTGGCCCCACAATGTAAGTCACCGCACCCGCACCGATCGTTGTAATACTCACGGCATCTCGATAGCCAAAAATCCAAGCAAACATACAGCCCACAATAAACGGTAAAATCGTTCCAAGAAATAAAGAGAAAGCCCCAATAAATCCGGCTTTTTTCGCCTCAGTCGCTTGTACCTCAAATGCTGTCGCTACAATGGTAAAGTCACGTAGCATTGCACCGCCCATGAGTCCTACCCCTGTAAAAAGTGCAAGATCGGTTATGCCTTTTTCACCACCCGTCATTTTTCCGCCAAACCATGCCAAGATTAAGCCAATTACAATCGCAATTGCTGAAGCATGCACTCGTCCCTTGGTTAGATATTTAGATAGCTTGGTCGACAACCACATAATTAAAGCAATTAAGGCGAAAGCTGTAATTAAACCCAAATGGGTTAAGTCTTTTAATAATAATTCAACCATGAACTTTGCCTCCAATGCTGTTTAATGTGGTGTCTTCTTCCTTCGGTAAAGGGCTTGCCTTGTTGTAGCGGCTTAAGCCCGCAATTGTGAGTGTACAAACTGCAACTGAAACTACCGCCGCAAAAAGTGCCATATGTCCACTAGATAATGCTGTAACTACGTTTTGTTGTGCTGCCATGGCAACAACAACCGGAATATACATCGTGCCCCAGAATGAAACGCCTTTTTCGGTTTCAACTGTCATTACACCGCGTTTTTCCATCCATAATCGTATGCAAATAAGTAAAATCATGGCGATACCTACGCCACCAACGTTGGACTTTACACCTAATAAAACGCCCAACAGATCACCGACAATAACACCTACCAAGGTGCAAAGTGCGAGTAAACCAACTCCATATATAATCATGACAATCCCTCATATCCTTGGATCATTTATGCTTTTGTAAAATCAGATTCAAAAAGAAAACTCATTGGCCTGTTCTTTTTGCATCGCAATCTGAATGCTGTCTATACGTGTTCCTTGAAATGACAACACGGTCCCTTCTTTAAATGTTCGACGTGCAAGTGTAGTGAGTACCGTTCCCGGTAAAGCTTCAATCTGTAACCTGACACCTCTTTCCCATGCAGCTTGAATGGTACTTTCCCAATCTACAGTTCGACTCATATTAAAAGCCAAGTCTTCACCAATCTGTTCTGGCTTACCAAGCGTACGAGCCGTTGTACCACTTAGATAACGAATTTTAGGCTGCGTTAAAGTGATTCCCTCCATAGACGCTGCAAGTTGCTCCGCTTGCTGACTTAATAATTCACAATGCGAAGGCACCGATACATCTAATTTTTTTGCTACGACACCATGCTGTTTTGCCAAAGTAGCAACTTGTTGCATGGCATCAAAGCTGCCAGAAATAACGATCTGGTTATGCGCATTGATGTTGGCGACATACACCTGTGGCGCTATTTCATAAACTTGTTTCACCCACGCTTCTACAGCTGCGTGGTCTGCACCTATTAACGCGGTCATTCCATAACCAGTTGGATAAGCCTTTTGCATGAGCTCACCTCGGTAGGCAACCAAGCGAACGGCATCCTCAAAGGCTAAAACCCCTGCGGCAACCGCAGCCGACCATGCACCAATCGATAAACCCGCGACATAATCAGGTTTCAAGTTCTCAGCCCTTAATAAAGCTGAACTTACTACGCCTGAAATGAGTAAGCATAGTTGTACTGCACGTGTCGATTGCAATGCAGCCGAACTGTCTAGCATCAAGACATTTTCTTTAAGTGCATCCGACGCACGCTCAAGATGTTCCTTAACCAGAGCGGTTTGTGGTAGGTCGTGCAGCATATTGCATCGCTGCACACCTTGCCCCGGATATACCCAAATCGAAGCCATGATATCTATTCCCTAATTCCATGGGTTTTCTACTAAAACAGCACCATCACCACGTTTTAATAGAACTTTTCCGCTATTCCTAGCCCATTCTTTTAAAGCTAAACCACCTTGTGGAAGTTGTAGCTGTATATCCACATTCAGCCCTGCTTGCTGAAAAGTTTCGAGTAGCTCAATCGCCTGCTTTTTTTCAAAAGGCTGTTCAGCTCGAATCAACAAATCTATGTCACTTTGCTGGGTAACTGTTTTAACGCCAGTTGCCAGCTCAAACCCGAAACTTCCTGTATATCCCCAACAGCCTGAAAAGTTTTTCATAATGCTGGAAATAGTCTGTAAACGTTCTGCCAAGTGTTCAAACTGCTTTGTATCAACGTGAGTCAGTGCTTCTGGCTTAAGTTGTCTGCTAATCGCAGATCTTGGCATTTGTGCAGCATATCGTTGATGACGAAATTGTCCTCTAACACCCACAGCAACTTGATCTACAGGAGTGATTGCCCGTCGAACTACAACAGGGTCGCCTCGTTGTAATATCTCTTTCACCCAAAGCGGCGCATCTTCAGTCAAAAAATCGACCGTCATGCCCCATAGTAAATCATGGGCTTCAAGATCAAGTTTCATGACCATTGCTCACGCAATAATTCACGAACCTTTTTAGACATCTGGCGGTTTTGCCCGTGAAGTCTTTGTTCTAATCCTCTCGATTGCTCAGCATTAATTTCTTTAAACGCTTGTGCAATTGCCTGCTTCGCTAACGAAAGATCATGGTTTGTAGGCTGCTCAGGGTTCTCAACAGATAAAAGTTCAGATAACAAACCAAGCGTTGCATAACTCTCGATGTCATAAGCCATTGGAGGAATGCTTGAAGCTAATTGTTCTAGTTCATCAACCGAGCGTAAGGTAACGCGCGCGGCAGATTCTTTACCCATTGCATGCACCATAACACCTGAATCTTTTAAGGCAATAATACGATTGGCTTGGTAACCGTGAGCTAAAAAAGCGCCTGACATTGACTTACCAACCAATAAACTCACAATAGGATGGCCTGCTAATCTGGCTCTGGCATAGCTGTCTACCGCACCTGCTAACGCTTGATGGATGCCTAACAATTCTTCACGGCGTCCATAGGCCTGACTAGGTACGTCAACCAAGCATAAAATGCCGCGTTTAGTTTCAGCCAGTGCATCGGCCTGAATCACTTCATCAACCACTTTTGCCAAACTCCAGCCTTCCAAGAGTCCGACTTCACCTTGTCTTGCCCGTGGAAAAACATTATTACTGTCTTGAACAATGGCAATCACACGTACGGCTTGCTGATCAATCTGACCATCAGCCACCCAAACCGAAGCTGGAAAACCTTCAACTGTATTAAAGCCCTGCGTGAGTGCCTTAAACCAATGTGCACCACGAGTAGATGCTTTTAATGTATCAACTGCGATATTCATGCTTGCTCTCCTTGATACAAAGCCTGAACCTGTAGTGGTGTAATTTGCTCAGCAGTATCAATGTGTTGTAGCTTTGTTAAATAGAATGAGTAATTTGAACTACGATGCTGATCGGGTATGCCTTGGACTAAATAATCGATCACTTGCTGACGAACTTTTTGACGATCATCATCAACATAAGCATCTGCCAAACCACTAGCAAACCGTTGGTTCCCGCCAGTAACACCCCATATAAATGGACGATCTTTGGCGTTATATTCTTGTACACCAGCTTCTTGTTCGATCACTTGTGGACCATTTAAGCCCAAACGTCCTTCTTGTGTCATTACGATGTAGCTACAAAGTCCAGCCGCAATCGACATACCACCGAAGCACCCTACACTGCCAGCAACGACTGCAACCACGGGTTGATACTGACGTAAGTTCAAAATTGCAGCCTGTATTTCAGCAATGGCGGCCAAGCCTAGATTTGCTTCTTGTAAACGAACGCCACCCGTCTCTAGCAGTAAAATTGCAGCGGTTGGAATACCTTTCAGATTGTCTTCAACCGCAAGTTCTAGGGCACCTGCAATTTTGGCACCACCCACCTCACCTAAGCTTCCACCTTGAAATAAGCCTTCAATAGAAATTAAAACTACTGGTTGTTCTTGAATAGATCCCTTTGCAATCACTACACCATCATCGGCTTGCGGCACAATATTTTGCTTAACCAGCCAAGGCGACATAACACGGGCGAATGGGTCGAGTAACTCTCGAAACGTCCCTACATCTAATAATGCTTTAGCACGCTCTCTTGCGCTGAGTTCAATAAAATCTTGTTTATTTAACAAGCTCTCGATATCAGTCATGAGCAATCTCCTCTAAAGCTTGTTCCAGACGTAAGCGAACGACACCAGGGGTTGCACCAAAGTCATGAATATCAATATTTACCGCTGGTGGTATTTGTGCAGTGAAAATTCGCTCAAATAGATTTTTCCAACGTGCAGCACTACCATCTACCGACGTCACCACCTGAATAGAGGTTTTCCCCACTTCACCAGGCTCCATCAAAATTTCTAGGTCACCTGAGCCAACACACCCCACCAACGCTTTTTTTACAGGTGGCTTGGTTGCCACAAATTCAAAATGAAGTGTTTCCATAATCAAAATCCCTCTTTATTTTTTAAAGATGACTGCTCAACACGATCTATAAACAAGGTTGCTGCCAACAAATCTGCGGCACCACCAGCAGAGGCTTTCATCCGAAGTAAGTCAATCTCTAAAAGATGCAAAGCACGGCGACCTTCCAAGCTTGAGCTGCCACCCAAATCGAGTACTTGCTGAGCACCTTGTTGCATACGCTTTAAACCAGATGTTCCAGAGCGATAAAGTACACAGGTATCGGTCAAATCAGTCATCATGGCAAGTAAAGCATCTAGACGAGCAAACTCTTCTTTCATGGGTTTACTACGGCTTTGATAAAGTTGCTTTAGGCCAAAATTTACGATGGTTGGAAAACCTTGCTGAGCCTGTTCTTTTGCACCTAAGACGCCTAATTTTTTTTGTACCTGTTGACCATGGCTCAACGTCTGCTTTGGAATAAAACGATCTTCAAGCTGAGCAATCTGACCGGCTAACTGGCATAGCTCAACAGCCGATAAGTACTGTTGATTGGTACGTGCCAATGATGCTGCCGTCACCATTAACCCCAAGGCCCAGATTGCACCGCGGTGTGTGTTAACGCCATTTGTTGCCAACATCATGACCTTTTCACCTTGGCGACCAATTTCACCAATGTCTTCACGTAAAGCCAAACAAACTTCACCGTGGTGCATGGCTGCTTGAGCCATTGCTTCAAACATTGGGCGTAAACTTTTCGCAGAGCGTTCCATTAACTCTAAAGTCAGGTCATCATGAGCGCCACTGCCACGGCGATCGACCAATGCTGGCTTAGGCGTTAGATTAACTTCATCAATCAAAGCCTCAACCGCTAAACTTGCCAAAAGCTGACTATCGCTAAGTGTTTGATATTGAACTTGTGCCATCATTACCAACTCCTGAATTTTGCAGGGGGTTGATATAGACCATCTGACCATGTCACCAAGTCGGCAATATTTTTTGCAGCTAAAAGCTCACGTGTTGCATCGGTACGACGAATGCCTAAATCTTCAGGGAATACAACTAAACCTTCGCTTCTTAAACGTGCTGTTGTTTTAGGATCTTGACTTAAACCAATGCTGGTCACTCCTGCCACCGCAGCGATCATGGCTTGACGCTCTTCTTGGCTTCTTGCTTTATATAGATAAGCAATGCCTTCTTCAGTCAGTAAATGAGTAACATCATCGCCATAAATCATGATTGGTGCTAAAGGTAGACCTGCCGTTTTAGCCACATCAATCGCATCTAGACGTTCTACAAAAGTTGGCTTGCCACCTTCTTGGAAGGTTTCCACCATTTGAACAACTAACTTTTTACCACGTGCCAAATAAGTTTCTGTTTCATTGGCACCTTGTAAACGCATATCTAACCATGCAGGTGTATCGTGACGACGACCACGCGGATCATGTCCCATGTTTGGTGCACCACCAAAACCAGCCAAACGACCTTTGGTGACCGTCGAAGAATGCCCCATGCCATCAACTTGTAAAGTCGCACCGATAAATAAATCAACGGCGTATTGACCTGCAAGCTGACACATCATGCGGTTGGAACGTAACGCGCCATCCCGACCTGTAAAGAAAATGTCTGGTCGAGCTGCAACATATTTTTCCATACCAAGTTCAGTACCAAAACAATGCACGCTTTCTACCCACCCCGTTTCGATGGCAGGAATTAAGGTTGGATGCGGATTAAGTGTCCAGTTTCGGCAAATTTTTCCTTTTAATCCTAAAGACTCACCATAGGTCGGTAAAATCAACTCAATTGCCGCAGTATTAAAACCAATACCATGATTCAATGACTGCACATTATGTTTTTCATAGATACCGCGAATTGCCATCATCGCCATAAGCACATGAACGGGCTTGATATGTTTTGGGTCACGGGTAAATAACGGTTCGATATAAAAAGGCTGGTCTGCCACAACCACATAATCAACCCAAGATGCGGGGATATCGACACGTGGTAAATCAGAGACGTCATTAACCAGTTCATTGACCTGAACAATCACAATACCATCGCTAAAAGCCGCAGGTTCAATGAGTGCAGGTGAATCTTCGGTACTTGGGCCTGTATAGATATTGCCTTGGCGGTCTGCCATAAAACCAGCCGAAAGCACTACATTTGGAATAAGATCGACCACGAGACGTGAATACAACTCGATATAGGTGTGAATCGCACCGATCTCTAACAATCCATCTTCAATTAACTGACTAATACGCAAACTCTGTGGGCCAGCAAAAGAAAAATCGAGCTTACGTGCAATGCCTTTTTCAAACAGATCAAGATGTTCCGAACGTCCAACGCTCGGCATAATCATATGTAAATCATGCAAAATATCTGGATTGGTTTGAGCCAAAGAGCGAGATAAGAAGTCTGCCTGCTTTTGGTTATTTCCTTCGAGTACAACTCTGTCACCTGGTGTGATAAGTGTTTCCAAGACTTTAATAATGTCTTGAGTTGGAATGACCACGCCATCAGTGTATTGGTTTGCCATGTCCAGTTTTAGCTGTTTAGCATGACGCCGCTTTATCCATAACCGTTCTTTATTCTGAACTGAGCCTTCCATGTGTGCTTACCTATAGATCGCAGTTTTATTCTGAATCTATAAAAACGCTTTATGGAATTTCGATCAATCAACCTACATCAGCAGTCATTAACTTCAGGTTAATGATTTATTTTAAGATGAATCAAAAGAGAAATCTAAAAGGATAAACGCAATAAACATGCTGTATTAATAGACCCATTTAGAAAAAGGGTGATTCAACTGTTTTGTATCAAACTATCAGATGATAGAATATTAAGTCTGATTAAGCCGCTGCAATTAATTGATAAAAAATAGATTATGCCAAAAAATATAGATATACCTGCCGCAAAAAACTCATGCACATTTTCAAGCTGGCCTGTTGATACTTCACTATATAAAAACCGAAAACATCCAGACTCATCAATTAATACTTATAATTAAAGGCTCTTTATGCTTCAAAATACCATGTATCGCCAAGTTCTAATTTTGGCGAGCTCCCAGTCACTTTTTCAAACGATATCAGTGATCGTCATGACCATTGGTGGTTTGGCTGGGGCTAATATTGCAAATACTCCTACGCTTGCAACTTTACCCATTGCATCTATGTTTTTGGGTACGGCTTTAATGATGTTTCCTGCCTCGATGCTCATGGCGCATGTAGGACGACGTAACGGTTTTTTATTCGGCGCTTCTTTAGGCGTGCTTGGCGGCATTATTGCCTCAATTGGCATCTTTTATAGCTCACTAATCCTTCTTGCATTAGGCACGCTATGTGTTGGAGCATATCAATCTTTTGCTCAGTTTTATCGTTTTGCTGCCAGTGAAGTTGCAAATGATGCATTCCGTTCACGTGCTATTTCTTGGGTTATGGCAGGTGGTATTGTTGCTGCACTCATTGGCCCAACTTTGGCACGTTTTGGTGGCCCTTTATTCCAACATTTAGAATATATCGGTTCATTTTTAATTATCAGCATCATTTCGCTCATAGCAATGGGTATTTTATCCAGCTTAAATATTGCTCATACAGTTGAACAAAAGTCTGACTTTACTGCTGGTCGACCATGGCAAGAGATTGTATTTAAACCTACCTATTTAGTTGCTTTGTTTGGGGCGGTAACAGGCTATGGCATCATGATTTTAGGTATGACTGCCACACCGATCGCCATGCGACACTCACATCATGAACTTGGATCGATTACGACAGTCATTCAACTGCATGTACTCGGTATGTTCCTGCCTTCATTCTTTACTGGAAATTTAATCGCCCGATTTGGTGTGCTTAAAATCATGTTTGCAGGTCTTGTGTTATTTGCTTGCTACATTGGTTTTGCCCTCTCTGGTATTCAGTTCGAATCTTTTGCTATCTCCTTAATTTTATTAGGCGTGGGATGGAACTTTTTATTTATTGGCAGTACTTCTTTATTAATAGGAACGTATACACCAGCTGAAAAAGCCAAGGCCCAAGCAATTAACGATATGACTGTTTTTATTGTCGGATTAATCTGTTCTTTTAGCGCAGGTGCGTTACTCGACTTAGTTGGCTGGAAAGCAATGAATATGGCTTTAATACCGTGGTTAGTCATTGCAGCAGTTTCTCTTTTCTGGCTCAGCCCTAAAAGAGAAAAGCAGCTTGTTTAAAAATGATTTCTAACGCGGTTTGCTTAACAGCCATTCCAAGTTTTGACGAACCGCAGGCCATTCATGTTTTAAAATGCTATAAACATGAGTGTCCCGTAAAATATCATCTTTGACAATTTGATGACTTCTAAGTACGCCATCGAGCTTTGCACCTAAACGTACAATTGCGGCTTGGCTTTGCACATTTAAAGAAGATGTTCGTAACTCAACCGCAATGCAGTCTAAAGACTCAAATGCATGAGCCAACAATAGTTTTTTACACTCAGTGTTCACAGGCGTGCGCTGTGCAGATTTACGATACCAAGTCGAACCAATCTCTGCACGGCGATGAGCTGCTTCAATATGCATTAAGGTCGTCATACCCACCGCTTGCCCAGTTTTTCGGTCTTCAATATAAAATGGCAACATGCTTCCTGATTGTTGCAAACCAAGACGTCTTTCAATTTCAGCAATCATCTGCTCTGGTCTTGGAACACGCGTGTACCAAAGATTGTAGAGCTCCCCATCGCAAACTGCTTCTGCTAGAGATTCAGCTTGAGTTAGATTTAGCGGCTTTAAAATAACGTGTTCGCCTACCAGCTCAACAGGTGTGGTCCAAGACATATTTTTCTCCTCAATAAGTACTAAACTTTTATATTTGCAAAATTATTTATTTAATTCAGCCACACTGTACATAGCGTCTGCTATGGTTTGATGACCAGATTTAGATAGCCCATCTGCTGCCCCTAAAATGTCTCGATGCTCTTTGTTCTGCCCAAGTTTTGATTTACCCCGAAGCTTGGTAATTTCAATTTCTAGACCAACAATGGCTTTTAGCATAGGTTCAAGATAGTCTTTTGGTGCATCTGACATTTTCCATGGTTTAGGCTGAGAGGCTTCATGCGTACGGGTTAATCGAGCTACTACACCGCGAACAAAGCGCTCATCATCTCGAATGGTTACCTTGCCATAAGCATGCACAACCCTATAGTTCCATGTAGGTACTTGTCTGTGCTGTTCATGTTTAGATGGATACCAGTTTGGGGAAATATAAGCATCGCCCGCTTGAAACACGACCAGTACCTCATCTCCATTTTTAATGTCCTGCCAAACAGGATTAATTCTAGATACATGCGCATGCAACATACCAAAGTTCCCTTCATTTGCCTGCAACTCAAAAGGAAGATGATTTGCATCTAAACCATTACTTCCATGAGTCAAAAGAACACCAAATGGATACTCTCTAATAAGAGCATGCAATACATCCAATTGGTTTTCTGCAAAATCATCAGGGATATACATGGCTAAAACCTCGCTGTAAATATTAGGGTTATTTATATTTTGTGTTGTAAATTTTCTGGTTTATGTGGATTATTAAAAAGAACCACTTTGTATTTTTTTAAGTAGACCAGAATTATGGCAAGAATGGCAAAAGTTGTTGAACTTCCGTCTATTGCAAAGATTGATAAAAGCCAAGGTAAAATCAGTGCTCAACTGACTCAAGCCTTACGCGAAGCCGTACAAAGTGGCGATTTGCAATCAGGAGATCCTTTACCATCTTCTCGGGAACTGGCTCAAACACTTGGAGTCGCTCGCGGAACCATTATTGAAGCTTATGATCAGCTTTTGGCCGAAGGTGTTTTTGACTCTCAAGCACGAACTGGAACTTATGTATCCCATGCTTTAGTTAAAACAACTGCTCAACAACATGCTAAAAAAGAAACTTTTAAACGTACCTCAATATCTTTAACTAAATCTGCACTTTCTTATGCCCAAGTACTCAAAGAATTTAAGCCGCTTCCGCATGTTCCATTTGCCGTATCTGTACCCGTTGGTCGAACAAAACCAAGTGATGTCTGGCGTAAGTTTGGCAATAAATTTAGATCTCGAGGAGCAGGTGCTCCTTCGGGATATGGTGAACCGCAAGGTGTGTTGTCACTCAGAATTGCTATAGCAGACTACGTACGCCGATCACGTTCTGTACACTGCGAACCTGACCAAATTGTGATTACCCCCGGCATTCAACAAGCACTCTATATTTGCAGCCAGATTTTATTTGAGGCTAAGGATGAAGTCTGGATTGAAGATCCAGCTTATCGTGGGACCACAGCCATTTTTGAACACGCTGTACAAAATATTGGTATGGTCCGTGTTCCCGTCGATGAAGAAGGTATTCAGGTTGAGGCTGGTATAAAACTGTCTAAGCATGCTCGTGCGGCTTTTGTGACGCCATCTCACCAATATCCACTCGGCATGCCGATGAGCCTAGCAAGACGCACTGCGTTATTGGCTTGGGCAAAACAACAAAATGCGTGGATCATTGAAGATGATTATGACAGTGAACTTCGTTATAACGGTCAGCCCTTCCCATCCTTACAAGGCATGGCACCCGATCAAGTCATTTATCTCGGTACGTTTAGCAAAGTATTATTTCCATCACTGAGACTGGGTTATGCAGTGCTGCCTAAAGAACTGGTAGCACCGTTTTGTGGGCTTAGAGTATTAATTGATCGTCATCCGCCTGCTGCGGACCAACACGTTTTAGCTGCTTTCATTCAAGAAGGCTATTTAGAGCGGCATATTCGACGTATCCGAAATGTTTACGCAGAAGTTCGAGAACACATTATTGGTTTAATTGATAAATACATCCCTCAAGAACTGGCTTGGTTACAGCCGGGCGATCAAGGCATGCACATGGTGTTATGGCTTGCGCCTCATATTAACGATATTGAAGTTGCAAGCACAGCGGTCAACGCTGACATTGCGATTAAAGCCATTTCATCAACATTTTCAAAAGAGCGACAACGTTCGGGTTTAATTATTGGATTAAGCGACTTTGAACCCGAACTCCTGCAACAAGCTATAAAAAAGCTATCAAAAATTATTCAACAACATGCTAAGCCAATGTAGACAAAGCTTACAACAGCAACCATAGGTGAATCGCAAATGGTCCAATGAGTACCATTAAAATACCTGCAATCACCATGGTTAAACTTGCAATCACACCTTCTTCGCTATTGCGCTGCTGGGCTCTGACCGTACCAAAACCATGGGCTGCATTGCCAAAAGCAGCTCCATTTGCGACATTAGAACGAATTTTAGTAATCGCTAAAATCGCATCACCACAAATCATCCCCACCAAACCAGTAATGACGGTAAATAGTGAAACCAAAGCTGCCGAACCGTGAATATCTTCCGCTAAAATCATGGCAAACGGCGTTGAAATAGAACGGGCCATTAAACTGTTAGTCACTTCAGGACTAAAATGGAACCACTGCGCCATTTCGTAGGCAGACATTACGCCCACACTCATTCCCACAATGATCGCAATCGAGAGAACCCCGAGGTTTTTACGAATCGTTTCCCGATAGCGATAAATCGGTACAGCGAAAGCTACCGTTGCAGGTCCTAATAAATTAACAATCCACTGCGTATCTTCTGCATAAGTTTGATATGAAATTCCAAAAATCGTCATCAAAATAATGGTAAGTACAGGCACACTAATCGCAGGAGACAGCCAAAGTTTCGGATTTTTCTGATAGATTCGCTTTGCTACTACATAGGCTGCCAACGTCCAAATCAGGCAAAGAATTGACCAAATATTCATGTTGTTTTGCTCTTTAGATATGCTTATGTTGAAGACGTTTTCGGGCCTGTAAATAAGTCTTCAAACGATTGTAATAGTGGATGGTCAAACACGTACTGAGCATGACTGAAATGGTCCCTACTGCAATGCTCAAAACAATTTGCCACCCTTCGGTCATAAATAAAGTTTTATATTGGACTACGGCGACTACAACAGGCACAAAAAACAGTAATAACTCACCTAAAACTACGGTTGCTCCCATTGCTACCTGATCCATTTTGATCACTTTAAAGAACAGGCATAAAAGCAATAAAAACATACCTAAAATGCCTGCCGACACAGGCACACCAAGTTTTTGATGCAAGAGATATCCGACCCACCAAAATCCGGCCAAGATCAAAATTTGTTTAACTAACTCTAAAAGCGAAGATTGTGCGGGTGTTCCAGAAGCAGATTCAGTACTCATGTTTTAAGATTAAATGGTTAACTACACCATTATGTTATCTGGGTTAAAGATGCTGAATATGAATTATTCATGTTAATATTATTCCAAAATGGAATAATCTATTCTTTATTATGCTTTCTCTAAAATCCTTACAGTGCTTCGTTACACTAGTTAGAACTAAAAGCTTTACTCGTACCGCTGAAGAGCTGTATCTGACCCAACCCACCATTAGTAAAATAGTACAACAACTTGAAGAGCAGCTTCAGGTACAGCTGTTGGTTAAACCTGATCACGGCCGTAAAAGACAAATTGAACTAACTGAAATTGGAGAGCGTATTTATCAGCATGCGATTGAGCTTCTTCAGGCAGAGCAAAATATCTTTCTTGAAATTGAAAACTATCAACAATTAAAAACAGGAACTTTAAAACTTGGCGTTCCCCCTTTAGGCTCCCAGCTTCTAACGACTGCCCTGTTTGATTATCACCAACAGTGGCCAGATATTGAATTGGCTTTTATGGAAGTCGGTTCACGCGGTATTGAACAAGCTTTACTCAATAATGAGCTAGATGTTGGCGTTTTATTGCAGCCTTTTGATACGCAAATTTTTAATAGTATTGAGTTATGTAATTACCCTTTAATGGTCCTTTTACGTCGAGATGCAACTTGGGCAGCCCGTAAAAAAATAAATCTAGAAGAGCTACAACACCAATCGTTTTTAATGTTTCCTGAAAATTTCTCTTTAAACAGTATTATTCTCGATGCATGTAAACAGCATGGTTTTTATCCAACCATTGCGTGTCGTACCAGTCAATGGCACCTCTTGGCAGACATGGTGCTACAGCGCATGGGTATTGCGCTTTTGCCTCAATATTATACTGACATGCTTGACCCTACTTTATTTGCAGCAGTGCCGCTTGAAAAACCAAATATTCAATGGCACTTAGTCATGGCTTGGAAAAAGAATCTTCCTGTCTCACCAGCGGTACAAGCTTGGCTCAGCATTGTGCACCAACATTTTCAGCACATTAAGCCCTAATCTTAAATACTGAAATAGTATGATTCAAAACCAATAAAGCTTTTCCACAAAAAAGCTACCCAATCTTGGCTTAGCTCACTTAGACTAGATCGCATCTGTTTTACGACATGGACAATAACAATGAATAATGAACATTTTAAGCTATACACAGATTCACAATTTTTAAGCCCCTATGCTTTTACAGTTTTTGTAGGGCTACATGAAAAACAAATTCCATTTGAAATAGCACCTATCAACTTAGGCCAGCAAGGCCAGTTTGAAAAATCTTACGTAGAAAAGTCATTAACAGCCAAAGTGCCTGTGCTTGAACATGATGATTTTGCCTTATCAGAATCATCTGCTATTTTGGAATATCTTGAAGATCTCTACCCAGATACAACAATTTATCCAAAAGATATTCAGGCACGTGCAAGAGCACGACAAATTCAAGCATGGCTCAGATCAGACTTGATCGCTTTAAGAACTGAGCGTCCAACCGATGTCATTTTTATTCAGCCCAAATCTATTCCACTTTCTGAACAAGGTCAAAAAGCAGCCGAGAAACTTTTCTTTGTTGCAGAAAAACTTCTAGCGCCTAACGCCGAATTTCTATTTGGTTCATGGAGCATTGTGGATGCTGAACTTGCACTGATGTTGCAGCGCCTCATTCAAAATGGTGATGCTGTACCACAGCGATTAAAAAATTATGCACTGCAACAATGGCAACGCCCGACCGTACAAAAATGGCTTGCTTTGCGACATAACTAAGCCCTTATATTTCAACCAAACATGAGATAAAAAATGAGTGATTCAAACTATATTCCTCCACAAGTTTGGCAATGGACTGGAGAAAAAACCGATTTAAACCAGCCGACCTCAGGCGCTCGCTACGAACATACCCTTCCTGTCGGAAAACATCCGCTACAGCTCTACTCTTTAGCCACGCCGAATGGTCAAAAAGTCACTATTTTGCTTGAAGAGCTTTTGGCATTAGGGCATCAAGATGCTGAATATGATGCGTGGCTGATCAAAATTGGTGAAGGACAACAATTTGGCAGTGGTTTTGTAGAAGTTAATCCAAACTCTAAAATTCCAGCATTGGTTGATCATAGTCAAAATCCACCATTAAGAGTTTTCGAGTCTGGTTCAATTTTGCTTTACTTGGCTGAAAAGTTTAAAGCGTTCATTCCTACCAATATTGCCGCACGCACTGAATGTCTTAATTGGTTATTCTGGCAAATGGGTAGCGCACCATATTTAGGTGGTGGTTTTGGACATTTTTATGCCTACGCACCCGTTAAAATTGAATATGCAATTAACCGTTTTGCTATGGAAACAAAACGATTGCTTGATGTCTTAGATCAGCATCTAGCAAAAAATGAATATTTAGCAGGGTCTGAATACACCATTGCCGATATTGCTGCTTTCCCTTGGTATGGTGGCGTTGTTGAAAACTGGGTATATAACGGCGCAGAGTTTTTAGGTGTTGATCAATATAAAAATGTTAAGCGTTGGGCAGATGCGATTTTAGCGCGCCCTGCGGTTCAACGCGGACGTATGGTCAATCGTACTTTTGGCGATTTAGCTACCCAATTGCATGAACGTCATGATG
This sequence comes from Acinetobacter calcoaceticus, assembly GCF_016508255.1. GTDB lineage: Bacteria > Pseudomonadota > Gammaproteobacteria > Pseudomonadales > Moraxellaceae > Acinetobacter > Acinetobacter calcoaceticus_E. Next base: position 414,575 of record NZ_JADVKT010000002.1, on the reverse strand, counting down.
CAAGTGATTTTGAAACCAAGACTCAAGATAAAGTTTAATCGTCATTGTTAAAATAAAACCCACTTTTGCTCAAATCGTGGGTTTTATTCCTATTCAATATCAAAAAATATTTAACTTATTGATGTAATGAAAGTCCCTTCATTGCTTTATCAACTGCTTTTTTAGGTCCTCTTAACGCTACTCCGACCAAATTTAATTGATTCGCATCTTCAGCTAAAAAAACAGCTCGATTATCCTCATCATTACCTGTAGAAAACATGGCATGTACATAGGGAATAATCGTTAAATCTTGCTCAATTGCCTTACGATGCGCTTTTTGCAGTCCTAATAAATCCCCTTCAAATACCAACATCGGCTGCCCTAGCATATTGCCATATTCATACCCATTCGCATCGATATAAGGTTTACCCAACATTTCTGGAACAGCCGAGGCAACCCCTGTTGCCAAAAAAGCCACAACATTTAGCCTTTGCCAAGTCGCAAGATCATTACGAACAACCAACGCGATTTTTGTGTCAAACATTCAATTTTGTCCTGAATCATTAGCTTTAAGTCACTCATCATGACGAATTCAGATTTTTCTCGTCTTGTACGTTTGTGCAGACTTAAGACTTATCACAAACGTACAAGATCCTAAATTGATTGCTCATTATGCTGAGGTTGTTTTGATTCAGTAGATACGTTATGGAAATCTTTCTTTATACCTTGAGTGTGATGTATAGCCCCGGTCCAGTAAATTTTATGGGCTTAAATGCGGGACTTACCGGACAATTCAAAAAAACGATTTATTTTTTCATGGGTGTAGGCTGTGCCATGTTGATGTTATTCATGATTTTTGGATATATCGGCGCAGCGATCATTCCACAAAATGCCTTGCACTATATTGCTTTGTTCGGTGCACTTTATACGTTTTATCTTTCATATCAAATGTTAAAGTCAGATATCGATATTAGTGATGAAACCACTGAAGTCCAGACTTTGTCTTTCTGGAATGGTTTTTGGATACAAGCTTTAAATCCAAAAGGGATTTTAGTCATTTTGCCTGTAACCACGATTATGTACCCGACAGCACACATTACTGGCATTCAAATCTTTTTAGTGTCATTGCTCATTTCGATTGGTGCAGCAGGCGCGCCCTGCCTTTACTCATGGGCAGGTGCAGTATTAGGAAAAAAAATCAAAAATAAAATTTGGTTTAATCGTATAAACAAAGCCATGGGAACAATGCTGATCGTTTCCGGCATATTTATGCTTTATGATTTCTTAAAAGGCATAAATCTAATGTAGAACAAAGTTGAGGTCAGTCTAAAAACAGGCTGACTTTTGAATAGCTTGTTTAGGAAGATAGCTTATTGATCATTCGCCATCTGGCTGGAGTTAAACCGAACGCTTTTAGAAAATGACGTGTCATGTGGCTTTGATCAAAAAATCCGGCAATTAATGAAGCTTGAGTTAAGGACTCTCCATACATTAGACAGGACTTCACAACTTCCAGCCTACGCATAGTCATATATCGATGTGGACTTGTACCAAATAATAGCCGGAAGTCCCTAGAAAGATTCCAACGGTCTCGTCCAACATTTTTTTCAATATCATCTAAAGAAATATTTTCATATAAAGAGGCATGTATAAATTCTCTGGCGCGCTCCGCAGCCACATAGTCATACGAATGGGAAGCTCGCACATTTTTGTCAGAAATTTCATAAAGTGTGGTTGCCAAATCATAAAGAGCATCTTGGTTCTCTAAAGGGTCGATATGTTGATCCATCCCTTGTAATAAAACATCAGTTGCCTTAAATAGTCGAATATCTTGACTCAACCCATTATCAAAAAATGGTAAAGGTTTACCCTTCATAATTTCCTGTAATATCGCAGGTTTTACGTACACCATCCGGTATCTAAAACCTTCACGCGTACCTGACTCTCCATCATGTTTTTCATCAGGATGTATAACCATAGTCATGCCCGGCAAGCTATGTTTCATTTCTCCACGATAATGAAAACTTTGAACACCAGTTAATGTTCGTCCAATTGCAAAAGTATCATGGCGATGCGACTCGTAAGCATGATCGGTAAAAAATGCTTCTATTCTTTCCAGACTATTTGGGTCAGAGTCCCTGACAATCCAATCATTTGCATTGGGTAGTTCAATCACATATTCACCAAAATTTTATATGTGCCAGCAAAATTCAGCCTATCCATTTACGCTATTGTTCACTTGAAAATAGCCTGTATATAGCTCATTCAACCAAGCCACAAAAGCTCGCACGCGTGGTGATAGCTGCCGATGTTGCGGGTACAATGCAGAAACCGACATATTCGGGCTTTTCCACTCAGACAAAACCTCGACCAGTTGCCCATCTTTTAACTCAGCGGCCACATGGTAACGCGGTACCTGAATTAAACCTGCACCACGTAAAGCACATAATACATAGTTTTCGGCATCATTTACCGCTATCCAGCTTTTCAAAAAATAATCTTGTTTTTTGCCATTCACCATCAGTTCAAATGGGTAATTACGCCCACCTGTTGTCGAGAAAAAATTAACACAATAATGGGATAACAACTCTTCTGGCTGCTGAGGCGTTCCATATGTATGTAAATAGTCAGGACTCGCACAAATGACTTGCGGCATATCGGCCAAATGTCGAGCAATTAAAGATGAATCATCCAAACGTCCAGCTCGTACCACACAGTCTATCCCTTCCCTAATAAGGTCAACCAAGCGATCTCCTGTACTAATGACTAGTTCAATGTCGGGGTACTGCTGATGAAATTGATCAATATGCGGTAAAACAATTTTAGTCGCATGCGCACCCGATAAATCGACACGTAATAAGCCTCGTGGCTGTGCAACGACATTGCGCAGTGAAGATTCAGCATCATCCAGTTCCGATAATATTTGTGTACAACGCTCATAAAATGCCTGCCCATCGAGTGATGGCCTGACATGTCGCGTAGTCCGTTCCAGTAAACGGCACTGTAAATTATTCTCTAACTCTTTAATGGCATTACTGGCTGTGGCACGTGGAATATTCAGTTGGTCTGCTGCCTGACTAAAACTACCCAGCTCTACGATTCGGGTAAAAAGTTGTAAGGTATCAAATTTATCCATGATGCTCTCTTTCTAGCCCGCCATATTATTAATGCATATGGAATTATCTTATCCAATTATGAGACTTTATCCCATATTTCTACATTATTAAAATAAACCATACTTACTCGAACAGGCGACCTAAAAATGAATATTTCAAAAAAAACAGCTCTTGTCACTGGTGCATCTCGCGGGATTGGACGTGCTATTGCCGAACGTCTAGCTCAAGATGGTTTTTATGTGGTGATTAATTATGCTGGCAATGCAACTCATGCCCAAGCAGCTGTAGATCACATTATTGAGCAAGGTGGTCAAGCCTCTGCCATTCAAGCAGATGTCGCAAATGAACATGATGTCAGTCGTTTATTTCAAGAAGCAAAAGCGATTAATGGTCAATTAGATGTCGTAGTTCATAGCGCAGGCATTATGCCAATGGCAAAAATTACACCTGAAGCTCTGCCTGATTTCGATAAAGTAATTCATACCAATTTACGGGGCGCATTTTTAATATTGGCTCATGCGGCCGAAACAGTGCCAGATGGTGGCCGAATTATTACGCTTTCAACCAGTGTGATTGCTAAATCTTTTCCGGCATATGGCCCCTACATTGCTTCAAAAGTAGGTGTAGAAGGCTTGGTACATGTGTTAGCAAATGAGTTACGCGGACGCAATATCACTGTAAATGCAGTTGCGCCCGGTCCAACAGGTACTAACCTTTTTTACAATGGAAAAACTGACGAGCAGGTTTCGGCTATTGCAAAACTTGCCCCATTGGAAAGAATTGGAACACCTGAAGAAATTGCCAGTGTAGTTGCCATGCTAGCTGGTCCAGATGGAGGCTGGGTAAACTCTCAAGTGATTCGGGTAAATGGTGGATTTGCTTAAATTTTAAAACCGTGTGGATTATTTTAATCTATACGGTTTTTTACTTAATATTAATTTATTCAATCCATTTTATTTCAAGGGCTTTATAAGATTAATTAATACTATTTTATAAAAAATATTTACCCTCCTTATTTATCAAAAAAATATATATAAATAGATATTCCTTATTTTTTCTTATATTCGATTCAGCGTAAATTGATTATTAACAATCTGAATCGAAGATAAGGATATATTCAATGAATGCTAAATTAAATACAGAAGCTCCTCAAAGCTTTATCTCAAATGGTTCAAATACATCCTTTTCAACTGAAGAAATTCTGAGTAAAGCTCAGCAATATGCACAAGACCACGAACTGAATTTTAGTGGCAGTTTATCTCCTACTGAGGCATGGCAGCTCGTAGAACAAGGACAAGCTGTTTTAGTTGATGTACGCACCAATGAAGAACGTAAATTTGTAGGATATGTTTCTGAAAGTGTTCATGTTGCATGGGCAACAGGCACGTCATTTAACCGCAATCCACGCTTTTTAAAAGAACTCGAATCAAAGGTCGGCAAAGATAAAACCATTCTTTTGTTATGCCGTAGTGGCAACCGTTCAGCACAAGCTGCCGAGGCCGCATTTAATGCTGGTTTTGAGCACATTTATAACGTTCTTGAAGGCTTCGAAGGCGATCTAAATGATCAGCAACAGCGTAATCAGAAAAATGGCTGGCGCATCCATCAACTTCCTTGGCAACAAGACTAATACTTTAATCAATTTTCAGTGAATCAAGGAAAGCTTGTGACTCAATGGAACATTAATGCTGTTGTACAGGGTTTACAACAAGCACGGCATGACTGGCGTCAGCAGCAACACAGAATCAAAGAGTTTGGTGGGCGCGAGCTTCCTTCTAAAGAATCTCTAAAAGCTATTTTGGATGACCTATGCGGTATTTTATTTCCAATGCGTTTAGGCCCTGCTGACTTACGCCAAGAAACTGAAGATTCTTATATTGCCTACACTTTAAATCGGGTACTTACCGCGTTACATACGCAGGTACAGCTCGCTTTAAATTATGAAGCAAAACGCCACGCCGATCATTTAAACAAAGCGCAGCAGTCACAAGAAATTGCTCAAAATATTGTGCAGGATTTTGCCAACACTTTGCCCTCTATACGGCGTCTTTTAGATGCAGACGTACATGCAGCCTATGAAGGAGATCCGGCAGCACATAGTGTAGACGAGGTACTACTTTGCTATCCGGGCATATTTGCGATTATTCATCATCGAATTGCGCATCAGCTCTATGCCCAAGTGCCTTTATTGTCTCGCATTATTTCCGAGTTGGCGCATTCTGCAACGGGTATTGATATTCACCCCGGCGCTCATATTGGAAAAGGTTTTTTTATTGACCATGGTACTGGTGTAGTGATTGGGGAAACCAGCGTTATTGGTGAGCGTGTCCGCATTTATCAAGCCGTAACACTTGGGGCAAAACGTTTTGAAACTCATGAAGATGGTGCCTTAAAAAAAGATTATACGCGCCATCCAATTGTTGAAGATGACGTCGTGATCTATGCAGGTGCCACCATTTTAGGTCGTATTACGATTGGGCGTGGCTCAATTATTGGGGGGAATGTCTGGTTAACACATAGTGTTTCCGCAGGTAGCCAGATATTACAGTCTCCCAATGAGTCTTATCAAAAAAATCATATTGCTGGTTAAAAACTATAGATGTGAAATAAATAGATAAGGAGAAAAAATAAATAGTAAGAATTTAACAAGTTAATTTAATGCTTATTTCTAATCTAAATATATTTTTATTCAAAAGATAGATTAATGATTAATAAGCTCTCTATTTAAAAAATTTAGATCGTTATTTTATTTTTAAAACCAGAACTAATTCTAGTTTATATAAATTCTAGAATTTTTATTTTCAAAAGCCAATGTAATAAGGAAAAATGATTCATGGCGAAAAATACTGAAAAAGCCCAGCTTGCACTTGGGGACCACGCAGCACGCCAACTGGCCAATGCAACCAAGACAGCTCCTCAACTTTCTACAATTACTCCCCGATGGCTGACTCACTTACTTCAATGGTTGCCTGTTGAAGCAGGTATTTATCGCCTAAACCGTGTCAATAATACCGATGATATTCAAGTAGCCTGCACACAACGTGATGAAGCAACATTACCTCAAACTTTTGTTGATTATGACCCAGAGCCACGTGAATACTTTTTAAATGGCGTATCTACCGTTTTAGATGTGCATACACGTGTTGCTGACCTTTACAGCAGCCCACACGACCAAATTAAAGAACAACTTCGTTTAACCATTGAAACGATTAAAGAACGCCAAGAAAGTGAACTCATTAATAACCCTGAATATGGTTTGTTGGCGAGTGTGACTGATGACCAACGTATCTCGACCTTAAATGGCCCGCCTACTCCAGATGATTTTGACGATTTGCTGCGTAAAGTTTGGAAAGAACCGGGATTTTTCTTAGCACATCCTGATGCGATTGCAGCATTTGGCCGTGAATGTACACGTCGTGGTGTACCACCACCAACGGTTAGTTTATTTGGTTCGCAATTTATTACATGGCGCGGGATTCCACTTATTCCATCCAATAAAATTCCTGTAGAAGACGGCAAAACTAAAATTTTGCTGCTTCGTGTTGGTGAAAAGCGTCAAGGGATTGTTGGATTGTTCCAACCGGGTCTTGCTGGTGAACAGTCACCTGGGCTTTCAGTACGTTTTATGGGAATTAACCGTAACGCGATTGCGTCATATCTGATCTCATTATATTGCTCACTTGCAGTACTCACTGATGATGCATTAGCAGTGCTAGATGATGTGGAGGTGGACAAATATCATGACTACCCAGTTAACTACAAATAATCTGCAAGGTAGTCCAACAGGGCCGGAAGTGACTGGTGCTCACCCACCAGCCAACTTACCCAATGAGTCCACCATTGCTCGACTTGCCAATGAGTTTTTTTCAGCATTACCCAGCTCAAGCAGTTCGACTTCTCCATCGGGCCTTAACTTGGACTTACCTGTCGGAGCGCCACCGCACCCACCACAACCGGGTGAATCATTTTCTGCACTCAGTGGTCGTGCGCCCAATATCGCCTTTCAGAAAAGTCTCAATCCGGAATATCCTGAACATATTCCAAATTTGCCAGACTATCCTGAACGACGAATTGTAGCCTCAGCACCTGTGGTTGGTGGAGCTAATTTGCCACGCCCACCATTTGAACCACATTTGCCACAAGCTGCTCATAGTGAACCAAATGTGCCACGCATTGAACCAAACTTACCCACTGGTGCTGGTGAATCACCTTATTATTTTTTAAATGATTTTTCTGCCCCAAATGCAGCAGAGCCATCTGTTAAAGGTGTTGAAGATAATTATTCGGTTGCGCAGTCTTTTCAGTTACCACATGGTGACCAGCTAAAATCGTTGCTGACGGAAGATCGTTTTGCAACGAACACACCTACCCAAAGTTCGGCAGGCTCTGGATTTTATTTTTTAGATTTGCCTCAAAGTGGACAAAGTTATAGTCACTATCAACCATCACAACCCACTTTTGTAGCAAGTAGTGCTCAACCACTTGATGTGCATGCCATACGTCGCGATTTTCCCATTTTACAGGAACGCGTCAATGGCCGACCTCTGGTCTGGTTGGATAATGCTGCGACCACACAAAAACCGCAGCGCGTGATTGACCGGATTGCTTATTTTTACCAGCATGAAAACTCAAATATTCACCGTGCTGCACATGAGTTAGCGGCTCGTGCAACTGATGCCTATGAGCATGCAAGAAATGTAGTTGCCCGATTCATTGGTGCACCCTCTTCCAAAGAAATTATCTTTGTCCGAGGAACAACTGAAGGGATTAACCTCATTGCAAAAACATGGGGTGAGCAAAATATTGGCGAGGGTGACGAAATTATTGTTTCTCACTTAGAACACCATGCCAATATTGTGCCTTGGTATCAACTCACTAAAAAAACTGGTGCAAAATTAAGAGTCATTCCTGTGGATGATACGGGTCAGATTATTTTAGAAGAGTTGCCAAAACTAATTAATGAGCGCACTAAACTGCTGTCGATTACTCAAGTTTCGAATGCTTTAGGTACAGTCACACCTGTTGCTGAAGTCATTAAAATTGCACATGCCAAAGGTGTACGTGTTTTAGTTGATGGTGCTCAATCTGTTTCGCACATCCCTACCGATGTACAAGCTCTCGATGCAGACTTTTTTGTGTTTTCTGGACATAAAGTGTTTGGTCCAACGGGTATTGGCGCGGTCTATGCAAAACCAGAGTTGCTAGAAAGCATGCCCGTTTGGGAAGGCGGCGGTAACATGATTCAGGATGTTACCTTCGAACAAGTAGTTTACCAACCTGCACCAAACAAGTTTGAAGCTGGAACTGGAAACATTGCCGATGCTGTTGGTTTAGGTGCTGCACTTGAATATGTCGAAAGTCTAGGTATTCATAACATTGCTCGCTATGAACATGATCTACTCGAATATGGTCAAAATGCGCTGAGCAGTGTGTCGGGTTTACGTTTAATTGGAACGGCACATAACAAAGCCAGTGTCATGTCCTTTATTTTACAAGGCTATTCAACTGAACAAGTCGGTAAAGCTTTAAATCAACATGGTATTGCTGTACGTTCTGGTCACCACTGTGCACAGCCAATTTTACGTCGTTTTGGTGTAGAACAAACTGTACGTCCATCTTTGGCTTTTTATAATACGACCGAAGAAATTGATTTATTGGTTTCAGTGTTACATCAACTTACGCGTAATAGGCGTACGAGTTAATTCTATTTTTGAAAAAAGACTGCTTTCGAGTGGTCTTTTTTATGGATTATTTACTGAAGCTACTTTAGCTCAAAAGTTAAATATAGAAGTAACAAGTCAAAGTAATTATCACGGCGGAGTCTTATTATTTTAAATTCGATTTCTGGATTAGCCTTCGGCTCGCGCTAAGAGTTATTAATACTCTAGACAATTTAAAGTAATTATCACGGCGGAGTCTTACCGTTTTGCCTCCAAAGAAAGTAGCTAATTCTGTTACTTTTTTTTAAAAGTAACCAAAAACTTTCTCATCCACAGAACCTGTTCTCTGTTTTCATTTTTCAAAAAAAATTGCAAATACATTATCTTTATAAATTATGGGCAGGCTGTGGATGAAATTTAGCACGAGCAAATACTGGTATGACTGTCGTGAAAACTATATATACAATCTACAATCGTACTTCTGTAATATCCTCAAATACTCACAGCAATTAAACAAACAATCCCCAAATCAATCTCAATGCAATCCCAATCAACAACACTCCCATCACCCGCTCAAAATAAACCCCAAATTCCAAAAATCTTTTACGTACAATAGGCTGTGCAAACAGGACACTTACCACCATAAACCAAATGGCATTGACCATACACATCCAAACCCCATAAAAGACCTGAACTTTCATTGGTGTAGCCGTACTTACAATCGTCGTAAAAATTGCGAGAAAAAAGATGGTGGCTTTCGGGTTTAACGCATTGGTAAGAAAACCCATTGTAAAAGCTTTAAATAAACTTGGAGCATCACTATCAGTTTGGCCATTAATATCAATATTGGTATTCGGCTGGCTACGTAAACACTGCCATCCTAAATACAATAAATAAGCTGCCCCCGCTGTTCTGATAAGTGACATGAGCCATTCGCTTTGTTGAATCAAAAAGCCAATACCAACGAGTGTATAAAACACATGAACCGAAATCCCGACACCAATACCAATTGCAGTCAAACATCCAATTAAATAGCCATAACGCACACTTTGTCTGACCGTAATCACAAAATCAGGCCCCGGTAAAATTACGGCTAAAAAATGAATCACAGCTAGCGTCAAAAACTCATGTCCATACAACTGCCACATCTATTCAGTCTCCTCGGCCACGCCATAACTGATACTCAGCTTTCCTTTTTTAAACTGATAAGACTGAATGTCTATAGAGCCAATATCCCCTAATGCTGCGACATGGGTTCCACCACATGGAAATGCAGGAAAATCTCCAAAATTAATTTCACGAAAACCATCACCATGTTGATGCAGATTGGTGGGAAAATTGGCCTGAATATACTTTAAACATTGGTTCTGAAGCATTTCAGCATCAAGTTGTTCGGCCGCTTCCAAAGGAATAAACTGAACCCGAGCATCGTTGGGCCAGTGCTGAGCTTTTGTGGCTTGCCAGCCAAATAAATGCATTACATGGGCAATGAGATGTCCAGCCGAATGTAATCGACTATGATAATTTCGCTTCTTTTCATCCACTTGTGCCAATGCTGCTCCTAACTCAACAGGCTGTGTGCAGTAATGAATGATTTCCCCTTGTTCAATCACTACATGAACAACATCTGCTTCTGCAATTTTTCCCGTATCACTTGGCTGTCCACCACCTTGAGGATGAAAAGGTGTTGCAGATAAACGCACTGCAAAACGCCCATCTTCACATGGGTTACACGCTAAAATTTCAATTTCAGCACTCAGTACACCTTCTAAATACAATGCTTGTGTCATACTTTTTCACACACCCCTTAAGATGAAAAAGATTGTATTGCGATTTATTAGGCGCGATAATCCAATTAAAATCCAAATAACTTTTGCCTCATGAGCACAAATCACAGTCTGGTTCTGTTAAATGAAATGGCAACTTTCGTTAAAGTTGTCGAGTCGGAAAGTTTTTCCGAAACTGCAAGGCAACTTGGTACTACGCCTTCCGCTGTTAGCCGCGCGATTGCTCGTTTAGAACGTGCGTTGGGCACCCGCTTACTCTATCGGACTACACGGAAACTTCGTTTAAGTGAAAGTGGGCAACAGGTGTATCAACGTTGTTTAGACATGGTGAATGCAGCTCAAGCTGTTATGGAAAGTTCAGGTCAATTCCATGTCGAACCCGAAGGTATTATTCGCATGAGTGTTCCAAAAGCCGTGGGGCATTTTATGATTCACCCACATTTACCCGAATTTTTAGCACGTCACCCTAAAATTGATATACAAATGCTTTTAGAAGATCGCTATGTAGACCTTATTGATGATGGAGTCGATTTAGCACTTCGAATTACCGAACAGCCAGCGGGTGGCCTCATGGGTAGAAAGCTCATTGATATTGATCATTTGGTTTGTGCCACACCTGAATATTTAGCAAAGCATGGAACGCCGATCCATCCGCATGATTTAAAGCAGCACGACTGTATCTATTTGGGTGAACAAACCAGTGATTCAAAATGGAAATTTCAACAAGGCAATAAATCAATTAGTGTTGCAGTACGTGGCCGCTACGCTGCAAACCATACAGGTGTGCGTTTGAGTGCAGCATTACAGCATTTGGGTATTGCGAGCTTACCGTACTTTGTTGCCCGTCATGCCCTGCAAGAAGGGAGCTTAGTTCAGGTTTTACCCGACTGGTACTTTAAAACGTACTATAGTGGTGGGCTTTGGTTACTTTACCCACCAACGCGCCATGTACCACCTAAATTAAGTGTGTTGATTCAATATTTGGCAGATAAATTAGCAGCAGAGCCGACTTTATTTAAGTTGAAGTAATATAAAATCAAATAATTAGCACAATAAAATCCTACCTTTTAATCTCTAAAACAAACAGCTAATACGATTACTTTTTTTGAAAAAAGTAACCAAAAAACTTTCTCATCTACAGAACCTGACCACTGTTTACATCTATAAAAAATATTGCAAAAACATTATTTTTAAAAATTATGGGCAGGCTGTAGATGACCCTTTGCTCGAGCAAATACTATTTAGAAGAATCTTAATCATTAAAGATGATTAGCACGATTAATCAACCAATAAATCTTTTGGATTAATGGTATCGCCATAGACTGGTTTTAAAGTTTTTTCATAGGCTTGATGAATCACACCTTCTTTCGCCAATTTCTCTAAATCTTGATTCAACCAGTCCAATAACTCTTTATCGCCTTTTTTCACTGCTGGTGCAATTAAGTCTTGCTCACCTAAATTGGTAATGCCAACGGTGTAATTTGGATTTTCTTTAGCCCACGCTAAAACCAGCAAGTTATCATGTGCAAGCGCAGCGCCACGGCCATCTTTTAGAGCATCAAAAGTTTCAGTGTTTTGCTCATACTTTTGTAGCTTAATTTCAGGATGGGTCTTGGTGAAGAATGAATCAGCTGTCGTCCCTTTGTTCACCAACAAAGTTTTGTCCTTAAGTTGAGCAACATCGGTAATCGGATGGCTTTTAGGAGAAACGACACCTAGTGCTACTTTCAAATAAGGCTTAGCAAAATCGACGACTTCTTTACGTTCTTGCGTAACAGTAAAGTTTGCAAAAATAATATCCACTTTATTGGCTTTTAAATATTCAACACGGTTAGCCGCTTCAGTTAAAACAAACTCTACTTTGTTTTCATCGCCCAACAGATCTTTAGCGACATGCTTGGCAATTTCTACATCAAAGCCCTGATTTTTACCTTGAGCATCTAAATATCCAAACGGCGGTTTATCACTAAATACGCCAATTCGTACCACACCATTCTTTTTAATCTGTTCAATACTTGACGTAGTTTGTGTAGTATCGGCCTTTTTTTCAGTAGATTGGCTTCCTTTATCACATGCAACCAAACCTAAACTCAGTAAAGATGCAGCCAAAATATGCTTCACGTTTTGAAATGTTAATGTTGTCATTATTTCACCCTATCGTTCTTGTAAAAGTCTTATTTAAAATCGCAGCGCCTACTTTTAGACACTGCTTCAGCGATATCGAAAATTATTGGCCTACATCTAAAAACACATTCGGATTTACCGAGTCACCGTAAATTGGTTTTAAGGTTTCATCATAAATTTTCTTGATTTCACCGCTGGTTCTCAGTTGCTTTATTTCAGTATTGAGCCAATTCAATAATTGGGTATTGCCCTTTTTAACTGCTGGTGCAATAAACTCTTGATCACCAATAGACTGGATACCCGCCACATAACTTGGGTTCTTCGCGGCCCACGCTAAAGCATAGGTACTATCTTGTGAAATTGCGTCACCACGACCGTCGGTTAAGGCTTTAAAAGCATCTGAGTTTCTTTCAAACTTTAATAAATTCACTTTAGGATAATGCTTGGTAAAGTAGGTATCTGAACTTGTGCCTTTATTTACAATTAAGGTCTTACCTTCTAATTGGGCAATATCTGTAATCGGCTTGGTTTTAGGCGAGACAATACCAAATGCACCTTTTAAATAAGGTTCAGCAAAATCTACAACTTCCTTACGTTCAGGCGTCACTGTAAATGTCGCGAACACCACATCGGCACGATTTGATTTTAAAAACTCTACCCGATTTGAAGCTTCAGTCACAATAAATTCAATTTTCTTATCATCACCGAGCAAATCTTTAGTCACCCGTTTTGCTAAAGCCACATCAAAACCCTGATTATTCCCAGCACTGTCTACATAACCAAACGGCGGATCATCGGCAAAAACGGCAACTCGTAGAACTCCATTTTTTTTGACTTGCTCTAAAGAATGGTCTTCTTGACTATTGCTTGCCTGTTCAGTTGATGGCGTTTTACTACATGCAGTTAACAACACCCCAGCAACAGCAAGACTGCTTAATATTTTTATTGAATTACGTTTAAACATTCACTTCCTCATGATTCAAATAATAAAAATTTAGTACGACAAAATATTTAAGAAAGCTTTCGCTCGTTCTGTTTTCGGCTGTTCAAAAAAATCTTCAGGTGTGGCCTGTTCAATAATTTTACCCTTATCCATAAAAATAATGCGGTCAGCAACCTTGCGGGCAAAGGACATCTCATGTGTCACAATCAACATGGTCATTCCTTCATTCGCCAACTTAAGGACTACATCGAGCACTTCTCTAACCATTTCTGGGTCAAGCGCAGCAGTAATTTCATCAAGCAAAATGACTTTAGGTTGCATTACCAGTGAACGCACAATAGCGATACGTTGTTTTTGTCCGCCTGAAAGCTGTCGTGGATAATCAAGTTTTCGCTCAAACAGTCCAACTCGCTTTAACAACTCATCTGCTACTTGTTCAGCTTCATCACGGTGGCGTTTTTGTACTTTGAGTGGTCCAAGCAAAATATTGTCAATGACGTTCATATGCCCAAACAGCTCATAGTTTTGAAAAACCATGCCAATTTTTTGACGAGCATTAGTCCAGTCCACATCTTTACCCAAAACACCTGAACCAGTTAAATGGATTTCACCACCCTGAATCGGTTCTAAGCCGTTAATACAGCGCAATAAGGTACTTTTACCGCAGCCCGATGGACCTAAAATTACAACGACCTCACCTTGTTCTACATCCAGATCAATGCCTTGTAAAATATGACTTTGTGCAAATGATTTCTGTAATTGTTGTATCGATAACAAAGGCATAATTACTCCCAGACCTTTTCTAAATGTGCCGCCAAACGAGATAAGGGATAGCAAATCAGAAAATACAAAATAAAAATAAAGCCATAAATCCAAAGAGAAGCGCTCGGCACGGTCAATAGCGAATTTTCAATAATTTGCTGGCCAACTTTAATCACCTCAACCACACCAATAAGCACTGCCAAAGAGCTGGTTTTCACCATTCGAGTAAATAAATTAATCGCGCCAGGTGTTACTCGTTTTAGACTTTGCGGAAAAATGACGTAGACCAAAGCTTGAACATGGGTAAGTCCGAGCGCATAGGCTGAATCGCGTTGATGTTGATCAATTGAAGTAATGGCTGCACGGACCAAGTCTCCCATTTCAGCCGTACCCCACAAGACAAACACAACAACACAGACCCACATTGCAGAAAACTGCCAGTTAAACCATGTCGCAAAGCCGAAATAAAACACAAACAGCAAAACTAAAATTGGAATAATCCGAATCGCTTCTAAATACAGGCGGCACAGCGCTTTAACGACTATGTTTTTAGAAGTCATAATGACTCCTAAAACCGTGCCGAAAATTGCAGAGAAAAACACTGAAATAAAAGCAATTTTTGCAGTTGACCAAAGTCCCCACATTAGACGTTCGAGGTGACTCGCTTGAAATAGATAATCAAGTTCCATGGCTCACCTTCCGACTTCTGTGCTCCAGATAACTGGTTAAAATCGATACGGGCAATAAAATAATCAGATAAGCCATGATGAGTAAAAACAAAGCTTCCGTGGTTTTATAGTCCATGCCAATTAAGTCTTTGGTGACAAAAAGCAGCTCAACCACAGCAATAGCACTCACCACAGAACTTTCTTTAATGAGAAATAGACAATTTGCCCCTATTGCCGGAATTGAAATGGCAAGCGCTTGAGGAAAAATGACATATCTAAAAATTTGAGTCGGTTGTAAGCCAATACTTTTTGCAGAGTCAATCTGGCCTTTTGCAATCGATTGCAAACCTGCTCGAAAAGCTTCAGCCATATAGCTGCCGCCTAAAAAGGTCAGTCCGATCACACCGCAGGCAAAACCATCGATTTTGATACCAAGTTTTGGCAAACCGTAATACAAAAAGAACAGTTGAATTAATAAAGGGGTATTTCGAGATAACTCAATATAGAACTGGGCAATTCTATTTAGCACCCGCACGCGATATGTGATTAAAATGCTGCAAATCAGCCCTACAATAATAGCCAGAATAATGCTGATAATTGAAATTTTCAGCGTGGTCAAAGTTGCAGAGAAAAATTGCGGCAACACACTATGGATATACTGCCAGTTCAAGGAAAATTCCAAAATAATATAAAAACGTTATAAATATTTGGCTTTCATCAGCCATTAAATATTTGTGTAGCGAGTTTATTTTTTTCCCAATTGGTCTAAAACTATTTTTATTTGATAAGCTTTTCTATAAGTTTGATAACTCTGAGTTGGCAGTCTACAACGTTAAAATCAGTATTTTATAACTGCTTAAAACATATTCGCCACACTCATACTACCTAACAAAATCCATAAAAAAATCGGACATTAAATGTCCGATTCTCATTAAATAGTTTTAAGTCTATTCATTTATTTTTTAAGTACATCACCAGTGCTTGGATCTTTATCAAATACCGATTTTGCATAGGGGCAAAGCGGAATTACCTTTACGTCTTTTTCACGAACAAAGGCAACTAGTGCATCTAGCATTTGTCTACCTACGCCTTGTCCCCGATAATTTTCATTTACATCTGTGGCATCAATAATCAACATGCCTTCGCCAGCCCATGTATACGTCATTTCACCCGCGACGGTTTCACCATCAAGCAAACTAAAACTACCATGTTTCGTATCATCTTTTTGTTGAATATTCACAATGAATTCCTCGTATTACGACTCATATTTATTTAAAAATGACTTTGTTTATCTTTGACTATAAGAACAAATTTAAGTGTAAAAAAATAGCCTGTTTTTAGCAGTGAGTCTGTATGCTTTTTAAATACAATTCATGCATAAAACTCATAATTCTATTCGTAATTTCGTGCCTAATCCTTTCAAACCATTGCTGTTAAGCTCTCTGATCAAATTGATTCATTTCTCACATGAACATTCAAAGGTTTTAAAATCGGAACTTTTATGTCTTCTTTTCGTCAAATTGAGCAGAACTTACAGGAAAACAATACACCCGCATGGGGTGCCGTATTTGTAATGTCACTCTGCTGTTCAGTATTAATTGCCTCGGAGTTCATGCCCGTCAGTTTACTCACGCCAATCTCTGCAGATTTAAACATGAGTGAAGGGCAAGTCGGTCAAGCTATTGCCATTTCAGGCATTTTTGCTGTGATAACCAGCCTATCAATTAGCCGTGTTTTTAAAACATGGGACCGACGCCCTATCATGCTGTTGCTAACCCTACTTATGATTATTTCAGGCATTATTATTACATTCGCCCATTCTGCTGTTTTATTTATGTTGGGCCGTGCAATTTTAGGTGTAGTTATTGGTGGCTTTTGGGCCATGTCTACCTCAATCGTTATGCGGCTTGTACCCCCTTTAGCAGTTCCTAAAGCATTAGGTTTGTTAAATGGAGGAAATGCCTTAGCGACAACCATTGCTGCACCTTTAGGAAGTTTTTTAGGTTCAATCATTGGTTGGCGCGGTGCTTTTTTCTGTATTGTGCCAATTGCGGTTTTTGCGCTTATTTGGCAATTTAAAAGTATGCCTGCTTTACCTGCAATTATATCGGCTGAGAAGTCAAAAAACCCTTTTGGCCTGCTTAAACGTCCTATTGTACTGTACGGCATGTTAGGTGTTTTATTACTCTTTATGGGGCAATTCGCACTCTTTACCTATTTGCGTCCATTTTTAGAAACTATCACTCATGTCGATGCAGCCCAACTATCTACCTTGTTATTAATATTAGGTGTTACAGGCTTAGTGGGTACGTTCCTTATTAGTTTGATGCTTCACCGACATGTTTATCGTTATCTCATCATCATTCCTTTCATGATGGCAGGCACTGCGGGAGCCTTTGTGCTGGGTGGTCAGCATATATGGTTTGTTGCCATATTGATGGGTTTATGGGGCTTTATCGGAACGTCGGCACCTGTTGCATGGAACACGTGGCTTGCCCAAACACTACATCAAGATGCCGAAATTGGCGGTGGTTTGATGGTTGCGATTATTCAGTTTGCAATTACTTTAGGTGCAACCGTAGGCGGGTTGTTATATGACTCACATGGCTATACCGCGACATTTTATCTGAGCGCTATTATCTTATTGTTAGGGTCTATCACTGCTTTTCTTACATGGCGTAGTGCTACTCACGCAACACATCAATAACCAATCGTAACGCAGGTGAAAGTTGTCTGCGATGTGGGTAGTACAAATGGTATCCGGGAAACTGGATACTATAATCTTTTAAGACCTGCACAAGCTTCCCCTCTTTTAGATCTCCTCGAATCAAGTCTTCTGGAATATAAGCAAGTCCAAATCCAGCTCTAACCGCCTCGACGATATCGTAGCTTTCATTAAATATCCATTGACCCTGAATTTTCATTTTTGTTTCTTGACCATCTTTCATAAATTCCCATGCATAAACACTGCCTTGGGTCGTTAAACGAAAGCCAATACATTGATGACTCAATAAATCTTTCGGTGTTTGTGGAATTCCATATTTTTCAAAATATGCCGGAGTTGCTATGACCACCATTTTGACATCTGGGCTTATACGTACTGCAATCATGCCATCAGCCACACGGCTTCCAAAACGAACACCTGCATCAAACCGCTCAGCAACAATATCGACCATCCCACTATTGGCAGTCAGCTCAACTTGTACATCTGGATACTCACCTGCAATCTTTTTAAGTTTTGGAATAAGTACTTCCCGTATTGCATGACTACTGGCATTAATCCGAACCGTGCCAGCAGGTTGATCTCGAAATGAAGTTAAAAGAGATAATTCATTATCAATCTGATCGAAGCTGGCACTAATCGTTTGTTTCAACCTTTCGCCTGCTGCTGTTGGTGAAACACTTCGTGTGGTTCGAGTCAAAAGTAACATGCCTAACCGCTCTTCTAACCCTCGAATGGTATGGCTTAGGGCAGATTGTGAAATTCCCATTTTCCCAGCAGCCTTAGTAAAACTGCCCTCTCGAGCCACCATTAGAAAGGCATAAAGATCATTATAGTTTTCTTTATTTATCATCTGCTTTATCTCTTATTGGGAAGTCAATCTCATTATAGAGCATAAAACCATTCATGAATATTACTCATAAGTCCATGTTTGTTTTTTAGACTAATTATTAAAAAGAAGATTCGTTAAAATCCATATTAAGCAGTAAACATGAAGATTTAAATAAACTGAGGCGATTATTATGAGTCATTTTTATTATTGTAAAAAATTAATAAATTCCATTCATATCTTTACGTTAAAGAATAAATAGTTTCATCGCATTTATGTGCTTGTTTCTTAAAGAAGTGAGGTAATTTGATATGGTTAATCATAAGTTTTTTAAAGGCTTAGTCAGCCTATGTGTTTTGTTCTCAGTTACTTCCGCCTCTTATGCAATAAAGCCTCAAGGTAAAAATCAACAAAGGGTATCGATGATGAAAATCCGTATTGATATTGATGAAACACAGCAACCGCTATTTGCCACATTACGCATGACACCTACTGTTGAAGATTTTATCAAACAACTTCCACTGACATTAACACTTAAAGATTATGACTCTACTGAAAAAATAGCCAATCTACCAAACAAGCTAACTATGCAGAATGCGCCTCTTGGTTATGCGGGCAAAGCTGGTGATCTTACCTATTATGCTCCGTGGGGTAATCTGGCTTTTTTCTATAAAAATTCTCATGTTGGCTATGCAAATGGTCTCATTTTTCTTGGGAAACTGGATGCCATTCCTCAACAATTTAAGCAGAACCGACCGATCAAAATTTCAATTTCTCAAGTGAAATAAGCGTGAATTAATCCCCCACTTTAAATGGTTTTATTGAGGTATCTATGACTACATCTCCCTTGTTTAAAAAGCTTAAAACCCATACGGCGGCTGCAATTTGTGCAGCAACTATTGGTCTATTTTCTTCAACTTCTGGTATGGCGGCCGATATGTCTAATGGTGCAAATAACTTCTATCAAAGTCAGCAAGTGACCATTCAAAAGGTGACTTTTAAAAATCAATACAATATGGATATTGTCGGCAATCTGGTTATTCCCAAAAATCTGAATAAAAAGGTTAAAGCACCTGCAATTGTAATTGGTCACCCTATGGGTGCTGTCAAAGAACAAAGCTCTATGCTTTATGCACAAAAACTGGCTGAACAGGGTTTTGTAACCTTAGCAATTGATCAATCATTTTGGGGTGAAAGCTCGGGCCAACCAAGAAATGTGGTTGCACCAGACATTTATGCAGAAGCGTTTAGTGCCGCTGTAGATTATTTGGGAACACAATCCTTTATTGATCGTGAACATATTGGTGCTCTGGGCATTTGTGGAAGTGGAAGTTTTGTCATTAGTGCTGCAAAAATTGATCCGCGTATGAAAGCGATAGCAACTGTCAGCATGTACGACATGGGTGCAGTAAACCGAAATGGCTTACGTCACTCGCAAACCTTAGAGCAGAGAAAGCAAAATATTGCAGAAGCGGCTGCTCAGCGTTATGTTGAATTTACAGGCGGTGAAAAAAAATATACCAGCGGCACTACGCATGAGTTAACCGCAAATACACACCCTATTCAGCGTGAATTTTATGATTTTTATCGTACTCCACGTGGAGAATATACGCCTAAAGGATCATCAAGAGACCTTACAACACATCCAACACTGACAAGTAATGTCAAATTTTTAAACTTCTATCCATTTAACGACATTGAAACAATTTCACCACGTCCAATGTTGTTTATTACAGGTGATCAGGCCCATTCAAAAGAGTTTAGTGAAGAAGCTTATAAACTCGCAGGCCAACCTAAAGAGCTTTACTACGTTAAAGGCGCTGGACATGTTGATTTATATGATCGGACCGATCTTATTCCATTTGATAAATTGACCAGTTTCTTTAAACAGAACTTGAAGTAATACAAACAATAGAGGCTCAATGAGAGCCTCTAGCTTTTTAATTTGCTTAATGAAATTCTTGCACCAGACTATTAATATGTGCCACGGCAGCGGTTCGGTTTTCAACGCAAAGTTTTTCAAAAACATGTTCTAAATGTTTGTTTACCGTCCGTGGGCTAAGCTCTAAAATTTCTGCAATATCTTTATTGGTTTTACCCAATAATAGCCAGTGCATAACTTCGGCTTCACGCTGAGTCAATTGTGGGCAATATTTCAAAATATCAGCCATTTCCAAGGCAGGTGTAGAAGTTTTAATCTGTATAAGATAATTTTTAGCCACACTTGTTTGTGTTTGCCACGGCGTGAGTAATAAAAGTTGTAATTGCTGAGATGGTGTCGAATAAGAACAGCTTGTTAGTTTTTTAGGGTCTTTTTCTTGCTCTAAGTCTGAAAACCATGCTTTCAAACCTGCCTCAAAACCTTCTATTTCAGGCAAATATTGGTTTAATAAATCACTGGCTTTTTGAGTTTTCCAAACAATTTTACCGTGAACATCTAGCGCAAGAATTGCTGTTTCCGTTGCATCAATCACCTGTTTTTGTTGTTGCAACAGTTTGGCATGTGCCAAATGCGTTTTTACTCTTGCCAGTACTTCTTCAATATTCAGTGGTTTGGTTACGTAGTCTACCCCACCGACCTGAAAACCACGCACAATATGTTCTGTTTCAGACAAGCCTGTCATAAAAATAACGGGAATAAACTGCGTAATTGGACTCGCTTTAAGTTGTATACAACTTTCAAAGCCATCCATATGTGGCATATTGCCATCAAGCAAAATCATATCTGGTAAGCAACGATGTGCAATTTCAATTGCGCTCAACCCATCCGTTGTGACAAGCACGCGATAACCTGCCTGATCCAGACTTTCATGCAGCAAGCCCAGATTCTCCGGCACATCATCCACAATCAGAATAACAACCTGCTCGTTTGGCGAAGCTTGCTGAAAAGAAACGTGTTGCGTACTCATTGTTTATCCTGAATCAATCGTTGGGCATGTTTTAAATCAAATCTTTGAATTGCTTGGGTAAGCTGTTCCCATAACTCGTTATGCTCTGGAAAATTTTGACGGCATTGCGTTAAAGTCTGTTGAATTCCACGTATATAACCTTGTCCAATTAACTCATTTAACTGTTGCAGCGCTTGAGTTAAATCTTGTATATCATTATTTTCCGGTTTTAATTGAGGTTCTTGCCCCGCGTCTTGTTCTTTTTTTAACACCTTTATATCGATAGGATTAAACAAATTATTTTCTTCTCGTGAAGTTGATTTAGAATCAACCCACACCAAACCTAACTTGTCTCCAATTTTACTGAGCAATAAATTGAGGTCGATTGGCTTTAACATGAAGTCTTCACTTAAGACTGCATCTTGTGGATTGACTTCGCGCTCACCTGCATTGGCCGAAATAATTAAAATGGGCACATTGGTAATATTGTTCTGACGCAATAACCGTGCAGTTTCCCACCCGCCCATCAAAGGCATATTCAAATCCATCAAAATTAAGTTAGGCTGAAAAATAGGAACACGTCTTAAACAATCAATGCCCGACTCGGCTTCTTCAATAATAAACCCTAAAGGTTTTAGAAAATTAGCGACTAAACCTCGGTCTACCGCTTCATTATCGACAACCAAAATTCGTTTCCGCTCACCTTGATAGCCAGTAATTTGATTGGAATAAACATTAGAAATTGGATGAACCACTTCTTTTGAAGGCAAATAAAACTTAACTTTAAACTGCGAACCCTGATTGAGCTGGCTACTCACAGATAGCTGGCCACCGAGTAAATCTACCAATAATTTTACAATCGGCAGTCCGAGTCCTGTTCCGGTAAACCCACCTTGAACCACGTTACTGCCACGCTCAAACGGGTTAAATATCCGCTCCAAATCCCCTTCGGCGATACCACAGCCTGTATCTCTAATTTCAAAATAAGCCGTTTGAAAACGATACTCGACTTTCAACGTTATTGTGCCGCTCATCGTAAATTTTAAAGCATTGCCCAGCAAATTGATGAGCACTTGCTCTAAGCGTTTTTTGTCGGTACGAACATAGTGCGGCAGGTTATCTCCAATTTCATAAACAAACTGTAAATTCTTCTGTTCAAACTGCGGCTGAAACATTTGAATAATCTGTTCAATAAAATTTGGAAAATGCACATCCACCACATTTAAAGAAATTTTGCCCGTTTCAATTCGTGCTAAATCCAGTAAACCGTCAATCAGTGAAGTCAGATGCTGCCCACTACGGCTAATCACCCCGAGCGCCATTTTGCCTTGTTCTGAAAGCTGCTCTTGTTTTTGAAGCAATTGGCTATAGCCCAAAATACTATTTAGAGGTGTTCGTAATTCGTGGCTAATACCAATGACATAACGACTTTTTGCATCATTTGCCCGTTCTGCTAAAATTCTGGCGTCTTGCAGGTCTTTTGAAGTGACTTCATGGGCAGCAATTTCATCAAACAATAATGCTGTTTGCTGATGCGTTTCGATTTCGGCATTACGACGGCTTTCATCATTTAACACTAACCACCATGCAGCAACGCTCATCAATAAAAATAAGATGGTGTAAATTTTGACAAACAGTGTAAATAACTGAGGAACGGCTGCCGCATTAATTGTTTCTAAGTAGGTTTTTTCTTGGATATAAACCAGACTTAAACTCACTGCCAAAACGATCGATAGCCCTAAAGTGAGTAATAAATATAAACTGACCCTGCTATTTAAACGACTAGCCCAACGTTCAGGTAAATACTGCCAAATGGCTTTTTTTAGTTGTACTGACCAACGTGCATCAGGTTTACATAAATCGTGACAGCGTGCTTCAAGTGAACAGCATAAAGAACAAATCGTACCGTTATAGGCTGGGCAGCCCGCCATATCAGCCAGTTCATAGTCCCTTTCACACACCACACAGTTTGCCACTGAAGTTGCCTGAATCTTTTCAGGCTGCCGAGCAATGTAATATTTGCCTTTGGTTAAATAAGCAATGATAGGAACACATAACATCGCGCTCCCCAAAGCAATGAAACTTGCCAAACCTTTCGCCATCAATCCGAAAAAGCCTAGATAACTGAGCATCGATAAAACTGAAGCAATCAGTAAAGCCCCCACACCTACGGGATTAATGTCATATAAATAAGCACGGCGAAATTCAATTCCCTTTGGACTTAAACCTAAAGGCTTACAGATAATTAAATCGGCAACAACGGCGCCAATCCATGCCAACGCAACATTGCTATATAACCCCAAAATGCGTTCAACTGCATGGCTAATGCCCATTTCCATCAAAACAATAGCAATAAAAACATTAAAAAGAAGCCAAACAATTCGCCCCGGATGGCTATGCGTCAAACGGGCAAAAAAGTTTGACCATGCCAATGAGCCAGCGTAGGCATTGGTCATATTAATTTTAATTTGGGCCACGCAGACCAGTGCCAGAGTCAAGATTAAAGCAAGCTGTGGGTTTGGAATAAATTGTTGATAGGCAATCCAATACAGATAAGTTGGGTTGTCCAGTTCAGAAGCAGGAATAAAAAGTTGAAAAGCCAGAACCATGAGCAGCATGCCCATCAAAACTTTTAAAAATCCGAAAATAATCCAAGATGGACCACCCAGAAAAACAGCAAAGCGCCATGCAGTTCTATTGTTTTCTTGTTGCGGCAAAAAGCGTAAATAGTCGGCTTGCTCACCAATTTGTATCACAAACGAAAATATAAGAGTGCATGCCGCACCAAAATAATACAGATTAAAATCGGTCGAGTTCGAAACCGCACCAACAAAATGCAGGCTACTACTTAAAATTTGTGGTTGTTTCCAAAGTACAAAAAACCACGGCAATAAAAGCAATAAGAGCCAGATGGGCTGAGTGATTGCCTGAACTTTGTTAATAAAACCAATACCTTTGACCACTAAAGGCAAAATCACTAGTGCGGAAATTAAGTAACCAATAACTTGTGGAATGCCTAAAGCCAGCTCAAGTGCCATCGCCATAATTGCGGCTTCAAATGCAAGCAAAATAAAGGTAAAGCTGGCATAAATCAGAGACGTAATGGTCGAGCCAATGTAACCAAAACCTGCACCACGAGTGAGCAAATCGACATCTACATTATATTTTGCAGCGTAGTAACTAATCGGCCAACTGGTTAAAAATATAATGGTACATACCACTATTGCTGCCCACACCGCATTGCTAAAGCCATACTGCCAAAGCATGGTCGCCCCAATGGCTTCCATTGCCAAAAAGCTGACCGTAGAAATTGCAGTATTGGTCACCGTCCAAGGTGACCATTTACGTACTGAGGTCGGCGCATAGCGGAGTGCATAATCTTCGATACTTTCATCTGCCACCCAAATATTATATTCACGGCGTGTTTTAATCACACGTTGTGGCGCTTGTTGGGGGCGTGAAGAATCTGGCATAACACTCATGTTTAGGATGTGGCAGGTATTAAACCCAGCAATCCTTATGCCAAAAGTCATTTATCATGGCTATTTTTTCTAATACGCACATATACGCAAAATAACGTATTTTCAATTTTTCCCAAAAATCACACACTCAGATTCATTAAAAAACAATGATCAATATTTGTGTTGATTGACCGAAAATGATTGGGAGATTGATGTTATGAGTGTATCTGAACATCCAAATCTGGACACTGTGCAAGGTACAGATTCACAAAAAGCCGTGAATGAAACCTTAGAAGATTATACTTTACGTTATGCTCCACACAGCTTTCGGCGCTGGAGTCCCAAAGTTGTTGCTATTACTGCACTTGGCGGTATTGCCTATCTTGCTGACTTTTCTATTGGTGCCAGTATTGGTATGTCTTATGGAACAACCAATGCTGTTTTCTCCATTTTATTTGCAGCAATTATTATCTTCTTAACTGGCATTCCTTTAGCCTACTACGCCGCACGTTATAACATCGACCTTGACTTGATTACCCGTGGTGCAGGTTTCGGTTATATCGGCTCAGTTCTGACCAGTATCATTTTCGCCAGTTTCACATTTATTTTCTTTGCACTTGAAGGTTCAATCATGGCGCAAGGGTTATTGCTCGGTTTAGGCATTCCACTTTGGGCAGGCTATCTCATCTCGACCATTATGGTTATTCCGCTGGTGATTTACGGCATGAAAGCCTTAAGTAAATTACAAGTCTGGACCACTCCACTTTGGCTTATTCTCATGATTGGTCCGGTCGCCTATCTGATTTACCAAGAACCAACCTTAGTCAGCCAATTTGCTACTTTTACTGGTAAAGAAGGTTTTGCAACTGTAGACATGGCAGCCATCATGTTAGGTGCTGGTATCTGTTTATCTTTGATTATGCAAATTGGTGAGCAAATTGATTATTTACGTTTCATGCCGGCTAAAACAAAAGAAAATAGCAGAGCATGGTGGGCTGCGGTTATTTCAGCGGGTCCGGGTTGGGTCATTTTAGGTGCGATCAAACAAGTTATTGGGGCATTTTTAGGTTTCTATTTACTCACTAAAATACCGGGCGTAAACAGCACTGAACCTGTTCAACAGTTTAATGCAGCGTTTCATGACATGCTTCCGGGCTGGGCTGCTTTAACACTTGCGGTTATTTTGGTGGTCATTTCTCAAATTAAGATTAACGTGACCAATGCTTACTCTGGTTCCCTTGCATGGACAAGCGCCTACACACGTATTAGCAAACATTATCCGGGTCGTATTGTATTTGTGATCGTAAACTTAGTAATTGCACTTGCCTTAATGGAAGGCAACATGTTTGCGGTACTGGGTAAAATCTTAGGGTTCTATTCAAACTTTGCCATTGCGTGGGTTGTGGTTGTTGCAACAGACATTTCAATCAACAAATACGTTTTAAAACTTTCACCAAAAGAACCTGAATATCGCCGCGACATGCTATACAACGTAAACCCTGTTGGTATGGTGGCGTTCCTTGTGTCAGCAGGATTATCGATTGCCGCATTCTTCGGATTATTTGGTAGCTTCTTGGCTCCTTACTCACCGCTTATCGCACTGGTACTTGCTTTTGTATTAACCCCAATCATGGGCTTATTAACCAAAGGAAAATACTATATCAAGTCACACGATGATGGCATTAAAGAACCACGTTATGACGCTGAAGGTACACCAGTTGCGACAGTTTACCACTGCCGTGTATGTGAAGAAGGTTATGAACGCCCAGATATCATGTTCTCTCATAAACATAACGGTACGATTTGCTCTTTGTGTAAAACACTAGATACCTAAAATGATCTAAAAATAAAAAAGAAGCTTTTAAGCTTCTTTTTTACGTCTAACTATTCTTAGCCAATCGGGAATAAACGTTCAGGCACCACATCTTTCATCACAATGGTTGAGATGAGCCTTTGCACACTCGGAATAGCAGATAACTTTTCATCGTATAGTCGCTGGAAAGCAGGTAAATCTTTAGCCACTACATGCAGCAAATAGTCTGGTTCACCAAACAACCGCTGAGCCTGAATAATTTGTGGAATATCAATCACGGCATTTTCAAACTTCTCAACTGCCTGCTTATCACCTTCTTTAAGTGTAATAAAAACAATAGCTGAAAATTCAAATCCAACTAAATTGGGGTCGAGTTCTGCCCGATACCCTTTGATGGCTCCCGACTCTTCTAAAGCCTTCACTCGTCTATGACATGGTGAAATGCTTAAACCTACTTTTTCTGCCAATTCAGTAATAGATAATCGGCCATTTAACTGCAATTCAGCAAGAATCTTTTTATCTGTGCGATCCATTTAGAAAAATTTACCCCAAATGAGTGTGATATGAGCAAACATTTAAAAGCACATTCTAAATACATGAGCATATTATTTTCAACAAGTTCGAATGAATAGAAATTTTTTCTAAATCACGAGCGAAACCATTAGGAAATAGTTTGCCGAGATAAGCATATGGCTTTTAACATTTTTATTGCATTTTGGAGTGTATCCATTCTTTTTATTATTACGCCAGGGGCAGATTGGGCCTATGCCATTTCGGCAGGAATTAAAGGCAAAGTCGTCGTACCTGCTGTTGCAGGTATGTTATGTGGGCACTTTATAACTATTTTATTGGTAGCGGCTGGTGTTGGCCTACTTGTGGCAAATAACCCGACCGCACTCATGATTCTAACAATTGCGGGTTCTGCTTATTTATTATGGATGGGAATAAATTTACTCATTACCCCTCCTACTCCAAATCAGTCCGATTCTGAAAAGGCACAGTCATGGTTGAGATGGGCAACTAAAGGCGTTTATGTAAGCGGGTTAAATCCGAAAGTGTTTTTACTCTTTTTAGCCTTGCTTCCTCAATTTATTGACACCACCGCTTCATGGTCTGTGACGACACAAATTGTTGCTTTCGGTGTTGTCCACATGATTAGCTGCGCGATTATTTACTTAATGGTGGGCTATGGCTCAGAAGCCATTCTTAAAACCAGACCACAAGCAGCACGCTTAATAGGCCGTTTTTCAGGTGGTCTTATGGTGGTTATCGCTACATGTTTATTGATTGGGCAAATTTAAAAGTTACTCAGCCAAAAGTTACTGGCCACCATTTCAGGTCAGTAACTTAAATAGCAAATACGAGAAAAAATTTATCTCATTCGTTTTAAGTTATAAGTCACAACTCCCCAAATGACCAACTCTTGCCCATCTTCAATATAAATATTTTGATAATCAGAATTTTCAGCTTTTAGCCAAATTTTAGCTGGGTGGTAATTGTTATCGATCATTAAACGTTTAACGGTAAAATCATTGTCAATAAGCGCAATAACGATATCGCCAGATTTAGCGGGAAGACTACGGTCAACAATAAGCGGGTCATTAATATCAATTCCCGCATCTAACATCGACAAAGAATTGGCTTTGACAATAAACGTAGCATTTTCATTTCTAATTAAATATTCATTTAAATCTAGTGCTTGCTCAATGTCATCTTGTGCTGGTGAAGGAAAACCCGCAGCAACACGTTCCGTGGCCAAAGGAATATGGTAAATTTTATCGTTGTTTGGATGGACCGGCTGAACGTTAAGTTTTGAATTAAAATCGGTCAAGTTATTGGTTTTGACATTATTTAGTAACCAATTTTTGATAAAGTTCACTTGAGACTCGGGAACACGAATCACTTTTGTAGGTTCATTGAACTGTGCTTTACGACCAGCATTTTCTCGGACGCCACCATGCTCAAATTCTTTTTTCTTTGACATATTGCCCCCATTTCACCGTTCAAATCCTATAGAGACAATGTAACTTGAAAAAGTTACATTTTCAAGTTGACGAAATATTTTTTTTGCATAACAATAAATCCCATGATCAGATTTTAATCCATTTTGCTTTTAACAGGGATGTTTAAACTAAAATGGTAATTTGAAGAAAATCGAAACCTGTTTCGAGATAGTCTTTATGACTGACTGTTTATGATTTTTATCAAATAAGATTCTGAGCATTTAACATTCTGGTTAAATTCAGTTTTTTGGTATGGAGACATGCGAAATGAAAAATCAACGTGATGCAGTTTTAGGTTATGCAAATGAGCAACATGCCTACTATATTCGCCTGATTGAAAATGATGCGGTTTTGGGTGAAAGCTACGGATTATTCTGTGAAAATCCAGAGAGTGAAGCAGCAGAAAGTATTATGACAACGTTATTCTTAAAAAAATCTTTTTGGTTAAACGGTTCTGAATACATTGATATTGTAAAAGGACTACAACTGCTCCCACAGTAAAGTAAATAAATTAAAAAACAAAGGAGGCAAAAGCCTCCTTTGTTTTTTGTTTATTAAGCAGGAACGTGTTGAGCTGTTTGCTCTCGCGCCCAAACACGGTGAGCTTTGATGAGATTTTTAAGTTTATCTGAAATAGGTTTGAAGTCATCCTCAATTAAAGTGCCTTCGTCTGCGACTAGACCTAACGGTTCAAGTAATTCAGATTTATTGCCTAAAAAAACAATTGGTTTTAAATGCTTATAGGCTTCAAGTACATAATGACGAGTTACACCATCCTGCATCACAGCATTTAAATTATCGCCATCGGGAATAATTACGGCATCATAGGCAATAGAAGGTTCTGCCATTTGCATACCGTCTACGGCAATAACTTTGTCTTGATGATCTTTAACAGGGGCCAAGCTTGGTGCTAATAAGTGTAGGGTTACACCTTCTTTAATTGCCCATTTTTTCATAGCTTCTAGTGCATCAGATTTCACTAGATTATGAATCAGTACGGCAATTTTTCGGCCTTGAATATCTGCTGGTGGAAAAGCCACCATAGATAACTTCGCTGATTTTTCAACAGCCTGATGTTTAAAATCAAGGTTCAAATCAGGTACTTCAATACCTAAATTTGCACCTACTTGTCGTGCTAAATCGAGATCAATATTTGCCAAAATTTGCTGAACTTGGCGCTCTCGAATATGTTTTCTTTTCACCTTACTCAATTCAAAGGTATAGGCATCAACCACATGTTTTTGCTCATGAGGTGCAAGACTCTTATAGTAAAGTCGTGGTTGAGAAAAATGATCCGAGAAAGACTCACTTCTTTCACGAATCTTTTGACCACTCACTTTTTCATAATAACTTTCAAATCCGCCATTTTCCGCAGCTGGAGGCGTCTCAACTGGCCAGTTACCATCAATTGAGTTTGGTTGATAAGAGGCTTGCCCTTTATGAATCGTATGCTGATGAATACCATCACGTTGATTGTTGTGGAATGGGCACACAGGTTTATTAATTGGTATTTGATGGAAATTCGGACCACCTAAACGGCTGAGCTGTGTATCGGTGTAAGAAAATAATCGTGCTTGTAACAGCGGATCATTTGTAAAATCGATCCCCGGTACAATATGGCCTGGACAAAATGCCACCTGCTCTGTTTCAGCAAAGAAGTTATCAACATTTCGATTTAAAACAAAACGACCAATAGGTGTTACTGGCACCAACTCTTCAGGAATAATTTTAGTTGGATCAAGCAAGTCGAAGTCAAACTTCATTTCATCTTTTTCTTCAACAATTTGAACCCCTAATTCCCACTCAGGATAAACGCCCAGCTCAATGGCTTCGTACAGATCTCGACGATGAAAATCTGGGTCTTTACCTGCAAGTTTTTGTGCTTCATCCCAAACTAAAGCACTTAAACCCTGTTTAGGTGTCCAGTGGAATTTAACAAAATGAGCTTTACCTTCTGCATTAATTAGGCGGAAAGTATGCACCCCAAACCCTTGAATTGAGCGTAAGTTTCTCGGAATTGCGCGATCTGACATCGCCCAAATTACTGCATGTGCGGATTCTGGTACTAAAGAAACAAAATCCCAGAATGTATCATGAGCAGACGCACCAGTAGGCATTTCTGTGTCTGGCTCAGGTTTTACAGCATGTACAAAATCGGGAAACTTAATACCATCTTGAACAAAGAAAACCGGAGCATTATTTCCGACTAAATCGAAGTTACCTTCTTGGGTATAAAACTTAATAGCAAATCCGCGAATATCACGCACAGTGTCGGCTGAACCACGTGGTCCTTGCACCGTCGAGAATCGTACAAAAATTGGCGTCTGAATGCTTGGGTCAGTTAGAAAACCAGCTTTTGTCAAACGCTCATTGCCTTCATAGGCCTGAAAGTAACCATGAGCTCCTACCCCACGTGCATGTACGATACGTTCGGGAATTCGTTCATGGTCAAAGTGAGTAATCTTTTCTCTTAAAATAAAATCTTCTAATAGTGTTGAACCACGTGTTCCTGCTTTGAGACTATTTTGGTTATCAGCTATTTTAACCCCCTGATTTGTGGTTAAAGCCTGATTGGTTGCATCATCTCTTACTGTGTCTAACTGTTCAGTTTTTTGAGTAGTGTTAGCTTTATTGGCAGCATCTGCTCCAGCCATTTCACTTGTTTTATTTGTTAATTTGCCGTTATCAGTCATGTTCATTACCTATGTTTTAAAGTTAAACGTGGGGTGAAGTAAAAAAAATTAAAGAACTAGTTTTTATTAAAAGAACTTAAATATGGAAAAAGAAGCTCGACATATTTGCGTGTGCTCCAAAGCCCAATACTTTTGTGATGTGAATCTGGCCCCAAAAACGGAGTCAGTTTGCATATTTTTATAGCAAGATCATTCGATTGCTGTAAACGCTCTTGCAAAGCATCAAGCTCACCATCAGAGATATAGCTAAATAGATAATCCTGAATACGTCGGCTGTTATTTAGTGCCCTGCTATATGTCAGGAAATTAGAAGAGTGGTCATTGCCTGCAATCCAGTCGTGAATGATCTGGCGCTCTACAGGGTTAAATACCCCATACATTTTTCCATTCTCATCATTAATTAATCTCCAGAAAATGCTTTGTTCCGGATCGGTATTAAGTTTAATCCACTTATTTTCAATTAAATGAGATAGGAGCCCACCAACATCCTCAGGATTAGATAACCATTGATTAATCGTTTTACATCCGAACTCTCTAGTTTGGTTATGAATTAACTGTCCAACCAGAGCCTTTCTCTTTAAAATTTTAAGAACAAAATTTTCAAGATTTAAATTTTTTATAATTGTAGAAGAAGTTACGCCATGATTATTAAGCGCAAAACCACGCTTTAATTTAGTCAGAAAAAGCTCTTTATCTCGGTACTTATCAAAAATATTTTCTATAACTTTAATGGCTTTACTGGCATGCCCATTGTCAATGTTATCAATGGTGATATGCAGGTTGAAATACTTAGAATCAATACCAAGTTCAGCCAACTCATAATTAGTAATCAATAGATGCAAAGGTAGCTGCTCATAGCCCAGATTAAAGCCCACAATTTCGGGAATAAACTCAGGTGGAGCATAAGCAAGTGCCAACTGAATGACAGCCTGATAATAATATTCGTCTTCTAAAAGCAGATCAAAACTATCCAGTCCCAAACTACTGAGTAAATCATCATAAATACATACATGGTTTGCTTTCGGTTCACCTAACCCAAGCTCTTCCAGATATGTAACGATTAAGTCATGGAAGACAGGGTCATTCCAATAGTGAACTGTACTATATAGCCATGCGCCATCGACTTTTTTGGTGGGAGAGACTTTAATTAAAAATTCAAATGCTTGACCAACATTATTAAAATATTCTCTCTCACCACCGGCTTGCCGACGGTTTAAATAAGACTGAAATATCTCACAATTTTCTTTACTATTTTTATGGCACCATTCATTAATCATATTTATGTTTGAAGGAAAATCAATTTCTGTCTGATCTACCTTATCAATTTCATGAGCAAGAAAATCTCTTGCTTTTTTCTCTTTCTCAAAACTAGAAATATCAGGATCAAGGAAAAAAATAAATAATTCGTAATAGTTCTGTTGATTATCTTTTAATAAGTCTAATAATCTTTCTTTTACTACAACAGGCATTTCCATTCTCCTTTTGTGAGATATAAACTACCATACTTTACTCATTTTATAATCCCACCCTATCTTTGTGAGTTTAGGTTATTAAAAGCAATTGATATCTTATTAAAGCAATAAAAATCAGCAACATAACAATTAACACAAGATTACATTCTAACCTTTAGAATAATTTAACCCCTTGTTTTTATAAAAAATATATAAATATTAATTTTTCATTACATAGAGTTACCTTTAAAACTACAAAGATTAAAAATTTAACAAAATATTTAATTTATATTGCAAATTATTGGCTGATGAAAAATTAAAATTAATTTTTTGAAAGTGCTTATACTGGTTACTTATCCTATCATTTTCCTTTTAACCTTTATTCAGGCGATATTCTTATTAGACACTTAGTCAATTATGACCTACGGATAAAAGAAAACACTCTTCACATTTCTTCATAAATTTTTTAAAAATATACACTTAAGACAATATAAGTGACTATAAAAATAATCAAAAAAGGTAAAAAACCTATACATTCCGACCTTTATGTTGCCTACGGGTTTATTAAAAATAAGGTGGAATTTAAATTGAGGAAAAAACTAAAGGAACCTTTTTTATTCTATTTACTATAAAAATCAATTTTATAATTTTAAGTTTACTTTTAAAGCTCCCCTCATTAAAATTAAATAGAATTCCTATTACATTACACAAGATATTGAGTTTATTATAGTAGATAATAAAAATAGATTTTTCATAAAAGATAACAAATACACATTTAGAAACGACCATAGCATTTGTTTAACGCCAATGTACCTAAATGTAATTTAATCACTCTTCATATTAATTATGTTTATTGATTAAAATTACATTTTATAGAAATCAAGGTTTTATTTAATTTTGAAAGTTACAGTTAAATATAGGGTAACACCCTAAGGCTATACATTAAAAATTTTCATGTTTTAATAAACCTATCTGAAGCTCTCAGATAAAACACACATCATAAATGATATGAGGTAATTAAAGATGAGCACTACTAATAATCAAAGCAATCAACGTAATAATCAGCAGCAACAACAGCAGAATGACAACCGCAATAACCAGCAGCAACAAGGCAACCAACAGCAAAACGATCAACAGCAACAACAGCAAAATGACAATCGTCACCAACAACAAGGCTCTAATCAAAAAGACTCAGGCCAACAAAAATCAAATAACAACAATCAGCAACGTTAATTCTTTGTTGACTTAATTGTCATTTGATACGGCCATTCATTTTATTTAGGAAGGTGCCCTCACCTTCCTAAATTTACCATAAGCATAAAATTCAATAATAGATGAGGAAAGACTAATGACAGATCTAAATAACGATCATGCACGTCTGCCAGCTGGCGATCATAATTACTCTGATTCTTATTGGCGTGAAAGTTACGTTACTCGTCCTTACTATCAAGAAGCTCAGCTTACTACGCCAGATTTAAATTATGATCGAGATTTCTCAGCAGCCTATGAAATAGGTCATCGTGCCCGTACTGAGTCAAAAGAAGGTGCTCAGTTTGAAGATATTGAAGGCAGCCTGCAACAAAAATGGGAAGAGCTTAAAGCTGAATCTCGTTTAAAATGGGAACATGCTAAACAAGCCATTAAAGATGCATGGAACGATAGATAGAATCTGTAATTTAGCATTTTCTATAGTGTGAAAAAATATGAGCTTATTTCCTATTGATCATCGGAAATAAGCTCTTTTTGCATCATTTTATTTAGCCGTCTTTTTTCTTGAAATATTCAATAATCTCATCCCCATTATTTACAGGGTTTCCTGTTGAAGGATATGTTTCTTCATAGGCATAAGAAGGTAGGCCAATCTTAGCCTGAATAGGAGGCAATTTTTCCTGTCCGCCAGTTGTAATTCGCTCTATAAACCCCGCAAGCCAAAGTACAAATTCTTGAGTATTTTTACTCTTGGGAATAATACTTAAATCTAATTTAATTTTAGATTCTTGTAGCGGTTTAATCAGTAATTCAGCAAAATCAATATAATTGTATAAAAGCTTAAGCTTTGTCCCCTTAAGCTCATGTCTGAGTTCGATCATCAAATTGTTAAGATCTTCCATAGGCTCATCTGTAAAGCCTTTTTTTTCTTTAACATTTTGATATATTTTCTCAGCTATTCTTAAGTATTGGGGCATATCCTTACCTTTATAAAATTGTCATCACTAAAATGAATTTTGGATGAATATAAGTAATTTATTGTGTATATTTTATTAATTTTTTGAAACCACAGCTCTTTTTAGAAACAATTCATTGACAATAAATTCATATAAATCGAATAACCCACTAATTAACTGATTAATTTTATATAATTGGTTTTTTATTATGTTACATATTTTATAGAAAATAACGATAAGAAAACTCACAAAAAAGTAAGTTTTCTTAAAAAATAGTTATGAATTTTTATCCATTTGGTGAGGCGTCGTTGGGTCATTAACACCATGAGTTCCATCACTCCTTGAATCTCGATCTTGGCAAGCACTCATACCTATTGCGATTGCAACGACCATGCTAACGGCACAACAGATTCTTAACATTGAGTTCACCCTTATAATTTTAAGATGTAGGCTTATGAATAACATTATCTTCTGTTGGCCTACCGCTGTGCTTCTCTTAACTTTTGTAGATTATGCAAGCTTTTGTAAAAATCAAAATTAAATAAATGATTAAAAAATATCATTCTTGCAATTGATATTTTAATTAAATTTTGGCAAAGGTTAATTATTTAAGATTATCATATTCGTAAAAGTAAAATTGTTCATCCTTTCTGAGTTTGTGTCTTATTAAGTCAATGATTGCAAACAATATATAAATTAACAATTAATAAATATTTGATATATAAACATTAAAACTCAATTATTGAGATCATATTTAATCATTATTCAATCGTTTAAATTCTAAATAATTGGTTATTTTATTAGTGAAATTTTAAGAATATTAATATTTGTTTATATAAACCAATATTTTATTTTTGCAATTGACCCGCTTTAATGCTCGGCTTATGATGCTCCGGCTGACCTATTTTGTCAGTCGGTTTTAGCAGATCGTCTACCTAAGTGCACTAAAAACACGTTTTTTGGTGTGGAGCCCCTCGTGCCTTTGACGGAGGAACGGGAGTGGGACACCTTCGGGTGTGCTGGTTTCTTAGGTATCAGTCTGCTAACCCTCTTTCGTTTCACCACCATAATTAATAGCAGTGATTGGGCACAACTTCTTTTATCAAGGAGTCTCTAATGACTATTATTTTATATCATTTTATTTTTCTTAACCTTCATTATCTTATTGTTCAGCTTAAAACACTTTTAAAGAACTCCTCACACCTTTTTATCTATCCACACTTTCATCTCTATACTGAAAAAATCGCAAGATTTATTGCCAGTTAAAGATTAGAACTCTCATAAACATGACTTAACGATAACAACAACCAACGAAGAGCAATAATGATGTTTTTTTCATATCGTATTGTTTTAGTGTGCATCCTATTAATAAGTTCTATAAGTTTATTAGGTTGCAGACCTATCAGTAAAAACGAATTCAATACACATTGTGTGTGGTCAGGCCGTGCGCTCTCACAATGCAATTGTATTTACAACTCTTTAGAAGAACATTATTCGCCACAGTTTGTAGAAGATCTAGAAAAAGTAAGCCTACAAAATATTGATGCGAATATGAACTTTGTGGAAACCATGAATGAAACAATTCACAAATGTCAGTTAAGTGTCAGAAATGATTAAACTAGCTTAAATTTGCATGTTCCACTAAGAAATCTAAAAAGACCCTTACACGTTTAGGAACATATTTATCATGACCGATCCAGACAGCATGAAACTCTTCAGAAGCATTAATATTCCAGTCTTCAAGAATTTTAATTAACTGCTTTTGTTCTAGTGCTTTTCGAACTTGAAATTCATTTAGCTGTGCAATGCCCACATCGGCAAGTGCTAACTGCAAAATCGCTTCTCCATGATTTACTCTTAAAACCTGAGTAGGTATGAGTGTGATTTCTTGATGCTCTTTTTTAAATTGCCATGTTTTATTTTGGCGCTGATAACTCACATCTAAAAGTTGATGTGCTTGTAGTTCATCAGGATGTTGCGGGTGGCCATATCGAGCAATATATTCAGATGAACACACATAGTGCTTTGTCGTACTGCCTAATGAACGAGCCACCAAATTGGAGCTTTTTAAAGGGCCAGTTCGAATGGCTACATCAATTCTTTGCTCAACTAAATTAATGACTTCATCACTTAAGTGAGCTTCTAGTTCAATTTGAGGATAATGCTCATTAAATAAAGCGATGCAAGGCAATAAAAAATGAGTCCAATATGAAAGACTCGTATGTATTCTAATTCGCCCTTGAGGCATATGATTTGCCGTAACCGATTGTTCAAGCTCATCCAGATCATTAAGAATTTGAATGCCTTGCTCATAAAACTGGCACCCTTCACTCGTAAGCTGAAACTGGCGTGTTGAACGGTTAAGTAACCTTACGCCAAGTCGTTTTTCTAAACGGGAAATCAACTTACTAACAGCAGACGGCGTCATGTCACAAGCCCTTGCTACGGCAGAAAAACTTCCCAACTCAACCGCTCGAATAAATATCGCCAGCTCACCCGATCGATTTATATCAAAATAAGCCATAAAAAAATCTATTTATGAATTTGATTCACAAATCTTATTCCGCTTAGACCGCTATAACAAGCCACTAATTTGTTTCAAGATAACTCTAATTCGTTTTAAAGAGTTCATGAGATGAAACTTTATAAATCTGCTTTATTCTCTTTAGTATTATTTACAAGCTTTGCACAAGCAGAGCTACAAACGGGCCAATGGGTTACCACTTGGTCTGCTAGTCCCCAAAAAGTCTGGAATAAAGACTTCATTTTTCCAACACTTATTCCAGAGCAAATATCTAATCAGACAATTAGACAGGTGAGCCAAATTAGCTTAGGTGGTGAAGCTATTCGACTTGTTTTTACCAATCAATATGGCAAAAAACCGCTTTATATTGATAAAACCACCGTAGGTTTAGTTAATTCGAAAAATCTAAAATCTAAGAGCGCTTATCCTGTTTATTTTTCTGGAAAGCTTAAAGCACAAGTTTTACCGGGCAAACAACTGATTAGTGACCCAATTCAGCTACCTGTTCCAGACCATAGTCAATTAATGGTAAATACCTTTATTCAAAAACCAACCCAATTTAAAACGTTCCATTGGGATGCTAAACAAACCAGTTGGCTAATTGCTGGAAATCAGACAGCCAGTTTAAGCACTCCTGCTCATGCCCAAACAACAACAGCACGTTTATTACTGTCTGCTGTAGAGGTAAAACCAAAACGAAAAACTCATGTGGTTGCAGTCATTGGAGACTCCATTACCGATGGAGCTACTGCAACTTTAGATGCTAATAGCAGATGGACAGACTTTTTAGCTAAGCGTTTATCGCCACACGAAGTGGCTGTGATTAATAGCGGAATTTCAGGAAACCGACTGCTTACAGATGGTATGGGTGACAGTGCACTAGAACGCTTAAAAAAAGAGGTATTTCAATATTCTGGAGTTAAAACACTCATTGTTTTAATTGGTATAAATGATATTTCATGGCCTGGTACAGCTTTTGCACCAAAACAACAAATACCGTCTTTTGAAGCTTTAACCCAAGGTTATCAACGTATCGTGAATGAAGCTCACAAACAAGGTATTCAGGTGATTGGGGCAACCTTATTACCGTTTTCAGGCGCTTTACCCAATACCCCTTTAGATAATTACTATCAACCCAACAAAGATCAATTACGTCAGCGCATCAACCAATGGATTAGAACCAGTCATACGTTTGATGGTGTACTTGACCTTGATCAAGGCTTAAAAGATCCAAAATACCCTGATCGATTAAATCCAATTTATGATTCTGGTGATCATTTACATCCTAATGATCGTGGCAATCAACACATGGCAGATTTGGTAAACTTAAATCAAATGATTCACAATTAATGATTACCCCATCAGGTGAAATGCTCACCTGATGGGAATATCTATTTAGAAATCATAACTCGCTATCATGTTAAAGCGGTTATCAATGCCGTTTCGACCATCGAAAGTTTCTCGTTCTCCATATACATACTCAACACCTAAGGTAATGGGTTTATATGGGTTATACATCGTATTTACCCAGCCCTGCCAAAGCTGTTTGTTTTGAGTCGTGCTATTGCGCTGTAATTCGGCAAAACGGTTATCGTCTTTGGCCTTCATATAGCCATAAGCTAAAGTCGAGCGAATTTTCGGTGTAAACTGATGGGTTATACCTAATGAAATCGTGTCAAATTCATTGCTATGCATGTTGTTTTGATCATCTATTGCATAGCCACTGTTGCTCCATAACAAGAAACGTCCATCACCCTTAACATGGTAATAATCAGCTTTAAGTAAAGTATCAGGTGTCATTTGGTATTTACCGCCTAGACCTACACCCCATGCCCATTCACTATCATTATTCGTTCTTTTTTCAGCAACAAAACTACGACCTGAAAGCATCGAACCATTCGCAAATTTATGATTTAAGCGTCCCACTAAAGCAGGTAAGCGCATTTTGTTATCTGGGTCTGTTGCCGCTGTATATTTCGGGTCTTCAACTGATACTGCAAAACTTGTATTTGCCGTTAAGTTATCGCTATAGCGAACCATTGGCGATCTAAGCAAGGCACTACCTACAAATGTTCCTGCATCAATTGTTTCTGGGTAATATTCAGGTGCAATAAATGTCGACCATGTTTGACCGATGAGCCATTTATCAAAAGTTAAATAAGCATGGCGTATACGAAACTGATCACGAGTGGCGGCCCCAAAGAAGTCCATTTCCAGTTTTCCGCCTACATCACCAACGCTTGTCGGCGTTTTAAAATTGAACCCGAAACGCGTCACATAGACCGTACTGTGCAATTGGTCTTTCTGGGCAGATTCCTCTGGCGTATGTTCAAGTGGAACCCCACTAATATTGTTATACATCGTAGATGCGCCCTTAATTTGATAAGAAGCATCTGCTCGTATATATCCATATAAGTTAAATTCTGTACCAGACTTCGTTAATACTTGTTGTATAGGTTGCGGGGCTTGGGTAGCTACAGGAGTTGCTTGTTCTACTCTTTCTTGTGCTAAAGATTTTTGAGTTTGTATATCTGCCTGTAGCATTGCCCGTAGCTCATTTACTTCTTGGCGAAGTTGCTCTATTTCAGGATTTACTTGACCCGCAAAAGCAGAAGACACGAGCAAAGACACAGAAACCGCCAATAGGCTTTTTTGAACCATTGTATTAAAAACTTTCATCATGAAATTTTCCTTTAGACCTTTAAATAGACTTAAAGATCTCGACATCCTTTTTGTTATGTACCTATCTAAAATAGATCCTTGAAAATTTGCCTTTCTTTCACAAGAAAGACGTTCTCTCATATTTTTTAGCCCCATCCTCCCTAAAGCAGCAAAAGCAACCTTTTAATTTTTCATTTTTATATTCTCTTCCACATTGAGAATATTCGGTTTTAAGTCCTTATTTATATCCCCCAATCGTATTATTTATTTGCAATAAACCCCTGATAAGTCAAAATTTGTGTATAAGACTGTACGCTTACAAAGCCAGTTTTTTCTAAAAGTTTTATATACCCCTCAGTTGTCAGACTAAAAAAGTCTTGTGCCATACGCTCTAGCATTTTTTGACATTGTTCTTCTGTTAAACCTTGAGCTAAACATAAATAACGGAGTGCCTGAAGCTGCTTAGGGTTTGTACAGGTCATGAGGTCATAAGTAAGCAAAACTGCATTTTCTTTTAAACGATCATAAATATCTTTAAAGAATGTAGGCTTGATATCATCAGCAACGAAATGTGCCACAAGAATAGACAGTGCCGCATCGAAACAAGGTTCCAAAGACAGTACTGAAGTTTCACCATGTACAAAGGTAACTTGTGAAGATTTACCTAAAAGTTCAACTTGTTCCTGTGCTTTTTGCAGCATGGTTAAAGACGGATCAACCGCTGTAAATTTCCAGTCAGGATGTCTTTTCAATAAATATTCAAGTTCATAACCCGTACCACAGCCCACAATTAATATATGAGCATTTGTAGGCAATACCGATTGCAAAATGGCATCCACCTGTTGATGGATGACTTCATAACCTGGAATTAATTTACGAATATGTTCGTCATATCCTTCGACTACTTTTGGGCTATTAAAGTCTTTTGCCATTTTGTTTTATCCCTTTTGAAACTACCTTTCACTTTATAATTTGCTGCAATTTAACGGAGCTTTAGACCTCTTCAATCAAAGACATTTCCTGTTAAGTTAAGCTCAGCACGCATAATTTCTTGTAACTTAAACTTTTGGGCTTTACCAGAAGCAGTCATTGGAAACTCATTAAAGAATCGGACATAGCGCGGCACTTTGTTATGTGAAATATGCTCTTTGCAGAATTGGCGAATACTATTTTCATCAATTTGATGATGTTCATGCAAAATAATACAAGCACAGAGTTCTTCACCATATCTCGCATCTGGCAAACCAATCACTTGGACATCACTTACATCAGGATGGGTATATAGAAAGTCTTCAATTTCTTTTGGAAAGAGGTTTTCTCCACCACGAATCACGACATCTTTAATACGGCCTTTAATTTTAATAAAACCATCTTGATCCATTTCGGCAATATCACCCGTATGCATCCAGCCAGCTGAATCAATGACCTCTTTAGTCTTTTCTTCTTCGCCCCAATAACCAGCCATCACTGAATAACCACGAACGCATAATTCACCTAAAGTTGCTTGCGGAACAATCTGCCCTTCTAAATCGACAATTTTAATTTCAACATGTGGGTGAACATGTCCAACTGTACTCACGCGTTTATCAATTGAATCATTTACTGAACTTTGTACACTCACTGGCGAGGTTTCGGTCATGCCATAACAAATGGTGATTTCAGACATATGCATGCGGTCTATGACCCGCTGCATGATTTCACGTGGACAAGGGCTGCCTGCCATAATACCTGTTCTTAAACTCGACAGATCAAACTCATTAAACTGCTCATGTTCTAGAGTTGCAATAAACATAGTTGGTACGCCATAAGCTGCCGTACAACGTTCTTGATGAATCGCTTTTAAAGTCTCTAAAGGATTAAATACCGCCGATGGATAGACCATGGTTGAACCATGCGTAACGCATGCTAAATTCCCCATAACCATGCCAAAACAATGAAACAACGGCACAGAAATACAGACTTTATCTTGAGGTGTTAAACGAATACCTTCACCCACAAAATAACCATTATTTAAAATATTATGGTGGGTCAACATGGTCCCTTTAGGGTTACCTGTTGTACCTGAGGTAAATTGAATATTAATAGTCTCATCAAACTGATGTTGCTTCGCTAATTGTATTAATTGTTCTAGCTGTTCAGAAGTGGGTGTAGTGACTAAATCACTAAAACGATGGATGCCTGTATGTTGCTGATCATCTATTTTAATCACAAAGTTTAAATGTGGCAGCCGCTCTGAACTGAGCACTTTATCAGGACTGTTGGTTAGCTCAGGGGCAATTTTTGTCAGTAATTCTTGGTAATCAGTCGTTTTGAATTGGGAAGCAATAATCAATGCTTTGCATGAGACTTTATTCAACACATATTCAAGTTCATGACTTTTATAAGCTGTATTTAAATTAACTAAGATAATCCCTGCTTTAAAAGCTGCAAATTGGGTTACAGTCCATTCCACACAGTTTGGCGACCAGATGGCTA
Organism: Acinetobacter calcoaceticus; assembly: GCF_016508255.1. GTDB lineage: Bacteria > Pseudomonadota > Gammaproteobacteria > Pseudomonadales > Moraxellaceae > Acinetobacter > Acinetobacter calcoaceticus_E. Next base: position 371,851 of record NZ_JADVKT010000002.1, on the reverse strand, counting down.
ACCGATCTCCTTTTTTTAATCCCAATTTTAAAAGACTACAAGCAAAAGCGTTTACTTCATCCTGTAAAGCTTTATAGGTTAATCGTCTGTTTTGGTGGAAACTGACGATTGCTTCCTTTTCTGCATATTGCCGACAGGCCTGATCAAATTGTTCACCAATAGTCATACCCAATAAGGGCTGTGTGCTTGGTCCCGAGGCGTAGCTTAACCGTTCTTGTTGCATTGAATCATTCTCCTTGATTCTTTGTAATTCTCTTCTTACCTAATCCTAATTATTGTTACTGCAACTACTTTCCTAAACTGCTTATTTTGTGACGTTTATCTTTTATATGCCCTATTTCTTTTGCACAGCATCCACACAAAAGTCAGCAATCTGTTTTGAAAAATAGTCTTTGTGCGCATGATCAAACTTGGTATTTTGAGCTGGGTCTAGAGGTTCAACCACCACATAAGTCATGGCTCCAACAACACAAAGTGCGGCTGTGTTTAAATCATCCAAGACAAACTCACCACTTGCATTTCCATCTGCCAGTATTTTTTTAATACTTTGCTTAATCAATTGCTTCACACGAAAACGCTCATGCTCAACCGTTGAATCGACGGGTTCAAACATGAGTGAATATGCAAGCTGAGGACTATTGAGTGCCCGTTTTACAAAGGTTGCCACCGCCTTGTGTAATTTCTGCTTTGCCGATAAGTCACTTTCGGTAATTGAATCAATCACCAAGAGTTCTGTATTAATGGCATCAGACAAAACCTCAATGAGTACTTGGCTTTTATTATCGAAGTAGCGATAAACCAGACCACTTGATACACCCGCTTGCTCTGCAATTGTTTGTATTTGCGCGTCTTTAAACCCTCCTTCTGAAATTATTTTTCTGGCTGAATTCAAAATCGACTTACGATTTTGCTCCATCCGCTCCTGCATTAAAGATGATCGTTTATAGCTCATAATTTATTCTCTAACAAATAAAATGAATTGTAAATCATTTTATGAATCAGTATTCACTTTTTTGAAAAATCATTGTATGTTACTTATCAAACACCCACAAAATATTTATGGACAACAAATATAACCAATAGGATGAAAAGATTATGAACCTACGCAGCTTGAATTTCGGTCTAGATGAAACTTTAATTGCGCTTCAAGATTCAGTTGCTGCATTTTGTGCAAAGGAAATTGCGCCGATTGCTCAACAAGTTGATCAAGACAATAAATTCCCTGCACATCTCTGGAAAAAATTCGGAGATATGGGTCTTTTAGGCATGACAGTTTCTGAAGAATATGGCGGTGCCAATATGGGTTATCTGGCTCATATTATTGCCCTGCAAGAAATTTCTCGCGCTTCGGCAGCCATTGGCCTTTCTTACGGCGCTCATTCTAATTTATGTGTAAACCAAATTAACCGTAACGGTAACGAACAACAAAAACAGAAATATTTACCCAAACTGATTTCTGGTGAATATGTAGGTGCCCTCGCTATGTCTGAACCAAACGCCGGTTCTGATGTGGTTAGCATGAAATTACGTGCCGAACAAAAAGGTGATCATTTCGTGTTAAACGGTTCAAAAATGTGGATCACCAATGGTGGTGATGCAGATGTGCTTGTGGTTTATGCCAAAACTGACCCAAAAGCTGGTGCAAAAGGCATGACTGCTTTTTTAATTGAAAAAGACATGAAAGGCTTTAGTCATGGTAACCACTTAGACAAACTGGGTATGCGTGGTTCTAACACTTACCCTCTGTTTTTTGACAATGTGGAAGTACCTGCGGAAAACGTGCTTGGCGGCGTGGGTAATGGCACCAAAGTGCTTATGAGTGGTCTGGACTACGAACGTGCGGTTTTAAGTGCTGGACCTTTAGGAATTATGGATGCCTGTTTAGATGTCGTGATTCCTTATGTACATCAGCGTGAACAGTTTGGTCAGGCTTTAGGTGAATTCCAGCTCATGCAAGGAAAACTTGCCGATATGTATTCAACTTGGTTAGCTTGTAAAGCCCTCGTCTATGCCGTTGGTGCTGCTTGCGATAAAGCTGACCATGACCGCAGCCTACGTAAAGATGCCGCAAGTGCCATTTTATATGCTGCTGAAAAAGCAACATGGATGGCTGGTGAAGCAATTCAGACTTTAGGCGGCAACGGTTATATCAATGAATTCCCTGCTGGCCGTTTATGGCGCGATGCAAAACTTTATGAAATTGGTGCTGGAACTTCTGAAATTCGCCGTATGCTGATTGGCCGCGAACTCTTCAATGAAACCAAATAATAATTATAAATAAGGACGCATCTTATGAACCAATTACAAAGCAAGATTAATGTTAGAAGTGAAGACTTCAAAACAAACCAACAAGCCATGCAAACATTGGTCACAGATCTAAAACAAGTTGCACAGCGTGTTGCTTTAGGTGGTGGTGAAAATGCCCGTCAAAAACATTTGGCTCGAGGTAAACTTTTACCCCGTGAACGTATTGATCAATTGATTGACGTCGGCACGGCATTTTTAGAAATTGGTCAATTGGCAGCATACAACGTTTATCAAGATGATGTTCCTGCTGCGGGTGTGATTGCTGGTATTGGTCAAGTCAACGGCATCACTTGCATGATCGTTGCCAACGATGCAACGGTTAAAGGCGGTACGTATTATCCCCTTACGGTTAAAAAACATTTACGCGCACAAGAAATTGCTGAACAAAATCACTTGCCTTGTATTTATTTGGTAGATTCAGGCGGTGCCTATTTACCAATGCAAGATGAAGTCTTCCCAGACCGCGATCACTTCGGGCGTATTTTCTATAATCAGGCACGTATGTCGAGCCTAGGGATTGCTCAAATTGCTGTGGTGATGGGGAGCTGTACCGCAGGTGGGGCTTATGTACCTGCCATGTCTGATGAAACCATTATTGTACGTAATCAGGGTACGATTTTCTTAGGTGGCCCTCCACTTGTAAAAGCTGCAACAGGCGAAGTGGTGAGCAGTGAAGACTTAGGCGGTGGCGATGTACACACACGTCTTTCAGGTGTAGCTGACCATTTAGCTGAAAATGATGAACATGCAATTGCGATTGCACGGAACATTGTTGCTAACCTCAATAAAAAGCCAAATGACTTAAGTAAACAAGTTGATGAACCGCTGTTTGATGCATCGGAACTCTATGGTGTGGTGCCAAGTGATGCACGTAAGCCTTTTGACATTCGCGAAGTCATTGCGCGTATTGTAGACGGCTCGCGTTTTGATGAGTTTAAAGCTCGCTTCGGTTCAACACTGATTACTGGATTTGCTTCGCTTTACGGTATGCCAGTCGGCATTATTGCCAATAACGGGATTTTATTTTCAGAGTCTGCACAAAAAGGTGCACACTTTATTGAGCTATGCACACAGCGCAATATTCCATTGTTATTTTTGCAAAATATTACGGGCTTTATGGTTGGCCGTCAGTATGAAAATGAAGGCATTGCAAAAAATGGTGCCAAATTGGTGATGGCAGTTGCGACTGCAAATGTACCTAAACTCACCCTGATTATTGGTGGTTCTTTTGGTGCAGGTAACTACGGGATGTGTGGCCGTGCTTATTCACCGCGCTTTTTATGGACTTGGCCGAACTCTCGTATTTCAGTGATGGGTGGCGAGCAAGCAGCAAGCGTACTCTCAACCTTAAAACGTGATCAAATTGAGCAAAAAGGTGCAGAGTGGTCAGCGCAAGAGGAAGATGAGTTTAAACAACCAATTCGTGAACAATACGAGCGCCAAGGCCATCCGTACTATGCTTCTGCCCGCCTTTGGGATGATGGTGTAATTGACCCAGCTCAAACTCGTCAGGTACTTGGTTTAAGTCTTGCCGCTGCTATGAATGCCCCAATCCAGCCAACCAAATTTGGCGTATTCCGCATGTAAGAGGTGTATATGAGCTATCAATTTTTACAACTCGAACAACAAGGTCAAGTTGCCTATGTTTGGCTGAATCGCCCTGAATTGCACAATGCCTTTAATACAACAGTTATTGAAGAGTTACATGCTTGTTTTAAGCAAATTAATACACGTGATGATATACGTGTGGTAGTCCTAGCGGGTCGCGGCAAAAGCTTTTCGGCAGGTGCTGACCTGAACTGGATGAAACAGGCGGGTCAGGCATCTTCAGCAGAAAATGAAGCAGATGCATTGAAACTTGCACAAATGTTAGATGCACTTGCAACGCTTAAGCAACCGACTATTGCTCGTGTGCATGGCATTGCCTTTGGTGGCGGTATGGGTTTGGCATCAGCTTGTGATATTTGCATTGCCAGTACTGACGCTAAATTTGCAACTTCTGAAGTACGTTTAGGTCTTGCTCCTTCTACCATTAGTCCCTATGTGATCCGTGCAATTGGTGCACGACAAGCTTCTCGTTACTTCTTGACAGCTGAGAGAATTTCAGCACGTGATGCTAAACAAATTGGCTTGGCACACGAAGTTGCAGATGCAGAAGACTTAGACAGAAAAGTTCAAGAAATTATTGATGCTCTATTACTCGGTGGCCCATACGCTCAAGCAGCATCAAAGGAACTCATTCAAATGGTAAGTAACCAAACCATGAGCAATGACTTGCTGCAACAAACGGCGCATCATATTGCTCAAGTTCGTCAAGGCAGCGAGGCAAAAGAAGGACTAAGCGCCTTTTTAAATAAACAACAGCCTGCGTGGGTTTCTAACTCAAATAACAATAATTAAGGACGATCATCATGTTTGAAAAGATTTTAATTGCGAACCGTGGCGAGATTGCCTGTCGTGTGATTCGTACAGCCAAAAAATTAGGTATCGCAACAGTTGCTGTTTACTCCGATGCAGATGCAAATGCACAACACGTCAAACTTGCCGATGAAGCCATCTATATTGGTCAGTCCCCTGCAACGCAAAGTTATTTACAAGCTGACCGTATTATTCAGGCAGCAATTGATACAGGCAGCCAAGCGATTCATCCGGGTTACGGTTTTTTATCAGAAAATGACCAATTTGCGCTTGCTTGCCAACAACACAATATTTGCTTTATTGGCCCACCAGTGGATGCCATTTTAGCAATGGGTTTAAAGGCCACCTCTAAATCTCTAATGGAAAAAGCAGGTGTACCATTAACACCGGGTTATCACGGAACCAACCAAGATGCCGAATTTTTAAAACAACAGGCCGACCAAATTGGCTATCCAGTTTTAATTAAAGCCAGTGCCGGCGGTGGTGGTAAAGGCATGAGTCTGGTTGAACGCAGTGAAGATTTTCTGCATGCCTTAGCCTCTTGTAAACGTGAAGCCAAATCGAGCTTTGGTAATGATGATGTCTTGATTGAGCGTTATGTGATTCAACCGCGTCATATTGAAGTGCAAGTGTTTGGTGACACGCATGGCAACTATGTGCATTTGTTTGAACGTGATTGTTCGGTACAGCGTCGCCATCAAAAAGTGCTAGAAGAAGCCCCTGCTCCACAAATGCCCAGCGAAAAGCTCAATGCAATGCGCCAAGCTGCAATTGATGCTGCACGTGCGGTAGATTATGTCGGCGCAGGTACGGTTGAGTTTATTGTGGAACAAGATGGTACGGCGTATTTCATGGAAATGAATACGCGCTTACAAGTCGAGCACCCTGTCACCGAAATGATTACAGGTGAAGACCTTGTTGAATGGCAACTTCGTGTGGCTTATGGCGAACCTTTACCTAAACTACAAAACGAATTACACATTCACGGACATGCACTCGAAGCACGTATCTACGCAGAAGAACCTGAAAAAGGCTTTTTACCTGCCATTGGTAAAATTGACTATCTACACTACCCAACTCAAAACCAATATGTACGTGTAGATAGCGGTATTGTCGAAGGCGATGAAATCACAACGTATTACGACCCAATGATTGCCAAACTCATCGTATGGGGTAAAAACCGTGAAGCTGCACTTATTCAAATGCAACACGCGTTAAGCCAATTCCATGTAGATGGCTTAGGCAACAACATTGCCTTTCTGGAAAAGATTGTTCGTAGCGAATCGTTTAAACAAGCCAAGCTTGATACCAACCTGATTCAACGTGAACAAAACTTCTTGTTTAGTCCTGAAGAAATCAAACCAGAACTTGTGGTGGCAGCGGCATTTATTGAGTTTCTAAGTAAACTTAATAACAACAGCTCAAGCCAAAAACAGCTTTGGCAGGCTCAACCACTTTGGCGTTTAAATATTGCTTATCAGCACAGTATTAAACTGAACTATTTAAACCAAAATATCCAAATCAAGTTTGCCTCAAATGAAGGTGAATTCACCGCAGAATATAACGGTCAAAGCTACCCGATTTCGGGTGAGTTGATTGATGCCCACACCGCGTCTATTAAAATTAATGGTACTCAGCAAAAGCTGTCTTTTAATCAAAGTCAGCAAGGCATCACCTTATTCAAAAATGGACAAAGCTATAAGTTTGCTTATATCCGTCAAGACTTTAATCAAGCAGATAGCCAAGCTGACGAAGGTCACCTTAAAGCACCAATGCCGGGTGTAGTCACTCAAGTGCTAGTAAGTGCAAATCATAGCGTGAAGAAAGACGATATTTTAATGACGCTTGAAGCGATGAAGATGGAATATACCATTCGTGCCCCTAAAGACGGCTTGATTGTAGATTCATATTTCCAAGTTGGCGATCAGGTCAAAGCTGGCGATGAGCTTGTGGAATTTCAGCCTGCTCAGGAGGAAGTTGCATGAGTGAGTTTGTCAAAATCGTGGAGGTCGGTCCCAGAGATGGCCTCCAAAACGAGAAGCAGGCTTTAACCGTCGAACAACGCTTAGACTTTATTAAGGACCTAATTGGTGCTGGCCTAAAATCGATTGAAGTGGGTTCATGCGTCTCGGCAAAATGGGTGCCGCAAATGGCTCAAAGTGATGAGCTATTTGAGCAATTACCCCAAACAGCCAATGTGCAATTTAGCCTGCTCACGCCCAATATTAAAGGTTTTGAAACTGCTCAAGCGGTAGGATGCAAAGAAGTTGCAGTATTTACCGCAGCTTCTGAAAGCTTTACTCGTAAAAATATTAATTGCTCTATTGATGAAAGCTTTGAGAAGTTTAGTGATGTCATGGCAGCGGCAAAAGCCCATAACATCCGTGTACGCGGTTATGTCTCTTGTATTGTCGATTGTCCTTATGAAGGCGCAATTGCACCTGAGCAAGTGGTGAAAGTTGTTAAGCGGCTCTATGACATGGGCTGCTATGAAGTATCTTTAGGTGAAACCATTGGTACGGCAACACCAGATCGAGTTCAAAAGGTTTGGCAAGCTTGTCTCGCTGAACTTGACAGCAAGGTCTTAGCTGGGCATTTCCACAACACCTATGGCATGGCGATTGCCAATATTTATCAGTCTCTACAGCAAGGGATTCGAGTTTTTGATTCGTCCCTTGCAGGACTTGGTGGTTGTCCTTATGCCAAAGGCGCCTCTGGCAATGTATCGACCGAAGATCTGTTTTATTTGCTTTCACACATGGGATTTGAAACTGGCATTGACTTAGAAAAACTGATGCAAGCCAGCCAAAATATTAGCAATGTATTAAACCGAAAAAGCTTGTCGAATTATGCAAATGCTTATTGGCAAACCAAGTGTGCGTAACAATAAATTAAAATAGCTTAACTTCTGGTATAAGGCTTAATATTAGGCCGAGTACCAGATCATTATGTCTAGTCTCTATCTCATTCCGTTCCGGAATTGGGATTAAATCTCTTTGCACATTTTATTTAAAATCTATTATTTATCTTTGTATTAAATGCCTCTCTCAACAGAAGCATTCTTTACCCTATTTTTATTCTAATCCGTATTATTCTTCATCCTTTTTCAATTGTAGTCCTTAAAAATTTATCTCATTATTTATAAAAATAAGAAGCATCCATTTCAATTCTTGGTGAAATATATTCTTCTACCCAATCCAACCATGCGCGTGTTTTAGCATCAATAAAATGGCGTGAAGGTAATAAGGTATATACCCCAATATCGGGCGAACGCCACTCTGGCAAGATATGACATAATCTTCCATTTTGAACCGCATCTAAAGCCGAAAACATCGGTAATAATGCAATTCCCATATCTTGCTGCACCACATCTAACAATAACTCAGGGTTATCTGCAATGAGTTGCCCACCAATATCGATTTGGCAAGACTCACCTTTGGCATTTAATAGGTGCCAATCTGGAGTAATAGACGGGTTTACCAAGCGTAAACAGGCATGATTTTTTAAGTCTTCTGGAGAATTCGGTACACCATGTTTCTCGAGGTATGCAGGTGAAGCACATAAAACAGAAAAAATAGTACCAATTCTACGTGCAACAAAACGAGAGTCTGTTAATGATTCAGTGAGATATAGACTGACATCAACCCCTTTTGCTAACAGGTCTGGAACGTATTGTGAGGTCGTATATTCCACGGTTAGTTCAGGGTAATTTTTGCAAAATTCGGCCATGACTGGAAAAACATAGTGATGCCCAAAACTTCCCATGCTTAATACACGCAAACGTCCTTTCGGTTTTGAAGCAGTTCCAGCGACTTCTGATTCGGCCTCATCCACCATTGAAATCACTTGACGACAACGTTCTGCATAAGCCGCACCAATATCGGTTAGTGACTGCTGACGGGTCGATCGTTGTATTAGTTTTGTACCTAAGCGTGTTTCTAGCTCGCTGATAAGACGTGAAACCTGTGCTGTGGTCAGATCCATCTGCTCAGCTGCTGCTGTGAAACTCCCGCTATCAATCACTTTCAGGAATGCATGCATGGCATGCAAAAGTCCACCATCGAGATTTTTGCGCATAACGTAAATATCTTTTCCTAAATTACGGATTGTTGCACCAGTTTAGATCAACCACAATGACTAAATGTACATACATTGGCACTAATTCTTTTTTAAGAAGAGGAACCGATTCTTTTTATTTTGTATGTCACTTGCTCCAAATATTCAACTGGATGTTGAAAAAAGAAAGTAGTCCGAGCTACTAAAAATTCTAAGGAGATATAAATGAATATAGCTACAAAAGTCACTCCAAATATTATTGCAACAAAGGATGTGTCACTTGAAGATAAATATGTAAGTGATAACGGTACAGCATATATGACGGGTATTCAGGCGCTTGTTCGGTTGCCTCTTGCCCAAACTCGCCGTGACGCCATTAATGGTTATCATACTGCTGGTTTTATTTCTGGTTATCGCGGCTCCCCTGTTGGTAACTATGATAGTTTCCTTTGGCAAGTTGAAGGATTACTTAAATCCCATAATGTCGTATTTCAACCTGGCGTAAATGAAGACTTGGCTGCTACCGCAATTTGGGGTACTCAACAAGTTAACCTTTCAGGTCAAGGCAAATATGATGGAGTGTCTTCATGGTGGTATGGTAAAGGCCCGGGTGTTGATCGTTCAGGCGATGTACTCCGCCATGCTAACTTAGCTGGTACCTCTGAACGTGGTGGTGTCGTTGCTTTATTTGGTGATGACCACTCATGTAAATCTTCTACAATCCCTCACCAATCCGAACATGTCATGATTGGTTGCGGTATTCCAATTTTCTATCCAACATCCGTTCAACAAATTTTAGACTTTGGTGTTCACGCCATTGCTATTTCACGTTTTTCTGGTCTCTGGTCTTCAATGAAACTGGTCAGTGAAATTGTAGAAACTTCCGCTTCAGTTCATGTTGATCTAGACCGAGTCACCCCTGTTATACCAAAAGACGTTAATTTCCCTGCCGACGGCGTTAATATTCGTTGGCCAGATCACGGAATTCAGCAAGAAGAACGTCTTTATAAATATCGCTTACCTGCTGTTTTGGCCTATGCCCGTGCCAATAAAATCAATACCGTTACATGGCCTTGTGAAAATGCCCGTATTGGTATTGCCGCAAGTGGTAAAGGTTATTTAGATACAATTGAAGCCTTACGCATTTTAGGTATTGAAGATGAAACTGCTCAGCAGCTTGGGCTACGTGTTTATCAAGTTGGTCTGATTTGGCCTTTAGAACCTCAAGGCGTTCGTGAGTTTGCCGAAGGCTTGCAAGAACTGATCGTTATTGAAGAAAAACGTCCAATTATTGAAACACAAATTAAGGATGAGCTGTACTCACTTCCTGATGACAAACGTCCACATGTGATTGGTAAAGCAACCGATGGTAAAGGTGAATGGAGTACCTCAATTGAAGAAGCCCCACTCATTGGTCACTATGAGTACCAGCCTGAACCGATTGCAAAAATGCTGGCTGCACGCTTCTTAAAATTAGATATTCCAGAAAGCTTAAAAGTACAAATTCAAAGTAGAATCGACTTACTGCTAAAAGCAGAGCAAGAATCAAAACGTGTCATTGATCTTGCTGAACGTAAACCGTATTTCTGTAGTGGTTGCCCACATAACTCATCAACAGTCGTCCCTGAAGGTAGCCGCGCACTCGGTGGTATTGGTTGCCACTATATTGCCGTTTCACTTGACCGTGGTACAGAAACGTTCTCGCAAATGGGCGGTGAAGGTGTAAGTTGGGCGGGTGCATCGCACTTTACCAATGAAAAACATATTTTCGCTAACCTTGGTGATGGAACTTATTTCCACTCAGGTTACTTAGCAATTCGTCAGTCTATTGCTGCAAAAATTAATATTACCTACAAAATCCTCTACAACGATGCTGTTGCGATGACAGGTGGTCAACATGTAGATGGACATTTGAGCGTTGCACAGTTAACGCGCCAGCTCGATGCCGAAGGTATTAAAAAACAAGTCATTGTGACTGATGAAGTTAAACTATTAAACGAAGAAGATGGCATTGCACCAGGCGTGGAAATTCGCCACCGCAATGAACTCGATGCCGTTCAACGTGAATTGCGTGAAGTTTCAGGTGTAACCGCTTTAATTTATGTACAAACTTGTGCAAGTGAAAAACGCCGTCGCCGTAAACGTGATGCATATCCTGACCCAGCCGAACGTCTATACATCAACAGCGATATTTGCGAAGGCTGTGGCGACTGTTCGAAAAAATCAAATTGCTTATCTATTGAACCTGTAGAGACTGCGTTAGGCACTAAACGTCAAATTAACCAAAGTAGCTGTAATAAAGACTTTACTTGTGCTGAAGGGTTCTGCCCAAGTTTTGTGACTGTTCATACACGTGATATGAAACGCCCTGCTAAATTTGAAGGAATTAGCGCAGGCTGGCCTACCTCACCAATCATTCCTCAATTATATGATGTTCCAAGTCGTATTATGGTCGGTGGTATTGGTGGTACAGGTGTTGTGACTGTTGGTGCACTACTTGGTATGGCAGCTCACCTAGAAGGCAAAGCAACACGTGTCATGGACATGGCTGGACTTGCCCAAAAAGGCGGTACGGTTTATTCATATGTACAACTTGCAGCAACTGATGAGCAAATTTCTTCTACTAAAATTCCGGCAGGTCAATGTGAATTATTGATTGGTGCCGATGCCGTAGTCGCAGGTGGTAGTGCAGCTCTTTCTCGCTTAAGAGATGATGCTTTGGTTATTGTAAATGAAGACAGCACTCCTACTTCTGAATTTATTAAATCTCGTGACTGGTTTGCGCCAATTACCGATTTAATTGATCGTCTCCGTGTTCGTGTTCATCAAGGTCAACTTGTTTCTCTGCCAGCAGCTCGCATTGCAACACAACTCTTAGGTGATGCAATTTATACAAATCAGTTGTTACTCGGTATGGCGTGGCAATCTGGTCGTATCCCGTTATTACGTGAAAGCATTGAAAAAGCAATTAAGTTAAATGGTACGGCTGTTGAAAAGAACCTTGAAGCTTTCCGTGTGGGTTGTCACCTTGCAAGTGATCCAACGTTAGCTGCTCGTCTACTTGCAGCAATGCCAAAAACAAAAACGCCGCAAACTTTGGCTGAACTTGTTGAAGACCGCTCTGCTCGTCTAACAGAGTATTGGAATGACGCGTATGCGACTAAATACCGTACGCTTGTAGAGCTGGCAGCTAAAAAGTTACCAGAAGAATTAACAGGTACGATTGCGACTCAGCTATACAGAGTTATGGCGTATAAAGATGAATATGAAGTTGCACGTCTTTTAACAGGCAAAAGCTTCAAAGAATCGATTGAAACACAGTTTGGTAAAGACCTACGTTTAACTTACCATCTTGCTCCACCCGCCTTACTCGGTGGTCTGAAAAATGTTCGTAAACGTGCGTTTGGTTACTGGATGCGCTTCCCAATGATGATGCTTGCCCGCTTACAATGGCTTCGTGAGACTTTCCTTGACCCATTTGCGCGTCAAGAAGAGCGTCAACATGAACAAGCATGGCGTGATCGTTATATTACTTTCGTTGAAGCACTTGTTGAAGCACCAAACAATCACAACTTGGCAGTTGCTGAACAAATTGCAAAATTACCAGCAGAAGTTCGTGGTTATGGCCATATCAAAATGAAAGCAATGGATGCTGCAAAAGCTCGTTGGGATGAACTTACACCAACACTGATTAAAGTTCGCAGTTAAAAATTTAGTCCTATAATAAAAAAGTCATCCTTAGAGATGACTTTTTTATTGGGTCGCATATTTATTTAGCCATTTTACGTAAAGTCAAAATTTGTTCGCTTCGTCCAAATGGGCCATATACATCATGTAAAACAGCACTCGTTAAGCCAATGCCATCCGAACCATATTGCTGAACGGTTTCCAAACCCAACCATTTACCTTGCGGATAGCGGTGCATGTGAATTTGCAAATCAAGATTTGGAAAGCCCCACGTAAATTCACCTTCTTGTCTAGGTACAATTCCGTTTGCGGTATCTACCATGCCAATCAAATGTGCAAAATCTGTCGTTGGCTGTCCTTCAATGATTTCGTTATCATTATTGAGCCAAACAATGCCTTTGCCCGCACGATGTTGATCGTCAGTTTTAGTTACTAGCGTTTGAATAAAACCACCCGGCCATCTTTTCATACCCTTCCACTCTGTAAAGGTATCTGGATGATGGACAGGCCGATCTTCAAGCCCAGCAATATCTGAGCTATCTTGAGTACACATGCGCCATGCTCTAGCCACAATGCAAGTTTTGCCTTGTGCTTGCATTTCGGCTTCAATCAATTCAATAGTTTTTCCAGCACGAATCACTTGTGTCTTAATGGTAAATTCACCAAATGCAATCAAGCCGAAAATATCAAAACTAATTCGACCAATTCGCATATCTTGTCGTGGTGAAAATTGCTCTAACTCTGCAGCAATAACCCCACTTGCAGGTGCCATATGCTGTTCATGAGGGTTCCATGCCCCTTGTGCATGAACAGTTGAACAATAACGAGCAATTACTTCACATTGAGAGCCAATTGTTCTATCTATTAATTGATAATAAGCATTCATGACTTTCTTTCCATAGTCCTTATCCAACATCAATATTTAATGAAAATTCACGTTTTAATGCTTATGTTAACCATCTATTTCTTTGGCTAAATTGGTTTTTCCTACCAAAAACTCATGAGTCTAAAGTTACAAATTTAATCACTGGGTAAAATCAAACATTTAAATTTCACCCAGTGATCCTAAAAATGACGATTCACTAAAATGCAAAAGCATCTTGGTCGAGCTCCATGACCGATTCAGCTCCAGACTCAATAGAAGCAGCATGGCTTTGTGTCCGATGCAGAAGTTTTTGATAGAAAAACTTAGCTGTTGTTAACTTCGCTTTATAGAAAGCTTCCTCTTGTGTACCTGCCTCTAATCTTTCATGGGCAACTTGTGCCATTCGAGCCCAAAGATAAGCAAAGACGACGTAACTAGAAAAATAAAGATAATCGACCGAAGCTGCACCAATTTCTTCAGGGTTGTGCTTCGCTTTCTCGGCAATCGTTTTAGTTAGTGACAACCATTGTTGTTTAAGGTCAGCTAATTTTTCTAAATAAGATTTAAGCACTTCATTGGCTTGCTGTTGACTAATAAATTGATCAATTAAACCAGTCATATTCTTTAAAAGTTTACCTTCTGACTTGAGGACTTTACGTGCAAGCAGATCTAAAGACTGGATTTCGGTTGTTCCCTCATACAATGTTGAAATCCGTGCATCGCGTACAATTTGCTCCATTCCATGCTCAACAATAAAGCCATGGCCGCCAAACACCTGAACACCATGTTTTGCAGATTCATTGCCAGACTCGGTTAAAAAAGCTTTAGCAATTGGTGTTAAAAAAGCGAGTAACTCATCAGATTGTTTTTGTTGCTCCTGATCGGCTGAACTTTCCACAATATCGACATGCTGAGCTAGAAAGTAAGCCAGTGCACGACCACCTTCAGAAAAAGCTTTTTGGGTCATCAACATCGAACGCACAGCGGGATGCACAATAATTGGGTCAGCATTTTTTTCTGGATATTTGGGGCCAGATAACGAACGCATAGCGAGTCGCTCTTTGGCATAATTTAATGCCCCTTGAAATGAAATTTCAGAAGCTGCCAGTCCCTGTACCGCAGTTCCAATACGCGCCGTATTCATAAAGGTAAACATACAATTTAGGCCACGATTTTCCGGACCAATCAAATAACCTTTTGCACCATCAAAATTAAGCACACACGTCGCGTTGCCATGAATACCCATTTTATGTTCAATGGCACTACAGACGACTTTATTACGGTCCTCTAAATTCCCATCATCACTCACATTAAATTTAGGCACAATAAATAAAGAAATACCTTTAGTCCCTGCCGGTGCTTGAGGCAACCGAGCTAAAACAATATGAATAATATTTTCAGAAAGGTCATGTTCACCCGCCGAGATAAAAATCTTTTCACCTGTAATTGAGTAACTACCATCCGGATTTGGTTCTGCTTTTGTTCTAATTAAACCGAGGTCTGAGCCCGCATGTGATTCGGTTAAACACATGGTTCCCGTCCAAACACCACTAATGAGTTTAGTTAAAAACTTTTGTTTTTGTTGCTCGGTTCCATGATGCTCAATTGTTCTCATTGCGCCATGTGACAGTCCCGGATACATCGCCCAAGCCCAATTAGAACCACATAACATTTCGGAAATGGCAATCCGTAATAAAGTCGGTAAGCCTTGTCCGCCATATTCAGGGTTAGCCGTTAGTGAAGTGAATCCAAGCTCGGCATATTTTTGGTAGGCTTCTTTAAAACCTTTCGGAGTTGTCACCACGCCTTGATTTAAATGGCATCCTTCCTGATCGCCATTTTGATTTATGGGCGCCAACTCATTTTCACAAAAATCTGCTGCCGCCTCTAAATATTGATCAATTAACTCTCGATTTACGCTTTCCTGATATTTGCTTAAACCTTGGTAGTTCTGTTCTGTTTGAAGCATTTCATGCAGCACAAATTGCATGTCACGTAATGGAGCTTTATATAAAGGCATAGTTTTTCCCTTCCACGATACTGCCGGTGAGAGAGGCAGATATCGTTTTTTCCTTAAAATGGACTTTTATTATTTCAACTTCACCAAAATATCAAAAAATTTCTTATAGCAAAATATATTTTCACTAATTTAATATAATTATTACAACTCAATAATAATCATGAAATATAAGTATATGTTTTAAATATAAACATGAAATAAAAAGTAATTAGGTTCACTTAACAAGAATAAATTTAAATTTTGTATTGCAAAATTTTATTCCGTAAAAATTCAATTTATAGTATGGTGATTACATTGCTTAATCATCCAAGGACGATTCATGGAAAGCCCGAAATACACAGGTCTTGAGTTTTTAACCGCTTTAAAAAATTGTGAAGTTTCACCCTCACCTATGGCTCACACCATACCGATGGAACTCGTAGAGGTGTCCGAAGGTAAAGCAACGTATAAAGTTACTCCTCGCAAAGAACATCGGAATATACAAGGCGGTGTACACGGCGGTTTTTGCGCGACAGCGCTAGACACCGCTACAGGCAGTGCAGCTCATACCTTACTTGAACATGGGGTTGGCTATGGAACTATTGATTTAAATGTAAAAATGATTCGCCCCATGCAAGTTGACACGTCTTACTATGCGACAGCCGAATTAATTAATGCGGGACGCAATATTATTAGTACCGAAGGTAAAATCGTAGATGAAAATGGCAAAGTATATGCCTTTGCCTCGGCAACCTTAATGATTATTCGAAAATAATAAAATATCTAAGCTCCTCTTTATGGAGCTTTTTCTTGCTTTGCAAGCTTGCCCATTTCATAAAAATCTAAGCGATCAATCATAAAACTTAATATTGCCATTGCTAAACCTAAAGCGGCACATGCTTCCCAGCCCCAATGCTTCCATGCATACACTGCAATAAAAGAACCTAAGGCAGCTCCACCAAAATATAGAGTCATATAGATTGAATTAATACGGGAACGAGCTTCTGCAGAAATTCGGTAGACCAGATTTTGGTTCAACACATGAAATGCCGATAATCCAAAATATGCCATGATCACACCGACTGCATACGCCACTAAAGATTGCTGTGCAAAAAATAGAGGAATCCACGCACTAATTAATAACACCATACAAATCACAGCAATTTTATTTTCAAGTCCCGCCGCAATTTTCTTACCCGCCCAAGGCGTTGCAAATACGCCAGCCAATCCAACAATTCCAAATAAACCAATTTGAAAATCATTAAAGTGATACGGTGCATTCGCCAAAATAAAAGTCATGGTGGTAAAAATGAGCGCCAAAATACCAAAGCCAATTCCCCCTGCCAAACCACGGCGTAGCAAATGAGGTTGATGAACAGCTAATGAAAATAGCGAACCATAAATCTGTAGAATATTGAGTTGGTGCGACTTACGTGCAATTGGTAACTTTGTCCACATCACCCCAGCAAAAATTAAAATGACGATTCCACTAATTAAATAGACCGCATGCCAAGACCAAACTGTAGAAAGTAAGCCAGCAATAGAGCGCGCCAATAAAATCCCTAAGAACAAACCACTCATGAGAGTACCCACAACTTGTGGACTTTTTTGCGGGCCAGCTAAACCTGCAGCGAAAGGAACTAGAACTTGAGTCGCAATAGAAAAGAATGTCGCTAAAAAAGTAAAGCCATATAAAGCTGGCAAGGTTTGGCTGAGTGAAAGCCCCACCTGTGCAAAGCCCGTACAACACATGAGCAAACAAATATAACTACGCTTTTCAAAAAAGTCGCCTAAAGGAACCAATATAAAAAGGCCAACGGCATAGGACAGTTGGCTAATGACAATGGTTAAAGCCACTTGATCGGCATTTACTTTTAATGCTTCAGCAATTGAATAGATTAAGGGCTGGTTATAATAGTTTGAACCCGCACAAATTCCACATGTCATTGCCATGATAAAAATAAAGCTTTTTGACAGTATATTTTCTGCATTGGGCTCAACTATTTTTTCCATTTTTAATTACGCCCTATTTTAAAATTTATACATCGACACAAAGTTTACACGTGACACGTCAGCGGTTCTGCCATCAAAAACTTCTCGCTTGCCTTGATGATATTCCATACCAATATCCATTTGTTCAATCGGTGAATAAAAGACGTTAGCTGCATAGTCAATTAAACGCTTATTGGCATCCGGATTGAGTTTTGCATAAGCTGTATCATCATCATAATCAAACATTGAAGCCGATAAGTTTGCACGCCATTGTTCATTGAATTTATATGAATAACCAATATTTACGCTATTCAACTTATTCATCACTAAATCTGTTTTATCTTCATTTAAAGAAAAATCACCCGCTGCATTTAAACTTGTCGAATTTGCCAAGCCACTTTGCGTGGTGTACGGCATAAACTTTTGATCACCGACAATATATTGATAATTCGCTTGTACCGATTGTTGTGGCGTTAATTGATATTTTAAGCCACCTCCTGCACCCCAACTTACTTTTTTAACCGTGGCAGTTGCTACATCTGCTGATTTCTCATTAATAAAACCTTGAGCAAGTGCAGTTAAAGGCCCTTGTTTAAAAGAATAGCGACCCGTTAAAGATGGCAGTGCTGAAACTCTAGACCCTGTATATTCTAGAGCTACTTTTAAATCATTATTGGCATCGATTTTCCAGTCATAACGAATTTGCGGAGTACGTGTATATGAGGTTCCCACAAATTGCGTGTAGTCGACTGCTTCTGTACGGGTTTCCATATTGGACATGAGTGACCATGTTTGACCAAAGGTCCAATCTTTATAAGTAAAAAATGCATGGCGGATACGGAATTTCCCATCACCCGTTCCCATGTTAGAGCTATCAAAGAAATCGGCTTCAATATTTCCCGTAACAGCTTTATTTGGGCTATTAAAATAAACACCAATTCGGCTTGCATTAATCATGGCATCGGAACGCGCATGATTAGAACGTTTATCACTTTCAAAAGGTGTTCGATACAGACTGCTTGTTGTTCGACCACCCGAGTCAGGTGATGACTTAAAATCGACCGCTGCATCAATACGGGCAATACCATATACCTTCACATTATCCGTCCAAGTCACCCATGACGGAGCAATAGGTTTAGCAGGTTCAATCGTTTTATTTTTTTCGATGTTTTCTTCAATTTTTACCTGTTTGACTTGTAAATTATTTTGAGTTTCTTTTTGAGCGGCAAGGTCTGCTTTTAATTTTTGCAGCTCGGTTTCTAGCAAATTAATTCTTTGTTCTGTTATATCTGAAGAATTTGCAAAAATAGTCCCTGAAGCCGCAGCGCAAGCTGCAGCTAAAATTAATTTTTTCATCTTTTAATCCTTAAAGAAGCGTTTTTCCGTGTGTAATTTAGGCTACACGTGCATCTATCAGCTCACAGTCTGTGACTGCCTGTAATTCATCGAAAGTTAAGCCTTCTACCATTTCCGTGACATAAGCTTTTTGGTCTTTGAGTTCAATAATGCATAAATCGGTATAAATACGGTTTACACACTGCTCACCCGTCATTGGGTATGTAAGCTCTTTTACAATTTTGGACTCACCTTTTTTGGTGACATGTTCCATGTAGACATAAATCGTTTTAGCACCGACAGCCAGATCCATAGCACCGCCTACGGCTGGGACATCATCTGCTTTACCAGTATGCCAATTTGCCAAGTCTCCATTTACAGCAACTTGAAAAGCCCCAATCACGCAAATGTCTAAATGACCGCCACGCATGATGTCAAATGAGTCACCATGATGCATAAAGCATCCACCGTCTAACAAAGTCACGAGTTCTTTGCCAGCATTGACTAAATCTTCATCTTCTTCACCCGGTTGTGGCGGTGGACCAAAAGCCAAAACACCATTTTCCGAATGTAAAAAGATTTCTTTGTCTTTTGGCAGAAACTTAGCAACGTTGGTCGGTAAGCCAATACCTAAATTGACATAAGAACCTTCGGGAATATCATTGGCAATGAGTTTGGCAATATCTTCACGAGAACGTTTTTGAACTGACATTAGATATCTCCTACTTTTACAACGTGCTGTACAAAAATTCCCGGTGTAATAATGCACTCTGGGTCAAGCGTTCCTAGCTCTACGGTGTCATTGACTTGAACAATCGTGGTCTTGGCAGCTTTTGCCATAATTGGCCCAAAATTACGGGCCGCTTTACGGTAGGTTAAATTACCCCAGCGGTCGGCTTTATCGGCATAGATCAATGCAAAGTCAGCTTCAAGTGGATATTCAAGTACGTAATTTTTACCATTAATGGTTCTGGTTTCTTTACCTTCGGCAACTTTAGTGCCATAACCAGTCGGAGTAAAAATAGCACCCAAACCTGCACCCGCAGCCTGAATACGACAAGCCAAATTACCTTGCGGAACCAGTTCCAACTCGATTTTTCCCGCACGATATAAATCTTGAAAAACGGTTGATCCAGCAGATTTTGGAAACGAACAAATCATTTTTTTTACACAGCCAGCAATAATCAGATTTGTTAAACCACGGTCACCAGAAGCTGCATTGTTATTTACAATCGTGAGTTCTTTTTTTCCTAAATCAATTAAGGCCTCAATTAATTCAGCAGGTTGCCCTGTAACACCGAATCCGCCCGTCATGATGGTTGCTCCATCAGGAATAGCTTTTAAAATTGGTTCAATGTCACTGGTGATTTTATTTATCATCTCACTTGTCCCTTTTCATCCTTAATTTAAGGTGACAGATTGATCTGTCACTCTGCCTTTTGCGGGTTAAATAGTCGGTCTTTAATAAATAACAACGGGATTACGCCACAGATAAAGTACGCAGCGGCCATCACCAAAAGTCCTAAGCCAATAGAACCATTTTGAGACAGATAACCAATTGTTAATGGAGAGAAAATTGAAAGCACTTTACCAATGTTATAAGCACCGCCCACTGCTGAACCACGAATTGAAGTTGGGAAACTTTCCGTCATATACGTGGCATTAATTGCGTATGGAATACCGTAAAGGAAACCAAAGAACAGCATCATCCATAAAATATTGGTAGGTGTATTTAAATAGACAATGACAGGAATAAAGAGTGCTGTACCAATGGTTCCAAATGCAAACACAGCACGGCGACCCAATTTATCTGCCACGATCCCTGCAATCACTTTGGCAAACATCATAATCAGGAAGGTACCGACCATATACATGGCCATTTCTTTAAATTTGATGCCAAGATCGGACTCTAAATAAGCCGGTAACCAGTTACTTACGCCGTAATAACCGAACTGCAAAGCACCTGTACTGATAATCCAAAGCACAAACATGGTGCCATGTTTTTTATCTCTTAAAATCTCAAGATATGGATTTTGACGTTTTCTAGGGTGTGTACTTTGAGCCACCTCTAAAGTTTTTAATTGACGGGCTTTTTTCCATGATTCAGGTTCAGGCACACAAAAGTGCATCAAAACTGATAACACTAGAGGGGTAATTGCAATCCAGTACAGAAAACGCCAGCCATGTTCAGGAATAATATGTCCTGCCAATAAGGTCGCGAGTAAAGAACCCAAGGTATAACCTGTCATGAGGGTTGCCAAAACAGTCGAACGATGTTTGGTCGGAACCATTTCTGACATTAAAATATTACAGGCAATATAAAGTGCGCCTAAGCCCATCGCTCCAAATGTTCTTAAAACTGCAAATTGCATATAAGAGTCAGTAAAGCCAAGTGCACAGGTTAAAACTGAAGAATAAGCAATAAAGAACACAATAATGCGAACCCGTCCAAAACGGTCACATGCCCAACCACCAATGAGGCCACCAATTGCTGAACCGAAAAGTGTTAAGCTACCTAATGTTCCAGTTTGCACACCACTTAAATGAAACTCAGATTTAAGACTAGTCAGACTTAATGCCAAAAAACCTAAGTCAGCCCCATCACACAACAATGTTAAAAAAGCGAATATAAATGCTGTAATCCAAATCTTTTTCGGCGTTTGAATAGCTTCATTGCTAGCCGTATTTTGTGTAATTGTTTCTGTTGTCATGTCCATATCCTCAGGAGGAACATGAGGCATCCAATGCCTCATGGCATTTAATTTTTTATTAGGTTGTAGCTTCCCTAATCATATTTTTAGCAATAATAATTTGTTGAACTTGCGTGGTTCCTTCATATAGGCGGAACAAACGGACATCTCGATAAAAACGCTCAATGGCATATTCACTGATATAACCAGCGCCACCGTGAATCTGTACACAGCGATCTGCGACGCGGCCACACATTTCCGTTGCAAACATTTTTGCACATGAGGCTTCAGTACTGACGTTGTGTCCTGCATCACGTAGGCGAGCAGCATCTAGAACCATACATTTAGCGGCATAAATTTCAGCTTTTGAGTCAGCAAGCATGGCTTGAATAAGCTGGAAGTTCGCAATAGGTTGGCCGAACTGTTTACGCTCAATGGCATAATGAAGTGCATCATTTAACATGCGCTCGGCAACGCCTACACTATATGCACCAATATGCAAACGCCCTTTATCAAGCACTTTCATGGCCGTTTTAAAACCGACACCTTCTACCCCACCAATAAGAGCAGATGCAGGTACACGACAATTTTCAAAAATCACGTCGCACGTGTGCGAACCTTTTTGACCCATTTTCTGGTCAATTTTGCCCAAGGTAATGCCTGGTGTGTTGGCTTCTACTAAAAAAGCTGAAATACCACCCGACCCTTTAATTTCAGGATTCGTTCGCGCCATTACAGTGAAAGTTGCAGCATGGGGAGCGTTGGTAATAAAACGTTTGGTACCGTTTAACACATAAAAATCGCCATCTTTTACGGCACTGGTTTTTAAAGAGGCAGCATCAGAACCAGATTCAGGCTCGGTTAAACAAAATGAACCAATAATTTCACCACTTGCATAACGTGGTAAATATTTTTGCTTTTGCTCTTCTGTACCATCAATCAAGATTGCACTTGAACCAATTCCGTTATTGGTGCCAATTAAAGAACGAAAAGCTGGTGAAGTTTGTCCAAGTTCAAATGCGACTCTTACTTCTTCTTCCATGGTGATGCCTAAGCCACCATATTCTTCTGGAATTGTGAGGCCGAATAAGCCAAGCTCACGCATTTGCTGCACAATGTCATCCGGAATTTTGTCTTTCTCTACCACTTCGTTTTCACGAGGGATCAATTCATTTTTTACAAAATCTCGAATTGTTGAAAGTAACTGCTCCAACATCCCTTCATCACGGATCATCTGTGATCTCCCTTTTTATGTATTTACATCGCACCCATCAGCCATCTCCAGCTTGTCTGGATACCATGTTTTAAATCTTGTTTACTGCGAATGTGTTTCATAGTACGAGAACAAAAATACAAAATTCAAGCTTTTTTGAAAATTAATTTCGTTAAACGAAATTTAAAAATAGACCAACACACAATATCAATGACTTACAATCAAAATAGATTTACAAATGAGCTATTCAACTAAATAAGACTTGAAATAAATTCCAAAATAAGCATCATAAAAGGAATATAGTTTTGATATGCGAAACAAGGAATTCAAAAATGAGTGTGTCAACAGGGAACAATTTCGTAGAAATCGACTTTTCTATTCAAAAAGTAGCCATAGTAAAAATAAACCGACCTGATGCTAAAAATGCACTCAATACAGAAGTTCGCAAACAATTAGCTCAAGCTTTTACCGAATTAAGTTTTAATGATGAGATCAATGCAGTTGTGCTTACGGGTGGTGAAGAAGTTTTTGCCGCAGGTGCCGATTTAAAAGAAATGGCAACTGCAACTTCAACAGAAATGTTATTAAGACACACTGAACGTTATTGGAACGCAATTGCGCAGTGTCCTAAACCTGTGATTGCCGCTGTAAATGGTTATGCATTAGGTGGTGGCTGTGAACTTGCAATGCATGCCGACATTATTATTGCGGGTAAGGGTGCGACTTTTGGTCAACCAGAAATTAAAGTCGGTTTAATGCCGGGTGCTGGTGGTACACAACGTTTATTTCGGGCAGTCGGTAAGTTTCATGCCATGCGCATGATTATGACGGGTGCCATGGTGAAAGCAGAAGAAGCCTATACCATTGGTCTTGTTTCACAAGTCACAGAAGACGACCAAACTATTCCAACAGCAATTCAAATGGCACAAAGCCTAGCCAAAAAGCCTCCAATTGCCCTGCAACAAATTAAAGAAGTCGCCCTTATGAGTGAAGACGTTCCATTAAATGCAGGCCTAACCCTAGAACGTAAAGCATTCCAGTTATTGTTTTCTACCGAAGATAAAAATGAAGGCGTTCAAGCTTTTATTGAAAAGCGTAAACCGTCTTATCAAGGCAAATAATTTAAATCAATAAGAACAAAGGAATGAAAATGACCAGAAAAGTATTGATTAGTGCAGGTGGTTCAGGGATTGGACGATGCATTGCCGAAGCATTTTTAAATAATCATGATGAAGTTTTCATTTGTGATATTAATGCTAAAAGCCTAGAACAGTTTCAGCAAGATTACCCAAAGCTGCACATATACACATGTGATTTAGCTAATCATGAGCAAATTAAGCTGATGTTTAGCCAAGCAGTTCAAAAACTTGGCGGTATTGATATTTTAGTCAATAACACAGGCATCTCAGGCCCGACTGTTGCCGCAGATGAACTAAGTTTTGAAGATTGGAATACGGTCATTAATTTAAACCTGAATAGCACTTTTTTAATTACCCAGTTAGCCATTCCCTATTTAAAGAAAGCACAAGCAGGCGTAATTATTAATATGTCGTCTATTGCAGGTCGCTTAGGCTATCCATACCGCTTGGCCTATTCCACTTCAAAATGGGGGCTGATCGGTTTTACCAAAACGCTTTCTATGGAACTTGGTGCAGAGAATATTCGGGTTAACGCTATTCTTCCGGGGGCTGTTGATGGTGATCGGGTTCAACGTGTATTACAGGCTCGTGCCGAGGTAGCCCATACCTCACTTGAAGAAGTGACTCAAAACGCACTAAAAAATCAGTCGCTCAAATATTTTGTAAATCCAAAGCATATTGCAGATTTATGCCTATTTATAGCATCAGATAGCGGACGCTCTATTTCAGGTCAAATCTTACCAATTGATGGTGATAAACAATGCTTAACCTAAATCCTCAAACCCTATTTTTCCGTTTAATTTCAAATATAGATTAATCATCAGGATGATCGACATGACTTATGATATTCAAAGCATGGCTGTGATTGGTGTCGGTATTATGGGCAGCGGCATTGCTCAAATTGCCGCGCAGTCAGGTCATACCACTTATTTATATGATACTAAAGCGGGTGCAGCAGAACAGGCTAAAGAAAAACTTGCCGCGACATTTCAGAAGTTAGTCGACAAAAATAAAATTACCCCTGAGCAAGCAGCAACGGCAAATAGCCATTTAATTGTTGCCCAGCAAATTGAAGATTTAAAAAATTGCGACCTGATTGTAGAAGCAATTGTTGAACGTTTGGACATCAAACAAAGCTTGATGCAGCAGCTTGAAGAGGTCGTTTCAGAAAATACCATTTTAGCTTCAAATACGTCTTCTCTGTCTATTACAGCCATTGCGGCAAATTGCAAAAAGCCTGAGCGTGTTGTGGGTTATCACTTTTTTAACCCAGTTCCACTCATGAAAGTGGTCGAAGTGATTCGTGGTTTAAAAACTGACCTACTTATTATTGAGGCCTTAAACGATCTGTCTCGTGCATTTGGCCATCGCCCTGTTGTGGCAAAAGATACACCAGGCTTTATTATTAATCATGCAGGTCGGGCTTATGGAACCGAAGCGCTCAAAATTTTAAACGAGAATGTCTGTGATATTAGTGAAATTGACCGAATTTTACGTGACGGCGTTGGTTTTAGAATGGGGCCATTTGAATTACTCGATTTAACAGGCCTTGATGTTTCTCATCCTGTGATGGAGTCGATTTATCATCAGTATTATGAAGAAGCCCGCTACAAACCGAACCCGCTGACCAAGCAAATGCTAGACGCCAAGCAACTTGGACGTAAGGTTAATCAAGGTTTTTATAACTACGAAACTGGTTCAAAAACAGGTGAACAACCTGCGAAGTTTGTAGAGCGTTTAGCGCAATATCCCAAAGTTTGGATTGCGGCAGATTTTTTAGATGATAAAAAGCAGCTTGAAAATTATTTAACTCAGCAAAATATTGCTTTAGACACCAACACCCAGCCTCAAACAGATAGCTTATGTTTACTGGCTTGTTACGGCGAAGATACGACTCAAGCGGCTACACGCCTAGGCGTTAATCCAGAGCAAACCGTGGCTATCGACATGCTTTATGGCATTGCAAAGCATCGAACCTTAATGCCATCACTCATTACTAAACCTGAATATCGTCAGGCAGCTCACTCTATTTTCAATCTAGATGGAAATCTGGTCAGTATGATTGCTGAAAGTATTGGCTTTGTTGCACAGCGCGTTTTAGCAATGGTGATTAATTTAGGCTGTGATATTGCCCAGCAAAATGTTGCCACGGTAGATGATATTAATGCCGCAGTACGTCTTGGTTTAGGTTATCCATTTGGTCCAATTGAATGGGGCGATCAAGTCGGCAGTGAAAAAATTTTACTCATTCTGAACCGTATAACAGCAATTACGCATGACCCACGTTACCGCCCTAGCCCGTGGTTACAGCGCCGTGTCGCACTTCATTTACCTCTTACTTTTACTCATGAATCTTGAAAAGGAATTTCTCAATGTTAAATGCATATATCTATGATGGTTTACGTAGCCCCTTTGGGCGTCATGCAGGTGAACTTGCCTCAATTCGCCCTGATGATTTAGCGGCAACTGTCATTCAAAAACTACTAGAAAAAACTGGTGTTCCGGGCGCTGATATTGAAGACGTGATTTTAGGCGATACCAACCAAGCGGGTGAAGACAGTCGTAATGTAGCGAGAAATGCCCTGTTACTTGCGGGATTACCTGTTACTGTACCGGGCCAGACAGTAAACCGCCTATGTGCCAGTGGTTTAGGAGCTGTGATTGACTCAGCACGTGCAATTACTTGTGGTGAAGGCGAACTCTATATTGCAGGTGGTGTAGAAAGTATGTCACGTGCACCTTTTGTGATGGGTAAGGCCGAAAGTGCTTATAGCCGTGATGCGAAAATTTATGACACTACCATTGGCTCTCGTTTTCCAAATAAAAAAATTATTGCTCAGTATGGCGGTCATTCAATGCCTGAAACAGGCGATAACGTTGCAGTCGATTTTGGTATTAGTCGTGAGCAAGCAGACTTATTTGCAGCCCAATCACAAGCCAAATATCAAAAAGCCAAAGAAGAAGGTTTCTTTGCCGATGAAATTACCCCAATTGAGGTTTTCCAAGGCAAAAAATTACCTCCTAAACTCGTTTCAGAAGATGAACACCCTCGCCCAAGTTCAACTGTTGAAGCACTCACAAAGTTAAAACCACTCTTTGAAGGTGGCGTGGTCACTGCTGGTAATGCTTCAGGTATTAATGATGGTGCAGCAGCCCTATTGATTGGTTCAGAAGCAGCAGGTCAAAAATATGGCCTAAAACCAATGGCAAAAATCTTGTCAGCAGCGGCCGCAGGTATTGAACCGCGCATTATGGGTGCTGGCCCGATCGAGGCTATTAAAAAAGCCGTTGCACGTGCAGGTCTTAGTTTAGATGACATGGATATTATTGAAATTAATGAAGCTTTTGCATCACAAGTTTTATCTTGTTTAAAAGGCTTAAATATTGATTTTAATGATTCACGTGTAAATCCGAACGGTGGTGCAATTGCTATTGGACATCCACTGGGTGCGTCTGGTGCTCGTCTTAGCTTAACAGTGGCACGCGAACTTATACGTCGTAAAAAGAAATATGCTGTGGTGAGCCTATGTATTGGTGTAGGCCAAGGCCTCGCAATGGTGATTGAAAACGTTGCATAAACGTTGAAACAGATATCCATTCATCACAACAGCGCAGTGATGAATGGATTTATTTTGCAGAGCGAAATATAATGGCAAAACTATTGCTTTAATTATATTTGAGGATCGAATGTCTCAAAACACGGAAACTGAAAAACCAATAAATTTTGATGAGATACGTTTAGATCCTATTTCGCATATACATCGGGAAAATAACCCGCAATTTATTGCTTCTTTAGCACGCGGTTTAGAACTTTTAAGATGCTTTTCTGCAAATAATCAGGTGCTTGGCAACCAAGAATTAGCAAAAATGACAGGTTTACCAAAACCAACCATTGCACGTATTACCAATACCCTTGTGTCATTAGGTTATTTAAAACAATTGCCTAACTCAACTAAATACACATTAGACATTGGTGTTTTATCTTTAGGATATGCAGCCTTATCTAACATCTCGATCCGTAATATTGCTCATCAATATATGGAAGAATTGAGTCAGTATGTTCAAGCCCCTGTGGCGATGGCAACGCGTGACCGATTAAATATGGTGTATATCGATGTTGTGCAAATTGAAACGGCATTAAATATGCGCCGTCCAATTGGCTCAACTTTGCCCATTCATAGTAGCTCAATGGGACGAGCATGCTTAGCTGCGACCCCTGAACGCGAACGTAACTTTCTACTTGATGCGCTTAAACAAAAAAATCCCGAAAACTGGCCAGCCATAAAACGTTCTTTAGAACGAGCTTTCCGTGATTACCAAGATTACGGATACTGCTTGTCTTTAGGTGAATGGCATAAAGAAGTGAACTCGGTGGCTGTACCTTTAGTCAGCTCCAAACACGGTCTTTATGTTTTTAACTGTGGTGCGCCAAGTTTTCATTTAAACCCGGAAAAACTTGAAGGTGAAATTGGACCACGTTTAATCCACATGGTGCACAATATTCAAGATGCTTTGAATGAAACGCACTAACAGCCGTATTTAAAACAGTAATGGTTGTGTTGATTAAAGTTCCACTTTCATTATGACTATAGGCATGATGAAAAACGCACTCTATACCCCAACCATTATTTTAATGGCGATTGCAGCAGGCATTTGTACGGGTGGGAATTATTTTAGCCAACCACTCATTCATTCAATTAGTCTAAGCCTAAATTTAACTGAAACAACTACAGCGTGGGTGCCTACTCTAGCCCAAATCACCTACGCATGTGGCTTACTCTTTTTAATGCCACTGGGTGACATAATAGAAAAGCGCAAGCTGCTATTTATCTTTATGTTATTGGCTTCAAGTGGATTAATTATTAGCGGTTTCTCGCACAATATTTATCTTTTACTACTCGGCACTGTCATTACTGGTTTATTTTCAAGTTCAGCTCAACTTTTGTTACCCCTAGCTGCAAGTCTGGTTCCCATTCAACAAAGTGGCCGTGTCGTTGGCTTTTTACTGAGCGGCCTCATGATGGGCGTTTTACTCGCCCGCTCCCTCTCAGGGCTGATGTCTACGCTTTTTGCATGGAATATTATTTATTTGGTGAGTGGTTTTCTATTACTCATTATTGCCATTATTTTGCATCGTAATATCGGGTTATTCCCACCAACCAAATCTGAAAACTATGTAAAAACCATTCGTTCACTTCCACAGCTTTTTATTCAAAATCGACGCTTAAGAACCAGAACTTATATTGGTGGTTTTACATTTGCCTGTGTAAGCCTCACCTTTACCACCATGTCGTTGCTTCTGGCTCCGGCACCCTATTTTTTTAGTGACTTTACCATTGGACTTTTTGGTTTTGTGGGTGTTTTAGGAACTGTTATTGCCAATTTTTCAGGTAAATTTATTGACCAAGGCTATATCCACAAAATTTCAATTTATTGCGGCATTGGGCTTATTGTAAGTTGGATCCTTTTTTCACTGCTACCCTATCATTTCGCCTTTTATATTATTGCCTTACTTATTCTCTACGCTTCGCTTTCTGCTGTTCATGTCACCAACCAAAGTATTGTGTTTAAACTTAATCAAGAATTACGTTCACGGTTTAATGCCATTTATATGACGGGTTATTTTGCTGGGGGTGCTTTAGGTACAACAGCAGGAAGCTACGCTTGGAAACACTTCGGATGGACAGGCGTTTGCATTTTAGGCTTAGTTTTTGCCGTACTATGTCTTTATTATTGTGTGAGTGATGCAAAAGATCAGCACAGTTAAAAGCTGTGCTGATCTTATATTAAAGTAGGCTAATAGTTAGTTATAGAAGGCTAGGATAAATCCTATAAAAGCCCCAATAAACGGCCACGGATAATATCTTCTGCATCTTTGACAATTCGGCTAACGAGTTCATCGCATGTCGGAATATCATGAATCAAGCTTGCCACTAAACCGCAGGACCATGCGCCTGCATTTACATCGCCATCAATCATGACTTTTGGATAAACGCCCGCAACCTCTTCAATAATATCTTCAAATTTAATGCTATCGCCGAGCGCTTTTTCTTTTGCCACGATTTTTTCTACGGCCGCATTATTCATAACACGTTCAGTATTACGTAAAGCGCGCATAATTAAACGCGTGTCTCTTTCGGTGGCATTCAAAATTGCCTGTTTCACATTTGCATGTACGGGGGCTTCCTGAGTCGCAATAAAGCGCGTTCCCATATTAATTCCATCGGCTCCCATGGCTAACGCAGCAGCCAGTGAGCGCCCATCTGCCATTCCCCCTGAGGCAACAAATGGAATTTCTAATGCATCGGCTGCTAACGGCAATAAAATCATATTGGGCACATCATCTTCGCCGGGATGGCCACCACACTCGAAACCATCTACAGAAACCGCATCACATCCAATTTGCTGTGCTTTTAGGCTATGTCGAACCGACGTACATTTATGAATTACTTTAATTCCAGCAGCCTTTAAATAAGGCATGACCTGTTCAGGATTACGCCCCGCTGTTTCAACAACTTTTACTCCCCCTTTAATAATTGCCTCTACAAAACCCGGATAATCAGGCGTATTCACCGTAGGCAAAAAGGTTAAGTTTACGCCAAAAGGCTTATCGGTCATTTCTCGGCAACGTGCAATTTCTTTTGCCAGATTTTCTGGTGTTCGCTGAGTTAAGCCAGTAATAATGCCTAACCCGCCCGCGTTTGAAACCGCAGCAGCAAGCTCTGCAAAACCGACATAATGCATACCGCCTTGAATAATTGGGTGTTCAATTTCAAATAATTCTGTAATTTTGGTTTTCATATTATTTCCACTCACTGTTTTATAGCTAGCTTCTCATTTCCTTAACAGGGCTAGGTACTTATTTACGCATAAATCATGTAACCATTTTAAGCTCACACAAACTCAAAATTTCACAATACAAAATTTAATACCACAATATAAAACAAAATAATTGATAACGGAATTATTTTTCGATAGCATTATACTATTAAGTTTAAAGTTCCAATCAGAAATTTTTCGAGAATATTTGGCCTCGTTCAATCAAAAAGCAAATATTTTTCATATGGTTAACTTAAAGGAATGAATGATGCAACAGGATGATAAAAGTCAAAGTGGGCTTATAAATAGCACAATTAAACAGCAACTAGATAAAAATATATTAACGCTCACCATGAGCAATCCCACCAAGAAGAATGCAATTAATTATGAAATGTATTCAGCACTAAGTCAGGCATTAAATGAGGCGGCCACTCATCAAGACGTTCATGTAGTTATACTCACTGGTGAAGGGTCAGCATTTACCAGTGGCAATGATGTAAACGCTTTCGAAACCCGCGACACAACAAGTTCTGAACCACCCTCTTCGATTGTATTTTTAAAAAGCTTGGCAACCTTTCCAAAACCAATTATTGCTAAAGTAAATGGTGTGTCAATTGGTATTGGCAGCACCATGCTTCTACATTGTGACCTTGTGTATGCAAGCCAAAATTCTATTTTTCAGTTCCCATTTGTGAATTTGGGACTTGTACCTGAAGCAGGTTCAAGTTACATCCTACCAAGATTATTGGGTTTTGCTCGTGCTTCTGAAATTATTTTACTCGGCGAAAAGTTTTCGGCAGTACAAGCGAAAAACTATGGACTGGTGAATGAAACGTTTGAATCAACTGAGCTTGATCAGGTCGTTGAAGATGTGGCAATCAAACTTGCCCACAAACCAAGCCAAGCTTTACAACTGAGTAAAAAGTTATTAAGAGATATGCCAATTGATGATCTACTCAATCGTATTGATCATGAGTCGACTATTTTCTCGCACTGTTTACAAGGTTCAGAATTTAAAGAAGCATTAAATGCTTTTAAAGAAAAAAGAAAACCGAACTTTCATAAACAGACAATTTAAAAATCTACTAACTAAAAAGGCCAGCATTGAAAATCATTGCTGGCCTTTTTATAAATAGATCAGAACGCTCTAACTGATCTCGGTGCGAATATTATTCACCATGTGTAAAAGACGCGGTGCAATATCTTCTTCGAGTTTTTCACGATTCATAATAAAACTTGGACCGCCACAGTTAAACACCAGCAAACCATGTTGTTCATGGATGAGTGGAACGGCAACCGAATTGACATCTTTATGCCATTCACCAATTGAAAAACAATATCCAAAATCTTGGTAGTCTTTAAAAGCTTTGTCTAAATCACGGTTAATCTTGATCCAGTCTTCTTTGTGTTTGCTACGAATCGCATCAAGCAAAAACTCTCGTTCATCTTCAGGCATTGCAGCTAAACATGCACGCCCCATCGAACTTAAATGAATCGGTAAATAGGTTCCGACTTGACGGCGCATGGTCATATTGCCTTTACCTTGTACCACATCAAGATAAATCATATTGAGTCGATCACGTGTTGCCATTGCAACAGCAGCGCCAGCATAGTCTGCCAGATTTTTCATATATGGATGAGCAATAGAGCGAATCGACACGTTAGACAGCATAGAATAACCAAACGCAAGAACACCTACTGAAAGCTGAAACTTACTCGAGTTCGGTACTTGTTTGATATAACCCAAACGCGACAAGGTATGTGTAAGGCGAGTAATGGTTGGTTTTGGTAAACCTGTCATCTGAGCAAGCTCTTGGTTGCCCAAATGTTGATGCTTAGGTGTAAAGCAACGTAATAGCTCTAAACCACGTGCTAATGCAGTAATAAATTGGCGATCATTTTCATCCTGCATGTCTTCAATCGGATGTAATAATTCATGTCTTAAAGGCGCTAATAATTTTTCTGTCGGTTCTGCATCTACTGCATCATTCATTGTCATACCAATCCATATTTTGTTTCGCACTGCGAAAATTATAATCTATTTTTTCTATAAATAGCAAAAGAGCAAACATCCTAGTTCGCATCTAAAACATAACTTCATTTAAATCATTAAAGCGAAAGGCTAAATATTTTATTTTCTGATTTTAAATATAATTTTAACCCCTCGCTTTTAAGTAAATTATCCAATCACGCCCTTTTCTTTCAGCTTAGCTAGTTTTTCTGAAGACACCACTCGACCTAAAACCGCCTGCGTATGTTCACCTAGCAGCGGAGGTGCTGTTTTGTATTCAACAGGCGTTCTTGAAAGCTTAATTGGTGAGCCAATCACTTTCAATTTCTCACGTTGCGGATGGTTCATCTCGACCAACATTTCTCTAGCAATCACTTGCGGCTCTTGAAAAGCTTGTTCCAAGTTATTAATCACACCAACCGGAACTTTAGCAGCATAGATTACATCTACCCATTCATCTGCTGTTTTTGTTAAAAAATGATTTGATAAAATTCCGATAATTTCATCACGGTGTTTGATTCGGTCTGCATTTCTAGCGAAACGCGCATCATTTGGTAAATCGGGTAACCCAATACTTCGACAGAGCTGAATAAACTGAGTGTCATTTCCACATGCAATAATAAAATCGCGGTCTGAAGCTTTAAACACTTGATAAGGCACAATATTGGCATGTGCATTGCCATAACGCTTAGGGATATTACCCGAAGAAAGATAATTCATTCCCTGATTTGCCATGGTGGCAATTTGAACATCAAGCAAAGCCATATCAATGTATTGGCCTAAACCTGTCACATGACGGTTGAGTAAAGCAGCCTGTATGGCAATGGTAGAATAAAGACCTGTCGCTAAATCGGAAAATGCGACCCCTACTTTTTGTGGCCCACCACCCGGTAAATCATCACGCTCACCCGTGACCGACATGAGTCCGCCCATGCCTTGAATAATAAAGTCATAACCGGGTTCTTCTGCTCTAGGGCCATTTTGACCAAAACCTGTAATCGAGCAATACACCAGCTTAGGATTAAGTGCAGATAAAGACTCGTAGTCCAAGCCATATTTCTTCAAAGAACCCGCTTTATAGTTTTCAATCACAACATCGGTGTCTTGAATAAGCGCTTTAATTAACTCTTGTCCATCTGGGCTGGCAATGTCGATGGCAACCGATAGTTTATTGCGGTTGGTAGACTGATAATAAGCTGCTTCTTGAGTATCTTGGCCTGAGTCATCTTTCATCCAAGGTGGTCCCCAAGAACGAGTATCATCACCCACTTTCGGCCTTTCAATCTTGATCACTTCTGCACCTAAATCGGCAAGAGTCTGTCCACACCAAGGTCCAGCCAATACCCGACTTAAGTCAAGCACCCGAATTCCATTTAAAGCACCCATCTTTATCCCACTATATTTTGTGATTCATTTCCTATCGGAAAACTTATCCAATTAAAATTTCGCATAGCGATATATATTTTTAATATACACAGCTCATTTTAAAAATCAAACTTTAATTTTCCACTAAAAATGATGATTTTTTATAAGAAAATATAGCTTAAATAAATCAACAAATTAGCCAACGACAGATCAACAACAAAGTACCGCATTGCGAAATTAATTTTCAAAATATATTGTTTTGCATTCATCCTTTGATTACTATCAGTTCAAATATTGGTGATTTTACGAACATCACATTGATGTTGTCTGCATATAGTAAAAGGACGAGACTATGATTCGAGATCAGGAAACCTTAAATCAACTTGTTGATATGATTCGACAATTTGTTGAAGGTGTATTAATTCCTCATGAGAATGAAGTCGCTGAAACGGATGAAATTCCTCAAGACATCGTTGAGCAAATGAAAGCGATGGGCTTATTTGGTTTAACCATTCCTGAAGAGTACGAAGGTCTTGGACTGACGATGGAAGAAGAGGTCTATGTTGCTTTTGAATTAGGTCGTACCTCTCCTGCTTTTCGCTCTCTCATTGGAACCAATAATGGCATTGGTTCAAGTGGCCTCATTATTGACGGTACCGAAGCACAAAAATCATTTTTCTTGCCACGGCTAGCTCGCGGTGAAGTAATCAGTTCTTTTTGCTTAACCGAACCAGATGCAGGCTCTGATGCTGCATCTTTAAAAACCAGTGCTGTAAAAGATGGCGAATTTTATGTTTTAAATGGCACCAAACGCTTTATTACCAATGCACCTCATGCTGGTGTATTTACAGTCATGGCACGTACAAATGCTGATATTAAAGGTACTGGTGGGATTTCTGCTTTCATTGTTGATAGCCAAACCCCCGGTATTTCTCTTGGCAAACGCGATAAAAAAATGGGGCAAAAAGGCGCACACACGTGTGATGTGATTTTTGAAAATTGCCGTGTACCTGCCTCTGCACTCATTGGTGGTGTGGAAGGTGTCGGTTTTAAAACGGCCATGAAAGTGCTGGATAAAGGCCGTTTGCATATTGCTGCTTTGAGTGTCGGTGCTGCAACCAGAATGCTAGATGATTCTTTAAATTACGCTATTGAACGCAAACAATTTGGACAACCAATTGCTGAATTTCAACTCATTCAAGCCATGCTTGCTGACTCAAAAGCTGAAATTTATGCTGCCAGATGTATGGTTTTAGATGCTGCACGCCTACGGGATGCAGGACATAACGTTAGTACTGAAGCCTCATGCGCAAAAATGTTTGCAACCGAAATGTGTGGCCGTGTTGCTGATCGCTGCGTACAGATTCACGGCGGTGCTGGTTATATCAGTGAATATGCCATTGAACGTTTTTATCGAGATGTCCGTTTGTTCCGCCTCTATGAAGGGACCACCCAGATTCAACAAGTGATTATTGCCAGAAATATGATTCGCGCGGCGTCTTAATCAAATTTCAAGCACTTTAAAACGACTTGAAGTACTTTCAATCAAATGTAGGTAATGGATTATGGCTACAAATTACAAAGACAATCTTTCACGTGTACAACCTCATACGTGGAAAATTGCATTTATTTTCGCATTTCTAGCGCTATTAGTTGATGGTGCAGATTTGATGCTGCTGTCTTATAGCTTAAATAGCATTAAGGCAGATTTTGGATTAAGTTCAGTACAAGCAGGCATGCTTGGCAGTTTTACATTAGCAGGTATGGCAGTTGGTGGAATTTTTGGGGGATGGGCTTGCGATAAATTTGGCCGTGTGCGCATTGTGGTTATTTCTATTTTAATTTTCTCACTCCTTACCTGTGGCTTAGGTTTTACACAGAACTTTCTTCAGTTTGGTATTTTAAGATTTTTTGCATCGCTTGGTCTTGGCTCACTTTATATTGCCTGTAATACCCTCATGGCTGAATATGTACCAACGCGTTACCGCACTACAGTATTAGGCACTTTACAAGCCGGCTGGACTGTTGGATATATTGTCGCAACCTTACTTGCGGGCTGGATTATTCCTGATCATGGCTGGCGCATGCTGTTTTACGTTGCGATTATTCCAATCATTATGGCTGTTCTCATGCATATTCTTGTACCTGAACCAGAGGCATGGCAACAGTCACGACTTCAACAACCTGTTACGGCGCAAAACTCGCAGAAAACTTCGGTATTTAAGCTTATTTTCCAAGATAAACGAAACCGTAATATGTTTATCTTGTGGGCGTTAACCGCTGGTTTCTTACAGTTTGGCTACTACGGTGTAAATAACTGGATGCCATCCTACCTAGAAAGTGAACTTGGTATGAAGTTCAAGGAAATGACGGCTTATATGGTGGGTACATATACCGCCATGATTTTAGGTAAAGTCCTTGCAGGCATGATGGCCGATAAATTAGGACGTCGATTTACCTATGCATTTGGTGCAATCGGTACTGCTATTTTCCTACCCCTGATTGTTTTTTATAACTCACCAAGCAACATTTTATATTTACTCGTCACCTTCGGCTTCCTTTACGGTATTCCGTATGGCGTAAATGCAACCTATATGACCGAAAGCTTTGCAACAGCTATTCGCGGTACAGCCATTGGTGGTGCTTATAATGTCGGGCGTTTAGGCGCTGCGTTGGCACCAGCAACCATCGGTTTCTTAGCATCTGGCGGATCTATTGGTTTAGGTTTTGTCGTGATGGGAGCTGCCTACCTAATTTGTGGTGTGATCCCTGCTCTATTTATCAAAGAAAAATTATATGACCCACAAAAGTCATAAACAGATTCATTACATAGAACAGATGTCTATATGTAGTGATAGTTCTAACGATCAAAACATATGTTTTTAGATCGTTAGACAGAAATAAGGAGCTTAATCCGCAAGGTTGCTCCTTATTTTAAAATATGTAGAGTTTATCTACTCTTCATTTTAATTTTTTAGGTAAGCTTAGTTCTCAAGGGAGCTAAGCTTAAAAATATATTGGCCTAGACTTTGTTTAAGGTCTTTCGCCCTGTCCTAAACGACGTTCAATATCATCTAGAACATTTGGCAAATCGGCTACACTATCAATCACATAGTGAGCACCCGAGGCATTCATTTTTCGATATGCCTTATCTTTTAGAACAATTTGTTCATCAGCCGATAATGCGCTCCACTCTTCATAGCTTAAACCGACTTCGTTACCACTAATTGCAAGACCTACCGTCCAGCATCCTGCATTTAAACCTTCATCAATACCCACTACGGTATCATCCACTTTTACAACTGTTTTGATGTCTGATACGTCGAGTTGAATTAAGTTTTTCCATAACATTTCAGGATATGGACGACCAAATTTCACATCACTTGCCGTAACAATACAGTCAGGTCGGTAACCCTGATCGGCAGCATCTTTAACCAATCGCCCAATCATCATTGATGCATAGCCCGTGTTACTGCCAATTTTTGCACCACGGCCTTTAATATTTTCAAAAGTCGCCAATGCACCCGGAATTAAAGCAGAACATGTTGGAATCGATTTTAATTGATACGGAATAAAATCTTTATATAAACGGTCAATATCTGCCTTAGTTGCCGTCTGACCATAAACCTCCTGCCATGCGGCAGCTACGCGCGGCATTTTTAAAACGGCAGCAATATGGTCGCGTTTTTCCAAGCCCATTGGAGCACGAGCTTCTTCAACCGTAATTTCAACTTTATTGTCTTTAAATAAAGCCATAAAAGCCAAAATCGGGGCGCGTGAACCAAAATCTACAGTTGTGCCAGCCCAGTCAAAAACCACGGCTTGAATTTGTGTATTGTTCGTTGTCATGATGTATTTCCTTTAATTTAAATAATTTAATAAAAATTATGCTGTTACAGCTTGCTGTAGATGGTCTTTGCAATAACTGGCAATAGCAGCCAGCAACCCTTCAATGTCATGAACATAAACTTCGCCAATATTGCCAATACGGAAACAGTTGAGATCTGTGACCTTGCCCGGATAAATCACGTAGCCTGATTTTTTCAGCGTTTCATAAAATGACAGAAAGCTAAATGTTTCGACTGTCGGGTAAAGGAATGTGGTGATAATTGGGGATTGAGGTGATTGATTGCCTAATACCAATTCAAAACCAAGCTGTTGCATACCTTGCGATAAGGTTTGCTGATTTTGTAAATAACGTTGATAACGTGCAGCTACTCCGCCCTCTGTCTCTAGTTCAAGCAATGCTTGGTAAAATGCACGTACTACGTGGGTTGGCGAGGTAAAACGCCATTTACCGTTATGTTGCTCCATGGTATTCCACTGGTCGTATAAATCGAGGCTGACCGAACGCGCCAAACCTTTACACTCTTCTAGACAATCACGTTTTGCCAAAATGAAACCAAAGCCCGGAACACCTTGAATACATTTATTCGCACTTGAAATCAGAAAATCAATTTCAAGCTCAGCTATATCCATTGGCACACCGCCAAATGAACTCATCGCATCCACAATCCAGATTTTTCCTGCCGATTTAACTAAACGGCCAATATCTTGAATTGGGTTTAAAATTCCGGTGGTGGTTTCACAGTGCACACAAGCAACATGGCTAATGGTTTGATCTTTTAAAACACGATCAATTTCTTGTAAATCTGGTGTCTGGGTCTCTAAATAGTTCAGCTCTATCACTTCAATATTTAGGCAACGTGCCATTTGCACCATACGTGCACCGTATGCGCCATTATTAATAATTAAGATTTTGCCATCACGCGGAATAGCTGAACCAAGCACAGACTCCACGGCAAAACTACCACTGCCTTGCATTAGCACAGCCGTATATTGTTCAGGTTGATTAGTTGCCAAGTTGACCAATCGAGAGCGGATATCTTGTACAAGCGAATTATATTCTTGGTCCCAAGTACACCAGTCTTTTTGCATGGCGCGGCGCACTGTCGCAGAGGTTGATAACGGACCTGGAGTAAGAAGCAGATATTTGTTTTCTAAATCCATATCGAGTTGTGGTTGCATGTTCATAAGATTGCTCGTTTCTTTAACGTTAATTTCAATATACACCAATCTGGTTTAAACCAGATTACAAACTAATAAATATTTTGTTCTAGCACTTCTTTGATAAAACCGGCCCCTGTGGTCATGCCTTTGCCCGCAATCGCACTCACCAAAAAGATGTTTTTCTCGGCTTCAGTGACGCAAGCCAACTCATGTTCATGGGTTAGGTAATAACCATTCCAGCGTTTTTGAATCGGAGGTAAAGTCAGCCCTAATTTTTCATGGCAGTACGCTTGAATAAACTCATTAATATCTTCACGTTGCTCAAACTGAGGTGCTTCATCAAGCAGATGGTATTCGTGACTATCACCTACGATGAGTTCACCAAATTCGTTCTGTTTAATTAAAATATGAATACCAAATTCTTTGATCAACCCCTGCTGTGATGCTTGGACCAGCTCAGCATGACTCGGACAAATTTCAAAGGCTGGATAGCGCGAAATCGACAAACCTGAATAAAGAGAAGCATTTAATTTTTGCTTAAAAGTTTGAGTCAGTGCCATTTGTAAGCCACAACGTTTCAGGTTCAAACTTTGCAGCAGCTCTGGATATAAAACATCAATAACCTCACCGTGACAGATCAAAACTTTATTTGCTCGATAAGTTTCACCACTTGCCAAACGAACCTGACAATTTCCCTGCTGATATTCGGTCTGTACTACACAGGCATTGGTATAGATCAACACACCTTTTCTTTGTGCATACGCCAATAGCCGTTGCCCAATTACATGTGGTTCAACCGAATAATCCTCTTCAAAAACCAAGCCACCTTGAAACTGCTGCTCAGGAGTTAAATACGAAAATTGGGTAGTCAGTTCTTCATGACTGAATAAATGAACCGGAATCTGGTACTTATCTGCACGCTCGGCAAACTCATTTAAAACCTGCCATTCAAGCGCAGTATTTGCCAGATATACGCCTTGTCTTTGCTCAAATGAAATATCGGTTTCAGCTTGAATACGCTGGTAAAAAGAACGGGTTTCAAGTGCATAATTTCGCCACTGCTGTTCGGGGTGCGTTAATGTCGATGTTCCAACCATGCCAAAATTACGGCGAGTTGCACCTACAGGCTTGGCATTTTTCTCAAAAATACAAACCTTTAAGCCTTGCTCTTGTGCCTGTATGGCAGCAGACAAACCTAAAATACCGCCACCAACAACAATTAAATCAAACTGTACGTTATTCATAAGACTTCCAATTTGCGAAATTTAGGATGAACAAATCCTTGCCTTGTTTAACAAAGCATTTCGTTTCAGTCGGTTAAATAAAAATTGTGTTTAGCTAAGACCTAGTGGGAGCTTTCGCGCCATTGCTGACTTCTTGCCATCATTTTTCGGGTAAATAACCAATGAATGAGTTTTACAACACATGAAGTCATCAAAATTAAAATGCTCATGGCAACGGCAGCAACCGTGTCTCCTGCATCATCCATATTTAGAACAGCAACCGCAGCTAAACTGGTGTCTGGTGAATACAAGAAAATCACAGCTGACACGGTCGTCATGGCATTCACAAAAACATAGACCGATACATCGCATAGCGCTGGAAAACACATTGGCAAATACACTTTCCAAAAGGTTTTCCACTTCGATGTACCTAAAGTTTGTGCTGCCTGATCAAGTTGTATCGGAATCTGTTTAATGGCATTGGTTAAAGTCAGGTGTGGCACAGTGTAATAATGCATGATGGTTGAAATCACCAAAATGGTCATGGTGCCGTACAGAATATTTAAGGGATTACTTTGTTGATTAAAAAACAGAATATATGCAATACCTAAAACCAGACCTGGCACTGCCAATGGCAACAAAACCAAAGCCTGCACATAATTTTTAATGAGAGGATGTGCCTTAAAACGTTCGGTTAATAGCGCCACCATAAAAATGAGTACTGTTCCAACAATCGTACTGAAAAAAGCCATTCGAACCGAGTTGAAATACGCTGCCCAACCGCCGCCATCGACATATTCAAAACTGTAGTGTTCTAAGGTCAAAGACAAATCGTAGGGCCAAGACTGGATAAATGAAGCCAGCACTGCTGTTAAGATAATGAGTAAAATCGAACCCGAAACCAAGCCACAAAATAAAGTCAAAACCGTTTCAAGCTTTTCATTACGCGCAGAGACATAAGGCTTAATTTGAAAGGCTTGAAAACGTGCATGGCGTTTGCTTTGTATACGATCAAAAATGAACACAAAAACTGCCGGCAGTAATAACAAGATGGAAATCACCGCGCCCATGCTCATATTTTGCTGACCAATAATCTGCTTATAGACATCAAGCGCCATCATGTTAAATGAACCGCCAATGACTTTCGGAATACCAAAATCTGTTAGTACATAAATGAAAGCCACCAGACTTGCACTGATGAGTCCATAACGAACTGCAGGTAAAGTCACATGATAATGCGTCTTCCAGATATTTTTTCCGAGTGACAAAGATGCTTCAATTAAACGCTGATCGACACTTCTAAAAGAGACAATCATCAACATCAAAATAGCTGGAAACAACCAAAAGCAATAACTGATTAAAATACCAATTGGGCCATAAATCTGTACATCACCCAATAAAGACTTGAATACACCTTGCTTGCCAAACAAATAAACCAATGCCAAGGAAGGCAAAAGTGATGGTGCCAAGATCGGTAAAAAAGCCACCAATTTAAAGAAGCCTTTTCCTTTAATATTGACATTGGTCAAAGCAAACGCATAAATACTGGCAAGAAGCACTGTAATGACAGTTGCTGTACACGCGATCCACACCGAATTAAATACAGAACTCACTAAAGCCGGACTACCAAAATAATTATAGAAATTTTCAAGGCCAACAAAGTTTTGATTTTCATCAAAAAAAGCACTTTGAAACAGCATAATTAATGGTGCAACAATGGCTAATGTCAGTGCAATTGCCACAACAAACAAAGCGATGTTCGATCTTAAAGAATATTCAGTTTTTTGACGCGGCTGTGTTTTTAAAACCGCTGAAGCAGCTTCGTTTAACATAGTGCATATCCTTGCTCATCAAAGACATGAATGAGCTGATTAGGCACTTTTATAAACATAAATTCTTGCAAATATTTGAACTTTGTATTTTCAATTTCAATTTGCAAAACATGTTCTGCCTGCTCAATTCCATCAATATTAATGGCACAGAATAAACGACGTTTCGCACCTAAAAACTCGGTACTTAATACTTTAATCGGTAGGTAGAGTGACTCTTTATCGCCGCCTAAATCATCGACTAACTCGACGACTTCAGGTCTAAAACCGATACTGTAATTTTGCCCTGCTT
Source organism: Acinetobacter calcoaceticus (assembly GCF_016508255.1). Taxonomy (GTDB): domain Bacteria; phylum Pseudomonadota; class Gammaproteobacteria; order Pseudomonadales; family Moraxellaceae; genus Acinetobacter; species Acinetobacter calcoaceticus_E. Next base: position 329,601 of record NZ_JADVKT010000002.1, on the reverse strand, counting down.
TCAGCTTTTGCTGCTCCAAACTCAACTGAATAAAACCCAAAATATCGAGCTGATTAGTCGCTGAACAAGTGGCTTCCAGAAAGTTCATTGTGCCAATAAATTTAGCAACGAAACGCGTTTGTGGTTTGTAATAAATATTATGCGGCGTATCAATTTGCTCAATCACACCATGATTCATGACAACAACACGGTCAGAAATGCTTAATGCTTCTTCTTGGTCGTGTGTCACCATAATGGTTGGCAAGTTAAGCTGTGATTGAATTGAACGAATTTTTTGTCTTAGGTTCAAACGCACCTGAGCATCAAGTGCAGACAACGGTTCATCTAGCAATAAAATATCGGGATTCGGTGCAATTGCCCGAGCAAGTGCAACACGTTGCTGCTGCCCGCCCGACAATTGGTTTGGATATTTTTTTGCAATATTGGGCAACTCAATCAGCTCTAATAACTGTTGAACCCGTTGGCTACGCTCTGCTTTATCCCATTTTCTTTTGTCTAATCCAAAAGCAATATTCTCTTCGACATTTAAGTTTGGAAATAACGCATAGTTCTGGAACACAATGCCACAGTGACGCTTTTCCGCACTGAGCAATGTAATATCTGTTCCTTTTTTAATGACTTTTCCATAATCAGGTTTTTCTAGGCCCGCAATAATACGTAGCAATGTGGTTTTTCCACATCCTGACGGTCCTAAAAAACTGACAAACTCACCAGATTTGAGGTCCAAATTAATATGGCTTAAAGCCTGAAAGTGTTGGAACTTTTTTTGAATATCCACCACTTCCAAAACTACAGGGCTATGTTCAGGGTATTTATAAGTCTTTAATGTCGACAATAACTGCCCTGCTAACCCAGCATTTTGGTTTTGAACATTCAGCGATGATTGCAATGACGAAGGAATTTGCATAATGAAGCCTTTATCCAAAAGATCACTTTTCAAAACGCTTTGACCATTCAGCCAAAATACGTTCACGCTGCTCAGCCGCCCAATAAAAATCATTTTTTACTAGCATTTGAGGAAGATTTTTCGGGAAATCCATGGTCGTATTTTCAATGCCTTTATAAGCGACCATTGAAAAGTTATGCGCATAAGCTTCATTTGCTGCTTTACTCACAGACCAATTAATAAATTTTTGTGCGCTACTTAATTTTTTGGTTCCTTTCACAATCGCTGAAGCTTCCATTTCCCAACCTAACCCTTCAGTTGGATAAACCACTTCTAAAGGTGCACCTTCTGCTTTTAATTTAAATGCTGGATAACCGAAAGAAACACCAATTGGAATTTCGCCTTGTGCGGCCATCTTGCAAGGTTTTGAACCAGAGTGAGGATATTGCGAAATGTTTTTATCTAAAGCCTGCATATAGTCCCATGCCTGCTTTTCACCCCAGATCTGCATCCAAGCAGTGACATCTAAATATCCTGTACCACTTGAAGCCGGATTTGGCATCACAATTAGGTTTTTATAAATTGGGTTGGTTAAATCTTTCCAAGTTTTTGGAATCGGTAGCTTACGTTTTTCTAATTCGACTTTATTTACACAGATTGCAGATTCCCATGCATCCATACCTGTCCAAGTCGGTACATTTTTTTGACTTACAAATTCGGGTTTTAAATTTTGGACGCCTTCAGGTTTAAAAGGCTCAAGCATGTCTTTCTTTTCCATGACCAACAAACTGGTTAAAGCCACACCAAAAACCACGTCCGCTTGAGGATTTTTCTGTTCTGCCAAAAGTTTAGCGGTAATTACACCAGTTGAATCACGTACCCATTTTACTTTTAGTTCTGGATAGGCTTTGTGTAATTCTTCTTGGTATTGTTTAAGCTGGTCGGCTTCCACTGCCGTATAGACTGTAATTTCTTCTGATTGTTTTGATGTTGCTGATGAACATCCCATTTGAATAGCGACCACTACACCTAAAACTGATGCAGTGCCAAGTTTAATTGTCTGTTGAACGTACTGTTTCATCTGCAAACCATCGAATGCAATTAGTTGATGATCGTATTTCAACAGGTTTATATGACAGTTTAGTTAATCTGGTTTAAACCAGATTAACTTTTTATGCTCGTGCTTCGAAATGTAAGTCTAAAACATCGTGTAGCCAATATTCTTGGTCTACATCGGTAATCACGCCTTGTTCATTTCTGTTGCTACGGCAAATATACAACCCAAGCGCACCCACATTCACATGCAGTGCTTTGGCCTGCTGTTCAGATAAAGCCGTCGGATACAAGTTAATATCGGCTCTGGTGATATGGCAGTTATATTGATTTGCCATAAGTAAAGTAATTGATTGCTTGAGATCATGATTTAAAAACTCAGGAAAAAGCTCTGCATTCACCCGTAAATGCTCAACCAGTACAGGACGTCCATTAATGCAACGACGTCGCCAAACTGAATATATCGGATGCCCTTTTTCAACTTTTAAATGCTTGGCATCCCAAGAAGTTGCAGTTGTTAGCTCACTGGAAATTACTTCTGTGGAAGGTTCATAACCTTGTTCAATCACAAACTGGTTAAAGTTTTTCGTAGATTGTGGATGATAAATAATACGCGGAGAACGAACATACCAACCACGGCGGTCTAATCGATAAATCAAACCATCAGTTTCCAAAGCCAACAATGCTTCGCGGGCAGCAACACGAGTGGTTTGGAATTGCTCAGACAGCACTCTTTCCGAAGATAGCTTTGCGTGAGCTTCTAATACACCAGATTCAATATCATGGGCAATTGCATCGCGGATAGGAATGTATTTCGGTATACGTGCTTGGTCCTGTTCCATAAAAACTTTAGAATTTATAAATAAAGAAATTAATAGCAATATACTGAAAAAATATGACAAAAGCTTTTATTAATGCTGATTTTTTAGGCAAAACAGTGCCTTATCTTATCTTTTTCTAATTCAAATTTTTCATAAAAAAAGGGCATTTTCATGCCCTGTTTCTGTTTCATCTAATCGTTAACTTGCATGTTTAAAACTATCAATTTGCTTAATTTCATAGGGTAAACCAACATAGTTTTCAGCCAAGGTCGTTTTACCTGCTACAGAACCAAGCACATAACTTAACTCAGCTTGCTTAATCTTATGGTCAAACTCACTTTCAGTTTCAAAGCGATGCAATAAATGAGTCATCCACCAAGAAAAACGTTCGGCTTTCCATACACGTTGTAGGCACTTTTCAGAATATTCATTTATACCTTGTTCCGAACCTTCGGCATAATATTCAATAAGTGCACTTGATAAATACGCAATATCAGAAGCAGCGAGATTTAGGCCCTTTGCTCCAGTCGGGGGAACAATATGTGCAGCGTCTCCCGCTAAAAATAGTTTCCCAAACCGCATTGGTTCTGTCACGAAGCTACGTAACGGCGCGATACTTTTTTCAATTGAAGCTCCTGTCACTAGCTTTTCACGGCTTTCAGGGTCTAAACGTTTCTTTAACTCATCCCAAAACTTTTCATCGGACCAGTCTTCAACGTGATCTGTTAAAGGGACTTGTAAATAATAACGGCTGCGAGTCTCTGAACGCATACTGCATAAAGCAAAGCCACGCTCTGACTGTACGTAAATAAGTTCATCAGCTACAGGTGGAACATCTGCTAACACCCCTAGCCAGCCAAACGGATAAACTTTTTCAAAGGTCTTAATTTTATCTTCGGGCACGCTGGCGCGGCAGATGCCATGATAACCATCACACCCTGCAATAAAGTCACATTCAATTTGAAAAGCTTTGCCTTGGTACTCAAACTCAACTTTTGGCGCAGTGTAGAAATCTTTTACCTGTACATTTTGAGCTTCATAAAATGAAGTAAGCTGCTCTGCTTCACGCGCAGTCATTAAATCTTTGGTGACTTCGGTCTGGCCGTATACGGTCACTTGTTTGCCACCTGTGAGTGAGGCCAAATCAACTCGATGTAACTCGCCATTAGTTAAGATTTCGATGCCTGAATGTGGTAGGCCTTTTTCTTTTAAGTTTTGGTCAACGCCTGCTTGTTTGAGTAAGTCGACCGAAACTTGCTCTAAAATTCCTGCACGAATCCGTGAAGCCACATATTCAGCACTACGTTGCTCAACAATAATATGTTCGATGCCAGCTTTATATAGAAGTTGCCCAAGCAATAACCCTGCTGGTCCAGAACCAATAATTGCAACCTGTGTCTTTAAAATATCCATAACTTCATCCTTGTTTCATCCTGACTTTTAAATTACTGGCTTTAAGTTTTGTGCACTATGTATCCAAGACGAAAATAACCGTTTATCATCTAGTTTGTCCGAATAGCGGACAGAAACAATCAAAATAACAGGAATGAATGGATGCCTTCTCTCGATGCTTTTTTAGAGCACCCGAACTCGCATGAGAAAATTCGTCAAGAAGACTATATTGCAGGGTTAGCAAAAGGCTTGGCTTTACTGGAAGCTTTTGGAACAGATCGACAACGGCTCAATGTGACTCAAGTTGCCGATCGAACTGGCATTAGCCGCACAGCAGCAAGACGTTATCTAAAAACTTTAAAATACTTAGGCTATTTAGATACCGATGAACATTACTTTTGGCTCACTCATCGCGTGCTGCGCTTTTCGAGTTCGTATTTAAGTTCTGCCCACCTGCCTAAAATTGCTCAATCATTTTTAAATCTTTTGTGCGCGCAGACGTCCCTCACTTTTTCAATTGTGGTTCTAGACGATAATGAAGTCGTGCCAATTGCCCGTAGCTATTTACCACAACAAGATAATTTACGTGTTAGCCCTTACGGCATGCATTTAGGGAACCGACTCCCTGCGCATGCAACTTCGACAGGTAAAGTATTACTTGCTGCACTGTCTGAAGAAGCTCAGCACACATGGGTAAAAACTTATGGTTTAAAACGCTTAACCCCATTTACGATTATTGATGAGTCCAAGTTTTTTGAAGTGCTTAAAGCAATTTCACTATCGGATTATTGTCTTTCTAAAGAAGAACATGAGCTTGGTGTGATTGCGATTGCAGTGCCTGTTTTTAATGCACAAGGTCAAGCGGTGGCAGCGCTTAACTGCATGTCTCAAACCAACCGTGTACAAGAAGATTATTTGATTCAGCAAATTTTGCCATTGCTGCGCAACACGGCAAATGAACTTAGAAATGTGATTTAAATAGACATAGAAATCTTGTCATCAATTAGAGGTACAAGAGTTTCAGCTCATGATTTTAAATGGCGAATTCTTTAACTCGCTGGTCTGCCAGAACTAAACAAAGAACGAATACGAGCCAATTGAGCAGCTAAACAATATTGAAAAAATTACTTACAGCAATTTTAGGCATTGATTCGGTGAGGAAGATTTTGTTCAATAGACATGGCTTTTTTCCAGCTTTCTAAGCTTTCTAGACTTTTTACATATTGTTCAATATTGAGATATTTTGATCGAATATTTAAAGAATTAATTAGACCATAGACTACGAAACCAATCATAAAATCTGCACCCGTTAAGCAATTGTCTACTAAGAATTTTTTGCCTACTAATTGTTGATCTAAATATGAGAATACTTTATCCAACTCAGCATGCGCATATTGATCTAAGAACTTTAATTGAGTGCCATTTTTTAACTCAATCGAATTAAAAATATTTAATAAATATGGAACCATAGCCGAACTTTCTGAAAAATGAACCCATTGTAAATAATCAAGATAACTGTCTGAATCTTTCGCTGGCATAAGTTGGGGAGCAAACTTTTCAATCAAAATTTCTACAATGGCACCTGATTCAGCAATTATTTTTCCATTGAGCTCAATCACAGGTGATTTTCCTAAAGGATGAATGTTTTTTAATTCTTGAGGTGCAAGATTTGTAGTTTTATCTCGAAAATAACTTTTTAATTCATAAGGTTGATTAATTTCTTCAAGTAACCACAGAATGCGAAATGAGCGTGAAGCATTTAAATGATGAAGAATAATAGACATTAATTTTCTCTTTTAAACTAGAAGGTCAACAAAGTGAGGCCTCACTATATAGATTGATAGACGACCGGTCTAATATTTTTTGTTATCAGCCCGGCATTTGTCTGATTAAGTAATAAAGTAAATGTGTTAAAAACATAAAAAAACCACATCCGTAGATATGGTGACAAATTGGCTTTTAATTTTATCGACTGTCTAGCGCATTCTGAGGCCTCAAATTACATCAACCACCTAAACTGCGTAAAAAACAATCCAGTACCTTTTCCCGATCGATTGCCCCATCTGAGCTTAAATACTGAATAATTGCGCCTTCAATCATATATAAAAATAGCTTTGCATCCTGAAAAGTCGCATCGGTTTTAAGTGCTCTAAGCTGACTATAGATTTCATTAAGCAGCCATGTTCTATATTTAATTGCAACTTGATAAGCGTTTGGATAGGTCAGTTTCGTTTCAAAAATGGCTTTAAATAGTAAGTAGTAAAGCCCCTCTAAATCGGTATGTAAGAAATAAAGTTTCTTGAGTTTATCCTTCGCGCTTGTACCTTGATCGTACTCAGCAATTGAAACCACTTTTTCTTTTAGCCGTTCTTTTTGCACAATCAAACAGATTTCAATAAACCGCTCTTTAGAGTGAAAGTAGTTATAAAAAGTCCCTTTTGGAATATTTGACTCTTTCACGATTCTATCGACCCCAACAGTATGAAACCCGTAATGGTGAAATAAATAAATCGACTTATTTACGACTTGTATGGCACGTGTTGGGAGAACTAAATTTGGCATCGTTTTACCGTTATAAATTCTTGTTGTTTCTCAGTGAGATACTTTTTTGGGAGAAAAAAAGCCACAGCAAAGCCGTAAAGACTGTGCTTGGCACATCTCAAGTTTGTTATTGCTAAGTTTTAAATAAAAAAGATTTAAAGCCTGAAAACCTTAGGGCAATCAAGCTGCTTTAAATTTTAAGCTGTGTCGTTGTAGCTTTTGGCCTTGAGAGCCAAGAAATAATAGATGTGCAAAGCCAACTCCTTTTTATTGGGAGTTCTGCCGACATGAATAGAAATTATGGTGGCAGAACGGAAGAGGGTTCGCGGACTGGGTAAGACTCCAGCACACCCGAAGGTGTCCCACTCCCGTCCTACCGCAACGGGAGGAGACTAGGAGTAACACATAAGACTATCCCTCAGAAAGGAATATATCTGATGTGCTCTTACTGCGGTCCGCGACGACCGACTGGCAATGTGGCCAGCAGGCAAAGAATAGTGCCCAACCCTTTTGCAGTCAAGCACACAAAATGCCATTTGTTTTAAATTAAATCATTAGAAAAGTAAGGCTAAATAATGAGGGAGTTATTGTTAAGCGGAGTTATAAAGGGGGGTGGTTTTCTCAATTCTTAACGGAATACTTTAATACTAACTTTGCAGAGTACGTCTATAAAACTCATTTAAAAATTCAGAATGATTTTTTGATTGATAGACTAAATGTAATATAGTTTTTGGTCTTGTAACAGCAACATAAAATAGTCTTCTTACTTCCTTTAAAGATTTAAATGTTTTAATGTCTCTCTTATCAGGCAATATCCCCTTATTTGCACCAAAAATAATCACAGCATCAAATTCACGACCTTTCGAACTGTGAAAAGTAGTTAGGGTCAGCCTTCCAGTTCCCTCAGTTTTTCCAGAAAATAATTCAAGAGACATATCTTTATTCATTTCGGGAGAAGTTTTTTGTATAAGTTCTAAGCATATATCCCATTCTTGAATATTATTGCGACAAATACTCAACCAATAAACTACAAGTTCATTATGAAATCTTATTAACCATTCATTCGCAGTTTCATGGACAAGCCTGCTCCGTTGAAGAAAATCAATGAGTTGTTGCTCTAATGTTTGTTTTTCACTTTGGGTACAATGATTGCCATAAACTATATTTAATGCTTGTTTAAACAAACGATTAAAAGACGGTTCAGCATATTTCCAACCTCCTGTTACCCATTTTGCACATTCTTCAATAAAGCGAGCAAATCTTGAGCTTCTCTTAATTAAAGAATTTCTATCAGTTCGATGATAGGCTGCCCTCTTTTGTTCTAAAGCTTCTACGATTTTATCTCCAAGCCATGCAGCCTTATATAAAATTGCTATTTGCTCATTTTTAACCCCCCGAAAAGCTAACTCAGTTAAAATATTATTTACAATGTAATATGCTTGTTCCTCTAAAGCTCCTATCACAGGATGAAAAATTATCTCTCCTTCGGGTGAGCCCTCTGGACTTTCATAGTTTCTTTCCTCATTTAGAACAGCTGAGGATGCTTTAACAATTTTTGTTCCTGATCGATAATTAAATCTTAGCTGAATCGTTTGTACATCTTGTCTTTCGGTCAAACTTTGTAATAGCTCCGGATTAGCGCCAGTAAATCCATAGATTGATTGATCCGCATCCCCTACAGCAAATAATCGAATTTTCCCTTCAAAGCATAGAAGATGAACTAGTTCATGAAGCACATGGCCTAAATCTTGATACTCATCAACAAATAAAATTGGAAATCGAGCTTCCAAAGCTTGCCGAATCCAAGGATTTTCCTTAATCATCTTAAAGGCTATGAGAGGCATATCATCAAAATCAATCAGACCTTTTTTTCTTAACGCTAACTCATATTCTTCAACGAATTCAGCTAATTCTCTATTGTGACCTTTCCAAGTTGGCAGGGTTCTATCTACCTCTTTATTTCTTTTTTCATTAGCAAAATCCCACTGCGTCTTAGGATCTTCTGAATCGTTATATACAGTTTTATAAGCACTTTCGATAGCTATTTTACATTCGAGGAGATTTGCCACTTTAAAGTTCTTAGGGACAAGCCCCTCTATACAACGAGCATAGGGAATTATTATTTGGGTTAAAGCAAAGCTATGAACAGTACCAATAAAATTTTGTCCATTACTCTCAATACCAAATTTAGATAATCTAGTTTCGAGTTCAATTGCACATTCATTATTATAAGTTATGCATGCAATTGCTCTTGGATTAATAACTTCTTCATGAAGAGTACGAGCAATAGCTGTAGTAAGTGTTTTTGTTTTCCCACTGCCTGGGCCTGCTAAAACAACACAATGCTTCTTACAATTTACAGCTTCAAATTGTTCTTCATTTTTTCTTAGCTCTAATAAAGCTTGTTTTAAATTTAAATAGTTAGACATTTTCCACCATATATTCAATTGCATTATGAATATACATAGGAGGATGTATAGACTCAGAATTTGTTATTTTCTTTTTTAATTTCCCACTTAGTCGGCCCTTCCCAATATCTTTTATCATTGCAAGTAGTTGTGTACTATCTATTTGGGTGATATTTTTCCTCCACTCTTCAATACGTTTAGTTCTTTTTGGACCAAAATTTTGTTCATGTAAAATATCTAATAATAATTCACTTAAATTAGGTGTTTTAGCTATAGCAACTTCAAATGTTTCATCATTAAGAAAGATACCTCTTTTTGCCCATGCTTGACTGAATTTATCAAATGTAGCTGTTTCACAAAAATTACGACCTTTTTCTGTCATTAGAGAAATAGTTGAATTAACTTCAACACGAGAATCCCAAATACCAACACATCTTGCTCTTCCTAAAGCAGGCTTAGTTCCATCTAAAGGATCCCAATCGGTAATAACAACAAAAGGTAGGCCCAAACCTTCAGCTAATTTAATATATGGGTTGAAGTTCGTCCCACCTACATTACAAACCGTTATACCTAACCCATCAAGGTCATGCCCTATTTGCTCAGCAAAGCAAGGGACTAAAATTTCTTCTGCATCTCCTTCAACAAAGATGACCCCTTTAGCGAATAAGATCTCAGAACGAGTAGCTACTAAATATCTTTCAATATCATCCTTCTCGTCATCACTAATTGGTAAATTGGCTAAAGAAAATGCTTTGGTACTATCATTTTTCAGCCTTAAGTTAACAATTGAATTTAGCGGCACTGCTGCTGCTAAAGTTGGGGAATGGCTAGTAATAATAAGTGCTTGTGCAGAATCTTTTTCTTTGAATATATTTTTAAAAATACTACGCTGTAGTTGAGGATGAAGATGAGCTTCTGGTTCTTCTATACACAATAAAGAATAATTTCTTTCATTTTTTTCTCTACGCCAAGTAAATTCTTCTAGTTTTAATGCCATCAACATAACATTAGCTGACCCTAGACTAGCCTCACTGATACTACGTTTTCCTCCATCAATATACATACCTAATGAGCGAAATAATCGTAAAGGATCAGCATTTGAAAAGCGGAGTGAAGTCTTTAAATCATGTGCTTTACCAGAAAGGTTCAAAATTTGCTTACTTAATGAATCATCTAAAGATTTTATCTGAGGTTGCTCAACTATTTTTGTATTTGCTGCTTCTAAATCAGCCGAAATTGTAGTTAATATTGTGCTATCAACTGCTGCCATAGCATTTTCAATAAGAGGCCTTAAAGGTGAATTTTTCCAAGAGCCCAATTGACTTTCTGCATCACGTAAGGCATCAAGTAAATCTAAACAAATTCTTCTTCTAACTTGGTTATTTACAGGTATTGTCTCAACCCCACCGCCGTAAATATTGAATTCGAAATCTTCACCACTTGTTGGTAAACCAATAATCTCTGGCTTACATCTGAACACGTAGCTTAAGCGAACTGTGTGAGGGTCATCTGCTAGTCTATAATCAGTTAATAAAGCAGTTAAATAAGAATCAGCTTCAAAATCAGTAAAATCTAAATGAACTTCAATTTTTGGCTTTGTATATAAATCACACCCATCCCAAAAATCAGAAATTTTTAACTGCCTAGCTGAATCAGAAAGTGTTTGATCAATCACCAAACGCATGGCAAATATTAAATTACTTTTCCCAACACGATTTTCTCCAAGTAATACAATATTACCATTTAAAGGAATATCAATAGATTCAAAGTTTCTAAAATTACTAATCTTCAAATTTTTTAAATGCATAGGTTGTTTTTAGTAAGTACAATTTACTTAAGATATAAATAATTTACATTTTTTTATCAAGATAGTTATATCTTTTTTATAAAATTAAGTTTTGAACACCAACCTTATTAGTACTAAATTATCTTCCGATAGCTTATCCCCTAATTCAATATCTTTTACGCCAAAATGAAAATTTTATAGCTATCCTAACTCAAGGAGAACACTCAATGAGCGGAGTCTCCGCAATTAAAATACTATTATTTCATATGTTAAATTAATTAAAAAAACTATCATGTAAAAGTATATTAAGTCTATGAAATGTTAATAATATAAAGTCTAATATAAAAGGTTTATTTATTTCGATACATTATATATAACTTAATAATTTAAAATACTTGTAGTGTTTCATGATGAATCAAAATATTTGGGAAGAACGTCTTCTAGAGCAAAAGAAAAAGGGTCACGATGTACGTAATGAATGGGAAAGAGATTATGCTCGACTCATCCACTCTGCGGCATTTCGTCGCTTACAAGCTAAAACTCAAGTACTTGGATTAGGGGAAAGTGATTTCTACAGAACCAGACTAACTCATTCCATGGAGGTTGCACAAATAGGTGTCGGAATTGTTCGCTGGTTGAAAGAAGGTGACTATGCAAATAAACTCAATATAGAAATATTAGAAGAAATATTACCTAAGTCTTCATTAATTAATGCAATTTGTTTAGCACATGATCTTGGACATCCTCCATTTGGCCATGGTGGTGAAGTAGCTTTAAATATTTGTATGCGTAAATATGGGGGCTTTGAAGGAAATGGACAGACTCTTAGGATTTTATCAAAATTAGAAAAATACACAGAAAAAAATGGTATGAACCCGACAAGAAGATTACTGTTAGGAGTATTAAAATACCCAGCACCATACAGTGAAGTCTGTAATGATAAATATTATGGTAAAATTCCGAAAACTAAATGGTTAGCTAAAGCTAGTGAACAAAAACCTCCAAAATGTTATTTGGATACGGAAACAAAATTAGTTAAGTGGATATTAGAAAAGCTATCGAATAATGATATCGAAAAATTTTCCACTTTAATATCATATTCCAATAAACACTTTAAGCCTAAATTTCATAGCTTAGATGCGTCTATTATGGAACTCGCTGATGATATTTCTTATAGTTTACATGACTTTGAAGATGCTATTTCATTAGGCTTGATTAGCTTAAATGAATGGAATAATTATAATAAGGAGAAAGAATCAATATTTACGGCATGCAATTACAACTCAAAAGAATTAGGTGAAAGGCTATTTAACTCAAATACTTATGAACGAAAATCAGCTATAGGTGAGCTTGTTCATAAATTTATAACTAACATAAGATTAAAAGAAATAGATGGCTTTGATGAACCATTATTAAAATGGAATGCAGAATTATCCCACCCATTTTCTACCTTACGAGAACATATTTTTACTATAGTCTATGATGAAGTTATTAAAAGTCCGAATGTTCAGCTATTAGAATTTAAAGGTCAGAAAATTGTTATAGAATTATTTGATGCCCTTTCTTCAGATCCGGAACGTCTATTACCCAAATCAGCTCTCGGTAACTATCAAGAAGCAAAAAGTAAAAACGAAAAAATGAGAGTCATTTGTGACTATATATCGGGAATGACTGATGAGTATGCAACAAGACTATATGAAAAAATTTACGCCCCACATAAAGGATCTATTTTTGATCAAATTTAGACTTTAAAAATATAAAAACAGATAAGGGTCAACCCTTATCTGTTTTTAAGTAACTAAAGGAACATTTTGATTAGTTTCAACTTTGAATACTTTTATTAATTTAATGTAAGTTCTGCTCTAGATCTAACTACTAAATAACCATCTGTTACGGCGCAAGTCTATAACACGTAGATGTAAATAAAGCGACTCTATTATTCAAACCGTCTGTTATTAATACTTCATAATGCGCGAATTTTTTACTACTTCCGACCTTAGTTGCCGTGGCAAATAACACCCTATCTTTAGCACCGCTCATATAGCGAATATCAGCCTGTAGTCCAGTATATGGCGCATCCCCTGCATTACAAGCAAGAGCAAAAGCGATATCGGCTAAAGAAAATATGACACCGCCATGCACGCCGCCCAAGGCATTCATGTGTTCATCTTTCACATTAAGCTGACAACGCGCTTCATCAAAACTGCGATGCAGCACTTGAACACCCAATAGCTCTGCGAATTGATCAACCGCAGTCGTTTCCATTTTTGACACAAACGTCTCCCTACTCGTGCGAGTATTCCCTAAGTGTTATAAACCCATGTGTATCGAAATCGACCTATTAAAAGCCGTTAAACACTATCTTGTTTAATCTGATAGTTTGAAGAATGAAAATCCTTATAGGTCAGGCGGTCATTCAACTCTGATGTTAATGGTTGAACCTCTTGCATTGAATTTAAGCATCGCTGTGCAAGTTCAATATATTCTTGAGTGCCGCGGGTTTTCCACTTTTTTTCTTGTTCTGATAAATCACGTGCAACCTTAGCAGGACTACCCATTGCCAGTACATTTGCCGGAATAATATCTTTAGTTTTGACCAAACTATTTGCGCCAATAATGGTGTTTTCACCAATTTCTGCATAGTCCAAAATTACACTGTTCATGCCGACCAAAACATTTTTTCCAATGCGGCAGCCATGTAAAGTTGTGCCATGCCCAATGTGGCCCATTTCCTCAACTAAAGTCACGCTTTGTGGAAAGCCATGGATGGTGCAGTTGTCTTGTACATTGGCATTTTGCTTAATATGGATACGACCAAAATCGGCACGCAATGAAGCAAATGGCCCCACGTATACGCCCGCTTCAATAATCACATCACCAATTAAAACTGCCGTTGGGTGTACAAAAGCCTCTGGGCTTACCACTGGAATAACACCGTCAATACTATAACAAGGCATGATTTACCCTCTCATTTGTCGCAACTAAACCTCCGAAACGGCGCCAATAATGTGCTGTGGCATTTGGCATTGGCCCTTCTGCTGTTGCTGCAACAGACAAGAAGTATTCATCCGCAGGTTCAAATACTTTTTTATAAATGTTCATTGATAAGGTACGAGCATTAATGGCCGGCCAGTCAGCCGGTAAAAGCTCAAGTGGCAATGCAGGGTCTTTCAATAAAATTCGGCGATAATAATGAATCAGCAAAGTCCGAATTTGAAAGGCCTGAACGGGTTCGAGCTGTTCGTTTTCCTGCATCAGCAACACGCCAATTTCTCTAAAAATATCGAGAAACTGTAGGTATCTTTGACGTAATTCATCGATTGGCCAGTTGGTTCTGAGCATACGCCCAATGGTATCAACCGAATTATTAAAGAGCTGCAAGGTTTCGGCTTTAAACACCACCACTTGCTCACTCATATTTAAATCAACCAATAACCGTTGTAGTTCAATACGGTTACAACCCGGATAAGCCATTAAGTTTGTTGAAATATTGGCAAATCCTAACCATTCGAGTTCTTTCTTTAACAACGCTTTATTTTCAGTGTCGAGCGTAGACATGAGAATAAGATCCCAATAATGGTCCCACTCTTTCATCTGGTCGTTATAAATACGTTGCTCGGCCTGCAAATAGGTCGAACGGCTCGAATCGGTAATTCGATAAAAACTGGTTCTGCCGATTTTGTCCGAACATAACCAATCATTTTTAACTAAACGAAAAACAGAGGTTCTTACAGCACGGTCATTAAAACCAAATAGCTCTAATAACTGAATCAAGCTTGCAAGACTAATGTTTCCACCCCGATGAAGTACTGAATCTCCAAAAATTGTCGAAATAAGCGAAGTTCCACTTAAGGTCTCATTCTTTACAACAGAATCAATTATTTGCTGTATTTTTGCACTCATACTCATGTCTTGGCGTTTAGTTTCAGGGTATAGATTCTATACCCTGAATGATCTTGATGTTAAGCAATCTGACGCATATCGATTACCCGCTTTGCCTTACCTTCCGAACGAGGTAAGGTCGCTTCTGTAACAACCTCTACAGTAACGCTAATCCCAATCATGGTTTTAATACGTTTCATCAACTCCTGAGCAAGTTGATTGGCCTGTATAGTACAGTTATGACACATCTCTGTACGAATATGCAAAGTATCCATATGTCCTTTTTTAGTCACCAAAATTTCATAATTTGGAACTAAATGCTGAACTTGCAAAATTTGCTCTTCAATTTGAGTCGGGAAAACGTTCACGCCGCGAATAATCAGCATGTCGTCACTACGGCCTACAATTTTATCCATTTTACGCATCGCCAGATTTTCTCCCGCTAACAAACGGGTCAAATCACGGGTACGGTAACGAATAATCGGCAAGCCTTCTTTGGTAATGGTCGTAAAGACTAACTCACCAAGTTCGCCATCTTTACAGACTTCACCCGTTTCAGGGTTAATAATTTCAGGGTAGAAATGATCTTCCCAAATGGTTAGTCCTTCGCCCTCACCTAAGCACTGCATCGCAACGCCCGGCCCCATTACCTCAGACAAACCATAAATATCGAGTGCTTTAATATTAAGGCGTTCTTCAATTTCACGGCGCAGTTCGTTGGTCCAAGGCTCGGCACCAAAAATACCGACTTTTAAAGACGTATTACGTGCCGTACCAAATTGCTGTTCTAGCTTTTCAATAATACTCACGCAATACGATGGCGTAACCATAATCGCAGTCGGTTTAAAGTCTTGAATAAGCTGAACTTGCTTTTCAGTTTGCCCGCCAGACATAGGAATAACCGTTGCACCTAAGCGCTCGGCACCATAATGCGCACCTAGACCACCTGTAAACAGTCCATAGCCATAAGCAACCTGAACCATATCTTTCGCGGTTAAACCTGCCATGCGTAAGCAACGCGCAACAATGTCCGACCAAGTATTAATATCTTTTTGGGTATAACCCACCACAGTCGGTTTACCCGTTGTGCCTGATGATGCATGTAAACGCACAATTTGCTCTTGCGGTACGGCAAACATCCCAAACGGATAGTTGTCTCTTAAATCCTGTTTAGTCGTAAATGGAAACTTCGCCAGATCGTCTAAAGTGACGAAGTCATCAGGATGTACACCTGCTTCATCGAACTTCTTCTTATAGACCGGACTATTTTCATATACAAAAGTCAGGGTGTGTTTTAACCGTTTAGTTTGCAGTTCTCTAAGCTCTGCAAGTGTTAATTGCTCAACATTATCCGTTGTAAGGCTGTCCATCGCCTCTCTCCTCATTATGTAATTTTAAAAACCGTCTGAATTAATTTAAATTTTCCAAAATCAGTGCGACACCTTGTCCAACACCCACACACATCGTGCAAAGTGCATAGCGTCCACCTCGTTTTTTTAGCTCACGTGTTGCGGTAATCACTAAACGTGTACCGCTCATACCGAGCGGATGTCCGAGTGCAATCGCACCACCATTTGGGTTCACGCGTTCATCGTCATCTTTTAAACCAAGTTCACGCATACAAGCTAAAGATTGGGCTGCGAATGCTTCATTCAGCTCAATCACATTCATCTGATCTAGCGTTAAACCTGTTTGCTTTAAAATTTTCTGCACAGCAGGAACAGGACCTATACCCATATATTTGGGTTCAACACCTGCACTTGCAATACCAATTACGCGTGCTAAAGGTTTTAAACCATGTGTATCTGCAAATGTACGGTTGGTAATGAGCACACACGCGGCACCATCATTTACACCAGAGGCATTTCCGGCAGTCACCGAACCGCCTTCTTTTCTAAAAGGTGCTTTTAGTTTTGCGAGTGCTTCAAGGGTAGTCTCACGCGGATGTTCATCGCGATTAACTACATTCACATTCTTCTTACGGTCTACAATCTCGACTGGCAAAATCTCATCGTTAAAGAAACCGTTTTGTTGGGCAGCAGCCGTTTTTTGTTGGCTACGCAATGCAAAAGCATCTTGGTCGTCACGACTAATCTGATATTTTTCAGCTACATTTTCAGCAGTTTCCGGCATGCTGTCAGTGCCGTATTGCGCTTTCAGTTGCTTATTTACAAAGCGCCAGCCAATAGTGGTGTCATAAATTTCAGGTGTACGGCTAAACGCTTCGGTCGGTTTAGCTTGTACAAATGGCGCACGGCTCATTGACTCAACGCCACCTGCCAAAACGAACTGCGCTTCGCCTACTTTAATTGAGCGCGCAGCAAGTCCTACTGCATCTAAACCCGAAGCACACAAGCGATTAACCGTCATGGCTGGCACTGTATCAGGTAAACCTGCCAAGAGTGTTGCCATACGTGCAACGTTACGGTTGTCTTCACCTGCTTGGTTGGCACATCCTAAAAACACTTCGTCTACCGTATTCCACGGTAAGTTTGGGTGTTTATCTTTTAAATATTTGATGGGCAATGCAGCTAAATCATCTGCACGTACAGCACTTAAGGCACCTGCATATCGTCCAATTGGGGTACGAATAAAATCGCAAATTAAAACGTCTTCCATGTTGACTCCTGATTATGCAAATTCGGTCATATCACGTGAATATTGAGTAGCAATGTTCTGAGTTTTCGCTACATATTGCTTGAGGTAGATACTCGCGCGATATTTTTCCTCTCCATACAGTGCATATAAGTTATTTAAGGTTTGGAGCACATAAGCGCCGCCCATTTGTGTCAACCATTGGTAAGGGCCTTTAGGATAATTCACCCCATATTTCATGGCATTATCAATATCTTCCAGACTTGCAACACCATGTAAACTTGCTTCGCATGCTTCATTAATGAGTAAAGCGATGGTACGTAAGGTTAACAGTGCCGGATGGTCTTTAATCCACATCACGCTCATGCCAAACTGCGCAAAGTAAGCTTCAACTTTAGCGAGGTCACTTGCGTCACAAAGCTCGTTATGACTGAGCACCACAGCCTGCGCCTGCTCAAAATCATGATGCCAATCCATTAAAACCACTTTACGGCTCAAGTAATGAATATTGGCTGACTCACCTTGGCTTAAACGCAAGTCGATATCATCAATTTGAAGAATATTGTCGTCGCTTGCAGATCCGCTTTTTAAACCTAAACGCGTTAAAAAAGCAGGTAGCTGAGACCAAGTCCCTTTGAGCTGAATATGTGCATCAATTGGTTTGGCAACCACAACTGGAGGCTGAAATGTCTCATACTGATTTTTTTCGTTATAGCTGTAAAAGCCTTGTTTTGACTTACGGCCCCACGCGCCCGCATCGACTAATTCTTTTTGAATTAGGCTTGGACGGTAACGCGGCTCGTAAAAGAACTCTTGATAAACGCTTTGGGTCACCGAAAAGTTAACATCTTGCCCAATGAGGTCGGTAAGTTCACACGGCCCCATCGCAAAACCACCGCATTGCTTTAAAGCATAGTCTAGCTGGTCGTAGCTGGTGACTTGTTCTTGCAGTGCTCTAAAGCCTTCTGCATAAAACGGACGTGCAATTCGGTTAACAATAAAACCCGGAGTCGACTTGGTGAGTACTGGAATTTTTTTCCAATTTAACATCAACTTTTTTAAAGCCAAACATAAGCTGTTTGGGTTTTTTAAGCCTTGTACAATTTCAACCAGTTTCATGACTGGCGCGGGGTTAAAAAAGTGTAAACCGACCACGCGCTCAGGGTGAGCAATGCCAGCCGAAATTGCGGTCACTGAAATTGAAGATGTATTACTTGCAAAAATAGTTTGCGAACTACAAATTTCAGCGAGTTGTTTAAATAAAGACTGTTTGACTTCTTTTTTCTCAACGACTGCTTCAATGACCAAGTCAGCATCACGTAGCGCTTCAACTTGATTCACTACAGTTAAACGCGCTAAAGCATCATCAGCTTGCTGTTGTGTAAGCTTGCTCTTTTCAACCAGCTTTTTAAACGTCTGCCCCAAGCCCTCAACTGCTTGTTGCGCTTTTTGAGCGTCTAGATCATACAAAACGGTCGAGTGCCCATTGACGATGGCTAATTGAGCAATGCCGATGCCCATAGTGCCGGAGCCAATGACGGCAATTCGGGCACGAGATAAGTCTAAATCTGTCATGCTTAGCGCCCT
The DNA here is from genome assembly GCF_016508255.1 of Acinetobacter calcoaceticus. Classification (GTDB taxonomy): domain Bacteria; phylum Pseudomonadota; class Gammaproteobacteria; order Pseudomonadales; family Moraxellaceae; genus Acinetobacter; species Acinetobacter calcoaceticus_E. The sequence continues at coordinate 310,650 of NZ_JADVKT010000002.1, read as the reverse complement.
TTAAAATTTGGTTCACGTTTATTCATAAAGGCTTGCACACCTTCACGATAATCTTCTGAACGACCCGCAATACGTTGTAAATCTCGCTCTAGCAGCACTTGCTCATCAAAGGTGTTATTACTTGATTGATGAATGGCTTTTTTAATGAGAGATAAACCAAAAGTAGGCTGTTTCGCTAAACGCTCTGCGAGTTCAGTGACTTTTTCTTTAAGCTCAGCGTCTTCAACCACATCCCAAATCATGCCCCATTCTTTTGCGGTTTCTGCTGGGAGCTTGTCACCTAACAACGTCAAACCCATAGCACGCGCATGGCCTACAGCACGTGGTAAAAACCATGTACCCGCAGAGTCAGGGACCAAACCTAAGCGGCAAAATGCTTGTACGAAGTTTGCCGATTTAGCTGCAATCACCAAATCACACGCCAGTGCAATATTTGCCCCCGCACCTGCTGCCACGCCGTTTACAGCACAAATAACAGGTTTTGGCATATTTACAATCGTTTTAATGAGCGGGTTATAGTAAGTTTCAATGGAATATCCTAAATCTGGCGCTTCAGCATTTGGGTCTACTACACGGTCGCCTAAGTCTTGCCCTGCACAGAAGCCACGGCCTTCGCCACTAATCACCACACAGCGAACATCCGGATTTTTAGTCCACAGGTTTAAAACCTCAGCCACTTCACGGTGCATATCAACGTTAAAGCTATTTAGTGCTTTTGGGCGGTTAAATGTCAGGTAGCCAACACCATTTTTTTCTTCAGCAATAATATTTTGATAGTCCATCACTCACCTCTAAACACTGGCTTTCTTTTCTCAAAGAAAGCATTAATCCCTTCGTTTCGATCTTTTGTAGCAGCCAGCCAGACAAAGTTTTGACGTTCAAACTTGAGTCCCTGACTTAAAGTCGTTTCATGAATACTTTTAATTGATTGTTTAATCACGCGAATCGCTAAAGGCGCTTGTTTCGCAATTTTGGCTGCAAGTTGAACCGCATATTCAACGGTTAATTCAGTCGGTACGACTTGACTGCAAATGCCGTGTTGCTCAGCCTGTTTTGCCGAAATCATCTCACCTGTCATCGCCCAGCGCATGGTGAGCTGTTGCCCAACCAAGCGCGCTAAACGCTGCGTTCCGCCTGCACCCGGCAACATACCCAAGCCAATTTCAGGTAAAGCAAAACGGGCATTTTCACCGCAAATCACCATATCCGAATGCAAAACCAGCTCAAACCCAGCACCTAATGCATAACCATTCACTGCGGTAATCAGTGGCTTACTAAACGCATCAATTTTTTGCCAAAGCTTCGGGCGTATATCGAGTTGCAAAGTCACGGCGTCCATTGCAGCCAACTCCGTAAGATCTGCTCCAGCTGCAAAACATTGAGCGTTACCCGTTAAAACCACCACTTTGACTTGAGCATTGTGCTCAGCTTCTTCGAGTAACTCGCATAAACACTGCAATGTTGCATTGTTTAAAGCATTTCTTTTTTCTGGACGGTTTAGTGTTAATAACAAAACACCGTCAACCGCTGTGCTGGCTTTAATCAACTCTTGCATGGTGGCCTCTATTCATCAAAACTCAAACGAACATTTGAGCCTTTTGGTAAGGTTTGACAGCTAAGCACATAGCCCTTTTCAACTTCATCTTTTTCAAGGCTATAGTTAAGGAACATGTCGACTTCACCAGAAACAACTTTACAACGACAGGTCGCACACACCCCACCTTTACAGGCATACGGTAAGTCAGCACCCGCACGTAAAGCCGCATCAAGAATACTTTCATCATCCTGAGCCACAGAAACAATCAGCTCACGACCATCTAAAATAATGTTTACTTTTTCTTCCTTACGATTTGCATCAGCTTCAGCGCTACGTTTACGCGCTTGTCCCGTATGGAAACGTTCGGTGTGGATTTTTTCTTTTGCAATACCATAGTTGGGCAAAGTGCTTTCTACGGCATTCATCATTTCATCTGGACCACAGGCAAACACATGGTCAAAACTCGTTTCAAGCACATCAAAATCAAAAAGGCGTTTAAGCTTTTCTTCATCAATACGACCGTTCATCAGCTCACTATCGTTGAACTCACGAGAAAAAATATTGATGAGCTGAAAGCGTTCTTTAAACTGATCTTTCAAATCCATAATTTGCTCGGCAAACATGGTTTGTTTCCATGAGCGATTGCCATAGAGCAACGTAAATTTAGCTTCAGGTTGTTCAAATAAAACTTGCTTAACAATTGATAAAATTGGAGTAATACCACTGCCTGCAGCAACGCCTAAAAAGTTTTGTCCGCCCACCTTGGCTGCTTTTTGAAAAAACACGCCTTGTGGTGGCATCACTTCAAGCACATCACCCACTTTTAAATGGTCATTTGCCCAATGTGAAAATTGACCCTGATCAATTTTTTTAACCGCAATACTAATGTCTTCTTTGCCCGCATAGCTACAAATTGAATAACAACGACGGATTTCACCCGCTTCGGTTAAGTGGCGAATGGTTAAATGTTGACCCGGTTGAAACTGAAATTGTTCTTGTTGTTCAGGTACAATGTCAAATGCAATACAAATTGCCTGATCGGTTTGAGGCGTAATACTTTTTACTTTTAATGGTACAAATTGGCTCATGGCTGATTTCCTTATCTAAAGACTTAAATACATTTGAAGTAATCAAAAGGCTCAAGACAGTCCTGACATTTATAAAGTGCTTTACAGGCGGTAGAACTAAACTCTGTTAATAGTCGGGTGTGTCGGCTTTTACAACGTGGGCACTCGACACCATCTTTTAAGTGAACGTGAGTACCACATTGATGCGCCAACCCTTCAGGTGGTGCGATGCCATAGACTTGCAGTTTCTTTTTACCCGCTTCAGACATCCAGTCCGTGGTCCATGCTTCTGACAAATCAACCATCACTTTGACTGGTGTCAAAGCTTCTGCGGTAAATGCTTCCACAATTTGCGCTTTCAACATATCTGTTGCTGGGCAACCGCTATATGTCGGAGTTAAACGAACAATAATTTCTTGTTGATCGTTAATGTCTACGCCGCGAATCATGCCTAAATCCACAACAGATAAAACCGGAATTTCAGGGTCACTTACCGTTTGTAGAACATCCCAACATTGGTCGATGCAATGACGAATCATGTGCATGGCTCACCTCCTTGTCTTACCAGGTCATTCCCGGATAAGTTCTTTGAATACTTTGCATTTCAGCCAACAAATAACCTAAATGCTCGGTATGCAATCCTTGTTTTGCACCACGGCGATAAGCCCCATTCACAGCAACATTTAATTCAAAGCGCTTAAGTTCATCTGCAATGGTTTGGTTCCATTGTTCTTTTTCATTTGAAAAATCTGGAATCACACCTTGTGCGACTAATGCTTGTTCATCTGCATTGAGTTCAAATAATTCAGCGGTAAAACGCCATAAATTATTTAATCCATCTTGCACACGTTGATGCGCTTCATCTGTACTTAAACTTAAACGTTCCATCCAGCTTGTCGAAAAACGGATGTGATATTTCACTTCTTTTAAAGATTTCACGGCAAGTGCACTGACTTCTGGAAGTGAACTCTGGGTTAAAGCAGTAAATAGATGAAGATGGTAATGATCCATCAACCACTGGCGTACAATCGTTTGAGCAAAATCACCATTGGGTTGTTCGCACAACAGTAGGTTTAAAAACTCACGCTCTGTACGGAAATACGCTAGCTGATCTTCATCACGTTTAGCTTCATCATATTGACCGGCCAACGTCAGAAAGTTTCTAGCCTGACCTAACAAGTCCAAACCGATATTTGCTAAAGCAATATCAACTTCAAGCTCAGGTGCATGCCCGCACCATTCAGCCAAACGCTGAGATAAAACCAGTTGGCTGTCGCCAATATGTAATAAGAATTTAGATAAAACTGAATGATTCATGTGCCATTCCCCTTACATGTGCTCAATGCCATCTGGAATATGGTAAAAAGTCGGATGACGATAAACCTTGTCTAGAGAAGGATCGAAAAATTCTGCTTTTTCATCTGGCTGTGATGATTTAATCAGTTCAGAGCGAACCACCCAAATGCTAATCCCTTCATTACGGCGTGTGTAAACATCACGCGCATGTTGTAGTGCAATTTCATCATCAGGTGCTCTTAAGCTGCCTACGTGTCGGTGGCTTAAGCCTTGTTTACTGCGTACAAATACTTCGTAGAGCGACCAGTTGTTTTTATCTTCCATTTTGATTTCCTCAAATTTTTCCATAAATCTTGTTAAGCCACTTTGTTCGCTTCAAGCTGCTGTTTTTTCGCATAGACCACTGCTGCATCACGAACCCATTTGCCGTTTTCCCATGCTTTACGGCGTGCTTCGATACGCTCGTGATTACATGGTCCACGTCCAGCAATCACTTCATTAAATTCGTGCCAGTCAATCTCGCCAAACTCATAGTGGCCTGTTTCTTCATTCAGTTTTAAATCTGGATCTGGTACTTCCAAACCAAGCTGTAAAATCTGCGGCACAGTGTTATCAACAAATTTTTGACGTAATTCATCGTTACCGAATCGTTTGATTTTCCATGCCATGCTTTGCGCGCTGTTTGGAGAATGCTCATCACTTGGACCAAACATCATGAGTGCTGGCCACCAATAACGATTTACCGCATCTTGTGCCATCTGTTTTTGTTCTGGTGTTCCGTTTGCCAAAGCCATCATGGCTTCAAAACCTTGACGTTGGTGGAAACTTTCTTCTTTACAAATGCGGACCATCGCACGTGCATATGGCCCATATGAAGTACGGCAAAGTGCAACCTGATTTACAATCGCTGCACCATCGACAAGCCAGCCAATTGCAGCGACATCTGCCCAAGTCAAAGTTGGATAGTTAAAGATTGATGAGTATTTCATTTTCCCATCAATTAATTTTTCCATCATGTCATCACGGTCAGCACCTAAAGTTTCTGCCGCACTGTACAAATACAAACCATGACCCGCTTCATCTTGTACTTTCGCGAGCAAAACTGCTTTACGTTTTAAAGTTGGTGCACGAGTAATCCAGTTCCCTTCAGGCAACATACCTACAATTTCAGAATGGCCATGTTGCCCGATTTGACGAATCAATGTTTTACGGTAGGCATCGGGCATTTGATCCTTAGCCTCAATCGTAATTTCATTGGCAATATTTTGTTCAAATTTCTGGTAGTTGTTTTCCATTCTTTCATTCCCTGTAGGTATCACCCTTGAATCTATTTTTCGATACACAAAAAACAAAGTCAACCACTTTTTTAGTATCAAATTAAATTCACCCCACAAAAACAGATTAAATATTTGAAATAAATAAAAATTAACCAATTGTAAAAAACTTTTTTACTTTTAAAAATCAAAATAAAGTTGACTTTTAGCCAAATTAATCTGAAATTATGAATCATATTTTTGCAATTTTTATAATTGATGTATCACATAAAAAAGGAGTTTGGTCATGCTTGAACAAGCACACCTAGAAGGAACCTCAACTGACACAGACTTTCAGCAGTCTGAGCATCAACTGCCTCACCTTGCTTCTTATGTCTATGGAACATGGCATTCGACGAGTGAAGAACTACGCCCTGTTTATCATGCCATTACAGGTGAATCGATTTATGCCGTAAGTAGCCATGGCATTGATATGAAACGTGTTGTTCAATATGCCAAACAAAATGGTTCAGAACTGGCAAACTGGACGTTTCATCAACGTGCTAATGCTTTAAAACAAATTGCCCAATATTTACTTGAGCGTAAGGAAGAGTTCTACAAACTTGCTTATGCAACAGGTGCAACTCGTAAAGATGCATGGATTGATATTGAAGGTGGTATCCAGACATTATTTGCTTATTCGAGTCTGGTTCGTCGTGAACTCAATGATGAAAAAATTATTACTGAAGATAGCTGGATTCAATTGTCTAAAAATGGAACTTTTGGTGCCAAACACATTTTAAGTCCTAAAGCAGGTGTTGCCGTTCACATTAATGCATTTAACTTTCCAATTTGGGGAATGCTTGAAAAGATTGCACCGACTCTACTTGCAGGTGTGCCATGTATTGTTAAACCTGCAACCGATGGTTCTCAATTAACTCAAGCAGTTGTAAAAGCGATTGAAGAAGCACATGTATTACCAAAGGGTTCGCTACAACTCATTTGCGGTCAAACTTATGACTTGTTCGACCACTTAGGCCCACAAGACTGCGTTACATTTACAGGTTCTGCTTACACAGGCCAAAAACTGCGTAATCACCCTCACCTCAATAAATATTCGATTCCATTTAGCATGGAAGCAGACTCGGTAAACAGTGCAATTTTAAGCCCTGAAGCAAATGAAGAAACTGTCGATTTATTTGTGCGTGAAGTCTTCCGTGAAATGACCACAAAAGCAGGCCAAAAATGTACAGCAATTCGTCGTGCTTTCGTTCCTGAAAATTTATTAACCGCTGTGCAAGAAAAGCTAACTGCCAAACTTGCTAAAGTTGTGGTGGGTGACCCTCAAAAAGAAGAAACCACCATGGGCGCTTTAGCGAGCATTAAACAAAAACATGACGTTGCAGAAAAAGTTGCTGAACTCAGTAAAGATGCAAAAATTGTTTTTGGTGACAACGAGTCCTTTAAATTTAATGCAGACCATCCTGAAAAAGGTGCTTTTTTCGCTCCAACTTTATTGTTATGTGAGCAACCTTTACAAGCGACACATGTGCATACTACAGAAGCTTTTGGTCCTGTATGTACACTCATGCCATATAACAACATTGAAGAATTGGCTGACCTTGTTTCACTTGGCGAAGGTAGCTTAGTGGCTTCAGTCGTTAAAAATAACGATGAGAATATTGAACAGATTATTCAAAAAATTGCGCCTTGGCATGGACGTGTGCATGTACTCGACGCAGAGTCAGCAAAAGAAAGTACAGGACATGGTTCTCCGCTTCCTCATCTTGTACACGGCGGCCCTGGTCGTGCAGGTGGTGGCGAAGAACTAGGCGGTATTCGCGCCGTTAAACACTACATGCAACGCACCGCTATTCAAGGTTCTCCAAACAGCCTGACGCAAATTACCCACTCGTGGACTGCGGGCTCGAAAGTCAATGAAGACCGCGTACATCCATTTAAAAAGTCGTTTGATGAGTTAGTCATTGGTGAACGCTTATTAACGGCGCGTCGCACTGTAAGCGAAGCAGATATTGTCAATTTTGCTGGTTTAAGTGGTGACTACTTCTATGCGCACACAGACAAAATTGCAGCTGCCGAGTCTTTCTTTGGTGAGCGCGTTGCACATGGCTATTTCATTGTGTCTGCCGCAGCAGGTCTATTTGTAGATGCCGCGCAAGGCCCTGTCATTGCCAATTACGGTATGGACAATTTACGCTTTGTTGAACCCGTCAAAATTGGTGACTCGATTCAGGTTGAACTCACCTGTAAACAGAAAACACCTAAGCCACAAAAAGACCCATCTCAGCCTGCGCATGGCGTTGTGGTGTGGGACATTAAAGTTAAAAACCAACGCGGTGAACTTGTTGCAACTTATGACATTTTGACCTTAGTTGCTCGCGAGGCTTAATGTTTAAAATGAGATGGGGCACCTCGTCCCCATCTCATTTTTTTTAGCACTCAATTGCATTAACAGCGAGACCACCTTTTGAGGTTTCTTTATATTTCTCAGACATATCTCTACCTGTTTCCTTCATGGTCTGAATAACTTTATCTAAAGTCACAAAATGCTCACCCTCATCATGAAGTGCCATTTGTGCTGCATTAATGGCTTTTACAGCCGCAATTGCATTTCGTTCAATACAAGGCACCTGAACCAAACCACCAATCGGGTCACAAGTTAAACCTAAGTTATGTTCAAGACCGATTTCTGCTGCATGTTCAACTTGTGCAGGTGATGCACCTAAAATTTCAGCTAAACCAGCCGAAGCCATTGCACACGCTGAGCCTACTTCGCCCTGACATCCGACTTCAGCCCCAGAAATAGAGGCATTGAGTTTACATAAAATGCCGACTGCTGCTGCGCTCAGAAAAAAATTGACGACTTTGTCTTCAGAAAAATCTTTAGAAAAAGTCACGTAATAATATAAAACTGCCGGAATAATTCCTGCTGCACCATTTGTTGGTGCTGTGACCACTCGGCCGCCAGCCGCATTTTCTTCATTTACAGCTAAAGCAAATAAATTGACCCACTCCATGGCATGAAAAGTCGTCACAATCAGATTTGAATTTTTCTTATTTAATAACTTATCGTGAATTTTTTTGGCTCGGCGTTTTACATTTAAACCACCAGGCAATACTCCTTCATTAATTAACCCATTGTGAATGCATTGCTGCATCACTTTCCAGATATCCATAATTTTGGAGCGAATCTCGCTTTCGCTACGCCAGCTTTTTTCATTTTCAAACATTAACTCACTGATCGATAAATCATGAGTTTTACATAAGCTTAAAAGTTCAGCCGCACTATGAAATGGATATGGAACATTGATTTCATTTGTTTCAGACTGGGTGTGTGTTAATTGCCTTTGACTAACAATAAAACCACCACCAACCGAATAATAAGTTTCGGTATATAAAACTTCTTCAGTTTCGTTATATGCAATCAGTTCCATTGCATTTGGGTGGTAAGCCAAAGACTCATCTAAAAAAAGCACATCATGCTTATAGTCAAAGCAGACGTTCTTTTGCTGATTGAGCTGAATCGCTTTATTTTCAAGAACATCTTCAATCAAGCTTGTACTTACTTGAGTGTCGATATGTTCAGGATCAAAACCCATTAAACCTAACAGAATCGCCTTATCTGTCGCATGACCGACACCAGTTGCCGCAAGCGAACCATATAACTTAACCTGAATTCTAACCGTCTTTTGTACATCATTTTGCTTAAATAAATCATCCACAAAACAATATGCTGCTCGCATTGGCCCAACCGTATGGGAGCTAGATGGGCCTATACCAATTTTAAAAAGATCAAATACACTAATAAACACGGGAGTCCTACCTTCAATCATTATTATTCGTATGTTCGTCGTTATTGTGTCCTTTCGGATGACATTCAAATTATCATTAAGTCTGGTACAAATCACGAATAACTATAAGGTAGTAGCACAAAAAGACAACGGTTGAACAATCAACATCGGGCAGTTGAATCAAAAACATAAACTGTGGAGCTTTTATTATCCCTAATAGATGTTCTAAAACTATTTTTTAAATAAGTATGCCAATTTGTATAAATAAAAAACTACAAATATTAGCCATTAGTCGCACCCCTCTATTTTTATTCATTTTTGCTGGTAAAGTGCTTTACATGGTTTGATACAACCTACTTAACTCAGATGCATAATTCACCTGTTACCGCATCTGATGTTTTTTCTGCCTCTAGTCCGCTAGAGGCTTTTTTTATTATTAATTTAAAGGCTGATATATTAAATTTCTAGAAATCATGAAAGACAAGAAAAATGAGCAAACTGCTCCACTTAAACAAGAAAATATAACGTCTATAAAACTACCGAAAGATACAGCTATTCTTTGGGGAGGAATGCCTACAAAACATCTACTTCAATTTGCTAACTCCGAAATGCAGGGATTTACAGCCTACCGAAAAGTAATAAAAAGCCTGCATTTCAGCAGGCTTTTTTACTTCAAAATTTAATTAAACAAATTAACCACATGTTGCCTGAGTAATTTTCTTAGAAGCTGGATCAATTGTGACTGTAACTCGGTTTGTACGATAATCCATAGTCATTGGTTGACCTGGAGCAACTTTACGTACAATTTCTGATTGAGTCTTTTGTTTAATTTGATCATCAGTAAGGCCAGATTGTCCCACTAATTTTTGAGCTTTCTCTGCTACACAGTTCGCTTGATTGTCACGGAATAATTTCCATTCTTCAACGACTTTCCCATTTGGCAAATGACAATAGCCAACCTGACCATTTGCTTCATTTCTAATTTCTAATTTTCCACCTTGTTCAACACAATATTGGCTAGCTGGATTTGGTGATCCTATTTTTGGTGGAGTGGATTCTTTATGATGTTGTACAGATGAGCAAGCTGTTAATGAAACAAGTGCCAAGCCAAGAAAGAGAGTTTTTTTCATAATTTTTTGCTTCTTACTAAAAAAACTAAAGATATCAAAAAATTTCATATTTCATATCACTTCTTTACAATAAAAAACTCACTTGAATGTTCTAACAAAATAAATTTAATGTATTGGAAATTAAGATATTCCCAATTAAAAGCCATTTTTAAAATATTCTATTCAGGTCTTTCTAAAATTCGGGGACCAGATCCGTCTTGTCCTAAAATATCTTCAGGATTTCTTAATGGACATTGCTCTAATGATAAACAGCCACAACCAATGCACCAGTCCATTTCATCTCTTAATCTCGTTAATTTTTGAATACGATCATCCAGATTTTCTCGCCAATGACTCGATAAATCTTTCCATTGCTTAGCTGTTAATTTGCTACCTAACGGATACTGACTTAAAGCTTCTTTAATTTCATTTAAAGGAATACCCACCCTTTGCGCGACTTTAATAATCGCAATATATCTTAAAATAATTAAGGGATACCGACGTTGATTACCATTTGTTCTTATACTTTTTATAAGCCCTTTCGCTTCATAAAAATGTAGGGTCGAGACAGAAACCCCACTCCTTTTTGCCACTTCACCCACAGTCAAAACTCGACTAGAGTCAGCTTTTTTATTTTCACTCATCATGATTGACCTCAACTTTACTTGAGGTTTATAAGAGAGCGCTGTTATTTTGTCAAATAAAGAACAGAGATCTTTTTACCCTATAAGCCACTTTGTCCCAAGTTCCCGATCTTATCTATTAAAGCTGATGACAAAAAAAGGATGTCATTATTAATTCAGTTCAATTTATAAAATAACTTACTGTCAGTTCAATTTAAGAAATTAGTTTTGTAGAGTACATGGGCATCCACAAATCCAAAACATGTTGTAAACGAAAGGCATTGGGGCATCTAATGGATAGACTTTGATCTGCTCAATCTTATAAGTTTTTTTATGTGACTCAATGTGAAGTATATTATCGTAACGGGCAACCACAACGCCCTTTTTATATAATTTTTTCCTTTCATTCTTTGCATCAAATTTATATACCAAAAAGTAAACTTTTTCTCCTACACTGATCTTTGAATGATTAACCATCATGTAACCATTACAATACTTACATTGCCAATCTTTCATATCTCAAATTATCACACGCTTAAATTAAAACACACTGAGTTTTATAGTATAAATTTATTAAAGATATAAATCTAAAGAAATATTTTAATTGAAAAAATAAGGTTTATTTGTGACACAAATCACAATAAAAACAAAAAAACCTCAAATTATATTTATATACATCAATTACTTATCAAACAATATTTAAAGTTTATTATTTCCAACATATAAATTTCAACTATAATCTATTTAAATACATAGTATATTTAGCAATAACTTAAAATATAATTAAAGATAGCTTTTTTAATATTTAACCCCACATTTATTTAATTATTTTAAATTTGATATTACGTAAATTATTTCTTAAATATTAAATTAATTTCACAGCAAAATTGAAAATAATTCATTTCACATTATATAAAAAATAAATATATAATTAATAGGAATACAATTTAATTTTTTTATTATGTCAACTCAACGTTTAAAATTAGAACTGCCGTCTGGACACGATCAATTATTACTTCATTCTTGTTGCGCTCCTTGTTCAGGAGAAGTTATGGAAGCACTGATCGACTCAGAAATTAAATTTTCAATATTTTTTTATAATCCTAATATTCATCCAGTAAAAGAATATCTAATCCGTAAAGAAGAAAATATTCGTTTTGCAGAAAAGCATAATATTCCATTTATCGATGCAGATTATGATACTGATAATTGGTTTGCCCGAGCAAAAGGAATGGAAGATGAACCTGAACGCGGTATTCGTTGTACCATGTGTTTCGATATGCGATTTGAACGAACTGCCCTTTACGCACATGAACACGGCTTTAGCCTCATCAGTAGTTCACTTGGAATTTCTCGTTGGAAAAATATGGCTCAGATCAATGATTGCGGAATTCGAGCTGCTGCTCACTATCCTGAAATTCAGTACTGGGATTACAACTGGCGTAAAAATGGCGGCTCAAGCCGTATGATTGAAATCAGTAAACGAGAAGAGTTTTATCAGCAAGAATATTGTGGCTGTGTATATTCTTTACGAGATACTAACCGTTGGCGTATGAGTAATGGCCGTGATCGAATTAAAATTGGTGTAAAGTTTTATAATAATGCCATGGAAGAAGATTAAACTTTACAGTTTATTAACAATTAATTATCCATTGTAAACTATATTTATTTTTGATAAAAAAAAGAGCCACATCTGGAGAATGTGGCTAAAAGGTGTACTAAATAAGCTTTGATGTAGTTAGATTAATTGTGCTAGCTTAAAATAATATTAATTAAAATTAATTTTTAAAAATTTGAATAATATCTCTATTTTCATATAACTAACTCATCAACATAAAAATTTGCATTTAAGCATTTGAATAATGATTAAATTTATGTAAAGAGCATAAATTAGGCTATTATTTAGCTTGTAAATGTTGTGCAATTTTTTGAATATTTTCAATAATTTCATTAGGTGTATGGGCTGCATAGCCAATAAGTACCGCGGCTTTCTTGTTTGGCATCTGACAATACCTTGATAACGGCTGAACTGCTAACTTTAGAGCTGAACACTGATCAATAAATTCTTGCTCTGTCCACTCATCTTTTAACCAACACACTGTATGAATACCTGAATCTGTTGGTTGAACACTAAGCACATTTGAAAGATTGTCATTAATAGCTTTAATCAATGCTTGTTGGCGCTCATAGCATGCTTTTCTAACTTTACGCACGTGTCTAGCATAGTGACCTTTTTGTATAAATAGAGACAAAGCAACCTGCTCTAAATAAGAACTTCGCACATCGGTATAATATTTGGCTGCACTAAATGTTTCGATCAATGCTTCAGGCACAACCATGAACCCTAAACGAAACTCAGGAAACATCATTTTAGTAAAAGTACCAGAGTAAATAACTCTTTGCTGCTGATCTAAGCCTTGTAGAGCTTGAATGGGGTGTGTGCCATAGCGAAACTCACTATTATAATCATCTTCAAAAATCCATTTTCCCTGTTGAGATGCCCAATCGAGTAACGCAAAACGGCGAGCTAGACTTAAAGTTCCCCCTACAGGAAACTGATGTGAAGGTGCTGTATAAACAAGTTTGCTTTTTGAATAATGATGAATAATGTCTGAAACCTGCATTCCCTCTTCATCACTTTCGATTAAATTTACTTGCGCACCAAAACTACGAAAAATGTTAAAAGCTGCATCGTAACCTGGTTCATCTAGGCATACCTCATCATTTGCTTGAAGTAAGGCATAGCCCGTTAAATGAATTGCTTGCTGCGTACCATTTACAATAATGATTTGTTGTTCATTACAGTTCAGTCCTCTGGTTGAGCGGACATATTCACAGATCGCCTGACGCAAAGGTAGATAACCTCTTGGGTCGTGAAATTGACCAAGTTGATGATATGACTGTCGCCAAGCTTGCGTTAATAATTTCCCCCAAAGTTGATGAGGAAATAAATCGATACAACCTACTCCCACATGAAACATCTTTTTCTCTTTGCTTGACAAAGTCTGCGCTCGCCAAGCCCCTAATAAAGCTTCAATATTTGGATTAATATTTAACAAATGCTGATTGGCTAGCGTAGTTTTTTTTGAATTTTCTTGGATATGTATTAACTGATCTGGCATGACCTCAGCCACATAGGTACCAGAACTTGGTTTGGTAAATAAATATCCCTCATCAAGTAAGCGTTCAAGCGCAGCTAATACAGAATTGCGTGAAATCGACATCATTTCTGCTAAAGCACGACTAGAGGGTAATTTTGTTCCCGCAATAAGTCTCCCATCTAAAATAGCATCACGCAAGGCTGTATATAGCCCATCTTTAATTTGGCCTTTTGGCAAAATCAAATGTGGAAAAGATGCAGAAATCAAAGCTACCATAATAAACTGGTACTGTAAAAAATATTAAAAGTGTACCTTATAAAAATACCACTATCAAAACTACACTCTAGTTTTCAATTTTCTATTACTTTAAACAGAGTGTAATTATTATGCAAAATCAAGATATTCAGATTGTTCCAGTTCAGCCACAGGACTACTCTCAATGGGAAAAATATTGGCTTGCTTATCAAAATTTTTATCAGGTAAATTTACCTCTTCATGTCACAAAAATGACTTGGGAACGCTTTTTCGATGGAAATGAGCCTGTTTATTGTGCGGTGGCAAAACAAGGTGAGCAAGTTTTGGGAATTGTGCATTATGTTATTCATCGCTCAACATGGGTAGAAAATAATTATTGCTATTTAGAAGACCTCTATGTTTCACCTGAGGTCCGTGGTCAACATATTGGTAAAAAACTCATTGAGTATGTACAAAAGCAGGCGATTGAACACAACTGCGACCGTTTATATTGGCACACTCAAGAAACCAATCACACCGCTCAAAAACTCTATGACTGGATTGCACAAAAACCAGGAATAATTGAATATCGTATGCCTTTAGTCTAAATGAAGCAAAACACCAAAAACTTTGATTCTTTTGGTGTTTTATATTAAAAATATTCTATTTAAGACCCAAATGGTTCACTACTTACACCTTAGCGGATAAGCTTGATTACTTTGTCATTAATGAGCGTGCATTGATTGAATTCTGCAAAACGTTTGAGCTCTTGCTCTAACTCGTAAAAGAAATGCTCTTTATCTTTGATTATTTTTTCTAGGTGTAGGCTAATTACTTGTAACTCTTTTACTATCCGATGTGCTTTGCAGTCTATACGGCCCACTAACTCATCTTGATAAAGAATAGGTAAGCAAAAATAACCAAATACCCGTTTGGCCGCTGGCACATAGCACTCGATCCGATAATCAAATTCAAATAAAGAAGTTAAACGGTCACGATGAATAAGTGAGTTATCAAACGGTGAAAGTATTTTTAATCCAAAATCAGTACTAGCTTTTTGTTCTATTGCGGCCATATCAACATATATCGTTTGCCCACTGGTAAGCTTAATTGCTGATACAACACCTGCGTCAATCTGCTCATTCAGTACGACACGCATCGTTTCTTTTAAATCATTTTTCTTTAAATGGACTAATTGCTTCCATGTAAATGCACCATGTGCTCGAAGCGTATTATTAAATAAATACTGCGCATATTCATAAAGCGTAGGCATACTCAAATCAATATTTTCAGGCAAGCAACGCTCAGTCAAATCATAGACTTTTTCCATTCCGTTACGCTCACAGATCATCAGGTCACCCTGCATATATAACTGCTCAAAAGCACGGCGTCCCGGACCCGTATTCCACCAATTCCCCAAACTCTTTTTATTATTTTTATCAATATCTCTTAGTCGAATTCTACCTTCAGCACGAACACGCGACAAAATTTCATTCATGAGATGTTGATCACCTCTATTAAAGTAACGGCTTTCCCCATTCCTGACAGACAGCATGGCAGGCAAAGCATAACGATAATCTTTCATTGGCAGATAAGAGGCAGCATGATACCAATATTCAAAAACCTGACGCTCTCGAACTAAATGATTTAAATAACTTAAATCATAATCAGGAACTCGATTCCACAATATATGGTGATGAGCACGCTCAACAACCGATATAGTATCAATCTGCACATAACCCAAATGTTCAATAGCCTGTAGAGTTCCGTCCATACCTTTGGCAAACGGACTAGTCTTTCCTAAGCCTTGATTAAATAAAACCAAACGTTTTAAAGATGAAGTCATACAAAGCTCAATGGGCTAATTATATTGATATGGGCTACTACTCAGATGAATATGAGATTGGTTCAAGTGAAATCAGTTTCCTGCAAATACACTAAACATTGCAATAAGACCCAAAGAATAAAATATCAAAGGTAAAGCCAAAAACCATAAAATTGCACGCTTATTCGCTGAAAATACTATTTTTGCAGCAAGATAACTTACCCAACAGGAATAAATGCTAAAAAATAAAATGATTAAACCAGACCAGATCTCTTCACTAAAAAATGTATCTAAATAATTATCATAAACAAATGTTTGAATAATAGTAATAATAATTACAGGTAATGCTGCAACAAACCATTGCATAATATTGACCTGACGAATCAAAGAGGTATCTGGGTTCTCTACACCACACCATTTCAGACGAATTTCATACCACCAACCATAAAAGTACCATGTGATAAATGAAGCAACCGCGCCCAGTGCTGCAACACAAATCCAATAGTTAAGCCAATGATCTAAAATAAAAGAATAGGAAGAATAATTGGGATGGTCTGATGCCAAAGCTTTAAGAAGCTTTGTATCAATGCGATCCATAACAAAAAATACAGCAACAAGATAAGTCGCGAAATGAATATACTGCATATCTAATTTCGCGAACATTAAGAAAAATGCTTTAGGCTTAAAATATAATTTTGCGATTTGTTTTGAACTAATCACTGAATCAATTTTAACGTCCTGTATTCTAGGTTCTGTAAACATATTTACTCTTTTAATTTATATCATTCAAACTTTCGGCAATAAGTTTTTCTGCCATTTCTTGAGTTTTTCTTAATCCAGGCATACGGAATTCAGTATGGCCATAATCTTGAATAGATTTCCAACGTCCGCCCCACGTGAGCCCAACTGATTCAGCAACTTGCCCATATAAGCGGTAGCCTTGCATAGCCCATGGATCACGTTCAGAAATAACCACTTTACCATTTCGCTTAAATGCCACATCTGCTGCTAAACCAAATTGATGGTAACTCTGATAGCCTTTTGCCTTGGTTGTATTCGGATTACCTGCCAGCATATTTTGGCGTCCCGGGCTGCGATAACCTTCAAGCAGGACAAGCTCATAGCCATATTGCTCTTTCATAATTTTAAAGACCATAAGCAAACGTTGCTTATAGCGTGGATTCATTTTGTCCCACTTACGATTGACCATGTTTGTATCTAAAATTGCACGACCATCGAAGCTTGCTTTATCAATAGGTGAAGAATCAACCACACCACCATCTTGAGAAGCATGCTGCTGTTCCAATTGCGTCGCTTCAACAATTGCTGCGGCAATCAGACCTTCATCAACTTCAGGCGGAGGTGATAAAATTTCTCCATTTAATAATGCATAAATTTGAGGATCCGTTTTTTTAAGATATTCAGCTTCAATCCGAGTTGAGCTAATCGGGCGAGTAAAAGCAAAAACTAAAATACTGGCAAATAAAAAAAATCCTGCAATCACAATCCACCATTGCTGCAAATGCCAATGGGATTGTAATTTTTCAGGTGCAGCTGCCTGATTCATAGTTTGGGCAAATTGCCTTACTTGATTGAGTTGCCGACGTCCCTGAGGTAATAACGATAAAACAAATGTTCTACCCTTACTTCTTAATTCATATGACATTAAAAATGCCAGCCCTATAGCAAGGCAGGCAAAACAAAAGAAAATTAGAAAAATCATCATGAATTTACTAGTTCACCGCAAACGGGCTACGAGTAATTTTAATGTCAACCGAAGCTTTTGGTGGCTCCACCTGAGCTTCTGGCTCAACTGGAGCCTTATTAGCCTCAGCAGGTTTCGCTTGAGCTACCTTAAGTTGAGGAACAGCTTTTTTCTGAACTGGCTGTATTGGTTGAGTAGATTTAGCTACAACTTGTTGCTTAGGTGCTACCCGTTCCCCTGTTAACTGTGCATCAAATGGTGAAACCCGTTGTTGATTCGGAGCTGTATTTTTATGAGGAGCAGGTTTAAAAATACCACTCAGTTCATTTTCCTTAGGCTGCTCAAAACCTTCATGGCTCACCGGATCAGCTTGCTCTTGCTGATCAGCTGCAACTTGTCCATGTACGGAGGAGTTCGACATTAATACTTGATCATGTTCCTGATCTTGATTTGATTTATTCTCAACAGTTGTAGGATCTGACGAATACGGTTGAGACAAGAACAGGAATAGTGAGATGCTTACAAACACCCCAGCAATAACACCAATCACAATATAAAGTATTGGTGATTTCGGCTTTTTTTTATTCGACTGTAAAACTCGAATAGAAGTTGGTTTTTCCTGAGCCATTTCGTACCATCATCAAGGTAAATAAATTGTAATATGTGCTTGCTCTTGAGGAGCAGAAATCACATTTTGATAATTAGATAATGCTTTATCATTCTGATTAGTCAGCATAAATCTTAGCCCTGCAAAGGTAAGAAATGCAAAAATCAATAAAAATATCAAAATCCAGAAGAAAGGTACTTCGCGATGGATAATATTTCGTATTTGATCGGGAATTGCCGAGAACGGCGAAAATGCGATCTTTTTCCCTTTTAAATAGTCAATTTCGTCACCAACTCTTGATACTAAATGGTTGAGACTCTCCGTAGACTCAATTCGGTACTTCCCCTGAAAACCTAATAAAAGGCAGTAGTGAAATACTTCTAGAGCAGCTAGACGTTCTTTTCCACGGCTACGTAATTGTTCCAATATTTCAAAGAAGCGATAACCAGCTAATTGAGAGCCAAACAAGCTCAATTGCAATGGGCTAATTAACCAAGCATTTTGCAAATTAAAATAACTTGGGTCCTGCTGCGTTACGATAGTTTCATCAATCAAAGCACAAAATGCATATTTAGCATCATGAATATCATCAGCTGAAAATTGCAACTTTTTGGCTTGTTGCTCAAATTGGTTGAGTAAGTTTAAGATTTTTTCACGAAACTGCAGCGCATCTGCTGGCACATACTGATTTCGAATTAAAAAAACCAGATAAAAGCCATCATGCAATAAATCAATAAGATTGATTGCCTGTAATTTTGCTTGAGACTGGCTATTATTGCTCCCGCCCGTTCCAATTTGCCCATCATCAAATAAAGAAGGAGCACCTGTGGATTGTGACATTTTTCTCTCCTTTACCGTTAAGCGTTCATGACCGCAATCAATTCAATGCTGATATCTTGGAAACCAGCCGGAACATAAATACAAATCGTTTCTGAATCTAGCATGCGTTGGTAAAGCTCATGATGCGGTTCAATTTCAAAATAACTCACACCAGAACGTACAGGTATAGCAGTTGGAACTTGAATTAAGTGATGCAATGGAATTGCAGGTAATGCAGCAACCACACGTTGCTCTACATCTAAAGTACTACCGATTTTGAATCGTAAAGGTACAATCTGGATTAACTCATGTGTCTGCATTGCACTACTTGATACTGCAATATAGAGTCGAGTGTCTCGAGTAATCTTATCGGTTTCAAGACTTCCTACCCAATATGAAGGTCGGATTTCTTTAAGTGCAATGCTGATATAACGACTCGAAATAATCGTATCTAGTAAATCACGCAAAATCGTGTCTAACTGTGAGAAACTTTCTTGTAAATTATGGTGTTTATAAGCAGGTAACTGATCAACATCATAGGCCGTCGAGAAAGTTAATAATGAACCTGCTAAGCGTAATAATTCAAAGAATAAACGTTCTGGATGAATTTGTGGATATTGCACAAAATGATTAAGGCCAGCATGAGCTGTATTTAAGGCATTCACTAACCAGAACGAAACAATATCACCTGAACGGAATTCAATTAATTTCTGTTCATTTTCTCGGTTATTGGTTTGAATCGTCTTAATTTTTGCCTTAATAACGTTCAGTGTTCTTTTTAAATTTGAAATGAGTGTTTCAGATGCATCTACATTTAAAATTGGTGGAATAAACTTTCGATCAATTTCAAAAGCCCCAGAGCTTTGACGCTTGATCTTTCCAATAGGTAAATATAAAAAACCATCTAAATTATGGTCAGGATTACTATGTACATCTAATAATTTAAAAACAGCACGGCGACGGAGTAAACTAATATCTGCTTCGGTTGCATTCGTAAATAGATCGTGCGTTTCGACAAGATGAGATTGATATCTGCCCTTTTGCGCTTGGTTTTGATCAATTAGATTTTGCTTGTTTGCTTGTAAAAGTGGTAATGCTAAATAGATTACCATTTCACCACGTAAATTAAGATCATCCAATAAAATTGGCTCAGGCAATAAATCATAAGCAGGTGCCTGATAAATTTCTCCGTCTTGCCAGATCATCTCTACAGACTCAAGAGCAAGAATATGTGTGCTCAATTGAGCCTCATCGAAACTGAGTTTTTGAACACCATATGAAAAAGGTACAACTGCTCTAACCGTATGATTCAACCGTTGTTCATGATAAGTATCTTGAATTTGGAAATGTTGAGGTCTTAAAAATAAACCTTCGCCCCATAGGACTTTTTCAGCTTTAAACATATGTCTTTACCAATCTTTATTCATATTCATTTTTAGGTTGTACACCTAACATTTCCTGAACCATTTGTAATGGATTCTCATCTTTAATGACTTGTGCTAGCCATTCATGTAACGGCATTTGACTCCATTTAATGGTTTTTTGAAGCATATAGCTCACAGGGCTATGAGGTTCGTTTGCTTGAAAGTAATCCGCAATTTCTTGCAACACTTTCATTGCTTGCTCACGATTGGCCAAGTGAGTTTGTGCTTGAGGCTGAAAAACAGACTGATCTGACACGATTTGTACTGGCACTTGATTTTCCATAGATGAACTTGTCATGACAGTGGCCTGTTCTTGGATTGGTGTAAGCCCATTACCAAAAGCCTCTGCTTTATAAATTTTACGTAGTGTGCTGTGAATTGTTTCAAATGCTGAATCAATTGCACCAAAACTCGGCGAGTCTAGTCCCATTAAATGATCAAGGGTTTGCTTTAGAACATCCCACTCAGTTAAGACTGAACTAAAATCTTGATAATTAGAGTATTGAAAACTTTTAGACGTATTGAAAATGGTTTGATCGAATTGCTCTAACTCCGAAGGTCCAGACTGACTATCATAATCTTCTGTTTGCTTACGACGAATATTTTCGTGATAGAGAAAATTATCGTAATCAAGCAAATTATAATAAGGAGCTGTATTTGTTAAAGAGACTTTCTTTAACAACATAGGGAGTTGATTAATTAAACCCTGTAATAAACCAATGCGCTGATCTAAATCATTATCTTCGATAACAGGGTGAATTTCCTGCCAGTATTGATTCAACATGGTATGACTTAGGGTTAAACCTTTGGCCATACCATCAAAACCATAAAGATGAGTCCAAGCTTCCAAGAGCCAAGTTAATAGACGAATATCTTTTGTATTCTCTTTTAGCAAAACACTTGTTTTATTTGATACAAAGTCCCAATCTGCTTGTTTGCGCTCAGCAACCCAATCACCTTGATCTAACAATAAATCATCTTGTGTTTTCGCTTTTTTGATTTCATGAAATTCATTAGAAAATGAAAAGTCGTTACCACAAGGTAAGCTATCACTAATGGGTTTAAGTAGTTCAGAAATATCAATATTCATCTAATTTTAGCTCTATTCAATTTTAAACTTCTGACTTCAACTTTTTACTCGTCCTTTTTTTAGCAACTTTTGCAACCGGATCTAGTAAATATTGAATTTCGTCATCTTTAGCATCAATCATGATAATTTTTGGTAATTTTTGCTCTGCTAAAGCCACCAAAATTTCTGTAGCTAATGCAGGTAACACCGTAGAATTTAAAATATTATCGACGTTACGAGCACCACTATCGACTTCTGTACAACGGCTTAAGAGCAACTCTACCAAATCATCAGAATACTGGACTTGTGTACCGTATTGTTTTTCAATTCTTGCTGTGATCTTGCCTAGCTTATGTTTAATGATTCGTACGAGTAAATCGTCATGTAATGGGAAATACGGCACAACTCTCATTCGGCCTAAAAATGCAGGTTTGAATTGCTTGTATAAACTTGGTTTTAAATGGTCAATCAACTCTTCCGCCGTAGGCCATTCTTCAACAGGCGTATTTAAACAAGCCTGCATAATGGCACTTGAGCCAGCATTTGAAGTCAACAAAATAGTGGTGTTTTTAAAGTCAATAACTCGTCCTTCGCCATCTTCTAAAGTACCTTTATCAAATACTTGATAGAACAGCTCCTGAACATCACTATGTGCTTTTTCAATTTCATCAAGTAAGACAACACTATATGGGTTACGGCGAACAGCTTCTGTTAAAACACCGCCTTGACCATATCCTACATATCCAGGAGGTGCACCTTTAAGCGAAGATACAGTATGTGCTTCTTGATATTCAGACATATTAATGGTGATTAAATGCTGCTCACCACCATATAATTCATTTGCCAAAGTTAATGCAGTTTCAGTTTTACCGACACCACTTGGGCCCACCAAAAGAAATACACCTTGTGGCTTATTAGGATCTTCAAGTCTTGCTTTTGAAGTTTTAATACCCTGAACTAATTGTGTAAGTGCATAATCTTGCCCCATTACACGCTCGCCCAACTTATCTTCAAGCGTTAATATCTGTTTAATTTCGTCATTCACCATTTTTCCAACAGGAATTCCGGTCCAATCAGAAATAATTTCATTAATGATTTGAGAGTTTACTCTTTCAAAAACTAATGGTTGCTGACCTTGAATTTCAGCAAGATCCTTACGCAGTAGATTAATCTGATCATAAGCTTCAGACTCATTAGAATGATTCTCTGCTTCTAATTCCTGAATTTTATGAACAAGTTCTAATTCTTTTTGCCACTGCTCTTGGGTTTCATGAATTTCTTTTTGCAAAGATTCTAAATTAACTTTTAAATTATCCAATCGTTCATGATGAATTGGAATTTGACGATGTTCATTTTCTAAAATCTGCTGTTCCAGCTTTAAGTTATGCTCTTGAGCCTTTAACTGGTCAAGCTTTACGGGTTGTGCATTTTGAGTCAATGCAACACGTGCTGCTGCCGTATCAAGCACACTAACTGCTTTATCCGGAAGTTGACGACCACTAATATATCGATGTGAAGAATGAACTGCCGTAACAATCGCCTCATCATCAATTTGTAGATTAAAGTGCTGCTGCATAACAGGAATCATTGCCCGTAACATATCAACGGCAACTTCCTCAGTTGGCTCTTCTACTTTTACCACTTGGAAGCGTCGGCTCAACGCAGCATCTTTTTCAAAATATTGTTTGTATTCAGCCCAAGTGGTTGCAGCAATGGTACGTAACTCACCCCGTGCAAGCGCTGGTTTTAAAAGATTTGCCGCATCATTTTGCCCGGCTTGTCCACCCGCACCAATTAAAGTATGCGCTTCATCAATAAATAAAATAATAGGATGAGCAGAAGCTTGAACCTCTTGAATCACTTGTTTTAAACGATTTTCAAATTCGCCTTTAACACTTGCGCCAGCCTGTAATAGCCCCATGTCAAGCACGTGTAAATGTACATTTTTTAAGGCGTTAGGTACTAAACCTTGAGCAATTTTTAAAGCTAAACCTTCAACCACAGCTGTTTTACCAACCCCCGGCTCTCCAGTTAAGATCGGGTTGTTTTGGCGTCTCCGCATTAAAATATCGAGCATTAACCGAATTTCATATTCACGACCAATAACTGGGTCTATGCCGCCGTTTTTAGCTTTTTCAGTTAGATTAATCGTATATTGATCAAGCGCAGGAGTCTTAGCTACTTTAGTATTTGCTACAGTCGTTTCTGTTGGTTCGACTTCACCAGAAAGTGTTTTTGTTTCATCTTGTTGTTCAATACTCTTCTCACAAATTTCAAGAAACTTATGTTTCATTGAATCAATTGGTAAAAGATCAAATAAACTCGAAGCGCGAGTGGCAATTTGATATAAATCAGGTGCAGTTAATAATGCAACTAATAGATGACCACTACGCATGACTGGATTTTGTTCGGCCGAAGCCAATAACCAAGCTTGTTCAAACAAACGAACGATAGATTTAGCAAAAATAGGAGTTCGATTATTACCTTTAGGTAATTGAGATATTGTCTCTTTTAAATCATCAGCTAAAGCTTCAGGTGAAATTTTATATTTCTTCAATAAAATTTTTAAATCATTCTCTAGAGATTGATTAAGTAACTCTAAAAATAAATGTTCAATTTCAATTTCGTAATTTTGTTGAATAACACAAGCATTAGCTGATTTTTCTAAAGCAGTACGCGCAACTGTAGAAAGTTTTGTAATTAAAATTTTTAAATTACTCATCATTACTCTCAATATTTTTAAATAATTTAATGCTTAAAATCATAATGTCTGTATATTAACAAAATTCAGCTTTATCAGACAAACTACTCTTCATTTCAAGCGTTAATATAAGGTTATAGATTTATATCTATATAAAAGATATTTCTACCATTATCCCTGATTAACCAAACTTTGTTTTGGCAGTAATTTGCAACCGCATGATAATGAATCATTTACACGCGCTGCAGATTTTCCCATAACAAGCATATTGGGATCGCCCGATACAATTGTAGAAACCGTTTTGTGTAACGGACAAGTTGCCTTATCTCCTACACATGCAATAGCAATTCCTTCAATTAAAAACGTACTATTACCCGAAATAACTTGCCCGCCACCTGTTGTTGGGCATCCAATCGTAATGTAAGGACTAGCCATGTTCTTCTCCTTATATTTATAGAACAGTAAACTCAATTCGACGGTTTTTCTTTCTTCCCTCTGGAGAAGTATTCTCTGCGACTGGTTTAGAGGAACCCAAACCTTCCGCTGATAAGTGATCTGCAGGAATACTCTTACTAATCAAATAGTTTTTCACTGCTAACGCCCGATCTTGGCTAAGTTTTAAGTTTTTAGTCGCATCACCGGAACTATCTGTATGTCCCACAATTTTGACTTTTTTACCGCTTACTTTATTTAAAGCAACAGCCATCTCATCAAGAATTTTTTGACCAGCAGCTGTTAAAACTGCACTACCAGATTCAAACTCAATAATTCGATTTTTAAGTGCATCATCAATAATTTTCTGCTCTGCCTGATTTACTGATAATTGTGAATACAATTGATATGGTGGCTGAACTAACCCCTGAAAAGACTGAGTAGTAGGTTGAATATCTGCTGGATTCAGCATTTTTCCACTCAACTCAAATCGCGTACCATTCACGCTTAATTTACCTTGTGAAACTTTTTTAAGATCAGGTGTAATGACTCGTGTAACAGAATCGCTCCATCCATTTGGAGCAGCTACTGGCCTAACTTGTATTTTATCTACAACCTGATCTGCGCCATAAACAGACTGCATTTTTAATAAGATAGCCTGCTTACTGGCTTCATTAGGAACTACACCTTCTACAACAATAGGCTGAGCCAAAGCATAATTAGCAATAGCATAGATAAATGAGCCTTTTATGAGCTGTAAAAGTTTAGTTTGATATCGTTGATTCATTATTATTCACCCAAAAAAGTCTGTCTAAATAGTTTTAAGCCTTGATTTAAACTTAACTGTCGTTGGCATAATGATTGTTCTAGCG
Organism: Acinetobacter calcoaceticus; assembly: GCF_016508255.1. Lineage (GTDB taxonomy): Bacteria > Pseudomonadota > Gammaproteobacteria > Pseudomonadales > Moraxellaceae > Acinetobacter > Acinetobacter calcoaceticus_E. Next base: position 285,164 of record NZ_JADVKT010000002.1, on the reverse strand, counting down.
TAGCTAAACCAGCATCCTGCTCCAAATAAGTATCAATCCACTGAGCTTCTATTAAAGAAACCCAGTGTTTACTATCCATATCCTGAGTAAAAATATCGCTAAGGGCTAAAATATCAGCACCTTGAAAACCGAAGAATAATACGGGTTGCTCTCGATGTAACAAACCTATGAGTACCTCAGTATTATGTTCCTTTAAAAAACGGCAAATAATACTGACCCAAAAAGCCGCTATTTCATAACTGTAAGCAGGATTATTAATAGGTAGAATTAAAACTTTATTTAATCGACTAGTTCCATTTTGTAAAATGGGTTGTAGTAATAATCCTAGCCCAATCATACTTTGTGCTAGTTCATAAATACTCAACTTCATCAATTGAGCAAATGAATGCATCGTATGATTTTCATAGAAGCCGACACATTCTCGTTCAGTTAAAACCTGAATTTGATTCTGTAAGTGACTCAATTTCCCAAGTAACAAATCTGAATCTTTAATTCCTTTTAAAGTGCGATTGTTTTGAAATAAATCAACAAGTACATGTTTATAGCTATATGGCGCATATAACAAGTTCTCATAAGGCAAATCAATTTCTAATAAATGGCTAAGTACCATTGGAAAAGATCGGCCTGAACTATCTTCACTTGCGAGTAAATTCGCCACTAAAAACATATTTTCTTTTGGATTTGCAATAAAAAAATCCAGTGAAGGTAAGGTGCTATAAGCTTCTTTAAAAAGACCTGATTGCATTGCATATTCCAATGCCTCAGTAATCCACTGATCAAGTACCTGTATTAAGGCATACTGACCTTTTGTTTTTAAGAAGTCCCCCCGCGCTGGACTTTTACCATAATACAGAGGAGTTGTTTTTAATGTTTGCATTATTGCTCCTCCTTTGGCATAGCGGTTATTTTCCATGTCATGGCTTAACTCCCGAAGAAGGCTGAGCGATTGCTGAAACAGGATTTCCTGTTTTTGCTGGTGCTGCTTGAGCTGGTGCCTGCTGAGCAGAAACCACTAGAGCGGCTTTATCGGCAGTGACTTTCTCAACCAGTTGCATACCCGCATAACCACGGCTTGAACCAATACTGCCTGAATTACTACTAATTAGACGGAAATTCATTTTTACAGATAATGCTGGGTCGGTCTTACTACGCCAAAGCATTTCAAATCCACCATTTTGTTCTTTACGCTGAGCGCTATCAATTAAACGGTTAATACCGTATTCACCTGGCTCATCAAAAATAGTGTGCGTTTGACCCTGTAAATCTACTGCGGTAATACGAGCACCTGGAATGCTGCCTGGATTTGGCCAAATAAAGTTAACCCACTGCTGCACACCATTTTCATAAGTCATACGCTGACCATCAATATCAACTGTATATGAAATCAATTGTGGATTTGGAATTGGATAGAACTGGAAGTTAGATTGATTGGTTGCAGGAGCGGCTGGAGCTTGACTATTTAACTCACCAGTTGCCATGCCATTAGATGGTGTCACATATCTTTGGAAACTCATGACAAATTGAGGATTTAAACTAATTCCTAAATCTTTCCATGTCTTAGACGTTAACGTATAACCACGACGAATCACAAATGGATCAAGATTTTCTTTTACAAAGCGAGAAATACTGCCATTTTCACCCAAGATTTGACCAATTTCACTACTTGTAGCTTGTAAAGAAGCCGATGAATTGAATGGATATTTCTTAGCAAGATTTGCTGTAAATGGCTGATAAGCTTGCATGACCCATAATTTATTAATTTCGTCTTGCGTAGGTGTAATTAAACTCTCGAAAGCCTGTGTAAGTGGACTAACCACTAATTTTTGTAGTAATCGCTGATCAATTTCATTGAAACCAACCGCCATTTTTTCATCTACAATTTTTTGCGTTTGATTAAATACAGAAGTTTGCTCATTAAGGGTTTGCTTGACTAATGTCATCACATTAGGTCCAACTTCACCTGCATTCTTAAGCTCGTTAAACTTGCTACGAACTAGAGCTAAATTTGTCATATATTCATCAAGTAATGATTTACCTTGTTGATCATCACGTTTGCGAACCAACTGGTAGAACATTTGGTATTCTTGAGAAATAGCACCTTGAGCATTAGTTGCCACTTGGTTAGCAACCTGCTTATCATCATGATTTAAAACTTTACGTTTAAACCAAGCAACAAATCCTTTTTGTGGGGCTGCTAGCTCTGCTTGAACAACTGGATTATCCCAGTTTGTTTCGATCGCTACCCTTTCAATTAAGGTTCTAATCGGAGAGTTTTGCGGCTCACCCAAAACATCAATATTTTTTACTTGCTGAGTAAATTGGCCCGCTTTTGCATAATGAATGCCACCTAAGAATTTTCTCCATTCAGCAATATATTCTTGCTTATAGAGTGCGGTAAGTTGCTTTCTAATTTGTTCAGGGCTGCCTGAGAAAGTTAAATCATCAGACTGACGGCTATTTAATACCCAGTCCTTACTATCTGTTGGTTTATCAGCAGCTGCTTCAATGGCTTTTTCTACATAATCATTCCATGCTTTTTGGGTAAATACGCCCGGCAATGCATAACTACCCAATACAACATTTTTATTTGCTTCACCAACGATCTGGCTTACAGTCAGCGCAGGGAAACGTACCGCAGCACGCATTTTTATTTCGTTATAAACACGATCACGCGCAGGCATTCCTCTCACAACAGAGAGCAACACTTGACGTGTTTGATCAACAATTTGCGAATCTGCCTCTAAAATTGGGAATTGTTTATCATTCGCCAAAGTCATTGCATAGGATAAGATCTGTTCAGCTTCCTGAATCATATCTGCACGTGGCATTTGCCCTTTATTAGCATCAAGCCAAGAACGCCAGAAACGTGTAACCTGATCACTCAGATGACTTGCATCCATATATTGCGGATTACTCATCATCAAATATGCTTTTAATGCGTTATACGCATCTTGAGGATTTGTGTCTGAAGGTTCTAAATATTGTTGAGCCTGAGCAGTTTGTTTAATCTCAACATTCGTATGATTGGCTTTTAAAGTTGCTTCATTATTTTTTACACGTTGCAAATATTGAGCAATATTTTGCTGTGTCGGTATTAAGACAATTTGCTTAACGCCTTTTAAATATTCAGCTTTTAACTTTTCACGAAGTTCATTGCCCTGATACAAACCAAAACTAAACTTAAGTGGTCTATTTTCATCAAACTCATCTAACTGCTGTAGACGTCTTTGAAGAATAAGTAAAGCTTCTAACTGAGTGGACAATTGCTGACCCGAAGCTTTCTCTAGTTGAACAACTTTATTTAAATCAGCTTGGACTTCGGCAACTAATTGTTGGTTATTGCGATATGACCAAACCCATACACCCAAAATAATTGAAACACCCGCCAAAGCACCAATAAATGCAATGTAGCGCTGACGTTTTCTGCCCGTATTTACATGCTGCTTAACGAGATCTTTATCTTTTAAAATAACATCTGAAAATAGACCGTTTAAGAAATAACCGTGGTTAGGGGTAACTTTTGAATGATCTTTTAAATCACTTTGAGCAATTTGAGTAAGCTGAAATTCTTGTGCAATTTGCTCTGTCATTGGACTTTCAATGACACCTTCTTGCAAAGCACTAGTGAAGTAAAACCCACGGAAAACAGGTTGGAATTGATATGGATTATCTTCAAAAAGTGTAGCAATAAAGCTCTTTAAAGCTGGTTTTAATGTTTTAAATTCTAACGGGAAAGTCATTACGCTTGGTGAGATGTTTTGCGAATGACGACGACTTAAATGAGTCGAACTCACCCCTTTTAAACCATCGTAAAGAATATTGTAATGCTTCTCGAACAAATCTACGGCATTATGCGAAGAACTCTGGTCATACGGAAGCGTCGCTCCCCAAGCTTGGTTATACTCCTGAGCTTCATAAAATTCAAAAAACTCTGTAAAGCCCGCAATCAAGTCCATTTTTGAAAAGACTAAATAGACAGGAACAACAACTTCCAACCGCTCAGTTAAATCTTGAATACGAGCACGTAAATTTTTAGCAAGCTTTAAAGAGTTTTCAGGACTTTGGCTAATCAACTCAGCAATACTAACAATCAGAATCAAACCATTGACCGGAGCTTTAGAACGGTTCTTTTTTAGAATATTTAAGAAACCTAACCACTCAGAATGATCTTCGCTATAAACAGAATAGCGACCAGCCGTATCGAGTAAAATACCTTCTGTAGAGAAAAACCAGTCACAATTTCGAGTACCACTTAAACCAGCAGATACCATTTTTTGATGCGTTTCTTCAAAAGGAAACTTTAAACCAGAATTATAAATAGCTGAACTTTTACCTGCAGCCGGGTTACCAATAACCATATACCAAGGAAGCTCATAGAGTGCTGCATTCCCTTTTTTATCACCCAACTTAGATTTACGAATCAGTTGGATTGATTCTTTCATTTGTTGGCTAACAAGCTGAAGCTCTTCTTTATCTTTATTTTTCCCATATTCAGCTTGATTATCTTTTTCAATCGCCTCAGCTAGTTCTTCACCTTGAGCAGCATGCTTTCTTCGTTGAATAAGCCAATAGATACCATAAACTATAAGACCCAAAGCATAGGCAGTTGCTAAAGCCCAGAATATATGGCGAGGAATTGAAGTGTATGAAGACATCAATGCCACGAACAATGACAAGGCGATAATTGCTTTAGGATTCGTGATGTACTGCCACAAGTAGCCTAAAATTGTATGCATTCTATTCTCGTTCTAAGTCCAAAGTTTAAATTAGTTATTCAACACCATCACATCATCTTTTGAATTTTCAGTGACATGCTGCACAAATGTATGTGCTGACACCGTATTTTCGCCAAAGATAAAAGGAGTGATATGTTCAGGAAAATGCATACTCAGCATAAAGCCATAAATATCAGCTAAATTCTGGGTATGCCCTAATGAAGATTTCACATAAATATAGTGATGCGGCTCTACAGGTGTTTGAAGAAAGTGTTGCTGCAATTTCTTCGAAACTTTTATATCCATCTGATCTGACAATATCAGCACATAAGGTTCTTCACCTTCATGCTGAGGTAAATCATGAAATTCAAAATTGGTAAAAAGCTTCGCTGTATCTTGTTGACCTATAATGACTTTCAGATCTTTAGTAGGTTCTAATTCTTGAATTTTCACTAAAGGATCTGCAAGTAAACAGCTTGCTGCAAATTCAGCAGGAACATAATCTTTAATTATCCAAGATTTTTCATCGATTAGATCTTGATCAACTTCAGAATCAGCCACGACTAAAAAGAACATCTCATGCTCTCTTTTATGAATACCTTTTAATAAATGTATTAACTCTTGGTAAGCTAATCGCTCTCCAAAAAAATGATATTCAATATGGATCTTTTGAGCAGGAATACCAATCTCAGTAAAGAACTCTAAAATTAATTCATTACTTTGGTCATCATTCCAGATATGTAATAAATCCTCCGAAAGAAGGATATGTAGATTTAAGCGATTTAAACGATAAACTTCTACGATTGGCATTTGGACATCATCATATTCAGACTCGGGATCAACCCATGCCGGATGCATATGATATTCACGAGCTTGCTTTGATTCATAAAATAAAGTTGAACGTTTTAAATGCTCTGCGAGAAGATATAAATTTTCTATATTTTGTTCTAATTGTTGTTGCATTAATGACATCATACGAACTTGTCGTGGAGATGAGTAATCATTCTCCGCATGATCAACATCATCTAGATGCTTAATACGGTAAGATAAAAGAGGCAAGCCATAAGCATTTAACAGTTGATCATCTAACTCTGGACTTCTGAAGTTTTGTAGCTGCTCAATAATACTTTCATTCTCACCCAATGCATGCACCGCAAAAGCAGAGTAAATATTGAAATCTAGCTGTTCGAGTGGTGCATCTGTTACCGCGGTTTGTTTTTGATTAGCTTCATCGTTATTTTGACTTGTAGCCTGTTCTTTCTTGTCTTTATAAGTTTTATAAGCACTATAAATTAACCATGGCGATAAGATCGCCAGTGTAATAATTGCTGGTAACATCAAGAAATAAAGGAAAAAATCACCTTTATCAGGATTATATTGAACGTCACGCCAGTAGAAAATAATAATTCCACTAACCACTGTAAAAATAGCAATAAATGAGAGTAATATTTTTTTAATCATATTTTCTCTCCAATAAGGCTATAGCAAGTTTCATGACTATGCACTTTAGGTTGTTGTGATATAAGAAAAGAACCTTGTCCCAAACCACTTTGATTATGATGGGTTAGACAAATAGGCTGTATTTCAGACTCATCTAATACGAGTCGAAGATCTATCGATAAAGTTGGGCTACACCAAGTTTCTACAATTTTTTTTAGTTTTAAACTTAACTCTTGATTTGGAAGGAAATTTAAATATTGTTGACGTTTTAGTGGGCCAATCTGAATTTCAATTTTTCCATCAATTTGCTGAATGGTTTCACCACAAAATGTATTAATACCAAGTAGGCTCGGTTGACTTCCACCTAAAGTCGTTAACTGATCACTCGCCAATTTAAAAGATTCTTGTATAAACTCTTTAATCGTAATTTCATGTTTAAAAATACAGGACAACATTGTTTTTAATGCATGAACTGTATTATTCTGGCCCTGCATTAATCCTGAAAACTCGGCAAAATAGTCATCAAGTTCTGTTTGCTGATGTTGCGAGCGTACATATCCATTCAAGGCATGCAAAATATCTAAATAATCATTTTTATGCTCGGTCTCATATCGAATTGGCAAATTATATACAATGCTGGACTCAACATATTGAGCAGTAAGCTTATGGTTAAATAAGCTCAGGAACTCTTTAGTTTCAGCTCTTTGCTGACGTGGGGCCTGCTTAATTTTATTGGTATATGTATAAGGTAAAGCGCCTTGTATGCCCGTAAGACCAACAATTAAATTCGTGATATAAACCCTTTCATCCGATAATTCTAAATTTTCAATTTCAGTAGCAGGGAAATTTAAATTAAAGGATGTCTCAAATTTAAAATGATCACTCCAAGATGAACTAACTGCACAATCTGAATCGTGCCTTAATAGACGTGTTGCTTGAATAAATTCAAAAGACTTTGGCTTTGTAAACAACTCAGCTGTTATAGAAGAGTCTTGCCACCAACGTTCTGACTGCATTGGTATAACTCCTGCTGAGATGAATAATCCTTAACAACCAAATCAACAAAACTATTAATTTGAACCTTTAAATTAAAAACACGACTTAACAATTGGCTAAAAATGTATAGGCTATGCCCTCTAAATACAGATGAATCAATTTGCAACTCGGCCTTCACCCCCCTTACAAACATTGGGAATGGTTTACCATCTACTAGTTTGTGAGTAAGTGAAAATTCAAGCTGCTTAACTGATTCAATAATAAGATAATTTTCTTTTGATAACGGCAAGTTATATAAAGCAAGTAGCTCTTTAATATGAGATACGGCATCACCTTTCATTAAAGCTAAACTATTTAATGAAAGGTGCGAAATGACACGCCACTGCTCACTCTGGCTTTGTCCAAATTGATAAGGTTTTGTAGGTCTTTTTAAAACAATTGCACGTCTGGCTAAACTACTATCATTTAAATTCAATATATTATTAGACTGCCCTAAAGCTTCATGTGGCAAGTCACGATTTGAGCATAATAATTTTGTACTAATAAAATCTGAACGTATTGAAGAAGGATTTAAATTTTTAGAAATAATTGAATATCCCATTTCAACGAAATTCAGTTGTAGTTTTTGATAATTTACCGAATAGAAAAAGCGAGCTGTGTCAGTATGATAGTGACTCATCGCAAAAAAAGGCAGCACAGGAACATAACTTTCTTCTTGACTGGTTTTTTCACGCACCATATTCATTTCAGTAATTGAATAGACTTGATAAAACTCAGGATGATGCGCATCTGTAATTAATGGATATTCTAATTGTTTGTGTACGATTTTTTGAGGTTCAGCATATTTTTCAAATAAATTAATTACAGGTGTAGTAAATAATTTAAAATTAGCAACATTCAACTCAGAATAATTTCGAACCACTGCCTGATCATTCAAATTTAATTTAAAATGAATCAAGAGCTCAAACTCACTACTTTCTCGAGATAGATTTTTTAAAAAGTCTAAATCTAGCTTAAGATAATTAAATTTTTCAGGAAAACAGAAATATTCCATGAGCAAACGATATGCATGATGAGTATGCTGATCGAGAGGTAATAGACTTTCTTGCTCTGAAAAACCTGTTAATTCAAATGGATTTTTATCCAGCACTACAACTTTCTGCCCTATCCGGATAGCAAAAGTTGTTCCCTTCTTAAAAATACTATCTAGTACTTGAAGCGGAAAATTAGAAATTGCATCTAAATAAATAGGAAGTTTTTCATTTAACAAGCATAGATGGGCATGATTAAAAATTTCGAATTTAAAACTTAAAGTCGCATTTTGACTCAAATGCATATGCGCACTTGGTGTACTCTTAAACTCTAGCGCTTGTAACGTTATTGGGAGTAATTTAACTTCCTGTGTAGTATTAAACTCACATTGAACTCCCTTAAAACTACGAGACTTCAAAACTGTGTGCGCAGGCACAACATGGGCATCTATGAGCTGCTTGATTTTATTTATATCTTCGAAACTCACCACTGAACAAGCTGGAAAGTGTCGTAAGTATTGAGGAAACATTACCTCAAATAAGGAGCGTGTAAATACATCATAACTATCAGCAAGTTTTTTATCGATGCGAGCAGCAATTAATGAAAACGCCTGTATGAGACGCTCAATATGTGGGTCATCAATCTGCTCTTGATTTAAAGATAAGCGCTGAGCAATTTTCGGATATTTTTGGGCAAATTCACGAGACTGCTGACCAAATTCTTGTAGTTGTTTTTCGTAAAACGGTAAAAGCTCTTCTATCACAACACACCTACTACGCTTAGGTTCTCGCTGAAATTACATATTGTTGAGTTGTCGGTTTTAGCAATGCATCAAAAACGACAGGTTCATACAGTGGATGAATATTTAGATAAGCTTGAATACTTAAACATAATGCCCCCATATTATGTCCATCCAACAACATCTCTACCCGTATTTGTCTTAGTCTAGGTTCGTGAGCTGCAATTGATTGTTCAATAGATTGGCAAATCTTGTCTCGATCTAGCGGATTGGCTGTAGAAAGCCCCACAAAATCAATAATCCCGAACTGAAGTATAGATTTTTTAACTAGCGGATAATCATCGACTACATGGTCCAATTTAGCGACCCGACTATTCAGCAAGTCTTCTAAATCTTTTGCTACCGATTCCCTTAATTGCTGAATAGAAAGACCTTTTGCATAGTCTTCACTTTCAGGAATTAAACGATCAAACAAAGTTGAACGAAATCCGTATGGATAAAGCCGATCTAAATTCATTGGAGTTCACAACAAGCATGCTTAAAGACAGCAGAGGCTAACTTTATGTCAGCCCCTGCCAAATATTCACTTAAATCATTATGCTGCGTAAGAAGCAGTATTATTAGAAAGTGACCATTTCTTAGTAACAGCACCCTTAGCAGTACCGTTAATATCTTGTTGATTATATGTCCACTCAACAGCTGCGTATTTCAAACCAAACGCTTCAGTTGGAACACCTTCTTCGTTAACTGTTGGAGTTACACTAGAAACTAGAACATGCTTCAATTTAATTTGTAAGTACTTGATACGTTTATCGCCATTCGCACGATAAAAATCAATTTGTACTTCATCAAATGTATAACCAGCTGAACATGCTTCCCATAATTTCGGGCTAGTTGCATCTAGGTCTTTAATAAAAAGCATATCTGAATGTTCAACACGTTCAGCAGTATGACCACCAACACTACTTGAAGTAGCAGATTTAGGTTGACGAATGTTGTGAGACCAAGAGTTAACTTCTAACCAGCCTTTGTGCTCAGAGTCACGAGACTCGCCATCAACTTTATATTTACCGCGAAACTCAACGTATATATCTTTCATTTAGAACTTTCCTATTTTTAATTTAAAGTTATTCTTTCGCTGACCTTTATTAATTTGAGGACTGAGGCAACTCAGTGACAAGTCGCAAAGAAACTGACAACTCATCCAGCTGGAAGTGTGGTCGTAAGAAAACCACAGACTTGTAGTGACCTGGTTGAGCAGGATCTTCTACAACTTTTACAGACGCTTCACGAAGAGGGTATTGAGCTTTCGCTTCTTGAGAAGCGCCATCATCAAGCAATACATACTGTGACAACCACTCATTTAAGAATGCTTCAACATTTCCAGCAGAAGCAAAGCTACCCACCTTATCCCTCATCATTGCTTTTAGATAATGAGCAATACGTGAAACGGCCATGATGTACTGAATTTGACTTGATAAAGCAGAGTTAGCATTTGCTGTATCATTGTCATATTTTTTAGGTTTTTGAGTTGATTGCGCGCCAAAGAAAGCAGCGTAATCAGTATTTTTACAATGCACTAAAGGAATAAAGCCCAAATCGCTTAGTTCTTTTTCACGGCGATCAGTAATCGCAATTTCTGTTGGGCACTTGAATACCACTTCGCCATCTTGTGTTTTAAAAGTATGAACTGGCAAGCCTTCGACTAAACCACCACCTTCAACACCACGAATTGCGGCACACCAACCGTGCATATCAAATGCATTCGTTAAACGAGTACCAAAAGCATAAGCAGCATTCATCCACAAATATTCGTTGTGGTTTGCACCCGAAACATCTTCAGCAAAGTTAAAGCCTTCTGTCGCTGTTCCTTCTTTTGGATGATAAGGAAGACGACCAAGAACATGCGGCAATGTTAATGCAACATAACGAGAATCTTCACTGTCACGGAATGAACGCCATTGAACATATTCAGCCGTTTCAAAGATTTTTGAAACATCTCTAGGACGATCAATATCTGTAAATGACTCTAGACCGAGAATGCTTGGGCTAGCAGCGGAAACAAATGGTGCATGAGCTGCTGCGGCAACGTGAGAGATTTGCTCAAGCAAATACATATCAGAAGGCGTACGATCAAACTCAAAATCACCAATTAGTGCTGAATATGGCGCACCACCAAAAGACCCATACTCTTCTTCATAGATTTTTTTAAACAAAGTACTTTGATCAAAATCAGTAGCACCTTGAAAATCTTTTACCAACTCTTTTTTAGTCGTATTTAACATACGAATTTTAATAAGAGGATTAGATGGTGTTTCTTGACAGAAGTAGTAAAGACCACGCCAAGTTGACTCAATCTTTTGGAATTGCTCATTGTGCATGATCTGACTTAATTGATTTGAAATCAGTGCATCAATTTCTGCAATACGCTTATCAATTGATAAAGTCATATTTTCAGAAACTGTAATTGTTCCTGCCATCACTTCTTTGGCAAGCTCACCGATTAAGCTTTTTGCACGCGAATGTTCTTCTTCATTCCGGGCAATACGGCTTTCTTCAACAATCGAATCTAAAAGATTAACTTGTTCATTTTCAACAAGTGGCATTGCTGCAGATTGAGTATTATTCATGATCAGCCTCCGCACTTAATTTACGGATCTGATCAGTACTCTTAAGCACTTCATCTAGCAAATCTTCTAAACGTTCACTGTTTGAAATCTTATTTCTTAAATCTGTTAAACGCTCACGTGCTTCAACTAGTTTCTTTAATGGATCAACTTGTTGAACAACATTTTCCGGGCGAAAATCTTCCATAGATTTAAATGTTAAATCAACTGCAATTCGGCCACCTTCTTCAGTTAGGGTATTATCTACCTGAAAAGCAGCTCTCGGAGACAACGACTCCATAACTTCATCAATATTTTCTAAATCAACATTAATGAATTTTTTATCTTTTAATTTTGTACGCTCAAGCTCCGATGCAGCCGAAAAGTCACCCATCACACCCACAACAAATGGAAGTTCCTTCGCTTCTTTTGCATCACCAATTTCTACATCATAAGTAAGCTGAACACGAGGAGGTCGAATTCGTTGAAGCTTCTTTTGTACACTTTCTCTTTTAGCCATAAGGTTCTATCCCAGATTATTTAGTTAAAGGGTCAAAAGGCGAACTTTTTGATTTATTAACACTCGCAACAGGTGCAGTTTTTGGTTTAACAGCAGGTGTTTTTACTGGAGTTACTGTATGTTTAGTTGTCGTTCGAGGAGTAGAAACTCGATTACGGACTACATTTTGTTTTCTATAACTTCTTTTTTCATTATCAGCTGTACTGCTTTCTGAGCTAGTTTTGAAACTCGACGGATCAGGAACTGGCATCGCGGTATGAACATTTTCAATTAACTGCTTTGCAGGAGGATATGTTACGTCATTAGTTAAATATCGCATTTCCTGACTACGCATTTGTTGCAATGAGTTATTTGCAATACTTACACTAGATAGAAATAATACATCTGTTAACAATGAACCACGAACATTTTGGCTCTGTAATTGATTAGCTAAGTTCAAGGCTTTAACTGGTTGGTTGGTCTGATAAAATCTCATAGCTGATTTAGCTAATAAATCATTCTTTTGAATAGGATTATCTGTATCACATACTTGTTTAAAAAGACTTAGCAACTCAGGATCAGTTTGACCTTCAATTATAGGATTTTTCTTAATACAACTTTTCTTTAGTTTTATAGGTTCTAATTCTGCAGCTTGTGCACAAGATAAACCGACATAGTTACCAATTAAAAAAAGTATCAAAACACTTTGCTTTAACACAACTTTCATTCCTCTATCTTCTTATTTAATCAAGGTTTTACTGAAAAATTAACATTTAATAAATATCAAAAAATCAGAATCAAACCTTATATTCAAAAAATTTGAATGCAGTTTATCATATAAACAAACATATTTTATATAAAAATCATATCAAAAGAAACTAAAAGTAAATAGTTAACATGGTTATAAAATATAGCTTTATAAAGTTATTCTTATAAAAAAATAATATTGTTATTTTTTGTAATTAAAAATAAATTATTGATATTTAAATAAATAATTAAAATTAAAACTAAACATAAATTTTATTTTAATATCATTTATTTAGTTTTTATGAAACATTTGCTTAAGAATATTTAATCTCAACTAAAAGATAAAGAAGTTAAATGATTGTAAAAAATACATTCCAAACTTATGAAGTAAAAATTCAATATAAATAAAAACAAACTTGTCAAGACTAATCTGTCTATCCATTATACTTTTTAGATGAATTTAGTTTCATGGCTAATGTTAAAAAAATCACGCCCATGTATGCTTTCTCAATATATGTTCATCAAAAATCTAGAAGAAAAAATTTAAGTTTTTTGTAAAATACGATAAAAAATTACAGACTCCTCTTTTGACTAGTCAATTGGTTCACGCTTAATTCTCCTTGAAACGCATCCAATCTATATTTCAATTATAAAATATCTGAGTTCATTTGAATTTTTCATAAACTATAATGACTATTCGCTTCGTTGAATAACAAAACCGCTATTTATATCTTTCACGTCTCTTACTAAAATAGTTTCATCCATATTCAACCTAATGATTTCTAAAAAAATGATGAAACGGAATATAGCTGTTATTTTATTTTCAAGTCTTGCTTTAAGTGCTTGTGCTAAATCTACTGAGACAAGTCATAAACCATTAAAGCCCTCGCCAGAACTTCAGCAAAAAATTCAACAATTGGTTGAGAAAACCAAAAAGAATATGATCTTTGTTGAAGGCGGTAGTTACCTAATGGGTGATTTTGGACTAGTAACTCCAGAATTAGAAAAAATGGTTCCAAATAGTATGGCTGTAAAGAATCCCAATGGTAATACTGAAAAACCTGATAACCAGCCTTTCTCTCCAGGGGACAATAATAAGACCCTGCATAAAGTCACGCTTAACAGCTTTAATATGAATGCTTATAAAACAACGTTAGAAGACTTTAATATTTTTACGGCAGCCATTGGACAAAGTGAGAGTGTAGATAATAAGCGATATAGTCAACAAATTGCTCATGAAGTAGCGACTGGTATGGCTTGGCAGCAAGCCAAAGACTACTGTCAATGGTTGGGACAGCAAGTCGGCACTCCAATGGATTTACCTACTGAAGCTCAATGGGAGTATGTAGCTCGAAATAAAGGACAATATACTTTATTTGCGACGGATACAGGTAAAGTAGAACCAAAGAAAAATCTATGGGGATTAGATCAATATGATAACTATAGACATTCACATGATTTACAAACAGTTGCAAACATTCCAGTTATAGGGCAGACCCCCCCAAATCCTTTAGGTTTTTTTGATCTTGTTACGAATAATTATGAATGGATGAATGATTGGTATGATAAAGATTATTATAAACACTCACCTAGCAATAACCCAACAGGACCAAAAACAGGTACTGAAAAGGTTTTACGAGGTACTGTAGCAATGGGAGCTGACAACTTAATGATGGCTGATGGTTTTAATATAGCTAGAAATAAAGCCTTGCCCACTCCAAATGATGAAAGCAAGTCAAAATATCGCTTATATTCTGTTCGTTGTGTTGCCAATATCCAGCAGCCGATTAAATAACTTTAAGCCATATATGAATCATCTGAATTTTGTTCATAATTGGCTGCAATAAATAAGTCTGCATCAGTACCATCGACTTCAAGCGATGGTACTACTTCAGTATTTAAAGCAACTAAAGCATCCGCATTAATAATACTTGGCTCACTCACCATCTTTTCTCGTAATTTTTTTAATTCTCTTGGATTATTCATTGGAGCTTTCTCATGTAAAGGTATAGTTTTCACAACTTTGGAACGTAATTTTTCATACTGCTCTACATATTCACTTCCACGTCCAACTGTATCTGAATTAAAAGCATATTCTTTTACAATATCTGAGACCTGAGACCAAACACCATCATGTAAAAAAACCAAGAGTTGTTTTTCCAATTTTTTGATACTAGCAGTTGACTTCGAACCATCAAAAGACATCCTTTGAAGTACATTCAGCCATTCATTTTCTGTTGCAATTGTTTCAAAAATCGCAATGACACCTTGCTTATGGCTAGGCAAATATGGAGACGTTAAGGATGTCGGATAGTCGGCTAAATGAGTAACTTTATTGTGCCTAGTCATTTGATATATTAGCATTCCCTTTGCTTCCGGTGTTGCTTGTTTTAGCCACTCAGGCTGCCGTTTAATTTTATTAGCTAAATCAACTGAATCTTTCGCAACGGAATACTTAGCATTAAAATTATCAAACTCCTCAGCAATATCATTGAGAGTTTTAGCAGTTATAGAGTCATTCCCCAGTGCAATTACAGCCAATTGACTTAAATTTCTAAAAGCATCTTCTGCTATAAAACCCAACACAGTAAATTGTGCACGTATAAGCTGGTAATGAACCCATTTCAATACTTCTAGCACTTGGCTAAAATCAATAACAAAATCTAATGCGCCTTTTGCACCCAAACCAACACATAATGCAGCCTTTGCTCTAAAACGGAATTGATTTTCTTGCGCCCAATAGAATAATTTAAAATTAACGCCTGCTCCCAATCCGGCACTACCAGCAAAATCGACAGCTAAGCTTGCTAAAGGCTTAAAATCCTTAGCTTCAGGTGAAAGCCACTGAAACTCTCCAGATGGTTTGATTCCCGCTTCTGCACCAGCAAAAGCTTCAATTTGCCCCTCAGAACTTGCTCCACTACCAGGAATGATGGTTTCATCTCGATCCATTGGCACAAATCTTGGACGGTTTTCTCCCATATTATTGGCGAGTGAGGGATTTCTATTTCTTCTACCATTAGCAGCCAATTGTTGCTGCCCATTTTTACTATAACTTATCTCTAAACCAATCCCTGCAGCCACTTTTGCACCAGCAAAACCATAGAGTTCCATACCAATAATAAATCGGAATGCACCCAGATCAATATCATCAAAGTTCAACATCCAACCTTTATCACATGGAATTACATAAGTAGTTTTTGCCTTTCCTTCAAACAACACAAGTTTACCTTGCGCATTAACATTTGCCTTAGCATTCACTTCACCACTTTCAGGCTTCCAACTCGCACTTGTCGATAAGCCAGCGCCACCAACACACCTTAACCATTGTGATTGAATATCAACCGTTAAGTTATCTGAAAGCTTAATTTGCTCAACAAAACCAGCACTAAAAGCAGAGAAATCCCAAACCTTAGTTCCCGTTTGCTTAGAATATTTTGCAAGATCTAAACTAACTTTTTTAAATTCATTATGAATGGTCTCTTGGTTAATTTTCTTAAAGTCTTGTTTGATGTCTTTAAGTTTCTTTAACTCCGTTCCTAAAACCGTCACCTTAAAGCTTTCTTTGTTTTTTTTCTTTTGTTGCAATTGCATATATCTATCAGTACGTAAATATCGACGTCTGAAATCAAACTCTTGTGTATTACCATTTGGATTTTTCTTTTGACGCGCTTCAAAAGTAATGACTTCTGTTAGATCAGCCGCTTTTTTAAAGTTTTTATTGAGCTCTTCTTCGATTTTTTTCTCTGCTTCTTTTATTTCTTCTTCTGCTTTTTTAACATTAGAAACACTGCCAGATTTTATTGCTTCTGCTAATTTATTTTTAGCATCAAAAGAGTTTCCAAATAATTTATCTAGTTTTGAACTTTCCTTTTCAAACTCAGCATAATCCTCTGCTGAAAGGACTATCATTTCCTCTCGATGCATATTTAAAATAACAGGCGGTTTTCCATTGCCCTGCAAAGTTACTGTCGTATTCTTATCTTGCTTTGTTATTTTCGCAACAGACTTCAACTGTACAGTGACATAATTCTTTTTACTAATTGTTGCAAAATGCTGTATGTCTTTTTTCTCTGGTTGAGCAGACATATTTACGAATTTAAATTTTACAAATATAACTTCACCTTTTGGTGAATATAAAGGTGGAGTAAAACCATTTTTATCTACAACACTCATTTTGACATTCGGTAAATTAATTTTCTTTTCCTTACCGTCTTTGTCAAAAGTAAAAGTTTCAAATGGAATATTATCAGTTAGTTTAGTCCCCCTAAATCCTTCTATTTTATAGCGATAATATTGTTTAATTTGATATTCTATAGTAGTGATTCCTTGCTTTTCTTCTTTTATATGGAGACTTGAACTACCATTAATATTAATGGCTTTCTCCCACTCTGAATCCGTTCTTTTAATCCAAAGATCATACTCACCAGCTGGCAGATGCATTTCTTTAGTAAAACCTTTCATGTCAGTTTTAGCTTCTCGGTTCTGACTCAAGCTTGGACCTTCGTGTACATCTTTATATTTCGCCATATTTTGGGCGATCGTCTGCACTGGAATAGATTTATTTTTATAAATGGAGTTCAAATCTAAAGGCTGCACAAGAGGCTTAGGATTCTTTGCACTTCCTATTGCTATTGCGAGTTTATTTACCTGTCCTGGCCGCTTTCCCTTTTCAGTTACAGAATAATCCATTCCATGGCAAGCAATCGTATCATTATCAGGCAATACATTAATAAATAGCTTTAATTTAATCTTATTCATTATTTATTCTTCTTCAAAAGTTACAAAACTATCGTGAACATGATCTTCTAAACTAATTTGGATTTGCTGAGGGCCCTTGGTTGTGATCTTCTGTGTTTTACCTTGACCATCTGTCACACCACTGATCATTTCCCCATTCGGTAAAATCATTAAATATTTTTTATTTTTCAATGGGTTTCCAGTTATATCTTTGGCTATATAAGTTAAATGATAATCTGGCAACATTGCCAACTCTGGGTTTTTCGTTGCCACCTTGGCTCCCCCCATAAACAAATGCTGCCCTGCTTTCACCTCAAACTTACCGCCCGTTACAGGGAAAATACCTGAACCATTCAACTTAACTTGAGACCCATTGGCAGTCAGATTAATTTCAGTTGGACTAGTAATAAAAACTGTGTCTTCGGTTGAAGTAATCTGTAGCCCCTTTCGAGCCATGACATCTAAGCCATCACCTTGTGCCTGAATTTCAACTTTACCTTGACCAGCAAAAAGCCGGGCACCTGCTTGGGCAGCAAATAGACTTATTTTTTGACTCGCATGGCTTACTATATTCTTCTGCGTACTGATATTAATGCTATCTCCAGCACTTTGAGTAAGCTGCCCATTTGCACTGAGGTAAACATCTTCATTACTACTTACAGCAATACTTTTTGGAGATGCCAACAGCATCACTGCTGATTGAAACTCAGCAGCCTTTTTAGGGTCCTCTTGTTTAAGGACCTCTAAGAAAGTCTGAATGTTCTCAAGCATATCTAACGGGTCAGTTTGCTGATTTTTTGCAACTTCACTGAGTGCCTTGGCATTACTAAGGCAGCCTTCTATTTGTTGTTTGGCCTCATTTGCATCAAGGTGTACACCTTGAGCTTGGTCCTGTTTGTGGGTACTGATGAGTAAGCCACTACCAGCTCGAACCGCGCCCCACTGGTCTGTTCTGAGTTCGAAGCCTTCACCACGGCCATCACTTGTCGCACTTTCTTTTGGATGGCTTAAATTACCCAAGTTTAGTTGGCTAGCTGCATGGGTGCTTTGTAACTGGGCACTGATTTGCCCTGTTGTGTCATCAAAACGTAGCTGGTTAAAGCCTTTACCATCGACTTCCTCTGAACGAATGCCACTCAACTTTTTAGTGTCGGGTAGCTGGCCTTTCTGGTCGAATTGGGTTGGGTGCCGTTCAGCTTCGTGAATACGACCCACCACAAATGGGCGGTCAATGTTGCCGTCAAAGAAGTCGATGACTACGATCTCACCCCCTCGTGGCAAGAACCGTGCCCCATAACCGGCACCCGCCCATGGGGTCAGTACATCAACCCAAGCCGAGTCGCTGTCATTGTCGTTACTTCCCGCTCCACCGTCATGACTATGATCGTCAGTTCGGGTAAATAGGAAGCGGACTTTAATACGCCCCCACTGGTCAACATGAATACTTTCGCCCTCTAACCCCACCACTCTAGCGCGTTGTGGGTAAGCTGCTGGTCGGTGTTCTAGTGGGTGATACTCAGGAACAGTTTTAATATTTCTACGCGACAAGATGAGCTTATTACCCTGACGCTCAGTCTGGTCATTTAGCCCTGATTGATTGTTTTGCCATTGGCTTTGACTAAAAAGTTGATTGATTTGCTGTTGCAAATCTTTAGGCAAATTATTTTGCTGATAAAAGCTTTTTCCAATAATCAGAAATTCTTTGTCAGACCCGCTATGGGTATCTATTTCTGGATGTTCATTCAATTCAAACCAATAACCGACTTGCGCATCACGTACCGTGGTTTGTGCATGAAAATATTTTGATTGAAATGCATAATAATCAGATAGATTTTGATTGAGTTTTTCTAGCTGCTGATTGCCTGATGCTGTAGCTTGATCGTCCCCATTTAAGTCTTGCATCCAAGCAGGGCTGACATGCCATGCATGTTCTAGACTTAAACTCGCATTCTCCTGATTAGCACTGTGACTATGCTTTGACTGAACAGTGCCCACGCCTTCTTCTTGACTTAAAGCATCCGCCTGCCAGCGTTGTACATGCACGGCTGTAGATTGCAACTTCCGATTTGCCACAAGACTCGTCATACTGTCGTGTTGTTCAACTGCGCTACTGCGGTGATAACGGATATTTCTTCGGTCTAATGCTAAATATGATTCATTATTATCAATTAAACGTAATTTTTGTGGTTGAATCTCATCTGAACTATTAGTGACAAAAAACTGAGCTTCATCAATTAACCAGTTAATGCCTTCACTACGCCAAAGTCGAATTAAAAAGTCATAATCCGTTTCATTACTTTGCATGACAAAAGGTCGTACATCATAATCTTGTGTTAAACCTTTTAAGTCCAAAGTTAAGCTAGACGCAAACAATGGGCTTTTATTCTGCCATTCTGTAAATAGAATTTCAGTGATGTCCCGTACACTTTTACTTATAAACACGCGGCTATTTCGGCGTTTATGCCATAGCATGGTCGGATCTTGTAGTTTCAATTTATACAGCGTTAATGAACCATCACTCTGCCCCTGACTGGCTTCGGTAATAATTCCTGTAGTTCTAAATAATTGCCCCTGATCAGTTACTTGATCGACTGCAACCTGACAACCAATAAATTGTTTTAATGAAATATGGGCATTGGTAGAAAGACAAAATAAATCGGCAGTCAGGCCCTCATTTAGCTGATGCTGTCCTTCAATACTTTGTAAAAAGACTTGAGTATTCAACAAGGGATTAGAAAATTGAATATGAAGCACGCGTTTTTGCGAGCTGATACCCAAATCTTCTAGAATTCTATGTATATGAGATAACATCTTTTTATGAAAATTTTGTCAGGATTGGCATTATTTTATAAAATACAGACACATCTGTCTATTTTATGAAGAAAAACTTAACCATACGACTACAAGAATGGATGAGAATGCTATCCGTGATAAATATAAAAAGTGAATTAACAACTTACGCTATTAATTCACTTTTAAAAGTTTTTAATTTTTTGAGAATTTATAAGAAAATTGTGCCTTTAAGTTTTAAAATATACTAAATTTATATTTACTTAATTTCCTCAAAATATTCATACGTTGGTAAATCAGGTTCTAATGAATTTGTATTTCCAGCATAACTATCTAACACTAACTTAAAATTATCAGAAATAATTTCCAGAAAATAAAGATTGTTATATATATAACAATCAAATAAAAATGAAATTTGATTCTTGTTCAATTTAAAAACAGGTAAAGGCGAAATATTATAGTATTCGCCATCATCTAAAAATGTTTCATATTGACTAAAAGATACATTAAATAAAAGATCTTCATCAGAAATATTCTTAATAAAATTAATGATCTTTTTACTTATTAAAACCTTATCTTGTGTTTCTGTAGCTTCTATCAACATCTGATTTGATTTTTTTACAGACAATATTTCATTGTAAAAATCAATACTTTCATCGACAGACAACTTGTCTGAACTATCTAAAAATTTAAATTTTAAATTAGTATCCTTAATAAAATTTGATAGATTCAGATTTTGTCTTTGTTTAATCTTAAGTGCTGTAATTCTTTTCATTCATGCGCTCCTTATCACTAGTCATGAGTAACCACTAGCCCACTTGAAATATATTTCCAAGCACCTTGATTATTAGTCCTCACTTGACCATTATCCATCATAGCTGGAGCTGCATGCTAATGCGAACATGGATGCTCTTTATCTTTAGGATGATGAAAAGTATTACAATTTAATAAATTAGACAGTTCCACATATATATTCAAAAATTCTCAACTCCCCTAAATTTATATCTTTTTTAGTATTATCTATAGTTAAAAAATAAATAAAATCCAGAAAACAAAATTCATCCATGAAGTTAAATAAATTCAGAAAAAATTCGTTAATATTTATCTTAATCACTGGTTCAGATCCAGAAAAATATAAATACACGCTCTCCTCATTTAATAATTTAAATTTCAAATTCGAGATAATTTTATTTATCACACTATTATCAATTTCATTTGGGAAATTCACTTTTAAAAAGTCTGTATTGGTGATTTCCCAATTCATTTTCCCTGTTGTTCCCTGCCATAAAGGGTTCATAAAATCATTAATTTCATCAGTTAAATGTAATGGCATTGTTGAAAAATCAATCTCATATGTTGTACAAAAATCTTCAATATCTTTAAGTAAACTCATAACTTAGGCATTCTCTCAATTTTTTGTAGATAGGCATCTTTACCGCCAGAAACTAATATTGCTCCACGTTCCATAATACAATTGCCAGTCTTTTTGTCTTGATAAATTTTTCTCCAATTAACATGAAACTGTTTATTTGAATTAGGGTCATAATCTATACGCCAATGATTCATTCCATCTATAGATTGGCTTCCTACAACCTCTCCTTTACGAGGGCCAATATCTGCAATAAATGGAATAGTTGAAACAGCCTTATCTAGACCAGATTTTTGCATTGCCATCCGTCTAGCCTCATTATAACTATTAGCATGAGATTCAATTTCAGGATGCTTACATTTTCCTGTCGGACATTTTTGTCTAGCAGGATCCTTACTTTTTTGTAAACCTAATGGATCAATCCAATTAATAGGATTAGGTGCATAAGCATAATTATTATCGCCTCCTAACAATCCAATAGGATCTTTACTTATAAACCGACCAACATATGACGAATAATAACGATAGCGATTGTAATGTAATCCAGTCTCTTCATCAAAATACTGACCTTGGAAACGGATATTATTTGAAATAATTTCGCTATTTTCGAAGAAATTCGACTTGGCTCTCTCTGCTTTACACTCACCCCAAGCTTTATATTCAGCTTTCCAAATAATTGCACCTGTATGGTCGGTCATTTCCTGCGGTGTACCTAAGTGGTCACAGTGATAGAACCATACATCATCAAATTCTTTACCCTGTTTGTCAGTTTTCCAAAGCGGGTCACGATATACATTATAAGGTCTATCTGACCAATCTGGTGTTTGATGGAGTTCTATTGGACTTAAATAAACTGCCTGTAGCATTGGTACAAAACTGTCTTTTTCATAGATGTAATGCTTAGTCAGTTCCTCTGTGGACTCATAAGCAAGCGTATCGCCATTATCCATAAAGAATGTTATGGTTCTTGACCTGTATGGTGATGTTTACTCTGCTTTTGAATACGACGACCTAAAGCATCATAACGATAAGCATTAACTCATAACGAATATTGCCAACTCTTCTTCATGATAGCTTTCAATAATCCATTTTTTATCTTTATCTATAATCCAAAAATCCCAATCCTCATCAAAAATATTGTCTAAATTTTGGATAACAAATTCAATTTCACATATGATTGAATATTTATTTAGGTTTGACCAAAATACCTCCACTTTTTCATGAAGAGGTCTATCAATAAGATTTTCTCGTATTTTATCAAGCAAAAAATCTCTTTCATCCTGAACTAGAAGATTCAATTTATCAGTATCTTTATCAATTACCCCGTGACTTTTAATATTCAACCCTAAATTAAGAATTTCATTTTCTAAATCTGTGGTTGTTAGCTCAACCTTACCTAACAGTTCTTTAGAAATAAATGACGGTGTCAACATTAGGTATTCCTTTTTAAAAGAGTTATAAATGTTTTTTCATTACCAGGGAATTTTATAGCATAGCGTTTTCCACAGATACCTTTGCCAACATCCACATTGATATGAGGACCTTTTATAGGATCATAATCCAATCTATATCGAACATATTCTTTTTTTGCAGCACTTATACCAAAAAAGCCGACTTTTTTCCCTTTCCCTTCACCTAAACTTCCAATTTGATCTTGCCTTGTACCTGGAACTAAAGGTCCTATTAATTGTAAGGCTTCTTTTCGTGCAGCTTCAAATGAAGCTGTTTGTTTAATAATTTCTTCTTCTCTTTTAGGTTTATTACATTCTTTTTTAGGAGCTAAACCTAATGGATCTACCCATCTGATTGAATTAGAAGCATATTGATAAATATTGTAACCACCAACAAGCTTAATTGGATCTCGACTAACAAACCTCCCTATATATGGCGAATAATAACGATAGCGATTGTAATGTAACCCTGTCTCTTCATCAAAATACTGACCTTGGAAACGGATATTATTTGAAATAATTTCACTATTTTCGAAGAAATTCGACTTGGCTCTCTCTGCTTTACACTCACCCCAAGCTTTATATTCAGCTTTCCAAATAATTGCACCTGTATGGTCG
This sequence comes from Acinetobacter calcoaceticus, assembly GCF_016508255.1. Taxonomy (GTDB): domain Bacteria; phylum Pseudomonadota; class Gammaproteobacteria; order Pseudomonadales; family Moraxellaceae; genus Acinetobacter; species Acinetobacter calcoaceticus_E. The sequence continues at coordinate 261,422 of NZ_JADVKT010000002.1, read as the reverse complement.
GTCATTTCTTGCGGTGTGCCTAAATGGTCGCAGTGATAGAACCATACATCATCAAATTCTTTACCCTGTTTGTCAGTTTTCCAAAGCGGGTCACGATATACATTATAAGGTCTATCTGACCAATCTGGTGTTTGATGGAGTTCTATTGGGCTTAAATAAACTGCCTGTAGCATTGGTACAAAACTGTCTTTTTCATAGATGTAATGCTTAGTCAGTTCTTCTGTGGACTCATAAGCAAGCGTATCACCATCCCATCCATAAATGATGTTCTGTTCTTGACCTGTATGGTGATGTTTACTCCGCTTTTGAATACGTCGACCTAAAGCATCATAACGATATTCTGCCGTGTATTGACTATTACGGCTCTTTACCATACGGCCATAGACATCCCATTCAAGGTTTAAATCACCTTGACTCGATTTTTGTCGTACGAGTTGTCCATAAGCATCATATTGGTATTGTTGATCTAGATATTCTTTAACTACGTTATTAACTAAACGGTTATAACCATAGTCTTTTTCTTGCTCACTTTGTAAGTGGCTTTGAGCCTTCTGACTATGATACGAATCTATAATGTTACTGGCAGGGTCAAAGTTAAACGTTTCTTTTCCAAGTTTACTACTCGCTTCAAGTAAACGCCCTACAGGATCGTACTTATAGGCAATATTGCCACGGCGTGTATCCCTAATTGCCGTTAACTCACCTGTTTTGTCATATTGATAAAGACGCTGTACCAGTTGACTGGTCTGCTCTAATGCATTGTTGTGGGGTTTATATTGGTTTTGATAGCCATTTTTATGTTCACTTAACATCATTTGGCTTTTCAAACGACCAGCCAAGTCATATTGCTGTTCTTGACTCACCCCGTTGGCATAGTGACGTGCAATTTCACGGTGTAAATCATCACGCTCAAAGCTAACAAGGTCTTGACCATTCACGATTAAACTTTGTACATGACCGCTACCATAGGTCAACCAGTCAATAAACTGTCCATCTGGACGAATCGTTTTGATTCGATCATTAATCTCATCATATTGGTGTTTCCACACCGCAGTTTTATTGATTTTATAGTCTTGCTGGTGTTCCCTTACTAAATTGCCAGCCGCATCATAAAACCATTGTAAATTGCTTTGAACATTTTTAGCTTGAATAATTCGCCCCATATAATCATAGGCAAATTCTTCAGTCTGCTTTTCTTCAAGTTCTAAACCATAGTGACCATAACCCGCAGTACGCTGTTCTAAACGCTCCATACTGTCAAAAATGAATTGCTGAATACGGTCTTTTGGTGCAGCTCGGTCTTTGAGGTCTTGTCCATAAGCAGATGCGACTTCAATACTGGTTGTAAGTTGACCTGAGTTTTCATCGTAGTGGTAAACTGTTTCCTTACCATCAAAGTCAATTTCTTTAACAAGTCGGCTTGCGACATCATAGAAGAATTGGTAACTGGCACCATTTTCATTGATGAGTCGGGTGAGACGTCCCAATCGATCCCATTTATATTTTAATTTGTGATTTAAAGCATCTGTACGAGACAGAATTAAACCCGCCTCATCATACTCATAGCGGGTAATGTTTTGTTTAGGATCTATATGTGCCAGTAAACGCCCTTCAGCATCATGAATGAAGTGTTCTTCTGTGCCATCAGCATGTTTGATCTTTTCAAGTTGACCAAAAGCATTTAGAGGTAAACCCTTTATAATAGGTTCTCGATTTTCTAAGGTAAGTTCAGTATAAAAATACTCAACTTTTTGTTTTAATGCATTTTCAATACTTACTACACGACCACGCGCATCATATTGCCACTTGGTCTCTTTACCTGAACAATCCGTATAACTAATTAAATTCCCTTGATCATCATATTTGAGCGATTTACTTCCACCTTTAGCATCAGTAATAGAAGTTACCAGCCCCATAGTATTATAGGCATAAGTTGTTTCATGCTTGAGTGGATCAATTTCTTTGATCAGGTTTCCAGAACCATCATATTGCTTAAACCAACGTCCCTGTTCGGCATCAACCATACCAGTGAGTTGATTTTTTTCATCGTATTCAAAATAACTCGTTGCACCATCATCTTGAGTCGTTGTCAGGACATTACTGCGCTCATCATAAGTATAAGAAGTTTTCGAACCATCTTTAGCAATATGGAGCGTGATATTCTTAGCATTGTCCCTAAAAAACCATTCTTGAAAATTATCAGGATAAACAATACGGTAAGTATAACCGTCAATATCATAGTAATGTTCGGTGCTATTCCCATCAACATCTAGCACGGTTGTTTTTCGGATATCTTTATCCCACTCCAGCTTTGAAGCACTGCTGGCGTTGTCTGCCCATTCTTCAATTGCTTTCGAAGTAGGTAAAATACCGTCCCATTTTAGGTTCATCCCACGCTGAGTAAGATCTGTATAACGTATAATTAAATGATGGTTATATTGATAATAATAAGAAGCTGCAAATTCATTTGTTGCCTGAACCAAGTCACCTTGTTGATCATAGTCATAACTTGCCAAAACACGATCTAATTGACCATTTTTGATTGTCCAAATATCGGAAACCAATCCTTGTGGATTTAATTGCAAAGCTAAATGAACCAGCAAATTATCGTCTTGTTTAAATAAAATGTCCGATAAAATTGTTTTATTGTCGATAGAAACATGGTCATAACGTAAAGCGACTTTTAAACCATTTTTACGTTCTATATAAGATAGACGATAGTCCTCACCGTATTTTTCATAATAGCGCTTCTCATCTTCACCATGGGCAATTAAATGCAGCTGATCTGATAAAACTGTATAAGTATATTGCTCAATCGGATCATAAATACTTTGACCCTTCTTTAGGTCAGGCAGATTGATTGCTCGGCCATCTAAACCGATGTATTCAAGCCCATTTAAATAGTCTTTATGGTCTTTTTTCTTTGAACTATATGTAAATTTACGAGAAATTTTTGTAGTAAATGGAGTAACCCAACGTGCTCCAAATACAGAGTCATCCATCTGATAAAGGTTTGAAACATAGGTCCGGCTAATGCTGTCCTCAATTACTCCGCCAAGTTGTGCATCAACATGGGTAAAGAACTCTGTACCCATTGCAAAGCTAATTGAACCACCAGTTCTTCCCATACAGTTTTTACACTGATTGGCATTATTCTCTGCCTTAGCTTGTTTATTTGATTTGTCAGTCGGCGTTGATGGATGGCTTGCATTGGCCTTGGTCGTTTCTTTTGCCTTAATCTGAGCTTTTTTTTGCCGATGTTTTGCAGCAACCATCCCCATAATGCTAAATAGCCAACCAATGGTCCATAAAGTATTAGGGTCACTTAAACTATTTACTTTTCCTTGTGCAACTTGTCCTATAGATCTTATTTTCGCGCCTAAAGCTAAAATTTTAGCTCGTGTTTCCTCAGAAATTACCAAATTGGCTAAGTTGACATAGCCTTTACCCACAGTCTTTGTAACGTTTTCAGCAGCATATTTGGCATTGTTTACTACACGGGTTCCATCAAGTTCAAATATTCCTTTTATAACGCCTAAAGACTGCTGGCCCGCACGCTTAAGATTTGGAAGACCATCTAATGAACCACTGACTAGTTTTTTTAAGCCAGTATCAATAGCATTTGTTAGCTTGATAATCCAGTTACCAACTTCTGTTAGAACCTGATTCAGTAAACTTTGCCCTTCTTTAGCAAATTTTTCTAAAGTCCCTGCTACTTTTTCAGCAATAATGGTAGTTAAAAATACACTTGCACTGTCTTTAAACCCCGTACTTAAAGCTTTTTTTACTTCTTGGGAAGTTAATGTTTTTTTGCCTAATTTCTTTGCTTGGGCTTTGATAATTTGTTCTGATTCATTTTTTACATAAAATAATGCTGGCCGGGCTACGCCACGCACAGAAGGTCCAACTGGTCCCATTGGTACCAATCCAATGACATCGATTCCCAAATTCAACCAATCAAAAATTTCAACTTTATCAATACCTTTATCTATCATACTTATGATATCAATAACGATATCACCAACAGCAAAGGCACTACCTAAAACAGGTACACTTCTACAGATTGTCTCTAGTCGGTCAACTGTAACGATACCATCTGTATATTCCCTAAACCATTTATCAACTTCTGCTTTTTTTGTTGTTAAATCTTTCGGACTAAAAGTATTTAAAGGTGCAACGACTGAATTTTGTGACATGTTCTTCTCAAATTATACAAACGTTTCAAATGGTGATTGGATTTTTGTTATTGCTGTTTTGTCAGAGCTTCCTTGAGTCAACATTCGGAGTGGATTACTCTGCTGACTTGAAGGCATAAAGCTATTTTGACTAACAAATGATTGACTTAACTTAGATCCATCACTCCCCCCTAAAACTTGTTCCATCGCCATTGGCAGTAATACTTTAGCACCTTGATCTTTAATTTTTTTAACCGATTCAATCTTTTGCTGCACAGATTTCACATTGTTTGAAAGTTGACTCAACTTTTTAAAGTCATTTTTCAATGTCTCAGTTAATCCTTTACTACCAGATGTAATACCAACGCCTCCTTCTGCATCATTTTGATTTGGCCACTCTACCTTGCGTTTAAAATCACTTGCTTCATCCCAAGGATTACGAGGATCTGGATCAAATAGTACCTTCACCGAACCTGTTGCCAAACCTGAAACACGAGCGAAACCTTTATCGTCTAACTTTCCATTAACGACTTTGCCCAAATTATCAGTTACGGTATAACTAGCCCCTTTAACAAATGCTCCATGTGAATAGTCATGCAGAAGCTCAAGTACACCCTGCCCACGTTTTGGCGGAGGCGGTAGTGAAGAACTGAAGTTTGCACTTCCGCCCCCCATAAACACATGCTGCCCCGCCTTCACCTCAAACTTACCGCCAGTGACAGGGAAAATTCCCGAACCATTAATTTTGATTTGAGAACCACCCGCCGTAATCACAATTTCTTTAGAAGCACTAATTTCAATTTTGTCTTCTGTAGAAATAATCTGAACAGCTTTACGGGCAATTAAGTCTGCTCCGTCACCTTGCGCCTGTATTTCGACTTTGCCCTTGCCTGCATAGAGTCTCGCTCCTTCTTGCGCCGCAAAAAGGCTGATTTTATTTTGGGCATGCGCAATCAGGTTCTTTTGAGTGGTCAGGTTGATACTGTCACCCGCAGTTTGGCTGATCTGGGCATCTGCGCTTATATGAATGTCTTCATTACTGGCTACAGCAATACTGTTAGGTGCAGTTAATATCATCAAGGCTTGCTTAAAAGCGGCAGCTTTGTCTTGATCTTTTTCTTCAATTTGCTCTATGAACGTTTTTAAGTTCTCAAGCACTTCCAATGGGTCAGTTTGCTGATTTTTAGCTACTTCACTGAGTGCCTTGGCATTGTTAAGACCACCTTCGATTTGTTGTTTGGCCTCAACTGCGTCTAGGTGTACACCTTGAGCTTGATCTTGTTTGTGGGTGCTAATGAGTAAACCACTGCCTGCACGTACCGCACCCCACTGGTCAGTTCTAAGTTCAAAGCCCTCACCTCGGCCCTCGCTCTCCGCCTTGTCTTTTGGATAGCTTAAGTTACCCAAGTTGAGTTGGCTAGCTGCATGACTACTTTGTAGCTGGGCACTGATTTGGCCTGTGGTGTCATCAAAACGGAGTTGGTTAAAACCTTTGCCGTCGACTTCTTCGGAACGAATGCCACTGAGCTTTTTAGTGTCAGGTAATTGGCCTTTTTGATCGAACTGGGTTGGGTGACGTTCGGCTTCGTGAATGCGCCCCACCACAAACGGACGGTCAATATTGCCGTCAAAGAAGTCGATCACCACAATCTCACCAACACGTGGCAAGAAGCGTGCTCCATAACCCGCACCTGCCCATGGGGTGAGTACATCGACCCAAGCCGAGTCGGTGTCATTGTTGTTACTGCCTGCTCCACCATCATGGCTATGGTCGTCGGTTCGGGTAAACAGGAAGCGGACTTTTATGCGTCCCCACTGGTCGACATGGATGCTTTCACCTTCTAACCCCACGACTTTAGCGCGCTGCGGGTGAGCTGCTGGTCGGTGTTCTAGCGGGTGATACTCAGGCACAGCTTTAATGTTACGTCGAACGACATTGAGTTCAGCAAAGTGGCGCTGCTCAGAGTTTTGGCTATCGAGCTGGGCTGCCTTGAGCTTGTCTTTTGGTAATAGACGTTCGAGTTGCTGCTGTAATTCTTTCGGTAAATTATTCTGGTTGTAGTAGTGCTTGCTTAAGATTAAAAATTCTTTGTCGGCACTGTCATGCTGGTCGAGTTCTGGGTGGTCATTGAGCTCAAACCAGTAACCCACCTGTGAATCGCGGACGTTACCTGAAACGGTAAACTGCTTAGAAGTCAGATGATGGTAAGCATTAATGTTCTGATTGAACTGTTCAATCTGACTATTGCCTGAAGCGGTGGCTTGGTCTTCACCTTTTAAGTCCTGCATCCATGCAGGGCTAACATGCCATGCATCTTCAAGATTCAGACTGGCATTGTCATAGTGTTCGCTGTGCTTTTGTGTGCCCTGTACGCTGCCACTGCCTTCTTCTTGTTGCAGGGCATCGGCTTGCCAACGTTGGATATGAACCGACGTCGGCTGCAAGCTTCGCTCTGCCTTGACTTGAGTAATGGTATCGAACTGTTCCGTCGCACTACTGCGTTGGTAGCGTAGGCTACGGCGTTCAAGGGCTTGATAATTCTGATTCTCATCAATCAAACGTAGCACTTGTGGCTGGATAGACGTATTTGGGTCAGCGACTAAAAGTTGTGATTCATCGATTAACCAATTAATGCCTTCGCTACGCCACAAACGGGTTAAAAAGTCATAATCGCTTTCATTAGACTGCATCACAAATGGACGCACATCGTAGTCTTTGGTTAAGCCAGATGTATCGAGCGTTAAGCTTGAAGCAAATAACGGGCTTTTGCCTTGCCATTCTTTAAACAAAATTTCGCTAATATCGCGCACGCTTTTATTCATAAACACGCGGCTATTGCGGCGTTTATGCCAAAGTGCGGTTGGGTCTTTTAAAGTGAGATTATAAATAGTGAGTGAGCCGTCACTTTGACCTTGGCTCGCTTCGGTAATAATGCCCGTAGTTCTAAAAAACTGGCCCATGTCAGTGACCTGATCAATGGCAACCTGACAGCCAATAAATTGTTTTAATGCAATATGTGCGTTGGTCGACAGGCACAGTAACTCAGCAACGCTGCCCTGATTAAGCGTATGTTCGCCTTCAACACGTTGTAAGAAGACTTGACTGTTTAATGACGGGTTGGAAAATTGCACATGAAGTACTCGATTCTGTGCAACCAAACCTAAACTATCTAAAATTTGAAATATTTTATGGGACATCATTATTATAAAACTGAGTCGTGATCATCGGTATTTTATAAAAAATAGACAGAATTGTCTATCCGTATAAAATAGTTTAGCTTCCACAACTTACATATTTTTATTTTATCTAAAAGAAAGATGGGTTACTAAATAGTCTATAAAGGCACGAGTTTTAGCCGATAAATTAGAAGTATTCGGGTACAGCAACTGAATATTTTGTAAGGGTAAAGAAAAATCCGGTAATAATCGAACAAGGCGGTTTTGTTGAATATCTTCATCAACCAACCATGCAGGGCAAATTGCAATACCTAAAGATGAAAGAGCCATTTGATGAATTGCAGTGACCGAGTTTGATTCATACTGACTTCGAATAAAAGGTAAGGGATATTTTTCGCCTAAACTATTTTGCAAAATATATTGTGAATCTTGCCAATTTAATAAGGTGTGGCCTATCCACGGTACATGCGCTAAATCGGATATATTATTTACGGGATATTTTGCTATAAATTGTGGAGTAGCGACCAGATAAATTGGATATTCTCCAATTTTTCGAGTTTTTAGAGATGAGTTTTTTAAATTCCCTAACCGAATAACCAGATCTAATTTTTCAGTGACTAAATCATCGAGTGATGAATTAAATGAATACTGTAAGCGTAAATGAGGATAAAGCTCACAAAACTTAGGAAGCAACGGCAAAATGAAACGTTGACCAAATTCATTGGTTGATGAAAACCGTAAAGTGCCTGTAATGCTTGTGCCTAAATGTTGGCTTCTTTCAAAAGCCTCATCAATCTGAAGCTGAATTTGCTTAAAATCTTCATAAAAATGCTGGCCTATTTCGGTCAATGCAATATTACGGGTGTTACGAATTAATAAGCTCATATTTAACTGCTTTTCTAATTGTTTTATATCAATACTCACCATTGATCGGCTTAGGCCTAAAATTTCAGCAGCCTTGGTAAAAGATCCAGAATCAACGACTTGTAAAAAACTGGTAATTTGCTTGAGATTTTTTTGCACAATTCAGCCGATTGTTTGAAATTATTAAACAATGATTTTACTTCGCCTGCATCGACAATAAAAGTGCTGGATCTTACCCTGCCTGCTCGGAGGTAGGTATGTCATATCGATATAAAATAGCAACGGTGTTTTTACTTGGGTTCTTTATTGACTGCATTAATATTTTTATGTCAGCAATCGCACTACCTAATATTGCAGCATCATTTTCAGTCAGCCCATCCATGGTTGCTTGGGTCACAAATGCTTATATTCTGGGTCTGATTTTAATTATGCCCATGAGTTTATGGTTAGCCAGCAAATTAGGGAACCAAAAGTTATTGTGTTATTCGATGCTGTTATTTTCTATAAGTATCTGTTTTATTGGTTCGAGTGAATCGATTTATAGCTTAATTTTTTGGCGCTTTATTCAAGGAATAGCGGGTGGTTTATTAATACCCGTTGGCCAAGCACTGGTATATGCACTATTTCCCAATCAGGAACGTCAGCGTATTTCTACCATGATTATGGCAATTGCACTCATTGCACCTGCATTTTCGCCAGCCATTGGTGGCGTGATTATTGATTCACTGAATTGGCGATGGGTGTTTTTTTCGAACCTTCCCTTTTCTTTACTTGCTTCAGCTTTAGCATGGCTATGGATTAAAGAAACGGAGAATGTACCTAGCGTAAAACCCGACATTTGGGGCTTACTTATTTTTAATATAAGCCTTCTTTGTTTATTACTCTCGTTCTCATTTTATGGGGATTATCATAATGTCACGTTAGCAATCAGTAGTTTTATAATTTCGGTGGGTCTGCTTACTTTTTATATTTACCATACAAAGAAAACTACCCATCCGATTCTCAACCTACAGTTATTAAAAAATAAAAACTTACGTAATGCATTTATTGTTTATTACGCTGTTCCGGGCATTTTTACAGGCGTTAATTTACTTAATATTTTTAATTTACAGATCAACTTTGGCTTTAATGCCAAACAAACTGGCTTATTTATGTTGCTCTATGCAACGGGTGCCTTAGTTGCAATGGTCAATGGTGGCCTGCTCTATCAAAGACTGGGTAAAAAATATTTACTTGTGATTGGCATTACATTGCATAGTCTTGGCATCTTTCTTTTATTTTGTATTTTGAGCAGTACTCAATTAGGTCTTTTAATTCTTGCTTATTTATTGATGGGGATGGGAGGCGGACTAAGTGCAAATATTGCCCAAATTAGTTCATTAATTGATTTCACTGGTAAAGACTTATTACAAGGTAGCGTTCTCTGGAACATCAATCGTCAGGTTTCATTTAGCGTAGGCACAGTTGTTCTCATTTCAATCTATAACCTGATGTCTTCCTCAAACGATATAAGCCGTTATCAACATACTTTTCTTATTGCAGCAATACTCTGCTTGCTTTCACTCATTCCCATTTTAAAGGAGAGAACTCATGTCTAATCAAATGGATCAGGCGGTTCAAAGTGTCATAGACCTACATGTTTTAATAGAAAATGTATTTACTGGTCAGAACGAAAAACAAAGCCTTAGTGAACTTTTAATTAGTTTTGATAACGATTTTAAGATGGTCACAGTTCAGGGCAAATGCATTGGGTTGCCTGAAGTTATTTCGCTATTTAGCCAAAATATAGGTAAAAAGCCTTCTTTAAAAATCACCATTCTTAAAAGCACAGCTTTATTTAAATCTGAGAATTACTGTTGGGTGCAATACCAAGAGCGTCAACAAACTGAAGAAGGTCAAACATTACGTACCTCTACAGCATGCATTAAAGTTGAATCTGAAAAGTGCTCTTGGGTTTATTTACATGAAACCTTAGTTCCATTCACGCAATAAAGAACGCTATTAAACCTCTAAAAAAATCCCCTGAATGTAATGGGGATTTTTTCTATTTAGATATAGGCATAATCCTAAACATGGCACTCATCTTGCTTAAAAAATATTACGTTTTATGAAAATCGTAATACTGATCAAAAATGGGGAGCTTTCAATATGGGTTATGTTGCAAAGGAATTTACGAGCAAGAACAGGCTCATACTGAGTATTTGTTCTTTCGTTATTCCAATATGTCTTTGGTGCGCAATTAGTTATTTACCTTTTATCTGGCATCCTCAAGTACAAATCACAAGCTCTGGAAGTGTTTCTTACTTACAAGTAGGCAGTCGTATTGATAAAAATGTGTTCTATCTCGAAGCACAAAATGCAGTCAATCGAGATTCTGCACCACCACAAGGTATTTTGGTCAATCCGATTTATTTACCTGCTCCCCATGAAGTAGCTAAAGCTTTGGTCACCGCCTTTACCACACCACCAGAACAACCTGATTCACCGTGGTTTCATCAAAGTTTATGGCACAGTATTAAACTGGTTTTTTCAGCCTTTTTTATCTCTTCGCTGGTTGGGATTCCACTGGGTATTTTATGTGGTTTTTCTAAGCGTATTTCACTACTAACCGAACCGTTTGTGGAGTTTTTCCGTTACTTGCCTGCACCCGCCTTTGGCGCACTTGCAGTAGCAATTTTAGGGATTAATGACGCACCTAAAATTGCCATTATTGTCATCGGCACCCTCTTTCAACAAATTCTGATTATTGCTAATACCACCCGAATGGTAGATCGAGGCTTAATCGAAGCCGGCTATACCTTAGGAACCAATAAGCTAAAGAGTTTACTTCATGTTGTGATACCTGCGGCATGGCCTGATATTTACCGTGACTTACGTGTGCTATTGGGCTGGGCTTGGACCTATTTAATTGTTTCAGAGTTAATTGGCACCACTTCAGGCATTACGTGGTTTATTACCCAGCAGGCACGCTATCAAAACTTTGACAATGTATATGCAGCTATTTTGATTATTGGAGTGATTGGTCTGGTTTGTGATTGGGTATTAATGAAGTTAGGTGAGCGAATGTTTGCTTGGAAAGTAGGAGTAAAATAATGAACGATTCAATATTTAACGCACATGAATACTTTCAAAAAATTTATGAACGTCCTGTTATTTTGGAAGCCAAACAACTGAGCCAAGTATTTAAACACGGTCAAACTGAACGTACCGTTTTAAATAAACTCGATTTAAAAATTCACAAAAGAGAATTTATTTGTGTGATTGGCCCTTCTGGCTGCGGAAAATCGACGCTTAGCCGTGTCATTGCAGGTTTAGACCCATATCACAGCGGAGAAATTTTAGTAGACGGCGAATGCATTACTGGCCCATGCCCCGAGCGCGGCATGGTGTTTCAGGGTTATACCCTGTTCCCATGGAAAACTGTAAAAGAAAACGTGATGTTTGGTCCGCAAATGCGCGGCGCTAGTCAAATGACAGCCGAGGCTCAAGCCCGTGAATGGATCAATATTATTGGTTTAGAAAAATATGAAAATCAGTATCCACATCAACTTTCTGGTGGCATGAAACAGCGGGTTGCAATTGCGAGAGCCTTGGTTAATCAACCTAAAATTTTACTGATGGATGAACCTTTTGGTGCGCTCGACCCCCACACTCGCCAAAAAATGCAAAAGCATTTAATGGATTTATGGCAAAACATTGATATCACCATTATTTTTGTGACCCATGACATGGATGAAGCTATTTTACTGGCAGACCGAATTGTGGCACTCAAAGCCAATCCGGGTGAAATTAAGGAAATTATTGAGGTTAATTTACCGCGCCCACGCTCACTCGCTTTAATGAGTACACCTGAGTTTAAACAGCTCCGCTCACGGGTAGATTATTTGGTACATGCTGAAGAAGATGAACTTGACCCAGCTTTGCAAGATTTACCAAAAATTCCGCGTATGACTCAGGTCAGTACAGAGAAATAAGTAAGACATTAAAAAGCCCAAGCTGAACTTGGGCTTTTTTATTGATTAGGCTTATTTAAGTTGTTCTACGAGCGTTGGGTAAATCAGCCCATCTACATTTTGTTCGGTTTTATAAATACCGTTTTCAACGTTAAATTTATTGACGTGATAGGTAGAACCATAAATCGAGTCAAAACCTTGAGATTTAGTAAATACTTTTTTATTGGCATTGATATCTAATAAATGCGTTCCGCTGACCATCGACTCATATTGCTTTGGATCAACCCCTGAACGGTTTGCCATAATTTTAACCGCATCGGCATGGGTTGCAGGGTCATTAATATATTTAACTGTTTTGTCCCACACCTGAATGATTTTTTTCCATTCTTCTTGATGGGCAGTTAAATGGCTCATGTTAACGGTCAAGGTGTCATAAATTAATCCCGGCTTGTCCTTAGAGGTATAGATAATTTTGGAACCCGCTACGGCTTTTAATGCCTGTCCCGCAACGGGTTGCCAAACAGCAATCGCGGAAATATCTGGGCTATTAAACACTTGAGGTAATTGGTTAGTTGCTGAATTTACTAGCTTCACCTCACTCGCTTTAATGTTATGGTCGGTCAAAGCTGTTGCCAGTAGAAGATGGTCAACCAACCCTTTTTCAACACCGATCGATTTTCCTTTTAGGTCTTGAATGGTATTAATGCCCTCTTTGGCAATAATGACATCATTACCCGCAGAATAATCTGTTGCCATGATCATCATGCCTTGAGTGCCACCCGAAGCTGTTACCAAGTTATCGCCATTGGTGACCAAAACGGCATCGAGCTGATTTGCCGAAAAGGCCGAAAGAGAAGCCGAATAATCAAACCATTTAAATTCTACATTTAAGCCTGCTTCTTTTAACCAGCCTTTTTCAATAGCCACTTGCCAAGCCACCCAGCCCGGCCAATCACTATAGCCAATGGTAATTGGTTTTGTATTTGTAGATGCCTGAGCGTCTTGTTTAGCCTCAGGCACTTTAGCGGTATTGTCACAACCACCCAATACAACTGCCGATAAAATAGATACGGATAACAACGCTTTTTTAATCATATAGAAACTTCCCCAACATTTTTACTAACAACACTTTGAGCGGTTTGATTGAGTGACTGTATGTAAGCTCGCCAGCCTCCAAAATGGCTAATATCGGTTGCATCTTGAATGGCATAAGCTTCGCAGATAAAGCCTTTGACCCATGTTCCATCTTTTAATTTAAGGTTCCCAATACCAAGCGGTGCAGGCACTTCAGCCACAATGGCCCCAAAATTTGCTAATGGAACATCCCAAACTTCAACTTCAATAGAAGTACCTGCTGCATCGCATTGCAGGCCGGGTTTTGGTGGTGTGGTATTTTTTAAAGCAAAGAGTTTATAAGTGTCTGCTGTCTGGGTTTTCTTAAGCAAAGTGGCATTACGGCTAGTGAGCTGAAAATTAAGTGGCATGTCTGTTAAGTGCGCTCCGACGACAGCAAGCTGCACTGAATGACTCGACTGGATGTCTATACTTTTTTGATAATGTTGAGTTGATTTACCCAAGCTCAGCGGTGTTTCGGTTTGCCAAAACTGGGCAAAATTTGCCAATGCCTGATCGTGCCAAGCTGGTGCAATAAAGGTTACTCCACTTGGTAAACCATCCTCACGCAGTACATTTGGTAAGGCCAGTGCAGAAAGATCGGCAAAATTTACAAAGTTGGTATAAGCCCCCATGTGCGCATTTTTAGACAACTGGTCGGCTTCAACTTCCGCAATGGTATAAATGGTTGGTGCTGTCGGAACCATCAATGCATCAAAAGGTTGTAAAGCCAAATTAATTTTTCGAGCCAGAACGGCGCGGTTATATTCAGCTTGAAGTGCATCTGTTGCCTTGAATTTATCCGCCTGCGCAATAATCTGGGCAATAACCGGATGGGCTTTGTCACGTGTTGTCATGCGTTCAACGGCGACTGTTCTTTCCGCTACCCATGCATCATTATAAAGTGCAGCAGCAAGTTCATTAAATGCGCTGAAATCGATGCTCTCAACTTCATAGCCCAGTTTTTTTACACGTTCAATTGCAACTAAAAAGGCTTTTTCAGATTCAAGATCACCATAAAATTCAAGCTGAGCAGGAATGGCAATTTTTCGTTTAGAAAACTGAGTTGGTACATTGGCTGGATGCGCTCGTGAATATTCATCTGTTTCATCATAGCCCTGCATTAAATTGGCAACGGTCCAAGCATCATCAATATGCAGTGCAAAAATGGAAATAACATCAATGGTCCGACATGCAGGAATTAAACCTGTGGTAGAAAACCAACCTTTTGTGGGCTTAAGACCCACAATATTGTTATGACTAGCAGGAACACGACCTGACCCTGCCGTGTCTGTCCCCAAGCTAAAAGGTACAATACCGTTGGCAACCACTACTGAAGAACCAGAGCTTGACCCACCGCTGATATATTCGGGATTAAAACTATTTTTTACTGCACCATACGGAGAACGAACGCCTACCAATCCAGTTGCAAACTGATCGAGGTTAGTTTTACCGACCACAATTGCCCCTGCTTTTTTAAGCTTGGCAACAACGACCGCATCTTGGTTCGCTAAATATTGAACTTCTTTACAGCCAGCAGTGGTGTGAAAGCCCGCAACATCAATATTATCTTTGACTGCAAATGGCACACCGTATAGGGGTAAGTCAGCAATATTCTGATCTTTTAGTGCATCAATCTGTGCTTGAATCTGCTCGTTCGATGCAATTTCAATCCATGCATGATCATCATTTGTGATTTCTGCAACATAGCCAACCAAATCTCTAAGATGGATTTGCCCGTTTTGATATGCTGTTTTCCAGTCTTGGATAGTCCATAATTTTTTCAACACGCTACTCCTCATTTAGTCATTTTGCTGTATAGGGGGCATGACGGCATCCATCAGTTCTAAATGCCCTTTAATCACCCCTTTCAGCACAATAAATTGCTGGCTAATCTGCCTGAGTTCAGAACTCGCGCCTTGCATTAACATGACTTGCAATATTTTTTGTTGGTCGAGCTGGATATGAAGCGAACTAATCACTTGAGCTAAAAACTGTTGTTGTAAATCAACCAACTGATTACGCAAGGTCATTTGATTCGCGTCATAAAGCAGAGTCAAAGTACCCACCATGACCTCATTGGCCTGCGCCTGCTCTGCAATCAAGTGTTTATTAATCATGTCGACAATGGCTTGCGAGCGACTTTCATAGTTCTGCTCGACAATTTTTTGATCGAGTGCGTTGAGGGTCGTTTCAGGTACGGTAATACTGATTCGAGCCAACTTTTGTTTCGGCACAGTCTTATCCTTTTGTTTTAGGTGGCTGATTGTTTTGCTTGATATATACGCCTGCACGTACGCTGAGCAATTCGACTAAAAAGGCTTTTAAAGTTTGCTTTGGTTGAACCACGGGTTTTACATCGTTCATATCGCACCTCTAGCTTGGTATTACCAAATTCTGTTTTTGTATTACTGATAAGAGATGCAGAAAATGTGCCAGTTTTTAAGCATGGTTTGATAGATTGGGTGGGTATTTATGAGTGATTTTTGGGCAAAAAAAAGCCCCATGCACAGTGATGGGGCTAATATTTATATTTTTAAAAACTAATTTTTTAATATTATTTCGAACCAATCATCGTATGTGCCCATACCGATAAAGACTCTAAAACAGGCTTAAAAGATTGGCCCAATTCTGTCATTTCATAAACCACTTTAATCGGAGCTTTTTCACCATAAACGGTTCTAGAGATTAAGCCACTTTGCTCTAGCTGTTTAAGTTGAAGACTTAAGGTCATTTCTGTGATAGTTGGCATTAATTGATTGATTTCATTAAAACGTTTTGGTCCATCTTTTAAGTAATACAAAATAACGCCTTTCCATTTTCCACCGACTAAATCCATAGCCATACTGATATGACATGGATAAGTTTTTCCATTCATGCTGATTTCACATTTATTTTCAGTATTTGCCATTTTTAACGCCACCTATCAACTTTGATAGTTATTGTACACCCATACTATAAAAATTATAGTGACTATGATTTTTATAGCTACAAGGCATTATTATGGCTTTACTTATTTTGGCCCATCCCTACTACGCTCAATCAATTGCAAATAAAACGATTGTGAATGAACTTATAAAAACCTATCCGGACCTTGAAGTGCGAGATATTTTCCAGCTTTATCCGGACTATAAAATTAACGTGAGTGCTGAACAAGAAGCACTATTACGCCACGACACGATCATTCTGCAATATCCAATGTTCTGGTTTAATATGCCGGCAATTTTAAAATTATGGTTTGATGATGTTTTTACGTATCAGTTTGCTTATGGCTCTCAGGGCGACAAATTAAAAGATAAAAAAGTCATTATTAGTATGACGGTCGGCCAAACAGAAGCCAACATGGTGAACGACCAAGAAAACTTAATTGATAGCTTTTTAAAAGCTGTTCAATATTCAATTCAATATACGCAAATGCAGTTAAGCAGCACATTCTTGCTTTACGATGTATCGCCTTTATCGGGTAATTCAGAGTCTAAAATTGAGTTAAAAGCGGTTGAACATACTCATAAAGTATTAAAACATTTGACCGAAGCATAATATAAAAAGAGAGCATCACTATCGATGCTCTCTTTTGGTTTAAGCGACAGGTGCCAAGGTAAATAGCACTTGCCCCGTTTTTACGGTTTGCCCTTTTTCAATGGTAATGGTTTCGACCTTCATACGTTCGGGCGCAATAATTGGAATTTCAATTTTCATTGCCTCAATGACTGCGAGTGTTGCACCTTCTTCAACAATATCTCCCGATGCACATTCGATTTTCCAGATTGAACCCGGCATGTGCGATTCGACTGCGCAACCTCCTTCGGGAATAGCAACGGTTTCGCCTTCATCAACCGCATCAAGACTTTCAGAGATATATTCTTGCAAGCCTGCTTCGTGCCAACGGCGGCGCTCAGCTTCAAAATTGGCTTGTTGCGTGTCTTTAAAAGCTTGAATACTGTCTTGATGTGTTTTTAAAAACTCGTTGTACTCTTTTAAATTGAGCACGCCATCTTCAATGCGAAGTTGTAGACGGCCTGCCTTAAAGTCTTCACGCATTTGCAGAAGTTCAGTCTCAGAAACTTCATAAAACTTAACTTGGTCAAAAAAGCGTAATAACCACGGTTTGCCTTCTTCGAAGTCGGCATTTTTACGGTAGCGGCTCCACATTTGAGTAGTACGGCCAACAAACTGGTAGCCACCCGGGCCTTCCATGCCGTACACACACATATAAGCACCGCCAATGCCGACAGCATTTTCAGGTGTCCAAGTTCGCGCAGGGTTATATTTTGTGGTGACTAAACGCTGACGTGGGTCGAGTGGTGTCGCAACGGGTGCACCTAAATACACATCGCCTAAACCCATCACCAAATAGTTCGCACTGTAAACCAAATCTTTAACCGCTTGCTTTGAAGCTAAACCATTAATACGGCGAATAAACTCGACGTTATCTGGGCACCATGGTGCATCTGGACGAACAATTTGTGTGTAGCGCTCAGTTGCAAGTTGAGTCTGCGAGTCTTCCCAAGCTAAAGGCAAATAGACAGTCCGTGAAGGCACCTGCATATTTTGAATGTCGGGTAATTCGGCTTCTGCTTGTTGAAGTTTATGTAAAAGCTCAAGTTGATCGAGCTGGATTGAATCAAAATGAATTTGTAGTGAACGAATGCCTGGTGTTAAGTCGATAATGCCCTGAATGTTTTGATCTTTGACCCATTGCATGAGTGCATGAATACGGAAGCGTAAATTCAGATCGAGTACCAACTCACCGTATTCCACCAACAAATAGCTATTTCCTGCTGGACGATAAGTCACACTTGGTAAATCAGCTTCACCTTCTAAGATTGCCAAAACTGCATCTTTTAAAGTGTCAGGTTCTGCTTGAATGGTTGGATTAAAATCGATCAGCGTTGTATCAGTCACGCTCAAACTTTGATGATATTGTTGATCGAGTGCTTTTGCTTGCACATAACTTACTGGCACAAATTTGACTTTATCGCCTGCTTTAAGTTGCCCAATTTTCCAAAGCTCGGAATGAATGACTACCGCAGGACATACAAAACCACCTAAGCTCGGACCATCGGGACCCAAAATAATTGGCATATCTCCAGTGAAATCAATTGCCCCAATGGCATAAGCATTGTCATGAATATTGGATGGATGTAAGCCTGCCTCGCCGCCATCTTCACGCGCCCATTCAGGTTTTGGGCCAATTAAACGAATGCCTGTACGGCTTGAGTTATAGTGAATTTCAAACTCATTGGCAAAGAACGTATCGATATCTTGTTTAGTGAAAAAGTCTGGCGCACCATGTGGCCCATACATGACTGCAATTTCCCAGTTTTGGGTAAAGCTAGGAATTTGCGCTTGATCTAAAGCTGTGGTTGATTGAGCTGAATATTCAGTAATCGGTAACATATCGCCAATTAACAAATTACGGCCTGCATGCCCACCAAACTGCCCCAAAGTAAAAGTCGCCTGCGACCCTAAATAGTCAGGAACATCAAAACCACCTTTAATGCCAATATAGCTGCGGCAACCTGAACGGATAATGCCACATTTTAAAATCTGGCCTTTTTTCACATTGATGGTTTGCCACATCGGCACAAGTTCACCGTCAAGTGTCGATGGCATATCACCGCCCGTAATCACGATTTGACTGTCACAGTGAAATTTTAGAGTTGGGCCTTGTAAGGTACATTCAAGCCCTGCGGTATTTAGTTCATTGGCTAAAAGTTGGTTTGCTACAGTTAAACTAAGTGGATCGATGGCCCCAGATGGTGGCACACCAACATCCCAATAACCTAGTCGGCCTGTTACGTCTTGAATGGCAGTTTGAATACCAGCCTGTAAGACCTCAATTTTTTGAGTTTTCCATTCAAATGTATTTAAAAATCGGGTGGTTTGAGTACCTAAAGCAAATACATCGCAAGCAATAATGTTTTGCAAATATTCCAGATTGGTTTCAATGCCTGCCACTTGCGTGTTTGCAAGACTAGTACTCATTGCCTGTATGGCTTGCTCTCGGGTTGCAGCGGTCACAATGATTTTGGCAATCATCGGGTCATAAAAAGACGATACCGTTGAACCAGTTTCGACCCATGTTTCGACCCGTGCGTGTGGGTCAAATTTAACATGAGTGAGTAAGCCCGCACTTGGTTGGAACTGTTTAATCGGGTCTTCGGCATAAAGACGAACTTGAATTGAATGTCCTGTTGGCTCCAACTGTTCAGTCGGTGCTAACCAATCGCCACTTGCCAAAGTGACCATCCACTCGACCAAGTCGACCCCAAACACTTGTTCGGTCACGCCGTGTTCAACCTGCAAACGGGTGTTAACTTCTAAGAAATAAAATTCTTGGTTTTCGGTGTCCATGACAAACTCAACTGTACCAGCCGAGCGGTAGTTCACCGACTGCATCAGTTGAACAGCAACTTTTTGAAGGTAGTCACGTTGCTGTTCATTTAGGTGTGGCGCAGGTGTTTCTTCAATTACTTTCTGATTACGGCGTTGCACTGAGCAATCGCGCTCACCCAACGCTAAGACTTGCCCTTGCCCATCACCAAAAATTTGAACTTCGATATGGCGTGCATGTTGTACAAATTTCTCTAAGTACAAACCTGCATCTTTAAAATTGACCTGAGCCAAATAAGACACGGTTTGATAGGCATCTTTTAATTCAGTTTCGTTCCAGACCAGACGCATGCCAATACCACCGCCACCCGCGGTACTTTTCAACATGACTGGATAACCAATACGGGCTGCCTCAAACAAAGCCTCGGCTTCATCGGCAAGTAGTGAACTGCCCGGAAGTAAAGGTACATTGCTTTTAATTGCGAGTTCACGTGCAGTATGTTTTAAACCAAAATCGAGCATTTGGCTTGAGGTTGGCCCAATAAAAGCAATGCCTTGGTTTTCGCACAAATCACAAAACTCGGCATTTTCAGACAAAAAACCATAACCGGGGTGAATGGCTTCTGCTCCTGACTGTTTTGCAACCTCAAGGATTTTTTCAATATTTAAATAACTTTGATGGGCTGGTGCAGCGCCAATTAAGAAGGCTTCATCAGCCAACGTCACGTGTAAAGAATCACGGTCGGCTTCTGAGTAAACTGCAACCGAAGCAATACCGAGTTTTTTAAGGGTGCGAATTACACGACAGGCAATTGCACCGCGGTTGGCAATCAGAACTTTTTTAAACATGCTTACACCCCTTCCGCTTCGCGGACAACCAATTGAATTTTGGTTGGGTTGTAGGCATTACATGGGTTATTGAGCTGCGGACAATTGGAAATTAAAACAATTAAATCCATTTCTGCACGAACTTCGACATATTTCCCCGGCGCTGAAATTCCATCATCAAATTTAAGCTGACCGTCTGGCGTTACAGGCACATTCATAAAGAAGTTAATATTTGGACCGATGTGACGGACATTTAAGTCATGCTTTTTTGCAATCGGGTGTTTTGCCAAGGCATACATAAAGTTGTTACGGCAACTATGCATAGGATACGTTTCATGTGCATAGCGAACCGTATTACTTTCACATGAACAGGCACCGCCAATGGTGTCATGGCGACCACAGTTATCATCATGAATAACCGCAATTGGACGACCAAAGTTACTATAGAGCTTGGTGCCCTTTTCTAAATAAATCTGTTGGTTAATAGCCAAAGTATCCATTGCGCTATAACGTTCAGTTGGGTTTTCGGCGCTCATAAACAAAGTATCGACCGCTTGGTTTCCCTCCAGATCAATAATTCGAAAATATTGGCCCTTTTTAACCTCACACATCCACGCTTCACCCGCAGGACAAACTTCATTTAAAACTGCTTTTTCAAATGATTGTAAAACTGTCATGATGCTTCTCCTGATTTAAATATTGCTAAGTGCGTAGTAGCGCGCAGTGTTTTGAAAGGCACGCTGATTTTGCGGGCAGGCGTCACGACAAATATCGCTGTCTGTTAAGAGGTCGGCTTTAAACAAACTCAATTGAATATCGGCAGGTTGATAAATTTGAGTGGTATCTAAACCATGCGGCGTGGCAGATAAAAATAGTAGGCAATCCATTTCAAAACGTAGTTCAATGGTTTGATCGGTGTTGTCAGAACTTAGGTAAGACAAAGCGCCGTTTTCATCTGGCACAACTTTAGAAAATAGGTTAACGGCGGCACTCAGGTCTTGGCTGGCAAGCCCGTATTTACACATTTCAATGAGCAAACTATCTAGCCCGTTTTGGTACATATCATTGCGGGCATCCTGAAAGGTGCGAGTACCAAATTGCTTTTCAATCTGTTCAGGTCGGCTTGGGCCACAAAGCGCATCGTTCCAGCCATGATCATCATGAACAATTGAAGCCATGACACGACCAAGGTCTGAGTACAGTACATTGGAAGCTTTTAAATAGGCTGTATGTTGCCCTTTCAAACTGTCAGGCATGTTAAATCGTTCAAGCACATCGGCAGCATTTACACAAAACAAAGAAACGTTTGCCTGCGCGCCAAGTGATGTAAATCTAAGAACAGTTCCTTTTTGAATACGACCCGACCAGTGATGACCTCCGGGTAAAAGTTCGGTCCAAATCGGTTGATTGTTATGATAACTTGCAGTGTTCATAGCTACTCCTGTCGGATAGTTTTAGACTTCCTCCCGGGCTTTTATCCCTCCGTGTAGTTCGCTAGGAACCGTGAACTCTCGGTCCAGTCATACGTACAGTATCGGAACCCTAGATCACTTTTGATTGTTTAAGACTATGCAAAGGACATGCCAGCTTAGTATTACGTTTTTGGTTAAAAGTAATACTAAACTTGAGCTGTTTAGGTGCGATTTAAGTTCAAATATAAAAAGCTGCACTAAAAACTGTGCATTTCAAAACAACAAAAAGCCCCTTTCATAAAGAGGCTTTCAGATAAATCAGAATGAAATTAGAAAATTGATAAGACTATAAAAGGCTAAATTAATCTAACTGTAACTTCTGTCTAAGCTTTAAAATATCAACCAAGCCTTTATCTCGGGTTTGATATAAATCTATATCTTTATATTGTGTTAAAAGTTTTTCGGTTTCTGTCTCTAATAAATCGGTGGTTTCATCCGAATGTTGAAATGCTTGCATGTCATTCCACCATTCTGTCATTGGTGGGCCTAAATGATGAATAGCCTCTTTAAAACCCTTTTGGTTTGCAAGCTCCATATTAATATATGGCCCAAATAGCGCCCATCTTAAACCCGGCCCACTGGTAATCGCGACATCAACATCTTCTGCTGAACACACGCCTTGTTCGACCAGTGAAAAGGCTTCTCGCCATAGTGCAGCCTGTAACCGGTTTGCCACATGCCCTTTGACTTCTTTATTTAAAATGATTGGGTGCTTACCGAGTTGTTTATAGAACTCAGAAGCCTGTTTTAAAATTTGAGGATCTGTCAAAGTACCGCCGACAATTTCAACTAAAGGTAAAAGATGAGGCGGATTAAAAGGATGACCTAATAAAATACGTTCAGGATGTTGCGCCTCTTTTTGAAAATCAGTCACTTTTAAGCCCGATGAACTTGAAGCAATGAGGGTGTGCTCAGGGCAATATGCTGTGATTTCTTGATATAGCTTTTGTTTTACATCCAGACGTTCTGGGGCATTTTCTTGAATAAAATCTACATCTGAAACTGCTGCTTTCAAATCGGTAAAAACTTCTAGATTAAGTAATGCATCTGGTAAATGATCTTTGCGCTGTGGCTGCTGCTCTAACGCCATTAAATCATTTAGATTTTCAGATATTCTCTTTTTAAAAATCGCTTCATCTATAGGATACGGGTCGTAAACCTTAACTTTAAATCCTTTATATAAAAATAAGGCGGTCCAACTTGCTCCAATTACACCTGCACCTACCACACCAACCGTTTTAATAACTTCCATATTTTCCTCTTAACAATGTTATTTTATTCGAAATTTCTTTACCCAATTGAATGCTTAAACAAACATAGCAGATTCAACCAATCAATAAATTTAATTGTTTATATTTTATATAATTTGTCCTATATTCCCTATCTTGAAAATTTATTCCTTTCATTAGTACAACTCAATCTTTTACCATTTTTTAACCGTTATTTACTGAATTTTATGTCAAAAAATCTAGCAACATTGATTGGTCTAAGCGCCATTCTCATGTGGGCATCTCTGGTCGGTCTGATGAAGCAAGTCAGTGCCGCCATTGGACCTGAGCTAGGTGTTACGCTTATTTATTCTTTAAGTGCCTTACTATTACTTGCCATTTTCAGAATTCCAAACTTTAAGCAGATTCCTAAAAAATATTTAATATTGGGTACAGTCCTTTTCGTGGCTTATGAGCTGTGTTTTTCATTTGCGATTGCTTACTCAAAGACAGCTCAACAAGCAATTGAAGTGAGCATTGTTAACTACCTTTGGCCAAGCTTAACGGTTTTAGCCTTTGTCATTTTTAAAGAATTAAAATTTAATTTTATTATTATTTTAGGATTACTCATCTCAATTTCAGGCATTATTTTTATTCAGACTGGAAATGGCGATTTTAGTCTAAAAAGTATTGTCGATAATTTTCATAACAACCCTCTAAGCTATCTCTTAGCTTTTGTAGGTGCCATCATTTGGGCTTTTTACTGTGTTCTCACAAAAAAAATAAGTAATGGGCAAAACCCAATCTCTATTTTCTTTGTATGTGTTGCCCTAACGCTATGGCTCAAGCTGCTTCTTTCGGGGCAATTTGCCATTCCCTCTATAGATTTATCGACGCTGATAACACTTGTCGTCGCATCTGCTGCAATTGGCTTTGGCTATGCAGCGTGGAATATTGGCATTATTCATGGAAACATTACCATGCTTGTGGTGGCCTCTTATTTCACCCCGATTATTTCTTCTATTTTGGCGATGTTTGTTTTACAAACTCAATTATCATTAAGCTTTTGGCAAGGAACAGCAATGGTTACGGCTGGTTCATTTATTTGCTGGGTTTCAACCAACTGGTCTGTTATTCAACTTTTCCTCAAAAAAATTACGAAATAAAAGAACCGTAACCAGAAGAATTAAAACGGGGCACAATACCCGCTATTTCACTGTAGTACTGTAAAAGCTATCAATGGCGTCAACCATTTGCGATAAACCCGGTTGCTCTAATGGATAATGTCCCGCATTTTCCAATATTACGGTTTTTACAGATACCTTCTGAATACGGCTAAGAAATGGTGTACTTAAATCGAGGGGGGTCCAACGGTCTTTTTCGGGTTGAGTTAACAAGACTGGGCACACATCAAACTCTTCAGGTGTAAGCTCTGGTTTGTAGTTTATATATGAGTCTAAAAATGTGAGTGAAACCGAGTTGCCAGCCGAGGTTTTATCTTTCATAAAGGCCTTTAAAGCCTCTTTATTATTGACCAAAGTACTCATTTTACTTGCCCAACTCATTGGAATTCGCATTGAGGCCAAAGGTGTTTTTGCAGTTAAATGTGCAACAGGCGTCCCTACTCGACTCATAAACAAATTACTTGCCACAGTGTCTTTAACCTTCTGGTTACTTGTGTCAAGGAAAGTCATGCCAACAATTGCTTTCACTTTTTTACTCTTTGCCGCAACGTGATAGGTCAGCATTCCACCTGCGCTTAAACCATAAAGCACAACTGGACGACTATCTTTTGCTAATTCAATATCAATTAAATCGCTACCAGCCTGCACCCAATCGTTGTAGCTAATGATCTTGCCTTTGCCAACTTGCGTTACACCATAGCCGGGCATATCGACTGCAATTGTTTCATATCCCCGATTAGCCAATGGTTTACCTAAAATCATCGACATTTGTCGGCCATTGGTCCCTACACCATGAAATAAAATCACTTTAATTTTTGCATTCGGATTTCGATAAGTGTCTAAATGGATGTTATTACCATTCCAAGCCCACCATTCTTCTTTGGGTAATTGGTCTTTAGGAATATGAAATTCTTGAGGAAGAAATTGTTCAATTTGCTGCCAAGCAGCTTGATTTTGATAACCCATTACCGAATCTCCTAATTTTATTTCTTTAGCGGCGAATACACTTGTGGCACAGACCACGAGGCCCATTACGCTCAATTTACTTATTAAATACCGCATAGCACCTGCGGGTTTTGTTGGTTGAACAGTATTCATTTTTGTTGTACTCGTTCTTATTCCCACAATAGATATTAGGTGCTTAGATTTAAATTAACTATGTTAACTTAAGACATAAGTTTTACTATTTGGGTCAATTGACAAGTTCAGCCTCTAATTGATGAGTACTCAAAACTCCGACCGATTAGAATTCCCCCTTTGTTAAAAGCGTGCTAACATCCAAATTCTGACAATTACCAATGTCAAAATAATTTCTAGAGGGAATAAGATGTTAAAAACTCAAAAAATCAACATCGTACAAGAATTTGATGCGCCCGTAGACAAGGTCTTTGCAACCTTGAGTGAACATGAAAACCTAAGCAAACTCTTTGCCCCTGCTAAAGTGACTCGCATTAGCAACGGGAAAGACGCACGTAATGGCGTAGGTTCTGCCCGCAAGATGTCTATTCCATTTACCCCTTCATTTGTAGAAACAAATTTAGTCTACAAAGAAAATGAGTTAATCGAATATGCGATTACAAGTGGCCTTAGTCCTATTAAAGCCCACCGTGGCGTAATGAAATTTACTGACTTAGGCAACAATCGTACGCGCTTGGATTACACCATAAGCTTTAAAGGTCGAGTACCGTTTATTGGCCCTATTATTAAAGCAGCCTTACAAGATGGCGTAAGCCGTGGGCTTAAAAAACTGAAGTTTTAATCGCTCATTTAAAAAGTAAAAGGCCCGATCTAGGGCTTTTTATTTGGCCACAAAAACAAAAGCCGACTCGTTAAAGTCAGCTTAATTCCACAGTGTGAGAAAATTGCTTAAATAGTTTTTGTTCGTGGCAATCTTCTATCTATTTTCTTTTTCTAAAATTAATTTACAACTTAGTTATGACTGTTTGATTAAAAAAATCAGTAATACACGTTTAAACACCAAATAATTCACAATTTATTCAGTTAATGTATTTTTATCTACATTTATTAGAGATAATGTATATCAATTACATCTTTAGAAATTTTCTAAAGTTCAGTATGCTGAAATAACCTACTAATAGAAAATAACTAAGACAATGGAACATCAGAGTTTGTTACAGGAATTAAATTCACTTATTGAATATTATTCCAAAAGAACAGATTGTCCACCTACCAGAATTCGTATAGGTTACAAAGCCTATGCAAAACTCATGCAGAATCCAAAATTTGCTGATGAAGTGTCAAACTCTGCTTTAGACCCAAACAAACGTAAATATAAAAAGATGAAAATCAAAGTCACTAAAGATGATGATCAGCTAGAACTCG
The DNA here is from genome assembly GCF_016508255.1 of Acinetobacter calcoaceticus. Classification (GTDB taxonomy): domain Bacteria; phylum Pseudomonadota; class Gammaproteobacteria; order Pseudomonadales; family Moraxellaceae; genus Acinetobacter; species Acinetobacter calcoaceticus_E. Next base: position 234,769 of record NZ_JADVKT010000002.1, on the reverse strand, counting down.
AATAACTAAAAAGCCCAATGACGGGCTTTTTAGTTTTAAAATGTGTTTGGATTTATCGCTAAGACAGCATTATTAAAAAATAATCTAGTAACTTGTCTCGCTCATCTACACTGTTTTTACTTAAAAGCTGAACCATCGCCCCATCAATCACAAACAAAAACATGTGAGCGTCTTTCATTGAAGCTGTGGCCTTAATGGTTAAAAGCAGTTTATAAATTTCGTTGATTAGCCAAGTTCTATATTCAATCACAACCTGATAAGCCTTTGGATAAAGCTTTTCAATTTCAAAAATCGCTTTAAATGGCAAACGGTAAAATCCTTCTAAGTCAGCATGCAGAAAGTAAATCTGCTTGAGTTTATCAAACACCATTTGTTCACGGTATGAATTGATAATTGAAAGCACTTTTTCTTTTAGCGCATCTTTTTGAAAAGTCAGACACATCTCGATGAGTCGCGCTTTTGAATGAAAGTCGTTATAGAAAGTCGCTTTTGGCGTTTTGGCCTCTGCAATAATTCGGTCCACCCCGACCTTGTGAAATCCATATTGGTTAAATAAGTCTTTTGCTGTGTGAAGCACTCTGAGTGCTCTAAATGAAGATTCTAAATTTTTCATGTATACCGCTTAAAATAATTTTTTGTTGTATATAAAAGAGATAGACATGCCGTCACTCTTAAATTGAGCGTTAAAAACAGGCATGCAAAAGCGGCACTAAATGGTGTGCTCGCCTATCTCGGTTTTATTGTTGCTATGATTTTTTAGTCGTAATGATCTAAGGTCGTAGAAAACCTATAGTCGATTAAACCGTTTTAAAGACCAGTTAGGTGGTATGTATGTAAAGACTTTGGCGTAGGCCAAAAAATAAGAAGAAGAATTAGTACGCATAGCGGACTCCTTTGGCTATAAAGAAGCTTCACCACATTACTGTCAAATAATGGTGGTGAAACGAGAGAAGGTTGACAGACTGATAGCCAAAAGATCAGCACACCCGAAGGTGTCCCCCTCCCGTTCCACCGCAGAGGGGGCACGCAGGGATGCCCACAAAAAAGAGAGACTTTTTCGTGTGCGTTGGCTATCCGACCTGTCAAAGTCGGCTGGCAATGTGGCCAGCACGCAAAGGATAGTATTCGCTTTTGTTGGCGTCAAGCGTAGGACATGACAATCGTATTAAAGTAGAGCGGTTGGGTTCTAAATTATTTTCAAGTTTTAAAGATTAAAAAAACTAATTAAATATTGATATTTAGTATCTGTTTGTCTAGTTATAAAAATTAAATACAAACTCAGGAGTGAATATAATCCTACCAATCTCTCCTAAATAATTAGGGTAGTAGAACGGAAAAGAGTTAGCAGACTGGTGCCAAAGAGACCAGCACATCCTAAGATGTCCTCTTTCCGTCCTACCAGAAAGAAAGGATATTATTCACTTTTCTTGTCGTCAAGAATATAAAATTCTATTCGTATTAAATTAGAACACTTTTTAAATACTATATGTCCATATTAATAACAAAATAATTTATACAAATCACATTTAAAGTTTCAAAGTAATAAAATGTACTTTTTATCTATTATCTCAAAAGATTTAATAAATTTAGATTAAATTACTAGAGGATTGATCTGTTTCCACTTCATCATTATTTATCTCTGACAATTCCTCTTCACCAGACTTATTAAGATTGTCAGAAGAATGCAATTCTTTTATTTTTTCTTGATATTTTTCTTTAAATATTTCTGCTAGTTCAAGATCCATTTTTTGCACATGTTCAGTTGCTGTACTAGAGTCAATACCATTTGGTATATAGTAATTATTATTTATCCTACTTAATACTCGTTCATCCATTAAGTAATCATCACGAATAATACCCATTGTCTGAGAAGCACCTAAATCAAGCATCCTAGCTGTCAAGTCTAAGAATAGACAATAAAGCCTATCCTTGTTTTTATCTATATAGCAGTCATGAATTTCTTTGACCACCCCTATGATGCCGCTCTCTTCTTGAATATTAATAACACTTTGGACGGCTTTATGCATTAGATCTGGTCGATATGGAATTAGTTTAGACTGTTCATTGGTAGTATTAACTAATTCTGGTGTACTGACAGATTCAGAAGTAGACGTATATAAATTATTCGCTGTTTCATCAGCTTGTTCAGCTGGTAAGGGACCTTCAGTAACAATATTTTCTGAGTATCTTGTATTCTCGTATATTGATAGAATAGTACTAATAAAAATTAGCCCTACTCCTAAGAGTGATAACGATATAATAATTTTTTTGCTATTTCTTTTTATCATATTATAAAGACTCAAAAATGGCTTAAATATATAAAGCCCTCTTGAAATATTTATATTGATGTTGACATTAAAATCTTTAGCTAATTTCTGAGTTCTATCTTTGTCATCATAATTTTTTGAAAAATTTCTACTATTTTTCTCTTGCTGCTGAAAATCTTCATACTTCTTCCTTTTTTGATATTCTTGAAAATCTCTCTCTTTTTGCTTTCGTTGATTAAAAGAATTTAATTTTAAATCAAATTCTTTACGTTTTTTTTCATTAGTTAGCACTTCAAGCGCTTCATTAATTAATTGCATTTTTTCATTTGCATCACTCCCTTGGTAACGATCAGGATGATATTTTTGTGCTAAACCTTTATAGGCCAATCTAATAATTTCAACAGGAGCATCTTGAGATACATGCAAAATTTCATAATAATTAATAAATATATTCAAGTAATCTCTCACTTCTATTAATAGAATACGTATTATTCTATCTGTCTTACAATAAAATTATTAGTAAATCCAATCATCAATTGTACGTTTTCTAACTTTTTTATTGGTAAGTAAAATTGGTTTCCCCCAGTTAAATATAGAAACCGAAATTCTTTGCTTTTTACCCATAAAAACAGTATTGAATATTCCTATAATATTTTTAAAAAAAGGCGGCTCCAAATCAGCGTCCAAAGGATATCCCTCTGGATATTTTTTACGCTCATTCCAATTTTTAATTCTTGAAACAATAAAAAGTCCTATTCCAAATAAACCAAGTATAAAAGGTGTACTTAAATATTGTGGTATATCATTACAACTATTTAATAAACTTTTTAGTCCATAGTCTCTCCAAATTAACCATCCACCTATGAAAAATCCAGGAACTATATTTATAATAAATAATAGTAACAATAAGGCAGAAATTCTTTCACCAATAGAGGCTTTAACCTCTTCCGCAGTATGATCAATTGGTATCTCTTGCCCAATAATTCTTCCAGAAATTTCCACTTCAGCCATAGGATTTCCTGTTATAAATATTGGCACTATGAGATATTCTTTTGGATTCATACAATCAAACTGTATATTTATAGTATTTTTATCAGTTATATTTTTTGAATATTTCATCTGATCTTCAATAGATAATATCTTAACATCAATAATATCAGCATCAGATGCAACTTTAATTTGTAAGGGCGTAAGAAAGTCATTAGTAACAATTGCTTGTTTACCTTTATTCCAGATTAAAAGACCTATAACATATACACCTTTAAGCTCCTCGTCATTCTTATAAGTTATATGTAACGGCAAATCTAATGGTATTTCTGCAACAATACCTCTCATTATTAAACGAGCTTCTAATTGCTTATTTAAAGATTTATCTTTGCCCAAAAAAAATTTTACAAGAATCTTAAAAATAGAAATTAATGGAGAAAAAAAACTATTTGATAACATTAGCCAAACTCAAAAAATAATTAAAATACAAAAACTTAACAAATAATAGAAAATTATTTATTTATTTTTGAAACTAATCCTGTAATACCATCAATCGCTGGCATTGTAGGGCCTGACTCAGAAGCAAGTAATCCAGTTTCAGCGCGACTAAATAAAGACTGTAAAATAATTTTTCTAGATTCTTCATCAACCTTTGTTTCGTTACTTAATGCTAAATATACATAAGCTAATTGCTGTCTTTCTTCTGCATCTCGTTGTAAGTGAAATGAACTAAATACTAATCTAGAAAGAACGCGTATTGAAAAAATAAAAGTTGAAATTATTACTGTAAGTAATACAGCTCCCTGTAAACTATGTAATGAAATACTGATTTGCTGTCCTGTAAGCCAATATTTAAATAATAAAGTGAAATAACCAATTCCAATTAATAAAACTACTACTAATAAAACTGACCAAATAACTCCTTGAATCTTAAGCTGCTTTGCTCGTACCTCCCAGTATTTCGCAGGTTTTTCCAACCTCAATTTCTCAGCATATAAGTTTTCAAGTTCTTCATGGCGTCCAATTGCATGTTCTGTCATCTGATTAAAAAAAGTTGAATGATTATTGATTGTACTATCTGAGCGCTCTCGGCAATCTTTAAACCAGTCATTTATATTTCCCTGTAGATTCTCATACCATTTAGAATATTCTTCATTAAACTCCGCAAAAGTTGAGATTTGTTTATTTCTTTCATCTTCCAGTTCATTCCTTAAAGTTATAAATGTACGCTTTTCAGCATATCTTCTTTTATTTAAAAAACTCTCATTTTGGAATAGAAACTCATAGGCCATCATTATTCCAGCAAAAGAATCAAATCGTTGACTGTTATTTTCAACACGATGATTTTTAATTGCATTCCAAAAAGCAACCCCTGACTCATTAGAATATTTATAGGCATCCAATAAAGCCTCTGTATGAGTATTTCCACGATATATCCAATATTGGACGCACCATTGAATAAATTGCGTCTTAGCACCTTCATAATTGTGCTTTAACTGAGCTAAATTATCCGGCTGAGGCTCTAGAAGAACTGCTTTTTCATACAAATCAAAATGTGCAAGAAATTGTTCAGCTTGCTCAGGAAATGTAGGAAAATTTCCTGATAAACTTTTACCGATTTCTTTCCGTTTAGCTAACCAATATTCTTTTTCTAAATTAAGAAAACTTCTTATTTCTTGTCTATTATTAAATTGAAGCTCTTTACCAAAAGTATCCTTTATATTTAAATCAAAATTCATAATAACTCCCAACTATTTATTTAAACTTATTAATTTTTCAATTATTGATAACAAATTAAGAATATAAAATTTTGGTTTTTAATTACATACTAAATTAATTTTTTAAGCTATTTTTATAAAAAAATTTTTCTAATCCATCAACTTTTTACGGCGATACAAGCCACAATCACCTGAAAATAACGCTGCCAACAAACAAGTAATAATGGCATAAGTGGCAACATTCATTCCAAATAGCTCAATGGCTAAAATAATAGAAGTCAACGGCGCCTTACTCGCCCCTGAAAACAAACTGACTAAACCTAAGCCTGCAAGTAATGAAATTGGTAGGTTTAAAACCGCGCCTAAAGCATTACCTAATGTCGCGCCCACATAAAACAATGGCGTAATTTCACCACCTTTAAAACCCGAACCTAAAGTAATGGCGGTAAAAATAGTCTTATTAAAAAAGTCGTAAAACTCAATCGGTACATAAAAAGATGAAATGATTTTATCTGTGCCCAAACCGTTGTATTGCTGATGTGCGGTGAACAAAGTAAGTAACATAATCACAATGCCGCCGACCATGGTTCTTAATGGCAAATAGCGAATATATTTATAAAAGTTATCACTCGCAAAATGAATTGCGGCAATAAAGAATCGTGCCGCTAAACCAAAGACTAGCCCTGCCGCAATCAAACTCATGATCGTGCCAAAATGAATGGCTGGAAATTCACTAATGACATAGTAGACGTGCGGGTGAAGAATATCGAATAGCTCAGGAATGGTCGAGGCTATTAGAGCCGATACAAAACATGGAAAAATAGCCGAATATCTTAAATTACCTAAAGCCGTAATTTCTAAACCATAGATTGCACCTGCCAGAGGCAAACCAAACACCCCAGCAAAGCCAGCACCAATACTGGCAATTAAACAAATTTTTCGGTTATCTTCCGAGATTTTTAAAATATGGCTCAAGTGATCAATTAAAGCACCTGAAAGCTGAACTGCTGGCGCCTCACGCCCTGCCGAACCACCAAACAACTGAGTCAAAATTGATGTAATAAAAATGATAGGGCTCATTCGTTTCGGAATGAATGACTTGGGCTGATGAATTTCATCTAGGAGTAAATGAGTTCCCCGTTCAATAGGCGACCCATACTTTTTAATGAGGTAACCAATGCCAAAACCAACAAAAGGTAAGAAATAGATGAGCCAGTGATGCAGGCTTCTTACTTTGTTTGAAATATCAAAGGCGACAAAAATTAAAGTCGAGGCCAACCCCGCTACGACCCCAATCACAATCGATATGACGAGCCAATAAACACTATATTTTAGAATTTGATCATATTCAGATGAAGGTAGAATTTTCATTCGCGTTCTTCAATTCGCCTATAAAATGGATGCCAAATTCTCAATTTTTTTTATGCTGCCAGCTCATTAAGTGAGAAATGCTTAAACTGGGCTAAAAATTAAAGCTCGCATAGGCGAGCTTTAAATACGGCAATCAATTTTAATATCACCAAACTGTGCGAAATATCTCACAATCAGTTCAGGCTTTCAAGTTGAAAATGGTTAATGATAGCTCTGAAAAAATGGCTGACTTTTTTAATAGATAAGTCATAGATCCAACCCGACTAAACTAAAGCTCAATCAGGTCAAATCACTTGTTCAAATCTTAATTGATCGTACCAATGATCGTATCCGCATGGCAGGTTGCGCCTTTTTCGGCTTCAGTCTGAATAGTGCCACTGCGGTGTGCTAGGACCTGAACTTCCATTTTCATGGCTTCCATAATTGCAACTACTTGCCCTTCTGTCACTTGCTCACCATTTTCAACTTTCCAAGAACTAATCACACCATTAATAGGTGCAAGTAAATGCTCTGCACTTACTTCTGGCTCAGCAGATTGTGCTTGATTTGCTGCTGTGGCTGGCCCTTGTGCAAACATACCCGCAGGTAAACCTAAACGGTGTAGCTTTCCATCAATTTCAATGTAGCTGAGTAGCATCGGTTGTTGATGGTTTGGAATACCTCGTTTCGTCGGCTTTAACTCTTGTTTAAAGTCGTTTTCGATCCAACGCGTGTGTACATTAAACTCGTCGGTAAAGTCAGGTTCATTTAACACCGCACGGTGAAAGTCTAAAACCGATGCCACGCCTTCAATTTTAAATTGCTTCAATGCACGTTTAGCGCGAGCAATTGCAACTTCACGGGTTGGACCAGTCACAATCAATTTTGCCATGAGTGAGTCAAAGTGGCTCGATACCAATGAACCAGTGCGAACGCCTGTATCAACCCGTACACCGTTACCAAACGGTGCCTCGAATAGGCTCAACACACCAAATGCAGGAATAAAACCACGTGCTGGGTCTTCGGCATTAATTCGAAACTCAATCGCATGACCTTGCGCTTTCGGTGTTTCTTTAATAGAAAGTACTTCACCTTGCGCAACACGAATTTGTTCAACCACCAAATCAACTTTTGCCGTTTCTTCGGTCACTGGATGCTCGACTTGTAAACGGGTGTTCACTTCTAAAAATGAAAGTTTTCCGTCACGGCTGAGTAAGTATTCAACCGTTCCTGCACCCACATAGTTTGCTGCCTGACAAATGTTTTTTGCCGAAGTTAAAATTTGTTGATAAATCTCATCGCTAATAAACGGCGCAGGTGCTTCTTCGACTAACTTTTGGTTACGGCGTTGCAACGAACAATCACGTGTGCCAAGTACCACAATATTGCCGTGCTGGTCAGCAATCACCTGAGCTTCTACATGGCGTGGTTTATCTAAATATTGCTCGACAAAACATTCACCACGGCCAAAAGCAGCTTTTGCCTCTCGTACTGCCGACTCATAAAGCTCTTTCACTTCTTCGAGTTTCCACGCAACTTTTAAGCCACGGCCACCGCCACCAAACGCAGCTTTAATGGCAATCGGTAAACCAAACTGTTTGGCAAACTCTAAAGCTTCATCACCATTATTGAGTGGGTCTTGCGTACCCTGAACCAATGGCGCACCCACAGAAGCGGCAATTTTACGCGCTTCGATTTTATCGCCCAGTTTTTCAATGGCACTTGGTGATGGCCCTACCCATTTTAAGCCCGCATCAATCACAGCTTGGGCAAACTCGGCACGTTCAGATAAAAAGCCATAACCCGGATGTACCATGGTCGCTTTCGATTTTTTTGCAATTTCAATAATCGCAGGAATATTTAAATAGGTTTCACTGGCGGTAGCACCAGCCAAGCCCCATGCTTCATCTGCAAGTTCGACATGCATGCTGCCAATATCATCATCTGCATATAACGCGACCGATGAAATGCCCATGTCACGGCAAGCATGAATAATACGAACGGCAATTTCACCACGGTTAGCAATCAATAATTTTTCTGTATTCATCATTCATTCTCAAAATCTGTAAATTCGGCAATTTTTTTAAATTTGATGCGGCAACCTGCCGGAATCTGTGCCACCAAATCCCAATGGTGTTTAGCAACAGAGGCAATGACCGGATATCCGCCCGTTAAAGGGTGATCATTCATAAATAAAACGGGTTGGCCGCTCGGTGGAATCTGTAAAGCGCCAATGCATGTGCCTTCACTTTCCAGCTCGTAGGTAATTTTGCGAGTTAAAGCCTGCTCACCTGAAAGTCTTAGCCCGACTCGGTTGCTTTCATTGGTCACAAGCCATTCTTGCTGACAGAGTAATTCAATACTGTCTTGTTCGAACCAGTCTGTGCGTGGCCCCATTACAATATCTAGCTCGACCACTTCACTAGCTTTTGGCAAGTCGCTTTTACCCACTTCATTTACGCTAATGTTGGCTGCCTTTATCTGTCCCTGGTAAATGGTATCTCCAAGTTTTAAAGGCTCTGGCCCTAGTACCGCCAAACTGTCAAACGATGCACTATTTAAAACCGGTTCAACGTCGATGCCGCCTCGAACTGCCAAATAGTTTCTTAGGCCTGCCGTCGGTGGCTGAATTTGAAACTCATCGCCTTCATCTAACGCAATAGGCTGATAATTTTCAAAGTCGGCGGTTTGACCATCGGCAAATTTCACACGAATGTTTGAAGTTGCCCCAGTCACCGCAATAACGCCCGCATGCTGCATTTTGGCCTTTAAGCCGCCATTTAAAACTTCAATGACAGGCGTATCTGTTGGGTTACCCACAATACGGTTAGCACTATGCATGGCAGATAAATCCATTGCACCTGCAACCCCAACGCCAATATTGGTCTGGTTTAAACGCCCTTGGTCTTGAATGAGCATCTGTAAACTTGGCGCAGTGATCTTAAACAGTGGCACCGATTGTTTAGGCTCAACTGTACGGGTAATTTGCTGCGGTACATTTACGGTTAACGGACTATGTGTAACATCCTCAAAATGTACGGTCATGCCCGGTAAAAGCAATGCAGGGTTTTTTCGCTCTAAATCCCACATTTTTTCCGATGTAGTACCAATGAGCTGCCAGCCACCCGGACTGTCTTTTGGGTAAATACCAGAATATTTACCAGCTAAGCCCAAAGAGCCTGACGGTATTTTTTTACGCGGAACTGTTAAACGTGGAATATCGGTAAAAGGCTTATCGGGACTACTCATATACGCAAAGCCGGGTGCAAAACCAATAAAAGCCACATTCCACACACTTTCGTGATGTTTTCTAATCACATCAGCCACAGATAATCCTTGTAACTCTGCAACCTGAGCAAGGTCTTCGCCATCGTAACGAATCGGTACAATCACTTCTTGGCTGCTACGCTCAAATCCAGAATCAACTTTGAGACTCTGAATTGAAGCAACCAGCGTTTTAAAGTTGGTTTCGATCTCATTAAAAAAAACCAAAATTGTTTTTGCAGCGGGGACTAAATCTTTAATTCCATTCAATTGCGTATTTTGCAATTTATTGTACAACGCCAAAGTTTCCTCTAAGCTCGCAAGCTCAATCAGAAAACAATCGGCGTTTACCGATAAAAAACGCATTTGCTTATCCTTTTAATTCTTCTTTAGTCCAATTAGCCCATCCAAGCGCGGTCAGGAATGTCGGTAATAAACATGTAGCCCGGTGCATGACTAATGGCAAAAGGAATTTTCGAGTTCATGACTGCCGCTTGCGGCGTTACCCCACAAGCCCAAAACACCGGAATTTCACCCGCTTCAATACGAGAAGCATCACCAAAGTCAGGCTTATTTACATCTAAAATTCCTAAGCTTTCAGGGTGTCCAATATGCACCGGCGCACCATGGACACTTGGCATACGCGCGGTAATTTTTACAGCTTCACTAATTTGATGAGATGGAATTGGTCGCATGGAAACCACCATATTTCCTGAAATACGGCCTGCTGGCTGGCACTGAATATTGCTCAGATACATCGGCACATTGGTGTCATCATGAATATGGCGAACTTCAATACCCGCTTCTTGCAAAGCCGTTTCAAATGAAAAACTACAACCAATTAAGAAAGTCACCAAATCAGGATGAGCATTATAAATATCACTCGCATCTGTCACTTCATCGACCATTTCGCCATCTTTCCAAATGCGATAGCGCGGAAAGTCAGTTCGAATGTCTGAGTCTGCCGCGAGCTTGGTCGCATAAATGCCTTCTTCAAGCACATCAAGCACTGGACAGCTTTGCGGATTACGATGCGCATAGAGTAAAAAGTCATATGCCCATTCTTTTGGCACCGAAATCATGTTCACCTGCGTCATGCCCGCAGCCATGCCTGCTGTTGGTTTATCAAAACCTGCACGGATTTTTAAACGCGCATCTAAAGCGGCTTCAAGCTGAGCTGGGTCGACTTTAATATCCTTATACATTGTGCTCATCCTTATGCTTTGTTTACAAACGGGCGGATTTCAATATTGTTTTTTACAAGCTCTGCTTTAATGGCTGCCGACATTTCTAAAGCGCCGTCGGTGTCGCCATGTAGGCAAATGGTGTCGGCTTGAATTGGGGTAAATACACCGTCAATTGACTCTACTCCACCGTTTTTAAGCATTGAAACTACACGACTAGCAACAAATGCCGAGTCGTGTAAAACCGCACCTTCTAGGCGGCGAGACACCAGTGAACCATCGCTGTTATATGCGCGGTCTGCAAATGCTTCAGACACAACTTTTAAGCCAGCCGCACGCGCCTGCTCGACTAAATTTGAACCTGCCAAAGCCACCAAAACCAGTTCAGGGTTGTACATTCTAATCGCATCAATCACGGCTGCTGCCTGAACTTGGTCATGTGCAATGGTGTTATAAAGTGCGCCATGCGGTTTAACATATTGCACTTTTGAGCCTGCTACTTTTGCCAAACCATCCAGTGCAGAAATTTGGTAAAGCACGTCTGCAATAAGCTCGTCACGTGACAAATCCATATTACGGCGGCCAAAACCGACAAGGTCAGGATAAGAGACATGAGCGCCAATCGTCACGCCCAGTTCAACGGCTTTACGAACCGTTTTTAAAATGCCAAGCGGGTCGCCAGCATGGAAGCCGCAAGCAATGTTGGCACTGGTCACGACAGGTAAAATCTGGTCATCATTGCCCATTTTCCATGAGCCAAAGCTTTCACCCAAATCACTATTTAAATCTACAAACATGGCATCATTCCTTTATCACTTAACAAAGTCTGGCTTAAAGCTTCGTCAAATAGTTAAACACTGTAGTAAACGACATATAGCCCATCCACCACGTTAACAGACATGTTAATCCACCAATAATAATTAACCATTTTGGATAATTATAATTACCCATTAAATCTTTACGACACGCTGCAACATACAGAAAAATTGTAAGACCAATTGGCAACACCAAACCGTTAAAACCACCTACAAAAATGAGTAGACCTGCCGGAGTCGCACCTAATAACACATAGAGTAATAAGGCTAATGCAATAAAGGTAATGGTCGTATAGTTGGTTTGCTTTGGCGTTAAGTTCTTTTTAAATGCAGTAAAGAATGAAACAGAAGTATATGCTGCGCCAATGGTGCTACTAATGCCCGCTGCCCAGAAAATTAAACCAAATAATTTATAGCCAAATGTGCCCGCGGCATATTGGAATGCTTGAGCTGCCGGATTGGCATCATGGCTAGCTAAATCAATATTGGCACCACTCACCACCACACCTAAAAATGCTAAAAACAGCACATAGCGCATGATGCCGACTACAATAATGCCCTTGGTTGCAGCTTTAGCAACTTCATCAATATTTTCAGGGCCAACAGCACCTTTATCGAGTAAACGGTGTGCACCTGCATAGCAGATATAACCACCTACAGTACCACCCACAATGGTCGTAATGATTGCAAAGTCGATCTGGTCTGGAGCGAAAGTTTGATGTACCGCTTGTCCAACAGGTGGCATCACAATTGCCGCAACAATAATAATCAGGACAATTTTAAGCAATCCCAACACGATCATGCTTTTATCCATGGCAAGCGTGGCTTTTCTTGAGGCAAAAATCAAAATGGCCAATGCGCCACTTAAAATGCCGCCCCATTTAGTGTCTAGACCAAAAAGCGCATTGAGACCTAAAGCAGCACCAGCAATGTTGCCGACACTAAAGAAAAATCCGCCTAAAATCACAAGGAACGCGAGTAAGTAGCCACTACCCGGCAATGCTTTATTGGCAATATCAGATGCACGCATTTGGGTCAGTGTGACCACTCGCCAAATGTTTTGTTGAACAACATAATCAATCAGAATTGAAACTAAAATTGCAAAGCCAAATGCCGCGCCTAACTTGACTGTAAATACAGCAGTTTGGGTTAAAAAGCCGGGCCCCATTGCAGAGGTCGCCATCATAAAGATCGAGGCAACAATGGCCCATTGGCGATCTGATAAAAAAGAAGATTTCAGTAAAGACATATTAATGCGTTCCTCATCCATTTGAGCTTAACAACGCTATTTTCAGGTTGAACCAAGAACATCATTTTTCCCAAACAATATTCTTTAATCCTTTTAAATGACAAAGATTCCCTGTTCCCCAATCAATACAATCGGTGATCAAATCTTGTATTTAAGATAAAAACATAGCTAATCCCTACGAACAATAAGACTTTTTACATAAAGTAAGAATTATAAGCTATTGATTTTTATATTTTTTAAAATTAATCATAAACAAGGATAATATTTACTTATCGATGTAGATAAGCTGCTTTTATGGTTTCACATAAAAAACAGCTTCTTAAAACAATAAAAATAGTGACAAGAAATATTCGAAAACAGCCTAGTTTTTAATTTGTTCATTGAGTCTTTTCATGGCGCTCATCGAGACCTTCACCGCAACATCGGTCAATTTTTCTTTTAAAGCAACATCATTCCCTTGAATGTAAATAGAAGTGAAATGAAAGGTCTTTAACTGAATGGGGGTATTTAATACCTCTAATCGACCATCCATAATTTCTTTTAACGCCGTTAAGGTTGGCACAACAGCAATACCTAAGCCCTGTTCGGCTAAACGCAATAAAGTTGCGAGTGAATAACTGGTAATTGAAAGTGGTTCATCAATTCCTTGTTCTTTCATTCTTGCTTTCAATTCTTTATAGGGATAGGTAATTTTTGGATAAGTTAAAATGGTATGAGACATAAGAGTTTTAAAAGACATTTGAGCAAAACCACCTTTAAATGATGGTGAAGCCAAGAAACTCAGCTCGAAATCACATAGTGCCTGCTCAATACATTCAAAAGCTAACGTTGGCCCAAGCAAAAAGGCCATGTCCAAGTCCCCTGTCCGAACGCCTTCTTGTAAGTTTGGTGTCAGATCTACCACAATTTCGACTGAAATTTTTGGGAACTCCTGTTGAACTTTTTCGATATATTCAACTAACCACGTATAAACGATTGTTTCTGAAACACCTAAACGAATGGTGCCAGTCAGGTGCTGATTTTCGGTAAGCTCAGCAACCAGATCTGTCTCTAAACGCATAAATTTTTCGGCATATTTAAATAACGTGATGCCTTTATGGGTCGGTTTAAATTGCCGATAACTTCGATCTAAAATTTTAAAACCTAATTCATTTTCAAGAGATGTGATTTTTTGAGAGACCGCAGGCTGTGTGGTTTGCAATTTTGCCGCAGCCTTATTGAAGCTATTTAAAGTGACGACCCAATAAAATGCTTCCAGATTTTTTAAATTCACTTTTCATCCTGTATTCAATAACTCCTCTACTTTTATAGTATGGGAGCTTTTAGCGTAGTAAGGCTAGCAATAAATAATTTTTTAAATAAAGTTAGTCATCCAAATTTCTAAATACTTTAGAAAGCTGACTAATCGTTTTAATCTGTTTCGCATAGCGACGGCATGACCGGCAGGCTAATAGATGCAGTTGTAAACCACTTTGCTCACGTAAAAACAACGGCCTATCTTGCTTTTCGGACAATAATTGAGTGGCTTGTCGACATGTCAGCATGAACAATCCTCCTTCAACAACCATTTATTTTCTAGACACTCACGTAATCGGGTACGACTTCGATACATCAGCACATTAAAATTCGAGATAGAAATTTCCAGCTTGCTACAAATTTCATTGGAACTAAGCTCAATCACTTCTCTCAACATAAAAACCTGAGCATATTTGGCTGGCAAATGATCTAAACAGGCTTCAAAAATTATCCAGAAATCTGACTGCTCAATCATTTTTTCAGGGCTTTGCCATGCTTGAGGTGCTTCATATTTGTGCCAGTGCCCCGAGGCATCAAACAATTCATCAATACTAAGTTCACTTTCTTCATCTTTAAACAATTCAGACATTGTGACCAAGCGTGACTTTTGCCGAACCACATCAATAATTTTATTTTTTAAAATGGCAAAGACCCAAGTTTTGAAAGCGGCGCGCCCTTTAAATGAATCTAAATGCTGAAAAGCGCTGGTCAATGCCTCTTGCACCACATCTTCAGCTTGAGGAAGCGAGGACAACTGTAAAAATGCAAATTTTATCATCTGCTGTCTTAAGTCTTGTAAAAAGACTGGATTATGCAGTTGATCCCCTATTTCTTCATGATCTGATGCAACGGCTGAAGTCATCCTTATACCTCTTTAAAATCATGGGGAATTCGAATTAATCGTAGTCGGATTAATAAGGTTTTTAGTTCTTGAATTTGCAGATAAATATCAGACTCAGACAAGTCAGCGAGTGCAGATTGAATGAGTGTGTGAATATCTTCATCAGTTAACTGTATACCTTGATTTAGCTGTTCAATCACCATGGCAAATAATGGAGAACGCTGTTCGATACATACTTTATCCTGTTCATCGCGCCAGACCATGATTGCACCTGGCATAAGTTCAACTTGTTCTAGTGTCATTAAAGTAGACCAGAGATAAACGGGATATTGATAAACCAATACCCATACTTTGGTGGTTAACTGCCAATTATAATTTTCATGCAAAATGACATCTTCAATTTCAACAGTATCTAAATACAGTTCAAGCCATTCAAACTGTAATAATTCAGCCAACCAAGGATATTCTTGCAATATCGGGTGCCGTTGATCTGTCAAATATTCTCTAAATTCTAAAGAGATATCATTGTATAAAGGTGAGCGACACTCAGCTTTTTGAAAAAATTCAGAAAGTAATTGTTGCCACTTTAATTCTGGTAACATCGCGCGAGCCACAGGATAAACTAAGTCAATAAATGAACTGACATTATTAAAAAGCAAATCCCGATAAATTTGCATTCTTTCGACAGGAAGTTCTTGAGGGATTTCCAAATCAGGATCTCTAATCCAGTCACAAAACTGTTGTTGCATGGTTTGGAAGGATATTTGATTTCCGTTCATAACCACTCTCCTGTTGTTGAATTATTTTAATTTTGGCGAGTTCCTCTTCTAATTCTTGCCATGATGGAATATTAAAGTCGCGCTCAAGTAAAGTTGGTTTCACACCACAGACTTGATAGGTATATCTCAGTAGTTCCCACACACGGTCACAAACCTCTGCCCCATGCGTATCAATTAACAAATTTTTCTGAACTTGTTCATGTCCGGCAATATGTAAATAACGGATTCGTTCTTTTGGCATGTCCCGAATAAATCCAAATGCATCACTGCCATGATTAATACTATTGACGTAGACATTATTTACATCCAGAAGCAAATCACAGTCTGCAAATTGAAGCACTTCACGAATGAACTCAGCTTCACTCATTTCAGCATTGGGCATTAAATATGTAGAAACATTCTCTATGACTAATCTTTTTCCTAAAATGTCTTGAACACGTAAAATACGTTCAGCGACATATTGAACAGCCGCTTCTGTCATTGGAATTGGCAACAAATCATATAAATAGCCGCCATCATTTGTATAACTTAAATGTTCAGAATAAATTGGCACATCATATTGTTCTAAAAAACTTTTTACTTTACCGATAAATTCGAGATTAAGTGGATGCGGCCCTCCAATAGATAATGACAAGCCGTGACAAATTAATGGGGCTTTTTCAATACACTGTGCGAGTAATTTCGCATGCCGCCCACCAAACCCCAGCCAATTTTCAGGGGCAACTTCAATAAAGTCCGGATATGTTTTAGCATCTAAAAACGAATCTATAAAATCACGCCTTAAACCAAGTCCTACACCTGACAACTCCATCATGGTGATTTCTCCTTTTGGAAATGATGCCGACACTTATCAGAAGGTCGACATCACCCATATTTAGATTGTTTATTTAGCGCCACACTTACCATCAGCGACTTTTTTATCTGCACCACACTTGCCGTCTGCTGCTTTTTTGGTTGCTCCACATTTACCATCTGCTGCTTTTTTATCTGCTCCACATTTTGCTTCAGCAGACTTTTCATGTTTTTTCATTTTGTTGGCGCCGCATTTCGCTTCACCGCATTTGCCATCTGCTGCTTTGGTTGCATGCATTTCAGTGGTTGTATTGGTTGCTGCTACAGCCATTTGCGTAGCACCTGCAACTGAAAGTGCTAATAATGCTGCGACTGAAGTCATTGAGTTGAGTTTGTTCATTTTCGTATTCCTTTAATGATAATTTCTCGGTTTGTACATGGGTACATAAAGTTAGACGGACCAAATCCTTTTTTATTACACCGTAAATAAATTTTTTTTATGTAAGAAATACAGTTTTCATCCGACTAATTACTATTCAATCGTATTGGATGTGAAATTATCATGAAGAACTTTATTTATGGCTTATCTCAATATTATCAAAATCTCGGTAAGTCTCTACAACATATTGATGGCATTGCAGCACTGGCTATTCGATTGTATCTCGTTCCAATATTTTGGATGGCAGGCACAAATAAATTGATGCACTTCAGTGACATTGTAGAATGGTTTGGCAATTCAGATGGAGGTTTAGGACTTCCTTTTCCCTATTTAATGGCTCTACTTGCAACGTCAACTGAACTGGCAGGTGCAATACTCTTAACATTTGGTCTGTTTACCCGTTTAATTAGTATTCCCCTCATTATTACCATGTTGGTTGCAATATTTACGGTACACCTACCCAATGGCTGGCAAGCAATTGCAGACCCACATGCACCTTTCGCCAACATGCAAGTATTAGCTTCGGCTGAAAAGTTAGATAAAGCTCGAGAGATCCTGCAAAACTATGGCAACTATGACTGGCTTACGTCGAGTGGTTCATTTGTTGTTTTAAACAATGGAATTGAATTTGCAGCCACCTATATAGTCATGCTCGTTGCTCTACTTGTACTTGGAGGCGGCCGTTATTTTAGCTTAGATTATTGGATTAAGAATAAGCTGCTCTAATCAACTATTGCACCAGCGGTCATATTCACAATAGTTGCCGTCATCGAGTTCGCATGTTCCGATGCAAGAAAAGCGACGGTTTCAGCAACCTGAGAAAGTGTAGGTAAACGCTTTAGCATGGTGCTCTGAGCAGCACCTTCAAGCCATTGTCCTATGCTAAGTCCCATTGCTTGTGCTTTAGACTCAAATAATTCACGCGTGTAAGAACCTGCTTGAACCGCATCAACAATTGCATGTGAGCGCACACCGAGTACCCGTATATTTTTAGAACCTAACTCACTGGCAAGCGCCTTAATAAATGCCTCAATTCCAGCACAGCCCACAATATGTCCGAGATGTCCCGGTATCGCCATTCGTGCTGAAGGTGCCACAATCGAAATGATGGTTCCGCCACGCTCACCACCCATATAAGGAACTACAGCTTTCGATATATTAAACTGAGCCGTTAGAAATGGCTGTATTCCCCCTACAAACTCGTTAAGATTTAATTCCAAAAGTTCTTTGCCTTGATCATGCATAAAACTCGTTGCATTGATGACTAAATCTAAACCACTCGTATTTTGAGCAATTTGACCGACTGCTTCACTTGTTGCCTGACTGTCGAGCACATCAACACTAACCGTATGTACCACTCCTCCAGATTTTTGAAGTTGTGCTGCGATGTGTTGAAGTTTGTCTAGATTTCTTGCGCATAAATAGACATGCGCCCCTTCACGAATTAAAACCTGTGCAATCGCAGTGCCAATTGCCCCACTGCCTCCAAAGACTAACGCTACTTTTCCATTGAGCAACATACGGCATCCTCTTCTTATTGTGCGTCCTGATTAAGTTATGGCACACAATCAAATATGATGCAATTTTATACAACGTAAAGCTTAATTAGATCATTAAAGCCAGTGTGCATTGGGTCGATTGCACAACGCAGGCTATTTCACTTGAACAAAAATAATATCCAGATCCTTTTCAGGAACAAACTTGGTTTTGGTCATTTGAAATTGTGTTGGACTAATTTTGTTAACTTTGCCATCCCAACAAAATGAAACCAGTTCATTTTTATCACGCTCAATTGTTAACTTAAAATTTTCAATTGGCTTTGCCCAATTTGCGCCTGTCGTCAAAATATAGCCCAAAGCACTAAACGGCGAATGTTCTGCTTGGGCTTTTTTAAGACCCTGCTTAAATTGTTTATCCATGCAAAATTGCCGGCTATCTTCATCGGGGTATAGCGCAACAGAGCCGCCGACTAAAGGCTTATACTCATGATGAATTTTAGTTTGGCTATTGGCTTTAAAAGTTTGCTTCCAGCTATAAATCACTTGAGATGACCACGGAATCACATCTTCTTTTTTAAAATTGGCTAAGATTTTTTGTATTTGTGGCTTCTTACATTGTTTTAGCTTATCTACATAATATTCATAATCATAATTACTACGTGCCCACGGATTTAGCATGTCTTTTTCACTAAAACCACACTGCTTAAACTCATCTGTTGCATCAATTAATGGTGATTTTTCATCTTTTTGAATAAACGTTCTGACATGCATGTCCAGTTTTATATTTTTACCATCCACCACAATCTTAAAGCTTTTTAAAAGCTGTTCAGTGTGAGCAAAATCAGATTCGAAGAAATTATCAATACGAGGTAGCGGAAACAAAATAGTTTCAGTGACATCTTTATTGCTTAGGTTTTTATAAAGATAGTCAACTTTAATCATCTTTTTACTAATAAATAGATCTTCACTTTGCATCGCAACTTGTGAATTTTTAAGATATTGAATGCCGCCTGTACCGACATACCCCGTAGAATCATTGGCTAGGGTGTAAGTCGATAGTGGAATCAAAACAGCAAAGGCCATTGTCAGTTTTTTCATTTTTAAGTGCTCTATATCGTTTTTCATTATGAAATATCAATCTATAAATAATAGCGGTTTAGGGCTGCTGCGGTAAGCGCTTCAAGCATTATTTAAGAGCAAATAATCAATTGAATAGGAACATCTTTATTTGTATTTAGGTTTGAAAATTTGTCTTTTTATTTTATGCAAATAACTAGATGGCTTATTTTGCATCTTTCTTTTAATTTTCAATTTATTAACTTAAAAATAATAAAACCGCCATACCCCCCAAATGCTTATTGAGCATTGCACTAACATTCACAAATATCAGTTACGGGAGTTACGACGGTTTTAAAAAATAATTGATTAAAGATTATTTTATAGCAGCTTCTTCATGACTATGGCTCTCTTCTTCATCTTTAGCCAAGAAGCAAACACCAGCAAAAATAAGAATAGCGCCTGTGACTTTTGTAAATGTAAGCGGTTCATTAAACAGCCAAATCGACAAAAACATGACAGTGATGAGTTCTAAATGTGAAGCTGCAAAGGCAGGTCCAATAGGTGCATGCTTTAATAAATTCATCCAGATAAAAAAGGCACCTATATATCCAATGAAAGCCCCATAAATCCAAGGATGACTAAATACCCTTATTAGCCAATCGACATCAAAAGTTAAAGGCATTGCATGATTTGAAGCCAACTTAAAACTGATCTGAGCCAAAGTATCGAAGAGCATTAGTGTTAAAAAACCAACGATATAAAATTTTTTCATGCTCCAATCCCAACAATAGTCACTCCGAGTCCGATCAGAACAACACCAATTAATCGATTTCGAGTTAATTTTTCTTTAAAGAATAAACGACCAGCAAGCATGATCACTACAATATTGATGCACCCTAGCATTACCCCAACAGAAAGTGGAACTAGCGAGAGGAAAGCGAGCCAAACGACAAATTCAAAGATATAACAAAAAACACCAACCCATAGCCACGGGCGTTTAGCCATGAACCACCAATGTTCAAGCCCTTCGTTGGTTTTACTTTCATGAGCAGCGGCCTTAAAAGCCAACTGCCCTACTGTATCAATCAAAATGGTTAGCATCCATACACTGAACACCACAATATTCATAAGGATTTACCAATCATTTCAGGTGAGACTTTTATTTCCGGTCTCATTGACGGAATCTCTGATTTATTTTTTTGATGTTCGTATTGCTTAATAAATCGAATGGATTCTTCTATCACTTGTTTCCGATCATTATCAATAGTGATCATGTGATAGCTATTATAAAGCCAGACTAAACTCTTAGGCCCCTTCACCTTGGCATAAATTAACTCACTATTTCTTCGGTGAGCAATATCATCGTCATAGGCATGTAGTAATAGACATGGTGCAGTAATGTTTGAGAGATTTTTACGAACATTACGCGACAGGCGTTGTAACTGAAACAATGAGTGCCACGGATTACCAGGTAAGCCTGCTTCGCTACTTTCACCGCTATTCATGGCCTGCACAATACGCGAACGCAATACCTCATTTTTAATACCATAAGGTTCAGCTTCATCAAACGTATTATGACGACAAATATTTAAATAATGAATACTAGGCAAAACAATAGGTGCAAGCATTTTTGACCATAAAGGAATGCTCCAACCATCGTATTGAAAGGTTGGACTATAGGCAATCACTCCGGCAACCGGATAAGTCGACGCATACTTTAATGCTAACAAAGACCCCATTGATAAGCCTGCAACAAATAAATCATCTGTATGTTCTTTTAGCTTTTCTGCTGCTGCAACTACGCTCTCAAACCAATCTTCCCATCGAGTGTTTACTAAGTCTTCAACATCGCCACAATGCCCAGCCAACTGAACGCCATACACACTATAACCTGCTTGATGCAAAATGCGTGCAATTCCTCTCATTTCATTTGGTGTGCCAGTCAAACCATGAATCAATAAAATACCAGTTCTGTTACCTGATAAAAAAAATGAATTATCTTTTATCATGTGATCACCGTAACTGGGGTATCGATTCCAAAATCACTACATAATAGCTTTGACAATGGTTGGTAAATTTCTGCAAAGTTTTCAAATTTGGTATGAAAAATATTGTTTTCTTTACAATGATCTATTAAAGATTTTTTTGCAAAAACATAATCTGCATTTCCCGCCAGACAATAATCTGAACGACCATCACCAATCAAAATAATATGCTTTTGAGGTTTTTGATTTGCAACCTTACATTTACATGTGCCACTTATACAGTTCACCTCTTCATTAGGGAACTCTAGTCTCCATGACCTTTCACCGGTCTGAACCAGATGATTTGCAATAACAGGCAAATGCTCTAAATTATATTTTTTTAAAATATGGTGAATCACAAAATCGAGCCCATCACTCACAATGGTCAAAGGAATTTTATATTGAGCAGTAATCTTTACTAATTCGATAAAGCCCAAATCAATTTCAATCTGATCGAGACATTGGTGCAATTCATCAATTGATACATCCAGCAGTTCAATCTGTTTTTGCATACAGACTTTAGAACCAATTTTCCCTTGTTCCCACTCTTCTTCAATTTCTTCCCAGCCAGCTTTTGCGTAAGTTTCGAGCAAATAATCCGTCGTATCTTTTAAGCTGATTGTTCCATCAAAGTCACATAAAATATGCCAAGGTACAGTGTGATCTGTGTAATAGTGCTGGTTGACCATGAACATAAATGCCTCATACGAATAATTTAAGAATTTTTATAAAAATCACACTATAACTTTAGGTGGGAAATCTTAAAATTTCTTTAATTAGGAGTATTCAAAAAAAATTTGGAATAAAGTATTATGTTATTCTAGCACTTACAAACATATAAATAGACTTCAGATGATTTAAAACTTGCAAAAAACACTTTTTATTTTGAAGAAAAACTTACTAATTTATTTGTCTCAAATAAGGATACACACTAAAATGAATCACGCATCCTTCTTAAATAGTCTATTTTTTACTCGAAATTAGAGTGATTTGACCATAAAATACAAAATTAAGTTAGTTTTAATTTTTTATTAAGATTTGCATAAGAATTAACTTTTATATTCAAAAAAATTTTGAACAGAACACAACTAAACACCGTTTTTTCTTGCCCCCAGAAAGACTGAATATGATTAAACCATTGAAAAGAATTTCCATAGCAATAGTAATAGCCAACTGCTGTTTTTACTATCCAGCTTATGCACAAGAAAGCTCATCACCAGATTTAACAATGGGTTTTAACTATTCTGTAAACTTTCAGGCTTATAAAGGTCATAAAACCTCTCAAACGCTTCTGCCTGTGGCTTTCTATGACAATGACAAATTCTATATTGAAGGCGAAGATGCGGGCTATTACCTGTTCAAAGACGACAAAAATCAATTACGCATCGATGGTCACTATGACGGCAACTCATACGATCCAAGCGGTGAACTTCATTTACTAGACAAACGGAAATGGTCTGTTTTGGCTGGTGCAAGTTATATGCGAATTACACCTTATGGTGGATTCAAAGCAAGACTTAATACCGATATTTTATCCCGTAGTAAAGGTACTATTTTAAGAGCTTCTTATCTTGCTGAACTAGAAGAAGGCAATTTAACCATCTATCCAGAAGCAGGTTTCCAATGGAACAACGCAAAATATAACCAATATTACTACGGTGTGAGTGAGGCTGAAAGTAAACGTAGTGGGATCGCAGCATATCAACCGGGCCAAAGTGTAACGCCTTTTGTAAGCATGACTGCCAACTACCAAGTCTCCAAGCACTGGAATGCTTTTAGTTCTCTTGAAGTTAATTATCTATCAAACGAACAGTTCAAAAGCCCAATGGTAAAAAAACGTACAGACATTACCCCTGCTTTGGGTATTACCTATAGCTTTTAAATAACATTTTTTCACTCAGCCTCTGTATCTAAAACATACACACTGAAAACACCAACCGTAAAAGGAATAGAAGTATGAACAACGATCATACATTCAAGCAAGAAAGCACTTCTGCAACGAGTTCGAAGAACCGCGTTCGACTTAATGAGGCACAACTTCTAGCAGATGAGGCAAAGTATTGTTCACACGGCGATACAGTACACTATGTAAACCCACCTAAGATTTTTACGGATTGTCAGGGCAGCTATATTTTTGATGACCAGGATATTCCATATCTAGATTTACAAATGTGGTATTCGGCGGTCAACTTTGGTTATAAAAACCCTCGTTTAGATCAGGCGCTTATCAAGCAAATTCATGAACTTCCTCAAATTGCTAGCCAATATTTACACCCAACTAAAATTGAACTCAGTAAAGTTATTGCTGAAGACATTCTTAAAAAGACAGGTGTACAAGGCCGTGTTCACTACAACGTTGGTGGTTCAC
This sequence comes from Acinetobacter calcoaceticus, assembly GCF_016508255.1. GTDB lineage: Bacteria > Pseudomonadota > Gammaproteobacteria > Pseudomonadales > Moraxellaceae > Acinetobacter > Acinetobacter calcoaceticus_E. The sequence continues at coordinate 210,838 of NZ_JADVKT010000002.1, read as the reverse complement.
AAGCAATTGAAGACTCATTAAAAGTTGTACGTAATTTTACTAAAGGCAAAAGCCGCATGTTCGCTTTCGAAGGCGGTTACCATGGCCGTACTTTAGGCGCATCTTCAATTACTTCAAGCTATCGCTACCGTCGCCGTTATGGTCATTTCGGTGAGCGTGCTCAATTCATTCCATTCCCATACCCGTTCCGTCGTCCTAAAGGTATGACACCAGAAGAATATGCAGACAAGCTAGTTGCTGAATTTGCACGTCTTTTTGAAAATGAATACCACGGTGTTTGGGACCCTAAAGTTCGTGAAAGTGAATTTGCTGCTTTCTATATCGAAACAATTCAGGGTACTGGTGGTTATGTAATCCCACCTAAAAACTTCTATAAAGGTTTGAAAAAAGTTCTAGATGACCACGGTATTTTATTGGTTGTCGACGAAATCCAAATGGGCTTCTACCGTACTGGTAAACTCTGGTCTTTCGAACATTTCGATATTACGCCAGACGTTGTTGCATTTGGTAAAGCGTTAACTAACGGATTAAATCCTCTTGCCGGTATTTGGGCAAAAGAAGAAATGATTAATCCTGAAATTTTCCCAGTTGGTTCAACTCACTCAACGTTTGCGTCTAACCCACTTGGTACAGCAGTTGGTCTTGAAGTCATGCACATGTTGGCTGAAAAAGACTATGAAAAACAAATCATGGAAAGTGGTGCCTATTTCCTAGAAGGTCTAAAAGACTTACAATCACGTCATCCAGAAATTGGTGATGTTGACGGATTAGGACTAGCATTGCGTGCAGAAGTTTGTCAGGCTGATGGCTTTACTCCAAACAAAGAATTATTGGATAAAATGGTCGATATCGGTCTTTCAGGTACACTTGAATATCAAGGACAACAATGTGGTTTGGTGTTAGATGTAGGCGGTTATTACAAAAACGTAATTACATTTGCACCATCTCTAGAAATCTCGAGAGCCGAAATCGATCAAGCAATGGTTTTACTTGACCAATTATTTATTCGAGCTAAACGGGAAATTTAAAATCAATTTATGACTACAAACCTGAATCAGTTAGAACCTCAGGCAGTGGTGGATGCTTTTTTAAAGCATCCACCTTTAAGTTTTCAGGTTCATTCTCCTAATAATTTTTTGCCTTATTTTTATACAGAGTTTGACTTATTAACGACTCTAGATACAGACCTTCTTAAAAAAATCAAAGCATTGCCAGGGTATTCAACCTGGGGGAAAATTCTTCATTTTAAAACATGTTTCATCGGTACCACTGTTACCGAATACAGCTTATTACCCAATGAACTTTCTCTGGACTCGATTACAGATTTTTTAAAAAATAATGACCAAAAAATTAAGTTAGGCATTATTAAAGATCTGCCTTTAGATTCACCTTTATTGAGCGAACTTGAAAATAATTACAGTCACAATTTTATTCAAGATGCAGAAAAAAAGGGGTTTTTATCTGTTGAAGGACAAGCTTTAGCTTACGTTCCTATCGATTTTTCAAGCCGTGAAGAGTATCTCTCTAGATTATCTAGACCCCGTCGTAAAAACTTTAAACGTAAACTCAAAAGTTTAAATGAATTAAACGTTGAACAATTATCTACGGGCGATGAACGCTTTAATGATCATGAGTTTAAAACATATTTATATAAGCTCTATCTTGCCGTTTATCAGCAAAGCGAAATACATTTTGACCTACTCAGCCCTGAGTTTTTTTCAGAAATTCTTCAAGATGCAAACAGTGGTGGCAAAGTCTTTTTATATTGGGCAGACACTACACTTGTAGGCTATAACATTTGTTATGAATATAAAGAGAATCTTGTTGATAAATATATTGGGCTTAATTACCCGCTAGCAAAAGAATACAATTTATATTTTATTAGTTGGTTCGTAAATTTAGATTATGCATTAGCCAACAACCTCAAATTCTACATTGCTGGATGGACAGACCCTGAAGTCAAAGCTCAACTGGGTGCTAAATTTACGTTTACGCGACATCTGGTATGGATACATTCCCCTGTCTTACGTTTTATTTTAAAAAAATTACGACCTCTATTTGAAGCAGATCATCATTGGCACGTTAAACAGGAAACACGATCATGAATCTGATAAATAACAGAACACCTATCGTTTTAAACTTTGATGATTCTGCTGGTGATCCTGATGATGCGGTACGCATTGATTTAACCTCATGGCAAGAGGTGATTCGTTTTGGTTGTAAATTAAAGCAATTTGATGAGTTACGTACTCACCTTAACCAGCATTTACCTTCAAACTTGGGTTGTGTCCTTTTAGGCAGTGGTGATTACCATCATGTTACCCAGCTCTTATTGGAAAGACTGCCATCCGCAGAACCAATCCATTTGATTGTCTGTGATAACCATCCTGACAATATGCGTTACCCTTTTGGTATTCACTGCGGTTCATGGGTGTATTGGGCAAGCAAACTTCCACAAGTTGCCAGAATTGATGTGCTTGGGATCAGTTCAAGTGATATTGGATGGGCACATGCAGTAGAAAACCATTGGTCGCCCCTATATAAAGGGAAACTGCATTACTGGAGTGTCCAACAAAATGCATCATGGGTGCGTTTTATGGGTAAAAAAAATGCATGGCAAAATTTCAATCATCCCGATGAACTGTTATCTACATTCCTGACAGAAATAAAAGCATCTAACGCTGCTATTTATTTGTCGATTGATAAGGATGTGCTTTCAAGTGATGTTGTCATGACCAACTGGGATCAAGGAAAATTTCTGGAAAGTCATTTACAAGACCTAATTCAAGCATGTAAAGGCCGTTTAGTTGCGGCAGATATTACTGGCGATGTTTCTGCCTATCATTATAAAAATTACTTTAAACGGTTTTTAGCAGCCTCCGACGGGCAACAAGAACCTACTGCTGAAGAAATTTCAAATTGGCAACTAGAGCAGAAAGCATTAAACCTACGGTTAATTAATGCAATAAATTCAGCTTGGTCCGATCAATAAAAAAAACCGCCCCAGAAGGCGGTCGCTGAGATAAACCAGCAGTTATATAGAAGTATGGTGGACGAATACTTCTATATTCTTCTATGAAGGCGTTTTATTGGTTTTTATAAAATCTTCGGATTTAAAATAACTAATGATCAAATCCGCATGCTCCTCTTTTGAAGGGGCGACATTTATAGGAAATGCCTCTTTCGACATCTTAAAACCGGGTGGAAGAAATTGAGAAATTGGTGGCAATTTCGGTTTTCCTCCTTCCGTAATTCGCTCTATAAAACCAGCTAACCAAAGAAGATACTCTCCTTCATTGGCAAATTTTGGCATGACACTTAAATCAATTTGAACTTTGCACTCACTTAATGGTTTAGTTAAGTTCTCCTCAAAATCTATATAGTTAAACTTGAGTTTAAACTCAGTTCCCTTGATAGCTTTTCGAATCTGACTAATTAAGCAGTTAAGATTCTGAGTAATGTCATCAGTGAATAAGCCATCTTTTTTAATATTTTTATAAACCCTTTCGGCTACAGCTAGATACTTTGGCATTAACCTCTCTCTCCTCTCTCCGTACTATTGTTATAAAGTGCTGATCTATGAATCTTTTATGACTTTGATTATGCTTAAAGAAGTGTAAGTATAAGTAACCTTATTAAAGTAGCTTGTAACTAATTAGTGCTTTGCGTAAGTTGCACCAAAAAAACACCTAAAAAAATTATGGTTTTGATAACTCATCCACAAAATGACTGGTTAAATAGTGATAATCAGAAACATTTACTTTCATATTGTTTTTACCAAATGGTAAAACTAATATATTTTCATCTGCTTATCTCTTCTGACTAAACCGAGAACAGACCGACGCACCCTTATTTCTTCTTCAGAAAAAGGCAAATGTTCTGTGAGTTCATGAATTGGGAGAGAATTATTTTCTATCAAGAAACAGTCTTGTTCTGTTGTCCACTTAGAAGTTGTCGATTGAATTTGTTTTAAATAACGTTTCATATTTCCTAGCAGATTTGTTTGCAATCACAAAAAGCTGCCTTTAGAGCAAACTTTAGATTTTGTGATGATCATTCAGGCACAATACTGATTATAACAGTCTGTAGATTATATGTTCAGTTGATCTTGTCGCTTCTCTTCATCACCTCTTAAATAGGCTTTATAAAAAAGCCCACAGACTGTGGGCTTCCTCTAGCTTATTTTGCGGCATTTACCCCAACAATAAACTGGCTACAATGAGAACCTTCAGATGCGTTACCTAATTGCTTTTCAGAAAATTTAAATTTAGCTGCAACAGACTCATAATCTTTTTTAAGGCTTTGGCCTGTTAGCTCGCCCAGCTCTTTTACTTGTTCAGGTTTCAGAATCCCATGTTCAACCGCTTGGTTTACCATGACACATGCTGTGGTCATGGCGTCATAACGCGCAGCAGTTTTAGAGTAACCTAGAGCGCCTATTACTCCACCAACAATTAAACCAATAATTACAGCTAAAGTTACATGCATTTTATTCATTTTTTAAACACCTAGAAATCTAACTAAATTGAGAACACTTTAAAAATTCGTGCTCAAGTCAAATTAAGATAGCCGTATTTACATGTTATAAAAAGTTAGAATATGTCACATTTATTGATAGATAAAGTGAAATTTTTATCATCAATCACAAGGAAAAGTAGCTAAATAGCTTTTAAACTTCTTTTTATTGTGCCCTTTCATTAAAAAAAAGAGCACTTTTTTGAAAATAACTTATTAAGATATTTCTAACCTATTAACGTAAAAATGGTTTTGTTTGAAATACTAAACCGACAGAGAAAAAAGCATTATCGTGATTAGAAATTCGGTTGCCATAACTTGCATCTAATTGAACCAAATCCTTATAGATCATGTACTTTAAACCCGTTTGATAGAAGGAATCATTTCGATCATTACCATATACTTCGGCAGTGAAAGTTAATGGATGAGCAAGTTGTGTTTCGGTTCCGATTCCCCATGTGGTCTGGTCTTTATGCGTGGTATTTTCACGTAACCAACCAATATTGGCATGTATTAAAAACTTATCATCCAAGGTAGAAATACTTAGCGGAACATTGGCAGTCCAATCTTTCTTCGAAGAATCTTTTGTATTAATTTGAGTTCCAAAAGAAAAACCAAGTCCCCAATCATTGGTCTCTAAAGGTTTTAATAAAGTTTTGCCTTGTAAAGTTGCATAGTTCAAGTGCTCGGTGTCATCGTTTACTTTTCCCAAACCTACAGAAAATTCAAAATTACCGCCAAAATTACAAGCAGGCTTTGCCCAATATTCTTTGCTGTCAGGATTATGCTGCATCCATGTTTCAAGTTGGCAAGTTTTTGGGGAAACAAGGGTTGCATCATCAACAACCATGGGGCGTCCACTATGACTAGAATTAGATAATGCTAATAAACAGAAACCAGAAATAAGTGAGCGTTTCTTTAAAGTAAATAACACTAGCATCACTCCTATAAGTGAGGGAGCATATGCAAGTACTGCAACCAGACATGATTAGATCATGGGTTAATAATAGAAATGAAAAGATGAAAATAAAAAACCTCTTCTTGCATCCACAAGAAGAGGTCCGTAGGACTTCTGTGGATACTTAAACTATTACCGATCGACTACCGTCACTCGAGCAAGTACTCACAATGAAGCTCCTAAAAATTTGTTGGGCGGATTCTAGAATTATCTTTGTGAAATATCAAGTTAAAATTTCGTGACAATCTAAGCTATAAACCCATCTATTTATCACCTTCACCGCCGCCAAACCCCACAAAAAAATACTCAAGCACACTCTCCTGCTCGATTGCCCCATCTGAGCTTAAAAGCTGAATAATTGCGCCTTCAATCAGATATAAAAATAGCTTTGCATCTTGAAAAGAAGCATCGGTTTTTAGTTTTATAAGCTGGCTATAAATTTCATTGATGAGCCATGTTCTATACCTAATCGCAATTTGATAGGCTTTGGGATGAGTCAGTTCCGTTTCAAAAACTGCTTTAAATAATAAATAGTAAGGCCCTTCTAAATCTGTATGTAAAAAATATAATTTCTTAATTTTATCAACCACATTGGTTTCACATTCACACTCAGCAATTGAAACTACTTTTTCTTTTAAACGTTCTTTTTGTACGATCAAACAGATTTCAATAAACCGATCTTTAGAATGAAAATAATGATAAAAAGTCGATTTTGTAATTTCACACTCTTGCACGATTCTGTCGATCCCAACAGTGTGAAATCCGCGATGGTGAAATAAATCAATCGACTTATTCACAACTTGTACAGCACGTGTAGAGAGAACTAAATTTGGCATAGTTTTACCGTTATAAATTCTTGTTGTATCTAAATGAGATAAAAAAACCTGTGCCCTTTTTGGGAGAAAAAAAGCACAGCAAAGCCGCAAAGACTGTGCTTGGCACATCTCAAGTTTTATTGTTGATGCAAGTTTTTTGAGCCGTAATGACTTAAAGCTTGAAAAACCTAAAGGTCATCTAGCTGTTCAATATGCTTTAAGTAGTGTTGTTATAGCTTTTGGCATCGAGAGCCAAGAAATTAAGAATGTGCAAAGCCAACTCCTTTTTATTGGGAGTTCTGCCAGACATTTATAGAATTATGGTGGCAGAACGAGAAAGGGTTCGCGGACTGGTTTCGACTCCAGCACACCCGAAGGTGTCCCTCTCCCGTCCTACCGCAACGGGAGGGAACGAGGAGATGCTCACACAAAACTATTCCTCAGAAGAAATAATCCTGATGTGGTCGAAAAAACCGGTCCGCGACGACCGACTGGCAATGTGGCCAGCATGCAAATGGTAATCTTCAATATTTGAGGTGTCAATGTGAAATTGTCTAGAAAATATTTAAATAATTATTGTTTTTCATTAAATTACATATTTAAGCAAAAGCTTAATTAAATATAGTTAATAAAAATTAAATGATCCATTACCCTCTGCATTTTTATAGTGAAATATATAGTTTTAGCGGAACCCATATTGCTTAGCCCGCCACACTACAATGAATGTAAAACATAACAATATTAAAATAACGAACGGAAAAGTGCTCACTCCAAAATTACTCAGTAAAAAGCCACCGATAATTCCCCCGCCAGCAATGGCAATATTCCAAACAGTGACTAACATGGATTGAGCAATATCAGCCATATCATTTGTCGTTTCCGCCAAGGCCGTTTGAAACAATGTCGCAGCACCACCAAACGCAACACCCCAAATTGCGATTGCCACATAAACAGGAACCGTGTGATTACCCATGACCGCCAGTAAAAGAGCGGAAAAGCCAAATAATATTATGCTACTGAGGGTTAATAGGCGTGAATATTGGTCAATCAGCAGTCCTGTAATAAAGATGCTGAATAATGATAAACAGCCGAATATGAGTAAAATAATATCCGTATTTTTAGCTAAATCAGCAATTGTTAAAAACGGAGCTATGTAGGTATATAAAATATTATGGGCAAGCACAAAGCTTAAAACAGTAAATAATATAGGTCTAACCCCAGGTAACAGGAACACTCGTTTTAAAGATGTGCGTTTATCAGTAGCCTGCCCCTCAAAGTCAGGTAATGTAAAGCTTCCCCATACCACTAAAAGTATCGCAAAAATACTCATAACACCAAAAGCCATTCGCCAACCGAAGAGTTGACCAAGGTAAGTACCTGCTGGCACACCTAGCGATAAAGCTAATGGAGTTCCTAACATTGCTATCGCTATCGCACGCCCTTTCAAGTGTTCTGGCGCCATTCGCGTTGCATATCCAGCGAGCAAGGCCCAAAGTAACCCTGCTGAAACACCTGCAAAAAATCGGGCAACCATTGTTAAAAGATAACTGGTAGATAACGTTGTAATTAGATTTGTGAGAGCAAAACCCGCTAGAGCAATTAATAACAAGGGTTTACGCCGAACACTTTGGGTAGCATTCGTTAATGGAATGGCTGTTAATAAAGACCCAATCGCATATATGGTGATTGTTTGTCCCGCTACGGATTCAGATATATTTAAACCCAAAGCTAATTGAGGTAATAACCCCGCAGGTAAAGCTTCAGTCAAGATCGTAACAAATGCTCCCATAGCGAGGATGAGTAATGGAACGATAGGCAACCGATCATTTGAAGGTGAGCTGCTCATTCGACAACTCCTATCGCTTTATAAACTGCATCACGTAGGTCTGTGACAAACTTTCCAGACATTCCTTCATAAAGCGTGTTTGTAAATGCGATCACACTCAGATCATGTTTTTTATCGACAAACCATGAATGACCGTAAGCTCCTCCCCAACGCCATGTTCCCTCTGACTCTGGTGAAAGTGCTTGCTGAGCGTTTCTTAGTACTGAAAATCCGAGACCAAAACCAAAGCCCGGCGCACTTGGTAACTCAGAACCATCCGTTTGATCTCTTGTCATTTCATGAACTAATTCAGGAGGTAAAAATAATGAGTCCTCTTTATGAAGGGCTTCTAATAAGTTAAAAAAATCCTCAACGGTTCCGGCCATTCCTGCGCCACCTGAGAAAAATGCTTGCGAATTAAAAATACGGCGAGGACTAAAACTAATTCCAACACACCCTTCAAATGGTGAAACAACCTCTTCTTCTAATAAAATATGAGGTTCAGGACTATCACTCACATAAGCAATTGCTACATGTTGGTTATCGGGTACAGCGAAACCAGTCTTGTTCATTTTCAATCGATCAGTGACTAATTCTTTAACTGCTTGATCTAAAGGCTTGCCATATACTTTTTCAATTAATGCGCCTAATACATCAGTTGCCAAAGAATATCCCCATCCTTTCCCTGGCTCATAGAGTAAAGGTACGGTAGCAATTCGACGTACATTCTCTTCTAAACTAATAGTGGATGAATCCATGCCATCAGAGACACCTGCCTGCGAATATGCACCAGCGCTATCTAGTTCAAGAAACCGATAGCCCAAGCCTGCCGTATGGCTGAGTAGTTGACGTAGAGTAATGGGAACAAACCTTCCATTTTCTAATTTAGGCTGAAAAAATGGTAATTGGTGATGAATGAACTCATCTAAACTCAGTTTATTTTGGGCAACTAAGACTAAAGCGGCTGTTGAAACAATGACCTTGCTCACTGACGCTAAGCGAAAGACAGTGTTCATGGTCATGGATATTGATTGTTCCCGATCAGATAGTCCTAATGCCTCACGGTGTATAACTTTCCCATGTTGAGCCACCATAACCACAGCACCGACTAACTGATTATTATCTATAGCTTTTTGAACAACATCTTGAATGAGGCTTAAAGAGGTTGATGGTACGGTGTTACTTGATACAGACGCTTTAGAAATCATAGTAAAAACTTCTTTTCATATTCGTAATTTATATACTAGGAAGTCTCCTATTAAAGAAAAAGTCGGGTATAGTTCCTTGTTATACGGAAGTTTTATTCCGTAATAAGGAGGAAAGAATGGATAGCCTGAATGGATTTACCGTATTCGTTAAAATCGCTGAGACTGGAAGTATTGTTGCAGCGGGACGTTCATTAGGAATTTCAGCTTCTGCCGTTGGTAAGAGCTTGATTCGCCTTGAAGAAAAAATTGGTGTGCGACTTTTTCATCGTAATACACGTAGTATTAATCTGACCGCTGAAGGAATATTATTTTTAGAACGTAGTCGACGGATACTGGCTGAAATTGAAGCAGCAGAAATGGAATTATCGCAAGCAATAAAGTCTCCACAAGGGCGATTACGTGTGAGCTTGCCTTTAGTTAGTTCACTGGTATTACCTATACTTGGTGACTTTATGCAGGAATATCCAGAAATAGAATTAGATCTAGATTTTACAGACCGCTTGGTAGACGTAATTGAAGAAGGATTTGATGCTGTTGTTCGTACAGGTATTCCAACAGATTCACGCTTAAAAGCCTTGAAACTGGGGACTTTTAGACAATTACTTGTCGCCTCTCCAGCATATTTAGCTCAACGTGGAACTCCGGTAGTACCTGCTGATTTATTAGAACACTCTTGTTTACATTATCGATTTTCTCATAGCGGCAAGCTTGAGAAATGGCCCTTAAAAACAACTGAAAATGAATCAGAGTTACAACTGCCAATATCGATGATTTGTAATAATATTGAGACAAGAGTTTGTTTTGCGCTGAAAGGTCGAGGAATTGCTTGCCTGCCTGACTTTTCTATTAAAGAATTGTTGAGTACCAATCAACTAGTTCAAGTATTACCTGAATTTATAGATAGAACAGGCGTATTTAATGTACTCTGGCCTGCAAGTAAACATCCGTCTCCGAAAGTTCGAGCATTTGTTAATTTCTTGTCTGAACGTATGTTTAAAAAATAAAGAGCTTGTTAAAATTTAGTTTATAAAATATTTACATAAAGCTAAATGGCTATTATTGGTGAAACTTTATTCATTATTTAACGCTAATATGAATAATATATTTTTGATAACAATTAAATTTAAGTGACTTATATAAGGATCATTATGAGTTTGCATGAAGTGAGCATTTCTACTCAAAGGCTTAATCTAAAACCATTTACAGCACAAGATGCAGATGAAATTTACAACTGTATTACGCCTACCCTAACACGCTATATGGCGTGGGACCCTCAACCAAGACATGAGTTTGATCAAACTTGGAATGCTTGGTTAAAAAACTTCAAAGCTGAATCTGAAATTATATTTGTTATAAGAGAGGCACATTCTCAAATATTTATAGGTCTTGTTGGCCTACATCGTATTCAAACTAATAACCCAGAATTAGGCATTTGGATACGCGAAGACTCTCATTATCATGGTTATGGAAGAGAAGCTGTATCAGCAGTCGCTAAGTGGGCAATCGACTTTGTTAAACCTGACTATTTTACGTACCCTGTCGCTGAAGAAAACTATCCAAGTCGAAAAATTGCTGAATCTTTAGGGGGCAAAGTAGTTTCAAAATCTACAGGCCCAAAATACGAATTTGTAACCTATGAGATTCCTGCTAACTCTTAAACCCCAATTGGTTAAACACTCACAACATATTGATCTAGATTTTTTAATGCGCAATGAATCACCTGAGAAAGTTCTTCTTGTGAATATCCATCTCTTGCTTGAACCGATAATCCATGCAGAACGAGCGCGTAGTATTTGCCCAATGTTTCAGGGTTTGCATCTGCGACCAATTGACCGTCTGATTTTGCTTGAACAAATCGATCGACCAGACTTTGCCCTCGCGCTATACGCTGTGCTTTCATCCAGTCTAAAACAGCTTGGTTTTCTTCGCCTAGCACACTCGCTGCGGACACGACCATGCACCCATACGCATGATTGGTTTGCGTATAAAGCGTTAGCGCATCTTGAAATAATTGGTTGATTGCATCCTTAATATTTTTTTGCTTTAAAGCGTTTAGCGCAAAATTACCTTCGTTTTTTTCATAGTGATTTACGGCTTCTCTAAATAAAGCCTCTTTTGAACCAAACGCTTTATAAATTCGAGCTGAGGCAATCCCCAAAACTTCGACTAAATCTGACATTGATGTGCCTTCATAGCCGTGAAGCCAAAAGAAATCTCTCGCTTTTACGAGGGCTTCTTCTCGATCAAACTCTCTTGGTCTGCCAGCCATAATGACCCTTCATCAAACTTAGTACGTCTTTTCATTATTATTCGAAAAAAAAATTTTCACAAATAAATCAATGAGATTTATTCAAAATACTCTCGTTTTGTTTTGATTTTCAAATAAAAAGTTGTTTTTATCCAAAATTAAGCCTATTGTTTGTCGATCGACAACTAATTAGGTTTTATTATGAAAACCATCAAAGGCCCAAGTATTCATCTTGCTCAATTTAGCGATGACATTTTCCCTTTTAACCGTCTAGAAGATATTGCCGCTTGGGTAGCAAACCAAGGCTTTGAAGCTGTTCAACTTCCTGCTTGGGACAAACGTTTATTTGATGTTAATTTGGCAGCAGAAAGCCAAGATTATTGTGATGAAATATTAGGTACTTTAAAAAATCATGGCTTACAAATTAGTGAGTTAACGACTCATATTTTTGGGCAGTTAATGGCTGTGCATCCTGCTTATGACTTAATGTGCGATAACTTTGCGCCATCTCATTTACATGGCAATGCAGCAGCTAGAACCGAGTGGGCAAAACAACAAATGCTCGCTTCAATTCAAGCATCTGCCCGCTTAGGCCTTAAAGATATGGGCACATTTTCTGGCTCGCTAGCATGGCCTTACGTGTTTCCATTTCCTCAAAGACCATCAGGGCTTATAGAAACGGCGTTTGATGAATTAGCACGTCGCTGGCTTCCTATTTTGAATGCTTGTGATGAACAAGACATCAACCTTTGCTATGAAATTCACCCCGGTGAAGATTTGCATGACGGCATTACATTTGAAATGTTTTTAGAGCGAACTCATAACCATCCACGTTGCCATATTCTTTTTGACCCAAGCCATTTTGTTTTGCAACAACTGAACTATGTTGAATATATCGATATTTATAAAGATTTCATTCGCATGTTTCATGTTAAGGATGCCGAATTTAATCCTACAGGCCGCCAAGGAATGTACAGCGGCTATCAAAGCTGGGGAAATCGAGCAGCTCGGTTCCGTTCTACGGGTGATGGTCAAGTTGACTTTAAAACGATTTTTTCCAAGTTAGCGCATTACGACTACGAAGGTTGGGCAACATTAGAATGGGAATGCTGTCTTAAAAATAAGGATGATGGCGCACGCGAAGGTGCTGAGTTCATTAAGCAAAATATTATTCATGTCACCGATAAAGTGTTTGATGACTTTGCTGCTGCCCCTGTGAACCAGACTCAAATTAATCAGTTATTAGGTATTTAAACTCAACATGAAAACTCACCTATTAAATGAAAACTCGCATAATGAATTCCATCATTCTTACATTCACATCGAGAGCAAAAAACTACATTACGTCACCTTGGGTGAAGGCCCAGTTGTATTACTGATTCCGGGCTGGCCGCAAACATGGTACGCGTGGCACAAAGTCATGATTGAACTGGCGAAACAAGGTTATCAAGCCATCGCTGTTGATTTACCCGGAACTGGAAATTCAGCTCCACTGGATGGAAGTTATGATACGGGGCGTATCGCTAAAATTTTATCAATGCTCATGACTGAACTTGAATATCCAACTTATTCAGTTGTTGGTCACGACATTGGCATGTGGGTTGCCTATGCGCTTGCATCAGACTTTCCTGAGTCAGTGACTCGTCTTGCTGTAACAGAAGCTGTGATTCCTGGTTTAGCGCCCGCGCCGCCTATTTTTGTTAAGCCGAGTGAAAACATTTTTCTTTGGCATTTCATGTTTAACCAAACCCTAGATTTACCTGAGGCTTTAATCGCGGGCCGTGAAGATACTTATTTAAATTATATGTTTGATAAATGGTCGTGGCACAAAGATAAAGTTGCGACTGAAACTTATATTGAAGCGTATAAAATTCCGGGCCGTTTAACGGCGGGTTTTAATTATTACCGCTCTATTCCAGAGACTATACGTCAAAATAAAATTAGAGAAACTAAAAGCTTAGAAATGCCAGTTTTAGCCATAGGCGCTGAACATGCCACAGATAATGCACCTTATGAAACCATGAAAAAGGTTTCACCACATTTAACGAGTGCGATTGTAAAAGACTGCGGTCATTTCATTATGGAAGAACAGTCAGAAGTATTTAGCTCACTCATTTTAGACTTTTTGCAGCAGGAAAAAAGCCATGCCTCTACTTGCTGAAATTGAAAGCTGGCTTAAACCTAAACCAGCCCCACAAGGTGCAAACTCATTACAAGCCTTAAGAGAACAAGTGAATAAAGACATTATCGATCAGCAAGGCATTCAGCATGATGCAAGCTATCAGCAAAGTTTTTATGTTGAGGTTTCAGATGGTACCGAAATTGAAGTTCGTGTTTATGTTCCCTATTCCCTAGAAAACAATGAGCAACGACCCGCTTTGGTTTTTGCGCATGGTGGAGGTTGGTGCCTCGGAAGTTTAGACGCATGGGACCGTACTTGTCGGTTATTAGCAGAATCCATTCAACACGTTGTATTTTCTGTGGACTATCGATTAGCCCCAGAGTTTAAGTTTCCAACGCCTTTAAATGATTTTTTTACGGCATTTCGCTATATCCATGACAATGCTTCACTATTTGGAATTGATCAAAACCGCGTGTCTGTAGGTGGAGATAGTGCGGGCGCAAATATAGCTGCCGCGACATGTCTAATGGCAAGACAGCACCCAGAAATTAAGGTGAGTCATCAACTTCTTTTCTACCCTGCTTTAGATGCCACAATGAGTAGCAATTCTTATAGCCAATACGCTGAAGGTTATGGTTTGGACTCATCCACCATGGATTATTGCTGGGATCAATATGTGCAGCATGAAAGTGATAAACAGAATGAACTTGTAAGTCCGTTACTCGCTCAGTCTTTAGAAAGATTGCCTGATGCAACCATTTTTGTTTGTGAATATGACCCCGTTCGTGATGACGGTGAAAGATATGCTCAAAAACTGTGGGATGCTGGTATTCAGGTGAATGTTCATTTGTTAGAAGGAATGATTCACGGCGCGATTCACATGCTGGCAATTAGTCCCGAAAAGGTAAAATCGATCTATCATAAAGTTTGTATGTAGATCGACTTGTTTTTATTATTCAAACAGATTGCTTGGTTGGGCCACTCTTCAAAGTTGTTTAATGGAGTGGCTCAATTTAATTTTAACTATGGATATGGGTTATCCAAGCTCCACTTAAGACACCGTAAACTTAACGCTATTAGATTGATAGATTGGCGTAATATCCTTGCCATTCAATGTCACCTTTTTGTAGCTGCCTTGAACTTTTTTAGCTGATAACACCGTATAAGTGCCTGCTGCTAAATTGTCTTTTGTGACGAGCTGCAATGTTCCATTTAGAGTAGCCGTATTTGCCACCTGAACTGCTTGAAGTGCATTCGATTTGAAAGTGATGTTAAATGTTGTTCCTGCAAGCTGAGTTAAATTACCTGCAATGTTAATGGCTTTAGCAGAGTTGGTTTTTAATAGGCTATTTTCATGCATATAAATATCGCCTTGGCCTGCCCCATGTTCAGACCATATTTCTAAACCACCCTGCTTTAAATCAATACCACCCGTAAACGAGTTATTTCCTGTCAGTGCTAAGGTTCCCGTACCAAGTTTAGTGAGCTTACCCGCGCCACTAATATCATTACTCCATTGGTCGTATTGGTTAAAGCCGCCTAAGCTTGCATCCATTGTCAGGTTTACATCACCATCAAAACTGCCATAACCTGCGCCCGCTCTAAATAGGTTTAAGCGACCATAGCCTTCAGCATCATCCATAACCGGATACCCCGAGGCAAGCGCAGTCGACTTTAAAACCACACGGCGCTGATCGGCAGTTAAATAAGGCAATCGGGTTTCCAATAAAACTTCTGCGCCTTTCGGAACCGTTGCGATTTTTGTTTTGTCACCAATTTGATTAAAACCATAGGTCATCCAGTGGTTAACCTGTTGTTTTAATTTTTCAAGATCGGCAAAACGATCGTTGGTGTCATAAGGTGTTTTAGCCAAACTATAAAACGATTCAAAGGTTGAGCTATTGGTTGCCTTCATGAGCTGTGTTTGGGCTTGAAGATAAGCTTCTTTACGTTGATCTACAGTCATGGCATTTAAGTTTGCAACATCGGCTGCAATAGACTGAATTCTTCCGCCAATCACATCCATCGCGGAATGCATTCCCGCGATAATACGTGAGTCACCCAAATCTAAACCCCGAGCAATCATTTCTTGGTAACGCTCTGGTACTAAATAGGCCATCGCAATTGCATTTCGACCTGCTTCGGCAGTGTGACCACTTGGAAAACCACCATCGGTTGTCGGTGTACTACTTTTTGCAGGTTCCAAACTCGGCACGACAACAACTTCCGTACTCCAACGCCATGGACGAGCATATTTATAAAAACGCTTTGCAGGTTCTGTTGATGAGTTATTACCCATCGACTGAATAAATTCTACGACTTTTCCAAAATCTGTATTTCCGTCAGCCGTAGTGAGTCCATTATTATTGCCTTTGTCATCATATTTTATTTGCGTAGCATCGGGCGGTACTGAATTAATGGTCGTGGTCTGGCCCGTAAGTTTTCTCCACGGGTCGGTTAATGCGCCCATTCCAGTCGTGACACTATAATTTTTTCCACGTCGATCATCTAAATAAGTGCGAATGGCTTCTTCTTCTGTACGTTTATGGGTGGTCTGAATTGAATAATTAATATTGTAGTTCAGCACATCTGCATTCTTTTTTGTACCATCCGTGCTGTCACCTGGTAAACCTGTCCAGCTCGACTCAACTACAGCTGGAAAACCGTCTTTTGCCTCCGCAGATTGGCCCGCATCTACAAACAAACTTGATGGCGTCCATACATCTAAAAAGCCGCTCAGCACTCGAACACCAGCATTGGTACCAACTGTTGCATAGCGTGCGTCACCGCGCTGATTCGTCATCCACGAATCTACAGTCGTAGTAACATTTGAAGGTACTGGAGCTGTATCTTCATATCCTAACCCTTTCGGAGCAGCGGGTATTTCTTGATTTGCAGTAGCATCATCAGATGAGTTGCTGTCATTACACCCCGTAAAAAAGACCGAACATGATATAAGAGAAAGTAAAAGTGTATTTATTTTAAAGCTAGACATGATGTAATCCGTTTAATAAATATCCGTATCTTTCATCATGAATGTTTAGTTGTTATTACTTATCCACCATTAATTTAAATTTATTCTAAATAATTTTTTACCTCTAAACATGTTAAGCCGTCTTTTTGCCTATTGATTGAAATGTGACAATTTCTTCAGAAAATCACTTAATGGCATTGGACAGCCCCATAAATAGCCTTGAAACTCAGTACATCCATTATTTTTAAACGCATTAAACTGCTCCTCAGTTTCAATCCCTTCGACTAAAACTTCAAGGTTCAAATCTAGCCCAATTTTAATAATGCCAGTGACTAATTTATTGCCGCGCTTATCATCCAAAGCCGCTTGTACAAAGGTACGGTCAATCTTGATTTGCTTAATGGGCATTTTCTGTAAATAGCTTAAAGATGAATAGCCTGTACCAAAGTCATCTAAAGAAATCCGTATTCCATTTTTTGACAAGTAATGCATTTTTTCGATCAAGCTAGCACTATTATTTAAAGCAATACTTTCAGTAATTTCTAATATGAGCTGAGCTGGATTAACTCCATATTTTTGAACCATGGCAATTACGGTCTGCTCAAAGTTTGGTTGCATGAAATGATCAGCACTAATATTGATTGAAAGCGTAAGATTTTTGGTCTCTTCTTTTTTAGCCCAATCTTGTAAAACGTTGCAGGCTTGAGCTAACACCCATTCCCCAATCTCAGGCATTAACCCCAAAGTTTCTGCCGCTGGAATAAAATCTTTTGCAGGCATATATCCTAAAACAGGATGATGCCACCTTAACAAGGCTTCCGCGCCAATCAACGTTTCAGAAGAATTGATTTGTGGTTGATAAAAAAGTTCAAATTGTTCTTTAGTAAGGGCCGAACGTAGGTCTTGCGCCATGGTATTTTCTATTTGTATTTCTAACTGCATCGTATAAATCGAGATGCAAATCATAAGCGTAGCAACACAAGTTGAAATCCAGCCGCCATGTGAGCGAATATTTTCCGATAAAGGTATGGCATTCTCCAAAGTAAAAGAGCTACCACTAAAAAATATAAAGCACACAATCGACAATACAATTAAAACGATTTGTAGAAAGCTGGGGTCTCTGCGGTAATTTATATACCCTAATATTGCTCCAGCGGGTAAAAACAGGTGCGCCACACGTGGCCGATCTGGGGTAGCGACATCAAAGAGCAGGCAAAAAACGACAGGAAAAACCAGCAAAACAGCTTGGGACAAAAGAATACCGGCTGAGATTCGGCGTATACAAATTAAAAAGAGACTAAATAAAGATATAAATGTGAAAAAAATATCCATATAAACAATAGTCCACATTTGGGCAAATGCGAAATATATGGTCCAAAACAGGCAAAACATAAGGCAAATAATGATATTTGCTTTCGCTGCAATGGTAAGTTGCTGGTCCTTTACAGCATGGTAATTTTTCTTTTGTTTTTTTAAGTAAGAGGAAGCTATCATAAGTAAATCAACCGTAAAAAATATAACAAAGCACTACCTTTGCCATTCATGCTCTATTTCAAAATCCACCAATAAAACTTAAGTTCTATGACTGTTGTTATTTATCTAATATTTTTGATTTTAAAGTACCGTTTACGCTTCGCAATAAAGTCCATTTATTGAATAAATTGAATTAAAAGATGTGACTTTTCAAGGGTCCTATAATTTTAAACTATCAACCCTAACGATACATGCCTCTGCGACTAAGGTACAAGCGTTAAATGGTGAAAAATTAGCGCATTAAAATTTTTTGAATATATAATTTTCATTATTTATATTAACTTCAATCTTACTAACTTAAATAAGAAATACTATTTAGCCACAACCAATAGCTATTACGGCGCTCCGACCAATTTTCGAGTGGCCGTAAAATATGAGTGGTAAATAGATTGCCTTACTTTTAATGACCCTACTTCAGGTAGCAAATCATGTGGTTCTGGAACGAGGTTAAACCCATTTAATTGGGTATTTATATTTAGATCTTTTTACCATTATTCTCTATAAGCTTCCACCACCGTCAACATTTAGAACCTGACCAGTAATAAAACCTGCATGATCTGACAGTAAAAATGAGACAGCATGTGCGACATCTTTTGGTGTTCCGATCTTTCCTAATGGAATGCTATCTAAAATAGCTTTCTCAGCTAAACTACCAACAGGTCTGGTTTTTCTAAAGAGTTCCGTTTCAATCGGTCCTGGTGCTATACAGTTTACTGTTATTCCAAATTCAGCTAACTCAAGTGCCCATGTTTTAGTACAACCAACCAATGCACTTTTAGCTGCTGAGTATGCGGTCCGTTCTTTTGCCCCGTAAATAGCCCGACTACCAATATTAATAATGCGACCAAATCGCTGTTCTTTCAGTTGTTCAACAAAATGCTGTGTAACTTGAATGGCTGTTCTTACATTTAGGTTCCAAACATCCTCTAAGGCATCGAATGTAATCTGGCCTAAAGGTTGAGGTAAGCTAATTCCTGAATTATTCACTATTCCATGAATGACGTGAGATTTAGAGATTAAGGCTAATGTTTCTTCAGTCTGTTCTATATTCAATAGATCACAACTAAAGAGCTGCCCATAAAATTCTATATTATCGATATTTCTAGCAATTCCAATAACCTGATGTCCCTGTAAGAAGAGTTCATCACTAATCGCTTTTCCAATACCTTTTGTCGCACCTGTCACTAAATAAGTTTTTTTCATCGTTGATCCTAAAGAGCAGTAAAATAATTTCTGGTAAGTTCTGCCTCTTTCAATATAAAAATAAAAAAGGTATCTATAATTTTTTATGATGCAATCTGGATTTATATGGATTAAAGAGAACCATAATCAATTTCTAAACGATAGCACGACATTCTTAGAATAATAATTAAACAATATGTAATTTACAAAGATATTAACTGCAAATTAAATTCTATGAAGAAAATAATGAATTACAGCTTTTAACGCAGCCGAGTGGTTCCGATGACTTGGATAATACAGATAAAATCCAGGGAAGCTACCACACCAGTCAGTCAAGACACTTTCCAACTGACCCGATTTCAAATATGGCAACACCTGCTCTTCTAATGAAAATGCCACACCAAGCCCATCAAGAGCAGCTCTTATCATTAAATCAGCATCATCTAAAATAAGAGTGCTTTTAACAGCCAGATTAAGCTTTTGGTCTTCCTTTTCAAAAGGCCAGCTATATAAAACCTGACTATTAATCTGACGCCAGCCAATACAATGATGATCTAACAAATCTTTGGGAGATATGGGTTTAGGGTATTTCAAAAAGTAAGATGGGCTAGCAACAATTGCTAATTTAAGACTTTTAGAAATTGGAATAGCTTTCATGTCTTCTTGAATACTTTCACCCAACCTGATTCCAACATCAAAGCCACTGTCGATAATATCGATAAATTCTTCATTTGCAGTAATTTCAAAAGTAATGTTCGGATAAAGTTCGCTTAAAGCTTTAAGGTGAGGAAGAAAAAATAAAACCAAGGCTGATCGCGGAGCATTAATTTTCACAATGCCCTGAGGGCTGGTACGAAAATCATTTAGGCTTTCTATTGCCGAAAGAATGTCACTATAAGCGGGTGAAATTTTATTAAGTAAATGGCTACCAGCTTCTGTTACAGAAACACTTCGCGTTGAGCGATTTAAAAGTCTAACCCCGAGCTTCGCCTCTAATGCTTTCATAGAATGACTTAATGAGGATGGCGTTACATTTAATTTGGCAGCCGAACGCCGAAAACTCTTTTCTCCTGCAATAACCACAAAGGCCCAGAGCTCATCAAAATTTGCTTTTGTCATATCATTATTATGCTGATTAATTCATCAGTTCATTGAATTTTGACTATATTGTATCCTAATTATTAAGCAATACAATTTCTTTAACCCATCCAGAAGTTGGAGAAATTATATGATTTCACATATCCAAAATGTTGCAGGTCGTTTAGAAGGAAAAGTAGCTTTAGTTACAGGTGCAGGTACTGGCATAGGAAAAGCAACTGCTTTATCTCTTGCCAAAGAAGGTGCACATATTGTCCTCGCTGGGCGAACTCTTGCTCCTCTTCAACAAGTCTCAGATGAAATAGAATCATCGTATGGTGTAGGTAAAACACTTATTGTTCCAACCGACATTAGGGATTCAAAACAAATTCAGGAACTGATAAATCGAATTATTCAGACCTTCGGCCGACTTGATATTGCATTTAACAATGCAGGTATCGAAGGAAGCTTTGCACCAGCCCATCTAATGGATGAAGAAGATTTTGATAAAACAATCCTTACCAATCTAAGAGGAACATGGCTAGCTATTAAATATCAAATTACAGCCATGATGGAAAACAAAACACCCGGAGTGATTATTAACACCTCATCATGGCTCGCTGTTGGTGCAAGTAGTGGTTCATCTGCATATTCAGCGAGTAAAGGTGCTCTTGATTCTATGATACGAGCGCTTGCACTTGAGATTGCCCCATTCCAGATTCGGATTAATAACGTAAACCCGGGAATTATTGATACTCCAATGTTTAGACGTTTTGTTGATGATGAAACAGCTAAACCCTATATTGCATATACTCCTCAGCAAAGACTGGGACAACCAGCAGACGTAGCAAGTACCGTAACTTGGCTATGTACAAATGAAGCTAGTTTCATTACGGGACAATCTATTCTTATCGACGGCGGCTTCTCAATTGCAGGCTTACGATAAAGGAGAACTCTAATGATTAAAAACTTGGCCCTCATTAGTACATCTATATTCAGTATCGTAAATTTGGCCTATGCCAATGATAAACCTGTTGGAAAATCTGCTTACGTTGCTAAGACACCTCAAACTCACATCCCAGAAAATCATCTTTATCAGTATGGAATAGCAGATGCTTTTATTGAAGGATTATACAAAGGTTCCAAAAGTGTCAGCGAGATCAAGGAACATGGTAACTTTGGGTTAGGTGCACCCGACCTACTTGATGGTGAACTCATCCTCATAGATGGAAGTTTTTATCAAACGACCTCTAGTGGTCAGACCCATCTCGTACCAAATGACTTCAAAACATCCCTCAGTTTCGTCACTTTTTTCAAACCAGAGCAAAGCTTTTCAATGGATCAGCAAGCAAATCAAAAACAAACTTTTGATTTTATTAATGCTCAGCTCAAAAGCTTGAACAAGATGTATGCGATTAAGATTACTGGTAAATTTAAAAACATCCAGACCAGAGCATTTCCCCCTGTCAACCAACAGCAAGGACCTTATTTCACCCCTCTATATAATATGATGGATAAACAGGTTCAGTTGAATTATGAATCTACCAACGGCACGCTCATAGGTTATCGTTTACCAGAGTTTTTAAATGGTATTAATATTGGCGGTTACCATTTCCACTTTTTATCTCAAGACCAGAAACAAGGCGGACATGTCTTAGGGTTTGATGGAAGTAACTTAAAAATAGAAGTTGCAGAATTAAAAAAGTTTGATCTTGAAATTCCGCAGGACCAAGACTTTCAGAAATTTAATTTTTCAAAACCAGATTTATCGGGAAAAACTCATCAAGTAGAGTAGTCATCACTTTTGCTGAACTAAGCGCTTAGCCTAAATTGACTTAATAATTTGGAATTTCATATTTTCGGCAAAGCTCGGTGTATATTATGCGCCATGGTTTATGATTTATTTAATTCTCTTATGAAGAATACGCTTTCTGACAGCAATCAAATTAGAGTGGTTTCTACTTTCCCTGAACTTGTAAATACGAATTTTCAAGGAGAGACCAATGCCCTTTGCTGGAACAGAAATTTGGCTGGTGACTTTAAAGAAGTTGTAGATAAACTTGAGTTAAAAGAGAATATTACAGAAGTTTCTATTGAAGATCTTTTAGCTCTACAACTTTCCGAAAGAGGTAATCTGGCAAGGGAAATTATATTAGAAGATATACAGCTATTAACTGATTTTGGTGCCTCGCCTTCTCTTAATTTACTTAAATATTATGAGCGTGATGAAGAGCTGGATTTCATTTCAACAGATGTATATTCATTTCATGTTGACCGTTCACCTGTTGCAACAGATACGTTCTTATGTACTTATCACGGCGCTGCTAGCGATATTGTGCCCAATAATCAGGTTGAACAGAAAGTTTTAATTCCAGAAATCAGAGAAAAGCTCAAAGAATTACATGACGGCCCAGAAACTGAATTTGAAAGCTTTTTAGCAGAGTATTTTTTTGATTTACATTATCAGCCTAAACACGATGCCCAACCTGTAAATTTAGGCACAGGACATATTTGGCGTTTAGCAGTAGATCATCCAACGCAAAAGGTCTTACCTTGTGTTCATCGAGCGCCTGTTGAAAAAGATGGTGAATATCGTTTGCTATTGATTTGTTAGGAAGTAGTACGATTTTCCAGTCCAGAAGACTGAGTTATTCAACAATATTTTATTTTTCTTTTATTAATATATGACATTCACACGAACCCAATCTTCATACTTTGTTGCCTGAACATTTGTACTTGAGGTAATTGCACCATGAATAGGAATATTTTCTTTCATTCCTGTTGCGACTCCTGAGCGTATTTTACCCCCTGATCCCGCCCAAATTTGAGTATGACCAGCATCTTGATACAGTACATATGCAACAGATGCTGTGCTTGCAGCAGATTTAAGTTCAAAATTATTGTCTGAAGTTACCGCCAATTGATACGGTGTATTTTTGCTACATTGAACAGATATATTGGTTATTGCATCAGCAACTGGCTGAGAGCGAACAACTGAGCCAAAATCTAAATTTCCTTGTGTGGAAACTTCACAAGTTTCTATAATGGTTAAACTGACCTTTAAGGATGTAGATGTATTTCCTGCATCCGCACTATTTATTATCAGCATTCCCATAAGAGAAAATAAAGTATATTTAAGAACTTTCATTTTTTCTCCTTATATTTTCATTCTAATATCTATTCATCTTTATATTATTATTTCTCTGTTCTGGCTAAAGAAACAGCTTCAGGATCTTTTATTTATAAAACTTAATATCTCCTACTGTCAACAAATACTAAACGCATGATTTGCAGGTTATTTTTATAATCTGTGATGAATTACACGCAATCTAATTAATTTAAAAAGTAGTTTATGTTTTTTTAAATCTGTATGAAAAAAATAAAAGCCCATTTAAGGGCTTTTATTCAATAAATAGTAATAACTTTACAATTTCATTTTAAAGAAATCTGTAAGTACACTCGAAGCTTCATCCACATATTTAGGAATGTCGTATAATTCCATATGATTCGAACCCTCAATAATGTGTAATTTTTTGTCTGCACTTCCAGCACGATGAACTAAATCTTCACTCATCCACTTACTACCCGCCACACTTCCAGCAATAGCAATTAAAGGTTGTGTTAAAAAAGCTTCAGCTTTGTTATATGCATCATAAGTAATAATTTGAGCTAAGCTACGAGCTGTTGTAAACCCTGGTGAGTTAGGGTGTTCAGCTCTTGGGGTATGGTAATATTCCCATGCCTGACGTAATTCTTCATTAGGTGCATCTTCTTCTTTTAATGGTGCAAGAGGAATAGTTGCAATATTTCCACTATTTACATCTGCTGTTCGAGCATCTGAACCAGCTTGAATATATGGAATAGCGTCTGCATCTTTAACCGTGTTTTCCCAACCATTTCGGAACATAGACCCAATATTTACTGCACTTACAGTACCTAGAGCTTTAATACGGCGATCATTGATTGCCGCATTCGCAGCGTAACCCGCGCCTGCACAAATTCCCATTGCTCCAATACGATTTTGATCCACATAATTTAATGTGGTGAGATAATCAATAACGGCACTGATATCTTCTGTACGGATATAAGGATTTTCTAATTGACGTGGCAGACCTGTACTCTCACCTTGATAAGATGCATCAAATGCAATAGTTACAAACCCTTGCTTAGCAAGATTAGCCGCATATAGACCTGCTGTTTGCTCTTTTACTCCACCACCCGGATGAGCAACAACAACTGTAGGGTATTTTTGAGTTTCATTAAAAGCTGGCGGGAAGTGAATATTTGCAGCAATTGTATTGCCTTGACCATTTGTATTATGAAATTTAATAGTTTTCATCGAATTGATTCCTTAAAGAACTTAACTTAAATATTTTTTTGAAAAAATGGGATCAGTTTTGCTAATGCTTGACCGACTGGTTCAGGCTTGTCATATAAGTCGTAATGCGACCAACTTTCTACAATCACGAGTTCTTTATTTTCAGATCGTGCTCGACCATAGATTTCTAAACTATCTCGATAAGATCCAAATCCACCCACTTTATCGCCAGCAATAATTAATAAAGGTTGGGTAAGTAAAACTTCAGCAAGGTGAAATGCGTCCCACCCGATTGAAACAGCCGAATTTGAAAATAATGTCTTAGCTACACCATTAGGTTTATAGCCTCGATCAGTTTTGTAATATTCAGTCGCTTCTAATACATCAATATCTGTTAAACCTGCTGCTTTTGCGACTTCAACTGAGTCGGGTAATAAGTCATCCACTCTTCTTGATTCACCACGTGCTTCGGCAGTACGTTGTTTTGCTATTAATTCCAATTTTTCTAATGGATTCCAGTTACTAAAACCTTCTCTAGATAAACGGCCAAAATTAACAGCATCTACTGTAGCAACTGCCTTGATTCGTTTTTCAGTCATCGCGACATTTAAGGCATAGCCACCTCCACCACAAATCCCTAATACCCCTATACGATTTTCATCAACATATTTAAGAGTCATTAAATAATCTGTGACTAAACGGAAGTCTTCTACACGAAAGACCGGATTCTCAATTGAGCGAGGTTCACCACCACTTTCACCCTGAAAACTTGCATCAAACGCAATCACAATAAAACCTGCTTTTGCTAAGGCTGCACCATATACATTTCCAGAGGTTTGTTCTTTACAACTACCAATTGGGTGACCACTAATAATTGCTGGGTATTGATTGTTTTCATCAAAATTTTCTGGGAAATGGATATTTGCTGCGATTTCCCAATACGGTGCTTTGATTTTTACGTTTTTCATTGTTGACTCACCTGTGTTGAACTTCATTAAAAACATAGTAACAAGCAAAGATTAGTCTGATTAGATGCTATAATCTGATCGTAACTATTAGTAAAACTTATGAATCATGAAAATTAATCTGAATGATTTAAAAACATTTTCTGAAGTAGTAAAGACTAAAAATTTTACGAAAGCTGCGGCATATATGGGAATTACCCAGTCTGCTGTGAGCCAGAGTATTAATAATCTTGAAGCGCAGTTAGGTATCAAATTATTAAACCGATCTACTCGTAGTCTAACCCTTACCGAAGCGGGCTCTCGTTTAATTGAGCTGGTCGGTCAAAACATAGAAAATATAGATTTAGGAATAGAACAAATTAGTTCTATGAAAGACCTGCCGAGTGGACATGTTCGTATTTCTGCAGATGCTTATACGATTAAATATCATTTGTGGCCCAAGCTTAAAAATATTGTTAAGCAATATCCCGACATATCGCTTGAACTGACTTCTGAAAACAGACGGATTGATATTGCCAAAGAGGGATATGATGCTGGTGTGCGTGTTGGCAATTTAGTCGAAAAAGATTTAATTGCGATCCCCATCAGTAAAGAGATTCCATTTCGTTTGGTGGCTTCCCCTATGTATTTAGAAAAATACGGTATGCCTCATACGATTGAAGATTTAAAAAATCATAAAGGAATTTATATCAGGCTATTAACTGATAACTCTTTAATGGCTTGGGAGTTTAAAGATAAAAATAAAAGTATATATTTTAGAGGGCCTGTACAACTCGTGATGACCAGTTTGGACGAGATGTTAGATGCAGTAATAGATGGCTGTGCAATTGCTTACTTACCATATTCACTTGTGAAGTCTTCTTTAGAAGAGAAAAAACTAATAAGTTTATTAGAGCAATACACTGTCACATTGCCACCCTTTTATTTGTTCTATACGAGTCGGCGCTTAATATCTCCTGCATTTAAGATCATTAAAGATACATTGAGCGAAAAATAAGTTCCATTCATGACAACTGCCTAATCGAGGTGGTGAGTAACGTCACTGCAATTCATAAAATAATAAAAACATTATCAATTATTTAATTTTTCTCACTCATTTGTTACTGCTTTAAACGTTGCAAATGAGTCTCATTTATATATACTTTACACACTTTTTGGGGTCTGGTCGGCGCTACAGTTCGCTCCAATAACTGTTCTTTTCAGCCTCCACACGATTTTCTATATCACTTAGGTATACTTATGTTTGCTTTCTCCCCACGTAAAAATCTAATTACTGTTGAAATTTTAAAACATAGTAGCCCCTTGCTTTTATCACTGCTCCCAGCCTTATCTTGGGCAGAAGCAACTGCAATCCCACCTGCTCAATTAGAAACAATTAAAGTTCAGGCTGAAACAGACTCAAGCTACATCGGAACTCAAACGGCGTCAACATTAAGAGGCAATCAAAAAAATCTGGAAAGCCCACAAACCGTAAATGTAGTTTCTAAGCAATATGTAAAAGATTATTTGCCTGCAAACTTGGATAATGCACTGACTCAAGTGAGCGGCATTACACAGGGTAATACTTTAGGCGGCACTCAAGATACCGTCATGAAACGAGGTTTTGGTGACAATCGTGACGGTTCAATTACCGTAAATGGTATGCCGATTGTGCAAGGTCGAACCATGAATGCAGCAGTTGAACAAGTTGAGGTTTTAAAAGGCCCGTCTTCATTGCTCTACGGCATTATGGACCCAGGTGGTGTGGTCAATGTCATTACAAAAAAACCAGAGGCCACTCAAAAAACTGAACTTTCACTCTATGGTTCAAGCTTTGCAGCAGGTAAAAATGGTTTAGGCGCAAGCATAGATACCACGGGCGCAATTAGTGATAGTAACTTTGCCTATCGTTTTATTGCCGATCATTCCGATGCCGATTATTGGCGTAATTTTGGTAACCTCAAACAAACTTTAATTGCTCCGTCTGTAGCATGGGACAATGGTCAAACTAAAGTAAACCTGAGCTATCAATACCGTCACTTTGATGTACCTTTTGACCGCTCTACAGTTTTTGACCCGAAAACCAATAAAGCCCTACCCATCTCTAAATATCAACGTCTAGATGAAGCTTTTAACCAAATGAAAGGTGAAGATCATCTGGCGCAGTTGTTGGTAGATCATCAAATTAATGATAACTGGTCAGCTCACTTAGGCTATACCTACAACTACGAAACCTATGATGCTAACCAGTTACGTGTAACCAAACTAGATACGACCAAACACACCGTGACACGCCGTACTGACGCGACGCTGAATGCTGAGAGCATAGACAGTAATGCTCAAGCGTATATCACTGGTTCAACCAACCTGTTTGGTTTAAAACATGATATTCAAATCGGTTCAGACATCGAGTACCGTAAGTATTTCCGTCCAGATATGGTTCGTGGCAATACCTCAACTTTAGATTATTTAAATCCAAGTTTTGGAACTGTCGAACCATCTCAAAACGTTGTTGCATCAGACAGCGATCAAACCGATAAATTGCATACCTATGGTTTTTATGTACAAGATGCAATTCATTTAAATGAAAAATGGATTGCAGTACTTGGTGGTCGTTACCTGAACTATCAGCAGACTGCTGGCCGTGGCAGACCATTCAAAGAAAATACCAATACCAATGATGATGCTTGGCTCCCACATGCAGGCTTAGTCTATAAATGGAATGACCAGCTTTCATTCTATGGTAGCTATACCGAGTCACTTAAGCCGTCTTCTTCAATTGCGCCTTTAGGTGGCGACGCTGTAATTAATGCCGATGTCCAACCTGAACAAGCCAAGTCTTATGAAGTTGGTGCGAAATACGAGCTGAATGACCGCATTAAAGCCAATTTTGCGCTCTACGATATTAAAAAACGTAATGTTTTAGCTAAAGTCACTAACTCATCAACTGGTGAAGTTGAACTACATACTACTGGTGCCGTACGTTCTAAAGGGGCTGAGCTCGACCTGACAGGACGTGTGACCGATCAACTTGATGCGACCCTGACCTATGCCTATACAGATGCCAAAGTCACCGAAGATGAAAGCGGTCTAGAAGGTAATCGCTTGAATAATGTAGCGAAAAATACGGCTTCTCTCGCATTGGCCTATAACTATGGCGAACTTTACAATGGTAATTTACGTCTAGGTGTAAGCGGTAATTATGTCGGTAAACGTGCGGGAGATTCGGAAAATACCTTTGACCTGCCTGACTATACCCTTGCCAATGCCTTTGTAAGTTATGACACGACCATTGCCAAACAAGCAGTCACTTTCCAATTTAATTTAAATAATATCTTTAACACAACCTACTACACAGCGAGCGTCAATAATCTGACCGTGTCTCAAGGTGACTCTCGCCAAGCGGTATTACGCGCAACCTTTAAATTCTAAACATGGGATTAGAGCAGTGCCTAAATCGCTGCTCTTTTGAGAACACTATGAAAAAGCTTCTTTCTATTATGATGATGATCACTACACTATGTGTATGGACATCCTCTCTTTATGCCCAAACACGAATTGCCCTGATCTCACAAGTCAAGGGTGCGTCTGCTAGCACAGATGTTGCCATTCAAAAATACTTGCAGAGCAAAGGCTATCAAGCTGAAGTATTCGATCAATCTGTTTCACCCAACAGTTTAAAAAATACCGATTTAGTCATTATTTCTTCTACTGTCGCGTCTAAGAATATGCAAGCTGGCTGGCGTCAACTGCCCATTCCACTCATGACGTGGGAAAATGATTATCTTGATGATTTGGCTATGACGGGTAAACGCATCAATACCGATTTTGGTGAGGTCGAAAAAGAACGTTACTTATGGTTGGTGAATGCACCGCATCCATTATCTGCGCATCTTCCTGCTGGAACTCGTAATGTATATAAAGCACAAGCACCAATGAGTTGGGGCAAACCCGGATTAGGCGCAACCATTATTGCGACTGTTTATGGGCAACCTGAAAAAGTGGCAATCTGGGGTTATGAAAAAGGTGCAACCATGGATTATGAGTCTCTGGCACCTGAAAAACGCTTGATGTTCTTTCTCAACAATGACACTTTTACCAATCTATCTGAAGATGGATTAAAACTGTTTGATGCCTCAATTCAATGGCTACTCAAAAAATAAATCCTTAAAAAATCCCGCTGAATATTGCGGGATTTTTGTAGTTAACAGAATTATCGATAACCACGTTCGTAGTTATGTCGATCAGACCTATGATCGCCATGTGCTTTATTACGATAGTAACCCTTGCCATGATGTGAACCACGATAAGCATGTCCATAACCATGATGTGAGCCACGATAAGCATGTCCATAGCCATGATGCGAACCTTGATAAGCATGACCATAGCCATGATGTGAACCATAGTCTTTTGCAAAGGTTGGGACCGAGAGCGCGATGAGTAAAGCCGCGAAAAGATACTTAATGTACTTCATAATAAATTCCTTTTTATTCTAGTAGTAGAATTTAAAGTAATACATAAATGCATGTTAGGAACAAGTGATGATCTGTTAAAACCTATTGTTAAATTGAGGTTTAGATCCGCACACTCAACAAGCTAAACAGGTATGTAAATTTTAACTTGTAGCCCAGTTTGGGTTTCTTTATCAGTGAAACTGAAATCGATTTTTGCACCCCAACGCGTGGAAAGCGCATTGACAATTGATAAGCCCAAACCTGAACCCACCTGCTCTCCACCAAGTATTCGGTAAAATGGATCTAATACTCTTTCTCTTTCACTCATAGGAATACCCGGTCCATTATCTTGAACTTGCAAAATCACTTGTCGATTTTCTTGATGTACTGATAAATCGATTCGTCCTGCTGACGGCGTATAGCGAATAGCATTATCAACCAAGTTTTTAACAACAGTCATCAGCTCTAGCTCATTTACCCATATTTGGGCATCCGACACACCTTCAATACCAATATCTATCTGCTTTTCTTCTGCCAACGGCATTAGGTCTTCTAATATTCGGCGATAAATACCTTGAACAGAAACCCATGCTTTTGGAGATTCAATATTGGTCTGAACCTTAGCCAAAGTTAAAAGTTGCTCCAACAAGCTTCGTCCTCGTTTAATACCTTGTTGCAATACATTCAAGCGCTCTCTGGCTACATTAGACATGTCGGCATCTGCCAATCGTTCAGCCTGCAAAGAAAGTGCTGTCAGTGGTGAGCGTAGTTCATGTGCCGAGTCTGCAACAAAACGGCGCTGTGCTTCCATCGATCGATCTACACGTAAAAACAGTGAATTGATCGCAACAACAAAGGGACGAATTTCTGTTGGTAAATGGGTACTTTCTATTGGACGTAAATCTTGTTCAGCACGCTGGTCTATTTCCTTTGAAAGTGTAGCAATTGGCCGAAACATGCTTCGAACTAAATGAGACACAAGAAACAGTAAAACGGGTATAAAAATTAAAAAAGGCATCACTGTACGAAAGGCACTGTCATACGCAATTTCATTTCTTAAACTCGATGGCTGAGCAACCACAATGCGGTCACCACTAATCAGTGTTTTGACCAATACACGAAAAGTCTTATCCCCAACTTCTTGGGTATGTAAACCATCGGACAGGGTTGGCGATATCGGTAAGATTCCGTTTGTCTCTTTTTCTAGAGTCGTCTGATTGGCTTTTAAGTGCTGAATAATCACTTGAGCCTCGGCATCACTGCCTTTGAGGTAAGTTATAGGTGCAAGACTAGAAGACAATTGTTTTTGATCGATGAGCTGCGCTACTTGCCGCAAAATATCGTCTTGTAACTCGTGGGCTTCATCAAAAGCAAATACAAATGAGCAAATCCCCGCGACTAAAGCCACAAGTAAAATTGAGATAGACAAAGTGAAAGATAATTTGAGCTGAATCGAATTATTCAGACTTTTTTTGACACCATCCATCCAGCTCCCCTAATATTTTTAATGACTTCAGTTCCTAATTTTCGTCTTAAGGCGTGAATCAGATATTCAACAGCATTACTTTCGACTTCCTCGCCCCAGCCATAAATACGATCTTCTAACTCACTACGGGATAGGATTGCACCGGGTCTAAGTAGTAAAGCATGGAGTAGTGCAAATTCACGGTTCGATAACTGAGTCGGAAGCCCACCATTTATGGCAGCCTCTTTTGTTACCGGATCGAGGGTTACAATACCATTATTGAGTGTAGGTGTTGCATTACCCACCTTGCGCCGCAGCACAGCCCGAATACGGGCAAGTAATTCTGCCATATCGAAAGGTTTTAATACGTAATCATCTGCACCGCTATCAAGTCCATTTAAACGGTCATCTAGCCCGTCACGCGCAGTAATAATCAGTAATGGAATCGGGTTATTCTGGGCTCGGATGCTTTTGAGTACATCCAGCCCATCTTTGTTTGGCAATCCAAGATCAAGAAGAATGACATCGTAATGTTGACAGTCCAGAGTACTGAGTACCACTTGTCCATTTTTAACCCAATCGACTGCATAAGAGGCATCTTTTAAAGCACTCTGAATCGCGTCGCCAATCATCGGGTCATCTTCAACCAATAGTACTCGCATCGGAACTCCACTTCATATTTATTCATTCAAATGATCATTTAGATATATGTATAAATCAGGATTGACCTTGAAGCATATCAAAAGTTTTTAATAGTTGAGTCATCGCATTTTTACAGTCAGCTTGCTTTGCAGGATTAGAGCGTAATGCTGATAAAGCCTGATCAATTGACTTATCTAGCACATGCCAATCATCTGCTGCTCTTGGTTTTAATCCAGCTTCGGCAGAATCCCATGCCAACTCTAAATCTTTGATTCGTGCTTTAGCAGCAGGTAAATCACCTTTATCAACAAGTACACTAACTTCAAATGCAATATTACGGAATGAAGTTAAATCACCCAATTTAGAAGCTGAGTGAGCTTGGGAAGTTTGAGTACCTTGAGCGGTTGTATCGGTATTCTGATTGCCAGAATGTTTAGAACATCCAACCACCAATGTCAAAATAATTGTTGATGTTGCAACAGCAAGCGGACGAATCAATGAACGTTGTGATTTCATGGTTTTTTTCCTACAAAATAAAGAAAATTAGTATTTGGTTTGAACCGACTGGTTCTGCGCTACAGAGAAATTAAACTGGGCCTTGGTGACTAAAATGACAATTACAGTAAGGAAAATGATACTGGTCCACATCGCTCCAAAACCTAGTCCGCCATAGGTGTGATCTTGTGTCAGAAAATCACCAAGTGCAGCACCAAATGGGCGGGTTAAAATATAGGCTATCCAGAAAGTGAGTACGGCATTTGCTCCCATACGCCACAAAATAAAAATACTGCCAATCAAGGCACCAAACAGTACAGCACCCCAAATAAAGCCTAAACCTAATGCTTCAGTTGCCAGATCTCCTGCTGCTGTACCGAGCGCAAAAGTGCACAAAATGGCAGCCCAGTAAAACAACTCCCGTTTACGTGAAACGATTTCATGAATAGATAAGGTTCGCTCAACTCGATACCAAATGAAAAATATCGCAGCGAGTGCAACTGAAAAGACAGATGTGCTGACATATAAACTGATATTTAAACCGTCAGTTAATAAATCAGTGATTTGTGTACCCACAATGCTCACCAGCACAACGGTCAACCAGTAAATCCAAGGTACATAGCGTTTAGTGCCTAACTGAATCGTCAGCGCAATCAACAGTAAAGCTGACATAATCGCACAAGTAATGTTCTGACCAAGGCCAGCATTCACAGCGAGGAAATCGGCCCCTGTTTCACCAACCGTGGTTGACATAATTTTAATGATCCAGAACGATAAGGTAACCTCTGGAACTTTATTGAGCCAACTACTGGTGTTGGCCATTTGCAAGTTACTCATGGTGCTGTACCAAAAGAAGTGGACTTACAAGCAGTTTAATCAGGCTAACTTAGCTGAAACATAGGCACATATTCTTATTCATAGAATATGTGCCTTTTCTTTTAGGCTTATTTTTGATGCTTAGATAACACGCTAAATACCACTGGCATTACAATTAATACCAATGGGAACTGCACGATCAGTCCAGAAATAATAGCGATTGCTAAAGGTTGTTGCATGGCAGAGCCTTCCCCCAAAGCAAATGCTAAGGGAAGCAAAGTTAAAATAGCTGCCAATGTCGTCATTGCGATAGGACGCATACGATTTTTCCCAGCTTCTATCAACGTGAACATTTGCGTTAAGTGGCTTGGTGGCTGATCATCTTCATTACGTATCTCTTGTTCTGACTGAGTGCGTAAATGCTGATATTCTGAAAAGAAGAAAATAGCCACTTCCGTCACAATGCCCACAATCATTGTCATACCCATCATGGCAGAAATGTTCAGTTCAATACCCGTTAGCCATAAGCCAATAAACACACTCGACACCGCACACAGCGGAATAAGCAATACCGAAAAGGCAATGCGGAAGCTTTCGTATAAAAACAGCAGCAATAAGAAAACCAGAGAAACAGCCGCAGCAAATACAACCATTAATCCTTTAAATGCCTTTTGCTGTTCAGCATATAAACCACCCATTTCAACTCGAACATGAGGAGGTAAAAAACCTTTTGCATTAACAACTTTTTCAACGTCAGCAACCACTGAACCTAAATCTCGCCCACTGATACGGGCTGTGACTGCAACCATACGCTGCATTTGCTCACGTGTAACTTCAGACTGCCCTGCAACATGTTCAAGCGTTGCCACATCCTGTAATCGCACGATAGAGCCATTCGGTGCATGTAACGTAAGATTTTCTAGGTCTAACAAGGTTTGTCTTTGTTCTTCTGGAACCCAGACACGAACTGGGGTTTCACCAATACTGCTAGTTGATTGCGCAACTTGCGTAGCAATTCGACCTGACATCGCATCCTGTACGGCCTGATTAATCATATCCGTAGTCAAGCCAGCCAGCGCAGCGGCTGGTGCATCGACATGAATCTCAATGGCATCACCTGCTGGAATAATGCCTGGATTGATATCCACTACGCCATTTACGGTAGAAATCGCTGTAGCTGTTTTGGTGGCAATCTTTTGGAGTAATTCAGCATCATCTGAAAATAGCTTGACTTCAATAGGTTGCGGTACAGCAGTTAAATCGCCAATGACATCTTCCATCAATTGAGCCAATTCAACATCAACACCTGGTACTTTTTGTTCAACCTCACTACGCACATTTTCCATTACCGCATCAATCGGCTCGCGCGGTTGCGGTTTTAAACGAACAAAAAAGTCCCCTTGATTGGGTTCAACCAGACCGCCTCCCAAACCACTGCCTGTTCGACGTGAATAGGTCAATACGTTGGGATTCTTTTGAATAATCTGCTCAACCTGATGCAATAAGCGATCTGTTTCAGTAAGAGACGTTCCCGCAGGTGTGCGGTAATCTAAAATAAAACCACCCTCATCCATGGCAGGCATAAAACCAGAACCAACCTTGGTAAACGCAAAACCACCCAATGCCAATAAGGGTAAAACGAGCAATAGCACTAACAACGGCCGACGAATTAATGTCTGTAGTAATTGCTGGTAACGGGTGACTATCATCTCAGCAAAACGACTTGGCTGATGTAGACGTATATCTTTATCTTTAAGAAAAATATCTGCCAACATCGGCACAACAAACCAAGTCAGCAAAAAGGAAATAACCAAACCTGATGCCATCGTCAGAGACAATGCTTTAAAGAATGCCCCAGTAATACCTGTCAAAAAAGCCAGCGGAATAAAAATAACAATTGTAGAAGCAGATGAGCCTGCCAATGGGCGCAAAAATTCCTGTGCTGAAGACATGATGCCCTGACGGACCTGTTCTCGATTTTCTTGCTGTTCATCATCACCCAACACGATGGCCCGCTCATGTAGGCGACGTACTAAATGTTCTACCATCACAATAGCATCATCGATAATAAGCCCCACAGCAGCGGCCATACCACCTAAAGTCATGATGTTAAAACTCATATTTAGATACATGAGTAAAATCGTCGTCAATGCCAGTGTTAAAGGCACCATCACGACAGCAATCAAAGTAATTTTGAAATTACGCAAAAAAATCAGCAGTACAATACCTGCCAATGCCATACCAATCAAAATGGCATCTAATACACTACGTGCAGAAGCTGATACTAACTGACTTTGATCGTACCAACTGGTGAGATGCACTCCAGCAGGCAATTGTGCTGATGCCAATTTAGCTGCCACATCTTTAACAATTTGAATGCTATTACCCGTAGGTTGCTGATAGATATTTAGTAAAATCGCATCATGACCATCGGCATTTACCCGTCTCACTTGTTGTGCAGGATGCTTACCAATGGTGGCAATGTCTTTGAGTAAAACCACACCATCAGGTCCAGATTTAACCACCACATTACCAATATCAGTTTCATTTTTAAGAGGTGTATTCGTAATCACCAAAAAGAGTTTGTATTGATCTTCTAGTCGACCATCTGCTGTCACAACATTAGCGGCGGCCAAGGCATTGGCAACATCACTAATGCTCAAACCGATCGTTTGCAATACCGCAGGATCAACCATTACCTGATATTCGTCTTGTGTACCGCCTTCAACTTCAACATGCGACACACCCGACACGGTCGTTAGCATGGGACGCAATTGCTTATAGGCAAGCACCCTCAACTGAGATTGAGACATTGTGTCGGAGCGCAGACTATAGGCTAAAATCGGAAAAACAGTTGGATCCATACGGCGCACATTGACTTGTACGCCTGGCGGCAAATTTGGCAACAATTGACCAATAGCTTGATTGACTTGTGAGGTTGCCATCGACATATCGACATTCCAGTCAAAATTGACGGAAATCTCAGCAGAACCACGACTGGTCACTGAACGAATATTGCTGATATTTGGCACTTGTCGAATGGCATTTTCAGCAGGAATAGTAATATTCTGCGTCATTGGTTCAACAGGGCGATCGCCCGCATCGAGAGACACTACAACTCGAGGAAAGTCCACGTGTGGAAATAACGCAACGGGTAATTTGATTGATGCGGCAATACCAGCCCCACCTAAAATAATGACTAAAAACAATAAGGAACGGTAATGCCTTTGCATCCATTGCATTATGCCATTGCCGTTCTTATCCTGATTATTTGGTTCTGGCAATGCAGTCATCGGGTTTGCTCCTGTACACGCATGCCGTTCTTCAAGGTGTAGTTTCCTAAGGTGACGATTTTAAAGTTAGGATTCACTTGCCCATAGATCATGCTTTCTTTGTTGGTTTGTACACCGAGTTGCACTGGTACGCGTACCGCATGATTTTTATTCACCTGATAAATATAATGACCCTGCTGATCCTGCAATACTGTATTGCGTGGTACAACCCAGCCGTTTTGCCCCTTCTGTTGCAAGCTGTTTAATTGCAATATCGCTTTAACTGGGACACCAATACGCCAGCGCCCCGATAAACTATGTTTGAGTTGTACTGGAATATCGACCCGACCTGTTTGCGGATTGATTGCACCATCAATTCGCAGAATGCTCCCTTGCAAAGATTCTGTCTGCCCTGTAGCAAGTGCAGGACTAATAGTCACAGGCATACCCACCCGTAAACGGTTCAGCATGTCTGGAGCAATCCCAATTACCGCTTGTGGCGTTGCAGTTTTACCCAACTGCATAATGGTCGTTGCCGCAGCCACATGATCTCCCACCTGATTATTCATGCTGTTGACCTGTGCATCGGCAGTCGCATGAATAGTTTGAGTTTTACGTGCTCCGCCCTGTTGTTGCAAAGCATTTAATGCTGCCTTAGCATCAGTTAGCGCTTTTTCAGCAGTAGCAAGTTGCGACTGAGTCGCCAAACGCGCATTCACCAAACTGGCAACCCGTTGGCGTTCGCCTTGAGCAAATACCACGGCAGATTGTGCTTGTGTGGTATTCATAATGAGCTGTGGATCAGTTTTAATGGTCAGTAAGGCTTGTCCTTTACGAACATATTGCCCTGAGCTGACATAAATCGCTGTAATCTGACCAGCTTGAGACAAGTTGACGTTATAAATAGCTTGTGGTGGATTTTGAATACTGCCATATACAGTAAGTGTATCCATCAATGCTTTTTTAACAGGAAGCTGGGTCCGCACCAAAGCAACAGGTTCCACCTCCTTTTTAGGCTGATCTTCACTCTCGGCAAATACCAATCCGCTACTCGAGGCACTCGTTACCAAGATGGCAAAAATAAAAACATTCTGTTTAATCATGGTGTAACTCCAGCAGATTGCTGTACGGGCAATCCTAATAACGTATTTAATCCAACTGCTTGCTCACGAATTGTTTGCTCTAGATTAAGCAAATCCAGCTTTTGACTGAGCATATTGTTCTGCAAGGTAAGCCAAATTTGATCATCGATTAAACGTTGTTGATGTGCTGGGGCAGCTTTCTCTACATCTTGCTGCAACTGCTTTAAACGAAGGTAGCGATCTTGCCAAACAGCAACATTCTGCTGTTGCTCTGCTTGCAAACGCTGTACTGCAAAAACCGTCTGATTTAAACGTGACTGATATTCTGCATACATACGTTGTCTGGTGGCCTTTTCCACAGCAATATTGCCTCGATTACCATTAAATATTGGCAAATTTAATGAAATGCCTAGGCTTTGACTGGAAATGCCCGAAGAGTCTTTCGCTCGTGTTAAACCAACATTCAGTGAAGGAAATTGAGACCAGATGGCCTGACGTAGCTTGGCATCCTCACTGTCATAACCTTTACGCAAGGCCAATAAGTCAGGTCTATGTGTATTGATATGATCCAGTGCGACCTGAATGAGTTGAGGATTCACAACTTTAGGTGCTTGACTCATGTCCTGATCATCAAATTTTAAATTGAGTTGTGTGCCTGCTGCTAAGCCCAGCAATGCATTTAAATCATGAAGTGCTGCTTGATGGGCTGTTTTTAAGTCATCAATACGACTATTTACTGCTTGTAATGCAACCACATCTGCATTCACCTGATCACGTGTCACTCCAGCCGTTTGCATGGCTTTCATCATGCGATTCACGCGGTCTTTTGCGATTGCTTGATTTTGCAATAAGACTGGCAGTGTTTTTTGCTGCATTTGTAATCGGGACATTAATAACTGTGCTTGACCTACTACCTGCCACTCTTGCCACAGTAAATTCAGCTCAGACTGATGTAGGCTTTCCTTCGCCTGTTTTTTTGCTAAAGAATGCGTCAATAAACCAATAAAATCATAACTCAAACCAATGCTAGAAGCGGCTTGATATCCAGCGGCCACATGAATATCGCGTGATAAACTCAATTGAGGATCTGGTAATAAGCCTGCGGAATATACCTGTGCTTCAGCAACGCCTGTATCTTTCCGTGCGAGTTGAAGTTCTGGATTGTTGCTCACTGCCAGCATTGCAATATTCAGTGCATCTAGCCCAAGTTCTGGATTAAATGGATGCGCCTTTAAAGCAGGAAAAGGATTCAGCAAAGCACGATCAACCGTTAGATCGTGATACTGTGTCGTGGTGGGCAGTGACAAAGCTTGGTAACTCACACACCCAGATAAACAAAGTGTGAATAGCAACGAAGTACTCAAGCAAACGTACAATTTCTTCTTATACATAAAAGTAATAATTCAAAATTAATGTAGTAGTTGGCAAAAACTAAAACAACTTTCTTAAAAAGAAATTAAGCAATTCTTTATAACCTGAGAAAAAAAATTCCACTATGTTTTCTTAAAACTGGAAATCAGAACTAAATCATTGTTAAATAAAATAATTATGTCATTTATTAATAATTTACATGATACAAATTTCTAATCATAGCTTCACAAAGTCAGTACTATCATTCGGCTCTATTCATGCAGCTTAACAAGGTTTCGTTCATAACAATTTGCTAAGCTGCAACTTAAAGGATTGATAGCGTGTTTTTAAATATCTCTAT
Organism: Acinetobacter calcoaceticus; assembly: GCF_016508255.1. Classification (GTDB taxonomy): domain Bacteria; phylum Pseudomonadota; class Gammaproteobacteria; order Pseudomonadales; family Moraxellaceae; genus Acinetobacter; species Acinetobacter calcoaceticus_E. The sequence goes on along the minus strand of NZ_JADVKT010000002.1, from coordinate 171,182 downwards.
CACTCACATCATTTAAAGCTTTTAGCGGCTTTATCAATAAGATTAAACACTTGGTCAGGATGAGAAATTAGAGATAAATGACTCGAGCTAATTCGTATTACACTTGAGTGAGTTTGCTTAGAAGAATACAAAAATATTATTCTAAGTTGTCTTTTTCTCGAATAAAAAATACGTTCTAGCCATACTTCTCAACTATAAAATAAATAGACTACCCATCTACTTACGAGAAATTTAAAAGTCTGATAATTCTGTCCATTCTCGCAATTGCATAAAAAAAACGATCAAAGTAACATCTGAAGAACATAATACAATTTTGCATAATGTTAACCTTCTAGATTCAAAACAAAGAAGGCTGTAAAGTTGACTTTAAAATGAATAATTTTGGCAGTTAAAGCCACCCTATTTGTTAATTTGAGAAATGATTGTTATGAAAAAATATCTATTCCTACTTTTACTCAGCTCTTTTTCGGTTCATTCATTTGCTGCCGACAAACTTAATGGCACTTTCTGGAAAACCATTGATGATGAAACCAATCAGCCTAGAGCACTCATAAAATTTAGCGAAGATAAAAACGGTGTTTTAACTGCGAATATCGAAAAAATCCTTGTTCCAAGTGAAGCCAATAAATGTACGATGTGTGAAGGTACCTACAAAAACAAATCTTTGATTGGTTTAACCATCGTCAAAAATTTAAAAAATGTAGGCCAAAATAAATATGACAAGGGATCTATTCTCGACCCTCAGTCTGATCGCACCTATCGCTTTAGCGTAACAGTAGCACCAGATGGTGAAAAACTTACTGCTCGTGGCTACATTGGTATTTCTGCAATTGGTCGCAACCAAACATGGTATCGAGTTAAATAAATTTTGGGCACTTTAAAGCGCCTATTTCTAAAATTGCATGGTTTTTTTGACATCATCATTTATCTTAAAAACCATGTAGTTTGTTGAATATTCTTGATCAGTTTCATCAGTAAAAGTCAGTGAAACCCAATTAAATAAAAAATGCCCTTACGGGCATTCTTTTATTCAATCAAATACCAAATGGTTTCACCCCAAGAATTATCTTCAATCTCTGGCATGATTTCACCTTCTGCAAAGTAGCGCTTTTCCATATTATTTGCAGGACTATACCACTCACCTGTTTTCGGACAAATTTCTCCAGCTAGTACCTTAATTTTATTTTGTTCTAACTGTACTGCATGAAGCTTATTAACTCGTTTTCCTTCAGGCCAATCACTATCTTTATCAAAGCGAGCAATCCATTGTGGAGAGTTCTCTATATCAAATCTTGGGTTTGGATCATCATCCCATGCATCTAAAGTAGTTAATTTTAAATCATTGCAACGGATTGGCTTAATAAGCTCATTTGCCATTATCAATAAATCTGGAATACCCTCTTCGACTGGGTAAAGTGACAATTCTCCAAGTCGAATCCACAGACTAAATTTTTCAGGATCTGTTGGATCTGATAATTTAGTAATCTCGATTCGTGAATCATTGAGTTTTAAACGGATTTGCTCCTCGCTTAAGCCTAATTTGTCGATCCAATAAGGTGAAAGTAAAAAACACCATGTAGGAGTACGTATTCCTGCTGCTAATGATGGTGTGTAGATAAAGCCATCTGGATCATCATGGGTATGGCTCATATTACTAGGATGATCGATATCTAAACCATAGAAATAATCACTAAAAATGCGCTCTACGATTTCAAATTCAGGTGAATTATAATTAAAACTTGCAGGTGTACCACCAATTTCATAACCACTATAGGCCTGTATTGGATTGAGTTTAATTAGGCATTGCTGTACAAACTGATACCAATGTTTTTTATGCTCTTTGTACCATTTTTCATTAAAAGACAGTTTTAAACTAGAATATCTTAAACCATTATTCCTAATAATACCTTGTAAAGCCCATCTTGCACTTTGAACTGGTGAGTCCGCTGTCGTTGCAGCTATAAAATAAACAGAATACTTTTTGTAGCTTTCATACATTTCATCCAGTAATTGCTGACGAGTTCTTTGCCATTTATCAGCTTTCTTCCATGCACTTGAATTACACCTATATTTCAATTTAAATAACTTATCAATTATTTCATTTTCAAACTCTTCATAAATATCTATGATTTTATTGGCTACGTCTTCCACTTCATCATCTTGATGATAAATATAAAAGGTAATGTATGGACAAATACCAAACTCCTGATCTTCCTCACCATAAATAATTGAAGTATCAAGTGGAATATCCCGTACTAATTCAAAAATCTCTTCATCATTTAAATAAGTTTCAGAAGTACTCATGTAATATTCCTTAATTGGTTTTACGCTTTTTATTCGTTGTAGCTGGCTTCGACTCTTTAGCTTGTGTAGTTGATTCATCTTCGGGATAGCTCAACAATGATAATTTAAATCTCTCATTGGCTTGTAGCTTTGCTACTGAACTTGGTCTTTACGAACAATTAAATCAGCTCCATCACCTTATGCCTGTATTTCGACTTTATTTAATTCCTCGTATACACACTTGCATACATGAAAAAGCCTATCCGCTAGATAGGCTCCTTATTAATAAATTAAATAAATAAAAATATTATTCATTTTCGTTATCTAAATACCAAATGGTTTCACCCCAAGGGTTATCTTTAATCTCTGGCATGATTTCACCCTCTGCAAAGTAGCGCTTTTCCATATTATTTGCAGGACTATACCACTCGCCTTTTTTCGGACAAATTTCTCCAGCTAGTACCTTAATTTTATTTTGTTCTAACTGTACTGCATGAAGCTTATTAACTCGTTTTCCTTCAGGCCAATCACTATCTTTATCAAAGCGAGCAATCCAATGTGGAGAGTTCTCTATATCAAATCTTGGGTTTGGATCATCATCCCATGCATCTAAAGTAGTTAATTTTAAATCATTGCAACGGATTGGCTTAATAAGCTCATTTGCCATTATCAATAAATCTGGAATACCCTCTTCGACTGGGTAAAGTGACAATTCTCCAAGTCGAATCCACAGACTAAATTTTTCGGGATCTGTTGGATCTGATAATTTAGTAATCTTGATTCGTGAATCATTGAGTTTTAGGCGGATTTGCTCCTCGCTTAACTCTAATTTGTCTATCCAATAAGGGGAAAGTAAAAAACACCATGTTGGAGTTCGTAACCCAGCTCCAAGAACAGGTAAATATTCAAAACCATCTTCATCATAATGAGAATGAAATGCCATAGCAGCTGGATGATCAATATCTAATCCGTAAAAGTAATCGGTAAATATTCTTTCTGCTGTTTCAAACTCTGGAGAAATTGATGATAGTTGTGTGCTATTTCCAATTTCATATCCACTATATGATTGAATTGGATTAAATTCTTTCAAGCATCTTTCAACAAATTCTTCCCACTTATTTTTATTATTTTTATACCATTTACTACTAAATGTAATCTTTAAATAAGAGTAGGCGCTAGCCTGGGATAACATCGCCGAATATGCCCATTGTGCACTTTGTAGATTTGAGTCAGCACTTGATGCCCCGATAAAATAAAATAAATCTGAATCTAAGGTTTTAGTCACGTCATTTATGATATCTTTCTTATTTGGTTTCTTTTTAACAATTTTCTTCCAATGGCTATCTTCATTTCGATAGAATAAGTTTAGTGGTTTATCAATTATTTCTTCTTCCAAAACATTACAAATAGATAAAATTTTATCGGTAATTAAAAGCAGCTCATCATCACTATTTAAAATATAGAATGTTATAAATGGGCAAATGCCAAACTCTTCCCCTTCATAACCATACATATAATCACTATTCTGATCAAATCCAGATAAAAAACTTTTAATTTCATTTTCAGATAAAAATAATTCCGACGTACTCATTTTTTCCCAGTAACTCCTTTAGTTTTACTTTGGGCTGGTTTCTTCTCTTCTAACATTCCAGCATCCTCAGGATATCGGAACAATGATAGTTTAAACCCTTCATTGGCAGTAACTTTGCTAGTAAATTTGGCTTTTGCGCATTGTAGCTTCAAATCATTATATGCTTGGAATTGACTATCTTTAATCACATCATTCTGAAATTTAATTTCAACCAACGCAAAAATATTACTCAAAGTTAAAGGTTCACCACGATATTCAGGAATAATAATATCTGCACCAATTACACCTTTACCTTTATAAGGCATCGGCCAAAATGGATTTAGTTCTGAACCCACCCTTTTTATACGTGTCTGTCCCGCTAACTGGGGAGCTAAATATTTCTTAGTTTTTATCTCATAACCAAAACATACTTCTGATTTTAAAGGACTACGCCATTTTAGAAGTTCATCCATAAACTCAAACATAAAGTTTACGGCAAGCTGCTTTAGTCTAATAATAATATATTCATCAACACTGGCTCCGGCTAATTCTTGAGCCGTCATTTTTAATAACTTTGCAACAATATCTACCTTACTTTTAGGAATAACATCTTTTAATTTTTTACCTTTTTGTTTTCTTAACTGGATCATCGGCAAATGATCCGCTTTCTCACATATTTGGCTAATAATAGGTCTAAAAGGAATTTTCTGCTTTATTGCCGCAGTAATTACATTACTTTTTACCTGTGGTCTTCCAGAGGCCGACTTTGTAGCATTAGTTTGTTTATCACCAGTGGTTAACGTCGTTAATAATACTTTTTCACTTTGCCGATCAATCTTGTCAGTAATCTCCTTATCAAGATTTTTCATTATTTTCTTAATTTCTTCTTTTGCCTTTTTAATATTATCTTGATAGTTTTTAACGTCATCGTAAGCATTTGCTGCTGTACGATACAACTCATACGCTGTTATGGCATATCCAGCCAGTTCAATTATTCCAATCACTACAGGAAGCATAATTATTTTCCTCCTGAACTCATTTTCTTAGCCACCTGTTCCAGCTTAGCTTCCCAATTCTCAGTAATACGCTCACTTTCTCTCATTACAGATTTATAACCTATGATTCTTTCTCTATTCTCAGTCACTACTTGTTCAGTCAAACCTTGATTATCAGTAACGGCTTGCTTTATTAAGTTATTTTTTGAGTCATAAATAGAGTATTTATAACCTTGAAAATTTCTCCCATCTGCTTTAAATAATTGATATTGAGCAGAATAAGGAGATTGAGCAAATTCTAATTTCGGCAACGCAGGAACATTCGCATTCGCACTCCCGCCTCCCATAAACTTATGCTGCCCAGCCTTCACTTCAAACTTGCCACCACTGACAGGGAAAATGCCTGAACCATTGAGTTTCACTTGAGACCCATTTGCAGTCAGATTAATTTCAGTTGGACTAGTAATATAAACAGTATCTTCCGTCGAGATAATTTGAACTCCCTTACGGGCAATAAAGTCAGCCCCATCCGCTTGTGCCTGTATCTCAACTTTGCCCTTACCCGCATAGAGTCTAGCCCCTTGTTGTGCTGCAAAAAGGCTAATTTTATTTTGGGCGTGTGCAATCAGGTTCTTTTGAGTGCTTAGGTTAATGCTATCTCCAGCACTTTGGCTTAACTGACCATCCGCACCTATATGAATATCTTCATTACTGGCTAGAACAATACTTTTTGGAGAGGCCAACAGCATTACCGCTGATTGAAACTCAGCAGCCTTTTTAGGATCTTCTTGTTTGAGAATTTCTAAGAAAGCCTGAATGTTCTCAAGCATATCCAGTGGGTCAGTTTGCTGGTTTTTCGCAACTTCACTGAGTGCCTTGGCATTATTAAGGCCACCTTCTATTTGTTGCTTGACGTCGGCTGCGTCTAAATGCGTGCCTTGAGCTTGATCTTGTTTATGCGTAGTAATGAGTAAACCACTTCCAGCTCGAACTGCACCCCATTGATCAGTTCTAAGTTCAAAGCCTTCGCCGCGATCTTCGCTTGTCGCACTGTCTTTTGGATGGCTTAAGTTACCTAAGTTTAACTGACTAGCCCCATGACTGCTTTGTAGCTGAGCACTAATTTGACCTGTAGTGTCATCAAAGCGGAGTTGGTTAAAGCCTTTACCATCAACTTCTTGTGAACAAATGCCACTCAGCTTTTTAGTGTCTGGTAGTTGTCCTTTCTGGTCAAACTGCGTTGGATGCCGTTCAGCTTCGTGAATACGTCCCACCACAAATGGTCGGTCGATGTTGCCATCAAAGAAATCAATCACCACGATCTCACCAACACGTGGCAAGAAGCGTGCCCCATAACCTTTTCCAGCCCACGGGGTTAAAACATCAACCCAAGCCGAATCAGTGTCATTGTCGTTACTTCCAGCCCCACCATCATGGCGATGGTCATCGGCTCGGGTAAACAGGAAGCGGACTTTAATACGTCCCCATTGATCAACATAAATTTCTTCACCTTCTGGCCCCACTACACGGGCACGTTGTACAGAGGCTTCTGGTCGATCGTGTAATGGCTGATATTCTGGAACTGTCTTGATATTGCGACGTTGTAAAACTAGTTCATTGCCTTGGCGCTCGTCTGTATGACCAACTTGCCAATGGCTTTGTTGAACTAATGCTTGAAGTTGCTGGTTTAGGTCTTTCGGTAAGTTATTTTGGTTGTAGTAATGCTTACCAATGATCAGAAATTCTTTATCTGCCCCACTATGCAGATCAATTTCAGGGTGTTCATTCAGTTCAAACCAGTAGCCAACTTGTGTATCTCGTACCGAGGTTTGAGCAATAAATTGCTTAGACTGGGCATCATGGTGAGCACTTAGGTTCTGGTTAAATTTTTCCAATTGTTGATTACTTGCGGATGTTGCACCATCTTCCCCTTTTAAATCTTGCATCCATGCAGGACTAAAGTGCCATGCATCTTCGAGACTTAAACGTTGATTGTCATAGTTAGCACTATGTTGATGTGTACTTTGTACACTACCTGCCCCATCTGTTTGCTGTAATACATCTGACTGCCAACGCTGCACAAAAACAGAAGTCGGCTGCAAACTACGACCAGCGATCAGACTGGTCATGCTGTCAAATTGTTCGGTTGCATGACTTCGATGGTAACGGATCGTTCTTCTGGTCAGCGCCTGATATTGGCTATTGTCGTCAATGAGGCGTAACTTTTGTGGCTGAATATGATCTGTATTGCTTGGTACAGTCAGCTCAGCTTCATCAATGAGCCAGTTAATACTTTCGCTACGCCAAAGCCGGGTTAAAAAGTCATAGTCACTTTCATTGAGCTGCATAATAAAAGGACGGATATCGTATGTCTGTTTCAACCCGCTTAAATCTAAAGTCAGACTAGATGCAAATAATGGACTTTTCCCCTGCCATTCCTGAAACAGACTCTCAGTAATTTCTTTCACACTCTTGTTCATAAACACACGACTATTTCTGCGTTTATGCCAGAGATAGGTTGGATCATTTATGGTGAGCTTATATAAGGTTAGAGCACCATCACTTTGCCCCTGCGATGCTCCCGTAATAATACCTGTAGTACGGAAAAAACTTCCTTGATCTGTTATCTGATCAACAGCAACCTGCACCCCAATAAATTGTTTAAGTGCAATATGAGCATTAGTTGATAAACAAATCAGCTCTGCTGACATGCCTTGATTAAGATAATGTTGCCCATCTATGCGTTGTAAAAAAACCTGACTATTTAAGGAGGCATCTGAAAACTGGAGATATACCGAACGATGTTGTGAGAGAAAACCAAAACTCTCTAAAATATAGGAAATATTATTAAACATTACGTTTATATAAATTAGAAAATAATATATTCTATTAAATACGTACAGTTCTGTCTATTTTTATCTAACTTTCATTCACGGCTACTAGTCTAACCACCATCTGTCCACTGAAATAACAAACTTAACACTGCAACTCATTGCAATAACCCTATTATGAACGCAGAAATAAAATTTAAAAAACAATCAAAACGAGAAATCATTCTAAACACTGCTACTCAGCTCTTTATTCAGGAAAATTATATAGCTGTTGGTATAGACCCGTATTATTACGGAATCTAAAAACGCTGAGAATATTAAAGAAGCTTTAAAACCTTATTTATTGGAATATCAAAAAAATATTTATCTATCTTATCGCCTAAGCAGCTTATTTCGATCAGATTTATCCCAAAGATCACAATCCTTAATTGAACAATAGTTAAAAAATCTGGTTGATTTGAAGTAATCAGATTTTTAACTAATATATTTTTAAGAGGTCAATAAAATGACTTTTATCTCTATTTATATGAATAATGAACTTATCTCAAATAAGTATCTTAAAAAAACTCTCTATAGCCACATCCCTTTCATCCAAACTATTAGAGCTTAAAACCTGTAGCATCAAGCCATCAATTAAGTTTAAGACGATATGAGCATCAGGATTAAATGCATTGGTTTCCAGACTAAAGACCAAATCAAAAAGCTCTCGAAGTAGCCACTTTCGATATTCAACTGCCATACGGTAAGCCGTTGGATGAAGCAGTTTTATTTCAAAAATGGCTTTAAGCAAAAGGTGGTAAAGACTATTTAAATCGACATGTAAACGGATAATTTCTTTGAGTTTATCACTTGAGGTTCGATAACGATTTGAGTAAATAATGGCAAGCACTTCTTCTTTGAGTAGGCTTTTTTGAAAGACAATACACATTTCAATCAGACCTTCTTTCGAGCCGAAATAGTTATAAAGCGTGGCTTTGGGTATTTCTGACTCTTTCACAATCAGGTCAACACCTGCTGTGTGAAACCCATAAGTCGTTAAGAGACGAATGGAGGTATCAATAATATGTAATTTTTTGGAAGACATTTCTAAATTTGGCATAGTTTTACCGTTATAAATTAAATTTTTGTTGTATGTAAAAGAGATGAAAAAAGCCTGTGCCCTTTTTGGGAGAAAAAAAGGCACAGCAAAGCCGTAAAGACTGTGCTTGGCACATCTCAAGTTTTATTGTTAATGCAAGTTTTTTGAGCCGTAATGACTTAAAGCCTGAAAACCCTAGGGTGATCAAGCTGCTTTAAATTTTTAAGTTGTGTCGTTATAGCTTTTGGCATCGAGAGCCAAGAAATTAAGAATGTACAAAGCCAACTCCTTTTTATTGAGAGTTCTGCCAGACATTAAAATTATGGTGGCAGAACGAAGGGGGTTAGCAGACTGGCCGAAAAAACCCAGCACACCCGAAGGTGTCCCCCTCCGTTCCACCGTAGAGGGGGCGCGAGGGTGTACACACTAAAGGTATAAAACCTTTAATGCTTTTCGGAACGGTCTGCTAAAACCGACTGGCAATGTAGGCCAGCACGCAAAGGATAGTGCTCAACCCTCTTGCAGTCAAGCAAACAAAATGACATTTGTTTTAAATTAGATCACTAAAAAGTGAGGATAAATAATTCAGTTTTATTATTAAAATTTAGTTTATAAACAGGTGTTTTCCCTGCTTAAAATAACGATAAAATTAATTAACGAATATAGATTGGGTCTTCCTCAACAAAAAATACCTCACCTGATGAAGGTAGAATCCATTGATAGGTTCCGTCTATTTTCTTCATTTTTTCTTTTAAAATATTATATATCGCTACAAGATTATGTTTTTCATCATATTCCCCCATATAGCCGAGTTCTTTTTCTTCATGAAACTCTCTAAACATTTTATGCATTTTTACAGCTCTAAGTTCCATATCTTTTCTCCTTTTTATTATCACTACAATTAATTATGATCTTTTTTTACTTCCAATACTAAAAAAAATGTACCAAAATATATCTTATAAAAAATCAACCCAATACTTATTGGAGTTTAGTATTTATCAAATCTAAACTTTTCCATATCGTATGGTATGTCTAGCTTCACACTCCATTGGTTTGATTCTTCACTAATTATAACTGCATCAACTTCAAAAGCATCTCTCTCACTAAAACCTTTTATTTTTAAAAAATTAACAAAACTAGAGGAGTTTATTTTATTAAGATATCCGACCCTTAAAGTATCTATATATACTGCGATTTTATTTGTTTCTTTTTCGAGACATATCACAGCATTTTTAAAAACCTTCATTTTATCACTATTTTCATTGCCGACTAAAGTTATTAATTCTTCTTGGTATAAAATTACAATTATTTCATGTTCAAAAAAATCTTTATTTTCTGTAAATATTTTTCCAGCTATTTTGAGAGTACTTTCAGGGAGCTCCAAGTTAACTTTTGAAAAAAGTTTAAACAAAATATAAGCAAAAATTAAAAGTAATATAATAAAATACATATTAAAATATTCCTCTTAATTTTATAAATTGGCAAAAGAATAGTTATTCTTTCCACCAACCATTTTTAAGAAAAAATATAATTTATTATATTATGATTTTTTCTCATTTTTATTTAGTTTCTCTACATCTTTTTGATCAGGAGTTTTAGGTTCAAACTCTTTACCATCTTGTTGCTGCTGTTGTTGCTCTTTTGATTTGTCTTGATCGCTTTTAACTTGGTCCTGAGACATTAGAGTCTCTCCTATTTAATGGTGTGTAGATGATTATCTAACACTTAATAAACATAGTCCTTTTACCTTTACATAGATACAATACAAGTGTATCCAAATGTGATACTGTTGTTTATTATCATAATAATAAATATTTTAAATTCCTATATTTTCTATTATTTTAATTTTTGCTTCACCACTAATTAAAAATTTTAATTATTAAAACATTCTCAAGAAAACTTTAAAATTTTGATTATAAATTTCACAATCTAGATAAATAAAAATTATAAAATATAGATAAAGAAACACTTTTAGACCTGAGTGAGTAAAATTATTAAAAAACCGCCCAAAAAAAGCGGCTACTAATAAAAAGGGATATAGAAGTGTAGTGGTCAGCTACTTCTAGCTTATAAATAGTGTTTTTTGTTCTTTATAATTCTTTTAAAGTCTTTGGATTTAAAATAATTTGTAATTAGATTTTCAATCTCACTGTTTGGTTCACATGTAATGATCACTCCAGAATTATCGTAAAATTTAAAACCCAAAGGAATAAAATTTCGAATAGGTGGAAGTGTTGGCTTTCCTCCAGTTGTAATTTTTTCAATAAAACTTGCCAACCAAAGGATGTATTCATCTTTATTTTTATAAGCAGGGATTAGACTTAAATCAAGTTTTACTACACAATCTTGCATAGGTTTACTCAAACACTCCTCAAAATCAATAAAGTTATATTTGAGTTTAAAAGGAGTATTTTTAATTTCATCACGAATTATATGAATTAAATCATTTAATCGATCCATAAGTCGATCTGACAGTAGTTTTTTATCAGAAATTTTTTGATAGACTCGTTCTGCTATTATTATATGTAAGGGCATTTTATCTCCATCTCTTCAGGAAGAGCGCCTATATAGTTATTCTACAAATTAAATTATGATGAATATAATGTATTAATATGTAAATTTTAAATATAAATTTGAAAAAACAACAACATTTATGTAAAAACAGAAACAACTTTATCACATTTATTTAAAAACATGATATAAATATTAAATTATGTTTATATTTTAAGAAAGTTAAGTAAAATAAATTTAAAATCTTTGTTAATTCATGCATTTCCTACATTTCAATTTCACTACTCTAACTAACATATAAGTTTTTTAAGTATCATTTCGATATTAAAGTATATAAAGGAACATATCTCTACATACTCCTTCCATAACTACCGTAATGTAAGTCAGTTAAAGGTGTACTATCAAGTTTCCCTACACTTATTAAGAAGTTTAAAATGTCTGATTTCAAAGACTTTTCAAAAAAAGCAACCCAAAATCAAAATGATTCTAATTCAAAACCTAATGAGGAAACAACTGAAAAACCGGTCCACTCCCCTAAATCAGGAAACTCCTCATCAACTAAAAACAATGAAGAAAAAAATAAGTAGATGAAATTTAAATAATATTCAAGAAGCCAAATATATTTGGCTTCTTGAATATTATTTTTTATAGTAAAAATTATTTCATTTTATGAAAATTCAAAAACTATACATGATATTATTTTCAAATTAATCTATTGCAATGCCAAATTCTTAGCATTAAATTTTTCTAAACTCAACCACTCTCCAATCAAATCTACTCCATTACATATATTATTGTTTCGAAAAATTTACAATCTAATTAATTTTTAAATTTAGTTAAATCTTTTGAATTAAAATCTGCGTCGATATGTGTTTGTATTAATAACACAAGTTCTTCATTTACTTGTCGAATTAGCTGTACTTGTAAGCGGCCATCTTCAATCTCATCAATTAACCGAATAATAATATCCCGTAGCCACTCGCACTCGATTTCTTTCTCTGCATTTTGTTTGGTGAGATAATTCAAAATTTTATCTTTTTCAATTGATCGATCTCCCATATAGACACCTAAAATTTGAACTAAATGATTTTCTTTAGATTACATGATAAAAAATTAGATTAATGAATAATTATGTATAAATAAATTTCAAAAATTAAATCTAAAAATATTTAAAATTTATTTTAATTAAGAAGATAGCCTCAAAACCAACCCTCTTTTTGAGTAAATTATTTATTTTAATTTAGGTAACTAAAATCTCAAATTCAGTATTAATTCAACTCTTTTTTTCCTGATAGAAGTCAAGTTATTTACCTATCTAAATGAAAATACTCTTTATTATATTGAGAACCATGATCAGAATAATGGTTGTCTACTTTGAAAGTATTTTGATCAGCCTTTCTTTTTGACTATCAACTATGCCACCGCCAATAATTGATCGCAATTATCTATAATACACATAAACCTGTTGCTTGAAGCAAGGTTTATTATCCGTAATTTTCACCATTTAACAAAATATTTTAATTTTATTTTATCTACTTAAATTTACAGGTAATAAAATAAGAAATTGTATATTTAAAATACTTTAATATGTAATCTTAAGGCTTTTCTTTCCAATTTTTACATCATTTAAAAAACAACCCTTCTTTGATTAGATAAATATCTATATGCTGCAATGACCCACTCTGCAAGAACGGACTATCCACTACGCAGAATTTTGATAGGTTACCGAGCATACACAAAATTGATGTTATGCTCATCTTTCGCAGATGAAGTCATGAATTCTGCAATTGATCCAAACAAACGAAAATATAAAAAGTTAAAAATCAAAGTAACCAAAGATGATAATCAACTTGATCTTGAATAAACTAATGAAATTGACTAATCTATTATTTTCTTATAGACAAGTGATTTAATGAAACAAGAATGTAAAATTTATTTAAAAAAATATTAAAATTAAAAAATTTGGCAGCTAGAATTTATTAAAATTTAATTTATTGATTTTATTATTTTTTTAATTCAAAAGTGTATCATTAATTTGATTACATGCTGTTACTGCATGAACTAATGGGGCTAACTTATTTAAAAGATCAATTAAACTTGGCATATTATATGCTACAAAATAATCTACATTAGCCCCTATTGGACAATATTCAATTAAATATTTTGGGAGTGTAGAATCATTTTGTAACTCATATACTTCTATTGGATTTCCAAGTATTGAATCATCTATTTGATAAACCCCAAATTTTCCAAAATATCCAAGTGCAATTATAGCTTTAGATATATCCTTTTCATTAAATAAAGTGAGGTAAGCGGCAATAAAATTATGCTGGTGAGTCCATCCCTCTTTATAATGATATCCCCATATTTCATTCATTTCAAACCTCGCTTACTTAAAAAGTAATAATGACCGAGATCATCAAATTTAACAGATCCCATTGTAATATTCAGTTGTGAGATAGTAATAGCAGGAACTCTTCATTATCATGTGGTCGCTCAGCAATAACAAAGCAAAGTATAAGCTGTATCATTTAAATTATTATTTTTCATCGAATAAACAGCTTTAAAAAATAATAAGATGAAGCTACAAGGTTTATCCCCTGTACAATACAGAAATCAGTTTTTAAAACCGCTTAATTAACGGTCCAACTTTATGGGTCAAATCATTCCACGTAGAGAGAGCACGAGGAGCTAAACACTAAAAGTATGAAACCTTTAGTGCTTCTATGAAATCGGTCCATCAAAACCGACTGGTAATGTAGAACAGCAGGCAAAGGATAGTGCTCAACCCTCTTGCAGTAAAGCACACAAAATGACATTTATTTTAAATTAGATCATTAAAAAGTAAGGATAAATCATTCAGTTTTATCAAAGATAAATGACAACTAGAAATGCAAAAACAGCATACAAACCACTTACTGCGACCAACGATCGATCGTTGACTACACCACGTCGGAACAAGCTCCAAAGAAATATAATAGCCAATGTGGTGATAATGCCCGATGCTAATAACAGCGAATCAAAGCGCCACGGTGTGAAGAATATCCCCAATGCACTCGGTATGGTAGCCTGAATCATCATCGCCCCAGAAATATTCGCTAAAGCTAAACGCTCTTTGCCTTGGCGTACCCAAATCAGAGCATTCATGATTTCAGGTAATTCAGTAGCTACGGGGCTTAGTAACAAGGCGACTATGTGAGGCGGCCATTTTAGGAGTGTGCCAATCGCTTCAAGTTGAGCGACAAAAGTGTGTGATGCAAAGCTAATCACAACTAAAGCCACTAATACTTGTAGACCAGCCCAACCTAAAGATGGTTCGTCTGTATTTGGACGAAATTTGAGGGGTTCAAGTTCTTCTTCATCTGAGGCTGTGTCAGCTTCCTTAATCTCACGCCAGACATAAGCTGCATAAGCCGCTAAAAACAACACGCCTAACCAAGGCTTGATTGCAAAAGCCACTAAACCAAGCGCTACTTTTAATACAAAGATGGCAAGGAATGAAACTTGATCTCGACTTAAACGAGCGTAATCAACTTGTACTTTATGTGAGGTTCGGGCCAACTTCTTACGATGAAGGATTAATACCAGACCAACTACGGCGTAACCCAAGGTAGCCAAAACAAGTGGACCACCCATGGCAGCCCCAACACCAAGGTCTTTTTGTTCTGGAGTATTACCAAATACCACGGCCATGAAAGTCACCGCACTCTCTGGTAACGCTGTACCAAAAGCTGCGAGCACTGAACCTACTGCGGTTGCACCAAGATTAAGACGTTTACCAAACCATTCAATTCCGTTAACGAAATATTCACAGGCTAGGTAAATTGCCCCGGCGGACAAAAAGAATAAGATTAAAGTGAGGAGCATAGGAATAGTTCCAGCCGGGCGAATAAGAAACCATTGGCGCGACAACGCTCCTCGCCCGACTAGCAAAGTACGTTGCGGCCAAAGGTCTCGCCTAGCTCATACTGTATATATACAGTGGCTGAACACGCCATGAGACACTGATCTCAAGTTTGTTGACGTGTTCTTCCTAGTTGGGTACTAGGAATGGCTACTCCCCAATGACAATGCTGTGGATTTTAGCAGTGATTTAATCGAAACTCTACAGAGAGGCTCAGACAAAATGTATTTCTACACTGGCATGGACAATTTCTTCATGAATAGACAACGCTTTTTTGACCAAATCAGGTGTTAAATCTGATCTATTCGTTTCTAAAGCCAAAATGCATGAAAATTTTTCTTTACCCACTTTCCATACGTGTAAATCCGTAATTTTCACTTGGGGCAATTGTTCAATCACTTCTTGTATTTCAGCAACAACTGGATGTGACATTTCAGCATCTAATAAAGTTTTTCCTGTGTCACGTAAAAGCCCCCAAGACCACTGCGCAACCAGTATGGCACCCACGATCCCCAATAAAGCATCTAAAAAGTTCCATCCAAAATATTTACCAGCAATAAGTGCAACTATGGCTAATACCGAAGTTACGGCATCGGCAACCACATGAATAAACGCAGCCTTATGGTTTAAATCGTGATGATGATCATGGTGGTGGTGACTATGCTCATGATCGTGATGGTGATCATGTTCATGAGTATTATGTAATAACCATGCGCAGATTATATTGACAGCCAAACCGACAACAGCAATAGGAATCGCTTCATTGTAATGAATATCGACGGGATGGAGCAATCGATCAATAGACTGACCTCCCATCAAGATAGCAACAACCATTAATATGATTGCACTACTATATCCCCCCAAAATTTCTATTTTCCACGTTCCGAAACTAAAGCGTTTGTCATAGGCATAACGGCGGGCCATTTTGTAAGCAAAATAAGCCAGCCCTAACGCAACCATGTGTGAACTCATGTGCCAGCCATCAGCCAAAAGTGCCATGGAGTTAAATATCCATCCACCCACAATTTCAAAAATCATCATTAAGGCAGTTAAGATGGTCGCTATTAGAATTTTATTTTGAGCCAGAGGGTTTCCCTCATCGAACTGATGAGAATGGTAGCGTTCTAAATTACTGTTGATTTCCATATATCTGGTCTTTTATTCATACTCCCCCATAGTATATATTTTTTTCACAAAAAAATATGTCGTATCTCTCTTGAAATAAGCAAAATTTTAAATAGCGACTTTAGAATTATCTCTGATGAAAACGTTGAGCCAGTTTCTTTTGCAGAATAATAATAAGAATTGGAAATCCTGATGCGGATATTGCACATATCACCAGTAACTTGTTTAGATTTTGTGGTGTCATGCCATGATCAGGTAATAGAAAAGCGGACAGGAAAAATGCGATGGTTGTAACCAGATACATGATTGATGTCTGTAATGAAGAAAATCCAGCTCTTTGTCTATCGTCAGGAAACTGAATCGAAACCACCGAAGATGACACCAAACGACTGTAAGATGCACCGAGAAATAAAGTAATAAATAACGTCGCATGCTGATAGCCTAGAATTGGTATGAGCAAACTCAATATAAAGACAATGGTCGAACCTGTAGCCAACATCAAAGCAGAAAAACGGGAGCTTAACACCCCTGTAATTTTTGTAGACAGATAACCTATCACGCCCCCACAGAAAAAGAGCCAAGGCAACAAGTCTTGCGAAGCGCCCAACTGCTGTGTCATTAATGGTGCCAGAATAGGAATGACCAGCATTGGACTAAACTGTACAAGCGCATTACCAGAGGCGAACAATAAAGTATTCGCATCGAGAGGCTGCTTAGGGAGCGTGTCTAAAGAGACTGGGTCTTTGGGTATAATGGATACAATCAATGGCAAAGCCAACACACACAATGCACTTATTATCCACAAAGCCACATGCCAACCATAATGTGTGCACAAAAATAATATCGTGGGCGTTCCTACAATGCTTACTATCGAAAATGAAGCAATCACTGTCGCCAACATTTTTCCACGCAAATTAGACGGCGCGTTGTTTATTAATATACTGATACCCACGCCCATTGTCGTACCGCCAACCAAACCTGCACAAAAACGTAGTGCAAGCAGAAGACTAAAACTGGATGTGCATGTAGTCAAAAGTGTCAGTAGAGCTAATAGCACCATATTGGCGATTAAAAAATGTTTCTTATTGAAATGACCAATCCAGTAAAAAGCAATAACTCCCGAAAGGACAGCACCAAGTGTATATATGCCGGACACATAGCCAGAGAATGATACAGGCACTGCGAAATCTGATGCCATAAAAACAAAAACAGGGTTGAACACCATATATTCCAGCGCATTCGTGAACTGGACAAAAGCAATTACAATGGCTATCCGCATGAGGGCTTTATGATTAAATGTTTGTGTGCCTAAAGGCATAGCAAGCAACCTATGGATGAAAGATATCCGAGTTTAACTGCTATCAATGGTGTTTATTATATGGTAGAAATGACACTCATTATTATCAAATATGGGACAATTGATGCGTTCGGCTTTTGACTTTAATACCCTGAAAGTGTTTATTGCTGTGGTTGAAAGAGAAAGTTTTGTTGGGGCATCGAAAATCCTTGAAATACCAACATCAAACGTTAGTCGTTGTATTTCTCAGTTAGAAGAAAAATTGGATCTTCAGCTCATTGAGCGTAGCACCCGACATATGAAACTCACTCAGGCGGGGCAACTACTCTACACCCGAGCAAAACCATTACTGGAAGCACTTGAGCAAACTGAGACAGAATTAACGTCGCGGCAAATGCAACTCAAAGGCCCATTACGGATCTGTATTCCCAATGAAATAGGTCCTGCATTGCTGGGTTCTGTTATTGCCGATTTTGCTTGTCAGTACCCAGACCTAGAGATCAGCTGCGTTACTAATTTGTCAGGTTTCGAATCTCTGCGAGATGATCTGGATTTAGCAATCATTATTACCCGTGGTCAGATGGATAACAGTGACTACATTGCCCGTCATTTGGTGACTATCCCTTGCACCATTGTTGCAGCCCCCTCTGTCATTCAGCGTTATGGTACCCCTACTCATATCCAGCAATTTGAAGAATTGCCCTGTATTACAACGGTAAGTGCACTCAAAGGTGCCCCTTGGCAGTTTGTCAATAAAAAGGGAGAATTCGAGACCATCAAGGTTAAAGGGCATTATCGGGTAAACAGCGGAGAGATGGCAGGACAAGCTGCGATATCAGGTGTCGGTTTTGCAATTCTATCCAAACAAGCCTGCCAACCCTACATTAGCGATGGACGTTTAATCGAGATTGAATTCGAACAATCAGCAGCTCCATTGCAATTATTTGCACTTTATTCAGATCGCCGTTACTTACCCGCTAAAACAAGAGCACTCATTGATTTTATGCAGCAGAAATTGAGTGATAGTTTAAGCTGATAAGGCCACTTTCTTTTTGCTGTTTATTTCCTCAACTATTTTAGGAATCCTTTTTGTCAATCAGCTTCAATTTGTTAAGATTGCAACCGTGAAAATTTAAGTTAATTTCACACACTGTTAACCCAATATTGACACTAAAAAAGGTACACTTAAACGTATACTTTTTTCTTAGATTAAGTCAGATTTACACAGAAGTTGTTAGAATTGGTTGGATAACCAA
This sequence comes from Acinetobacter calcoaceticus, assembly GCF_016508255.1. Classification (GTDB taxonomy): domain Bacteria; phylum Pseudomonadota; class Gammaproteobacteria; order Pseudomonadales; family Moraxellaceae; genus Acinetobacter; species Acinetobacter calcoaceticus_E. The sequence continues at coordinate 152,332 of NZ_JADVKT010000002.1, read as the reverse complement.
ACTTTCAAAGTTAACTTATTTATTATTGATTTTTTAAGGGTTTAATACGCATGAATAGCGCTGAAATCATGGCTGACTTATCTTCTCATACACCTATGATGCAGCAATATCTGAAAGTCAAAACGGACTATCAACATGCGTTGCTGTTCTACCGTATGGGTGACTTTTATGAACTCTTTTTTGAAGATGCTCATTTAGCAGCCAAACTTTTAGGTATTACCTTAACTCATCGTGGTAAAGCCAGTGGCCGACCTATTCCAATGGCGGGTGTTCCCTATCACGCGGCAGAAGGTTATCTTGCACGTCTTGTCAAAGCTGGGCGCACTGTAGCCATTTGCGAACAAGTTGGGGAAGTGACAGGTAAAGGTCCGGTTGATCGTAAAGTTGTTCGTATTCTTACTCCGGGTACTTTAACTGATGATGCATTACTCAGTAGTTATCAATCATCTAATTTAGTCTCATTATGCATTCATCAAAACCAGATTGGTTTCGCTTTACTCGACTTAAGCGCAGGCATTTTTAAAGTTCAACAGCAAGATTACAAGCCAGAACAATTGCCGATTGAACTTGCGCGTTTAATGCCAAGTGAAATTTTGATTGATGAAGATTTGGTCGATACTCATATTATTGAGCAAATTAAAAAACACTTAGATTGCCCCGTGACCAAACGTCCAAATGTAGACTTCAATCTAAATAATGCACAAAAAACCCTATGTGATCAGTTCACGGTATCAACGCTTTCAGGTTTTGGCTTAGACACATTGCCTTTAGCTAAAGCTGCTGCCGCTGCACTCATTCACTATGCAAAAGAAACACAAAAAACTGCATTACCACATATTCGTTCAATTCAACTTGAACAAAGCACAGACTTTATTGCGCTTGACCCAATCACGCGCCGTAACCTAGAAATTATTGAACCATTATTTGAACATGGAACATCATTATTCCAACTGGTAAATGACTGCCAAACTGCAATGGGTGGCCGCCTATTAAGCCGCACACTGATGCAACCTGTTCGTGATACTGCATTGCTCGATGCTCGTTTAGATGCAATTGAGCAACTCATTCAGGGATATCATGAAACCCCTGTTCGTTTAGTGCTTAAAGAAATTGGTGATATTGAACGCGTGCTTAGCCGTGTTGCTTTAGGCAGTGCGCGACCGCGCGATTTAGTTCAACTTCGTCATGCATGTGCACAAATTCCAGCTTTAAGAACGGCGCTAACATCAGTCATTCAAGCAAAAAAATCAAAACTACTCGTTCAACTCGATCAAGAACTTGGTGATTTTAAAGCACTTCATCAACACTTAATGGCAGCGATTGTTGAAAATCCACCTGTATTACTTCGTGATGGCAATGTAATTGCAGAAGGTTATGATGCCGACCTCGATGAATTACGTCAAATCCGTGATCATGCAGGTCAATTCCTCATTGATTTAGAAATTAAAGAGCGTGAACGTACTGGCATTAATACCCTTAAAATCGGTTATAACCGTGTAAGTGGTTACTACATTGAACTGACTCGTGCTCAAGCAGAACAAGCACCAGCAGACTATATCCGTCGTCAGACGTTAAAAAATGCTGAACGCTACATTACCCCTGAACTCAAAAGTTTTGAAGATAAAGTACTGTCGAGCGAGTCGCGTGCATTAGCACGTGAAAAAGCATTATTCGAAGCTTTACTTGAAAATCTTCGCGAAAATATTGCTCATCTTCAAATGATGAGTTCAGCAATTGCTCAAATTGATGTAGTTGCTAACTTTGCTCATCAAGCACGTTTAAACAATTGGGCGCGTCCTGAATTTACCCCTGAAACGGGCATTAAAATTCAGGCTGGTCGCCACCCTGTTGTTGAAGCATTAAATAAAGCACCATTTACTCCAAATGATACTTTCCTTGATGCTCAGCACCGTATGGCAATTATTACTGGCCCAAACATGGGCGGTAAATCAACATTTATGCGTCAAACGGCATTAATTAGTTTATTGGCATACTGTGGTAGTTATATTCCAGCCAAAGCAGCCAAGCTTGGTCCAATTGACCGCATTTTCACGCGTATTGGTTCAGCCGACGATTTATCTACAGGCAAATCGACCTTTATGGTTGAGATGACAGAAACTTCACAGATTCTGCACCATGCCACTAATCAATCACTTGTCTTGATGGATGAAGTTGGCCGTGGAACCAGTACTTATGATGGTTTGTCTTTAGCATGGGCTTGCGTGGTTGATTTAACCAAGCGCGTAAAATGTTTATGTCTATTTGCTACACATTATTTTGAGTTGACTGAACTTGGTAGTGAAGCAGGAATTGATAACTATCATGTGACGGCGCAAGAGCTTAATGGCAATCTGATTTTATTGCATAAGGTTCAACAAGGCCCTGCAAGCCAAAGTCATGGTTTACAAGTGGCAAAATTAGCGGGCATTCCTGCCAATGTCATTAAAGAAGCTCAAAAGCGTTTACGTATTCTAGAGAAACAGCAGCAGCAACATCTACAAACCAGCTTTCAAAACGATTTGTTTGCTCCACCAGATGCTAACTCTGGTTCACAAATCATAGAGAAAGTTGTCGAAATAGAAGTTTCATCCCCTGCTCTAGATTTACTTAAGCAAATTGAAGTCGATAACTTATCGCCACGTCAGGCACTTGAACAACTCTATGAGCTGAAAGCTGCACTCAAATCTTAATAAACCACATCCGAATAAGCAGGCTTAGGTCTGCTTATTCATCTCGGAGAATAATATTTATATGTTTTTAAGATCTTTGCAACGTTCTGAAATCGATCTTATTTGGCAGCAGATTAGCCGTCGTGAATTAATTACTCAAAACTACATACAAAATCAGCAACATCTAAACTTAGTTGATTGTTTTTTTGATGTGCAACATTGGGACGCATATCATTTAGAAAATGACCCACCTAAACTCAAACAACTCTATGACCAAGGTTCAATATTTATCGGTGCATTTGATGCCTCTGAAAAACTCGTTGGCATCAGTGTGGTATCAAATCAGCTCATAGCGGATTACCCTCACGCTAAATTACTCCACTATTTCTATGTAGATGCTGACCAGCAAGGACAAGGCATTGGTGCCAAACTTATGCAAGCTGCAAAAGAGTCCGCCAAACAACTCGGTGCAAAGCAATTGTATATTTCAGCAACCCCAAGTCGACGCACTGTAGATTTCTATATTAAGCATGGCGCACAACCCTTAAGTGCTCCAGATCAACAACTTTGGCAACTTGAACCTGAAGATATCCATTTACTCTGCACCCTTTAGCTCTACCAATTGAAGTGATTTCCAATGAAAAAGCAGAAAATCAAAATTTATAAAAGAAAAAATGAGCAGTTAAGACATTTAATAAAATAGATACCTTGACTTAAATGACATCTAAAGATTTAAAGAAAATATTTTTTAAGTAATTGTTTTATAAAATATATTATTATTTTAATTTTATGGATTAGCACATCTGAAGGATAGAAGATCTATTTGATTATCAACGTATTAACTTATCTTCATATGCATGAATAAAGAATATCAATAAAAGCAATTGTTTGTTTACCCCTTTTTTGCCTAAAATAAGCTATTCGAAATGAAACCATATTTTTTAGGTAGCTGTCGCCATGACCTTTGTTGTCACTGAAAATTGTATTAAATGTAAATACCAAGATTGCGTAGAAGTTTGTCCTGTAGACTGTTTTTACGAAGGTCCGAATTTCCTAGTGATCAATCCTGATGAATGTATTGACTGTGCATTATGTGAACCAGAGTGCCCAGCAAATGCAATTTTCTCTGAAGACGAGTTACCAGAAGGTCAGGAAGTATTTATTGAATTAAATGCTGATCTTTCTCAAAAATGGCCTAACATTACTCAAATTGGTGATCAACCGGCTGACCGTGAAGAATGGAACGGTAAACCTGATAAATTACAATATCTTGAAAAGTAATTTCAAAAAAAGATCAGCAACCGCTGATCTTTTTTATACCCTTTTCAAACATTTCATTGCAAATTCCTCGTAATTTGTGCACTGTTTTGCATTAAAATAGCTGCAATATTTATAAGCTTTTGATTTTTCTTATGCGGAAGTTTTTGCAGAGTATGGTGCCCTTATGCATAATCCCAGCGGTTATGATAGGTTGTGCCAGCTCTCCCCAACACACAACAACAGGCAAAACCTCTCCAAGTGGTAAACGAATCTTTATTCCACAAGAGCGCGTTATTATCGAGCGCCCGATTCCCCCTAAAGTTGAGCCTACTTCCTATCGTGCCTGGTTGAATACAGGTGATCATTATGAACGTGTACGTGAATATGAAAGATTTCTAGCACGTAATGAAGTAGCAGGTATCGTACCAAGTTTTGAATTATTAAGATCGGCTCGTGATTGGCAAAAATGCGGTAGTTCTGAATATGCTGTACCAAACCGTGAGCTATGGAATAACTCCTTATCTACCCTACGCGTATTTAAATATTTAGTTGCCGCAAAAATTTTAACCGACTTTGAAGTGACTTCAGTTTATCGTGACCTGCCTTTAAACCAGTGTGCTGGTGGTGCAAGCTCTTCTAAACACTTGTTTAACTCTGCAATTGATTTCCGAATTGGACCAGAAGTTCCACAGCCACAAGACTATGCTTTTATTGAAAATACAAAGTTTAAATTGTGTCAATTCTGGGCTCAGCATGGTCAAAGTTTAAACTTAGGTGTGGGTTTATATAGCTCCGGACAGATTCATATCGACACTCAAGGCTATCGTACTTGGGGACCTGACCTAACCCGAAACAGTTCAATGTGTAATTTCTAATTAAAAAAACTCCTTTCGATTGAAAGGAGTTTTTACTGAAGCCCACTACAAGCGTTTAGCTAAAGAGCTAAGTTTTGAACGGGTTTTAAAACCATGCTTTTTATAAAAATCTTCTGAAATAGATTCTCTCAACGTATGCAAAACAATGGTTTCTATATTATTTTCTCTACACTTTCCTTCTATATAATTTAAAAGCTTAGAACCAACTCCATTTCTCTGATATTGGTGATGAATAAAAAAATCATCTAAATAATAACGAATTCCTTGTATGGTCGGATGAATATGTCCCATTCCTACGCCAATTAGTTTGTTTTCCCATTTTGCACAAAAGCCAAAAGAACATGAATATTGGAAATAACTCTCAAAATATTTTCTCATTGGTCCTAAATCATCAAATTGCTCATTCCATGGCTCATGACTAAAAGCTGAACAATAAACGTCCATAGCATCTTCAAAATCTACATTTGTGAAAGCACCAAACGTAATATCCATCTTATTTATACATTCCTAATTAAACATTAAAACAATAAGCAAGAAATGAGCCTTTTATGCTCATTTTTTAATTTGAGTAAGCAGCTTAGAAAAAATAATTTGCTTATTCAATAATCAACCAAAATTTCTACAAACGAAGATTTTTGCACTCTAGGCATAAACGTTTAAAATACCCCTATCAACATATAGGTAAATTTGATTATGCAGCAGATGTGGACAGACATTGACGAATATATCGATTCACATTTAATTCCCGAAGACCCGCGACTCGACTATGCATTAAAAAATACCGATGAACATGGCTTTTCAAATCATCTTGCAGTAGCTCCTAATCAAGGAATGTTCTTGCAGATGCTTATTCAAATGAATAAATGCAAACGAGTTTTAGAAATTGGAACCTTTGCTGCATACAGTACAATTTGGCTAGGCCGTGCTTTACCTGAAGATGGTTATTTACTGACGATAGAAGGCCGTGATACTCACGCAGAAATGGCACAAAAAAATATCGATCATGCCAATCTTCCTGTAAAAGTTGAACTTAAAGCTGGCCGAGCCGCAGATATTCTTTCTGCAATTGATCCTCAGTCTATTGAGCCGTTTGATTTTATTTTCATAGATGCAGATAAACAGGGATATCCGGAATACTTAGAATTGAGCCTTAAATTTTCCAGATCAGGTACGATTATTGTGCTTGATAATGTGATTCGTGCAGGGGATATTTTAAATCCAGATAATAAAAAACCAAGTATTGAAGGCATTCGTGAAATGTTTAAAGCCCTCGAAAACCACCCACAAATATTGTCGTGTACAGCCTTGCAAACGGTTGGTTCAAAAGGCCATGATGGCTTCGCAATTGCAATTGTGAAATAACGGTTAAAAAAACAGCTTTTTTATTTTTTTATTTATAATCAATAAATTACTTTTATTACTGTTGCTTTTCCATATAGTTATCCACAAGATTTGCGGATAACTATATGGAAATCTTATTATTTAGCCACAAGCAATGGCACAGTCGCGTTTCGGAATATAGTTGTCGCAATACTTCCTAAGAAGAATTGATGAATCTTGCTATGACTAAATGCCCCTAGCACAATAATTTGAATACCATGTTCTTGTTGGTACTCTAAAATATTTTGTGCAACATCGCCATAGCGGTATACAGTCACGACATCAATGCCTGCTTGTTTAAGGTAATGCTCAGGTTCATTTAAAATTTCTGGGTGATCGCCTACATAAACCAAATGGCATTGGAGGGTTCTCAATAAATCACTTTGCGCAATACGGCGCATCATTTTTTGGCAAGTTGGTGAATATTCATAGGCGAAGATAAATCGTGTTGGTATTTTAAAGTTTTCACCAATCGTCAAAATAGTACAGTTAGCTCCACGAATAAAGTTTTCAACATTACTCCCAATTGGTTTATGTTTTTCGGCAGCTCTTTCCCCGACTCGACCTAAAATTACAATGTCATTTTCATGCAAGAGATTAAAACTTTGCTCTAAAAAATCACCTTTTTCTTGAATTTTTGAACAGGTAATATCGTGTTTTTCTTTAATAAGATCAGAAATATGACGGAGTAAATTATTGCTATAGTCTAAAGCGAGTTCACTTTGTTTTTGTTCCAGCTCAGCTAACTCTTTTAGCAGCATTGCATTGCTTTCAAAGCCAATTACGCCACTAATTTCACCAAGATGATAACTTGCAGGGTAATAGTCTAGAATTTGTAATAATACAAGTTCTCGTCCGGTTGCTTTAGCAACCCATGCTGCTGCATCGGCAATAGCATTAATACACGGTGATGAGTCAATACACGCAATAACACGGTTCATGTCAGCCTCTCTTCTTCAGGTCTATTGCCTTGGAGATTATTATTAAAACTTAGCTTTAACTTAACATAGATAAAAATCTGTATGTTAAGGTTTATGTGTAAAAATCAACTTTTTTGTTTAAAGATCAAACATTTTATTACATTCTTGAGACTGTATTATTCCCTTAAACGAATAAATTTTGCGGGGTTACCACCCACAATATGGTACGGTTCCACATCTTTCGTCACCATACTATTCATGCCAATCACAGCATGCTTACCTATTTTAATACCATCTTTAATACCCACATGTGCCCCCAACCAAACGTCTTGCTCAATTTCAATTCCTTTCGAAGTGACAGGTTGCTGGTAAAGTGGACGGTCTAATTGCATACCATGATCAAATGCATATAAATGGCAATATGCAGCAATACGAACCTGATCATGCAACTTTATGCCGGCTCGTCCTCCATCTAAAATACAATGATGGTTTATCGCAACCTCATTGCCAATTTCAAGAGGTCCATGCAAACTGCAATCTGCTGCGATAAAACAATTATCACCAATAATAATTTTTCGTCCTGGCTCAGCAAAAATATGAGCTAAAGGTGAAATAAAACAATTTTCCCCAATCTCAACAGTTTCCATGTCCATCAAATAAGCCTGATATTCTTTTTGCCATTCTTCAGCCCAAGCACGATTTTTAGGTTTTAAAGTCCAATATAACCATGGCATATAATTTAAACGGTGCTTATGCTGTTCACGATATTTAAGTAAGGAATCAGTCATCAGTTAATTCATCCTCAATTTTTAACGCTTCACGACCACGTGTTACATCTCTTAGCTTTAAGGCAAGTGGCTCAATTTGATGTATTTGTAGTCTTGCTTCGACATCTACACCTGTTGCAGTGTAAGTTTCCTGATATTCAATTTGTTGCTGAGTAAGCTCATATTGAAAGATAGCCCATTCATTAAAGTGACAGGAAAAGTAAATCGTCTTTTTTGCAATGAGTTCAATACGCTCAGCCAAAAGTAAACATTGTCCGGCACAGCCACCGTATGCTCTTACAAGGCCACCAGTTCCGAGTTTTATTCCACCATACCAACGGTTAACCATCACAATAATATTAGTCAGTTCATTCCCTTCAATGGTTGCCAAGATTGGACGCCCTGCTGTTCCTGAAGGTTCACCATCATCGTTAAAGCGAACGTTATGGCCAATTTTCCATGCCCAACATTGATGAGTTGTCGAAATATCTTTGTTTTGTTCTAAAAATTCTTTAACTTGCTGTTCATTTTCTACAGGTACAGCAATGGCCTCAAATCTACTTTTTTTAATTTCTTCTTCAAACGTAATGGGTGATGCAATCGTAAAAGCCATAAATTAAATAAAGCATAAGAAAAATCAAATTATAACGTGAATTTAATAGAATCAAACCCATAAAAAAAGCCCCGAATTTCGGGGCTTTTTTATTATCTTTCTCGTAACGCTTCTTTGGCTTTATTAAATGGTTTTAGCAAGTAATCCAGTACTGTTTTTTCACCAGTACGAATATCTACAGTTGCCACCATACCTGGTGTAATACCGAATGCCTTACCTTCTTTATTGTAAAGCTTGTCTGAATCAGTTCGGATATAAACACGATAATAGAATTGGTCTTGTTTAACTTCATCACGAATTGTGTCTGGAGAAATAACCGTAACCTTCCCTTTTAAGCCACCGTAAATTGAGTAGTCATAGGCAGTAATCTTAACCAGTGCTTCTTGTCCCGGTCGAATAAAAGCAATGTCACGTGGCAAAATACGCGCTTCAATGAGCAATTGTTCGTCAATCGGTACAATGGTCATCAATTTACCATTTTGCGGAATAACACCACCATGGGTAGTGACCGCAATTTCTTTTACAACACCACGTACGGGTGCTTTAAAGACAGCTCGATCTAAACTATCACTACGACCAAGTACGATTTGTTGTTGTGTTTCGCTATCTGTATTGGCTTTAGATAACTCTTCACGAGCCTTAACATAATACTGGTTCTGCGCATCATTCATTTTGTTTCTAAGGTCGTTTGCTTCACGGCGTAAACGTAAAACTTCAACCTCACTTGCCGCACCTTTAGCAACCAACGGTTCCGTCATTGTCAGTTCTTGTTGTACCAGTTGCAAAGCCTGTTTTAAACCTGCAAGTGTTTGCTCAAGATCAGCCCGACGTGAACGATATAGTGCTGTTTCTTCTTGTACAAGTTTTGGTTGTTTCTTCACAATTTCAGGAAAAACCAATGGTGTACCATTTACTTCCGCACGTAACCGCGCTGCTGTTGCCTGAGCAGAAGTCAGTAAAGATGTAGATTCACCTACATTAGATGCAAAACGGGTTGGATCTAATTGTGCAAGAATTTCGCCTTTTTGAACAATATCGCCTTCTTGTACATTCAGTTTGGTTAAAATACCCCCCTCTAAAGACTGGATGACCTGCTCTTTAGATGATGGAATGACTTTACCTGTACCAGTAGACACTTCTTCAAGCTTAAATACCCATGCCCAGATAAAGAAAATAACTAAACCAATACCCACAATCCAGATCACTAAACTGGCACGCGGTAACGGTGGCTCACTATAAGTGACATTCATTGAACGGGTGAGTTCTTGTTGTTGTTCGCTCATGAATTACCCCCTTGCACTTGTTTTTGTTGGGCTGTTGATTGATTAAGGACTTGATCTCTTGGGCCATCCATCACGATTTTGCCTTCATTAACGACAATAATACGATCCACCAGTTCCAAAACAGCTCGGCGGTGAGTCGCAACAATCAAGGTTCGATGTGCCAGCCATCCTTTTAAGTGATCAATCAATTGTTTCTCTGCCACATCATCAATAGATGCTGTTGGTTCATCGAGCAATAAAATGTTGGGTTGACGAATCAATAAACGAGCCAATAACAATGCTTGTCTTTGACCGCCCGAGAAACCAACACCACCTTCTAAAATCAGGTGATCTAGCCCTTCTTTTTTCTCTTGTACAAAATTTAATGCACCAGTCACGACTAAAGCGCGAAGAATATCTTCATCCGTTGCAAGCGGTGCACCCAAAGTAAGGTTTTCACGAATCGTACCGTAGAAAAGATGCGCATTTTGGTTAAGCAGGCCCATATCACGGCGCACATCAGATGGATCAATTAAAGAAAGATCCAGACCATCTAAATGCACAGCACCTTGAGTTGGAACTTGCATCCCTGATAAAAGCTGAAGTAATGTCGATTTACCCGCACCATTGCGCCCCAAAATTGCAATTTTTTCACCAGCACGAATTTTTAAATGACGGATTGCCAAACTTGGTTTCGGGTCTTCATCTCCATATTGGAATAAGAGATTTTGTAACTCGTAGTCGCCATTTAAAGCAGCCTTGTGTACCAAATGTGCACGGTCAGCCTGATCAATCGGGCGTTGCATGAGTTCATCCAGACTTTGTTTTGCAACTTTCGCCTGCTGTAAACGACCTAGAACACCAGTAATTTGTGCAATCGGTGCTAACATTCGTGAAGATAAAATTGAACATGCCACTAACGCACCCGTGGTCATTTCGCCATCCATCACTGCAAAACATCCCACCAAAACCACAATCGCATAGGTCAAACCCTGAAGCATTTGAGTCCATGCCATTAAGGTCCCAACAATTTTACGTTGTTTCATAGCGATATCGGCTGAAACTTCGTTCATGTGGTTCCACTGGTTTTGGAAACGTGATTCGGCACGCAATAGCTTGATATCTTCAATACCCTGCACCGCTTCTACAAGAATTGCATTACGGATTGAAGATTCTCTCATGCCTTCCTGTGCGAGTTGCGCTAGCTTTTTCTGCACGAGAACACCCGGCAAAATCATAAGCGGTACAATAACCAACATCACCCAGAATAGCTTCCCACCAATAATGCCAAAGATCGTAAGGAACAAGAAAAAGAATGGAAAATCTGCAATTGCACTAATCGTGGTAGAAGTCACCAGTTCACGAACACCTTCGAGTTCACGAATCTGGGAAATAAAACTACCCGTCGACTTTGATCGGTCTTTATTTTTGATTCTTAGTGCATGACCAAATACGCGATCAGAAACACGTAAGTCGGCACGTTTACCAATAATATCGGATAAATATACCCTTGATATACGTAAGGTAAACTCAAAAAGAGCAGCAATGAGCACACCACCAGCAAGAACCCATAAGGTCGGTATCGACTGTGATGGCACAACGCGGTCATAGACTTGCATTGAGAAAATAATCGTTGCCAATGCCAATACATTGGCAATGAGTGAGGCAAACATAATATCAACGTAGCGTTTCCAGTCTCTTAGAACAATTGACCAAAACCAGCTTGCTTCATACGGTTTGATATATTCGTCAATACGTGCATCGGGAATAGACGTTTCAGGACGCAGGATATAGACATTCTTAATTGTGTTTTTTAAGACATCTAAGCTCAAATTTTGAGAAAGACCATGGTCTCCACTCAACTGAATACTGACATTTCCTTGGGTGTCTGCTTTACCAATAACACCGACCTGTCCGTCATAAAACTCGACCATAACAGGTAAGCGCCACGGGTTCAGAACCTCTAAAGAAAACGGCACTTTACGTAAATTTAGTCCAACCTGACGTGTAATGAGCTGTAAAACATCATCAAGGTTTTGATTTTGGTTCCAGTCAAGTTGTAAACGAATTCTTTCTTCTGAAGGCTCAATTCGATAATGTTTAGCAATCGTTAAGACCGCCTGTAACCAGGGCTGGTAGTTTATTTTTGTCATCATGGTTGTACTTCGAACCCCTGAATTGAAATATTATTTAAGCCATAGGCTTGGCGGGAACGTCCTGTTGCCGAAATGTACTGAACAATACTGTTGTAGATGTCATAACGTGCCGACTCAAGGTCTGCATCAGCACTATGAATGGCCTGTTCTGCATTCAATAAATCGACCAATGACCGTGTACCAAGTTTGTACTGTTCTTGATAAAGTTCACGTGTACGAACCGTTGTGGCTTGGCGATTTGCTAAAACCAACATTTGGCGTTGCTTATTTTCAATTTGCTCACGGCTAGTTCTTATCTTATCTAGAACATCCAAATAAACAGAATTGACTTTAGACTTTGCAGCTTCTTCTGCATAACTGGCCATTTTTACCTGAGAAGAAATTGCCCCTCCTTGATAAAACTGGCTGCTCGCTTCAAGCATGATGGAACTATATAGACCATCATCTTTATCATTGTTTGGGTTTTTTCCATTAATGGCCTGACTTACGGAACCTTTGACCGATAAGGTTGGATAACGCGTTAAATGAGTCTGTTCCTTTTGTGCCTTAGCAACTTCCACACTTGCTTGGGCCGAGATCATTTTTGGAATGGTATTAAATTCAGGTTCACCATATAAATCAGACTGCTTCACCAGATCATCTGAAATAATCCAACCTGTTCGTGAGACATCTGCACCCAATAATGTTCTTAAATGTTGCTGGTACTGACTTAATAATGATTGCTGTGCAATCAAACTCGCCTGAGCAGCTTGTAAATAAGACTGAGCTTGAATTGGATCAGCCTGACTGCTAATTCCAGCATTTGCACGTAAATTGGCAATTTCCTGAATTCGCTGGATACCTGCAATTTGCTGTTCAGCAATTTTATTTAATTGAAGGTAGCGCTGAATATTGACAATCGACTGTGCAACATCGAGTGCAATATCATCAATACTGACGAGAACATTGGCTTGTTCAACCTGAACCTTAGCTTGCGCAATATCTACGCCTGATTTAACTTTGCCAAAATCGTAGAGCATTTGAGTCGCATTTAGGGTCAATAACTGCCGACCACGCTCGCCACTACTTAAATCACCGGTCGTTATTCCACCTGAAAGCTGGGGATAATAACCTGCCTTGGCAAAATCAATACCCGCATTTTGACCAGCTAAAGTGGAAATCGCTTGAGAAATATCGGGGTTGCGCTGGATGGCAATTTTCACCGCCTCCTGCAAAGTCATCTTCCTTGATGGCAAATTTGAATAAGATGAAGCTGCTCTATCATTGAGTTGAACAGTCGGAAACTCCTGAACTCTAGAACGATCAACCTTAAAATTACTCAGCTCTTGCATCTTGGCAACTTTAAATTCATCACTACTTTTTGGGGCAAAAAGTTGCGATAAGTTGTCTTTTAGGGTGTGATATTGCTCACTTGGTTTAGCAGCATATATCACCACAGGTACATGCAATGAAGTTAAAAGCATCAACCCTTTCAGGAAAGCCGGCTTTTTACATGTCCCTTTTACTCTTTTCTGGTTATATCCAATCATGCTTGTCTTGTTGATCTTGTTTGTTATCGTTTAAAAGCATTTACATTCTACATATTTTTTTGCATAAAGAAGCATAATTGCAGGAATAATTCACACATTATATTTTCATTAAATGAATGGGTTAATTTATTGTTTTAAAAAAATAAATGTAAAAAAACTAAAAAGAGGCATTGACCTCTTTTTAGACAAATAGATTAACTGTTTTATTTAAACTGTAAAATCGTCACCCAAGTACACTTTACGGACTTGTTCGTTATCGAGAATTTCTTGTGGTGTACCTTCTGCAATTACAGCACCTTCACTCACAATATATGCACGCTCACAAATTGCCAGAGTTTCTCGTACGTTATGGTCAGTAATAAGTACACCAATGCCACGATCCTTTAAAGTCTGGATAATATCTTTAATATCTCCAACCGAAATTGGGTCAACACCAGCAAATGGCTCATCAAGTAACATAAATTTAGGATCGGCAGCCAATGCACGAGCAATTTCAGCACGGCGGCGTTCACCACCAGACACACTCATTCCTAATGAATCTTTAATATGACTGATTTTAAAATCATTCAATAATTCAGTAAGACGTTGCTGGCGCTGCTGCTTATTTAGGTCTTTGCGTGTCTCTAAAATGGACATAATATTTTCAGCGATTGTCAGCTTTCTAAAAATAGAAGCTTCTTGCGGAAGATATCCGATTCCTTTTCTTGCCCGTTCATGCATTGCCAAATCGGACATATCCAGATCATCAAGGTGAATTTCACCTTTGTCCATACGCACTAGCCCTACAACCATATAGAAGCTTGTTGTTTTTCCGGCACCGTTAGGGCCAAGCAAACCAACAATCTGTCCACTTTGCATACTAAAAGATACGTCTTTGACGACCCAACGCTTACTATAGTTTTTTCCTAAGTGCTTAATACACAAAGTTTGGGGTTGTTGAAGAGCTTGTTGCATTATTCACGCGCTCCTGGAAAGGTTTTTGAACTTGATGGTGGAATAATAATTTGCACACGATTTGACGATGAACCCTGAGCTTCAACATCACCCTTGTTCATACTATATTTCAATGAGTTACCACGAATACTAGAACCATCTTGATATAAATATGCATTACCAGACAGTGTAATAATGCCCGTATCTGCATTATAAACAATGGTCTGTCCTTCACCACGTGCCACACCCTTATCAGCACTTACTTGTTGCTGAAACTTAGATGGTCTGCCCTTAGCAGTAATGGTTTGAATTTGACGTTTAGAGTTTAGCGTAGCAACAATTGAATCGGCTTGCAGCTTCATCGTGCCTTGCTCAATCATGACATTGCCAGTATAAGTCGTCAAACCGGTTTTTTCGTTATAAGTTGCACGGTCTGCCACTAATGAAAGTTGTTGATTACGGTCAGACGGTAACGCAAAAGTCGAAGCTGATGATATAGCAACGAATGTAATTACCGCAGCTTGTTTTAGGAAAGCTGAAGAACGTTTTAAATTAAGACTTTGGTGCATACTTTCCTCGAATACTAAAAAATTCGTACTGACCGTTATTCAAATTGGCTTTTAATCCTTTGCTGACAAAATCGGCCTGTGGAGAATGAACAATCACTTGATGATTCGTTTCAATTTCTCTGGTCTTTGGATATCCTGTTAACTCATCGGTCTGGAATTCAATTTTCCCCTGTGGAGCCAGTTTAGTTGCTACCACATCACCCGATAATATAACTTTACTATTATCATCATAACCATTTGCCTGTTTCGCCAAGAACGTCGCATCAACTTTGCCATCTTTATACATAGATGCATTAAGTTGATCCAACTTTGATGTTTTTTGCTGCATATCCTGTTCAAGCTGACGAACTTCAGCACGAATATACAAATTGCCTTGATCATCAGTTTGAGTCAAATGGACGCCCTGCGCCGAATATGTCATATTCTTCGCAGAAGCAATGTCTAGTTTTTTTGCTTTGCCACTATAGTAGTAATAACCACCACTTATAGCAGCAATAACTACAGCAACAATAGATAAAACTCTGGTATCCATGAGCAGGAATAGCCTACCTTTTTAAGTAATCTTATTATTAATGCGGTACTGCAAGATATTTTTCAAGAAGTTCTTGGTAAATGCCTTTTGCGATCAGCAACATATCACAGACTTCTCGTACAGCACCACGTCCGCCCATCGACTGGGTAACTAAATGAGCACGGCGACGCACTTCCTCATGACCGTTTGGCACAGTGACACTCATTCCTGCTATTGCAAAAGCAGATAAATCAGGCCAGTCATCGCCCATATATAAACAATCAGAAGGCAAAATATTAAACTGTGCACAAGCTTCGCGCAGCGCAGAGCCTTTGTCTTCACGCCCTTGAAAAACGAGGTCTACGCCTAAATCAGACATACGCTTCTCAACAATATTACTTTTTCGGCCTGTAATAATGATGACCTTCATGTCCGCTTGCTGTACAAGCTTCATTCCTAAGCCATCCCGAATATCAAACGATTTAATCTCATCGCCACTATTCGTTAAAGTTACAAAACCGTCACTCAAAATACCATCCACATCCAGAACCAATGCCTGTAAATGACGTGCTTGTTCTAACAATGCATAAGATGCCATTGATTAATTTACCCCTGCCTGAATAAGGTCATGCATACTAATTACACCAATCACTTTATTTTGGTCATCAACCACAACAAATTGACTAATTTTTTTCAGGTTAAGCTGTTGTAGAGCTTCTACCGCACGTGCTTCTTGAGAAATAGTTGACGGTTTTTTTGTCATCACTTCAGAAACAGGTAAATTCACATCAAAACCTTGCTGTCTATCAATTAAACGGCGCAAGTCACCATCAGTGAAAATGCCAAGCAAATGTTCTTGTTCATCAACAATTGTCGTCAAGCCCAAACGCTTATTAGAAATTTCGTAGAGCACTTGATTCATTGGTGTGTCTGGTGAAACTTTTGGCAATTCATCGCCAGTGTGCATTAGATGTTTTACATGTAAAAGTAAGCGTTTACCCAATGCTCCCGCAGGATGCGAACGGGCAAAATCATCTGCAGTAAAACCACGAGCTTCAAGTAAAGCAACCGCTAGTGCATCACCTAACACTAAAGTTGCTGTCGTGCTCGATGTCGGAGCTAATCCTAATGGGCACGCTTCGTCAGACTCACCTAAAGTTAAAGCAATATCTGCATTTTGAGGCATTGGGCCTTTATCAGTACGACTAATGGTAATAAGTGGTACACCAAGATGTTTGATGAGTGGCATCAACATCATGATTTCATCACTTTTTCCAGAGTTGGAAATCGCAATTAAAACGTCACCGCGAACTAGCATTCCCAAATCACCATGCCCCGCTTCGCCCGGGTGCATAAAGAAAGATGGTGTGCCAGTTGAAGCAAAAGTCGCGGCCATTTTACGGCCAATATGCCCTGACTTCCCCATGCCAGTAATCACAACACGGCCTTTACACTGTAATAATATTTCACAGGCCTGATTAAAACTGTCATTAATTTGTGTTGCTAACACGTCTATGGCTTGCTGCTCAATACGCAAGGTTG
This sequence comes from Acinetobacter calcoaceticus, assembly GCF_016508255.1. GTDB lineage: Bacteria > Pseudomonadota > Gammaproteobacteria > Pseudomonadales > Moraxellaceae > Acinetobacter > Acinetobacter calcoaceticus_E. The sequence goes on along the minus strand of NZ_JADVKT010000002.1, from coordinate 135,346 downwards.
CTAATGCGCTGCTTTGAAAATCTGTAGGATTGGGCATACGAGTTTGACTCAAAATAATTGATCTGATCTCTTGTGAAGATCGGTGATTTTAATCAAAAGATTTGGGGGCATTCTAACATAACTCAATCATTTACACGTTTTTAAATGTATAAGATTTCACAAGCTTATAAAATTCTTGCATAAAACTTTGTGAAAAATGATGCATCAGTTATGATGTAACACTGTTTTTGTTGAGTGTTTGAAAACCCTTATGCAACCGTTTGTTTTATATAACTCTGAGCAACGAAAAAAAGTTGAATTTGTACCTCGCAAAGAAGGTCACATCGATATGTACGTCTGCGGAATGACCGTATACGATTACTGTCATATCGGGCATGCTCGAGTTATGGTTGCATTTGACTACATTATACGTTTCTTGCGTAGTCAAGGCTGGAATGTTCGCTATATCCGCAATATTACAGACATTGACGACAAAATCATTAAACGTGCTAATGAGAATGGTGAAACGATTCAACAACTCACCACTCGTTTCATCGATGCAATGAACGAAGACGCAGCCAATTTAGGCTGTTTAGCTCCTGATGAAGCACCTAAAGCGACTGAATATATTGACCAGATGCAAAATATGATTGGCAATCTGGTAAATAAAGGTGCTGCTTACCCTGCTTCAAATGGTGATGTTTATTTTGAAGTCACTAAATTTGAAAAATATGGTCGCCTCTCTGGCCGTAAACTTGACGATATGCAAGCTGGAGCAAGCGAACGTGTTGACGTAGAAGTTGAAAAGAAACATCCGTTTGACTTTGTTCTTTGGAAACATGCCAAAGAAAATGAACCTTCTTGGGCATCACCGTGGGGCAATGGTCGTCCGGGCTGGCACATTGAATGTTCTGCAATGTCGACTTGCTGCCTAGGCAATCACTTTGACATTCATGGTGGTGGTTCAGATTTAATGTTCCCACACCATGAAAATGAAATCGCGCAAAGTGAAGCATCAACTGGCGAACAATATGTAAACTACTGGATGCATGTTGGCTTCATTAATGTTGATGGTGAAAAGATGTCTAAGTCTTTAGGCAACTTCTTTACGATTCGTGACGTGATGGAGAAATTCCACCCTGAAGTGATCCGCTACTTTATTGTGTCTTCACACTATCGCAGCCCTGTGAACTTCTCTGATGTGGCACTCAAAGAAGCGAAAACTTCTTTAACGCGTTTCTACCATTCATTTAAAGCTTACCAACAAGTGTATGGTCAAACGACAACTGAAACGCTTGATCAAAGCTTTGTTGAACGCTTTAACAATGCAATGTGTGATGACTTCAACACAGCCGAAGCAATGGCTGTATTGTTTGAACTCAATAAAGAGTTAAACCGTGCTGTAAAAGAAGAGCAAGCTGACCAAGCGACTGTGCTTTATTCGACATTACGTCACCTCACCAACATTTTAGGTTTGGTACAACATAATGTAGATGATTTCTTAAAATCAGATATTGGACAAGAAGCGCTTACTTTGTCTGATGCTGAAATTGAAGATTTTATTCAACAACGTGTTGATGCGAAAAAAGCAAAAGACTTTGCTAAAGCAGATGGTATTCGTCAGTCTTTGCTCGACCAAGGTGTTGTATTAGAAGATACTCGTCAAGGTACAGTTTGGCGTCGTGCTGATTAAATGTTCAATTAAATCACAAGAGTGTTGACACTTTAGTGAAACACTCTATAATGTGCTCACATTGCGGGAATAGCTCAGTTGGTAGAGCATAACCTTGCCAAGGTTGGGGTCGCGAGTTCGAGTCTCGTTTCCCGCTCCAAAATTTAAAAACCACTTAATTCGAAAGAGTTAGGTGGTTTTTTTATTGTCTGATAGTTAGCTTTGACTAGTCGAAGTCATATAAAAGAAATACTTTATATTCTGTTGCAACTTTACCCTCTTTGTTCGCTAAATTTTGCTATATCAATTTCAGTATGAGATGAGCCTTATATAACTTATTAGAAGACGAAAACATGTGACTACGGCAAACTTTATAGCAACTGTAAAAACTTTAAAGGTAATTAAAATAGTTATAATTTAAGAATATATATGTTCAAAATTCAAACAAAATGTTAAAGTATGTAAATCCTTACTTTCAAATAAGTGATTTAAAAACAGGTAATTTGATTATCGTTTTATACAACGCAAAAATAGAAAGAACTTTCAAAAAATTGAGTGTAGTAAACAACGGTATGTATTTAGAACTCTTAAACCCTAAATAACACGAAAAGATCACAGTTATTCCACAAGGAATATAGATTGGTTGGGAAAATTATCGAGTTATATAGGAAAGTATTAAAGCTGAGAAAACTATGGAAATAAAAAACGTAATTTTTCATCAAATCGATAAAAAAGCTACAAAGCTCGGACTTGATAAAGTTACTATCGACTTTGCTAAGGATTTATTACAGCCTGATGATGCTGTTGTCCAAAAATTTTGTGATGATATTCTTGAATCATATAGACAACATAATCCTATTTGGGGATTAATTAATGAAAAGAACGATTTTCATAATAAATTAGAAAGTTTCTACTCACCAAAACCAAGAGATTTTATTGATTTTTCTAAAGATATTTGTGAGCTCATAAAAAATGAACTAGCAAAGTGTATTCTGGGTACTGGTGGATTCGTACTAATTTTAAACTACACCTATTCGGAAAAAGAATGGCTTCTGATTGCAATGTTAAAAAATGATGAAGGATATGGTTTAACAGAAGCATTAGCCCTCGAAAAAAGAAAATATTTGAATATTAAAAAATTACATGAATCTGCAAGGATTAATATAGAACAATGGCGAAATAATATAAGTTTGAAAGACGATGAAAAAGTTAATTGTCTATCCTTTATGAAAGGGGCAAGACAAAAAGATAGTGAGGTTACAGAATACTTTAGAGATGCTCTAGGATGTATTGGTTATCATAGCAGTAATAGAAATACTAAAGAAGTTATTAACGCAATAACAGACTATATGGAATCTAAGAGTTATGATTCTAATAAGAAAGATCTAGTTAGAGATACTTTATATAACTACTTTTCTACTCAGTATCAATTAGACCTAGAAATTGATTTAGAGACGATTTCTAGAAAGGTTAATGCAGAAGAACCTGAAGATTTTACAAATTACCTTAAAGAAAATAATTTAAATATTGATTCTTCATTCAAGCCAAGTGAAAAATCTTTTATACAATTGCGTAAGCTTTCATTTACTGTAGGTGATGTAAAAGTTAGTTTTTCCTATGATGATATTAACGATAAGGTTATATTAAGTGATGAAGGTCTTTTAATAAAACCTGTTCCAAAACATATTGTTAAGGAAATTGATGAATACAAACCTAGAATAACTCAAATTACTTTGAAAGATAATAATGGTAACTGATTCTTATCAAATGGGTGTTGAGAAATTTGTCGAGTTAGTTAAATTACTAGATGAAAGAAAACGCCCAAATCGTCGAACATATAAAGGCTTTATTCCTAAAGCCTCACGATCTATTGCCGAAAATCTTCTCGATGAATTAAAAAGCTTTGTACCTACTTCAATATTACCTATCTATGATGAGGAAGATGGTGAACTTACTATAAAACTTCCCTCTTTTTATCAAACTTCATTAAAAGAAATGTTATCAGATGATCCTTCATTTAGAAGCAATCTGCCTCAGAATGCTATTTATTTTGAAGATATCGATTATATTTACACACCTATAGAGTTAGATAAATTAGAAAGCTCATCATTAAGTCTAGAAATAAAAAACTACATAAGGAGTGTTAACCTTTTTTCTTTACTAAAAACACAATGTGATCACTCAAACAGAGATGCCTCTAATCAAGAAACATTGTATTTCCTCGGCAAAAAGAAACTTTTGATTTTAAATGATTTAACCATTTCCAATAAAGATTTATTAAGCAAAATACAAGCTTTTAAGATTAATTATATAGAAAGTCAAATACATAAAGATGCAATAAAAAATATTATTACAGATAGTCTTCTTAGTTTTTATAATGAAAATCATATTTCAATAAATGATTTATGTAATAATTTTGATACAATTTATGAAATTATCAAAAATAATTATGATACATATATTTCTCAATTTACCTTTGAAAAAATAAAAAAAGAAGTTGAAAAGTTTAGAACCGAAACTATTACAAGAATTAATAAAGCATTTTCTGATATCCAAATGCAAATTATAACCATACCTGCTTCTTTAATTGTTGTCGGAGCAAATTTAAAAACTGGCAGCAATTATTCTTTTTTATCTAATACAATAGTCCTTTTAGGGGCTTTATTTTTTACTATTGCTGTTTTTTTTATGTGTGAAAATCAAAATGATACATTAGAAAATATTAAATACGAATATGAGGCACAAGAAAAAGAGTTTATTAAAGATCCTCTTTTTAAAGAAAAAGCTGAAATCCATAATAATTTTATAGTATTAAAAACTAGATATACAAGACAAAAAAGAAATTTAGAATTAGTTAAAAAAAGTTTATATATTTCAATTTTCTTAATGATAATAAGTTATTTTTACGTCATGTATGACAGTACATGTTTAAATTTACATATTATTTTCCTTGATCATTTCTATTGCAAATAATTGATTAAAATTAAATCAATTAATTAAAAAGACCCAAAACTTGTAAGAAGATGGGGCTTTGGAAACTGTAAGGTAAGCATGAAACAAACCCCCACCCAACCGCATCCTATTTAACCATCACGTCCTAACACCCTCACATATTTTTAGCCAATTCTTTTGCTAAACATTGTTCATGCCACGTAGTTTGGAAGTTCTCGACAGCTTTTGACTTAATGAGAGGATCTTCAAATAATTTTGAAGAATATGCAGATTTGATAAGCTCTTGATAAAGTTGTTTGGCTTGTTGCTCTTCCAGATGATCGGCGATGTCGTGTAACTCTTTAGCGGGCACTTCATGTTGTCTAGCATCCATCACCCCACTCGCTGCTTTCTTCACAGTTTCACAGTAATGAAGTTCCATTGCTTCTGATGCTGCATAACATTGAATTGAAATTGCGCTGATAAAGAGGAATATAAATCTCATAATCTCACCTTAATTTGACGCGCAAGGGTACCAACTAATCTGCCCAAATTTAAGTTAAAAAAGGTTATTTTTGTTTTCTCTTATTTTATTTCACCTTTTGCACTTGAGTATTAGAAGCTCTCAGCACTGTTCCATCTGCCGCAACTGGTGCCATAAATGGAATTTGCTGGCCTGTATTTTTATCAATTAACAAAGAGTGGCGCTCACCACTTTCAAATAGGTTCTGTTCTCCCCATTGTCGTAAAGCTACAACGACTGGGAACAAACTCTCTCCTTTAGCGGTCAATACATATTCCTGATAAGCCGTGCCATCCGAAGCATCTTGCATTTCAAGAACACCAGCATCCACTAATTTTTTTAGTCGGTCAGAGAGAATATTTCGCGCAACCCCTAAGCTCCGCTGAAAATCTCCAAAACGGCGCATTCCATCAAAAGCATCACGCACAATAAGCAGTGACCACCGATCTCCTATCACATTCACGCAACGTGCAACAGGACAAGGTTCATCTTTTAAAGATGTAGAGTTCGCCATTAGATTTCCTTATGGGTAATTAGGAACATGATACCTAGTTGCATTTTAAAACTATCAGGTCTAACATTCAACTAGTTTCATTTTAAAACCAGTTTAAAATATGAAGTCTTCTCACACCTCCGCCTTGCAGACGAGACAGAACAATGTAAAAGCTCCAGAGATGTCTCGGAGCTTGATATTGCTATTTGCCATTGCAAGTGGTGCAAGCGTAGCAAATGTCTATTATGCACAGCCTTTGCTCGACATATTAGCTAGGGACTTTAACATTAGTCATGCTGCCATTGGCGGTGTCGTTACAGCCACTCAAATTGGTTGTGCACTAGCCCTCGTGTTTCTGGTGCCATTGGGGGACATCATTAACCGGCGTCGTTTAATGGCTATTCAACTCGTAACATTGATATCTGCATTGGTGGTGGTTGCATTAGCACAGTCGGTAATCGTCTTGCTAGTAGGAATGCTTGCTGTGGGTTTACTCGGTACAGCAATGACTCAAGGTCTTATTGCCTACGCTGCGAGTGCTGCTGCGCCGCATGAACAAGGACATGTGGTAGGTACGGCACAAAGTGGAGTATTCATTGGCTTACTGCTTGCCCGAGTATTTTCAGGAGGAATTAGTGATGTAGCAGGTTGGCGTGGCGTGTACCTTTGCGCAGCCCTCGTCATGCTCATGATTGCATTACCACTTTGGAGAAGACTTCCTCATTTAAAGGTTCAGCCCGTTACAATGCACTATCTGCACCTACTGGCCTCTATGTTAAAACTGCTTCGCCAAGAAAAAGTTCTACAAGTGCGCGGTGTTTTAGCTTTACTTATGTTTGCAGCATTCAATATTTTTTGGAGCGCACTGGTATTACCGTTAAGTAAGCCGCCCTATAGTTTTTCACATACTATTATTGGATCTTTTGGTCTTGTCGGAGTTGTTGGTGCTCTGTCCGCCGCTCGTGCGGGTTATTGGGCCGACCGCGGATATGCTCAGCGTACAAGTGCAGCAGCTCTCGTAATATTACTACTCGCTTGGGGGCCACTTTCACTCATGTCTTATTCGCTCTGGGCGCTAGTGATTGGCATTGTATTGCTAGACTTGGGCGGACAAGCTTTACATGTGACTAACCAGAGTATGATTTTTCGCACTCGTCCAGAAGCGCATAGCCGGCTTGTCGGGCTATACATGCTATTTTATGCAATCGGTAGTGGCTTAGGTGCAATCAGCACAACGGCTACCTACGCCTATGCAGGATGGCTTGGTGTGTGTGCTCTCGGTACAGGCGTTAGTCTATTGGCGCTATTATTTTGGTGGATGACACGTAAAGTCTGTTAAATAGTAATAACGCTTACTCTCAAATAAAAAACCACATCACTCAAAAGAATGATGTGGTTTCTAAACTATTTTTGTGAATTAAAACATCTAAGCATCTTAAAAACTAATACTCATCATTTCAGGGTGGACAGATATTAATATTGATTGTGTAAAGATTATCATCTGCACCACTTAATGCAGACAAGCCAAATTTAATATTTGAACTCTGATCATTGCCTGCATAGATTTTAAATCCTAAAGGATCCTTATTCCATTTAACTTCTTTTTCACGATAATTTTTAGCTGTGGTTAATTGATTTGTAGCAGCTTGTTGATTGTCTTTAAAACGTGGACATGAAAATGCCCACATAAATCCATAGTTAGGATTATCTCCTCTCTTGAATCTTAAAGCCATCGAACATCCTTCTAAGAAGGTATTATCATTTTCCCAAATAATAACTGCATAATGACAAATTTGATCAATAGGCTCTATTGGTTCAAAACCAGGTGGATAAATTACGTCTGGATCAAATTTTGGAATATCAATTAAAATTGGATCTTTTGTACTTGGGGTAACAGAGTTTGACTTAAAGTCATCTACAATTTTCCAGTCATAATTTTTATCCCAATTATAAACCTGTAGCCTAATCGTATATTTCCGATTTATGAAATTCCATAAGGCCATTAATCCAATAAAGACAATAATAAAGATCACTGTTGCAGCTAAAACAAATAAGCCGACTGGACCGATTGTAAAACTAAAAGAAGCAAAACCAAGAGCAGATGCAGCAGTCGCTAAGACTAACGATAAAGCTGTAATAGCAAATGCCAATCCTTGAAATAGAATAGCTGCTAATGCAACCGCAACAATAAGTGCAATAGCCATAATCGGAAGAATTGATTTATAACTAAAATTGTAAGAATGAATACCTACAATATTTCCAGTTGCAGTGTACGAACCAATTTGCATAACACATTGATACGTTACATTTCCATCTGCATCAGTCAAGCGATGCATTTCTTCAGGAAAAACCCACATACTGCCTTTTTTTGAATAGCTTAGATAAAACTCCTTGCCATCTTTTCCACGTACGCGTGTCCAAGCTTTCTCTTTGTGAAGTTTAATATTTTCATGAATAGGATCTATATCTTTTTGCGCCTCCTTTTGTAGGTTTTGTATAGCCTTAAAATCATTATTGACATAAAGGCTTTTTACCCTATCTGAGGTAACTAACCGTGGGGTATTTTGTATACCAAGTACAATTTCGTCTTTAGTATCTTTCAATACATTTGATTGATTATCGAGTTGATATTTTAGAAAATCATCCTGTGCAGAACCCACAATTTCGACATCTTTAAAAAATGAGGGTAATGCATTTCGAGGTAAAGTTTTATTAATCATAATGTAATTCCCAGCAATTATTAAATTAAGTTCATTATTAATTACAAGTATTATTTCTTAATAAAAACATCAATTAAGAAGTATTTTAAGTATAAAATTAGATGATTTTAAATATATATTCCTTAGTTTTTAAAAACATCTATTTTCATTGTAACTTCTTTTAGATTTCATTCTTTACATTTTTGTATATTTCTTAACCAAAAATTAAGTTGATTTAAAATGAAACATAAATTATTAATTATTTGTTTATAATAAAAATTTCAAAAAATATTATTAATATCTCTATAACTGAGTAAATTGAATAATACTGCTCAATCTAAAAAATTAATGAGACATCTCTGCTGCTTTAGAGTTAAAAGACCATTAGACAGACAACAATAAAAGCCCATAAGACCGAAGGCCAATCAAAATAATAAGGTTCTTATAGTCGTTCAATAGAGGGTTTAGCCTTAATTTATAAAGCTCTATCTGATAGTGAGATGAAATCTTCTCTAACAATCTAAATCTTGATATGTAACTTTAGTCTATTACTATCAACTATATGGAAGCCCCTAAAGGAATAAAATTGGGTATTAAGACGAAATTGATTTGCACAGCTATATGTATCCTTTTTGCAGGTTGTCAGCAGCAAGAAGCAAGTGAGAATACAAGTGCTGTGAAACTCCCCGTTTATCAATCTAATGGCCTGTCTGCATCAGCACGTTTAAAAGGAATATTGCAACTAAAGCAAGAGTGTCTATATGTGAACGATATACTCATTATCTTTCCTGAACACGCCGCCCAATGGGACTCGGAAAAAGGAGCTTTAAGCTATAAAGGCAAGCATATCGAGTTAGGCAGTGAATTAGATATTGCTGGAGGTTTTGGCAATTTTAAACAAGACAACCTACGTATTAAACATTTGAGTCCAATGTGTGATCATCAAAATATTTGGTTTGCTGCATAATTTAAAGTGCGAAGGTTCGAATCCAATATAAAAAATTAAAAAAAGCCCTCGTAAGGAAGGCTTTTTGCAGAAGTAAATCTTACATCTAATGTTTTAATTAAACTTTAGTTGGGCTAATTTCTGACGTTAATCTTTGCAAATCATGACCAGAAGGTGCCTGATAAACTCTTAAGCCAAATTCAGGAAGAATCGCAATTAAATGATCAAAGATATCTGACTGAATTGCTTCATACGAAACCCATGCAGTGGTATTTGAAAATGCGTAGATTTCAAGAGGTAAACCTTGGCTTGTGGGCTGTAATTGGCGAACCATAATAGTTTGATTTTGTGCAATCCCCTTATGCTGGCGCAAATAAAATTCTACATAGGCCCTAAAGGTTCCTATATTGGTTAAACGGCGCTTGTTATAACGAGATTGATTGCCTAAATGCTTATTAAATTCGTCAATTTCAGATTGCTTTGCATCAAGATATTGGTCTAATAATAAAAACTCTTTTAACTTCTGTTGTTCTTCATCACTCATGAAATGAACACTACTTTGATCTAAAAATAGTGAACGCTTCATTCGACGGCATCCAGAGTTACTCATGCCTCGCCAGTTTTTAAATGTATCGGTAACGAGCTTATTGGTTGGAATGGTGGTATAGGTTTTATCAAAGTTTTGAACAGTCACTGTATGCAATGAAATATCAATGACATCACCATCTGCATTCAGTGAAGGCATTTCAATCCAGTCACCAATACGCACCATGTCATAAGATGCTATTTGTACACTGGCAACCAAAGACAAAATCGTATTTTGGAAAACCAGCATTAATACTGCCGCCATCGCACCAAAGCCAGCCAGTAAAGTAAACACATCCTTTTTAAGGAATGTTCCTAAAATCATTAGGCCACAAACCACAAATAAAATGAGTTTGACGAGTTGCAAGTAACCTTTAATAGGCTTATTTCTAGATTTTGGATTACGCTGATAAATAAGATTAAATATATTTAATATTTCACTGACCGTAAGCGCGAGTGTAAGAAAAATAAAGGCTTGTGCCCCCATTTCTACAAAAGCAATAAATTTTGGAGAGAGATGAGGAACGGTTGCAATACCATTCATAATGACAACAGCAGGAACAATATTTGCAAATTTACTTATGACACTATGCTGAGCAAAGATTGATTGATTGGGAGACTTGAGTTTTGTGACTAAATGACGAACACCCCGAACAATAATTCGTTTAGCAATAAAGTTTGCCAAAGCCGCAAAAAAAATCAAAATAATGAGTGAAACCAACATCTCTAGCCAAGGATAATGGCTTAACTCAACCCGAATATCGCGAAAAAAATTTAAAAAATCCAAAATCATACGCCTTAAACTTTATTTTCAATAATTTTAAGGGCTAAAGTATTTGTTAATAAGACTTGTTTACATATGTAGTCATAAATACAACAACTAAGTTGCATACCCTACCCAATTTAATTATGGATCTCTTTATTCTGGCTTTTAACGATGAGGTCTTACCTGCTTTTAGATCATTTATATAAATTAGATCGAACGAAGCACTTCATTATTAAATATGACCCTAAAAATTTAAAGAATATTTCTATTTTAGGAGAGCTTATGCTTTAGTTTTTTTTAAAGATGATTTAAAAAATAAGATAAACCCTGAGGTGCACGCCCATTTAAACGACTGCTGGTTGTAACTCGAACTAGATTACTCCAAGTAATATTACAAGAAAGACTTTTAATCTTTTCAATAAGGGAAATATCTTCATGACAAGATATTGGCTCAAAACCTCCTACCTGCAAGTAAACCTTCGCACTAAAACTTAGATTTGCCCCATGAATATGCTGATGGTTCATTTGATCTTGATAATGGGCCAAGTACTTTTGTTGTTTAATTGGGGGCAAATGGCTTAAATCATCTAAAATCACAGTACCGCAAATTGCATCTGTAGGCTGATGCTGAATTTGATAGAGCAACCAATCTGGGTTGACCACACTATCTGCATCTGTACATGCAATCCATGTCACCCCGCGTTCAATTAAATGACGAATACCTAAGTCTCTCGCCTTGCCTACACAGGCATAGCTACATTCAATCCAGTTGACCTGATGACTTTGCACAATTGCCCGTGATTGATCAGTACAATCATCAAGCACCACAATAACGTCTACCTCATAATCACCAATATGATTTATAGCAACCTGAATGGATTGCAGACAGGCTGAAAGATATTGCTCTTCATTATGTGCGGGAACGACTATTCCTATTTTCATCTTAGCTCTTCCTGCTCTGCCAAAGACGAAGAATTCTCTGTCCACAGATCAATCATAAAATCTGGGTCATTTAGGCTTAAATAGTGATGAAATGGAAAATGTTGCTGAAAGCTTTGATGTACTTGCTGAGCATTTAGCTCAAAATCTTCAATGTCATGTCGCCAATGACAACATAGAATCTCACCGTTGGTATTTAAACTCTGCTTTAACTTTTCAATAAAATGATGCAACTCATTTGCCGACAAGTAATAGGCCATCTCACTAATCAAAATCAGATCGAATTTTTGCACTAAAAAGTCTTCTGGTATTTTTCTATTTTCGACCACCACATGTTCAAACTTTTGCAGGCGCTGGGAGGCCAATTGGACAGCACTTTCAGAGACATCTATACATAACAAATGTCCAGCGCGCTGTGCCAAATGAACACTTAAATGCCCATTTGAACAGCCTACTTCTAAAACGTTTTGATAGTGTTGTCGCGTTAATAATGCCAGACAAATTTGTCTTTTACGGGCTTCATACCAATGAAAGTCATAGCCCCATGGATCACTATTACTTCGATACAACTCTTCAAAATACATGCGAGAATGAATCACTCAAATAAACCTCATAAGGCATTAAAAGACGATTAATCGCACTTGGAGATAGCACTGCGGCATTCCCCGTGCTTTCATCAGCTTCAAGTTGTGTTTTAAATTGCATCATGGCTTGATGTTTTTTTATTAATTGATCTTTGGTTAATGTGTAGGCTTTGGCCTGACTCCAATTAATTCGGGCATCCAAAGGCTTTGCCCAATGCCAAGCCCAAATTAATACGTGCAAACACGGGAGTTGCCGAGCTTTTGCAAAAGCTTGTACGGTGTTACCCACCGCTTCATGGTCTGGATGACCGTCAAATGCATAACTGCAAATTAAAATATCATTGGCTCTTACCACCTTGGCTAAACCTTGCCAAAGCTGATCAGTTTGTAAATGTAGCTGCCCGTCTTGTAAATTAAGTGCGATACGCTCGGCAGACTCTGCCACGCCTAAACAATTTAAAGCCGCCAAACTTTCTTGAGGCCGAAGCACATTCAACTGTTCAGGACTATATTTCTTAGAATTAGGATGACTTTGTGTGCCATTGGTTGCTGCCAAAACCACAATATGACAGCCCTGTTCTTTTAACTGCTGCATCAACCCGCCACATCCTAAAATTTCATCATCGGGATGCGGAGCAACAATCACCACTCTTTTAGACTTAAACAGTTCAAGATCAAGAGAATCTAAAGGATGATCTTTAAATGCATTTACCCACTGCTCTTTGTCTGTGCCCTCACCAAAAATAACGCGGTCTTCTACTAACGGATGTTTCAAAGTTCCCATAGGCTTGGCTCCGACAAACAGAGTTCTGCAATATTTTCATAATCAAATGCCGCATGGCTTTGTCGAATAAAGACGGGCAAATCTGCCATAAGCGCTGCAAAAGTAGCATCTTCACAAAAAGGTCGCGCACCGAGTGCTTTACCAGCCAACTCAACGACACTCAGGCAACATTGCTCGGTTTGGGCACGTAATATGCGAATTTCTCGTTCATGGCTTAATAAGGGCTGCTTATCCATTTGCTCTGCGACATATTTAAAATACTGTTGAGTTATCGCCAACTGCTGAGCTAACTCGCCCAAATACATTTTTTTAAATGCGTTTGGATTTGCCTGACAACTTTCTTGTAAAAAACCAGCTAAACGTACGGCGGCACCATACCAATAAGCAGCGACCCCAGCCGCACCATGCCAAAACCCTGGACGCTCCAAATAAGCATTTGGCTGACCTATCGGTTTAACAGGCGTGCTTTGAAAAGTTACTCTTGCTGTTTGCGTCGCATGCATTCCAACTGCATGCCAGTGGCTCAAATCGGTGGTAATTGAAGAATGGTCTAAGTCAACAATGCAAAGCTGCGCCTGCCCTTGCTTGTCTTTATAGCTCATTAAAGCTTTTTGAATAAATTCAGCCCCCGAACACCAAGGCTTAATGCCACTACAAAAATCATTATTTATTTGCAAAGGTGCTGGCCCACCATCGGCTGCCCAAACAGCCCAAAGTTGTTGATCTATTTCTTGTTGATAGCCCAGTTCATTTAAAATGCTTAACGCATCGCAATGAGACTCAAATAGTTTAGCTAAACTTAAATCACAACCTGCAATCTGAGCAAAAAGTTGCCAACGCTGATAGGTCTGGCCCGAAGCGGGATGAGGTAAATATTCAGTTAACTTGACCAATTGATAGAGCAAATCTATACGAAGCTTACTTTTATCTTCGGCTAAGGCAGATTCAAACTCGCTCAAGATACTCAATATCGTCATGTTTATAGGTATTTTGCTATTCATTACGATTAATTATTTACAAGTATTAAATTAACCCTATCTGAACCCATCTGTTTAAATAAACACATAAATTGTAATAAAAAGATAAATATTATTAGATTTATATCTAATTATTTCATTGTTATTCAAATGCACTTATTAAGTGAACTTATAAACCGATCATGTAAGGATTATTAAAAACCCAACATTTAGCCCATTATTTCAAGTAACTTAGTTTCTACCGTTTTTCTATTTGTAAAGAAGAGGTCCAAAATGAATACTTTAAATATTAATGATATTAAGAAACACGCTGATGTTATTGCTTCATGTGGTACTAAAGTAGGAACAGTCGACCATCTGGATGGTGAAAATCAATTAAAGTTGACTCGAGATGAAAGTGGCCAACATCACCTTATTCCTACTGCGTGGATTGGGGAAGTGAAAGAAAACCAAGTCATACTCAATAAAAACTCAGAAGAAGTGAAAGATCAGTGGCAAGCGATCTAGCTTCTCGGCACGGTGAATTACTCGCTGTGAACTTTATAATAAAGTGTTTCAGCTTATAAAAATAAATCAATAAGCTTAAGTCATTTAAAACTTAAAATATAAAGACAAAGGCTCCTTTTAACGAAGGAGCCTTTTTTATTGAGTGAAGCCTGAAAAGCTTTAACTTAGATCGCTTTTTATCTGAACAAACCATTCAAAGGACATTTTTGTCCTTTATGCACATGGTGATTAACTTTACTCAATGCTAAAAATGACCCATTCGCATTAAATAAACAATTATGAATAGGGTGACGTATATGATCACAGGGAATCATCAGCTTAAAGCGAGAAAGGTACATTTTGATTTTACCGAGTCATCTGTATGTTGGATGCCAAATGATCCACTATGCTCGCATGTAGCCAATGGGATTAACATGCTTTTGCCTGCTGGCGAGTTTTGGTTTTGCCGCGTATTTAACAAAACGCTTCCCTTCATTACCGATGAAACATTAAAACAAGAAGTGATCGGATTTGTTCGTCAAGAAGCAGCGCATGCACGTGCTCATGAAAAAGCTCAAGATTTTCTACGTGAAAATGGCTACGACATTCAAGACCCGCTCAACCGTGCCCATTTTGTTTTTAATATTTTATTGGGCGATAAACCCTTTGGTCTGCCGCTTGTAAAAGGTAAAAAACTTGAAGAATATTGGTTACTGTTTCGAGTAGGTGTCATTGCTGCAATTGAACACTTTACGGGAACCATTGGACAGTGGACACTCGATAGTAAGTCTTGGGACAAAGCCGACCCTGCCATGGCTGATCTGTTCCGTTGGCACCTTGCCGAAGAAGTTGAACACCGCTGTGTTGCCTACGACTTATTTGAGCATCTATTAACAAACAAATTGGGTTTTTATGTGTCGCGCCAAGTCATTATGGCGGCTATTTTCCCACTGTTCATTTTTTTCCTAGCCGATTTTGCTCGTAGCCTAGGCAAACAAGATTTAGAGCACGAAGACATTCAAAAATTGATGCGCCGTGGTTTCTTTAATTTCATCCGTGAATTTGAAAAAACGGCAACACAGTCAGACAACCTTCCGACCATTAAGTATTTGTGGAAAGCGACCTTACGATGGGTTTCTCCAAAATTCAACCCGCTTCATGAAGGCGATACTGAGCAAGCTTTGGCGTATATGGCTCGCTCACCTGCCGTTCAATATTTTGAGCAAATGGCACCCTCTGCGAAGCCCGCAACATTAAGTTAAGAATCAGCAAATAAAGCCCCGATTATTAAGGGGCTTTTTCATTTATTGAATATTTAAGCTTTCTTATAGAGTGTAAAAACAGTCAATAGATAATAATCGAACAGGCTTTCTCTATCATCAATATGATTAGGACTTAATAACTGAGTCATCGCACCATCTATAATAAACAAAAACATGTGTGCTTCTTGATAAGTCACCGATTTTTTATGTTCAGATATAAGTTGATATATCGTATTTATGAGCCATGTTCTATATTTTTTCACAATCTCATAAGCCACAGGATAAGCCAACTTAATTTCTATGATTGCTTTAAAAATTAAACAATATGGACTTTCCAAATCGACATGAAAATAAAAAATATTCTTAAGTTTATCAAATAAACTCATATATTCTGTCTGATCTATAATAAGCTCAACTTTTTCTATTAATTGGTTTTTATGTAAAACCAAACATATTTCAACCAATTTTTCTTTAGATTCAAAATATTGATACAACGTCATTTTAGCTATTTTTGATTCTCTAACGATAGTATCAACACCAACATTAGAAAAACCATGCTGACTAAACAACAAGCTCGAAGTTTCAAGCAATTTTTTTGCTTTACCACCCATTTTTAAATTAAGCATAAATTATTATTCCAATCATTTCTTATTTTAAACAATCAAGATAAATTTTATAAACCATATCGGGAGAATAAAAATAAAGGCGCAAAAAAACCTTTAAGATGATATGAATAAATATATCTCGAAAATAAATATTAAATATAATTTTTAAACGTAATAATCTAAAAAATTAAAACCCTTAAAAGATTAAAATTTTAAAGAAAATAATGGGCCGATTGGTATAGGTATTTTGGTCAAGGCGACCAATAAACGAATTTTTAAGAACATGACAACCTCCAATACTCACAATTGGATTCTGCCAAGATGATAAATTATGGTGGCAGAACGGAAGAGGGTTGACGGACCAGTAACTCAGAACCAGCACACCCGAGGGTGTCCCTCTCCCGTCCTACCGCTACGGGAGGGAACGAGTGGTACATCCGAAGCAGATCCTCAGAAAGGATTACCTCTGATGACTGAGTTTAACAGTCCGTCAAGACTGCCTGGCAATGTGGCCAGCATGTGAAGAATAATGATTGGTTAAACGACTGTCAATAAACTACATTTATTAATTGTAAAAAAAATCAGACCGTAAATAAATACTTAACAATCTATATGTTGGGTATTTGATCATAAATAAAGCCATCTTTACTTTGAAAAAATATATCAAAGCTTTGACTCATTAACCAATCTTGCTGACTTTTCTTTTTAAAAATTGGGGCAATTCGTTCAATATAGTAACTTATCCATTCTGTATTATTTTTAAAATATGCTCTATCCTTTAAATCATCATATAATGCTTTTAAATTAACAGCGATGGTTTCAACAGTTGGATTAAACAACCAGATTGTTATATCCATAGGTTCAGCTTTGCTTACCTGATAGTTATAATTAGACTCAAAATTTTCAACTCGATAAAGCTGTGCCCCATTTTCGGTATAAGTCGAATAAATCAGTTTAGTATAAGCCACTTGAAAATAATCTTGACCTATTTCATATTCCCTAAGACGTCTTGAAATTTCCAAGCACTCCGATAAATATTGAGATGTCATCTCTTTACTATTATTAAAGAGATGAACTGCCCGACTTATCACAATATATTCACCTGTCCCTGTAATTATTCCCTTTTCCCACGCGAACATTTTAGAAATACTTTCATTAGAAAAATTTAACTCGCCATCTTGATTAATGGTTACTTTCTTATTATCAGAAGCAACGATAATGCTATCGTTTAGTTGTATCGCAACAATAAAAGTCATAATTTTGTAGAATAAAATATAATTAGATAATATAATATTTTTTATTATAAATTAATTTTAAATCTTTTTAATAAAATATTAGGTAAATCATGGCTGGTGGTTCCCAAATTATTATCAATCAAAACGGTATTACCGTTATTACGCCTTCAAAATTTGAAGTCAAAGCTGGTCAGCACCTTTTCAAGTCTGGCGCACAAGTAAAAATGCTCAACCATGCACTCCCCCAACCCATTTGTGTTGAATGCCTCATGAAAGCCGCAAAAGAAGGTGCAGGGATTGTAAGAAGATGAGTTTTGAACAACCTAATTTAGAAAACTTAATCGTAAATCATCACGCAAATGGGCCACTGTTTTTACTGGTTGACGGCGCACAACTCGACCACGACCAGTTATCAAGTATTGAACAGAGCTATGGCGATTGCATCTATTTATTTAAAGGCACTTATGAAGAAGAAGCCTACACTTACGGCCCAATTTTGTTTGAGCTAAAGCAACTAAACCAAGAACACATTGAAAACCACATTCAGCTCATGAAATCGAAAGATTCTATGATCTTGATTAAGAGCACTTTAGATATCAAACAATTGAAAAATAAGCTTTTGGAAAAGCTCTATATAGATCTTGAGGACGGTGGGATAGGCATACTTCGATACTACGACCCGCGTGTATTAAACCGCCTAACCCTTATTTTTACCCCAAAGCAAAAACAACAACTGTTAGATGGTTTTGAGTCTATTTATTTTGCGCTTAACCAAAAAAGCTATGAGCTAAACAACCATGATTAAGTTAGACCCAAAGCAAATAGAAAGTTTAGAAAAAGTCCAAGACAGACAAGACCTGTGCGAAAAAATTTATAACTATCTGTTGGAACATGAAACGTCTTTTAGCACCTATCAGGTCAATTATGAGCAGCTAAAAACAGACATTTATGCAAGCTTTGATTTGTTGGTATCCCTACTTTTGACAGACAACGAAGTCATTTGTCAGCTCATCGTGTGGAATACGATTATGAGAAAAGACGTGCTGAAAGACCCTAAAATCCAAGATTTTATTTATGGCTCAAATATTCGCGGCAAAGACCTGTTATCGACATTGGAATATTACGAATTGAAGAAGGATAGCTAACATGTTGGGAATCGTGTTACGTGGACTCGCCACCGCTGGCGCAAGAGTTGCCGCTCCTGCTGCGGGTGAAGTCATTGGCGTGCAAGGTGGCAGAGTCATTGCGACCGAAGCAGCTAAAGGCATGGCGACCATTGTGTTAGCCAAAGAAGTCAGCAAAGACATAACCAAACAACAACGCTGTAATAAATGCGAGCCTTATCAGTTAGGCAATAAACATCAATTAGAACGCACGATGGGCAATGAAGTTAATACCCAATATCAGCTCAAGATCGCCAATTTATCGAGCTATCCTTTGACCTTTAAAGCCTCACCACCCTTTTTAAAAACAGGGAATAAAAAGCCCACGCCCACGACCCAAATTCAAGAGTGGAATGTCTCTGGTGTTTCATTTGATGGTTTATGGCCTATGGAATGTATTTTGGTTGAGGCAAAAGGACGATATGCTCAATTTTTAGAGGGAAAACCTATATTCATGAAAAGGGAAATTTTTAAAAAGATGCAAGCAGAAGCACTTAGTCAAAAAGCCGTAAAAGATACGTTTAAATCTGCGAAATTGTCATGGTATTTTTACGAGCAAGAAACCAAATTATTTTTTGACTCAATGACTGGTCATTTGATTCAAACAATTTATATGCCTTTATAACAATAGGATTCTAAAATGACTCAGTTTTTTTTAAGTACTCGTATTTCAAAAGTTCTTAGCAGCTCTGAAACTGCAATAAGAGAGCAAATAGATAAACTGTTTGAAATAGTTTCTGAACTTTCTACAATTGATCCTATTTTTGAGAAATGGTATATCAATAATCCTGTTGGTTCTAAGCCTCCATACGATTATCCGATACCTACAGAAAAAGCACGAAATTATCTATTTGACCTTAGAAAAAATGATATTAATGAAATCTTTTTACTCTGGAATGGTTCAATAGAAGAAGAAAACTTTGCAGGAATTTCATTTAGTAGAGTTGGTTTAATCCTTGATTTTCAAAAAAATTTAAACACCAATCAAATGATTAGACTTTTTGAAGTTATTTTAAAATTTCCAACTTACGACTACGTATATCTTAATACCTTCTTCTGTGGCCGTATAAATATTTATCCTCATAGATTAGTGACTACTGCAATTTGCTATGTACCGACCAAAATTGATGACAACTATTTACCCCATCTTTATAAAAAGATCGAAGTAGATAACGAATATAACAAAGGCACTATTCTGGTGTTTGATGAAAACTGGTCGGATGAGACAGACGAGTTAAAAAAAATAATTCAAGAAAACTCTATTGCGCTTATTGAGCTAGGTGTTATTCCTGAAACTGAACTACCGCACGGCTTCTTAAATGAATAACTCATAAATATAGTGATACTTGGGGTACAAAGCGTGCCCCTGTTTTTATAGAAAAATAATAACAAAGAATTAGCTAAATGAGATGAGCAAATTTCACTCATCTCAACAATTTTATGCCTTTATGACAATAGGATTTCAAAATGAGAGATTTTTTTCTTAGTACTCACACTTCAAAAAGACTTGGATCAACTGAAAATGAAATTACGGCTCAATTAGAAACTTTAAAGCTGATGATTAAAGAAATTTCGGTAATTGATCCGATTTTTGCCAACTGGTATGTAAATAACGCTGATGAAGATACTACTGAGGCTCCCCTAGATTATCCTTTTCCCACAGAAAAAGCTCATAAGTATCTTTTTAATCTTAGAGATTCAGATCATTTTGAAAGTTTTTCACTATGGAATGGGTTAGAAGAAAGTAGGCAATTTGCGAGTCTAAGATATGATTCGTTTGACTTGATGATGATATTTAAAAAGGTTTTTAATACTGAGCAAATGATTCAGTTATTTCAAGTTTTACTAAAGTACGCTCATTATAATTATGTTTCCCTAAATACTTATTTCTTTGGCGATATCAACGTATTTCCCCATAAAGCCGAAACGACTGCTATTTGCTATGTGCCTGTCAGCATCACCGCAGACTATTTACCACACCTCTATAAAAAGGTGGATGTAGATAACCAATACAACAAAGGCACTATTCTTGTGTTTGATGAAAATTGGGCAGATGAGACAGACGAATTAAAGAAAATAGTTCAAGAGAATTCGATTGCACTTGTTGAATTAGGTGTTATTCCAGAAGCGGGATTGCCAGACGGTTTCTTTAATGAGTAATCCATAAATATAGTGATAGCTGGGGGAAATTTCCCAGCTTTTTTACATGAGTAAAACTTAAAAATATACTCCGCTATGATAGATCCCCAATTAGATCATTTTTTATATTAAGCGGTTTCTTGAGGTGTATTTTATGATTTAAATGATAGGTTATATGCCATGATACACCGATAAAATGAATAATTAAATCCATCTTATCGGCTTGCTACAAGAGGTTTTTAAAATCTTATTTTATTTTCTAATATAGTTTGGAAACTCTTTTAAAACCTTACTACATAATTGGCCTTTCGCATCTCCTCTCTTGCGTGCTTCAAATTGGTCCATACCTAATCGCATAACTTCTCTACCGTATTTATCACCTAGTTCATGTTTAGTACATTTGTCAGATTCATGAACTAACTCTTGTGAAGTATAGTGATAGTTACAATCAAGTTGAGCACGGCTTAAATAACCATGTAGTTGTACTGTTCTCTCGCAAGTTGATCGCTGTATATAAGTTTTGGACTCTTGACCCGCATAAACTGATGTTGCTACCAATAAAGTGAAAGCTGTTACTAAAATATTACGCATTATTTCCCCGATAAAATTATTAAAAGTATTAGTGGCAATGTTGCGGGCGTATTAAATAATAATTGTTTACAAGTGTCTATTAATAAAAAGGAAATTAAATAAATCCTCTTCTCTTTTGAATACTTAATCACCTTAAAAAAATTGTGTGATTAAGTTTTATCAAATAACTGATATTAAATTTGTTTTCTCATCTTCTTTAATATAATCCAAGCGATTCAAAAAAGAGTTCTAGTGATATTTGATTTATTTCTTATCTACTAAAACCCTTACTCATTAGCACGTTAAAACCCTAATTTCTTAAAGACAAAATAGCCGACATGGCTTTCAAAACTACCATCATTTTGAATTTTGAAATATTTCTTAACGAGGTCAGATGAACCTTCCTGCAAATAACGTAAAGTTTTGATTTGGTCTTCAGGTGTTTTCATACGCTGTACCCAACTATCAAAATCTAAATTAAGCATTTGCTTATCTAGACCAACCAAGTCAAAGCCCGCATCTTCGATGAAATAAACCCATTCTTTCACACTATAATTTCGTACATGACTCGGGTCTCGAATCGTTTCGATCGTCTGTAAAAACGTATCTAATATAGGCGAGCTGGAACTAATAATATCTACGAAAATAACAATACCATCAGGCTTAAGAACGCGGCTTACTTCCTTCATGGCGGTCGGAACATGCTGCCAATGGTGAGCAGAATATCGGCTAATCACTACATCAAACTGATGATCGCTAAAAGGCATATCTTCGGCAATGCCCTGCTGCACAAAAATGTTTTTTAATTTGCGCTGGCTAGCAGCCTTAGACACCGTGTCTAACATTTCATGAGATAAATCATAAGCAAAGACGAGATCAGCATGGGGAGCAACATTATAAGAGACATGACCACCACCACAGCCTAAATCTAGGACTACCGCCTTTTCATATTTCTGAATTTCATTAATAAATTTATTAAATTCAATTCCTTCAGAATGAGCTTGGCTATTCAAATAGTCGAGAGATTTATTTTGATATTGTTTTTGGTTTATATCGTGCTGGGTGATCATAACCTTGCTTCCTTCTTTGCAATGAAATCACCATAAAGGAAAAGTTAGATAAAAAATAATGATTAGTTTTTCTATTATTTATAAAATAAAGTTATTATTTAATTTATTTTAATACACAATGACAATGAATAAAAATAGATTTAAGAACTTATAAAAAATCCGCAAAGAGCACTGTTTAGTCACCCTTACTGAAACAGTGCTCTTTGCTCCACCAAACCTTTATCCAGAAGGTTGGATGCATAGAAATAGTGTATTTAGCTTTAGCTCAAAATGTTTCCTGTATTTTTTGGTTTTTTTAAATGATGTCAGCATAAAAATGAAGTATATTTAATTTTATCAGAAGATTCTTCTTTGGTTTATATTTTGAACAGAACAGAATACACATTAGACCGTATAGATCGGAAAATTTTATCTGCCTTACGAGGTAATGGCCGATTAACCGTTGCTCAATTGGCTGAAGAAGTAGGTCTTTCATCTTCTCCGTGTTGGACACGACTCAAGCGACTGGAAACCTTAAGAATTATTGAAGGCTATACGGTAAACGTAAACCCTAAAGCGATTGGCATTCATGAGGTATTCTTTATAGAAATTACTTTAGAGCGCCATGATGATGAAATGCTGGAAAATTTCAGCGAAGCATTAGCAGACATACCCGAAGTCGTAGAAGCTCATCTAGTTACAGGCGAATATGATTATTTGGTTAAAGTAGCTGTAAAAGATGCTGAACATTACGAACGCTTTTTACGAAAAAAACTCTATTCAATTAAAGGCATTCGACACACACGCTCAACCTTTGCCCTGCGCCCGCTTAAATCTGCCAATACAGCCGATTTGATGTTAATTGAATAGGCGTTGTTAATTGTAAAGACTAAAATTTAGATCTAATCCATTGATTAAAATAGTTATTGTTTTAAAAAATCAATAATAGCCTTTAGCTACTCTGTTATATTTTTTTTGAAAAACTCTGTATCTATGATTACAGCCTCCGCTTCTGCATAATAAAATTAATCTGAATTGGAGGCATCGCCATGAACATTTTGAAGAAAAAAAATAAGGCCAGTTTTGTATTCTTTATTATTACTCTCTACTCTTTTATTGGGTTTGGCTTAGGTTTCATTATTTGGGAATACTTTTTAAAGAACTAGTTTACTAAAGAAGAGTTAACCAACCTCAGAAATAATTTCTGAAGTAATTTCTCTACTACGGTGATATGCGGCCTTCATTGCTAAACGTATATCATCAGATACATTTCCTAAATCAAACATTCGTAGCGCTGATTCGGTAATTCCATTTGCCAAAGTCACCTTTCCACATAAATCTGCAGGCGAAACATTGGTTTTGCGAATCATTTCAACTGCACCCGTAGCAGCTTGAAGTGCAAGATCTAAGGCTAATTGCTTGTCTAGACCTAATGAGACTCCCGTCTTAATCATGCTATCTAAAATATAAAAAAAGTAAGCTGGCCCAGAGCCAGATAAAGCAATAATTGCGTCAGTTTGTGTTTCGGAAACTGCCCAGAAAGTCTGTCCTGTTGCAGAGTATAGCGTTTCAATCAGGTCTTTATCGATCTGGTCCATCTGGTCAGAAGCAATAAGAACATGAGTGCCGACATGAGTGAGTACGGGAGGATTTGAAATTACCCGAACAACTTTTTTTGAACCAGTAATCGTTGTCAGTTTTACAATATCAATCCCAGCCATCATAGAAACAATGACTTTACGTGCTAAGTGCTTTTTGAATGGTTCAAGCGTTTCTTTTAGGTTTTTAGGCTCCAGTAATAAAATAACAATATCTGCTTTTTTTAAAATATTTTCCTTTTGCTTTAACATATTTTCATCGTTAATTTTTTTCTCTTCCATCAGATGTATTTTTTCTTTTTTAAATCCTTTTAAAACTAAGCCTCCAATTAAGGCTAACGCCAAGGTACTACTACCAACAAAACAAATATTAGGTTGTACTGCATTTAACATTAAAAATGTTTTCCTTTCTTGAAGCAGATTATAACAATAAATATTATCTATACTTTAATTATGAACATTGAAAGAATGTATAACCGTCTTGAATAAAGAACCCACTCAAATAACTTGTATTTAAGTGGGTTATGTTTTATTTGCGCAATAAATAAAACAACTTTAGCTTAAACCTAATCTATTACTATATTTAGTATATTCCACACGCAAATTGTAAAAGACATGTAATTAGTATTATAAAATTGTACATAACCTTTAGTATTTAATAATAAGTATAAAATTATTAGATTTTCTAAACAAAAGTAGAGGCATAAAATATGCTACTTTTCCATGAAGCAACTACTCATACTTTGTATCAATCGAATAAGAGTGAGGGTCAAACACCCACAATTCATATCTACTCATTAAAAAAACAGCTAATTGGTTTCTGCTTTTTTATTTAAGATTCGCTCCGCTTTTCTTGTAGCTTGCTCTAAAGCTATCTCATTGCAAACCCAAAAAGTATAAATTTTTCCAAATAAATGAAAGTGTTGCTTATTATATTCCGAATGGTTATCAGAATAGTGATCTTCCACTTTGAAATAATTTTTATCGTTTTCTATTTTTTGACCGTCAAAAATACCACCAATACAAATATCCATTTTAATACCAAAAACTTAGTGAATTATATTATAACATAGAAAGTAAAAAGTAATTTTAATAGATTGTTTTCTACACAACCCCTTCATTTTAAACATATTCTAAATTAACATTTATAAAAAACCCACAAATATAAAGTGGGCTTTTTCAACTCTGCTAAAATGCTATACTTTTTAAATATAATTTATTTAAAATATTCATGCATTTTATTTAATTATGAATTTTGAAGAATCACAATATTTGAAGCTTGAGGGCCTTTTTTACCCTGTACTATCGTAAACTCAACACGTTGACCTTCCAATAGAACTTTAAAACCTTGTGTTTGAATATCAGTAAAATGAGCAAAAATATCTTTACCTTCATCAGTCACAATAAAACCAAAACCTTTAGTTTCATTGAACCATTTTACTGTACCAGTTGTAGTAGACATATCTTATATCCTAACTCTTAAAATATTATAACTTATTATTGGTGAAACCAATTTAACTAAAAAATAGACGTCAGAACTTAAATATCTGAAAAAACCGAAGGATTATAAATCAAACTGTGCAAATATAAAGTTATAATGACAAGAATATTTTGTTAGTTACTCTCGATAATACACATTTCAAAAGCATTTGCAATCGATATTCAAAATAATTCAAACAAGAAAGCTTCTACGCGCCTAGACATCCCTATTTCATATTAATTTCACTAGAATTTCTTTCATTTCAAATTCTGTTTCATTGCAATTGAGAGAAGTAACTTTGCTACTTCTCATAAGCCCATCAATAAAATTTCTGTTCACCAGCAGGACGTGTCTTAAAACGTCGATGGAACCACATGTATTGTGTAGGGGCAATACGAATTTGATTCTCAATAATTTTATTTACTCGTTCAGCATCACTCACTTCGCACCCACTCGGAAAATTCTCTAATTTAGGTTCTACGAGCACATGATATTGAGGATTTCTGATATTGCCACTTCTGTAAAAGTACAAAGGGACTGCCGCTGCTTTTGATATATCCATCAGTCTGCGGTGAGCTGTCACAGTCGCCGCTTGTATACCAAAAAATGATGCCATTACGCCTTGTTTTAAACCAAAATCCTGATCTGGGCTATACCATATTGCATGACCATGTTTGAGGTTTTGGATAAGCCCACGCATGTTGTCTCGAGCAATCTGGTTTTTATACACTCTTGCACGACTACGATGAATCAGAAAATCTAAAAAGGGATTGTTTTGTGGTCGGTAAACCACATCCATATTAAAAAATAAGGTACAAGCCGCTCCACCTGCATCTAAAAGCGTACTATGAGTCCCTAATAAAAGTACGCCATTTTCCTGATTATTAGTTAAATTCTCTAGCCCATCTATATGAACACGGCTTTTAAACCAGTTTGGGCTGTACCAAGCATTTAATGCTTCAAATACCCCAGTTATAGTATCCACAAAAACCTGTTTAGCTTTCACTTCAATTTGCATAGGTGTTTTTTCAGGAAAGCATGCTTCTAAATTACGTAGTGTTGTTTTTCTTCTTGAACCTAAAGATTTCCATGCTATTTTTGAAAGAAAATCTGCGAGACGCCATTGAATAGCCCAAGGTAACATTGCGAATAACATCAAGATAAAAGCTAAAACCCATAGCCCCCAATATTTAAACGATAAAAAGGAAAATCGAAATTCGCCAGATTTAAACTGCCGTTCTTTTTTCGTCATGTTGTATATTTCGAGAGGTATAGACTTAGCATAGTAGCATGCCCATTTAGTGGGGTTGTATGTTTATGTTGCTTTCCCCTTCAAAATTTTTATATCCCTTATCTGTTTATATAAATACCTATTTTATTTAGGGATTTTCAAATTTTACTATTTAATCTATTCACTTATAAATATACATAACCTTCTGTATACATAAATTATTTTCTCATTTAAAGTAAACACATAATCTTGCCTCAATTGATAAATAGGATATATCAGCGTGAGCGGTCTTTTAGTTTTTATAACAATTGCATTCCTTACCCTCTTAAGCCCCGGCCCCGGTGTTTTATTTACTGTCACAAATTCAATCAATTATGGTGTTAGAACCGCTTTATTCGGTATTAGCGGCTTAATTATTGGTATGTTTGTAATTGCTGTAATTTCCGCGAGTGGTGTAGGTCTTATTATTACGAGCAACCCTACTATATTTACGGTTTTAAAATTTATTGGTGCATTTTATTTAATGTATCTAGGATATAAAAACTTCAGTAAAAAAACGCCATCACAAGATTTAATCACTGATCAGCAAGGTGATAAAAATGTAAGTAAATCGAAACTCTTTTATCAAGGCCTCCTCGCATCTTTGCTTAACCCTAAAACAATCGTATTTTTTATTGCTCTTTTCCCTCAATTTATTGATATAAAGAAAGAAATTTTAAATCAGTTTTTAATTCTATCTTTAACCTTTTGTTTTATTGGCTTTTTAATTCATTTGGTCTATGCAAATTTCTCTTCAATTTTTAAAGAAAAGATGTTGGCTGGAAATAATTTTTCTATACTCAATAAAATCAGTGGCGCTATTTTCTTTCTTCTTGCAATTTTACTCATCGCACAATAACTCATTAATTTAAGAATTATGCTTTAAAAGCCTTAACTCATGTTTAGACTTTTAAAGCATTGCGATTATTCAGCATATTTTTATCTAATTATAATTTTTATAACGACACCCTATTTAAAATCCAACCATAAAAGAAGGCTTCATAATTTGGGTTCTTCTCTGTAATTTCGATATAGTGCTGCCCTTGCATAATATTTAAAACACGTACTAATACCATTTCTCCTTCTTTATGCCGCTTGTTCAAATACGTCGTAAGAGCTTGAAAAGTGAGAGGTCCATACTGACCATCTAACGCAAGATTTGGCCAGCCTTCTTTTCCCTCCTTATTCAGCAGATTTAAAGCGCGTTGTAATATGAGTTTTGCAAAATTGACACCACAATTAACAGCCGTATCAAATAACTCTTCTGCAATAGCAGAGCTAATCTCATTGATCTGGTCAAATTGGGGTTCAAACCAATATTGTTGCTTATAAATAGATTTGGCCACGGCTAATGGTAAATCTCGCATATCACCTTGATAGCCTTGTGATCGAGCGACTGCTTCTGTAATGCCAAACTTGGTAGCATGCCCATGGTCTGATGGATGGTTAACATATCCACCTTCTCTGTCTATGATTGTTTCTAAGTACTGGTCGATATTCATTTTATTTTACCCATATGATTTGAACTGTTTTTAGCTATTCTGCAGATCATCTTTCGCTTTTTTTAAGTCTTTCATGACTTCCACAATCGTTTTACCTTCTTGTTTATTGATGAAGTTAAATATCCATCTCACAATAGCCCAACCCGGCAAACCGCAAATAAAGAAGAATCCACATAGTGTGATCATTCCCCAAATATCTTGTACCCATTCTTGTAAATTCCATTTCATAATAATAAATGAGCCGCCTGTTAAGCTTGAAACTACTGTACATATCAACCCAACAATCCATTCTTGTGGAGAGCGAGGGAAACGCATCATTAACACGACTGCGACAACTAAGCTGACTGCTAAAGCCACCATAATTGCAATGCTATAAAAATTTAAAAAGGTGGCTAATCCACTCGTTGGAATTGCTTTCATAATCTTGTCCTGCTTTAAAGGGTAAAACTTGAAAATTCATCAACATCACCAGCTTGTTGTTTTTCAGGTTGTATAAATACCCTTAGTTTTCTTTATTACAGTCAATAAAAAACACTAACGCTTTAAAGCGGCGCTAAATTGCAAGACGAACTTACCCTTGGCCCTTAATTTCAGGGCCTCAGAAAGAATGTTTGTGTGCTAAAGCTGGTTAGTGTGCACTGTTTAAGGCTTGTTCAATCAACTCAATTACGGTGATTGCACCTATCGCTTTTTGCATAGAGACTTGATCATCGAATTCGAATGCTTCATCTTCAAGCTCACTTGCAATTTGCTTTGCCTCTTCAAGCGCCCTTTTTATTTTTTGTACCTTATATTTGTTTATATCTTTTGCAATTGTTGGGACATACCCTCCACGTTTTGCATTTTTAAGTTGTTTAGCTCTGTTCTGCATTGCTGTAGTCATTCACTATCTCCAACTCAATTTACTCGTTTAGTAAGGCATCTTTATCGTTTGTTATTCTTGAAGTTTCGTACACTACTTTGAGCAATATAGCTAAGCTATGACTACAAATGTGTGTTCGAAACGTTTCATCTAGTACAACAAATACAAAGAACGAAACTGTATGCATTTAAATCATTAATTTAAAATAGATATTTCCTTTTTTAAAATTGTAAAAAAGTATTAAATTTAAGCTGTTTTCGAACTTTAATTTTTTGCCAAAACAGTTCAAATAAGGCTTTGCCGTATATCGGAAACTTTTGTTGCAGCTCACAATCTTTGTTAAATTCTTCATGTTCTTGATACCCTTTATCGACGAACATTAAGCCTGATCCACGGAATCGGGCTTTTTTTATTCCATTTTTTGTTTTGATAGCCTATCTGTAAATAATAATTGAGCTATCTCCCTTTTAATTTGCTTCCTATAGAAACAAATTAAATTTAGCTTCCATCTCAACATGTTGATAAACCTATAAATAGAGACTCAAACACTATTTAAACTTTATCTATCCATCTCAAGATATAACTGATATTATAACTATAGTTATTATTAGTCAATAACTATAGTTGTTTTACTCGATATAACTTTAGTTATATATTTGTTATAAGTTTGCTGGTGTAACCGTTATGGCTCTTAAAGACCGTTTAAAAGACTCTAGAATTAAAGCTAAAAAAACTCAGGCTGAAGTTGCTGAGGCTGTAAAGATGTCTCAACCTGCCTATCAGGCTTTAGAGTCAGGTAAAAATTTGAAATCTGCATTTCTTCCTTTAATTGCCCAATTTTTAGGTGTAGATGGTTATTGGTTAACAACTGGAAATACAGAAGATTCTTTTAGAGAAAGTGATGTATTTAGCGCTACTGTCGTGAATGCGGAATCCACCGATCAATATGTCTGGATTGAAGTCGTAGAGGCTAACTTTTCTTGTGGTACTGGTGAGTCTATCGAGTTTCACTTCGATGCAATTAATGGAAAAATTCCCTTTCCAGCTTCATTTTTTAAAGAAAAACGAGTTGCTCAAGAATGCATGCGTATTATCAAAGCTAAAGGCGATAGCATGACAGACTACATTAAAGATGGGGATTTAGTCGGTATTGATATCTCTCAGACTGAAGTGATTGATGGTGAGATTTATGCGGTTTACTTTGCAGGGGAAGGAATGATTAAGCAAATTTTTAAAGAAGCAGACGGTTCTTTAATTTTGCATAGTCTAAATGAAAAATTTAGAGACCGACGCGTAACTGAAGAAAATGGAAAGAACTTTAAGGTTATGGGCCGTCAATTCTGGCGAGCAGGCTAACTCAGTTATAAATATAATTAAAATAATAATTCTATAGATTTGAGATATTTTGCATTTTTATAACTTTAATTGTTTATATCCCATATAGATATAAAAAAACCTATCTCTTTCAATGGAGATAGGTTTTTTAGCTTTAGCGCCAAACATTTTCATCAACAATACGCAGTTAAACGATAAAGCTGATTAAATCCAGCATAGAAGCTTTTGCCATCTTGATTTAATTCGATTTCTTCACCAGATTGAAGTTGAATTTTCTTACCAACTTCGACCCAACGATAACCATCTTGAGAGTTTTGCTTACGCACGTGAGGAACAATCCTCACATTAATCTCATTGCCATTTACGGCTGTGGCAACTAGCCACTCATTTACTATATTCACAATCATTCACTCATCACTGAGCTCATGTGATTTAACGGTATTTAATTAGAACGCTAGATTTAAGGTATGGACAGTCAGTCTAGAATTTAATATTTAGCTTGATATTGGGTTATTTATAAGCTAATTGCTTTTCATAATTTTCGCATTATGAAAAGTGGTACATCACAGAGCATAATATTTTGGTTGCGGGGGTTGGATTTGAACCAACGACCTTCGGGTTATGAGCCCGACGAGCTACCAGACTGCTCCACCCCGCAATTGGAAGTAAGCTTTATACGCCCATATATTTTATAAAGCAAACTCTTTTTTTTAATCTGTTGTAATTACTCAGTTTTATCTTTTTTAATTAATTCTATCTTTTTCACAAGCTTGAGATAAACAAGCTAAATTTAAGATTAAACTTTTGAATTGTTGTATTTATTTTAAACAGAACGCTAAATTCATAGACAACAATTGCCTTGGCTGGGTTGCTTTTATACTATCTAGTTTAATTCTCTAAGTTTTATTTCGTATGTCTGAACCTCAGTTTTCCCTTAGTGAATATCTCAGCACAGTTCAGGAAGTCATACGCCTAGCCTTTGATGAACCAGTTTGGGTAAAAGCTGAGATTCGAAATTTAAATATTAAAGGCGGTCATTACTATTTAGAACTTGCAGAAAAAGATGCAGATACGGATAAGGTCATTGCAAGTTGTAAGGCCACGATCTGGAAATTTTCGGCAAGTAAAATTGTTCTGAAGTTTGAGCGTGAAACGGGTATTGAAATTTCAAGTGACCTCAATGTTCTCATAAAAATTCGAGCACGTTTTGATCCTCAATATGGATTTTCAGTCAATATTGAAGAGATTGACTCAAGTTTTACCTTAGGCGAAATTGCTAAACGTTATCTGCAAATTATTGAACGGCTCACACAAGAAGGCTTAATTCATAAAAATAAACTCCTTCCTACTCCGTTTGATATTCAAAATGTTTTAGTCATTGCTCCTCAAAATGCTGCGGGCCTCGGCGACTTTAAAAAAGATGCCGATGCGCTAGAAAGAAATGGGGTTTGCCATTTTGTGTATCACACAGCGACTTTTCAAGGAAATACAGCCGCAACTAGCTTGATAGAGTCTTTAGGTACAGGTTTAAGGCAATGGGCCAGCACATTCAACTTTCCACCAGACTTGATTGTAATTATTCGTGGCGGTGGATCTGTGAATGATTTGGCGTATTTGAACGATTATGAACTTGCAGCCCTGCTTTGCAAACGCACTGTACCCATTTGGGTCGGTATTGGTCATGAAAAAGACCGTACAATTCTTGATGAAATCGCACATCGTTCATTCGACACACCAAGTAAAGTGATTGCTGGTATTCGCAACCATATTGTAGAACACGTACAAGAAGTGGTAGATAGTCTGCAAACCATTAAGCTACTTTCACAGCATCAAATCACAAGCTATCAAAGCAAGAATGATCAGCTACTTCAGCACATTAAATCTTCGGCACAAGGTCAGCTTAATTCAGCACATCGCCTGCTTGACCAGATGAAAGAACGTATTCAGTTTAGTTCACAGCAACAAGTTAAATTTTCATTAGCCCAGATCGAATCTTTAATGAAAGAAATCCTTTTACAAAATCCGAAACAGGTTCAAGCCAAAGGCTATGCAATTGTTCGATCAGAAGGAAAAGCAATTCACTCTATCCATCAAATTTCAAACCCTGCCATTACCATTGAAATGCAAGATGGTGTGATTGAAGCCAACATTACACAGGTAATTCCAAATGAAAAATGAAAAGTTAACGTTTAAGGATGGCCATGACATTTTGAAAAAAAATGCCGAATTATTAGAATCTCAAGAAAGCCCAGATATTGATAATTTGATGAAAATTGTTGAAGAATCGATTACTGCTTATAAAGCGTGTAAATCACGTATAGAAGCCGTACAACAAGCTTTAGATGAGACATTTAAAGAATAAAGCGCAATAGAAAAAGCCCATTCCTACTTCTCATTGAAGGAATGGGCTTAGTGAAAACCACTCAGTCCTGAAATGCAAAAATGTAGATTAGGTCACATTTTTGCAAAAGCATAGTCCCACAATCATTTTGGATGTTCAATATTTTAATTGTGTCTATTACGTTAGTTTGGCTTGATTTTCAAAACATGCTTTAAAGGCTATTGCTCACCAAAGGGTCCAACCAATTGATAAATTTTTCCGTCTTTAGGGTTTTCATACAGTAAATCCATATTAGGTAAAATAATATCATCATCAATTTCAATATGTTCAACACTTTTATGAAGCTCAAGGGCATGGTCATTCATAGGCCGAACTTTTGCCAAAGCAATTGTTTCTTGGTTAAACTGGTCCTTAATAATTACTTTTAATCTTTTCATAAAAATCTCCTGAAAATTAAATTTTTAATATAAATAATGGGTTAAGTTTAAAATGAGCTAATCGCTGAATGGCCGATTGGCATAGCAAAAAAGTTAAAATAAATACAGCCGTACGTTGTAAATTACGTGGGTTTAACCAAGTTACTTTGTTTAAAATTAATACGGTTCCAAAAGCAATTTAATTATGCTAGACGAAATATGTCAAAAAGAAGCCTCTATTGTCGATAAAATCGTTGTAACAAGAAATATTGAAATCATTTTTTTTATCTTTAAAACAAATAATTAACAAAAACTGACCTTAAATTCACTTACGATTTCAATAATTTTAAATATGCAAAATTTATCACGTAAATATAAAATAAAGAGACATAATCCTTAATGCCTACTCATAAAATTTAATGGTTATTTTTTTCAAAAATCGAGCGTTATAGCGTCAAAATTTTGGTATTTCTAATACATTTTAGCTTAACAAATAATAGCTTTAATCCTTACTTGAAATTTCAAAATTGAACAATATATAAGCAATTAGAAATCGTGATTTTACTGAATATGATGCTCTGCTCCCCATCAATTCATTGATCGCCGCTTTCATCAAATATGTCAGATGATGGAGGATGCATGATGAATGCTTATGTTCGCCCTCATCCAGATGGTTTTAAATCTTATTTAGGAAAAAATCAGACAACTGGGCTCTATGTTGTGCGGCTTGGTTGGACGATTTATGAAGTTAATGGCAATGGTTCTGTCCTATACATTGTTAGAAATGAAGATAAAATTCCACTGGATGTAGA
This sequence comes from Acinetobacter calcoaceticus, assembly GCF_016508255.1. Taxonomy (GTDB): domain Bacteria; phylum Pseudomonadota; class Gammaproteobacteria; order Pseudomonadales; family Moraxellaceae; genus Acinetobacter; species Acinetobacter calcoaceticus_E. The sequence continues at coordinate 101,343 of NZ_JADVKT010000002.1, read as the reverse complement.
GAAATTTAAAACCGATCGTCCTAAAATTTATGCTGCTCTTCTGAGTGAAGTACAGTTTCAACGCAAGAAACAACTCGCTATTGATCTTCAAAAGTCCAACATTTCTTCTTATGACCGTAAAGCTTATAAAAAACGCCGTGGTTTTATAGGTTATTAAACATACCTATTATAGTAGGCATATAGAAAAAGCACCCTTGGGTGCTTTTTCTTTTAACGACCAGTTGTAATTAATACGAGCATACTCAGTATTAATGTGCTTAATGATCGTTTGCAATGGATGTGGACTTCATGCTCAGCTCCGTGAGCGTATTGATTAACGTTTTCCATTTCGTGTCCTTCAAAGTTCACATTCCTAATTTGCCTAATATTCACACAATAAGAAATTAGCCAAAAGTATTATATGCAATTAAATTTAACACAATCCTTAAATTTTAGTGACACCTTTTATCCTCAAGAAATAAGCCCTTTTAAGTTAAAAACTGGATGTAACATTCTACTACGAGGTTAATTATGTATTGGGTATTTGTACCCCTTTCATCTCAAATGCCCATTGTTTGAAAAATGATCTATAAAATAGAAAAACATAACAATATTCCATTTTTTAATAAAAACTTTTGGAATAGGAGAATTCGTATGCAAACCAATCAAGAAGCAAATAATTCATTATTTTGCCAAGCCTCTACCTCAATTCAAGCCTGTGTAGAATGTATGATTGCTTGTAAAACCTGTGCAGCCGCCTGTTTGCAAGAAGAACATATGATGCGTGAATGTATTAAACACTGTCTGACTTGTGTAGAAACCTGTCAGTTATGTACTTCTTTGGAATTAAGACATTCTGAGCTGGCTGAACAAGCGATGCCATTATGTGCCCATGCATGTCAACTTTGTGCAGCAGAATGCAGCAAACATGAACATGAGCACTGCCAAATTTGTGCTAAAGCTTGTTTACGTTGTGCTCAAGCGTGTCAAGCCTATCGTGCATAGTCACGTAACGCATAAGGAAGTTTGTATAGCTGATTTATAGTCAGGCCATATATGGTAGGAAAATTTCTAAAAAAGGACTGAGTAACTTAAGGTATTAAAAATTAATAATTTATCGTTTTGTATTTTATTTAAGAGAGGTTAATAATAACTTTTCTTTAGGCATAAAAAAAACCCGCATCTTGGGGAAGAATGCAGGCTCTTAGATCTCCCACAACGACCATGAGTCCATTATTACACTTGAACTTTAAACCGTTGACCAAATGTACCTATAAATAAATTAAATTGCAATACAGAATAGTCTGTATGTTTAAAATATTTTATTATTTCTTCAGAGTTTTATTTGCTTAAGAAGCAACAGACAAAAGTAGCGCGACAAAAAATCGTTATTTATGAAGTGACAACCTAATAAGTAACTTTTTACAGGCATTAAAAAAGCCCGTTTCACGGGCTTTTCTGCAACGGTGAGCAATCTAAGATTTGTATCTTTCCATCTCTTAAATGCTCTTTGCTAGCTATATGTAAGGTCTTATCGTATCTTTTGCCCTGTCCCAAGTTTCCCTGTGGATCGAGGAGATATTACGATTACCTTAAGTACAGTTATAGCACATTATTTATTCATGGCTAGTCTTGTTCACGTTTTTTTACAAATGAATAAAATACGATCCAACCTTAATATTTAAGGGTTTTCTACCCCATTTTGATATTGGCGAGCACTATCGCAAATTGGATACCACTTCGCTTTTGAACTGACAAAAGCATGAGAGCTAACTTGGGCAGATATTTCTTCATTAATGAGCCCTACCCTTAAGCGCACTACTTCAGGCTTATCTAAACGTTCACTCCAGACAGGTGAGCCACAAGTTTTGCAAAACACTCTCTTTTTATTGGGAGATGCAAAATAAGCCTGTAACAGGTTTTCCCCCTGCACAATATTTAAGTCACTTTTTTGTACTTGGGTAATGGCAGCAAAAGCGGCACCTTGTGCTTTTTGACATTGTTTACAATGGCATACCATGATGGGAGCTAATTCGGCATTTACTTCTAATTGAACACCATTACAAAGACAAGAAGCTGTATAAGGCATTATTTATCCTCTTATTTTGATTGGATTTAGCTTACACCCACACCTTTTTCAATGTGATCTAAAATGGCACAAGCCGCCTGTTGATCACCGCAGCAATCATCGGCCGAAGTCTGCAAAATAGAAACCATTTCTTGTAAGTGAGCAATTTTTTGTTTTAATTCGGCGATATGCTTTACGGTTAATTGCTTAACCTCGGCACTATGACGATCAGTATTTTTCCAAAGCGAAATGAGCTCTTTCATTTGTTCCGATGAAAAACCTAACTCTCTGGCATGTTTTAAAAAGTTTAAGGTTTTAAGATCTGTCTCTGAATAAATACGATAACCAGAAGCAGAACGCTGCGCCGCTTCAAGTAAACCAATTTCTTCATAATAGCGAATCATTTTCGCCGAAATACCAGACTGCTTAGATGCCTGACCGATGTTCATCTCACACCTCAAATATTAAATTTGGTTTAAGACCTGATTTTCTGATCTTAAACCAAAATATGATTTTCAGCACGCTTACTGCACGGGTGCATGAAAGCGTTTTAAACGTAGCGCATTCCCTAAAACAAAGACCGAAGAAAGCGCCATCGCACCCGCTGCAAACATAGGTGAAAGTAACACACCAAATGCTGGATATAAGGCACCTGCTGCAATTGGAATAAGTGCAATGTTATAGACAAATGCCCAAAATAGGTTTTGGCGTATGTTTCGCATAGTGGCTTTACTTAGCGCAATTGCATTAGGTACGCCTTTTAAACTACCTGACATAAGCACGACATCGGCAGCTTCAATCGCGACATCTGTGCCTGTACCAATCGCTAAACCAACATCTGCTTGTGCCAAGGCCGGCGCATCGTTAATGCCATCACCAACAAAGGCCAATCGACCATATTGTTTTTGCAGTTGGCGAACTGTGTCCACTTTGCCTTCGGGTAAAACCTCTGCCACAACCTCATCGATGTTAAGTTTTTTGGCAATCGCTTGAGCTGTATGACGGTTGTCGCCCGTAATCATGGCAACTTTTAAACCTAACTGATGCAAGGCATCAATCGCAGCATAGGTTGTTTCTTTAATTGGGTCTGCAACGGCAATAATCGCGGCAAGTTGTTGATCAATGGCAACATACAGCGGTGTTTTACCTTCTTCACCTAATTGGGCTGCAATCGCTTGGAATGAGCTAATGTCTAAACCAAGTTGGTGCATATAACGATCTGCGCCAATTTGTACTTTTTGGCCTGATACTTCAGCTTCAATACCTGAACCTGTAATCGAGTTAAATGCTGTTACTGGTAATAAGCTTAGACCCTCAGCTTGTGCGGCTTGAACAATAGCGAGTGCAATTGGGTGTTCTGACTTGGCTTCGACAGAAGCAACTAACATAAGCACTTGCTGACGTTCAAAACCCTGTTGCACATTAAAGTCTGTTAATGTCGGCTTGCCTTCTGTGAGCGTTCCCGTTTTATCAACAGCAACCACCTGCGCTTCTTGTAAAAGCTGCAATGCCTCACCTTTACGAAACAAGACACCTAACTCAGCACCACGCCCAGTACCGACCATAATAGATGTTGGTGTTGCAAGTCCCATCGCACAAGGACACGCAATAATTAGTACTGCAACGGCATTCACTAAACCAAAAGTAAGCGCAGGTTCTGGCCCAAAAATAAACCAAACCATGAATGTTATTGCCGCAATTAACATGACAGCAGGTACAAACCACATGGTGACTTTATCGACCAAACCCTGAATCGGAAGTTTAGAACCTTGGGCCTGCTCAACCATTCGGATAATTTGTGAGAGTACAGATGAAGCGCCAACGGCAGTTGCCCGTATGTTTAGTGTTCCGTTCTGATTAACCGTGCCACCCACAACTTGGTGCCCCACTATTTTTTCAACAGGTACAGGCTCACCCGTAATCATGGATTCATCTATGTAGCTATGCCCTTCAACCACTTCACCATCTACAGGCACACGTTCACCCGGACGAATTTCGACAATACTTCCACTAACCACTTCTGCAACGGCAACTTCAACCACTTGACCGTCACGCTGAATACGGGCAGTTTTCGGTTGCATGCCAACCAAATGTTGAATAGCTTGAGAGGTACGGCCTTTGGCTTTTGCTTCAAAATATCGCCCGAGCAAAATTAAACTGACAATTACAGCAGCCGCTTCAAAGTAAACATTGACTGTGCCTTGCGGTAAGACTTGCGGCATAAAGGTTGCCACGACCGAGAAGCTATAGGCAGCCAAGGTTCCAACAGCAACCAACGAGTTCATATCTGGTGCTAAACGCCATAAGGCAGGAATACCCTTTTGGTAAAAACGGCGACCAGGGAAAACGAGTACCAATGTTGTCAAAACAAACTGTAAAAGCCAGCTATTGTATTGACCAATCGTGTGCATGACCCACATATGAAAAGCTGGAATGAGATGTGAACCCATTTCCAAAATAAACACAGGTAAAGCCAATACAATCGAAATAATCAAATCTCTTTTGAGCTGATCTAACTCTGACGCTTTTTTATCGAGTTGCTCATCTTGATTTTTTTCAGAGGCTTTTGCATCGTAACCTGCTTTTTTAACAGCACGAATGAGGTCTTCAACATTTACTGAGGGATTTGCTTGAACCCAAGCCTGCTCTGTTGCTAAGTTGACAGTTGCCTCTTGAACGCCTTCCACTTTTTTAAGGGCTTTTTCAACACGTGCAACACAAGAGGCACAGGTCATGCCTTCAATAGACAACTCCACAGGTGCAGCTTTTGGAACATCATAACCCGCACGTTCAACTGCTTTGACGAGTGCTTCGCGCTGAATTGGCTGGTTTGAATATACAACGGCTTTTTCTGTTGCCAAATTAACATTGGCAATCTCTACATTTTCAACTTTTTTGAGTGCCTTTTCGACACGCCCGACACATGAAGCACAGGTCATACCTTCAATTGGAAGTGTTTCACTATATGCTGGCAATTTTGTGTTTTTTGAGTCCATCAAACACCTCTGCAAATCTGCAAAATTTAATATTCTGTATTGAGCATACAGATTCCCATCATGGGAAGGTCAAGCATATTTTTTTAAAAATTTGGGCTTGACCTTACAATCATGACAAGGTTTAGACTCATGGTTATCCAAACAAACATCTCATTCTTGATGGAGTATGAACATGAAACTACTTATTGAAAATATGACTTGTGGTGGCTGCGCTCGTGGCGTGACTGCGACGATTCAAGATATCGACCCAAATGCAAAAGTAGATGTAGATTTAGCGACAAAAATCGTGACTGTTGAAAGCAGTGAAAGCGTCGATAAAATTACTGAAGCGCTTGAAGAAGATGGTTTCCCAGCTCAAGTGCAATAAAATATAAATACTCCGCATAGCTTCTACGTTTGAGGCTATGCAATTACTTTATTTAAAAATCGATACCATTTGAATCATCTATCGGGTTTTGATCAAGTGTAAAAACAGTCCGTTGATAAGGTATACCTTCAAGATCATAAACCTGATAAATACAATCAAATAAAAGCTGTAAGTCTTCACTTCGATCCATTGCGCGTGCCGTAATGAAAATCGGGCTGACCGCGCCGTTATCTAAAATCGGAATGTAGTTTAAATGAGGAAAACGAATGGTATCGGCACTGGCAGGAATAATACACAAACCTTCACCCGCTGCCACCAAGCCCAAAGCCAATTGAATTTCCCGTATTTCATGCATATTTTTTGGAACCAAACTATGCTCGGCAAAAATGTTCAAAAGCTGGGTCGAAAAATTAGGCTTTGGCGAAGTGGGATACATAAACATCTTTTCATCAATAAGATCGGCGAGATATACCCCTTCCGTACGCTGAGCAATTGGGTGGCTGGTATGTGCAGCAACCACCAGTCGTTCTTTACGCAGCAGAATACGTCTCACCGCAGGGTCACTAATTCTTAAACGTCCAAATCCAACATCAATACGGCCTTCTTTTAATGCCTGTAGTTGCTCAGTTGTACTTAACTCCATCAGTTGAATATTCAAATGGGGTTGCTGTTGCCTAAATAAATAAATGATTCGAGGCAGTAAACCATAGAGTAAAGACCCAACAAAACCGATGGTCACACTACGTTCAATGAGACCAATCCGCTTGGTCATACTTTTTATTTCTTCAGCATTCGACAAAAGTTTAAGAGCGTGCTGATAAAAGAAATGTCCTGCTGGGGTTGTCTGTAAAGGACGGCTTCCACGCTCAAACAGTTGAATTCCAAGCTCACTTTCCAAATTTTGGATCTGCCGACTCAAAGGTGGTTGAGCAATAAATAGTTTTTCAGCCGCTTTTGTAAAGCTCTGTTCTTCAACAACAGCCACAAAATACCGTAAATGTCTTAATTCCATAAGGCTTCCATACCTTTAAGATATAAAAAAATGCAAATTCAGTCTTAGACACAGTTTAACCATTCTTTTAAGGTATATACAAGCAACAAACCGATGAAGTGATGAATTGCTTTGTGAAAAAGCCTTCTTGCCAATCTGCCAGTGATTCATCTTCATCAATTCACGGTTAAACACCCAGCGCGCTCATGCGCTTCATTGACAATATTAGGATATCAAGACCTTGTAGATCGTAGCTAAGGCCTTGGTGACTTCCACACTTTTGGAAAGTCGGAGAACGGACATGCCACGTATTCCTGTAATCAATACTAGCCATCTTGACCGTATTGATGAATTACTTGTAGATAATATCGATACAGGTGAATTTAAACTTCATCGCTCAGTGTTTACTGACGAAGCCCTATTTGACCTTGAAATGAAATACATCTTCGAAGGTAATTGGGTTTACTTAGCACACGAAAGCCAAATTCCAAATAATAATGACTACTACACCACTCACATTGGTCGTCAGCCAGTCATTATTGCCCGCAACCGTAACGGCGAATTGAATGCCATGATCAATGCGTGTTCACACCGCGGAGCACAACTTTGCCGTCACAAGCGCGGTAACAAAGCAACCTATACATGCCCTTTCCACGGTTGGACTTTTAACAACTCTGGTAAATTACTCAAAGTTAAAGATCCAAGCGAAGCGGGTTATTCAGACTGCTTTAACCAAGAAGGCTCACACGACCTTAAAAAAGTGGCTCGTTTTGAGAGCTACAAAGGCTTCTTGTTTGGTAGCTTAAATCCAGATGTTCCTTCACTTGAAGAATTCTTAGGTGAAACCAGTAAAATCATCGATATGATTGTTGACCAGTCTGAACATGGCCTTGAAGTTTTACGCGGTTCATCTACCTACACTTACGAAGGTAACTGGAAGCTTACTGCTGAAAATGGTGCCGATGGCTACCACGTGTCTGCTGTGCACTGGAACTACGCTGCAACCACTCAACACCGTAAAGAAACTCAAGCAGCGGATAACATTCGTGCCATGAGCGCAGGTGCTTGGGGTAAACAAGGTGGCGGTTCTTATGGCTTTGAAAATGGCCACATGTTGCTCTGGACACAATGGGCAAATCCTGAAGACCGTCCAAACTTCCCGAAAGCAGACGAATACACCGAAAAATACGGTGAAGCGATGTCGAAATGGATGATTGAGCGTTCACGTAACTTGTGCCTCTATCCAAACGTTTATTTGATGGATCAGTTCGGTTCGCAAATTCGTGTACTTCGCCCACTTTCTGTCAATAGAACCGAAGTCACCATTTACTGTATCGCACCTAAAGGCGAAGCACCTGAAGCTCGTGCACGTCGTATCCGTCAATATGAAGATTTCTTCAATGCCTCAGGTATGGCAACACCAGACGATTTAGAAGAATTCCGTGCTTGTCAGGCAGGCTACGCAGGTATTGCCCTTGAGTGGAATGACATGTGCCGCGGTTCTAAACACTGGATTTATGGACCAGACGATGCAGCAAACGAAATTGGTTTAAAACCAATGCTAAGTGGTGTCAAAACTGAAGATGAAGGTCTTTATCTTGCCCAACATCAATATTGGTTACACACCATGAAACATGCGATTGCCGCAGAGAAAGAAATTGCTGATCAGGGAGAAACAGCATGAGCACTCAAGACAAAGCAACTTTAGAAAATATTGCTCAGTTTCTCTATCGTGAAGCTCGCTTTTTAGATGATGAGCAATGGGATGACTGGCTTGAATGCTATGCACAGGAAGCTTCTTTCTGGATGCCAGCTTGGGATGACGACGATAGATTAACTGAAGACCCACAATCTGAAATTTCACTTATTTATTACCCAGACCGTCAAGGTTTAGAAGATCGCGTGTTCCGTATTAAAACCGAGCGCTCGTCTGCAACCATGCCGGACACACGTACAAGCCACAATATTGCCAACGTTGAAGTTCTCGAACGCGACGGAGACACAGTCACTGTGCGCTTTAACTGGAATACTTTGAGTTTCCGTTACAAGACAAATTACAGCTATTTCGGTATGTCACGTTATGTGATCGATTTTTCAGGTGATCAACCAAAAATCTTGAGTAAATATGTCGTTTTAAAAAATGACTACATCAATCAGGTTATTGATATTTACCACCTTTAAGACATACCCCCTCAATTAAACGGATGGTTGGCTGAGGGTAAAAGTTTCAAATATTTTGTAGGATACATGCCATGTCAAACCACAATGTTGCACTTCAATTTGAAGATGGTGTTACACGTTTCATTAACGTAGCTCAGGGCGAAACCCTATCTGACGCAGCCTATCGCCAAAAAATTAATATTCCTTTGGATTGCCGTGATGGTGCATGTGGAACTTGCCGCGCATTTTGCGAGTCTGGTCGTTATGACATGCCAGAAGAAAACTATATTGAAGATGCCTTAACACCTGAAGAAGCTGAGCAAGGCTATATTCTTGCTTGCCAATGTCGCCCAACTTCAGATGCCGTATTCCAGATTCAAGCATCGTCAGATGTTTGCAAAACTGCAATTCATAGCTTCCAAGGCACATTAGCCCGCGTTGAAAACTTATCAGACTCAACTATTACTTTTGATATTCAACTTGATGAAGGCCAACCGGATATTCATTTCCTTGCAGGCCAATATGTGAATGTTGCCATTCCTGAAACTGGCGAAACACGTTCATACTCATTTAGCTCAAAACCAGGTAACCGTTTAACGGGCTTTGTGGTACGTAACGTACCGAATGGCAAAATGAGTGAGTTCTTAAGCAAGAATGCTCAAGCTGGCGACAAAATGACATTTACCGGCCCATTCGGTAGCTTCTATTTGCGTAATGTAGCACGTCCAGTACTGATGCTCGCAGGTGGTACTGGTATTGCGCCATTTATGTCAATGTTACAAGTGCTTGAAGAAAAAGGTTCTGAACAACCCGTTCGTTTAGTTTTTGGCGTAACCAATGATTTTGACTTAGTTGCCTTAAACAAACTTAATGAATTGCAAGCAAAATTCCCATGGTTTGAATATCGAACTGTTGTTGCAAGCCCTGAGAGTCACCATGAACGCAAAGGCTATGTTACTGGTCATATTGAAAGTGAATGGTTAAACGGTGGCGATGTCGATGTTTATCTATGTGGCCCAGTGCCAATGGTAGAAGCTGTTCGTGGCTGGTTAGAAACTGAAAATATCAAACCTGCTAGCTTCCTGTTTGAAAAATTCTCTGCGAATTAACTTAGGGTGGAGAAGTTATCTATGTCAAACCGTCAAAGATTTACCGATAAAGTCGTGATTGTTACAGGTAGTGCTCAAGGCATTGGTCGTGGCGTGGCAATGCAAGTCGCGGCTGAGGGCGGAAAAGTCATCATGGCTGACCGCTCCGAATATGTTGAAGAAGTTCTTAAAGAAATTCAGAGTCTAGGTGGCGATGCTGTCACGATTAATGCTGACCTTGAAACCTATGCAGGTGCCCAAGCGGTTGTTGCAAAAGCCATTGAACATTATGGTCGGGTAGATATCCTGATTAATAATGTAGGTGGCGCGATCTGGATGAAACCTTTTGAGGAGTTTTCCGAAGAAGAGATCATTAAGGAAGTAAATCGCTCATTGTTTCCAACATTATGGTGCTGCCGCGCCGTGTTACCCGCTATGATTAAGCAACAATCGGGGGTTATTGTAAATGTATCTTCAATTGCAACCCGCGGTATTAATCGTATTCCCTACTCTGCCTCTAAAGGTGGTGTAAATGCTCTGACAGCATCTCTCGCTTTTGAACATGCTAAAGATGGGATTCGTGTGAATGCCGTTGCGACTGGTGGAACCGAAGCACCGCCCCGAAAAGTACCACGTAATGCCGCCCCATTAAGTCAAAATGAAAAAGACTGGATGCAGCAAGTGGTTGATCAAACTATAGATCGAACATTTATGGGTCGTTATGGCACAATTGGAGAACAAGTGAATGCAATTTTATTTCTTGCATCAGATGATGCCTCTTACATGACTGGCTCAGTAATTTCAGTCGGAGGTGGAGATCAGGGTTAAGCCCTGATCTTTTTATATGCTTGGGTAAATAAAATGATTTGCATGGAGGCAATCAAACAATGGCAAACCTGTTAAAAACATTAAAAAATGATTGGTCCATATCAGCCACTGTTGCTGGCTTTCTTGCTGTTTTAATTTCTTACTCTGGTCCACTCATTATTTTCTTTCAAGCTGCTCAGCGTGCCCATGTTTCAACCGACATGATGGTTTCATGGATTTGGGGAATTTCAATTGGTGCCGCCATTTCAGGTATTTATCTTTCAATTAAATATAAAACTCCTGTCATTACTGCATGGTCTGCACCGGGCACTGCTCTATTAGTTACGCTATTTCCGCATATTTCATTGAATGAAGCAGTAGCTGCTTATATTACTTCCGCTGTTGTTATTTTTTTAATTGGCGTGACTGGTTACTTCGACAAATTACTCAAGTGGATTCCGCAAGACGTCGCTGCGGGCATGATGGCGGGTATTCTTTTTCAATTTGGTATTGGCCTATTTACAGCAGCTGATAGCATGCCTTTTATTGTCTTTAGCATGCTTCTTGTCTTTTTAATTGCTAAACGTTTAATGCCCCGCTACACCATGATTTGGGTATTAGGTGCCGGAGTTTTATTAAGTCTCATTTTAGGCAAAATGAATCCGGTTGATGTGAGTTTCAGTTTAGCTATCCCGCAGTGGATTAGTCCAGAATGGACGTGGAATTCAACGCTCAACCTTGCTCTACCTCTCATTTTAGTCAGCCTAACTGGTCAATTTTTACCGGGCATGGCGATTATGAAACTCAGCGGTTATGACACACCAGCCAAACCAATTATTAGTGTTACCAGCATTGCCTCTTTAGCAGTTGCTTGCGTAGGAGGTATTACCATTGTGCTCGCCTCAATTACCGCTGCTTTATGCATGGGCAAAGATGCACATGAACTCAAAGAAAAGCGTTATATCGCAGGCATCGCCAATGGAATTTTTTATATTTTAGGAGGTCTATTTGCTGGCAGTATTGTCATGCTATTTAGCTTACTTCCTAAAGAGTTGGTTGCAGCACTAGCAGGTTTAGCCTTGCTTGGAGCAATTGCCACCAATATTTCTGTTGCCATGAGAAATGAGAGTCAACGTGATGCCGCACTTATTACCTTTTTAGCCACGGCATCTGGCATGCATTTTCTCGGGTTAAGTTCGGTCTTTTGGGGTATTTGTATTGGTGTTATCGCGCATTTCATTCTTACACCACGATCAACTCTAGCTACTCATTAAGTTCTTATCTAAGTAACCCAACCCAAATAAAGCCTCAATAGCCAGATCAGGAAGTAAATAATTTACTAAACCTGATTTGGCTTTTTTATATTTATGATCAATTAAATTTTATTTTTCACAGTTCATTTCTAAAACAATTAAATAATAGCCTTAAGTCCTTAACCTTAATATTTACCACTTAATTAATAATATAAAATTATCCATATTTTCGTCTGTGATTTTCACCAGATAAATTAAGAATAAAATAGAAATAAAAACCTTAAAATTCTCACCATATAATATTCAACTCCATTTTAATTAAACAGTAAAACAATCCAAACCACCAAAAATAAACATATATTTTTCAAATAATTAAATTATAAAAAACACAATACCTTAAAGACATAAAGATATATCAATTAGGTTTTTGACTCTAATCCAATAACAAAATAGTTTATTAAAAAATAACGCGATACTTCACAAATTGGAGGTGAAGAAAATGGATGCTAGCAAGGTTAATATTAATGAGCTAATTGACAAGGCCAGTTTTACATCTTTTCATTGGAAAGTTTTAATCTGGTGTTTAATTATTATTATTTTTGATGGATATGATTTGGTCATTTATGGGGTTGCACTTCCTTTACTAATGCAACAATGGTCATTAACGGCTGTTGAAGCAGGTCTGCTGGCAAGTGCTGCTTTATTTGGCATGATGTTTGGTGCCATGATTTTCGGCACACTATCAGATAAATTAGGGCGTAAAAAAACGATCCTGATTTGTGTCACTTTATTTAGCGGATTTACCTTTATTGGAGCCTTTGCTAAAGGACCAACCGAGTTTGCCATTCTGCGCTTTATTGCTGGCCTTGGTATTGGTGGTGTGATGCCAAACGTGGTCGCTCTTATGACCGAATATGCACCCAAAAAAATCCGCAGTACATTGGTGGCAATCATGTTTAGCGGTTACGCGATTGGTGGCATGACATCTGCACTACTCGGTGCATGGCTCGTGAAAGATATGGGCTGGCAAATCATGTTTTTAATTGCGGGTGTTCCACTTTTACTACTGCCAATCATCTGGAAATTCTTACCTGAGTCTCTCACCTTTTTAGTGAAATCTAATCATGACGAACAGGCAAAAAGTATTGTTTGTAAAATTGCACCTCAAACTCAGGTCAATGCCAATACCCAACTGGTGTTAAACGAAAGCACTACAACCGATGCACCTGTTCGTGCACTTTTCCAACAAGGCCGTACCTTCAGCACATTTATGTTCTGGATTGCCTTCTTTATGTGTTTACTCATGGTGTATGCCTTAGGTAGCTGGTTACCTAAACTCATGCTACAAGCTGGCTATTCTTTGGGTGCAAGTATGTTGTTCCTATTTGCACTTAATATCGGTGGTATGGTCGGTGCAATTGGTGGCGGTGCTTTAGCAGATAGATTCCATTTAAAACCCGTCGTTACCATTATGTTTATTGTGGGATCAGCAGCTTTAATTTTGCTTGGCATTAATAGTCCACAATTTATTTTATATAGTCTGATTGCGATTGCTGGCGCTGCAACAATTGGCTCGCAAATTTTACTCTACACGTTTGTTGCACAGTTCTATCCGACCGCACTTCGCTCAACTGGCATGGGCTGGGCATCAGGAATTGGCCGTATTGGTGCAATTATCGGCCCAGTTTTAACTGGAGCCCTACTCACATTTGAGCTTCCACACCAAATGAATTTTTTAGCAATTGCGATCCCAGGTGTGATTGCTGCACTTGCAATATTTATGGTCAATCTAAAGGCTTCTGTTACTGCACAGACGCCATCAGCTTTTACCCCTCAAAACACGCTTACTCAGCAGTAAACATCAATGCGCCGAGGACTGGCGCATCTTTTTTGGAAATGGATTATGGAATTATTACACCGCTTTAAACCATGTAATTTAGCAATAGCAACATTATTAGGTTTATTGACTAGCTCAAGCTTATGGGCAGCAGATACAGCGCAACAAAGCGAAGATGAATGGAAATTCACTTTAAAAAATGCCTATATCAACCGTGATTTTGACAACGATGCACTCAAAGATACAGGTAGTTGGTCTCAAGCAGCATCTTTATTTTATAAATCAAAAATGCATGACACCCCGCTGCAAATTGCGGACAAACCCATTACGATTGGTGCAGATGCTTCTGTTCAGTACGCCGTTCGCTTGAGTTCAGACAAACATGTAGCCGATACGGTATTGCCTTTTAATAAAGAAACTCAATCTCAAGCATCGGACTTTTTAAAATACGGCGCAACTTTAAAACTGGGTTATGACAAAACTCTTTTGAGTGTGGGTGAACTCTGGTTAGACCTGCCAGTAACGGCTGTCGATGCTAGTCGACAATTACTTGCCTCTTATTGGGGAACCAATCTTAAATCACAACTTTCAGGTCAGCTCTATGCAGAAATTGGTCGCGTTGCAAAAGTGTCTCCACGAAATGAAGAAGACTTTAAAAAGTTTTCATTTACTGCAAATGGAGTCACCAAAGAATCCGACGGATTAAACTATATTGACCTGCGCTATCAATTTACGCCGTCACTCAAGGGCGAATATTACTTTGGTAATTTAGAAGACCTCTACAACAAGCACTACGTAGGGCTTGAACATAACTGGAAACAACCAACTTTTGCCCTCACCTCTAAGTTTAAATACTTCAATGCAAAAAATGACGGTAATACTTTTGATATTGATGCGCAAAACATTGGTGTGTTGGAAATGCTTAAAGTGAAAAACCATACTTTTGGTATAGGTTACCAACAGATTATCGGTGAATCGGCCTACCCACTACCCGATGGTTTTTTACCAGAAACATATTTCATTAACTGGAATGCCACTGGATTCTTTAAAAAAGACGAGAAGTCTTACCATGTCATGTACGGATACGATTTTAAAGACTATGTACCGGGCTTAAATGCGATGGTGAAATATGTGTATGGCGATGACTTTAAATCAGCCAATGGTGAAAAAAACCATGAAACTGAGTCTAATGTGATTGTTAACTATGCATTTCAGCAACCGTTCTTAAAGGGTGTTGCCCTGCAATATATTCGTATTGATTACAACGTTAAACATGGCAATGATTTTGGTGAAGACCGTCTATTTGTGAATTACACCAAAAAGTTTTAAGAGCTTTTAAGTCACTCAATCCAAGCGGGCCACTTTTGGCCCGTTCTTTACATTATTTTCCCATAAAAAAACGCTCTTACGAGCGTTTTGAATCAAACGTATAAATTAAGCAACATGCTTTTGTACAACAATCGAGCCTACTGAATAACCAGCACCGAAAGACGAAATCACGCCATATTCGCCATCATTCACTTCATGGCCTGTACGGTGTAAAGCAATAATCACACCTGCTGAAGAAGTATTGGCAAACTCATCTAGAATAATTGGCGCACGGCTTAAATCTGCCTCTTTACCAGCCACATATTTCAAGATTAATTCATTCATGTTGGCATTAGCTTGGTGTAACCAGAAACGCTTAATGTCGTTTGCAGTTAACTGCATTTTTTCCAACTGTGCATTAATGATTTTTGCCACCAATGGACAAACATCTTTAAATACTTTGCGGCCATCTTGACGGAATAACTTGTCGTCAACTACAGCATCTTCACTACGGTTTAAGAAACCGAAGTTATTACGAATGTTGTTTGAAAATTGAGTAAATAAATGAATATCTAAGATTTCAAAACCAGTTTTAGTAGTCGTTTCTTCAATAATAGAAGCTGTTGCAACATCGCCAAAAATGAAGTGGCAATCACGGTTACGGTAGTCTAGGTGACCAGATGTAATCTCAACATTTACTAATAAAACACGGCGAGCGCCTGAACGAATTGCATCTGCCGCTTGTTTCAAACCAAAAGTAGCAGCAGAACATGCAACATTCATGTCATATGCATAACCTTGAATGCCCAGTGCCGATTGAATTTCAATCGCTACAGCCGGATAAGCACGCTGCATGTTTGAACATGCCAAGATTACGACATCAATATCTTCAGCAGTCACACCTGCATTTTCCATTGCTTGTTTAGCAGCGATAACGCCCCACTCTGCTTGAAGTGAAAGTTCGTCATTTGAACGTTCAGACAAACGAGGACGTAAACGATTTGGATCAAGAATACCTGATTTTTCAATTACGTAACGGCGCTTAATACCAGAAGCTTTTTCAATAAATTCAGCACTTGAACCACGTAACTCTTCTAGTTCACCTGCTGCGATTTTCTCTGCATTCTCTTGGTTATATTGTTCCACATAAGCATTTAAACTGTCGGCCAGTTCTTCATTAGAAATGATTTCGGTTGGGTGAAATAACCCAGTACCTGTGATACGAATGCCCATGTAAAACTCCTAAAAAAATGAATAGGGTCTGTTAATCTTTCATTTATAAATTGCGTTGTAGGCTAAACAACAGCATAAACAGACCCCGATCTATCTTAACTGATTCCCAAACGATCCCATAACTTTTGCAGTCGAGTTGGCGAAATAGGCATCTTGGTTTTCATCGGTTGAGAAAATAAAGAAATGCGGAACTCTTCCAACATCAAATACAATTCTTTGATTTTTGGATCGTTTTTGAATTTAAATACCTTGTCCATCCATGGATCGACATCATCAATAGCGGCATGATCTCGCTGTAGATTATTTGGCAATCGGTCTAAACGCAATAGCAGCGCTTTTAAATATCGTGGATATTCCTGCCAAAGATCGACTGGTTGGCAATAAACAAAATTGCTAAGTGACATTAAATCTAGCTGATCTTCAATATCATCAACGCTACGACCAAATATATCTCGGTCAAGTACTAATAACTGACGGCGAATTTGCTGCCATTGAATATAAATATCACTTAATTGCTCAAGTGCTTGCTGACCATGACTCAAAAATTGTTTTTTGACTTGTTCTAGCAATTTATTAAATTCATCAGCATTAATTGGCAAAGTTGTAATCGCCATCTGTAAAGTTGCATAGACCAGCATCTGCTCAAGTTTAGCTTTATCGCCCAAAGGTGAATATGCTAAAGCAAGTGGTTTTGAAATCTGCTTTTTCAATTGGCGAACCAAGTCACCAAGCTGCATATGGACCAGACGGATAATACCTTCACGATGCTGTTTAATCGCCTCAGCCTGATCGTTAAAAGTCTGAATAACAATGCCTGAGTCATCTTTAGCTTCAATTTCTGCAAAAGCTTTGGTTGGTACTAACGCCTGATATTGTTTTACAACAACGCCCGTTACCTTGTGTGAAGCCTCAAAAGTAAAGTTTGAGGGGAAGTCTTTAAACTCACCTTCTTGCTGTTTAACGGGGCGATGTGTTTCCACTCGGCAACGCGCTTTTAATTCAGGTAAATCACGGCCTTTCGCAATCAACTTACCTTTTTCATCAACAACCTTAATGAAAGGCACCAAATATGGATCAATACGTTCAAACGAGAAATCTTTGTCAGTAATTTGCTCACCACGTAAAGCAAAAGCTAAATAACTAAAAATATGTTCACGTAAATGTACTGCATCAATGCCTTGCATAAGCTTACGGGCGGTATCTGGAATAGGAACCACATTACGGCGCTTGTCTTTAGGTAAAGCTTTGAGTAAAGCCTCAATTAAATCTTGGCGCCAACCGGGAATACCCCAAGACCAGATATTTTCATCAACTTGTGGCAACGCCTGAACAGGAATTTGAACCGTTGCACCGTCTTCGTCATGACTCGGGTCAAAATGATAGCTCGTTGCTAAACGTAGCTGACCATTGTGCAGATGATCTGGAAATTGCTGCGTTGTCGGTCGGTCATTCAGCCAAAGCGCATCATTCTCAATAAATAAATAACGCGGATGATTTGCTTCTACTGTTGCTCGCCAATCTTCAAAACTACGACGGCTCGCGATTTCTTCAGGAATTTTAGATGCATAAAACTGATAAATCGTTTCTTCATCGACCACCAAATCACGGCGACGCAATTTATCTTCAACTCGCTCCACTTCTTCAAGTTTAAGCAAGTTATGCTTTAAAAATGGTGGAATCGTTCCTAAATTACCTGTGGTTAATGCATCGCGTAAGAAGATCTCATGTGCAGCAGGCTGATCAACTTTCTCAAAATTAATTAACCGTTTCGGTTCAATAATTAAACCAAACAAGGAAATTTGCGCATAGGCATTTACGATCCCAGCTTTCTTAGACCAGTGCGGCTCAAAATAGTGATATTTCAATAAATCACGTGCAGCAAGCAAAATCCATTCAGGGTCAATTTTGGCTAAAGTACGTAAGTACACTTGAGAGGTTTCTACCATCTCAAAAGCCATCACCCAAGAGGTATTGGTTTTGTGCAAAGTACTTGCTGGAAAAACTTTTGCCTTTTGCTGACGCACCGCCATAAAGATATTACGCTCATCAGTTTTATTAGCAATGAATGATAATAACCCCGTCAATAATGCCCGATGCAAGTTTTCATAGTTTGCATCTTTTTCATTAAAACTAAGTTTTAAACCTTCTGCCAACTCAACTAACTGTTGATGCGTCTGCTTCCATTCACGTAAACGCAACCAACTTAAAAAATTCTGCTTGGCAAACTGACGTCGTTTATTTTCAGACATCCCTGCTTCACCTTTAGGATTTAAAGTATCCCAGAGTTTTAAATAAAACAGAAAATCTGAATCAGCTTCTTTGAATAATGCATGTTTTTGGTCGGCCTGCATTTGTTTGTCCGCCGGACGCTCACGCGGATCTTGAACCGCTAAAGCACTCACTACAATCAAGATTTCTTTGAGCACGCCAAAATGGGCACCGCCAATAATCATACGAGCGAGTCGTGGGTCAATTGGCATACGTGCCATCATTTGCCCGACTTTGGTCAGTTCATTTTTCTTCTCATTCATTGCCCCTAACTCAATGAGCAACTTACGGCCATCATTTACAAGGCGGAAATCTGGTGGTTCAATAAAATCAAAGTTTTCTAACTCACCTAAACCTAAACTATGCATTTGCAAAATAACAGAAGCTAAGTTGGTTCGTTTGATTTCAGGTTCAGTAAATTCGGGGCGGCTTACGAAGTCTTCTTCGCTATATAAACGAATACAAACACCCGCAGCAATACGACCGCAACGACCTTTTCGCTGATTGGCAGCAGCTTGAGAAATCGCCTCAATCGGTAAACGTTGCACGCGCGAACGGTAGTTATAACGAGAAATACGAGCAAAACCACTATCAATCACATAGCGAATATTTGGAACAGTAAGCGCAGTTTCAGCTACGTTAGTCGCAATAATAATACGACGGCCTTTACCACCCGGACTGAAAATCCTTTGTTGTTCAGAAACAGCTAAGCGCGCGTATAGAGGAAGAATTTCAGTATGTCTAGGACCATACTTTTGCAAGGTTTCCTGCAACTCACGAATTTCTTGTTCTGTGCTTGAGAAAATCAGAATATCGGCATGTTCAGGGTGACCTTTTGCTTCGGCATCGGCAAAACATTCTTCAACCGCTTGTACAACTGCACGCGGTAGATTTTCTTCAAAATCATCAAACTCATCGTCATCACTTCCGCCAATATTCATCTCTGAAATTGGACGATAAAGCACTTCGACCGGATGACTACGCCCTTCAACTTCAAAAATAGGCGCATCATTAAAATAGCTACTAAAACGATTTACATCTAGAGTTGCCGAAGTC
Source organism: Acinetobacter calcoaceticus (assembly GCF_016508255.1). Taxonomy (GTDB): domain Bacteria; phylum Pseudomonadota; class Gammaproteobacteria; order Pseudomonadales; family Moraxellaceae; genus Acinetobacter; species Acinetobacter calcoaceticus_E. The sequence goes on along the minus strand of NZ_JADVKT010000002.1, from coordinate 81,932 downwards.
ACAATGACTTTTAGGTCTGGGCGCTTTGGTAGTAACTGCTTTAAATAACCCATAATGAAGTCAATATTGAGTGAACGCTCATGTGCTTCATCAATAATGATCGTGTCATATTTAGATAAAAAACGGTCATTGCCTAATTCGGCAAGTAAAATACCATCGGTCATTAACCGTACAATCGAGTCTTGCGAACCCTGTTCATTAAACCGGATTTTAAAACCAATCGACTCGCCAAGCTTTTCGCCTACTTCTTCTGCAATACGCTGTGAAACACTACGTGCAGCTAAACGACGTGGCTGTGTATGACCAATCATACCCGTTAAACCACGGCCTGCTAACATTGCAATTTGGGGAAGCTGAGTGGTTTTACCTGAACCTGTTTCACCTGCAACAATAATGACCTGATGCTTTTGAATCGCATCAATTAAACGATCTGCATATTGAGAAACAGGTAAATCTTGATTTAATTTAATTTTAGGTAAACGTTCGAACCGTTGCCGAACTTTGGCATTAGATTGTTCAAATAACTTTTCAATCTCTGCTGTATTGGCTTTTTTGTCTTTACGTAAACGATTTAAACGGTGACGATCTCTTGCCATCACCCACTGATCTACATTTAAACCATTCTGCACAGACAAACTTTCCTGAAAATACAACAATCCGCTATTTTACGCTCTAATGACCTTAAGGTAAAACACTTGGTTTTTTATATATTTTTATTTTTTTAAAATTTTACCCTTGAATTTTGACTGAGTAGGCTTCATGTTGTTAGGCAAGTTTCTTTTACGATAACTGTCATTTGATTTACATGTTTTTGCAGTCAAATCGAATACAGTGTTTGGGGACTTAAAAATCGTAAATTTATCACTTATTCAATTTTCCGATTTTAGTCATGTAAAAATACTATTTCCCCAATAAAGAATTTTTATTTATCCTACATCTCGTAAACAAGTTTAAATATAAACCTCAATCATGGAGACAATGATGAGCTTGATTAATACTGAAGTTAAACCTTTCCAAGCAACTGCTTACCACAACGGCCAATTTGTTGAAGTTAACGAAACTAACCTAAAAGGTAAGTGGTCTGTTGTATTCTTCTATCCAGCTGACTTCACTTTCGTTTGCCCAACTGAACTTGGTGACTTAGCAGACAACTACGCTGAATTCCAAAAACTTGGTGTTGAAATTTATGCTGTATCTACTGATACACACTTCACTCACAAAGCTTGGCACGACACTTCTGAAGAAATCAAAAAAATTCAATATCCATTAGTTGGTGACCCAACTTGGACTCTTTCTAAAAACTTCGACGTTCTTATCGAATCTGAAGGTTTAGCTGACCGTGGTACTTTCGTTATCGATCCAGAAGGTAAAATCCAAATCGTTGAACTCAACGCTGGTGGTATCGGCCGTGATGCTTCTGAACTTCTTCGTAAAGTAAAAGCTGCTCAATACGTGCACTCTCACCCAGGTGAAGTTTGCCCAGCTAAATGGAAAGAAGGCGAAGCAACTCTTGCTCCATCTATCGACCTAGTTGGTAAAATCTAATCTCTCTTAGATTTTAAAAACTTAAAGAACCATCCCTCATCGGATGGTTCTTTTATTTTGAATAAGCACATCACATTTTCTACTGATACTTTTACAATTCTGCCCTTCCCCATTAGATAAAGTTTAAGTAATGTCAAATCAATAACTGGCGTTTGAGCTTTAGTAATATGAAATAAAGGGGAAAATTTATGGCGAATCCAGCGGTCGTCACTTCATGGAAATATAATGCAACATCGCGTCATTTAAAAATTTTTTATAGCGATGGTTCAGGCGAACTTTATCACCCTGTGCCTGAATTTATTTATGACAACTTACTGCGCTCGACAGATAAAGCAGCTTTTGTACACAAATATTTAGAATTCGACTTACATTTTACGCGTTTATGTTTAGTAAATGCTTCTTAAACCAAATAAAAAGGCCTGATTTGAACAGGCCCTTTCTACAACATAAACTCATTTCATCCAATTTATTTTGCGACAACAACACATAAACCTGCACCTACGGGTAAAATGCTGCTCATAAATGTTCCATCTTTCTTAATTAAAGAAAGTAGAGGCTTAACCTCAGCCGCGTGTGAAATGACATTATCAATAATCAATACACCACCTTTTGGCTTGATAATACGTTTTAAATCAGGCCAATAGTTCTCATAGGCATTACGCTCGGCATCTAACAAAATAAAATCAAATGTTTTTTGGTTCTCTTTCAGATAATCCGCTGCATCACCTACCCAGAAATTAACAATCTCGTTCAAGGCTAGTTCAGTTGCATGTCTTTTTGCCTCTGTACTACGGTTTGCATCAATTTCAACAGTAATAACTTGCCCATGAGTAGCTTGAGCGGCTTCTGCTAGCCATAAAGTAGAATAACCGGTCGAAGTACCAATTTCTAAAATTGACTTGGCTTGCTGCATTCGAATAAGTTGCGAAAGTAATTGAGCTGATTCAGCCTCAATATTTCGATAACGCTGTAAGCGATCTGCCTGCTGGGCATCATGTCGTTTAAAGGTGTCATATAAATCTGCAACTTTTTCTAAGAAAACAGTATTCGTCATACATACATCCTTCAAATCGTTATTTTAGATGACAGCCGTTAAATTATGTGCTTTGAATTAATTTAAACCGCGGTACGATACTTCCATCTGCCACTTGAACCGTTTCGGTAAACATATCTAGCGGACGTACCCAAGTTGAATAATCACCATAGAGACACTGATAAACGACTAACTCCTCTTCAGTTTCACTGTGTTTTGCCACAGAAAAAACTTGATAGAGATTACCTTTATAATGCTGATAAATGCCGCGTTGCAATGACATGAAAGTACCTTTTAATGTTATGACATAAAATCTTTACAGCCATATAACATATATAAATTTTTAAATACTTTCACTTTAAAAAATAAAAAAAGAGTAATAAAGAGTGCTTAAAGACAAATTACGCTTTAAGTTATTGATATTGTTTATAAGCTCCACAATCAATTCAAAAAACCGATCAAATCTATAAAAACATACTGTTTCACCTATTTTATGTTTTAACGTACTATGCTTCTATTGAAAGAATTTGGATGCATTGGAGTAAAAACAGATGTTAGATCAAAACATTAAAACTCAATTAAAAGCTTACTTAGAACGTTTAGAAAGTCCAATCGAATTAGTGGCTGCTTTAGATGAATCAGATAAAGCTGCTCAAATTAAAGAACTTGTCACTGAAATTGCCGAACTTTCTGACAAGGTCACTGCGCGTTTTGATGGCAACAATACACGTCGTCCTAGCTTTGGTGTTGCTAAAGCTGGTGAACAACCTCGTGTGTTCTTTGCTGGCTTACCGATGGGCCATGAGTTTACATCTTTGATCTTGGCACTGTTACAAGTCTCTGGCTATGCCCCTAAAGTGTCAAATGAAGTACTTAACCAGATTAAAGGTTTAAACCTCAAAGCCAACTTTGATGTGTTTGTATCGTTAAGCTGTCATAACTGTCCGGATGTGGTACAGGCGCTTAACCTGATTGCAATTTATAACCCAAACACAACTGCAACCATGATTGACGGTTCCTTCTTCCAAGATGAAGTGGAACAACGCAAAATCATGGCCGTACCAATGGTGTTCCAAGACAATGAGCACATTGGTCAAGGTCGTATGACCCTTGAAGAAATTGTGGCAAAACTCGATACTAATTCAGCTGAGAAAGATGCAGCAGCATTGAACGCAAAAGATGCGTTTGATGTATTGGTGATTGGTGGTGGTCCTGCAGGTGCAACAGCAGCAATCTATGCAGCACGTAAAGGCATTAACACAGGTATCGTGGCTGAACGCTTTGGCGGTCAGGTCATGGATACCATGGACATTGAAAACTTCACTTCTGTGCAGAAAACTCAAGGTCCTAAGTTTGCTGCCGAGATGGAAGCCCATGTTCGTGAATATGATGTCGATATCATGAACCTACAACGTGTGAGCAAAATCACAGGTGCAAACCAAACAGCAAATGGTCTGGTCGAAATAGAACTTGAAAACGGTGCAAAACTTGAATCAAAAACTGTGATCCTTTCAACAGGTGCACGTTGGAGAGAAATGAATGTACCGGGTGAGCAAGAATACCGTACCCGTGGTGTCGCGTACTGCCCACACTGTGATGGACCATTGTTCAAAGGCAAACGTGTTGCTGTGATTGGTGGTGGTAACTCAGGTGTAGAAGCTGCAATTGACCTTGCAGGGATTGTTGAGCATGTGACTCTGGTCGAGTTCGATACTAAACTTCGTGCTGACCAAGTGCTGCAAAACAAATTGCATAGTCTGCCAAACACAACTGTGATTATGAATGCTTTAAGTACAGAAGTGTTAGGCGATGGTTCACAAGTGACTGGCCTTAAATATAAAGACCGTGCTACAGATGAAGAGCATGTGGTAGAGCTTGCAGGGATCTTTGTACAGATTGGTTTACTGCCAAACACTGACTTCTTAAAAGACAGTGAAGTTGAGTTAACCAACCGTGGCGAGATCATTGTGAATGATCGCAACGAGACCAATGTTAAAGGTGTATTTGCTGCGGGTGACTGTACAACAGTACCTTACAAGCAAATCATTATTGCCACAGGTGAAGGCGCTAAAGCATCACTCTCTGCGTTTGATTACATCATCCGTTCTGGGCAATAAAAACAGGTCAAATCATTATTATTTAACTCAAGCCTAGCATTACAAAATGCTAGGCTTTTTTAATATAGAAGTTACAACTCTTTAACAATTTTTGATCTTTATTAATCAGTTAGTTTATGTTTATATTTTACACATCCATAATTTTGGATGCCATGAATTAGAAGGAAAAACACAATGAATAAATTACTTGTTGCTTTAGGTCTTGCTGCGACCGTTGCCCTTGTTGGATGTAATAAAGATAAAGCTCCAGAAACAGGTGCGACAACGGGTGAACATTTAGAAAATGCTGCTCAACAAGCAAGTGCTGATATCAAATCTGCGGGTGATAAAGCAGCAACCGATATTGCTACTGCAACTGATAAAGCGACTGCAAAAATCGATGCTGCAACTGATCATGCCGCTAATGCAACCGCTGATGCTGCTGCAAAAACTGAAGCGACTGCTCGTAAGGCAACAGCTGATACAGCTCAAGCTGTTGAAAAGGGCGCTGCTGATGTAAAAGAAAAAGCTCAACACTAATCTCTAGAAGTAAAAAAGCCCCTATTTATTAGGGGCTTTTTTTGGCTTTTAAAATCTTTTATGAAATTAGACCTTCATCACGCATCGCAATTTGTACAGATTGACGCTCTGCAACTTTATTACGTAGTGCAATAATATTTTTATATGGCGTTAAATCATGCTCAATTGAGTTTGACCAATTTGTTAAAACAAATAGATAAGCATCTGCTGGACCAAAATTATCATTTACCAAATAATCATAATCAGATTCAGCCAAATAATTATCGATATATTTTAAAAGACGATCAATTTCTGCGTAAGCTTTGTTTTTTTCATCACTTGTTAATGATGCACCAAAGAATACGGCATAAGCATCATGTAATTCAGAGTTCAAATAACCCAACCACTCTAATACTTTCGCACGGCCCATACCTGATGGAGGAATCAAATCCTGTTTAGGGTCATGCTGAGCAAGAAATGGTAAAATTGCAACATTTTCAGTTAACATTAAACCTGGGTTAATTTCTAAAGCTGGCACATATCCCTTCGGATTAATTTCGTAATAATCTGCACCTTTTTCTGTTTTATGTGTTTTTAAATTTACCCGTTCTAAATCAAAATCAACATTAATTTCATTTAAAATAATATGTGCAGCTAAAGAACATGCGCCTGGCGAATAATATAATTTCATATCTGATCCTTGTTATCTAACATTAACGTTTTAAATTGCTTCTAGAAAACCTGCAAGGGTCATACAATTTCTTAATTGTAAAAAAGCGTAATTTTATAAATTACTTATACTCTCTAATATTCTCGAAAAAGTTTTCCCTTGCAAGTTGTCTTACGTGACGATTGTTTAAAATATGATAAAACAAATTTCTATCACGCTTATTTCACGTTAATTACGTTTAAAAAGCTGGGTAAGCCAGTTCATTAATTCAGTTAAGAAATCAAAAATACCATTTTTCTTGTCATCATCTGGATGGCTTGAATCTTTGCCGTTTAAATCCAGATCAACAATCACAGGGTCGTGGTCCGAAGAACGGTAGGCATCTTCACCATAAAATAATGCTTTTTGCTCATCGGTTTTATATTCTTCGTTATAGTCTAGAACTGGCGGTTCATCTGCATTGATATGCCATGCAAAGGTACGCACTACTTTTGGATATAAAGCAGCATCTGCAATTGCATGGTCTAAGTTACCTGCCCCACCATTACCATTGGCATCACTCGCAACACCATAAACATAGCTATATGCTTGAGTACCCTGACCTACTTTAGCGTCATTAAGTAAAACTTTATAGTTCGCTTTTTCAAACGACAAAATAGGTTCTTCTTTCGCATAACTGTTCATATCCCCTACAAGTAAAGCATTTTGCTTATTAACTTGAGTTGGATTTTTCGCTAACCATTGTACAATTTGATCGACTGCTTTCACGCGGGTTGGATTCCAGCAGCCTTGGCCATCATTTTGATCGGCATCAGTAGAGCTAGCATTAACGCCACTACAGCTTTTCGATTTCAAGTGGTTTGGAATAACGGTAAAGGTTTTATTCCCACGAACTGCTTGGAAACTTTGCGCTAATGTTGTTCGATTCTTGTCGCCTAAATCAAGCACAACAGGCTTATTTAAAGGTTTAACACGTTTACTGTTATAGATAATAGCCACAGCAATTGCATCACCACCTAAACGATCCAGATTTTCAGGAATGACGTATTTCCAATCGCTACCTAAAGCTTTGGTCAAATTGGCAATTGCACTGTTCGGTCCATAACCATTGTTCGCAATTTCCATTAAACCGTAAACATCGGCATCAATCGCTTTTAATGCACTCACAATTTTACGGTGCTGTTTATCAAACTCAGCTTGAGTTGTCGCTCCACGTTCCGTTGGAAAACCCGTTGCGCCATTGTCATAGTTCAAAACGTTAAATGAAGCTACACGAATATGATTCGCATTTTTGGTAAGGACACTTTGACGTGGGTTTGTTTGAGTAATAACTTCAGGTTGATTACGTCCAAGCACAGGTTGCACACGCCAACCATTGAAACGATATTCTAAAATACCTTCAGCATTTTTAAGTTGATAGCCTGAACGCAGTGTATTAGTAGCACTAAAATTAGTTGGTAACCATGGTGTACGGTTCTGGTTGTTATAACCATCATCAAAAATAATTTTTGATAATAGATTCTTTTGTGCCAAAGCTTTAGCTTCAGGAGACAGCGCTGGATATAAATTGGTCGGAATATATAAACGGCCCAAGCTTAACGATAGTTCACCATAACGTCCATAATTGTAGTTCTCACTCACCGTTAAAGTCTGAGGCAGTTTCACCAACATACCTTGATAACGCTGCGGAGAATTAGTCGAGCCGCCCGTTAAACTGGCAAATGGAAGCTCAAGGCTAATCGGCTGAACCTGATTTGCCATATTGCTATTACAAGTTTGAATATCTTGTTGTAACTGATCTAATTGCAACTGGTTTTGATAAGCGGTTAAACGACCACGTAAAATGACTTCATCGCCGACCTGCCCACCTTTTACAGCACTACTATTTGGAATATAAACAAAAATTGCATTGCTGACATTTGCCCGAGCCTTCGTGTCAGGCGTTTGAACATAAAAACCTGAGAATCCATTGGCATAACGATAGTCTGCTGTAATGACTCCTCGCACTGTGTAAGACTGGTTTTGTGTTGATGTTGCTAAATCAGCAATGGCTGTATCTGAACTTGAACAACTTACTGTTTCCACAGGAGGTTGAGTTGTAGAACCAGATAAATTTGAAAAGTCATTTCTGTTTGCCCATGCCGACCATGAATGGTCTAAATCAAATGCTGCTGTTGCATCAACACTTAAAGCTGGGTTCTCTGTTTCAATACGCTTAAAACTATTTCCGAGACTTGAAACTGCCGTACCCCATCCCGCTGCTGGGCGTTCACCAATACGACCAAAACGGTCTACAGGCGTTCCTTTATAAACAAGTACAACCGCATCATCACCATTAAAAGATAATGCTGCTACCTGATTAACTTTACTTCCAAGTTCTGTTTGCAACTCTGAGCGACCGACTAAAAACTTCTGCTTACTTGCGAGCGTACCTTGTAAACGGAAAGTTACTGTCTTGGCAGTTCCACCATTATTAAATTGTTGAATTTCATAATCGGCTAAATTAACAGTCGTGCCATCCGGATTATAAATTTCCAAGCCTTTTTTATTGCTGCTGCCATCAACATATTGGCTAAACATGAGCTGTGCTTGAGCAACTGAGCTATATGAAAATGCACCTAATGCACTTAAAAAAACTGAAAGTGTTCTTAATTGAAAAGTTTTCATGAGTAAATGTGTTCATATGAGTTTTAATTAGCCTCTTAGATTAAATATTGATCATGACATCTACATGAAGAAAAACACCGAAACATTTGACTTGATCACATGAAGACTTAAAATACCGCATTTGAATTTCAATATTGCCAAGGTTATGTCGATCGATCAGTTAGAAACGCAAATTGCAGACTTAGACAATTTGCCTGAACACCGTGAAATTGTGACGTTTATGCGTCGTTCAGCACCACTTAATACGTCTCAACGCACGGCATTAGAACAACATCGCGATTTAATTTTGGAATATCCTGTTGGTGACTTGCGTCAACACTTCGAACATCCAGAACGTCCTTTAACTGTTGAAATCGGTTTTGGTATGGGTCGTTCGTTAGTACTTATGGCAAAAGCAAACCCTGAACGCAACTATGTGGGTATTGAAGTCCATGTACCCGGTATTGCTCAATGTCTGTATGAAGCAGGTATAGCAGAAGTTAAAAACTTGCGTGTACTCGATGCAGATGCAATTCAAGTTTTACGTGAAATGCCAGACAACAGCATCAACTGTGTTCAGCTTTACTTCCCAGACCCTTGGCAAAAGAAACGTCATTTTAAACGCCGTTTTGTTGCTCATGAGCGTATGCCATTGGTTGAACAAAAACTTGAGCTTGGCGGTACGTTCCACGCAGCAACAGATTGGGAACCGTATGCTGAATGGATGCTAGATGTACTAGATAACCGTCCAGACCTTGAAAACTTGGCTGGTAAAGGTAATAGCTACCCTCGTCCAGACTGGCGCCCAGTGACTAAGTTCGAACGTCGTGGTATTGAATCAGGTCATAAAATTAATGACTTTATCTTTAAGAAGATTAAGTAAATAAAAGAAAAGGCTTAGTGACAAACTAAGCCTTTTCTTTGTAATACTAAAAATTAAATAAATCCCTATAACTGAACTCATCTATCTATTCTTCTTTCTAATTAATAATTGCCAATCTGACTGAATATAGTTATTTATAGAAACTGATACTTGCCACACTAAAGATTGCTAAGGACAACACATGCTAAAAATTTTAGGGCGCGATAACTCCATTAACGTTCGCAAAGTCTTATGGCTATGTGAAGAATTAAATCTTGAATATGAAAAAGAAGATTGGGGAAGAGGCTTTCGCTCTGCACAATCACCTGAATATTTGCAATTAAATCCAAATGGTCTAATTCCTGTTGTTATAGATGGTGATTTAGTCCTTTGGCAGTCCAACAGTATTATCCGTTATTTGGCAAATGTTTATGATAAAGAGCATCAGCTTTACCCTACTCAAGCGAAAGAAAGATTCTTTGTTGACCAGTGGATTGATTGGCAAGCAATCGAACTGAATAATAGCTGGACTTATACGATTATGTCTCTGCTTAGACATTCACCAGATCATCAAGATCCAAACTTATTACAACAAGGCATTGAAAACTGGAATCGTCATATGCAGATTCTCGATCAACAGCTTGCCAAGACTCAAGCCTATGTTGCTGGTACTGAGTTTACCTTAGCCGATATTCCAATTGGCTTGTCTGTACAACGTTGGAAAGCAACGCCTTTTGATCATCCAACGCTTAAACATGTCGATCAATATTTTGAACTTTTAAATCAACGTCCAGGGTTCTTAAAGTGGGGAAATAACGGCGAACCTTAATGTTTAAATCAGTTTTAGGCCGAGTGATGGCGCTTTAAGATGCCATCACTTAGAAGTTGATACACTTGTTTTAAATCATCACGATTTGCTTGAGCCAATAAGCTTTGGTGCATTGCCAAAATATTTTTATCCCCTCGTACTGCTGGCCCTGTCTGTACTTGTTTTGGATCATTTTCAGTGGCTTTTTTTGCTGTTTCCACAATTAATGGATAAAGCAAACTAAAGTCGACTTGCTCTGCATCTACCACCTGCTTTGCCATATCAAAACAATAATTACTAAAATTACAGGCAAACACTGCTGCCAAATGTAAAGTTAAACGTTGTTGTGAGCTGTATTGATATACTCGGCTACTTAGGCTATTTGCTAAATCTAAAAGTAGTCTCTGATCGACATCTGCTACTGCTTCAACAAACAACGGCGTTGCAGACCAATCAACTTCTCTTTCAAAGCTAAATGTTTGTAATGGATAAAACACCCCTGCTTTTTCATGCACATGACTAATGACTTCAATATTGGTACTACCCGAGGTATGAGCAATAAGAATTTCAGGAAATAATTCATGAATCTGTTTTGCAAGATCAGCAATGGCACTATCTGAAACTGCCAGAATAATTAAATCAGCCGGTTGGAATTCTTGAAGAGTCTGGCATGCTTTTGTCTGGATCTTCTCTGCAAATTTTTGAGTTTTCTCAAAATCACGTGCATAGACTTGTACAATCTTATGGCCTTGAGCCAAGAGTACTTTTGCTAAATGAAAGGCAACTCGCCCACTTCCTACCAAACTGATTTTCATATCAACTCAACAATATATGTCTCTATAAAAAAAGCTTCTCAAAATGAGAAGCTTTTTTCAAATTAGAATTAAATAAAATCAATCATTTTTAATCAATCAATTGATTATTGAGCGACTGAAAACTCGATACGACGGTTTTTAAAACGACCTTCGTCAGTTGTATTTTCAGCAACTGGTTGGTCGGAACCATGACCTTGGGCAACCAATTTAGAAGCATCGACTCCTTTAGATGTCAAATAGTCTACTACGGCTTGAGCACGGCGTTGCGACAGAGCTTTATTTGCTGCTGCATTACCAGTCGAGTCGGTATGACCGCCCACATTTAATTTGACGCTAGTCACTTTATTTAAAAGCGTTGCAGCTTGGTCAAGAATTGCTTTGTTATCTGCTGGGATTTCACTTGAACCACTCGCAAAATTAATAATTTGCAAGTTAAGTGCTTTCACTAAAGCATTTACATCGACATTATTCGAGTCAATTGAGCCTAGAGCAGTTTGCGAAGCAGTTAAACTATTGCTTACAGATTGCTCAGCTGTTGCTGGTGCTGCGCCTACAACCTCAGTATGTGGCACCAATGCTTTTACTTTTGCAGTTAAAGCTTCTAATGCTGCTGCATCACCCGCTTTCAAAGTAATTTTATCGCCCACCCATTCTAAAGATGCATTTGGCACACCTTTTAATGCACCTAATACGCCAGCAAGCGCGTCTTTATCTGTAAATGAAGCTGCATAGGTTTGGCTTGTATCAACGTTACAGTCCTTAGTTGTTGAAAGAACTTTCTTAACGTTCGTTTGTAGCGTTGCCAAGAAGCCTGGGTCACCAATGCCTGCCTGACACTGACTCACCGCACCTTTATCATCTGTACTTAAGGTTAAACTAGCTGGTGCAGCAGCGGCTTCAACGCCACTTGCAGCCTTTGGTTCTGGCGCGGGTACAGCTTCTTTATGCTGGCAAGAGCGCCATAACCAAGCAATGATAAGACCTAGAATAATGAGGGCAATAATGGGTAAGAACCCACGAGACTTACCAGTATTTTCCGTTGCTGCAGCAAGTGGGGGCGCAGTTGGTGAAGTAACTGAAGAAAAGCCCGCACCAAGGCCTAGTGGAGCTAATAGACCCACTGCCCATGCTGGTAAATATGAACGAATCGTTTCTGCATGCTGGCGTAAGTAGTTCACAATACTTTGCTGGTCATTTCCGGCGACACCTGAAATTGCATTAAGACTTGGTTTAATTGCACTGTTGAGTGTGCTTTCTATTTCTGTAGCAGGTGCTGTACCACTTAAATGGGTAAGTACAGTATTCTTAATTTGGTCATTATGAGAAAAAAGGTCTGATAATGAAGGAGCCAAACTGTTTTTCAATTGTCCAATAAGATCAGGTTTAGCAGCTAATAATGAAAGTAAGATTGGATAAAACTTAGATAAAGCGTTAGTTTTTTCGCCTAGGTATCCATCCTGTTCATCTAATAATATTGAAGATACTTTTTCTTTAAGCAATTCTATAGGGTTTATCGACATTGGTTATTCTCCCGAATCTTATACGTCGTAACCAGCAACTTTTGATTATTCAAATACTTCTCTTTGCTGATAGTTTTTTATTCTAATCTTCCTTCAACCTTTTGTTGTTTTTTATATAATTTATATACAATTTTCCATCTAGTATTTACAAAACAGGCAGATCTTATTGATCTGCCTGTTTATCTTTAAAAATTACTTAACCAATCATCTGATTATTTAGCAAAAGTATGAAGTACTTTACCCGTCAAGGTTTGCCCCAACAATGGAGTATTTTTCCCTTGCGATAAAATTGTGTCTTTGCTTACTGTCCAGTTTAGAGCAGGATCTACCAATACCCATCCAGCTTCATCTTCCCAACGCGAGGTCATATTCGCAACCTGCGCTGGCACGCTAGTCACTTTAGCAACCCATTCTAGAGGTTCAAATAAACCTTCATTAATAAGTTGAATCCCTAAAGACACATAGGTATCAAAAGCTGTAATGCCTGGCTGAGTTTCAGCAAATGGCGCCATTTTTGCCGAACTGCTTAAAGGCTCATGGTGCGTACAAATTGCATCAATTACACCTTCTTTTAAACCTTGACGTAAAAGTTCTTTATCTTGCTCAGAACGCAATGGGGGTCGAACATGTGCAAGTGAATTGAAACCGTCAGTTAAATGTTCAGTTAAATGTAACTGGTGCATTGCAACATCGGCAGTCACAGGTAAACCTTTTGCTTTTGCGGCACGGATTAATTCAACCGATGCACCACAAGACAACAAACCAAAGTGCGCATTTACGCCAGTTGCTTCAATCATGAGCAGATATTTCGCAATTGCTACTGTTTCAGCAAGTGCTGGAATCATTGGCAACCCTTGACGAGAAGCAATAAAGCCTTCGTGTGCACATCCATCTTTAGCAATCTGTGGTTCTTCGGCATAGAACACAACCGTTAAGCCAAGACCAGCTGCATATTCCAAAGTACGAATCACAACGTCATCATTTTCAAAAGCAGCGTTGGCATTTGAAACCGCAGTACAACCACCCTTTTTCAGGCCTGCCATATTTGCCGGTTGTTTGCCATTTAAACCTTGGGTTTGAGCGCCAATAATATGCATGTGAATGCCGCCATCAAGCCATGCCTTTTCGATCAAGCCGTGAATAAGCGCACCATTGTCTTGTACAATCGGCTTTGAGTCTGGTGGAGTAATAACGTGCAAAATGCCATTCGCACGGGCCGCCTTACCTTCAGATTTAAGCGTGCCGTGTTGCTGTTGACCCGGTTCACGCAAACGTGCGCACAGATCAACCATGGTTGGCATTAACCATTTGCCTTGGCCATCAATCGTTTGTTCAACCTGTTCTGCTTGAGCAACCAACTTACCATTTTGAATATATACAGTTTGTACGCTGTCTGTTTTTTGGATTGGGTCTAACACACGTACATTTTCAATTTTTACAATACTCATGTGATCCATTCCTTACAACGTAATCGCTTCAATTAAACCTTGCTCTTGGAGTTGGCCTTGCATTGACAGTGCCAATACAGCCATACGAACTGCAATACCGTTGGTTACTTGTTTCAAAATAACCGACTGGTCTCCATCAGCAACACTTGAGTCAATTTCCACACCACGATTCATTGGTCCCGGATGCATCACAATACAGTCCGGTTTAGCTAAACCAAGACGCTCTTTGTTTAAGCCATACATTCGATAAAATTCAGACTGCGAAGATAATGCCGGAGAGTCAATACGCTCATTTTGAATGCGTAGAGCAATAATCACATCACAATCTGCGACCCCTGCATCCATGTTGTTAAACAAACGAACATGTTCGCCATATTCGGAAAAGCCCACTGGTAATAATGTATTCGGTGCAATCACACGAATATCTTTACAACCTAATGTTTGTAATGCAGCCACATCCGAACGCGCTACACGAGAGTGTTTGATGTCTCCAATAATGGCAACGCTCAACTCTTCAAACGGTTTCTTTGTTTCACGGCGAATGGTAAGCATATCGAGCATCGCTTGCGTTGGATGGGCATGACGTCCATCTCCTGCATTAATAATTGCGACCTTTGGACATACATCTTTAGCAATGAAATGTGCAGCACCCGACGATGAATGACGCACAACAAAAATGTCAGCAGCCATTGCTTCAAGATTCCAGAGCGTGTCTCGCAGAGTTTCACCTTTTGATGTACTTGAACGTGCAATATCAATATTCAATACATTGGCAGACAAGCGTTTTGCTGCTGCTTCAAAAGTAGTACGAGTACGGGTAGAGTTTTCAAAGAAAAGATTCATAACCGTCAACCCTTCTAGGAGCGGACGGTTAATTAAATTATTATTATCATCTAAAAAGCTTTGTGCGGTATCTAAAATCTTAGTGAGGTTTTCTTTTGAAAGTCCCTCAATTGTTAAAAAATGTTTTAAATTTCCGTCCTGATTGAGCTGAACCTGGCTCGGCTGATGCAACGCTGCAATATGCATAATGGATTCCTATGGGTCGAATCGCGAAAACGTGCATAGTGTAGCTGAATTCCGCTCTTTTCGCAGAAGAACTTTACAGAATAAGACCCTAAATTGACCAGAAATTTAGGATCTTATTCGAGATTACCTTAATGCACCAATGTAATGGTGTGGAACTTGTGCCCTATAAATTTCTTCGGCGGTAATTTCTGAATCTTCATCGACTTTAACAATAGTAAGGTTTTCTTTTTGGGAAGGCTCAGGTATTGAGTCAACCAACGATTTTAATCGCTCAACGCATCGTTTTAATTCGTCATCCTCTGTTTCTGATGCCAGCACAATTACATATTTTGCATAATCTTTATTTTGAATAACATACATTGCATCGATTACCCGCCCAGTCACCCTACGCATACGTACATATATTTGCGTCGCCACTGAGAAAGCATCTGCATTAGCAAGAAAACCATTCCCCATCATGTCTTTCATTTATAATTACCCCATCCATTAAAATTATAAAAATGGTTAAAAACTGACTATGTCTGTTAAATAAATAACCATCAATAATATTGGTCTAGCAAAATACATACCAATTTCAAGGTATTACTCTTTAAAAATCAGTTTATTGGTTGCTAAATGATAGGTTGCAATAATTTAAAAACCTTTAGACATCAAAATACGTTAAACTTTGCATCGTTAATATTTATATGTTTTGGTCAATCGAGTTTATGAATACCTCTTTACGTTTAAACCACTATTGGATTACTTGTGCTGATGGTTTAGAGCCCCTCTTACAAGAAGAAATAGAACAGCTTGGCACCAAAGTGACAGAACGTAAAGCAGGACGTTTAATCATTGAAGGGACGCTTGAACAAGCTTACCGCATTTGTATGTGGTCGCGTCTCGCTTCTCGTGTTTTACTTCCTATTCATACTTATGAACTTGATTTTACGCATGATGCACGTGATGTCGCAGAAGAACTCTACGAAGGTGCAATGAGCTTTGACTGGTCACTCATTTTTGCACCACAAAGTACCTTTGCAATTCGCTTGCATGCAGAACGTGAAATCATGGTCAATTCACAATTTGCTACGCTTCGTGTAAAAGATGGCGTTGTTGATTCCTTTATGGAAGCTGTAGGTCGCCGTCCTAGCATTGACACCAAACAACCAGAAATTACGATATATGCTTTGGCAGGTAAAACTGAACATACTTACTGTCTAGATTTATCAGGTGACTCGCTCCATAAACGTGGTTACCGCCATTACATGACGGATGCACCAATTAAAGAAAACCTTGCTGCTGCAATTTTGCAAAAAGCTCAGCTCAAACAGCGTAATCCAGAAATTGTACTTGACCCAATGTGTGGTTCAGGCACATTTATCATTGAAGCATTAATGATTTTAACTGACCGTGCACCTGGACTTGTTCGCCGTTTTGGATTTAATGGCTGGCATGGTCATGACCGCGACCTTTGGCTTTCACTTAAAGCAGAAGCAGCAGAACGTCACGAAAAGGCACTTGAATTACCTTTACCTAAATTTTATGCCTACGATGCAGACTGGGAAGCGATTAAAGCAACCCGTGAAAATATTATTGCAGCAGGCTTTGAAAATTTATTAGGTCAGATTCAAATCGAAGAGCGTACTTTAGCTGACTGGCCAGATTTTGCTGCTGAAGGTAAAACTGCATTTATTGTGACTAACCCACCTTATGGTGAACGTTTAGGTGAAAAAGCTTCAAACCGTTCTCTATACCTAGGTTTATCAGCGCTTTTACAAAAACATTTCCCAAATCAATATGCAGCAGTTATTGCAGCTCAAATTGAACAATCTGATGTTTTAGCATTTGAAGCGCCTGAAACTTTACGTTTAATGAATGGTAAGTTGCCAATTTATATTCGTTTCGGTGTAATCAAACCAGAAAAAGTAAGTCAACCATTTTTAACGAATTGGCAAGCTCAACCTATTGAAATGGAAGAAGCACAAGACTTCGCTAATCGTTTGCAAAAAAATATGATTGCCTTGAAAAAATGGGCAACTAAAGAAAACATCTATTGCTTACGTTTGTACGATGCTGACTTACCTGACTTTAATGTCGCTGTTGACTTATATGGTGACCGTTTACACGTTCAGGAATACGCACCACCAAAAACAATCGATCCAGAAAAAGCTAAAAAACGTTTTAATTTAGCGCTTGCTGCGATTCGTGCTGTTACTGGCTTAAACCGCGATGCCATCTTTATTAAGACACGTGCACGCCAAACTGGTACAACTCAATATACGAAGCAAAGTACAGCTTCAAAACGTTTTATCGTTCAAGAAGGTAAAGCTAAAATTTTAGTTAACCTGACCGATTATCTTGATACAGGTTTATTCCTTGACCATCGTCAAATGCGTTTACGTATTGCTCAAGAAGCACGTGGCAAACACTTCTTGAACTTATATAGTTATACGTCTACTGCGAGCTTACATGCTGCGCTTGGCGGTGCTGCAAGTACAACAAGTGTGGATTTATCTAACACTTACTTAAACTGGTCAAAAGAAAACTTCGTACTCAATGGTTTAACTGTAGATCATGCAGATGAACAACACATGTTCTTTGCCAGCGACTGTTTTGAGTGGTTAAAAGAAGGTCATGAACAATACGACCTTATTTTTATTGACCCACCGACATTCTCAAATTCGAAAAAATTCTATGGTACATTCGATGTACAACGTGACCACATCTCACTCATTAAACGTGCAATGAACCGTTTACAAAGTGAAGGTACGCTCTATTTCTCGAATAACTATCGCGGTTTTGAAATGGACGAAGAAATCGAAGCTATTTTTCAGGTTGAAGAAATCACTTCTGAAACCATCGGCCTAGATTTTAAACGTAATCAAAAAATCCATCGTGCATGGAAAATTCAGCACCCTGCTCTAGATCAATATTAATAAGCCTAGAGGTTATTATTACTTCACGGTAATAATAACCTCACCATGAATATTTTTTGACTCAAAATCATAACGTGTAAATCGATCTGCACGCTCAGGCTGTGCAATCATTTCTAACTTCTTCTTTTCTTTACTATCAATGACATTGTCTTGTTTCTGATAAGGAGAAAGCACGCTAGTTCTAAGCACATCCCATCTAACCTGCTGTAAATAATTATCCCCTAACACCTGACGGACTTGTTGTTGTTCTATTTCAGGTTTTTTTGCATCATCTTGAGCTTTCGCAATAATGACGGGTAAAAACGTGGTTATTGCTCCTGTTTGAGTTGCAAGCGCACTTTCTGACATTGGTTCTACTGCCCATGTGTTTGATAATAATACAGACACGCCGCTCAAAATTCCCAGCATATACCCTTGTTTATTGTTCATTTCCTTCATCCTAAAATTGTTATTGTTTGTTATATCGAACAAAATTAACAATTTTTTAAGCATGTCGCAATGATCTAAATAGACTTCCCGATAGTTAGCATTTTTATTCTAAAAATAGAAAATATCACGCAGGCATTTTGTGAATATTCAACTAGTTTTATAGATTTTTATCTCAGACTTGAACGGCACCCTTAAATCACTTACTGTAATTTTATAATTTATCTGTAAATTGATTTTATTTATAAAAACGCCATTCGAGGTGAAATAATGCTTCAGCACTGCTGCCAACTATTAGAAAATCATCAACTCAAAATTGCATTTATTGAAAGTGCGAGTTCAGGTTATTTAACCAGTCAATTTTCTATTCATAAAAATAGCGGTGCAGACATTTTACTCGGTGGTTTAGTGAGTTACGATCCCAGCATTAAAATTAGTATTTTAAATATCGATCCAAAGTTGATAGAGACTTACACAGCAGAATCACCACAAGTCACAGAGGAAATGTGCAGACTGGGTCAAAGGTTATTTCAACAAGCCGATCTTATTGTAAGTTGTACTGGTCTATTAAAATCTGGCGGAAGTGAAACCCCAGAAAAACCTGTAGGTACTTTTTTTATCTGCATTTTTTACCAAGAGCGTATTTATCATTACCATTATTTTTTATCTGGCCACCCCGAACAAAAATTAAAAACATTAACTCAGAAAGTTTCAGACACCTTAATTTTTTTACTCACATCAACAACAAAAACACCCTCACCATAAAAAAAAGAGAATATGTTTCCATATTCTCTTTTCGGTTTTAGCAGACAAAGTTTAGCTGAGTTTCATTTTATCAAACACTAAGTGACCATTTTCACCTTTAACCAAAATGGTATCACCTGCGACGAAATCACCCGACAAGATTTTTTGAGCCAATGTGTTTTCAATCTGTTGTTGGATTGCACGTTTCAATGGACGCGCACCATAGACAGGGTCGAAACCAGCATCAATCAATAAATCAAAGGCTGTATCATCTACAGTTAAGCTCATATCGCGATCGACAAGTCTTGAACGTAAGCGATCCAACTGAATATCGGCAATACCACGAATTTGTGCTTTCTTAAGTGAATGGAAAATCACAAGCTCATCAATCCGGTTAATAAATTCCGGACGGAAATGCTGACTTACCGCATTCATTACAATAGTACGCACTTCATCATCTGTTGCATGTTCACCTAGCTCACGTACATCTTGTGAACCTAAGTTCGAGGTCATCACAATCACAGTGTTTTTAAAGTCTACTACTCGACCTTGAGAGTCCGTTAAGCGCCCGTCATCCAACACTTGTAGCAAGATATTGAATACATCTGGATGCGCTTTTTCAACCTCATCAAACAACACCACACTATATGGTTTACGGCGAACAGCTTCAGTTAAAACACCGCCTTCTTCATACCCCACATAACCCGGAGGTGCACCAACCAAACGGCTCACCGAATGTTTCTCCATGAATTCACTCATATCGATACGAATCATGGCATCGTCACTGTCAAACAAGAAGTTAGCCAGCGCTTTGGTTAACTCAGTTTTACCAACACCTGTTGGTCCTAAAAATAAGAATGAACCACTTGGACGATTCGGATCAGATAAGCCTGCACGCGAACGACGAACTGCGTTAGACACGGCAACGACAGCTTCATCTTGCCCTACAACGCGGTCATGTAAAAAACCTTCCATATTGAGTAGTTTTTCACGCTCGCCTTGCAGCATTTTCGTGACCGGAATTCCGGTTGCCGCACTAACCACTTCGGCAATTTCATTTTCAGTGACTTTAGTACGAATGAGTTTTGGCTCTTCGTTATCTTCAGCAACTTCATCTTGCTCAAGTTGTTTTTGAAGCTCAGGAATTACACCATACTGTAAACGTGCTGCTTCAGCCAAATCACCCTCACGCTGAGCCTTTTCAAAAGCAATACGTGCTTTATCGAGTTCAACCTGAGCCTGTTTAGTACCTTCGACAAGAGTCTTCTCAGATTTCCAAATTTCTTCAAGATCGTTGTATTCTTTCTCGACTTCAGCAATCTGTTTTTCAAGATGAGTGACTTCGGCTTTACTGCCTACATCTTCGTCTTTTTTCACAGCTTCCAATTGCATTTTCAATTGGATTAAACGGCGGTCGAGCTTATCAAGCGCTTCAGGTTTAGAGTCAATTTCCATCTTAATACGAGAAGCTGCTTCATCAATCAAGTCAATTGCCTTGTCCGGTAATTGACGGTCAGTAATGTAACGATGAGACATTTTCGCCGCAGCAATAATTGCCGAGTCTAAAATCTGCACACCATGGTGAGTGGCATATTTCTCTTTTAGACCGCGTAAAATTGCAATGGTATCTTCAACACTTGGCTCATCAACCAACACTTTTTGGAAACGACGCTCTAATGCAGCATCTTTTTCAATGTATTGGCGGTATTCATCTAGGGTTGTTGCACCCACACAGCGCAACTCACCGCGCGCCAATGCAGGTTTTAACATATTACCTGCATCCATTGCGCCATCACCTTTACCTGCACCTACAAGCGTGTGTAGCTCGTCAATAAACAAGATGATTTCGCCTTCGTGTTTTGCCAAATCTTTTAAAACAGCTTTTAATCGTTCTTCAAACTCACCACGATATTTAGCACCAGCAAGCAATGAACCTAAATCTAATGATAAAACACGTTTGCTTTTTAGTCCTTCAGGTACTTCACCCTTCACAATACGCTGTGCCAAACCTTCAACAATAGCAGTTTTACCAACACCCGGTTCACCAATAAGTACAGGGTTGTTTTTTGTACGACGTGATAAGACCTGAATAGTACGGCGGATTTCGTCATCACGCCCAATCACCGGATCAAGTTTCCCAGCTAAAGCACGCTCATTTAAATCAATCGTATATTTATTAAGTGAGTCACGTTGATCTTCGTGATTATTACTCATGACTTTGTCACTACCTCGAATATGTTCAATTACTTTGCGTAGGCTGTCAGGAGTTACACCTACGGCACTTAAAATATTTTTAGTTTCGCCTGTTTCTGCTAAGCCTAATAGCACCCAGTCAGTTGACAAAAATTCATCACCCGCTTTTTGTGCATATCTATCTGCCAGATTAAGCGCCTTAACAGCTTCAGGGTTTAAATTGACATCCCCAGTCGGATTCGCAATGGTCGGAGCATCTTTTATAGCTTGCTCAAGCTTTTGTTTAAGTTCAGGTAACCGTGCACCTGCTTGTTGCAACAAACTAATATTTGATGGCTCTTCTAAAAGGGTACTCAAAATATGAATACCCGCGATTGCGGTATGGTCTTTACCCATCGCTAAAGATTGAGCATCTGAAAGGGCTTGCTGCAAGCGGTTTGTAAATTTTTCAAAACGCATTCTTGTTATTCCTCACAACAAATTTGTACTTGTCTAATAGATGGGAACATTTTTCCGGATTTCAAATAAATTTTTATATATTTTTCATAATGTTATTAAAATAACAATGAGTAAAACTCGATTATAATATGGGATTGTTTTGTATATATTTCAAGTACAGTTCAGCTACATTTTATTAAAATACTTGAATATTTAGCTTCATGCTTATTCATACTACGCTTTTCACAAACTCTTCATTGAGAATTTATTGATTAAGCTTTAGTTTATCTTGTTAGTTTACTACTCGTTTTGAAATGAAAAATGCACTTTAAACACATTCTATTAACAACAACTTGTCTTTTTACTTCGGCACTGGCAATCGCTCAGCTTCCACAAGACTCAAGAAGACCCGGTGGAATCGCAGTTGTCCCTTTAAACGCTGATATTACGCAAGTCACCTTTCAACAAAAGCCAGTTTTAATTAGTAAGGAAGGTCAGCAGCGTTATGCTGTACTTGGTATTCCGTTAGCTACTCCTCTTGGTAGTGTACAACTTGATACGAACAAAACTCCAATTCAAATAGAAGTTAAGTCCTATCCTTATGCTGAACAACGGATTAAAGTCACTAACCAAGATTATGTGAACCCGAACCAGAGTCAATTAGACCGCTACGCTCAAGAAGCTAAAGAACAAAATGATGTATATAGCTCATTTACACGAAGTTCATGGCAATCCCTACCAGCATTTATACGCCCAACTTCGGGTAAATTTACTAATTCTTTTGGTCGAAAACGTTTCTTTAACGGTGAAGAACGCGCGCCCCACTCAGGTCTAGATATTCCTGCACCTATAGGCCAAAAAGTAGTTGCACCAGCAGATGGTGTCGTTATCCAAACTGGATCTTATTTTTTTAATGGTCAAACTGTATTAATTGATCACGGGCAAGGCTTAATCAGTATGTTCTGCCATTTAAGCGCAATTAAAGTAGAAAAAGGCCAACATATTCGCCAAGGAGAAACTTTAGGTTTAGTAGGCAAAACTGGACGTGTGACAGGCCCTCACCTACATTGGGGCATGAGTCTTAATAATGCTCGGGTAGATCCTCAGCTTTTTCTAAATACAGCTCATTAATTTAAAGCTTTACGAAAATACTTTGGTGCCTCGACATAGCCTTCTCTTAGGTAAAATTGATGTGCCAAAGGTCTCTGCATTCCAGAGTGCAGTTCCATTCGATCACAACCGCGGCGCCTTGCTAACTGTTCGACTTCTTGTACGAGTAAATGCCCTACACCTTTGCTACGCATATTTTCATCAACACACAAATAACATACTTTGGCAAAGTCACCCTGTAAGGCAATTTGTGGAATAAAATAAAGAGATAAAAAACCACAAATTCTACCTCCCTCTTCAGCAACTAAAATTTGTGAATTAGAGTCGTTATTTAATATTTCAAATTTTTCTTGGATAAGAGCGAGTGACTGTGGGTAGCCCATCTGTTTGAGTAAATCACATATTGCTTGGGTATCTTCTAATTTAGCAGAACGAATATTCACTTCCATTCCTCCTCTTATTTTTTAGTTATTTTTGACAATAAAAAAGCCAACTCTCATGTCAGCTTCTTCTTTCTACCTATTAAAAAAGTGCCTTATTCAGCTTCAATAATTTCGAAGTCATGGGTAATTTCAACACCACCATCGGAAAGCATTTTACTCGCTGAACAATATTTTTCGGCAGACAATTCAACTGCTTTTGCAACCTGTTTTTCTTTCACAGCTTTACCCGTTACCACGAAGTGTAAATGGATTTTAGTAAAAACAGCTGGAATTGCGTCAGCACGCTCAGCTTTTAAATTACATACAACATTCGTCACATCTTGACGAGATTTCTTTAAAATGGTCACAATATCAAACGAAGCACAACCACCAAGTCCCATTAATAACAACTCCATAGGACGTGGACCACGGTTTTCACCACCATACTCAGGTGAGCCATCCATGATGACACTATGCCCGCTATCCGATTTCGCTTCAAAAGCAACATTCTCTAGCCAATGTACACTTGTTTGCATTGCAACTACCTAAAAAAAATTATAAATTTAAGCAGGGTCTGTTGACATTTCATCTATGGATTGCGTTAGAGCTAAAAATTAATCCAAATAAGACGCAAAACCCAGACAATGGCAATCCTTTGTCCAGTTTTGTTATATAGTTTGTGAAATTTCAGCCATAATCTGAGTTGCCATTTAAGCAGCGCAGGCATAGCGCGAGACCATGTTATTTTGTACGTTCCGTTGTTAAGATCTATTTATTTAGAATGGCTAAATTTCATAGCTCTTGCTTGGTAACGTCTAAAAGAATTGTCTTATGTCGCAACCATCTGTGAAATGTCAACAGACCCTTGTTTTGTACACTAACATAAAATGAGTTGATAAGGAATTTCATCTCTTCTGTGTAATAGCTCATCTCGGGCTTGTGTGAATTGTTTACCCTATTCGGAACATATTAAGCATGACTTCAAATTTTTCACAACTCAGCACAGATGCTTTATCTCCGGGGCAACTACCTGAATCCGTTAAAGCATTGTTAAAACGTGCTCATATCAACAGATATCCAAAACGAACCACAATTGTTGATGCCGGGACAGAGTCAAAATCTTTATATTTAATTTTAAAAGGCTCAGTTTCAATTATTTTACGTGAAGATGATGAACGTGAAATTGTTGTTGCATATTTGAATCCGGGCGACTTCTTTGGGGAAATGGGGCTTTTCGAACCGAACCCTCAACGTACAGCTGAAGTTCGTACTCGTGATGTTTGTGAAATTGCAGAAATTTCTTATGACAACTTCCACGAACTTAGCAAACAATATCCAGACTTGAGTTATGCTGTTTTTGCACAACTCGTTCGCCGTCTAAAAAATACAACCCGTAAAATGACAGATCTTGCATTTATTGATGTGTCTGGACGTATTGCACGTTGTCTAATCGACCTATCTTCACAACCAGAAGCAATGATTTTGCCAAATGGTCGCCAAATTCGTATTACGCGTCAAGAAATTGGCCGTATTGTGGGATGTTCACGTGAGATGGTTGGGCGTGTACTCAAAACCTTAGAAGATCAAGGTATGATCCAAACTGATGGTAAAGCTATTCTTATTTTTGATGTTTCATTAGAAGAGGCACCAGTTTCTGATGAAGACTACGATGATGAAGAATAATATTTATTAAATTTTTAATAAAAGCAGACTTCGGTTTGCTTTTTTTATATGCAACAATGAGTTAATACACAAAACTTACAAACTATTCTAATTTTATGATTTAAGTTGAATACATATTCTCCGTTAGGCTAACTCAAAATTTCCAAGGATTCCGCTGTATGCAATTTAACCCACTTAGTCGCACAGGCCTTAAGCTTCCAGAAATTTGTTTAGGCACCATGACTTTTGGTGAGCAAAACTCCCAGCAAGAAGCATTTGAACAACTCAATTATGCTTTGGCACACGGTTTATATTTTTGGGATACGGCAGAGATGTATTCTGTTCCGCCAAAACCTGAAACTTATGGTGCAACAGAAACCATTATTGGCAATTGGTTTGCTCAAAATGGTCAACGTGATAAAGTCTTCCTCGCCTCTAAAATTGCCGGACCCGGCTTTGGTGGAACACACATCAGAGAAGGCCACACACGCTTCAACAGCGATCATATTACTAAAGCCCTAGATGGCTCACTGAAACGCCTCCAAACTGACTATATCGATCTTTATCAACTGCATTGGCCTGAACGTCATACCAACTTTTTTGGTACGCTCGCTTATGGTAACCCACAAGCTGAAAATGATTACGACACGACACCTCTAGAAGAAACATTACTGGCTCTACAAGAAGAAATTAATCGTGGACGTATTCGCTATATTGGTTTATCAAATGAAACGCCATGGGGCACCATGAAGTTTTTACATTTAGCAGAAAAGTTAGGTGTAAGTAAGTTCGTCAGCGTTCAAAATCCATATAGTCTACTCAACCGTACCTATGAAATAGGTATGTCTGAAATTGCTAAATATGAAAATGTTGGCTTACTCGCTTACTCTCCTCTTGCTTTTGGATATCTCTCTGGCAAGTTTAGAAATGGCGCTCGTCCCGCGAATGCCCGTGTTACCCTATTTCCACGCTTTAGCCGCTATAGTAACCCTCAAAGCGAGTGGGCAACTGAGCAATATGCACAGCTAGCAGAGAAACATGGACTAAGCTTAACTCAAATGGCATTAGCATTTATCAAACAACAATTCTTTGTGACGAGTACCATTATTGGAGCAACCAACCTAGATCAACTGAAAGAAAATATTCAAGCATTTGAAATTGAATTATCTAGTGAAGTTTTACAAGGTATTGAAGCCATTCACACCCAACAACCTAACCCTGCACCATAAACAAAAAAACGGATGCTTAAGCATCCGTTTTCTTTATCTATAAAAGTTTATATCTTATTTACGGCTATTATAAACTGCCATTGCTGCAGGCAAGTTTTTACGCATATCATTAATACGCTGAGAATTCGATGGGTGAGTCGACAAGAAAGATGAACCGCCAGCACCATCAAACTTGTTCATTTTTTCCCAGAGAGTAATCGCAGCATTTGGGTTATAACCCGCACGTGCCATTAACATTAAACCGCCTTGGTCAGCACGACTCTCTAAGCTACGCGAATAAGGTAGACCCACCCCTACTTGCGAACCCAGTTGTGCAGCTGCCGCTCCTAGTTGATTGACATTACCGCCACCAATCTGGCTTAAGCCAATATTTAATGCTAAATCAGTTAAAGCCTGAGCACCAATTTTACTTTTCGCATGCTCTTCCAAGGCATGCGTCATTTCATGGCCCATAACAGCTGCAATTTCAGCATCAGTCAGGTTCAATTTATTGACGATACCTGTATAGAACACTACCTTGCCACCTGGTGCAACATAAGCGTTAACCGTATCTGATTTCAGTACAGCTAACTGCCAACTAAATGGCTGCCCTGTCTGATTTACTTGGTCCGCATAAGGTCTTAAACGGTTAAAAACAGCATTAATACGGCTATAGGTACTTGAGCTTGTATCTAAAGTCCCTTTACCGCGCGCTTCCTGCACCATTTTAGTAAAGCCTTGTGCAGATTGAGCATTCAATGTTGCTGTATCTGCACCTGCCATGTCCGCCATCGTTGCGCAACCAGAAATTGTTACGACGCCCGCAGCGCACAAGCTTAAAAAGAGTTTTTTATTCATCAACATGAATCACCTAAATCGTTAAAAAGCTGTTTATTCTTTTGAACTTATTATAAGAAATACCAACCAAGCTTTGAATCATTCATTTCTCTATGATCATAGTATTTATGTAACGATCAAGTAGATAAAGTCATCAAATAAATCCAGAATATTAAACATATTATATTTAAGCCAAGATAGATATAACTTAAAGGCTTAACTTTCGCTTCAAGGTGAGGACTTTCCCTTTTCCATAATAAATAGCTGTTTTGTATAAAAACAACTGGAATTAAGACACAAGCAATCAGCACAGAAAGACTCATGAATGCTGTCATAAAGAAGTCAGGATTATAATTTTGGCCATAAATGACCAACATAGCTAATGTAGGTGAACCGCCTATAGCAAACAAAAAAGAATAAAAAATAGTTTTTGAAATCGTTGGTTGTAGCTTCATCCTGAGCCCATCATTCCTGATCTATATATAACGTTTTAATCCGAATCGAATAAAACCAAAACTGCACTTTAGTCGGGTATAAAAAAGCCCCCTTTCTTCAGGAGGCTTTTTTCATCTTTGCAAATTAAGCAGAGAATGGATGACGTAAAACAATTGTTTCTGCACGGTCTGGACCAGTTGAAACAATATCAATCGGACATTCAATTAATTGCTCAATACGCTTCACATAAGCCAAAGCATTTGCTGGTAATTGATCAATACTGGTTAAACCAACAGTCGACTCGCTCCAACCTGGCATAGTTTCATAGATTGGTTTCAAGCATTCAAAAGAAACCGCATCAGAAGAACCTACACAACCTGAATCTGTATTTTCATAACCCACACAGATTTTCACTTCTTCTAAACCATCTAAAACGTCTAGTTTAGTTAAGCAAATACCAGAAAGTGAGTTTACATCTACAGAACGGCGAAGGATTTCAGCATCAAACCAACCACAACGACGTTGACGACCAGTAGAAGCACCAAACTCATGGCCTACTGTACCAAGGTGTTTACCCACTGGATCACCAGCATCAGCTGCTGCATCGTAAACCAATTCAGTTGGGAATGGGCCAGCACCTACACGTGTTGTATAAGCCTTAGTAATACCTAATACATAATCAAGATGTAAAGGTCCCATACCTGAACCAGAGCTTACGCCACCAGCAGTTGTATTTGAACTTGTAACATATGGATAAGTACCGTGGTCAATATCTAGAAGTGAGCCTTGAGCTCCTTCAAACATTACAGCCTTACCTTCTTTGCGATAGTCATGCAACACTTTAGTCACATCAACTATTAATGGAGCAAGAACTTCACGCCATTGGTTGCAAAGAGCCAATACATCTTCAAATTTAACTGCTTCTACACCGTAGAACTGAGTTAACTGGAAGTTATGTAACTCAAGCATTTCTTGCAGTTTTTCTTCTAATGCTGCACCACCACGAACAAGGTCAGCAACACGCACTGCACGGCGAGCTACTTTATCTTCGTAAGCAGGACCAATACCACGACCTGTAGTACCGATTTTAGCGTTACCACGTTTCTTCTCACGTGCCTGATCAAGTGCAATGTGGTTAGGCAAAATAAGTGGACAGTTTGGAGAAATACGTAAGCGTTCCTTAACTGGAACACCCTCAGCTTCCAAAATTCCCATTTCTTCAATTAATGCTGCTGGTGAAAGCACCACGCCATTACCAATTAAGCACAATACGTTTTCACGTAAAATGCCTGATGGAATGAGGTGCAATACAGTCTTTTTACCACCTACGACAAGAGTATGACCTGCGTTATGTCCGCCTTGATAACGTACTACCGCAGCCGCCTGATCTGTGAGCAGGTCGACGATTTTACCTTTACCTTCGTCGCCCCATTGGGTACCAAGTACCACAACATTCTTGCCCATAATAGCCTCATTACATCATGCTGTTAAAATTGGAAACCATCAGTAAAATTACCGTTGGCGTTTAAATCTTTTCAATATTCCATTGTCCGTTTTGCGACACAAGTTGATGTGTGGCATAAGGAATAGAAGTTAAATCATCATTACCTAGCAATTGCACCACACGTACACCTTGGGTACGCGCACTTGAAATTGCTTGGAGTAAATCTTGCTCTGTGCCTTTTGGAGCAACCACAGTTTCTATTTCAGCGAACTGATTTGCACCTAAAGCATATAAATCACAACTAAAGCCAGTAGCAGGACGTGCGCGACCAAAATGCTCACCAATCCCGTCATAACGACCACCCTGTGCTAAAGGTGCAGCACGGTTCGGTCCATATACTGCATACATTAAACCAGTGTGATAGTGATAACTACGTAACTCTACAACATCAATTCCGACATTCAGATTTGGCCAAAGGTCTTTAATTTGTGTAAGAGTAGTTTTAAGCGCATCTAATGCTGACTTAAACTCAGTGTCTTGTAAGATATTTGCACTTAAATTTGCTTGTAATGCTTCTAAGTCACTTGAATAACGTCCAAGCGCGTAAAAGTCTGAACCCATATTTAAGTTTTGAGTAAATTCAGCTAATTCAGGTAATGCTTTTCTTTGATAAAGATCAGATAGCTCATGCTCTTCATTTTTAGAAAGCCCAGCATATTTAACCAAACTACGAAACAGACCTACATGCCCTAAGTCCAAATGTGCACCTTGTAATGTATAGGCATTTTCAATGAGCCCTAGCATTACATCAACCATTTCGACGTCAGCTTCAATGCTATCGTGTCCATATAACTCTGCACCTAATTGCAAAGGTGCACGCGTAGCATTAAAATTTTGTGGTTTTGTATGTAGTACAGTGCCTGCATAACAGTAACGAGCAACGCCTTCAACTGGTCTTACATGTGCATCAATACGTGCAACTTGAGGCGTCATGTCAGCACGGATACCGAGTAAACGGCCCGAAAGCTGGTCAATTACCTTAAAAGTTACTAAATCCAGGTCTTGATTTGATTCTGATAATGAAGACAACGATTCGATGTATTCGATAAATGGTGTATATACCAGCTGATAACCTCGTACTGCGAGGAAATCTAAAGCTTCACGGCGAAGTTTTTCAATGACTTGCGCCTGTTCCGGCAATACATCTGCTACCCCGTCAGGCAGCAACCATGTCTCTGAAATGGTCATATTTCAAGCCTAAAATCTGATCAACGTGGAACGACCCCACATAAAAAAATCGGGAACACACCCGATTTCTCTTAGTGTAGCATGATACTTTGTGCCATGCACCTGACAATTTGCATAAATCTTCCTTAATAAACTCCGAAGTCAAAAGGAAGATTTTATAAATTAACAATAATATTCAAACTGTTATTACTATTCACTTGAGTTATCAGTAAAAGTTCTTCGACCAAAGAAAGGGCCAATATCTGAACTATCACCTTGTTTCCAGTTAACTAGATTTAATCTCTGAATAGCTTGAGCTGCTTGAGTATTAAAAGCAAAGCAACCTTTTTCAAGATTTGCAATTTTTAACTTCTGTCTGAAAGCGATTAATGA
The DNA here is from genome assembly GCF_016508255.1 of Acinetobacter calcoaceticus. GTDB lineage: Bacteria > Pseudomonadota > Gammaproteobacteria > Pseudomonadales > Moraxellaceae > Acinetobacter > Acinetobacter calcoaceticus_E. The sequence goes on along the minus strand of NZ_JADVKT010000002.1, from coordinate 51,484 downwards.
CTGCACATTATTAAGTGGGTTATCATCGGTAGAATAAAGGTGAGACTTGTCATAAGCTAACTCTCTATCAGCATCCCACGAACTACTTGAGACAAAATTAATAAAAAAAGCAGACTGGTTATTATTATCTCCCAGTGCGCTTTGAATATCACCAGTTTCTAAGTTTTCTAAAGCAACCAAGTTATAGCCATACCATTGCGAGCTTATAAGTCTAAAATACTTTTTATCTTGACCTAAGTTATTATATCTTCCGATAATTGCCTGCTTTTTCTCACTAAATAAAGGGTTTGAACTAAAACTAGATATATCTGAAATATAAGATTGGCTCCATTGAGTCTCTTTTAAGCGATAACAATAACTATTTTTTGGAAACGTAACATTCTTATAGTTTTGGTAGAATTCAATTAAATTTTTATCAAGTTGATTATGAAGACTTGTTTCTAAATTTTTATTTTCCTTATAGCCTGGTAATACACGGTCAAAGATATTTTCACCATCTAACTTCACAATTTCAAAATTTAAAGTTTTTTTCAATTCAGGAGTTAGTTCATAAGTCCAACTGCTAGATGTTAATCTTTTTACAATATTTGTTTGTAACGTCCCTTTATTTAAAATTTTCTTTTCAGTTAAAAGTTCAGTTTCTAACGGCTGGTTATGTGACTTTGCAAAGAAGATTTCATTATTTTTAATTGGATATTGAGTAATTTCAAAAAAATCACTATAGACACCTGAAGAAATATTCGAAGGCTGATAATAAACTTGGTAAATTTTGTCTTCTTTTTCTAAATTACTTTCAGCTTGATCATTGGTATTTTGATCTGAGCCTTCACCACCACAAGCAGTTAAAATAATAGTAGATGTAAAAATTAAAAAACCACTTATTTTTTTTGAATAAAATTTCATACGAACTCTATAATTAAAATTTTAATGTTTGCGAATCATACAAATAGCGACAATTTTGCACAACACAAATATTTAGAATTTTAAATTATTTTTAACTGTTCATATTTAAAATTAATAATTTAAGGGTATTAATTTAATACCCTTAAATTATTTAAATTCATTTTTAGAAAGAATCACACAAATCTAATAATCGATTTGCATATCCCCATTCATTATCATACCAAGCAAATACTTTAGCTTGATGCCCGACAACCATAGTCTGAGTTAAATCAACAATGAGTGAATAAGGAGAATGGTTAAAATCACTTGACACTAATGGCTCGTCTGTAACTGCCATAATTTCTGCATAATCGGTTTTAGCTGCTTTAATGAGCAACTCATTAATATGATGAACAGTAATTGGCGATTGAGCGATAAACGTTAAATCAATTGCTGCCACATTAATCGTCGGTACTCGAATTGAATAACCATCGATACGATCTTCCATTTTAGGCATAACACGTTTTAATGCACCCAGTGCACTAGAGGTAGTGGGAATAATATTCTGTCCCGATGCTCTTGCACGACGTAAATCACGATGTGCATGATCAAGTACAGATTGGTCTGCCGTTACTGCATGAATTTCGGTCATAAGCGCAGTTTCAATACCAAAAGCATCATCAATGATTTTTACCAATGGAACTAAAGCCTGCGTAGTACATGAAACGCTTGATATGATCTGATCTGTTACTTTAACTTCATTATGATTCACACCATAAACAATGGCTGCATCGACATGGTCAAAAGGTGCTGCACCAATAATGACCCGCTGCGCCCCTGCTTGTATATGTCGTGTTGCATCAGCATGAGAACGGAACAATCCAGTACACTCAAGCACCACATCAACGTGCAAGTTTGACCATGGCAACAGTTCGGGTTGTTTCTGCTTTAAAACTTCAACTTTCAGAGCTCTTTGATTTGACTGAATGTTCAAAAAAACTTTTTCATTTTCAATAAATATTTCCACATTCCCATTAAAACGGCCATGCGTGGAATCATATTTAAATAAATGCACCAATGTTTGCACATCTGCTATATCGTTAATCGCCACGATTTCAAAATGAAATTGTTTTGGGCTTTCGAACCACGCACGTAAAACATTACGTCCAATCCGACCAAACCCATTAATGGCGATACGTTGCATGACTTATCCTTATCAACAAAACTAGAGGCTAAAGAAGGCATATAGTAAAGCACGTGGCGACCAATTGAATATAGATTTTTAGCCAAATCACAGTTTTGTAAGATATTCCTTTTAAAATCGTTGGTTCGGTGGGGTTTTTCCGCTACAATTTAGCGTTTTTAAAAAATAAGCCCCGTATCACATGCTAAGGTTTGGCATAAAACAAACAGGCATTGATACTTTTAGCCAAATTCGAAAATATGGAGTGACTTGGTTGTGAGTACTCGTTTAATGACATCTGCTGAAATTCGTGAAGCATTTTTGCGCTACTTTGAAACGCAAGGGCATACACGTGTCGCGTCGAGTTCTCTTGTTCCTGCCAACGACCCAACTTTATTATTTACAAATGCTGGGATGAACCAGTTTAAAGACTGCTTTTTAGGTCTTGAGAAACGTGACTATGTACGCGCAACCACTTCACAAAAATGTGTACGTGCGGGTGGTAAACATAATGACTTAGACAATGTCGGCTACACTGCACGTCACCACACATTCTTTGAAATGTTGGGTAATTTCTCATTTGGTGATTATTTCAAACGTGATGCACTTAAATTCGCGTGGGAATTTTTAACAAGCGAACAATGGCTTGCTTTACCAAAAGATAAACTTTATGTCACGGTTTACCATACCGATGACGAAGCTTACGACATCTGGAACAAAGAAATCGGCTTAGCAGCAGAACGTATTATTCGCATTGGTGACAATAAAGGCGAAAAATACGCATCTGATAACTTCTGGGCAATGGGCGATACTGGTCCATGTGGTCCATGTTCTGAGATTTTCTTTGACCATGGTGATCACATCTGGGGTGGTTTACCAGGCTCTCCAGAAGAGGATGGCGACCGTTTCATTGAAATCTGGAATAACGTTTTCATGCAGTTTAATCGTACTGCTGATGGCGTGCTTCACCCACTCCCTGCTCCATCTGTTGATACAGGTATGGGCTTAGAACGTATTTCTGCTGTATTGCAACATGTCAACTCAAACTATGACATTGACTTGTTCCAACACTTATTAAAAGCTGCTGCAAATATTATTGGTATTGAAGACGAAGGTCAGCCTTCTTTACGCGTTGTTGCAGACCATGCTCGCTCTTGCTGTTTCTTGATTGCTGACGGTGTAAACCCAAGCAATGAAGGCCGTGGCTATGTACTTCGCCGTATTATCCGTCGTGCTGTTCGTCACGGTAACAAGCTTGGTGCAACTGGTACGTTCTTCTACAAAATGTTGCAACCTTTAATCGAAGTTATGGCTGATGCTTATCCAGAACTTGTGGCGCGCAAAGACGTAATTGAAGCGACTTTAGTTCGTGAAGAAGAACAATTTGCTAAAACACTTGAGCAAGGTTTAAAACTACTCGAAGGTGAACTTGCCCAATTAAAAGATAAAACTATTCCTGGTGCGACTGTATTTAAGCTTTACGACACTTATGGCTTCCCAACAGATTTAACTGCTGATATTGCACGCGAACGTGACTTTATTATTGATGAAGCCGGCTTTGAAGTGGAAATGGCTGCACAGCGTCAACGTGCGCGTGATGCTGGTAAGTTCGCAGTTGACTACAACAATATTGTAAAAGTTGAAGGTGAAACCCAATTTGATGGTTACATCAACACAACGGGTCAAGGCCAAATTGTAGCGATCTACAAAGATGGCGTACAAGTTGATGAAGTTTCTGAAGGTGATGAAGCACTTATCGTTTTAAACCAAACTCCTTTCTATGCAGAAAGTGGAGGTCAGATTGGCGATACAGGTATCTTCAAAAATGAAACTGGTATTTTTGAAGTTCAAGATACGAAAAAGTCAGGCGGTGCCTTTGTTCATCAAGGTATTGTGACTGTTGGTAGTCTTAAAGCCGATCAAAATGTTGAAGCAATTGTTAAAGCGGATATCCGTGATGCAACAGCTCGTAACCACTCGGCAACTCACCTATTACATGCTGCCCTACGTCAAATTCTAGGATCACACGTACAACAAAAAGGTTCTTTAGTTGCCAGTGATATCTTACGTTTTGACTTTGCGAATGATCAACCAGTAACTTTTGAACAATTACAACAGGTTGAGCGTTTGGTAAATGCAGAAATTATTGCAAATACTGCTGTAACAACTGAACTACTTGACATCGAAGCTGCAAAAGCAAAAGGTGCCATGATGTTGTTCGGTGAAAAGTATGGCAACGAGGTTCGTGTTCTCGCTATGGGTTCAGTAATTGATGAGAAAAACTTCTCGATTGAACTTTGTGGTGGTATTCACGTTAAGCGTACAGGTGATATTGGTTTATTTAAAATCACTTCTGAAGGTGGTGTAGCTGCTGGTGTACGCCGTATTGAAGCAGTTACAGGCACTAAAGCTTTAGATGTAGTACAAAAAACTGATTCAGATATCCAGCACATTAATAGTTTATTAAAAGCACAGAAAGACCAAACTGTTGAGCGTGTACAAGCCAATGTAGAGCTTGTTTCTACATTACAAAAGCAAATTGAACAGCTTAATCAGAAATTGGCAAACTTCCAAGCGTCAGAATTGATTGATCAGGTACAAACGATTTCTGGTCGTCAAACGCTTATTACCACTGTTCAAGGTGTAGATGCGAAATCCCTTCGCAACTTACATGACAGTGTTAAATCGAAATTAGAGAATGCAGTTATTGTGTTAGCTGGTGTAGAGGGTGACAAAGTTAGCTTACTTGCATCAGTCGCATCACAATACACTGCAAATCTAAAAGCAGGTGACATCATCAAACATTTAGCTACAGAGCTAGGTGGTAAAGGTGGTGGTAAACCTGACTTAGCACAAGGTGGCGCGCCACTTAACGAGAAGTTTGGACAAGTTATTGCTGCATTACCTGCATGGCTTGAACAAAAATAAGACTTCACTTTTTGTGTAACTGACCCTGAAAAGCCTCTCAGGGTCATGGCTTATATGGAACAACTATGGCATTAATCGTTCAAAAATATGGCGGTACTTCTATGGGTACCCCCGAGCGCATTTTAAATGTTGCTCGTCGTGTGAAGCGTTGGCATGATCACGGTCACAAGGTTGTTGTGGTCGTATCTGCAATGAGTGGTGAAACAAACCGCTTACTAGCTCTCGCTAAAGCCATTACCGAAACACCTGACCCACGCGAGTTAGACCAAATGGTTTCAACTGGTGAACAGGTGACGATTTCCATGTTAGCTATGGCACTTAATTCGATTGGTGTGGAAGCTAAATCCTATACCGGACGTCAAGTCGGTATTAAAACTGACAGTGCATTTACCAAGGCGCGTATTGAGTCTATTGATACAGATGTCATGACCAATGACCTAGATGCAGGCCGTGTTATTGTCGTTGCGGGTTTCCAAGGCTTTGATGCTAATGGAAATATCACAACTTTAGGCCGTGGCGGTTCAGATACCTCTGGTGTTGCTCTTGCTGCTGCTCTAAAAGCAGATGAATGCCAAATTTATACTGATGTAGATGGCGTTTACACCACAGACCCTCGTGTTGCTCCTAAAGCTAAAAAAATTGATCGTATTTCTTTTGAAGAAATGCTAGAAATGGCTTCATTAGGTTCAAAAGTTTTACAAATTCGCTCAGTAGAATTTGCCGGAAAATATCAAGTTCCTTTGCGTGTATTATCAAGTTTTGATAATGATAACGACGGCGTGTTTGACGACGAATTTAAAGAAAATGTAGGTACACTCATTACTACTGAGGCGGAAGAGACTATGGAACAGCCAATTATTGCAGGTATTGCTTTTAACCGTGACGAAGCAAAATTAACGATCTTAGGTGTGCCTGATGAACCAGGTATTGCTTCTAAAATCTTATCACCAGTAAGTGATGCCAATATCGAAGTCGATATGATAGTGCAAAATGTTGAAGAAGACGGCACAACAGATTTCACTTTTACTGTAAACCGTGTTGATTTAGCTAAAGCTGAAAAAATCTTAAACGAAACTGCTAAAAATATTGGCGCACGTGAAGTTTCAACACGTGATGACATCGTTAAAGTGTCTATCGTGGGTGTAGGTATGCGTTCACATGCAGGTGTAGCGAGCAGAATGTTCACTGCCCTTGCGGATGAAGGCATCAATATTCTTATGATTTCAACATCTGAAATTAAAGTTTCTGTTATTATTGACGAGAAATATCTTGAACTTGCTGTTCGTTGTCTACATACCGCTTTTGGTTTAGATCGTGAACATGGTGAAAGCAGCGCCCGCGCTTAATTTTACCAAACGGTCAAAAAAGCATTAAAAAATGTTTACTTGTCCGACAATAATCAAAGAAAACACAGAGCCGCTATAGTTTTTTTTATAGCGGCTCTGTTATATTAAACGGAAAGTTTTTTGGCAGTGATTATCAAAATATGACTTTGTTCTCATATTTCTGTTAGAATCTGACTGAAAACTGAGGTTGAGCTTTTATTTGGGTACCAATATTGCAGTTTTAAGCGTTTAGCAAGGAGATAAACATGCTGATTCTGACCCGCCGTGTCGGGGAAACATTAATGATTGGGGATCAAGTCAGTGTTACTGTGCTTGGCGTCAAAGGAAACCAGGTTCGTATTGGTGTGAATGCACCAAAAGAGGTTTCTGTTCATCGAGAAGAAATTTATCAACGTATTCAACATGAACGTGCAATGCATGAACACCTTCAGCACCTTGATCAAGATTATCAAGTTTCTTTTGAAGACGATAATTATGCACAGAAAAACTTCAATCGTTAATATGAAGTTATTCTCTCCCTAATTAAAGCGACTTTATAGTCGCTTTAAATTTTTTTGATTACTCTATTTATAAACCTAGAGCACGTTTTACAGGTGCGTAGCTTCTACGATGTTGATCAATTACACCATGTACAGCAATTGCTTCAAAATGCGCTTTGGTTGGATATCCCTTATGTTTGGCAAAACCAAATAATGGATATTGTTGATCTAATTCCACCATTTGTTGGTCACGCGTGACTTTCGCTAAGATACTAGCAGCACTGATTTCAGCATGAGTTGCATCTCCCCCTACAATAGCTTCGCAAGGAATAATGATTCCTTTTGGAATTTGATTACCATCGACAATCACTTTTTGAGGCTGAGTTTTTAAGCCCTCAACTGCGCGACGCATTGCCAAAAATGTCGCTTGTAAAATATTTAATTCGTCGATTTCACTATGTGTTGCTTCAGCAATTGACCATGCTAAGGCTTTTTCTTGTATTTCAATAAACAACTTTTCACGTTTCTTTTCAGTTAATTTTTTAGAATCATTTAATCCTAAAATTGGATTATTTGGATCTAAAATAACAGCCGCTGCAACAACTGAACCTACTAAAGGCCCTCGCCCCGCCTCATCCACACCAGCAATAAACATTGACTCTCCACCTTTAAAAAAAAGAGGCTGATCAATACTAATCAGCCTTCTTTAATACAAAAATCATTAATTACTTTTGTAAAGCTTCTGCTACGCACGCATTTACAGTATTAGAAACCACTTGATTTACAATTGTAGCACGCGCATTTACATCAAATGCAGCCGCAGCCAACTCAACCGCAGTAACACTGTTTGGCGCCTTTTCGCTCACACAACCACAAACATTAGTTTGAATGCTGTCACGTTGCTCAGCAGTCATAAGCTTTGTTGCTGTTTTCCAAGCCGAAACATTATTAATTTCTGTAATACATTTCGCATTTACAGCAACTTTTAATGCCGCAACACCCAACTGTTGAGTTGTAGTTTGTGCAGAATTAGCCCCTGTACCCATACCTGTAGTCGTTGCACACGCTGTTAAAGCTAAAACAACTGGTGCTAGAGCAAGCATCAATTTTTTCATCATTTTTTCCTTTGATTGAATCTTGGCAGCGCGTATTGTGCCTAAACTCGACTTTAGAAGAAACAAATAATTTGATGCATTTATGCAATCTATTTTTATAACAAAATCCATTTCACCAGAACTGTTTTTATTTAATACGTTCTGTTTTTAGCACGCTCCGTTACATTTAAAACATTTCTCAAAATCAGCGCTTTGCCCTAAAATTAGAAGTCAAAACGACAAAAAAAGAGTCTTTTATGCCTGCTGCTTCCTCTTCGTATTACACCCGTACCGCACAAATCCTGCATTGGGTGATGGCCATCATTTTCATCGCAGCATGGGCGATTGGCTTCTATAGTGGAAATTTTTTAAGTTATGATGTTAATGGCAGCTTTAAAGGCGATGTCATTACTCTGCACAAAAATATTGCTACAACTATTATCTTTCTAGTAATAATCCGTCTTTTATGGCGCTATACACATCCAGCTCCAAAACTACCAGATTCAATGTCCCCAACCATGAAAACACTAGCACATGTTGGACATCTATTCCTGTATGTGATTTTGGTTGCATTACCTGTGACTGGTTGTTTATTTAGCTGGAGTGCTGGCCACGCTGCACCTGTTTTATATTTATTTGAAATTCCGCGTTTAGTGCAAGATAACCCAGAGCTTTTGGCTATTGTTAAACCGCTCCATATCTATATTTCTTGGTTTGCAGGTTTACTCATTGTCGGGCATGTACTTGCAGCTTTAAAACATCACTTTATTGATAAAGACAATATTTTAAATAGTATGACCAAACAACCCAAATAAACTATATGTATAAAAAAACCGCCTATATCAGGCGGTTTTTTTATTTAGATTTTCTGGATTTCTGCAATCCACTTTTGTTTCTCTTCATTTGGAATAAAAGAAGCTTCAAAAGAGTTGATCGCGAGTTGCTTTAACTCATCATTTGTTAAATTTAAAGCTTGCTGAATTGCAAAGAAGTTATCATTCATATATCCACCAAAATATGATGGATCATCTGAGTTAACAGTCACATGTACGCCTTTTTGTAGTAAACGACGGATATTGTGTTCTTTCATATCCTTTACTACACAAAGCTTCAAGTTACTTAAAGGACAAACAGTTAATGGCATTTTTTCGTTAATTAAACGCGCCATTAATTGTTCATCTTCTTCAGAACGAACACCATGGTCAATACGGTTCACACGAAGTAAATCTAAAGCTTCCCATATATATTCCGGCGGACCTTCTTCCCCAGCATGCGCAACGATCAAGAAACCTTCTTCGCGCGCTTTAGCAAAAACACGTTCAAACTTCGCTGGTGGATGGCCTACTTCACTCGAATCAAGCCCTACTGCAATGATGTCATCTTTAAATGGTAAAGCCTGCTCAAGCGTTTCAAATGCAGCTTCTTCGCTTAAATGGCGCAAGAAACACATAATAAGTTGAGAACTAATACCCAATTTAGTTTTCGCATCGCCACACGCACGTTTTAGACCATTAATAACCGTTGCAAAAGCAATTCCACGGTCAGTATGAGTTTGCGGGTCGAAGAATATTTCTGTATGAACCACACGATCTTCTGCACACTTTTCAAAATATGCCCATGCCAAGTCATAAAAGTCTTGCTCATGTACAAGAACATTTGCGCCAGCATAGTAAATATCTAAAAAAGATTGAAGATTGTGAAAGTTATAAGCTTGCTTTACTTCTTCAACAGATTTGTAAGGAATCTGAATCTGATTACGCTGTGCAATTGCAAACATTAATTCAGGTTCAAATGTTCCTTCAATATGTACATGCAATTCGGCTTTTGGCAAAACCTTAATCAGCTCGACTTGATTCATATTAACTCCACATCTAAAGAAAAAAGGGCGTGGTAAGCACACCCTTCTATACTTTCCTTCTTATATAACTATCATTTAAACAGTTCTAGAAGAAAATTTTTAAAATCGTATTAACCGCCAAACGCGATAAATTTAAATACCCAAAGAGCAGCAATAATCCATACCATGTATGGAACAGTTTTTGCCTTACCTGTGAATAATTTCACTAATGCATAGCTGATAAAGCCCATTGCAATCCCATCTGCAATTGAATAAGCAAATGGCATAAATACAATCGTTAAAAAGGATGGCACAGCTTCTGTAATGTCATCCCAATCAATGTGTGTGATCCCTTGGATCATCAATACACCAATGAATAATAAAGCTGGTGCAGTTGCAAAACCTGGCACAGATTGAGCAAGAGGCGCTAAAAATAAACAACAAACAAATAAGAAGGCAACAACAACCGCAGTTAAACCTGTACGCCCACCTGCTGCTACACCTGAAGCTGATTCAATATAAGGCGTAGTTGATGAAGTACCTAATGCAGCACCTGCTACAATTGCAGTAGAGTCAGCAAATAGTGCTTTTTTCAGACGTGGTAATTTACCATCCTTTAAAAGACCCGCACGGTGTGAAACGCCTACTAAAGTCCCGGTACTATCAAACAAATCAACAATAAAGAAGACAAAGATGACGCCGACCATACTTGCGGTAAATAGACCTTTAAAGTCCATTTGCATGAAAGTTGGTGCAATTGAAGGAATTTCACCAACAACACCCTTAAATTCATTTAAACCCAAAGCAGTAGCGATTGCTGTAACCACCAAAATACTAATAATGATTGCGCCGCGAACTTTCAAATGATGCAAAACTACAATGAGTAGAAAACCAAATAAAGCAAGCAATACTGTAGGTTGCTTAATATTGCCTAAACCCACTAAAGTGGCTTGGTTAGCCACAATAATTCCGGAGTTCTTTAGCGCGACAAGGGCAAGGAATAAGCCAATACCACCACCTATTGCAAATTTAAGCGACATTGGAATCGCATTTACAATAGCCTCTCGAATTTTAAAGAAACTAATTGCAAGAAAGACAAGACCTGAAACAAAAACAGCAGCTAAAGCTGTTTGCCATGGCACGCCCATACCCATACAAACTGAATAGGTGAAATAAGCGTTTAAACCCATACCAGGGGCCAGTGCGATTGGATAGTTAGCAATGATCCCCATTACTAAACAACCGATTGCTGCAGCCAAACAGGTCGCAACGAATACGGCGCCATGATCCATGCCGGTTTCAGATAAAATGAGTGGATTAACAATAATGATGTAACACATCGTTAGGAATGTAGTTACACCAGCAAGAACTTCTGTTCGGAACGTGGTTTTGTTGTCGCTTAACTTAAATAAACGCTCTAACCAGCCTACCGAAGAATTGGGCGCCGCCATAAGTAGCCTCTATACAAAATCTGAGCTGTGGAATATTTACTTCTATGTAGATAGCTGAACAATATTGTTTTTCTGTTCAGGGTTCTAGACAAGAATCTCAAATAAAAGAAGCAACAAATATGCCATTCATTTGATTTCAAGTTCCGTACATAGCCAGTAACCTCAGCCCTCTTTAAACACAAAAAAGCTGCATAACCCCTATGCAGCTTTTTTACTATACGTTCAATAAGTTTAACAGATTCAACAGAAACATGATCATAATTTATGAAAAGATATGATCAATGACAGTGTAAAAAGTCAGAAATTTATTAGGTAATATTGCTAGAAAATAATTTTTTTCTCTCCTATATATTCTTGCATATTATAAGAAGCCAAATTGCTGTGGTGAGCATGATTAGGATTGCGTTCGATACTTTGTAAATTTCTTTCTGCCTCATGAATGATTCTCATCAATTCTTCATGTTTTTTATTTTGATTGTCTAAATAGGCCCAGTAACCCAATACAAAGACGATACCCACACACAACATTATTAATACTTTATTGATCATTATTATTATCTCTATGTTTTTAATGTTAATGATCTTAACAAAAAAATATAGCTTTGTGAATATTTTCACATTTATTTACAAAAACACACCATCACTCAAATATTTGAAAAAAAAGGTGATTTTCAATATATCTTTGTGATTATTGATAAATATCAAACTTTTCCATTGAAAAGTCACTTTATTTTAATACCTAACTTATTTAGTTATTTTTAATATTAGCTTTTTATACGTTTTAATTATTAAGTTCATTTAAATATACAGTGTAGACAAATCAGTATATGGATTGAAATATTCGTGTCCTTTTGAGGCTTAAAATAGAATAAAAAGGTTCTATTTTTCTTTAAAGCATTTTCTTTTTAATTGTTGAGGTAGGTACTAATTTCTCCATTGCATCTTCAGCTTCAAACTTAAATTTCTCAATTCCGGCTAAAAGTGTTTTCACCTTATCTAAGAAAGTATCATTTTCTATTTCAACTTCCCTCTCATCCCTACATCTCACTAAGTAAATAGCTTGATCATTGATCGTTCTATAAATCGTACCAAGCTTTCTATTTTCAGGGCTTTACTCCAATAAACGCTACGATAAACTACACCCAGAGAAAAAATTAAATTAGGAGTAGATCATGTTTGATATGCGTTTATCTCACGAACGTGGTGCAGCACATCATGGTTGGTTACAATCAAAACATAGCTTTTCGTTTGCTAACTATTGGGATCCGAAACAAGTCGGTTTTTCAGACCTGCTCGTGATTAATGATGACAACGTTGCTCCATCTAAAGGCTTTGGTACACACCCTCACCGTAATATGGAAATTATTTCCTATGTACTTGAAGGTGCATTAGAGCATAAAGACTCTATGGGTACAGGTTCTGTAATTGTACCGGGTGACATTCAGCTTATGAGTGCAGGCCGTGGCGTTGCTCATAGTGAATTTAACCATTCCGCTCAAGAAGGTGTGCACTTCTTACAAATTTGGGTCGTTCCGAATGAAGTAAATACAGATCCGGATTATCAACAAATTCATGTTGATGAAACTGACAAACGCGGTAAATTGCATTTGATCATTTCACCAAAAGGTGGTGAGAAAACTTTATCTATCAAACAAGACATTCATATTTATTCTGGTCTTTTTGATGGTGAAGAAACTGCCGAATTTACGATTCCTGATGGTCGATATGTCTACCTACATGTTGCCAAAGGTCGCGTTGATGTAAATGGTAAAACCTTTAACACTGGCGATGCTGCCCGTATTCGTGAAGGTGGAAGCTTATCGTTTACCAATGGTGATAATGCTGAAATCCTGATTTTTGATATGCGTCCGGAAGAAGTTCCAACCATGCCATAATCAAATCAAGCCCTTACATAATTGTTTATGTAAGGGCTTTTTATATTTAAATTGGAGTCATACTGACGCGTTTCAATGCTCTTCTGAGCGTGCCATTTCTGTATTGATATAACTCATGATCATGGTGGTTAACCCCTGAACCATTTCATCAAAGCTAATATACGGATTTGGCAAAATAAGGTGCCGCGCAACATTAAAAATACCACTGTTAATACAGATATATGTAATTACAGCCAAATTATTGATTTTTAGGTATTTAGGATTATGCATCATATATTTCATGATGACTTCCATTAAAGCCTGCTCAATTTTTGGAATATATTTATCGTATTGCAATTCCCCTGCATAACGTAAAACCGTCAAATAGCGGTCATTATTTTTCTTTAATAAATCACTAAAGGTGTAAAAGATCATTTCAATCACAGGCTCCAACTCCAACGGTAAAATAGTCGGTGTAAGCTCGGTAATCATGTCCAGAATTTCCCGAACAAAAAAGTGATTCATTGCATCATAAATTTCTTCTTTATTTTTAAAATATTCGTATAAAGATCCGACACTCACCCCTGCAATTTCTGCAATGTGACGTGTAGTAGTTCCACTTGGCCCATGGAGTGCCACCGCAATAAAACCCGCTTCAATAATCGTGTCGACAGTGACTTTGGCTCGGGTTTGGCGAGGTTTACGCGTAGTCATACGATCTAATCAATAATCCGAACATAAAGTCAGATTAGCATGTAATCAAGGTAGGTTGAAATAAAAAAACAAAATCCGAATAGTTGTCAAACTTCATTAAAATAAAGCTAAAAAATAGCACTCATCAAGAACATTTAAACTATATCTCAGTCATCAAATTTCTGTTTACACAGTAAATTAAATTAATATTTTTCAAATATATACTTTTTTAAAAATTAACTTCCATATTATAAAAAACAAGTAATTCCTCTATTGATATGTTTAAAAATTTACCCGAATTGAATCCGAACATAAAGTCAGATTAATATGAAAAAATTAAAGAAGAGTCATTAATCGACGCTGGTCTATATCGAATCTTCTTTCCGTTATTCAGCCAAATAATCAAACAAATAACGGAGCAACAACACCGTAGTCAATGCAGAGAATCATCTGTTTTTGAAAATGGAATTTTTAGTGCTTTGTTGATCATTGAGTTTATTGATTTTCATCAAAATGCACCACTACTTTGTCTCAGGGTGTCGCCATGATCTCGACCACAGTTAAAAAATCATTGAACAAACTTAAATTTCACCGCGAAATTGAGTTACCAGATTTTGCTAGCAAAAGTACTATTCCAATCCGTCATTTAAATATTGGTTTTGATGGTAAGGAAATTGATGTCAGATTTTATATGGACAATCAATTTGCTACCTTGTTTTTTGCCACACTTTCGGTCTTTTTAACCTATGGCGAAGATCTAGTCATTGAAACCGCTCGCCACCATCGCGATTTTATTAAAGATCCAATATTGAAGCAGCGAGTTACTTCATTAATTGGCCAAGAGGCAATTCACTCAAAATTGCACAATGAATATAACGATGCGCTTCAAGATGCCGAATACCCTGTCGCGCTATATCGCTTTCTTGGCTCGAACTTCTTTAAATATGTTTTCTTAAAATTTCCCCAGCCACTTAAATTATCAATGATGGCGGGTATTGAGCATTTTACCGCGGTACTTGCTGAATATATGATGAAGCATGAAAAGAATTTCTATTATTCAGATGATGCAAAAAGCCGTGCTTTATGGATGTGGCACATGCTTGAAGAATCTGAGCATAAAGACATTGCCTATGATGTTTATCAACTCTTAAATGGTAGCTACCCATTACGAGCTTCTGGTTTCATCCTTGCTCTCATTACCATTTTAGGACTCATCCCTGCGACTACATTATTTGTTCCTGTTTTAAGAAAGCCGCAAGAAATGCTGACCTTAAAATTCTGGAAAGATGCGCGCCGTGGTGTGGGTTTAATCTTTGGACCTAAAGATGGTGTTTTCGGAAGTACCATTGGCCAAATTCTTGACTACTTACGTCCAGACTTCCATCCAAATGACCATGATACAACTGAATATCTTGAGTATTACAAAAAGAAATTACTCACCGAAGGCGGCGCAATTGCTCCTTACTTTGTTAAAGAATTTACCCCACCAGTACGCGTGTCTTAATCGTCCTGTATTTCCAGCTATCGCGCTGATAGCTGGTATCTCTCAAAGCTATTTATGGATGAATCATGATTTTATTTGGCAAAAAGAAAGTTAAACCAAGCCAAAAAGCTTATGCCGTAGTGACGGGTGCAGGCAGTGGGATTGGTCGAAGTTTTGCAATTGAGCTCGCAAAACGTGGTGGCAGCGTAGTCTGTGCAGATATTAATTTGGAAGCTGCTGAAGAAACCGTAAAACTTCTTGAACAAGAAGGTGCAAAAGCTTTTGCTATACGCTGTGATGTGGGTAATGCTGAACAAGTTACACATTTGGCCGAAACCGCTGAAATTTTAATGCAGCACCCTGTAACCCTACTCATTAATAATGCGGGTGTAGGCTTGGGTGGTAAGTTTGACGAGCTAAGCCTTGAAGACTGGAACTGGGTCATGAATATTAACCTTTGGGGTGTAATTCATGGTTGTCATGCATTTGTTCCAAAGTTTAAAAAGTTAGGTTACGGCGCAATTATTAATGTCGCTTCTGCAGCATCGTATACGGCTGCACCAGAAATGACCGCTTATAACGTGACTAAAGCGGGCGTGCGTGCGCTTTCAGAAACGCTTTCAGCTGAACTGCATAAGTTTAATATTAAAGTGAATGTACTCTGCCCGACGCTGGTTCCAACCAATATCATTAAAAATGGTCGAATTCCAGGACGCTATTCAAAGCTAGCAGACCATGCGCTGATGAACTATGCCTTCACGACAAGTGATGATGTCGCAAGATTAACGCTTAATCGCCTTGATCAGGATGAGTTGTATACCATTCCTCAGATTGATGCGAAGTTATTCTGGCTCATGAAACGTGCATCTCCAAGCTTGTATAACAAGTTCCTTGGCACATCGTACAAATTATTTAAATAAGAAATTTATAGGTAGTACACATATGACTGCTCAAATGAAAACAAATGCTTCAGCAAAAAAAGCTGTCAAATCACCAAACCATATTTTCGATACTTTTATTGTGGGTGCTGGCATTTCAGGTATTGCCGCTGCTATTCGCCTAGATCAAGTTGGTTATACCAATTATAAGATTATTGAAAAAGCTGGCCGTGTTGGTGGAACATGGCGTGAAAATACCTATCCAGGTTGTGGTTGTGATGTACCTTCTGCTCTTTACTCTTATTCATTTGCACCAAGTGCAAAATGGAGCCATTTATTTGCGCGCCAACCAGAAATCTTAAGTTATCTGGAAGATGTAAGTAACGAGTTTAATGTTACGTCTAAAATCGAGTTTAATAGCGAACTGCTCAACGCAGCATGGGATGACTCACGTCATGTGTGGGTACTTGATACCAGTACTGGTCAATATTTATCTAAAACCGTTATTTTTGCCACAGGTCCAATTACCGAAGCTCAAATTCCACGTCTTGAAGGCTTAGAAACATTTAAAGGCGAGATGTTCCATTCAGCTAAATGGAACCATGATTATGATTTGACAGGTAAACGCATTGCGGTGATCGGTACTGGTGCATCTGCTATTCAGTTTGTGCCACAAATTCAACCAAAAGCAAAAGAGCTTTTTGTGTTCCAACGTACAGCACCTTGGGTACTACCAAAACCAGATACGGATTTGGGCGAGTTTAGTAAATCAGTCATTGCTAAATATCCAGCTATTCAGGCGAGCTGGCGTAAAAGTGTAGCATTAACACTCAATGCGATTAATTTTGGTTTACGTAATCCACTTGCACTAAAACCAGTCAATGTATTGGGCAAGCAACTGCTTAAATTGCAAATTAATGACCCAGTGTTACGTAAAAATGTAACACCAAACTTTGATATTGGCTGTAAACGTATTTTGTTTGCCAACAATTACTACCCTGCGTTACAAGCACCAAACACGTCCCTGATTCCACATGGCTTAGTAAAAGTTGAAGGCAATACTGTTGTTGCTGCCAATGGTGAACGCCACGAAGTTGATGTGATTATTTGGGGTACAGGCTTTGAAGTATCTCACCCACCAATTGGTAAACGCGTCCATAATGAAAAAGGTCAATGTCTACAAGATATATGGAAAAGTAGTTCACCAGAGGCTTACTTGGGGACCAACATTGAAAATGTACCAAATGCATTTTTAGTTTTAGGGCCTAACGTACTGGTGTATGACTCTTTCATTGGTCTAGCAGAAGCACAGCTCGACTATATCGTAGATGGTTTGTTGAAAATTAAGAACAAAGGTATTAGCAAATTCAATGTTAAACCTGATGTGATTAAAAAGCATAACGACTTAGTACAAAAGCACTTGCAAACGACTGTATTTAATAGCGGCGGTTGTAAGAGTTACTACCTCGATGCAAACGGCCGTAATTTTGCTGCATGGCCATGGTCATTGAAAAAGCTAAAACAACGTTTGAAAAAAGTAGATTTGAAAGATTATGAAGTGACGTATCAAACGACGAAAACTCATTAATTTGTAATTTTGATCAAATCAGTTGTAAGAAACAGGCAGTGTATTTTAGATGTTCATGAAATACACTGCCTTCTTCGTTGAATATCTTCAAGAAATAAAAAAACAGGATAAAGATGAAAGAAGGACAATCAAGTCGTACCGCCGAAGCTGCTGCTGCATTACGAGCCAATCATTTTCAAAATACAAAGAACCCAGTATTTTCAGATCCTTATGCTTTTGAGCTAACCAGTAGAAGCTGGAAAAGACTTCTCTCTAACTCTCTTATTGTTAAAGTAATGAATTCAGCAGTTTTAAACCGTACTTTAGGTTTACTTACTGGGCAAGTGGTCGGACGCTCTCGTTATGCCGAAGATTTACTTGATCTAGCAGTTCAACATAATATTCAACAATATGTTTTGGTCGGTGCTGGTCTAGACTCATTTGTACTACGCGAGTCGCAGCATTATCCAACTTTAAAAATTTTTGAAGTTGACCATCCTGATACTCAAGCTGCCAAACAAGCCAAGTTAAAAAAGCTAGGAGATATTCCTGCTACCGTTGAGTTTGTTGCTATTAACTTTGAAAAAGAGTCTATCTCGGAAGCTTTGACCAGAAGTGTTTATGATTCATCCACTCCTGCATTTTTTTCTTGGTTAGGAACGACCCATTACTTAACCCCTCAAACGACCCTACAAACTTTAAAAAGTATTGCTGAATTTGCCGCAAACAGTAGTGAAGTTGTACTGGACTACTCAACCGATTTCCAAGAGTTACATGGTATTGAGCGACTTGGTAGCATGGGGGTTGCACAGTTTACCCATTTACTGAAAGAGCCTTTATTGGGGCAATTTAAGCCTTCTGATTTGCACCGTGCTGTTGAGGAAATGGGCTTTAAAGTGGTAGAAGATCTTTCAGGTGAAGCCATTACTGAACGTTATTTTAATGCACGATCAGATGAAATTCGTCACACCTCGGCAACGCGTTTATTACATTTGCGTTTGGATAAATAAAATCTATTTATTATTTATCAATTAATCGCATGGCATGAGGTGTCTTACCATGCCATCTTTTATAGGCATGAATAAAACTGGCAGGTTCTGCATAACCCAGCCACTCTGCAATTTGCTCAACCGAAGCCTTAGGCACAACCAAATATTGCTCTGCTAAAACTTGCCTGACTTCTTCACGAATCTGAATAAATGTCATCTCTTCTTGCGCCAAATGGCGGCGTAAAGTGCGCGCATTTAAATGCAACCGATCAGCAACAATTTCCATAGAAGGCATTTCACCTCGAATTCGCATCAATTGTTGTTGCACCAACACTGTAAACTTCTTTTGGGATTGGCGTTTATCTAAAATTTGTCGACATTGCTCTTCAGCCGTATGTAAAACCAGATCATTGGCCATCTGCAACTTCTGGTTTACTTTGTGAGCATCAAGTAGAACAAAGTTTTGAGCTGTACCAAACTCAGGTAGGATGCCAAACAAATCTATATACGGTTGTACATCGCCTTTAGGCTGAAAAGAAAAAGCCAAATATTGGCAAAAATTATCTTGTACAAGGTCGCGTTGTACCGTAATAAGAGCGGCTGAATCGCGTTCGATAATAAACTGCCTAACTGAAGATGGTATGCCCTCATCTTCGATCTCAATACGAGTACCCTCATCAGTATCTGAAACTAAAAAACGGGTAAAGGCAAAGGTTAATGAAAAATAAGTCAGTGCAAAATCAAGCGCTTCGCGAATGCTGGCACTACTCATGAGGGCCATGCCTAACGGCCCAAATGTTGTAAAGTGATAGCGCGCCCCTACTTCAAGGCCAAGTACAGGTCGATCTGCAAAAAGTTCAACCAGATTATGAATAAGCTGTAATTCCTGATGACCTGCAACCACCATTTGAGGGTCCAGCAATTGCTGCTGACTAATTCCAGTTCCTTTTAAAATGGCCTGATAAGAAACCCCCGATTCCACTGCAAAATCAGCCATGAGGCGAACACTATGTATGCTACGTTCAAATTCCCAAGCGTACGTCACTGTACTATCCAGAATGTCCTCGAATCACAATATTTTGTCCTCATCCATCCTCTAAATCAAGTAAATAAACGATTATGCTGCATACAGGAAACTGCGATTTTTTCGCCCACTGTTTTTAAGGATTTTATAGCAGCCTATGTTTAATTCGACGTCTAATTCAAATAAAAATGTACGTATCGCCATTATAGGCACTGGTTTCGGTGGCTTAGGCCTAGCCATTCGACTCAAACAAGCAGGTTTTGAACAATTTACTCTATTTGAAAAAGCTGCCGATGTCGGCGGTGTATGGCGTGATAATACTTATCCGGGTGCTGCATGTGATGTGCCTTCTCATCTTTATTCTTTTTCTTTTGAGCAAGAACTCGGCTGGAAAAATCGCTACGGGACCTCTCAAGAGATTTATCAATATTTACGCCACTGTGCCGACAAATATGACATTCGTCCGCATATTCAATTTAATACTGAAATTGCCAGTGCCGAATTTGATGCTCTGCAAGGTGTATGGCGCATTCAAAGTACGACTGGTGAACAGTTTGAAGCTGAATTTCTAGTCGGTGCTGTAGGTCAACTCAACCGCCCTGCCTATCCAAAACTTAAAGGTATTGAAAACTTTAAAGGCAAAGCATTCCACTCAGCGCGTTGGGATCACGACTATGACTTAACTGGCAAACGTGTTGCAGTGATTGGTACAGGTGCAAGCGCAATTCAGTTTGTACCTGAAATTGCAAAACAAGTAGCACATCTAGACGTTTATCAACGTTCAGCACCTTACGTGATTCCAAAACCAGATCGGGTTTACCAACCTTTAGAGAAAAAGGCTTTCCGTAAATTACCTATTTTGCAAAGTCTGGACCGCGCCTTGCAATATGGACACCATGAAATTCGCCTACTTGCTTTTACAACTTCACTCAATGAAATGCCTTTGGTGGAATATTTATTCCAACGCCACATCCGTAAAGTCGTTAAAGACTCCAAATTACGTCATCGTTTAATGCCAGACTACCCAATTGGTTGTAAGCGTATTTTGATTTCCAACCAGTGGTATGAAACACTGACTCAACCTCATGTCGATGTGATTAATACTGGCATTCAAGAAATTACCGAAAATGGTATTTTAGATCCGGAAGGAAATCTGCGTGAAGTCGATACCATTATTTATGGTACGGGCTTTGCCGCAACGGAATTTATGGCACCAATGCAAATTACAGGTCTTGATGGTCGCACCTTAAAAGACACATGGAAAGATGGTGCAGAAGCTTATCTCGGTTTAACTGTGAGCAGCTTTCCAAACTTCTTTATGCTCTATGGTCCAAACACCAATCTTGGGCACAACTCAATTGTTTATATGATTGAAAGCCAAGTGAATTATATTTTAGATGCCATTCAAACAACCATACAAAACAAACTTTTGTTCACCAATGTTCGTGCAGAAGTTCAACATGAGTTTAATCAAAGCATTCAAGAAAAAATGAAAAAAACGGTATGGGTACAAGGTTGCACCAGTTGGTACCAAACTGCTGATGGCAAAAATACCAATAACTGGCCAGGTTTTACTCTTGAATATCGTCAACGCACTCGTCGCTTCGATCTTGAAAACTACACTCAGGTTTCAGCTATCTCTTAAACAAGCTTCACCATAGGAAATGAGAAAAATAAACGGAGAATTTTATGAAAACATTTAAGAACAAAGTCGCTGCTGTGACAGGTGCGGGTTCCGGTATTGGACAAGCACTTGCAATTGCACTGGCAAAACAAGGCTGCCATCTGGCGCTTTCCGATATCAGTGAAGCGGGTTTAGCTAAAACTGTTGAACAGTTATCGGCTTATCCAGTCAAAGTAACCACGCAAAAAGTTGATGTCGCTAAGCGTGATGAGGTTGCAAATTGGGCGAAAGCTGTTGTAAATGAACATGGCCAAGTTAACCTGATCTTTAATAATGCTGGTGTCGCAATAGGTAGCACAGCCGAAGGTGTGAGCTATGAGGATCTTGAATGGCTCATTGGTATTAATTTTTGGGGAGTAGTTTATGGCACTAAAGAATTCTTGCCATTTTTAAAGCAAAGTGGTGATGGGCATATTATTAATATTTCCAGCATGTTTGGTTTAACAGCTCAACCAACCCAAAGTGCTTATAACGCCAGTAAATTTGCTGTTCGTGGCTTTACCGAGTCTCTACGCCAGGAACTTGATATGCAAAATGCTGGGGTTAGCGCGACCTGTGTTCATCCGGGTGGTATTCGTACCAATATTGCTAAAGCTGCCCGCATGAATAATAGTGTCCAGTCTTTAGGAATGGACCCTCTAAAAAGCCAAGATGCTTTCGATAAATTACTGCGTACCCCTGCTGACGAGGCTGCTCAACAAATTTTAGAGGCTGTTCGTAAAAACCGCCGCCGCTTACTGATTGGAGCCGATGCGAAAGTCGTTGATGTGATTCAACGTATTCTTCCACAAGGCTACCAAAAGATTTTTGGAGCCGCGACTGCTTTTCAAACTCGCCTACTCAACAAATCAGCAAAATAACAATAGCGGTCAGCATGCTCTTAATTTTGAGAGATGCTGACTTAATCACATGCTTAGTGTGAGTCATTATTATGAAGCAGCTTCTCGCATGGACCATTCGTACTACGCTACGTCCAGCTTTATCGCCTAGAACGCCATTGAAGCTACAACGTTTTTGTAGCGACGCAGCCAGTGCTATTGTGCTTGGGCCACGTGGATATAGAACAAAAAAGCAAACCATTGCTCAAGTACCAATAGTTCATATTCAGCCAAAAATGACTCAATCAGAATTGGGTATTTTGTATTTACATGGTGGTGGCTATGTTGTGGGTAGCTCAAAAAGTCACACTAAGCTTGCCGCTCAAATCGGACATGCAGCTCAGGCCCAAGTTTGGTTACCTGAGTATAGGTTAGCTCCAGAGCACACAAGCCCTGCTGCTATTAAAGATGTTATTGCAGTTTATAAAGTGCTACTTGCTCAAGGACAAGACCCCAAAACACTCGTAATTGCTGGGGATTCTGCTGGTGGTGGACTGAGTTTAAGCACAGCAATAGCTATTCGGGATGCGGGATTGCCGTTACCAGCTGCCTTGGTTTTACTTTCACCTTGGGTTGACTTAGGTCTCTCTGGCAGCGCTATGAAAACTCATGCTGCTCAAGATGCGATGCTCTCACCCGAATGGTTAGCTTGGTGCGCAAAAAACTATTGCGGACAAAAATCGGCAACCGATCCAACCTGTTCGCCACTCTATGCTGACTTAACTGGATTACCACCTGTTTTGATTCATGTCGGCACCGAAGAAGTTTTATTAGACGATGCAAAACGCCTCGCTGAAAAAACTGAAAAGTATGGTATTCCGACAAATCTTAGGATTTATGACCGAGTCGGACATGTTTTTCAATTTCATGCAGGTATACTAAACGAATCCGATGACTCAATTGAGCGCATTGGGCAATTCATTAATAAACATACACAGTCAATATAAAAAATATCACTAGACAGGAGCCTTCGTCATGACAACAAACAATTATGACTATGATTATCTCATTATTGGTTCAGGTTTTGGTGGTAGTGTTTCTGCCTGCCGTCTGACCGAAAAAGGCTACTCTGTGGCTGTAATGGAAATGGGACGTCGCTGGAAAGCTGAAGATTTTGCTAAAAACAACTGGAATACCCGTCGCTGGATTTGGCGTCCAGGCATGAAACTTTTCGGTTATTTTAATATGCGTTTTTTCCGCCATGTCACTATTATTTGCGGGAATGCCGTAGGCGGTGGCTCAATTACCTATGCCAATACTCTACTTGTTCCACCTGAACATATTTGGGATGAAGGCACATGGGCAGATGCTGCGGACTGGAAAAATGAAATGCCACAGCACTATGCCGAAGCAGAACGTATGCTTGGGGTGACTGATAATAAAATTTTAGGTCCTGCTGACCATATGCTTAAACAAATGGGCGATGCTGTTGGAGTTGGACATACATTTAAACCGACTCGCGTTGCGACGTTCTTTCCACCTGAAGGTGAACAAGGCGGAAAGACCTACCCTGACCCTTATTTTAACGGCGAAGGTCCAGACCGCGGAACTTGTACCGCATGTGGCGGCTGCATGACAGGTTGTAAGCACAATGCCAAAAATACTTTAGATAAAAACTATTTGTACTTTGCCGAAAAAAATGGCGCCAAGGTATATGAAGAAACCAAAGTTGTTGACGTTAAACCACTCAATGGTAAAGCTGATGGCAGCGATGGCTATGAAGTAACAACCGAATGTTCAAGCTCATGGTTTAATAAACAACGCCGTACATGGCGTGTTCGTAATGTGATTTTCTCAGCATCTTCTTTGGGAACTCAAGAGATGTTGTTCCGTTTAAAACAGTCTGGTTCTCTGCCAAATATTTCTGATGACTTAGGTAATCGGGTTCGTACCAATGCCGAGTCTATTTTAGGCGTGCGTTTCTTTGGTAAAGATGTTGATATGAGTAAAGGTGTTGCCATTGGTTCAAGTATTTACATTGACCATGATACCCATATTGAAGCGACACGTTACCAAAGTGGCTCAGATGCCATGGGCCTTATGTGTACTTATATGGCAAAAGGCAAACCGGGTTGGACACGTATTTTCTTTTGGTTATGGGCATTTTTGAGCCGCCCTTTTATATTTCTTCGCATGACTAACCCTGTCGGTTTTGCACGCCAAACCTTAATTTTCTTGGTGATGCAAACCGCTGATGCTTCTATTAACATGCGTTTGAAACGCAATTGGTTCTGGCCTTTTGGCAAGGTGTTATCGAGCGAAGGTAAAAAACTACCTGTTTATATTCCACAGGCCAATACCTTTACTGAAAAAGTTGCCAAAATGTTTAATGGGCACCCCATAACCACCATTACTGAAATTTTGTTTAATGTGCCTTTTACCGCCCACTGTATGGGAGGCTGTGCCATAGCTTCTAGCCCCGAACAAGGTGTAGTCGATGGACAAAACCGCGTGTTTAACTATAAAAATTTATATGTCGTAGATGGTTCAATGTTAGGTGCTAATTTGGGGGTTAACCCAAGTTTAACCATTACTGCTCTAGCAGAACGTGCAATGTCTTATATTCCAGCTAAACACACTTTAGGCGAACATCAAGATAATACAACTGATGCAGAAACCTTAGAGATCACGAAAGTCTCTGCTTAATCTAGTAATTTGTTTTATAAAAAAAGCCTATATAAAAATAGGCTTTTTTTATTTCGCTTTTTAAATTAAATCGCCACGGCTTTAGCACGAGCTGCATGCAATTTTTTATAGCTCTCGATCAGACGTAAATGGCGATCAAGTCCTTCTAGTTTCATACTGGTTGGTGTTAAACCATAGAAACGAACACTACCCTCTACAGAACCTAATACCGCATCCATTCGGGTATCACCAAACATACGACGGAAGTTAGTCAGGTAGTCTTCAAGCTCTAGTTCATCGTCCAATATAACTTCAAGCACCACGTTCATGCACTGATAGAACAAGCCACGCTCAACGGTATTGGTGTTATATTGCAAGTAAGTTTCGACTAAGTCTTTTGCTTCTTCAAACTGTTGTAAAGCCACATAAATCAGCAATTTCAGCTCTAAAATTGTGAGCTGTCCCCAAACTGTATTGTCATCAAACTCGATGCCAATGAGTGTGGTGATTTCAGTATAGTCATCTAACTCGCATTCTTCTAAGCGCTCAACCAATGCCTCAAGCTGTTCATCATCCAAACGGTGCAGATTTAGAATATCTTCACGGAATGAAAGTGCTTTATTGGTGTTGTCCCAAATCAAATCTTCAACAAGATAAATTTCCGAATAATCAGGCACTAAAATACGGCAAGCAGTCGCACCTAAGTGTTCGTACACTGCCATGTATACTTCTTTGCCCATCTCTTCAAGAATACCGAACAATGTTGCAGCTTCTTCTGCATTCGACTCTTCGCCTTCGCCAGAAAAATCCCACTCAACAAAGTCGTAGTCAGATTTAGAACTAAAGAAACGCCAAGATACCAAACCACTTGAGTCAATAAAGTGCTCAACAAAGTTGTTCGGTTCAGTCACCGCATTACTTTGGAAAGTTGGTTGAGGTAAATCATTTAAGCCTTCAAAACTACGGCCTTGAAGTAATTCAGTCAAACTACGTTCCAATGCAACTTCAAAACTTGGGTGTGCACCGAAAGATGCAAACACTCCACCCGTACGCGGGTTCATTAAAGTCACACACATCACAGGGAACTGGCCGCCTAACGATGCATCTTTCACTAATACAGGGAAACCTTGTTCTTCTAAACCTTTAATACCCGCAACAATACTTGGATATTTTGCTAATACGTCATCAGGAACATCAGGAAGTGCAATTTCGCCTTCTAAAATTTCACGTTTCACAGCACGTTCAAAAATTTCTGACAAGCATTGAACTTGGGCTTCTTCCAAAGTATTGCCTGCACTCATACCATTACTTAGATACAAGTTTTCAATCAAATTTGATGGGAAATATACAACTTCATCGTCAGACTGGCGTACGAAAGGCAGTGAACAAATGCCACGTTCTACGTTGCCTGAGTTTGTATCATATAAATGTGTGCCAAGTAATTCATCATCAGGGTTATAAATCTCTAGACAATATTCATCTAAAATTTCTTTAGGTAATTCACCATTTGGACCCGGTTTAAACCATTTTTCATCTGGATAATGCACAAATTCAGCATTGGCAATTTCTTCACCCCAGAACTGGTCGTTATAGAAGAAGTTACAGTTTAAACGCTCAATAAACTCGCCCAATGCAGACGCCAAAGCACTTTCTTTAGTTGCGCCTTTACCATTGGTAAAACACATCGGAGACTGTGCATCACGAATATGTAACGACCACACATTCGGAACAATATTACGCCAAGATGCGATTTCAATCTTCATGCCCAAATTCGCCAAAATGGCAGACATATTGGCAATGGTTTCTTCTAATGGCAGATCTTTACCCTGAATATAGGTATGGCTTTCTGAAGTTAAGCTTGGCAATAACAATGCTTGCGCATCTGCATCGATACTTTCAACTTCTTCAATAATAAATTCAGGGCCAGTTTGAATGACTTTTTTAACAGTACAACGGTCAATCGAACGTAAAATCCCTTGGCGATCTTTCTCTGAAATATCAGCTGGTAATTCAATCTGAATTTTAAACGTTTGCTTGTAGCGGTTTTCAGGATCAACAATATTATTTTGTGATAAACGAATATTATCGGTTGGGATATCTCGAGCTGCACAATACACTTTTACAAAGTACGCTGCGCACAATGCTGACGATGCTAAAAAATAGTCAAATGGGCCCGGTGCCGAACCGTCACCCTTGTAGCGAATTGGTTGATCGGCAATTACCGTAAAGTCATCGAACTTAGCTTCCTGTCGAAGATTGTCGAGATAATTAACCTTGATTTCCATGCTGGCACCTAAATATTTTTATGTGTCAGCACAGACACATAAAATTCTAAATATTGAAAAATAAGCCGAATCACAGCGAAGAAATTGACTTAAAAAAATGAGAGATTAAAGCCATGTGTTTAATGAACGACTCAATTGGCTTTAATAAGATTGGCGGTATTATAGAGGGATTTTGTGAAGTTGATAACTAAAGTTAAAACATTGCTGCTCACAATGTTTTAACTTGTCTTTAATTTACTTAAATATTGATCATTAAAATTTAAAGGTGTAATCAACATTCAACCGCGTTTCATTTGCCGAGTGAAAAGTCATATTGGTAGGCATATCATTACGATAGTGAGAAAACCGAGCTCGCATTCCCAAACCTTTTAACTTACCTTCTGGAATTTTATAGCCCAAATCAAATTCCATCGACTCTTCTTTAAAACGCTGATCGCCATATTGCAATAAATCAATATCTTCCCCTTTTGCATAGCGGGTCATAAAGCGCAGTCCATTTAATGAAACATCCCCTAGTCGCGCATTTTTGAAATCATATTCGTAACGAATCGAGTAGACTTTTTCATCTTTATTTGAATAGTCCGAACTCATAAAATCAAGCACCACCGGACTTTCTGTTCCCGACAAAAATGGCAGACCTGTTGACCCAAACGACTGCATGTAGCCCAAAGAAACCGTATGGTTTTGATAGTTCAAACCAAATAAGCCACCAATATGGCGGTTATCGACCTCTCCTATTTTTTTACTTCCAGTTTCTTTACTATTAAAAAAACGTACATCACTTAAAAAATTAAGCTGATCATTTAAAGGTTGTTTCCCGTTAAAGCCTAAAAATTGTTGCTGGTAAATGTCTTTGAGTTCAGCATGATAAGCCCGTAGACGATAGTCCTTTAACTGATAACTTCCACCTAATGTATAAAAAGAATCGGTAGTTGCCGCTTTGTCAAAACGATGATTGATATTGTCTGTTCCAACGTCGGTATAACGAATGGAATCACGCTGCCGCACTTCGTCGACATAAAATCCCTCTAATTGAAGATTTGGAATTTCATTTGACACAAAGCGGATACCGCGATAAGTCTGGGGAAATAAACGCGCTGGTGATGAAAAAATGGTTGGTAATTGTGGAATCAGATCCCCCACAAAAAGCTCATTTTTTCTAAATTTAGCCTTTCCTGTAATACCAATTTTCCCATAATAATCATCACGCGAGTTGTCAGGATTCACTGGTAATAAGCTACTACGCGCATAGTCATCGGCGCGGCTTCCCATCAGGTTAAAACCTGCCATTGCCAGTACATCAACACCGAAACCAACTGTACCTTCGGTATAACCTGACTGTCCTTTAAAAATGAGACCCTGTGCCCAATCTCTGGCAGCGGTATAAGGATATGGATCTTTTTTATAGTCTCGGTCAAAGTAAAAATTACGCAGTGTCAGCTCAGCTTTACTGTCTGCAATAAAATCGGCATGCACAACTTGACTAAATAATGGGCACAAGCATACCCCCACCCATAATGGTGTCTTTTTCATTTTTTATCTCAACTATTTAATTTTTAATAACTTAAGGTGCTGTTTTAAGTGAATAGCTTGGTTCTTTCTTACTTCGGTAAAAAGCGTTGCCCAAACTTAAAATCAGGAAAATAGCCAAAATAAAGACCACACCGTAATAGGCATAAAGCGTTGCGGGACCAATGCCTTTATCAAGAAAGATACCTGCAACCGTTGGCGATAAAATTGCCCCAATCCGACCAAAGCCGATCGCATAGCCCACACCGCGACTACGAATTTCAGCATTGTAAATTGTTGGAGAAATCGAATATAAACCTGCTACACAACCATTAATGAGTGTACCAAGTAATAACCCCACCATGAGTGCGACACTCACTTGAGCAGAAACTGCAACAAATAGGAAAACACATGCAGATGTTAGCCCTAGAAATAGGCTTAAGGCATAGAAGATTTTCATGCGTGATGCGAGTAGACCAATAATGGCTGCACCGAAAATCCCGCCAATACTAATTAAAATGCCGGTACTTACGCCTTGGTGTGGTGACATTCCCATTGAAATAAGAATTTTTGGCGTCCAGCTCATGACAAAGTAAAAGCCAAACATCACTAAAAAGAATGCAAACCAAAGACAAAGTGTTTGAAACCCCAATTGCCCTGCAAATAATTTGCTCAGTTCACTGCCATTTTGTGTGTTGATTTTTTCATAACGAGGTAGAGTTGGTAATACTTCAAGCCCCATACGAGTGACAGTTTTATTAACTCTTTCTAGAGCCTGCTGTGGTCGTTTTGCCAATAAGTAATCTAAAGATTCAGGTAATAACCAGACGCTAATCAGTAGCATTGTAATAGTGGTAACCCCACCTGCTAAAAAGATTGAGCGCCAACCTAAATGCTCGATAAGTGCCAACGACAATACCCCACCGAGTGTCGCACCGATTCCATAGCCTGTAGACATTAAGCTAACCGCAAGGCTTCGCCAGCGAGCATTTGCATATTCACTCGCCAATACATTACTGCTGGCAAGAATCCCGCCCACACCAATTCCAGTAATAAACCGAAGTGCAGCCAACATGCCCTGGCTTTGTACTAAAGCACACCCCAACATGCTCAGGCCTGCAATGACAAGACAAACTAAGATGAGTAAACGGCGACCAATTTTATCGGCTAAAGGCGCTAGAAAAATGGAACCGGCAGCCATTCCAAAAAGACCTGAACTGAGCAGCAGACCAATTTGCGCCCCTGAAAGCGACCATTCTGCCGACACTGATGGCGTAGTAAACGCCATTACCATCACATCAAAGCCATCAATAATATTGAGACAAATACAGATCAAAATGACGAACCATTGATAACGGCTCATGTTGTTTTGATTGATCTCACCTAGAACGTCTCTTTCCATTTGTGTATCTCCCAATGTGGATAAGAGATACATACGACATTGCTGATAAGAGCAATTGGGTGGTTATGTATATCCGTATCCATAATGACCTAGAGGAATATTTGTTTTTGAGCATCCTGCTCTTTTTCTATACTGAATATTTGGATCCAAAAAATCAACAATATTTTTAAATTTTAGTTATTCAATAAATAACATTATGAAAAATATATTTATAATTTATTAAAAATTATCTTATAAAAAAATATGGATCCATAAAATATTATCCATTTTCAATTACGCAATTCCAAATCCTAACCCCAATTCAGCTTTCAACTACATTTCTATAGATCCAAATAAAAACCAGAAAGGATTTCGCCCTAAAACATAAAAGAAATAAAAAAACCTTCAACAACACTTAAAAAACATACAAAACAACCAATTTTAAAGAACAATATTTTTTTAAAAATATACTGCTTATCAATTGACCAATATTTTTATTTATTATAAATTGGATCCAATAAGTGATAAGGAGTCGTCACAATGTTTATTAAAAATGCTTGGTATGTTGCCTGCCGCCCAGAAGAAATCCAAGACAAACCATTAGGTCGCACTATTTGTGGTGAAAAAATTGTTTTTTATCGTGGCAAAGAAAATCAAGTTGCAGCCGTTGAAGATTTTTGTCCCCATCGTGGTGCACCACTTTCATTAGGTTATGTAGAAGATGGCAATCTTGTCTGTGGTTATCATGGTTTAGTCATGGGCTGTGATGGAAAAACTGTTTCAATGCCAGCTCAACGTGTAAACGGTTTCCCTTGCAACAAAGCATATGCAGTTGTTGAGAAGTTCGGTTTTATTTGGATATGGCCGGGCGAAAAAGCTTTAGCAGATGAGGCAAAACTGCCAACTTTAGAATGGGCAGATCACCCAGAATGGAGCTATGGCGGAGGCCTGTTTCATATTCAATGTGATTATCGCTTGATGGTCGATAACCTGATGGATTTAACCCACGAGACCTATGTTCATTCAAGTAGCATTGGGCAAAAAGAAATTGATGAATCATTACCAGTCACTAAAGTTGACGGCGACCATGTCATTACCGAACGCTATATGGAAAATGTGATCGCACCTCCATTTTGGCAAATGGCTCTTCGCGGCAATCACTTGGCAGATGACGTACCTGTGGATCGTTGGCAACGTTGTCACTTCTTTGCGCCAAGTAATGTGCATATTGAAGTGGGTGTCGCACATGCGAGACATGGTGGTTATAACGCACCAAATGACAAAAAAGTTTCTTCAATTGTGGTTGATTTTATTACACCAGAAACTGAAACCTCACACTGGTATTTCTGGGGAATGGCGCGTAACTTCCAGCCTGATAATGCCGAACTTACCGATCAAATTCGTGAAGGCCAAGGCAAAATCTTTACTGAAGATTTAGAAATGTTGGAACAACAGCAGCAAAATATTTTAAACAATCCACATCGCAAGTTACTAATGCTCAACATCGACTCAGGCGGTGTACAGTCCCGTAAGGTAATTGAGCGACTACTTGCCGAAGAAAATAAAACGCCTCCTGAAACGTCCGCACAGAAGTTTCCAAACATTCGGATTATTTAAAGGAGAGTAAACATGGACGTTATTATTCAAAAAATTCACCAGCTTACCCCGACCATTCGTGCTTTTGAATTGGTCTCGGCAAATGGTACAGAGCTACCGAGTTTTGAAGCAGGCTCACATATTGATGTACATCTTAAAAATGGCCTAACCCGTCAATATTCCCTTTCAAACTGCTGCAGTGAAAAGCATCGCTATGTAATTGGTGTTTTACATGATGCCAATTCACGCGGTGGCTCACGTTGCATCCACACAGAATATCGTGAAGGTGACCATTTAAAGATTGGTGAACCGCGTAATTTATTTGAGATTCACCCACAAACCAAACAGGCTGTTTTATTTGCTGGTGGTATTGGTATTACCCCTATTTTATCGATGGCGTATCGACTTAAGTTCGCCAATATTCCTTTCGAATTGCACTACTTTGTTCGTAGTCATGAAATGATCGCTTTCTATGGCAATTTAACCGAGCATTTTGGTGACCAAGTCCATTTTCACATTCAAGACCAACCAGATACCGAATGTAATATGGCAGAGGTTTTAGGTCAGAGTTCACCAGATAGACACTTATATGTATGCGGTCCGACAGGATTTATGCAGTTTGTCATGAGCTCAGCCGAACAAGCGAGCTGGCACAATGAACAGTTACATCAAGAACATTTTGTCGCGCAAAAAGCAGATACTTCAAGCAATGAAGCTTTCACGATTGAAGTTAAAGGTACGGGTCGACGAATTGAAGTATTGCCAGAACAAACCGCCACTGAAGCATTAATTGCAAATGGTTTTGATATTCCTGTTTCATGTGAACAAGGTATTTGCGGCACGTGTATTACCCGTGTTGTAGAGGGTACGCCTGATCATCGAGATATATTTATGACCGATGAAGAACATGCTTTGAACGACCAGTTTACGCCCTGCTGTTCTCGTGCAAAAACTAAAAATCTTGTGATTGAGCTTTAATTCTCAAGTTCCTTTATTCAATAAATAAAGGAACTCATTTCACATTAAACGCTGAGAACATTTCTTAGTGTTTCACCCAAAATCACTACACTACTGTGTTCACGCATTAAGGTTTCTGCACGCCCTGCCTGGCGATGTACCAATGCATCAAAAATCGAACAATGCTGCAAATGTGCATAGTGCAACCGGCGATATTCTGACAAAGCTTGGTTCTGGTCATAGGTAATCGCTTGAGCAGAAGCCATCGGTAATTGATTGTTTTTCGCTAAGGCTTGTATAAGTGCGACGTTTTGAGCACCTTCAATAATCGTGTCATGAAAAATGACATTAAAATGGTGATAACGCTCTAGTTCAGCATCGCCAAACTCGTCTTTATCATTAAAGAGTTTTTCAGTTTCTTGAATGCAATGTTGTAGCGTCTTTTTCTGCTCTTCGCTTAAACCTTGTTCTGCCAAAGTTTTTGCAGCCAAACCTTCCAGCACACCTCGTACTTCGAGCGCATCATGCACCAGTTGTTCTGAAATTTCACGAACCGTATAACCACGGGTTGGTTTTTTAATGAGGAGGCCTTCTTGCTCGAGCAACCGAAAGGCAATACGAACAGGCTGCCTTGAAACACCAAGTAACTCAGCAGTCGGAATTTCGGCAATTCTGGCACCGCCTTCAAGTTCCCCTGAAATAATCATTTTTCTTAGTTTAAGTAAAACTTGTTGTCCTGAAGACATTTGCTGCCACACATCACCAAAAACGTCACTTCGATGCTAGCAAGTTCATTTGCAAAATGAAATAAATTTTCTGTGTGAATCAGTGCTTAAGCATGACTGTAGACTTTAAAAAAATAATTTGCCAACAATGTTCGCTTAAAAGCCTTTCAGATTATTCACCATAATATCGAGGTTATTACGAATTAAATAAGCCAAATTGATATCAATGCCTTCCAGCATTTTCTCTTCAATCTTTAAAACAACTTCATTGCATTTATCAAGTTTTTCCACGCCGCTTTCGGTCAGTGTAATTAAAATACGGCGGCCATGCGTAGGGTCAGGTTTTTTCTCAATCCAGCCATTCACCAGTAAATCTTGCAAGATTTTGTTAGCAGATTGCGGCTTAATGAAAGACCGCTCAGCAAGTTTGGCATTGGATACATTACTTTTTGAAGCTAAAACAGAAAGTGCAGTAAATTGCGGTAAGGTTATTTCAAGCTCTTTTAAATGTTCTGTTAAATGTTTACTAATAATTCGGTCAACACGAGCAATCATGTAACTTAACTTAGGCTCATCTTCTACTTTTTTTTGAACTAAATTCGAACGTACCATAACCTTTCATTCATCATAAGAAAATCTGTAGTGAAAGTATGAGGCTCTAACCCCATACTTTCGTTAAAACTTAGCGAGCACCTGAGCTTTGTACTAAATGTACAGGCTGTTTAGGTTTTTTGACAAGAAGTAATGCAGAGATCGCTGCAATTAAAATCACTGGAATGCTTGAACCAATCACAATGGTCGAGCTTTGACCAAGCGAGAGTAAAAAACCAGCCATTAAAGGACCTGCAAAAGAACCGATGCGTCCAATTGCAACCGCTGTACCCACGCCAGTTCCACGCATTTCAGTTGGATAATACATAGCAGCTAAACCATACAATGCCGATTGTCCACCCACAATAAATAAACCACAGCCGACTGCCGAAAGCGCAAGTAAAGCAACGGTTGGAGAAATCGCTAAACAGCAAAGCGAAAATAAAATACCTAAATAAATGAGTTTAATCACAAAACTCATGCGCACTTTATCAAGCAATACACCCATTAAGATTGAACCTAAAATTCCGCCAACGTTGTATCCCATCTGCACATAGTTTGCTTGTAACTTCGATAAACCTTGTGCGCCCATCAGTAACGGCAACCAGTTTAACAAGAAGTACAGCACCACTAAGGTACAGAAGAAACTCACCCAAAGCTGAATAGTCGACATACGACGTTCTTTGGCAAATAAAACCTCAAAGAATGGTGTCGTTTTTTGTGCCTGCCCTCTACGTTGCAGATAATCATTTGACTCAGGTAAAAAGCGCATAATTAATGGAATGAGTAAAATAGGCGCTATACCACCAATATAGAAAATATGACGCCACTCCGCATCACCAGCCAACGACATAGCAACAATAGAAGTGAGTAATCCACCAAAAGGAATACCGCTATACATGACACTCACTGCTGTACCTTTTTGCTGGTCAGGTACTGCTTCAGAGGCAAGTGTAATCATCATCGGGAGTGCCCCGCCCATTCCCAAACCGGTACAAAAACGGATGAGTAACAGCAAACTGAAGTTAGCAGCATATGCTGTTAGCAAAGACATAATTCCAAAAAGCAGAATACTAAAAATCAGAATTTTCTTACGTCCTACAATATCTGCAAATCTACCGCCTAATATGGCACCCGGTAGTGTTCCTAAAATTGCAGCACTAAATGCCCATGCCATCTGGGCATTATCTAACATAAACTCAGCCCGCATTCGTGGAGCGGCTACCCCCATCGATTGAAGATCAAAGCCCTCAAAAATTGCTATGGCAAAGCACAGTAGCAACGTAATTTTTGCCCTTGAAGGCTGTCCTAATATTTTTTCCATTGTGTTATCCCTTATTGACTAGTCGTTCCATTTAGCCCTTTGTGTATTATTGTTTAAACACACCAAAAATATCAGTTAAACTTACTAAAAAATCAACATATTTTTATGTTTTATTATTTAAAAATTTAATTATTAATTAAAATACAATGAATTATAAAATATTTATAAAATTTTATAAAAAAGACTTGAATGTAAGTTTAACTGATATTAAATTAAATCCCAGAACAGCAAAAAATCATTCAAGGAGTATGAAGATGAGTTATGAAAACCGCTGGGAAACAGTAGATGTTAAAGTTGAAGATGGAATTGCATGGGTTACCCTAAACCGCCCAGAAAAGAAAAATGCCATGAGTCCTACACTCAATCGTGAAATGATTGATGTGCTTGAAGCCATAGAACTTGATCAAGATGCACGTGTTTTAGTGTTGACTGGTGCAGGTGACTCATGGACAGCAGGCATGGACTTGAAAGAATATTTCCGCGAAGTCGACACTCAGCCTGAAATTTATCAAGAACGTATTCGCCGTGACTCATGCCGCTGGCAGTGGCAACTTCTTCGTATGTATTCAAAACCAACCATTGCAATGGTCAACGGCTGGTGTTTTGGAGGCGGTTTCTCACCATTGGTAGCGTGTGATCTTGCCATTGCAGCAGATGAAGCAACCTTTGGTTTATCTGAAATTAACTGGGGAATTCCACCGGGCAACCTTGTAAGCAAAGCAATGGCAGATACTGTTGGTCATCGTGCAGCTTTGTACTACATCATGACGGGTAAAACCTTTAGTGGCAAAGAAGCTGAAACTATGGGACTTGTAAATAAGAGCGTACCACTTGCTGATCTAAAAGCAGAAGTGACCGAACTTGCAAATTGCTTGCTTGAGAAAAACCCTGTGGTTCTTCGTACAGCTAAAAATGGCTTTAAACGCTGCCGCGAACTGACATGGGACCAAAACGAAGACTACTTATATGCCAAACTAGATCAATGTATCCATCGCGATACTGAAAATGGTCGCCAAGAAGGTTTGAAACAATTTTTAGATGAAAAATCAATCAAACCGGGTTTACAGAGCTATAAACGTACTGGTTAACTTTTGATTCTCTAATGGCAATGTAAGGACACAGCCCATGCAAAATGTACAGTTACTTATTCACGGTCAATCTGTTGATGCATCTAATCAGGCAACTTTTGAGCGTATTAGCCCAATTGATGGATCAGTGGCAACTAAAGCTGCTGCTGCCACCTTGGATGATATTGATCGTGCAATCGATTCGGCGCAGCAAGCTTTTAAAGTATGGTCGAAGCTCTCGCCTACCGAACGCCGTTTACGCTTGTTAAAAGCAGCCGATTTAATGGACCAAAAAACTGAGCAATTCATTGAAACTGGAATGCAAGAAACAGGTTCAACTGCGACATGGTATGGGTTTAACGTTCACCTTGCTGCCAACATGTTACGTGAAGCAGCAGCAATGACCACGCAAATTGACGGAAGCCTGATTCCGTCAGATGTGCCGGGCAATCTTGCGATGGGTGTACGGGTTCCTTGCGGTGTCATTGTTGGCATTGCACCTTGGAATGCGCCTGTTATTTTGGCAACACGTGCGCTTGCCATGCCTTTGGCTTGTGGTAACACAGTTGTGCTAAAAGCCTCAGAAGCTTGTCCGGCAACGCATCGTCTGATTGGTGAAGTTTTACACGAGGCGGGTCTTGGTGAAGGTGTGGTGAATGTGATTACCCATGCAGCCGAAGATGCGCCTCAAATTGTGGAACGTTTAGTGTCGCATCCAGCCGTGAAACGCATTAATTTTACTGGTTCAACCAAAGTCGGAAAAATTATTGCAGAGACTGCTGCTAAATATTTAAAACCCGTTTTACTCGAACTTGGTGGCAAAGCCCCTGTCGTGGTTTTAAATGAAGCAGACATTAATGAAGCCGTAAATGCCGTCGCTTTTGGAGCGTTCTTCAATCAGGGGCAAATCTGTATGTCGACCGAACGTGTTTTGGTTCAAGACAATATTGCCGACCAATTTATTGAAAAGCTCATTGAGAAAACCCGCTCTATTCAGGCAGGTAATCCAACTTCAAAAGACAATGTACTCGGTGTTTTAGAAAGTCGCCGCGCTGCAAACCGTATTCAGCATTTACTTGAAGATGCTCAAAACAAAGGCGCAGACTTACCTTTAGGCATTCATATTGAAGACACCACCATGCAACCGACGCTGGTGCTCAATATTAAACCTGACATGCTGCTTTACCGCGAAGAATCATTTGGGCCTGTATGCACCATTCAACGTTTTTCAAGCATTGAAGAAGGTGTAGCTCTGGCAAATGACAGCGAGTTCGGGCTTTCTTCAGCAGTGTTTAGCCAAAATATTTCGCAGGCATTGGAAGTAGCTAAACAGATTGATTCAGGCATTTGTCACATTAACGGCGCAACCGTGCATGACGAAGCTCAAATGCCATTTGGCGGAACAAAATCGAGTGGTTACGGACGATTTGGTAGTAAAGCTTCTATTGCTGAATTTACAGAACTACGTTGGATTACCATTCAAACCCAATCACGTCATTACCCGATTTAATAGGGTTAATGCGGACAACAACATATTAAATAAAAATTGCATGATGCAAAAAGATAAAGCGCAGTGATGCGCTTTCCATGGAGTGAAAGAAATGCAAATGAATGCCACTCAATCACAAGACCGCGAACGGTTCGTAAAATTAGGGCAACATGATATTCATTATCACCATAAAGATGACACGCTCTATATCAGCCCAAAAGAGCAATTAAAACCGTATCCACAAAAACTGACAGATCGGTTAATTCATTTTGCACAAACCAAACCAGACTATATTTTTGCAGCAAAACGTAATGCTCAAGGTGAGTGGGTCAAACTGACTTATGCAGAAGTTTTACAACGCGCATGGCATATTGCTCAGGCTTTGCATGAACGTAACTTAAGCCAAGAAAGACCACTCGTCATTTTAAGTGGTAATGATCTTGAACATTTAACACTGTCTATGGCTGCCATGCTAGCAGGTGTGCCATTTTCGGCAATTTCACCCGCCTACTCTCTGATTTCTCAAGACTTTGGCAAACTTAAACATGTGTTTGAAGTGCTTACCCCTGGTATGGTCTATGCCAGTGATGGTCAGGCCTTTGCCAAAGCGATTCAGACATGTATTACATCCGGCATTGAAGTAGTGACCAATAAAGGAATTGTGGGCGACCATATCTGCACGTCTTTTCAGTCACTGTTAGATACGCCAGTTTCAAATGTCCAAGAGTTTTACCAAACCCTTGATGAAAACCAAATTGCCAAATTCCTATTTACGTCAGGTTCAACCAAATTGCCTAAAGCTGTGCCGACCACGCATTTAATGTTGTGTGTTAATCAGCAAATGCTATTACAGACTTTCCCTGAGTTTGAAGAAACGCCACCTGTCCTACTCGACTGGCTGTCTTGGCACCACACGTTTGGTGGCAGTCACAATGTCGGCATCGCGCTCTATAACGGCGGTACGATTTACATTGATGATGGTAAACCCGTTGCAGGAAAATTTGACGAGACCATTCGTAATCTCAAAGAAATTTCTCCAACCGTCTATTTAAATGTGCCGAAAGGTTGGGAAGAACTGACCGAAGCCTTAGAAAAAGATGAGGAATTAAGAGACCGTTTTTTTGCCAAAGTTAAAATTTTATTCTTTGCAGGTGCTGCGCTTTCAGAAGCAGGATGGAACAGACTCGATAAAATTGCTCAGCAACATTGCGGAGAAAAAATTCGCATTATGAGTGGCTTGGGCATGACTGAAACTGCACCATCTTGTGCTTTTACAACTGGTCCACGCGTGATGGCAGGTTTTATTGGTTACCCTGCTCCGGGATGTGAAATTAAGCTGGTTCCATGTGGCGACAAACTAGAGTTTTGTGTTCGTGGCAAACATGTCATGAAAGGCTATTGGCGCTTAAAGGCCGACCAGCAAAGCACTGTTTTTGACGATGAAGGCTTTTTCCACACGGGCGATGCTGTTCGTTTAGTCGATGTAAATGATGCCACTAAAGGCTTAATGTACGATGGACGAATTGCAGAAGACTTTAAACTCAATACGGGTACTTTTGTTAATGTCGGCACATTACGCAACAAAGTACTTATTCAAGGTAATTTACTGGTTCAAGATGTTTGTATTACAGGTTCAAACCTAAATGCTGTTGGCTTTCTAATTTTTCCAAAAATGGATGCTTGTGCCCAACAAGCGGGCCTTAAGCTGGGCGAACATTCTCCAACAGAGATACTACAGCACCCTAAAGTCCAGCAATGGTTCCGTCAATTTTTAACGACTTTTAATAAAGATGCGACTGGTAGTTCAAATACAGTTTCAATGCTTTATTTAATGACCGAACCGCCTCAGCTCGATGCAGGCGAAGTGACCGATAAAGGCAACCTCAACCAAAGCAATATCACTAAACGTCGTGCAGCTTTAATTGATGAACTTTATCAAAAGCAGAGCGATAATCCACTCATTATTCGAGTGCCTACCTTAAAGCAATAAACAATTGAAAGAGAAAAGGAAGCTCAAACTTCGGTTTGGGCCATAGCCTCACTTTTGCCTAAAAAAAGGTTCAACATGCCACACGATACAGAATTTGAACTATTTCGGGACAGCTACCGCAGATTCTTAAAAGAACAGGTCGCCCCTTATTATGAACAGTGGGAACACGATGGCCTCATCCCACGTGATCTATGGCTTCGTCTTGGGGAAAATGGCTTTTTGTGTGTCGATGTGTCCGAAGAATATGGCGGTTATGGTGCCCCTGTTCATTACTCGCTCATGCTGGTTCAAGAAACTGCTCAAGCTGGTTTTGCATCTTTGGCAGTCGCGATTGGTGGGCAAAATGAGTTGGTTTCCCCTTACCTGCAAAATATTGGAACCGAAAAGCAAAAACGCTATTGGTTACCCAAAATGGTCACAGGTGAAGTCGTCACTGCAATTGCTATGACAGAGGCCAATGCTGGCTCCGACTTACAGGCCATACGTACTCAAGCCATTTTAGAAAATGAACACTATCGTGTGAATGGTTCAAAAACGTTTATTTCAAATGGTTTGCATGCCGACTTGATCGTTCTAGTAGCAAAAACCGCCCCTCAAGCCAAAGCAAAAGGTATTTCGATTCTTTTAGTCGATGCGGCTTTAGAGGGCGTTAAAAAAGGACGCTCCTTACAAAAAATTGGACTACATGCCCAAGATACAGCTGAACTGTTTTTTGATGATGTCTGTGTTCCTGCTACCCAACGTTTAGGTGAAGAGGGACAAGGCTTTGCCTATTTAATGCAAGAACTACCTCGCGAACGTTTAAGCATTTCCATGATGGCTTTGGGGTCAATTTTAGGCGCCATCGAAATCACCAAAGACTATGTGATGCAACGTAAAGCTTTCGGACAACCCTTAAGTCAAATGCAAAACACTCGTTTTGTGCTCGCAAATGCACAAATCAAAGCCAAAGCTGCACAAGCTTTTGTAGACCAATGTGCTGCGTTATATCAACAAGACCTTTTAAGTGTCACTCAAGTTGCAGCATTGAAATGTTTTATTACCGATGTCCAATGTGAGGTGATTGATCAATTACTTCAGCTTTTTGGTGGCTACGGTTACATGCAGGAATACCCGATTTCACGCTTTTTTGTAGATGCGCGGGTACAAAAAATTTATGGGGGAACCAATGAAATTATGAAAGAAATCGTAGCCCGAGAACTACTCGGAAAATAATTCGATTTAAAAACCAAACGAGGCAGATACAACAACCATGCCTTGTTTAAAACAAAAAATGATATTTCAGGAAGAAATGCTATGTCGAAATTATGGATGTACTCAAGCCTTATGCTCTCAGGTTCGGTCTGGGCAGGCAGTTTCATTGACAATAGTTCAGTAGAACTCACCACTCGAAACTTCTATTTTGATCGTGAATACCAAGTGCCATCTACTTACCCAGCAGCTAAGGACTGGACACAAGGGTTTATTCTCAAAGCCAATTCAGGTTATACCGAAGGGACAGTTGGTTTTGGGCTAGATGTGCTGGCAACGGCGGGCTTTAAATTAGATGCCAGCGCCAAATACGCAGGTACAGGCAATTTACCCCGAGACACACGCACCAATGAACCTGCTGACTCTTACGGAGAAATTGGTGTCACAGCAAAAGCTAAAATGAGCCAGACCGAGTTACGCATAGGTACGCTCATGCCAATGAATCCTGTTCTAGTGGCTTCACCTGCTCGTTTGCTCCCTCAAACTTATCGAGGTATTTCACTCACCAGTAAAGATATTAAAGACTTCGACTTACAGGCTGCTTATATCGATAAGGTGAATCAACGAGATTCGACTAACTATGAAAGAATTAAAATTTCAGGCGTAAATGGTCGATACAAAAGTGCCGAGACGAGCGGTCTATATTATTTAGGTGGAAACTATCAGTTTAATCCTGCACTCAAGCTCACCGCTTTTTACATGGATGTTAATGATCTTTATGACCAAGCCATGGTTGGAGCCATACATCAATACAAAATTAATGACACGACCAATCTCAGTTCGCAATTACGTTACTATCGCAGCCGCGATGACGGACAAGCAAAAGCAGGTTTAGTCGATAACGATCTTTATCATGCACATTTCGAACTCAAACACCAAAACCATAAATTTATTTTTGGAACTTTCCAACATCACGGCGACACCGCATTTCCGTATTTAACCGGAGGTGAAACTGGACTACTTATTGATACATGGCCGGGTGAGTTTTTAAACGCAAAAGAGAAAG
Source organism: Acinetobacter calcoaceticus (assembly GCF_016508255.1). GTDB lineage: Bacteria > Pseudomonadota > Gammaproteobacteria > Pseudomonadales > Moraxellaceae > Acinetobacter > Acinetobacter calcoaceticus_E. The sequence goes on along the minus strand of NZ_JADVKT010000002.1, from coordinate 9,418 downwards.
CCTATAGCTTCCGTTATGAATATGACTTTAGAGATTATGTACCGGGTTTACGCTTCATGACCCGTTACACCACAGGCCATAATATTTATGCACCTAACCTAGGTGGGACGAATCTAAAAGAACGTGAAACTGACTTTGATTTAGGCTACACCATTCAAAGTGGTTGGTTAAAAAATCTAGGGTTACGGGCACGCTATGCAATTTATGACAACAACATGCTCTCCACAGCCAATATCAAACCTGTAAACGAAACCCGTATTAACATTGATTACACATGGAAATTTAAATAGTACAAAACCAGAGGTTCTACTGTGAATAGAGCCTCTTTTTTTATTTCGAAAAATGAATGATTAAGGATGGACCCTTCAATATGCATCAAAAAACTTTAGAACACTTACCTCCAATCCATCATCATTTGGGTGGACACAATATCCATTGGAATGAAAAGCACACTGAACTGATCATCCACTACACAGCACTAGAAAGCTTTACTAACCCGCGTGGCACAGTTGAAGGCGGCATGATCTGCGCCATGCTCGATGATGTAATGGGGCTTTTTGCATTTCTGGCAAATGACCGTAAACCAGCCACAACTATTAATTTAACCATGGATTTTTTAAGACCCTGTACGGTAGGCGAAGTTATTACAAAATGCCGCTTCATTAAACAAGGAAAAACCGTACTTAATCTCGAAAGCGAAGCTTGGCAAAACAACAAAATAATTGCACGAAGTACAGCAAATTTTCTGGTTTTAGATTAAACCCATCACCCTTTATAAAATAAGGATATTTATAAATGAATGACAACAAAAAACGTTTTTGGACCCAATCAACCTTATTGCTTGCCATTGCAGCAGTATTGGTGGGTTGTGGTAATGACAATGATAGTACAACATCATCACCTCAAACACTTCCCAAGCTTACTCCTGCTGTTGGTGCAAAACTAAATGGAAGCTGTACCGACCTTACAGGTTTTCATTATGACAATACTGTCATTAGCTCAGCGACTCTTCAGGAAGCGGGTACATTGACTGTAGCCAACAAACCGATTGGTGCTCACTGTTTAATCAAAGGTTACATGAACCAACGTGTAAGCCCTGTAGATGGACAAACCTATCAGATTGGTTTTGAAATGCGCTTACCCGTTGACTGGAACGGCCGTTTTCTCTATCAAGGCAACGGTGGCACAGATGGTAATCTTGTGCCTGCAACAGGTCAGGTTGGTAGCGGCGGCCCGCTCACCAATGCCCTACATGACGGTTTTGCGGTCATTTCTTCCGATGCTGGACATAACGCCTCACAAAACCCAATGTTTGGTTTAGACCCTCAAGCCAGAATCGACTATGGATATGGCGCTATTACCAAACTCACGCCTATGGCAAAAAACCTGATTAAAACAGCATATGGGAAATTGCCAGACCGTTCCTACGCAGGTGGTACATCGAACGGCGGCCGCCATGCCATGATTGCCGCAACCCGTTTGGGTGACCAATATGATGGAATTTTAGCAAGCACACCGGGTTTTCATTTACCTCGTGCAGCCGCGGCTCAACTCTATACAGCGCAGCAGCTTCGTCGTGTCGCAACAGATGAAAATGACTTGAGTACTGCCCTCACCCTTTCAGAACGTAAAGTATTGGCCCAATCTATTTTAGACCGATGTGATGCTTTAGACGGTGTTGCAGATGGCTTGGTTCAAGATGTCGAAGCTTGCCGTACAGCTTTTGATATTCACAAAGATGTACCCGTTTGCTCAAGCACAAGAGATGGAACCTGTTTAAGCACCGAACAAATTGATGTATTAGCCAACATTTACCGCGGTCCTGTAAATTCGGCTGGACAAGCGCTCTATGCAACTCAGCCTTTCGACCCAGGTTTAGTAGGAAGCAACTGGGCAAGCTGGAAATTCGAATCTTCGGTGGGAACAGCGCGTGACCCTGTCGCTGTTGGTATTCTTTTTCAGGTTCCGCCTGACCCAACTGTGACTCAGAACTCTAGACAATTTGCGTTCAATTTTAATTTTGATACCGATTATCCAAAACTCTCGGCAACCAATAACGTGTACACCGAAAGCTCTATGTCATTTATGATGCCACCCGATGAACTCAATCTAGATAAACTCCGTAATCACGGTGGAAAAATGATTGTAGTACAAGGAACAGCAGACGGCGTTTTCTCTGTGGATGACACCCAAAACTGGTACGATCAACTACTCCAACACTATAAAAATGATGCAAAAGGTTCAGCAACTGAATTTGCACGTTTCTTTAGAGTTCCGGGCATGAACCATACGCGGGATGGCATTGCGACCGACCAATTTGACGCACTCACCGCTTTAGTCAACTGGGTCGAATATGGGCAAGCACCAGACAAAATCATTGCGACTGCACGCGGCGTAGGTAACCTAGGTGGTCAGGTTAATACGGAACTTCCGCAAGACTGGGCACCAGACCGCACCCGCCCACTTTGTCCTTACCCGCTCATTGCTCGTTACAATGGTCAAGGTGATAGCGAAAAAGCTGAAAACTTTAGCTGTAAATAACACTCTATAAAATTAAAAAGAGAGCTAAACAGGCTCTCTTTTTTAATTTTGCTAAGTATCACTATTGAATCATTATTAAATGATATTTCATTCAAACTCTACATCACTGTTAAGATAACATCGAAAACTAAAAACTTATTTCTCTATGCAAAATCAGACTGCTTCAAATCTCCCCTCGACTCAACTTGGAAAAGCATTGCTTTGTCTTATGACATCAGCATTATTATTTTCCATCATGGGAGTGTGCATTCGTTTTGCTTCACAAACGGTGGACAATGCGACCGTCGTATTTTTTAGAAATGCAGTAGGTTTATTTATTTTTATTCCGATGCTTTTAAAGCAAGGCTTAGACTTCGTTAAAACCGATAAGCTCTGGATGCACACGTGGCGAAGCCTAGTGGGGCTTGCTGCCATGTATGGTTTTTTCTATGCCATTGCGAACTTAAAACTCTCGAATGCTATGGTTTTTAGTTATTCATCTCCTATTTTTATTCCACTCATTGCATGGCTTTTCTTAAAAGAAAAAATCACTAAATCGATGATTTTTGCCGCCGTTATTGGTCTCGCTGGGGTTTTATTTGTCGCTAAACCCGACCAAGGGCTATTTAACTCTCTATCTTTTATTGGCTTGGGCGCATGCTTTTTATCAGCAATGGCCTTTGTGACTGTAAGAGCTTTAACCAGTACAGAGCCGCCTGAGCGTATCGTTTTTTACTTCTGTATTTTTGGTAGTTTAATTTCCTCTATTCCAATGTTCTGGCATTGGCGCATTTTCACTTGGCACGAATTAAGCCTACTCGTTGCCGCAGGACTTTTAGCAAATATAAGCCAACTTTTTATGTCTTATGCTTATAGTCTAGCCCCAGCAGGACAAATTGGCCCAATGAACTACATTGCCATTATTTTTGCAGGAGTTTGGGGGTTTATTTTTTGGCATGAATTACCGGATCTATTCAGCATGGTCGGCATATTTATTATTTTATTTGCCATTTTGCTCTGTAATCCATTTTTGCAGAAAAAGTTACTCTCTCGATTTAAGGTCCAGATATAACTCATTCTAATATTAGTTTTATAACAATTGAAAATTAATCAATTGTTATAAAAATCTCACCATATTCAATCTCTTCAAAAACTCTAGCTCTGCCGTGTGCATTTAACCCCTCATATTTAATTTTTGCATTACAAGAATCAACGATTTTCTTCGCGATTAATAAAGCCTGCTCCGCTGTCATCTCATCATGTAGACTTGTCAGCTCTATGAGATTCATCCAAAACTGAGATCTATTTGTCTCTTCTACCTTTTGCAAATCATTAAATTTGTCTTGATCAAACTCACTCGCTAAAAAAATATGATTTTCAATTATAAGGAAATCAGGAAAAACCCAATTTAGAATCTTAAAAAGTAAATCTATGGGTAGTTCTTTAATTTTAAAAATTGAGTAAATATACTCAATATCCCCAAAGAAGTTTGGTTTATTTATATTTTTAAAACTTTCAAAATTTAAATCACTATTCTTTTCATACATACAATTCAACTCATCACTATTTATAAAACTAATTTCTCACGATATTCATTCGGTGAAATGCCTGTCCAGTGGCGATAGGCTTTTCTAAAATTAGAAGTATCTGAAAAGCCAATTCTCTCGGCAATTTCATCTATGGTTAAAGTTGTTTCACGTAAATATTCATCAGCAAGGTGTCATCGATTTTCCTCTAACAGCTCTTGATAAGTTAAATTAAAACCTGCCAATCGCCGATGTAAGGTAAGCTTTGAAATATGTATTGGAAGCTAGAGATGTATTATCATAATTTCTATCGATAACAGTATTTGTATTTTTAGGCATTTAACTCACATCATCCCTAGAGTGACGTGCATAATGGCACTAAACTACCTCTTGTTGTCTCAATTTAACATCGACCATACAGCGCTTCAAGCATAAAGTATGATAAGCAAAAGTATGCAAGGAACAATAATGGAAAGCTCCACTTTAAAAGAATATAGCGGCTCTGCCACTGAACATATGGAACTTATCTTTTCCAAACAACGTGCCAATTTTGAGGCAGACCCCTACCCAAGTCTTGAAGAGCGCCGAACAAAGCTGCATCAACTTAAAAAACAAATTATTCGTTATCAAGATGCCTTAGCTGCCGCGATTAATGCTGACTTTAGTTCTAGATCACTTGATGAATCTAAGTTACTTGATCTGCTTGGCTCAGTTTTAGAGGCAGATCACGCAATTCATCATTTACGCCGCTGGATGCGTCCAAGTAAACGTCGTACTGAACTTTTATTTTTATCAAACCGATTAAGTGTACAGTATCAGCCTAAAGGCGTAGTTGGTGTCATTGTGCCTTGGAATTTCCCTGTTTATTTAGCGCTTGGCCCCCTGATTGCCGCTTTAGCTGCTGGCAATAGAGTCATGATTAAGCTATCTGAAATTACCCCAAACACGAATGCAATGCTTCGACGCATGTTGGCTGAAGTCTTTAATGAAGATGAAGTAGCAGTTTTTGGTGAGGAAATTACAGATCCAGCAAGATTTACTTCTTTACCCTTTAACCACATTGTATTTACTGGCTCTCCTGCGATTGGCAAAGTCGTCATGCGAGCAGCTGCTGAAAACTTAACTCCTGTTACACTCGAGCTAGGTGGTAAATCACCTGCAATTGTGGGCCGTAACTACCCGCTTGCCGATGCTGCAAAACGTATTACACATGGTAAGGCTACAAATAGTGGTCAAATCTGTGTTGCACCAGACTATGCGTTGGTTCCAAAAGAAAGTATTGATGAATTTGTGGAAGCATCTAAAGCAAGCTTTATAAAAATGTTTGGTCAAAATATTGAAACTAATGAGAATTACACATCCATTGTAAATGATCGTCATTTAAAACGTATTCAAGATATTTTGACCGATGCACAAACAAAAGGTGCACGTATTATCTCTTGCGACACTTACAGCTTTGACCAACAAGGCCGTAGAATGCCTGTACAGATTGTGCTGAATTGCACACCAGACATGCGCATTATGAAAGAGGAACTCTTTGGCCCTATTTTACCTGTAGTGGCATACGACTCTTTAGATGATGCAATTACCTATGTGAAATCAGATGAACGACCATTGGCACTTTATTGTTTTACGCATAGCTCAGTGGAACGCGACCGTATTTTACGTGAAACTCACTCAGGTGGTGTAACCATCAACGATTGGGGTTGGCATGTAGTTAACCATGATGCTCCTTTCGGCGGTATCGGTAACTCAGGCATGGGGTCATATCATGGTGAAGAAGGTTTCCGTGAACTTTCTCATGCAAAAACTGTATTTACACGCCATCGGTTTTTCCCAACTCAGCTTTTCCATCCTCCTTATGGAACATTTCTGCAAAAATTAGCAATTCGCTTTTTCTTGAAAAAAGGTGATCCAAATATTAAATAAAGATTATAAAAAAGCCTCGTAATGAGGCTTTTTTATATAGATTTAAATTAATCATTAGCCTAGAGATAATTTATAAAAACCATCTAAAATAGAAAAGCTAGGTCACCCTAGCTTTAATATAAAAATTTATAAATTCACTTTAAATATAATCAATCTTTTGAGCTTTTAAAATATCAAGTTGCAACATCTTTTTCTTTTTATATTTATAGGCAATAAATAAACCCACAAACCATACTGGTGAAAATTCTAAAGCAATCAGCGTGTCATGGTCTAAAGCTAAAATGACGATGGTGAAAACTAAAAACAACATGGTTAACCATGCCATAAACAAACCACCCGGCATTTTATATTTTGACTGGATATGTAATTCAGGACTTTTCTTACGATAATAAATATATGAAAGTACAATCAGCATAAATGTGAAAATACATAAAATTGAAGTAAGTGCTGAAATAATCGTAAATGCAGTCATAACATTTGGAACAATAAATAAAATAGAGGTTCCAAGCGTTACACAAGCCATTGAAAATACGAGTCCTTGAATTGGAACTTTTCTTTTAGACAACTTACTAAAACTTTTTGGTGCATCATTTTCTAACGCTAAGCCGTACAACATACGACTGGTCGCAAAAATGCCACTATTTGCCGAAGAAAGCGCTGAAGTTGCTACAACGAAGTTGATTAAACCCGCCGCAATGGGTAAGCCAACCAAAGTAAACATTTCCACGAATGGGCTTTTTTCTGGTGAAACTTTTGCCCATGAAGTCACGGCGATAATACAGACCAATGCTCCAACATAGAACAATAAAATACGTAAAGGAATAGAGTTAATTGCTTTTGGAAGTGAAGTATGTGGATCTTTGGTTTCTGCGGCAGTTGTACCGACAAGTTCAATTCCCACAAATGCAAATATGGCAATTTGGAAGCCAGCCAAGAAACCTGTTACACCATAAGGAAACATAGCTTTTGTTTCAAACAAATGGCTCATGGATGCCTTAACACCATCTGGAGAAGTAAATCCGGTACTAATGAGATAAATACCAGCAAGAATAAATAGAATAATTGCTGTAATTTTTATCAGTGAAAACCAAAATTCGAGCTCACCAAACATTCGAACTGCTACAAAGTTGAGTATGGTTAAGATGGCTAAAGAAGTAAATGCGGGGATCCAGACGGGTAAATCGGGATACCAAAACTGCATGTACCCTCCGATTACAATCACATCTGCAATAGCAGTAATAATCCAATTACACCAATAGGACCAACCAAGGAAAAAACCAGCCCACGGACCTAAATAAGCCGTTGCAAAATCGGCGAAAGTTTTAAAATTGGTATTTGCAAGCAACAATTCACCCATTGCCCGCATCACAAAGAAAAAGAAGAAACCAATGATTAAATAGGTTAAAACAATTGAAGTACCTGAAACACTTAATGTTTTTCCGGAACCCATAAATAATCCAGTACCTATTGCGCCACCAATCGCAATCATCTGAATATGACGATTGGTTAATGAGCGCTGCAATTTCTCTTCTTCTTGCTCAGTCATATGTTGACTACCAAGAAGATCTCCTTCCAGGAACTGCTTTCCGTTATTCTTACTCATGTCATATTTACTCCAATTTATAGCAATCGTCGTAAATGCTTTAATAATAAATAAATTATATGATTATTAATTTAATCCATTAAATCATGTTAATAATATTATTAAATCACTTAAAACCTTATAAATTCCTTTTCAAAAGCTATTACCTACAACAATAAAAATCCATCATAAATCCTTTCCTTCATTATTATATTAATCTGACCTCTATCAATATAATTTCAGCAGAGAATTAAAATATATAACTTAATTAAATATTTTAATTCTTTCTCTTTTATAGAATAGAAGTAAGCTAATTAATTCCAGCTCAGCAAGCAAGATTGTGTTTATCCATGTACAAATCTTGTGATAGCGATAATATAGTATTCCTTCTTAAATTTGGTGAAATGTGTAGTATTACCGCTTAATTAACAGCCATTCGAAAATGATTAGTCTCTTTGAGTTGGCTTACTGCTTTTGGATTCGAAACATGTTTAGCTTGAACGCTGAGCACACGTACTGAACAACCATTTTCAGCATTCAATTGTTTTGCTTGCTCTTTTGTTAACTGCAATATGTTTTGATGAGGTTTGCTATACACCACAATCGCCCGATAATTTTCATAATCATCATTCGCGACAATATAGGCCTCGTCACCTGAACTTAGATGAGTAGGCTCTACAACTTGTACAGTTAAAATCTGGCTTTCTTTAATGGCACGTAAATTTTCAATATCTGCCTGCAACGTCGCTCCACCATCAAAAATATCGACATAGCCTTTATAGCGCAGTCCTTCTTCAAGTAAGAGATTGTAGGCTGGTCTGGTATTTGGGTGAACAATGCCAATCGCTGCTTTAGCATCATCTGGCAACATATCGACATAGAGTGGATGTCTTGGCATGAGCTCGGCAATAAAGGCCTTTTGCCCGACCCCACTTAAATAATCTGCTTTGGTAAATTCGATATCAAAAAACTTATGACCTACCGCATTCCAAAATGGTGATTGTCCATTTGCATCTGAATATCCACGCATTTCGGCCACAATAGTTTCTTCAAAATATTGGCGAAATGCAGACAAAAATAAGAAACGAACCTTAGATAAAAATTTGCCATTTTTATTTAAGCGATAGTCTGGATCTAAAAATAAAGTGCAAAGCTCACTACAGTTAGTGTGGTCATTACTCAAATATAGTGTTGGTAAAGCTTTATAAACACTTAGCGGTTCCGATGCATGAACTTGTGTCCCTACATGGAAGTTGTACCAAGGCTCTTTTAAACCAAGCGCCACTTCAATGCCGCAGACACCCACCACTTTATTGAGTTCAGTATCTTCTAGAACAAATAAATAAACCTGATCCGCCTTTGGTAATTCGCCTGCCACTGTTTTACAAGCTCGTTCAATACGTGCAGCAAGTTTTTCCATATTTGGCTGTAAAGATGTCAAGCCAAAACCTGCTTTTTGAGCTAAGAGGTAAAGGTCGTTAACATCTTTAGGTTGAATGTAGCGAATAATCATCATGCTGCTCGTTCATCCTTTTGAATTTCGACAAAGCGAGCAAGTGCACGGTCAAATCTTTTTAAACCTTCATCAATATCAGCAAATGGAATAATCAAAGATGGTGTGAAACGTAGAACATTTGGACCAGCAATCAAACTCAGTAAACCTTCTTCACCTGCAAGGTTATTAATATCTTTTGCTTTACCTGCAAATTTATCTTTTAAGGCACAGCCTATGAGTAAACCTTCACCGCGAATCGTCTCAAAGATTTCATATTTTTCATTTAATTTATTTAAAGCTTTTTTATAGTAATCATGGCGTTCTTTAACGCCGTTAAGTACATCAGGTGTATTAATAAATTCAAAC
>NZ_JADVKT010000001.1 GCF_016508255.1 Acinetobacter calcoaceticus | reverse complement strand
CGGTGAACCATGGTGATGGTACCTGGACCCTTGCAGACAATACGCTTCCAGTGTTGACAGATGGTCCACATACCGTGACGGTGACAGCGACAGACCCTGCGGGCAATGTCGGTACAGGCGCTGGCGTGTTGACGGTTGATACCACTGCACCATTAGTAGCTCTTAATAATGTATTGACGAATGACAATACACCGCCATTAGCGGGTACCGTGAACGATCCGACTGCGAAAGTGGTGGTGACTGTCGATGGTGTGAGCTATCCAGCGGTGAACCATGGTGATGGTACCTGGACCCTTGCAGACAATACGCTTCCAGTGTTGACAGATGGTCCACATACCGTGACGGTGACAGCGACAGACCCTGCGGGCAATGTCGGTACAGGCACTGGCGTGTTGACGGTCGATACCACTGCACCAGATATTACTACCGCTGCACTTGCGATTGATCCAATCACTGGTGATAACGTTATTAATCCAACGGAGGCTGCTGGAACAGTAAATATTACAGGTAAAGTAACTATTCCTGCGGATGCAGCTGTTACTACAGTTGTAGTTAATGTTAATGGTACGGACTACACCGCTGTAGTAAATCCAGTTACTGGAACATGGACAATAGGTGTGCCAGGTAGTCAACTCGTAGCAGATGTCGATTTAACAGTTGATGCAAAAGCAACCTTTACGGATGCTGCTGGAAATAGTAGTAGTTTACAAGCTACTCAAACTTATACGCTTACAACTTCTTCCATCATTGCATATGATAACTTTGATACGGCTGTGCTTGCTCCACAACCACTACTAATTGCGCATGATGCTGCTCTTGGTAGTAAAACTTACTTGGCGCTTGTATCACTCGCTGGTCTTAACTTACAGCTTGGTTCTGATGCAGTTACTTTCAATGTTGCTACAAACCAAGAAGGTAATGCAAAATTCACCTATAGTGCTTTAATTGGTGTTAATGCTCTATCTGATTACTCATTAGTTGTACAGAAATTTGATACAGCGACTGGGCAATGGACTTCTATATATGGTGGAGGTCAAGCAGATATTCTTCATCTCACTTTGTTGGGTTCTACACCAGGTGTGGTTATTGATGGACTTGAGCAAGGACAATATCGTGCATTCATGACCTATAACGGGTTAGCAGGTATTGGTTTACTCGGTACTTTAAACGCTACGATGGATGTTTATGACACAACTCAAATCGGTAGTTTCTATACAGAAAATGCTCATGGAAATGTGATCGTAGACCTTAACTCAAGTGGACAAGCTGATGTCGTAACTCCAAATACAGTTATAAATGCAGTTAATAATCAACCTGTTCTAGCCAATGGCACAGTCATTAATGGTACATACGGTACTTTGGTGATTAACCTTGATGGTTCATATACCTATACTCCAAATCAAAATGCTTCTGGAATTGGAAAGGTAGATCACTTTGTATATACCTTAAAAGATTCTGTTACAGGTGATATGGCTCAAGCAACTCTTAACATCCAGTTAAGTTCTGTTAAAGCCGCAGATAACTTGGCAGTTGCAGACATTAACCCACAATCTTTACTTGTTGCACATGATGTAGCACTTGGTAGTGCAAGTTATGTGGCAGCAGTATCGTTAGGTGGCTTAGATTTACAACTTCTCGGTAATTCAACAGTTGCATTTAATGTTGATACTGACCGTCAAGGCTCTGCTAAATTTACCTTTAGTGGTCTACTCAACGCGGGTGTGTTGAATGACTATTCGATTGTTGTCCAAAAATATGATACGGCAACAGGAAAATGGGTATCTATTGGCGGAAATAACCCACAAGCGACTTTGGTTAGCCTATCTCTAGTCGGAGGTACTCCAACAGCCGTCATTGATGGATTAGATCCAGGTCAATATCGTGCATTTGTAGGCTACAGTGGTCTATTAGGTGTGGGTATTGGTGGAACATTGACAGGTACAATGGATGTTTATAACCCATATGTTGTATCTGGTTATTCAGTTGATCCAGTCTCTGGTAACGTTATTAAAGATGCTGGTATTAATGGTGCAATAGATGCGGCAAGCAATAGTGCTGTGATCTCAGCAGTGAATGGCAACGTTGTTAATGCAACGGGTACAACTACAATTGTTGGTACTTACGGCACATTAGTCATTGATCAACATGGCAATTATACCTATACACCAAATGCAAACGGTCTCAACCTTGGTAAAGTTGATAAATTCTCATATACATTGTTAGACCCAGCGACAGGTAATACGTCTCAAGCTGTATTGTATGTCCACTTGGATAGTAACAAGGTTGCTATGACTTGGAATGCTGCTGATCCATCACAGCCAGCGGTTATTACAGGTCATGTTCCAGTTGATGCAATGGATAACGTTGCTTCAGCAGCCATTGATATGGTTTACCCAACGACACAACAAGTCTTCAATAATGCGATTAGCTATAACTGGTTACTCGGTGTTGGTGGAGTTGTTGTTGGTTCTAAACAAGGTACAGCAACCTTTAATGTTGCTGCAGGAAATGTGACTGAGGCAATTTTCTCAGTGCACTTTGGTTCAGTTGCAACGATTGTTGATGGCTTACATGTGGTATTAACACGAGTAAATCCAGATGGCACTCGTACAGTAATTGCAGATAGTGCGAATTCGGGTGTGCTTGACCTATTAGGTATCTTTGGCTCTGAAGTAAAATTCAAAGTTGATAATTTAGGTGCAGGTAGCTATGAGCTGTTTATGGAAAGCAATACGCTTCTTACAGCTCTAGGTAATGTGACTGCCGATATTACCTTGAATAACGGTAATATTACGCAAGTGCCTAATTTGGTTGTGAATCCGGTTATAGGCAATGTTCTTTCAGATGACAACTCGGCTATATATGGACCAAACTATACGCCAGACTATATTACAACGACGACAGTGGTGACTTCGGTAACTTCTGAACTTGGTAATACATCTGCTGTAAATGTGGGTACATCAACAGTTATTGTGGGTGCTTATGGTACGTTAACCATTAATGCTGATGGTACCTATAGTTATCAAGCTACAGCGAATACACAAAATATAGGAAAAGTTGATAGCTTTACTTATACCGTGACTGATCCTGTAACTGGTAGAACAGATACAGCAACATTGCATATCCAAATCGGTTCTCCAGATGTGAATGTCACTTGGAATAATGCTAACCCTGGTGCAGATGCGGTAATCCCGGTACCTGTAGCAAATGCAGATACTAATCATGCAACTGTTAGTATGAAACCTGTGACCGATGCAGCTGTTGATGTACCAGTAGCTAATCCATCAGTAACCTTGATCGGTAGTCAAACAGTGAACTCTAACTCATTCACTGTCGCAGCTAATACTGTGGATAATGTGAGTATTAAAGCACTACTTGCTGCTGGGGCAGGATTAGCGCCAACAGTAAGCTACGTTATTCAAAAATCTAATGATGGTGGTGCTACTTGGGTAAATACTGTTTATTCAGGTTCACAAACTGCATTAGCTTCTCTTGGGTTGGGGGGTACAATTGTTGACCAAACAGTATCTCATTTAGATGCAGGTCTGTATCGCGTGTCTTATACATTAACCACTATAGCGATCGGTACTGTAACTATTGATACGCAAGTATCAACTACGGTAACTCACCTAAATCAATACACACCTGACGGCTTAACAGATTGGATTCACGGTAATATCTTGTTAGGTGATACGACTGGTGGAGTTGCAGATACTTCAGCTGCTTCTCAATTGTATGTTGAAGTCACCCCTGGAAATTACCAAATTGCTGCTGGTCAGGCGATCAATACTGGTGAAGGTACTTTGTATCTCTATCATGATGGTTCGTACTACTATAAAGCTCTTGATAGCGCGGCAAATGCTACGATTGACACGATTAACTATAAACTCGTATCAGTGACTGGAGCAGAGTCAACTAGCACATTAACAATCAACTTAAGTCAAGAGTTGAACAGCCTAGCTGTAAGTACAGCGGCAAATGATACATTTACGCTTGGCAATGGCTCGGATACCTTGATTTACAATACGTTAACGGCTGCTGGTGTAAATAATGCAACAGGTGGTAACACAACAGTGGGTGGTGTAGATACATGGACTGATTTCCATGTAGGTAATACAGCAACCGATAGTCAGGCTGATAAGATCGATATTAGTAACTTACTAGTTACTCATCCGAACAGCTTAACTATTGGTCAGTATGTATCAGTAAGCTATGATGCTACGACACAAAATGCCACTATCAGTGTTGACCGTGATGGCTTGGGTTTAACTTATTCAAGTACACAATTGTTGACGATTCATTTAGATCAAGCTAGAACATCATTAACGCTTAATGATCTTCTTAACAATGGTCAAATTATCTATTAATAGATAGTTAACCCATCAAAAAGAGAACCTTAGGGTTCTCTTTTTTTATTTTTAAACAATATGTTAACCTTGCATTTAGAGTGTTCATGTTATGATGTATTGAAAATTTTATAGAACAAGAAATAACAGATAAGGACTTAATTCGAGTGACTGCATTTTTAAACTTCCAAAGACAACTTAACCTTTGGTTAAAAAATATCACTCCGCATGTTTTAGACTTTCAGGATGAGACGATTTTATTTATATCATTTGGCTTTAAAGACCAAAGATGTAGCGTATGGCATAGTGAAAAAACAAGCTTTTCACAAGCAAAAATACAATTATTAGATTTTATTAATGACCAGTTTACCCAAGTAGCACTTGCTGATTATATAAAAATCGATATCGCATATAATTTAGCGAAACAAGCTTGGAAGGAAGTAGAACAGCAGGTTCACCATCAATTTCACAACAACCACTACCGTAAAGGCATTGGATTTGATGAACACTGTTCAGTTGCTTTCCTTGAGCAAGAGATTTACGGAAAAGCAATCATTCGAGGCTTGAGCTACGACAAACCGAACTTTTTTGACGAAACAAACCTAAATTATGCAGTTAAGCAAAAATATAACGCTACAAAACCGCAGATTAAATTACAAGAGCTGCAAGATATTTGGACTTTTGATACCTACGCAGCATTTTATGAAAATGACCAGTTTATTAATTTAGCTAGTCGCTATGATGTGAATGGTATTAGAGGAATTTCAAACAATAGAAAACAGCATTTTCAGCAGTTAATAGAACAAAATTCGGCATTTCTGCACGACCAGATTCAAGAAAATGGCAAATTTATTTATGGTTATTTTTCTGCCTATGATCGTGACATTCGTAACTATAATACGGTACGCCACTGTACTTCGGTCTATGCCTTACTAGAAACATTTGAAGTGCAAAGTAAGCCAGAATATTGGCCTAAAATACATGCTGCTATTCACTATGCACTTAGCAATTTTTATAAAGAAAAAGATTCATCTAGTGCTTATATGATTGATGGTAAAGCAGGGGAGTTTGAAATTAAATTAGGTGCCAATGCGGCTGCTATTTTAATGTTGACAAAATATCAAGAGATCACCCAAAAAAATGATTATCAAAAATATGCAGAAAAACTCGCAAATGGTATTTTAAAACTAGTAGATTCAAATGGATCAACGACACATGTATTAAATTATCCAAATTATAATTTAAAAGAAAAATTCAGGATTATTTATTATGATGGTGAAGCTGCTTTAGCTTTATTAAGGTTATATCAAATTAACCAAGCTTCTAGATTGTTAGAAACTGTTAAATTAATGTTTGAATGTTTTATTGAAAAAAGATATGAAAAATATCATGACCATTGGTTAAGTTATTGTACAAATGAACTCACTAAAATATGTCCAGAAGAAAAATATTTTATTTTTGGTTTAAATAATTATTTAAAACATTTTATTTTTATTAGAAATCGAAAAACGACATATGCAACTTTATTAGAAATGTTAATGGCTGCTTATAAAATGGTGAGTCGCTTGAAAGAGCAGGGGCACACAGCACTTTTTGAACAAGCTTATATGCGAGAGCTTCAAAAGCTAATTGAGTTTAGAGCAGATTTTCAAACCACAGGATTTTTTTATCCGGAAATGGCCATGTATATGGCTCGGCCAGATAAAATTTTACATGCATTTTATATTCGCCATGATCGTTTTCGAGTACGGATTGATGATCAAGAACATAACCTATCGGGATATATCGCTTATGTTAAAGATTACAAGAGTGATGAAGCATGAAATATCAACCTGTTGAAATCAAGTTGTTAGCACATGTCGACACTACAAGTTTTGACGAGGCGTTATGGCAACTCGAATTTGATGAGGATGTTTCAACGCTCTTACTCATTGACTATGCATTAGAACAATTCCAACGAAAAAACATACAGGCTCAAGATGTTTATGTTGTGCCTGACCACCTATCTGAGCAAGTCGGGCAGCAAAATCTAGGCTTAAAGCCTTTTGAACATTACACCTTTACTGAACTATTGCAGTTCTTAATTTTTACTCAGACAGCAGATGTAAAAGATGCTTTAAGTAATATGCTTTTTGGCAAACTTGAACAAGCAAATTTAAATTTGTCTGAAAGGGCTGCCCACTATCATTTAAAGTTAAAAGAAAAAGGTACGCAAAACCAGTTCAAATATTTGTTTTTATTAGTCAAAAATATTTATACTTATCCAACTGAAATCAGAAAACTGTTTTTTGTTAAGGAGCTAAATTTTAAAGGTAAAGTTTATCTTCCTCCAACGCCTTTAATGGCTCAGTCCCTAGTAACAGTTTTATATCTTACTCATTCATTTAGAAAAATTTATCTCACTTACTTTGAAGAAAATCAAACTATTGGATTTTTCTCTTTTTTGGATGATATTCATCGTGCTGAACACTTGATTCCTTACTATCACTGCTTCCAAGAACAGAATGTAAAACCCGGAGTTTGTACTACTCAAAGTGGCATTATCAATATTTTGGGTGATACTTATTTCGGGGAAATTTATACTGAAAAGCGTAAGTCCAAAGGACAGACAGATGCTCTACAACAATATGGATACAGCTATTCATTTGAAAAAATAAAAGCTTTTTTAGGTGAAAATGACTTAAATATTGCTAACTTTGAAGCGGTCTTTGCTTTGGAAACTCAATCACCTTTAGCCTATAAAAAGCCATTTATTCTTAAAGCTGAAGCTGAAAAAACATTAATAGAATTTAAAAACCTTCATCTTAATCATGTCGTATTGGCAAATAATCATCTAAAAGATTATGGCGATAGCGGGTTAGCTTATACACTAGAGCAACTTGATCAGGCCAATATTGCTTATATTGGTGCGGGCTTAAATCAAAAAGATGCTCACAACTACTTTGAACTAACTTTTAATAACAAGCACTATGCTATTTTTAACGGTTATTGGCACAGAGACACTGCCTATTTAGATTATGATTTTTATGCTTTAGGCCACAAGAGTGGAGTTGCGTGTTTAAATGGAGTTTTGCTTGAACAAATTGGTCTCTATAAGCTGACTCACCCTGAGCATAAAGTTATTGTAATTTGTCATTGGGGCATGGATTTTAAAACAATTACAAAAGAGCAAATTAAGCTTGCTACTATTCTCACTCAAGCTGGTGCTGACCTTATTATTGGTCATGGTGCTCATACCATACAACCAATCCAGATCATCAACCAAAAACCAGTAGTCTTTGGTATTGGGAATGCCGTGTTTAATAGTGATGGGGAATATGAGCAGCAAAATGCTCTACCATTCGGCTGTATAGCTAGACTAGATTTAGCAAAGGATTTGCTTCGTCTTTATCCAATTTATACTAATAATCTAAAAACTTTTTGGCAGCCTTATCCGGTAGATACCGAAGACTTCTCAAAGGCTAGTACTTACATGACGTCTTTCCTGACCTCTGAGAATTACATTGCTACCCAAGATGACTTAGGGGCTTATGTTGAAATTAAATTTTAAGAGTATTGGTTATAAGTTGATAAAACCGTTTGAAGCTGTGATGGGGTAAAACCTAAGTTTCTTAAACCGCCACTCCCTAATTTACATTCAGCACTGGCCATAATATTGGTCGGGGTAGTTTTTTTTGCATTAGGTACACACACATGTTTTAAGCCGAAAGCATGCCCCATTTCATGAATACTCCCTGCTTGTATATTATAATTTAATCTATGCCAGTCTAATAAAATAAAGGGTTTTCCATTATTACGGAATGTTCGACTTGTCACGTCATCAAACTCTAAATTTTTTGAATACGCATCGTATATAAAAATAATTACTTCTTTACGTGCCGTACGTTTAGGAAAGCATGCATTGACGCTTGCCGGGATAGCACCTATGGAAATAGGACGAGGCTGGTTTATTTCATTGTCTAGTTCGCAATGCAATTTCGAAAAATCTTGATAAGAAATATAACGGTTTAATTTGAAATTAAATATTTTATTTCCTTGGTCATCTACATAATATTTATTTAAGATGCCGACTTCTTTTCGCATCTGTGTCAGGTTATCAAAGGGTGTAGCAGATGGATGGTTGGTTGTAAAAACAAAAGTTACCGGAACGATAGGTCTGTTATTAGCAGGTTCTTCTGATAACTTAGGTTTTTGTTGAGGAGGATTAGTTGTACAAGAAACACAAAGAAGGGTCCCTGTAATCATCAATAAGGTTTTTTTCATACTCATCGCATTGTCTCTGCATATTATTTTAAAGAGATTTAAAGTAAATTTTTATATGATATGAACGATGTCAATTTTTATGGAGTCCATTTTTGACAACTCAGTATGAACTACATCGACAAATTTTAGAAGTCATCGCTTTAATTCCATACGGAAAAGTGGCAACTTATGGACAAATAGCACGTATGGCGGGTTTACCTAAACATGCCAGATTAGTTGGATATGTGCTTAAACATCTTGAGGTAGATCATCAGGTGCCTTGGTATCGTGTTATTAATTCCCAAGGTAAAATTAGCTTAAGTAAATTTAATGAAAAGGGGGAAAATATTCAGCAGACAAAATTGGAAGCTGAAGGAGTCTATTTATTGAATGGCAAAGTGAACTTAAAACAATTTGCTTGGCAGCCTTAAAGGCACTGAAAAATGTATTTATTTAAAAGTTATTGCCTAAATTATTAAAATCAACAAGATAGGCAATATTGAAATTATCGAACAATTAAAACAGGAATATGACTTTCGCCTAAGACTTTTTGTGCAACGCTGCCAAGTACAAGTTTTCGGACTCCTGTACGGCCATGAGAACCCATGACAATCAGATCTGCATTTAAGTCTTGAGCCGCCTCAATAATTTCTTCATGTACGACAAAACCTTCAAGCAGTTTAGTTTCAACAGTAATGCCTTCATCAGCAAATTCTTGTTTTGCTTGTTTTAAAATATCGAGCAAATAGGTTCTTGTACGTTCAATCAACTCATTAGTCTGACCAATTTTTACATATGCATCAGCAATAAATGGGTCAAGTGCCATAACTTGTACAATCGTAATTTTACTTTTTAGCGCTTTTCCCAGTTTGATTGCCTCTTTCATGGCGATCATAGAAGTTTCTGAACCGTCAATTGGTACAAGAATATGTTGATATAACATGAGTGTTTTCCTTATTGTAATGATGCTTATTTATTCAATACTTTATACTTATTTTTTGACGATTTAAATTCAAGCACGTAATCATTTGTGATTTTATAACAATAAATTTCTCTAGATATATCTTTATAGACTCTGCATATTTTCAATATGCATAGATAAAGCATCTATATCTTCAGTTTGTAAATACTCACGTATTTTCAAAATTTGCTTCTCATCTAAATCATAAAGTTTTAAAGCAAGCAGTTTATCGATTTGTTTTTGAGTAAAGCGATATTTAATAATTTTTGCAGGCACGCCACCTACTATTGCATAGGGTGGAACATCTTTAGTTACTACTGCTCCCGTTGCAACTACTGCACCTTCACCAAGTTTGACTCCTTGCATAATCATTGCACGACTACCAATCCAACAGCCATCGGCAATTACAGTATCACCAGCTGCTAAAAAGCTACGGGTATCAAAAGGAAAAGTCGAAATCCAGTCGGGTCTATGAAGTTGGTTACCACCCATCATAATTACGCATTCAGCGCCAAAGCAAACAAAATTACCAATGTGAAGTTGATCAATTGGTTTGTCAGGTGTCGAGGCTTTGTCATGTAAATAACGTACAACATAACGTTCAAAACCTTGATCCCAATAAGCTGAATAATATGAGTAATTACCTTTAATATGGATATTCGGGTTTTTAACAGTTTTATGGATAAATTCAAATTCACACCAATGACGAACTGGAGTGTTAATTAAAGAGTTATCCATTTCTGATTTCCCGAAAATATATCAATGGTATTGAATAAAAACCCCTCATAAAGAGGGGCTAGTTGTGTATTATCTTAGAGATATTCTACACTTACGATTTCATATTCGACTTCGCCTTGAGGAGTCACGATTTTTACTTCGTCGCCTTCACTCTTACTCAAAAGCCCACGTGCGATTGGTGAGTTCACAGAGATTTTATTAATTTTAAAATCTGCTTCGTCATCGCCAACAATTTTATAAGTTTTGCGTTCTTCAGTATCAAGATTTTCGATTGTTACTGTCACACCAAAAACAACACGGCCATTTTGTTCAAGTGTTTTGACATCAATTTCTTGAGCAGCGCCTAATTTACCTTCGATATCCTGAATACGACCTTCACAGAAACCTTGCTGTTCACGCGCAGCATGATATTCAGCATTTTCCTTTAAGTCACCATGTTCACGTGCTTCTGCAATGGCTTGAATAATACGTGGACGTTCAACAGATTTTAAATGTTGTAATTCTTTCTCTAAGGCAATTTTACCTTCAGGGGTCATTGGATAGCGTTGCATTTTGGTCCCTCTTAAGTTGAGAAAACACAGTTAAAAAAAATGAAAAAATCCCGCCACCGATAAGGTGACGGGACTTATCGGTAACAAATTAACCTACAGTTAAATCTTGCAAGCGGTATACATCCATTGGCAATTTCACAGCAAAGGCTTGGCAAACAGCTTCTGCACCATTGATAGTCGTTGTGTAATACACTTTGCCTTGTAGGGCAGCACGACGAATCATTGCAGAGTCATATTGAGCCTGTTTACCTTCAGTGGTATTGACAATAAGGTGTATTTCACCATTTTTCAAGCGGTCAACAATATGTGGACGACCTTCAGTTACTTTATTCACAGATTCACATTCCAAACCTGCTTCTTTAAGTACTTTATACGTTCCACCTGTTGCCACTAGTTTGAAGCCATATGCCACAAACTTTTTAGCGATATCAGCTATATATTTCTTATCAGATTCACGAACAGATAAGAAAGCAATTTTTTCTTCGCCTTCGGTTGGTAAACCTGGTAAGCGGTCATTTGAGCCTAAGACAGCTTTATAGAATGCTTCACCAAATGTTTTACCTACACCCATTACTTCACCTGTAGATTTCATCTCAGGTCCAAGCATTGGGTCTACACCTTGGAATTTAGCGAATGGGAAAACAGCTTCTTTCACAGCAAAGTGTGTTGGAATGATTTCTTTAGTAAATCCTTGAGATTCAAGCGATTGACCAGCCATACAACGTGCAGCTACTTTTGCTAAAGAATCACCAATACATTTCGATACGAATGGAACTGTACGTGAAGCACGTGGGTTAACCTCAAGAACGTAAACATCATCGCCTTTAACTGCGAATTGAACGTTCATCAAACCAACCACACCAAGTTCTTTTGCCATCGCAACAGTTTGACGACGCATTTCATCCTGAATTTCTTTTGATAAAGAATAAGGAGGAATTGAACATGCAGAGTCACCTGAGTGAATACCAGCTTGTTCAATATGCTGCATGATACCGCCGATCACAACGTCTTTACCGTCAGATACACAGTCAACATCAACTTCGGTTGCATCATCTAGGAAACGGTCAAGAAGGACAGGAGCTTCGTTAGATGCTTGAACCGCTTCACGAAGGTAACGTTTAAGTTCTTCTTCGTTATATACGATTTCCATTGCACGACCACCAAGTACATAAGATGGGCGAACAACTAACGGATAACCTACTTTTGCAGCTTCAGAGATACCTTCTTCAGCAGATTTTACAATGCTGTTGTTTGGTTGACGAAGCTGTAAACGTTGAATCATTTGCTGGAAACGTTCACGGTCTTCTGCACGGTCAATTGCATCTGGTGATGTACCAATGATTGGTGTCCCAGCTTCTTCTAAAGCACGTGCCAATTTAAGAGGAGTTTGACCACCGTACTGTACGATTACACCTTTAGGTTTCTCTGTACGTACAATTTCAAGCACATCTTCAAGTGTTACAGGTTCGAAGTATAGACGGTCAGATGTGTCATAGTCGGTAGAAACAGTTTCAGGGTTACAGTTAACCATGATTGTTTCATAACCGTCTTCACGCATAGCTAATGCAGCGTGTACACAGCAATAGTCAAATTCAATACCTTGACCAATACGGTTTGGACCACCACCAATCACCATGATCTTGTCACGATTTGATGGATTTGCTTCACACTCTTCATCGTAAGTCGAATACATGTATGCAGTACCAGATTCAAACTCGGCAGCACATGTATCTACACGTTTGTAAACTGGGTAAACACCCAAATTCCAACGTTGCTTACGGAATTGCTTTTGTGAAATACCCATAAGATCAGCAATACGCAGGTCAGATAAACCTTTGCGTTTGAAAGCACGGATATTGTCAGCGTTTAAGTCACCAAAACCTAAAGCTTTTACTTCAGCTTCAGTTTTAACGATGTCTTGAATTTGAATGAGGAACCAACGGTCAATTTTAGTTGCTTCAAAAACGTCATCTAAAGAGAAACCATGACGGAAAGCATCTGCTACATACCAGATACGCTCAGGGCCTGGAACTTTAAGCTCTTTTAAAATGGTTTCTTTTGCATTTGTTGCACCAGCTTCGATCTTTTCATCAAAACCGCTTACACCAACTTCAAGACCACGTAATGCTTTTTGTACAGATTCCTGGAAGTTACGGCCAATTGCCATTACTTCACCCACAGATTTCATTTGAGTGGTTAATACAGGTTCTGCTTGTGGGAATTTCTCGAAGTTAAAACGAGGAATCTTTGTTACCACATAGTCAATCGATGGTTCGAAGCTTGCAGGAGTTACTCCACCAGTGATGTCATTTTTCAGTTCATCAAGAGTATAACCAACAGCAAGTTTTGCTGCGATTTTTGCGATTGGGAAACCTGTTGCTTTAGATGCAAGAGCAGATGAACGAGATACACGAGGGTTCATCTCAATAACAACCATACGTCCATCTTTCGGATTAATACCGAACTGAACGTTAGAACCACCTGTTTCAACACCAATTTCACGAAGAACTGCAACTGAAGCATTACGCATCAATTGATATTCTTTGTCTGTTAATGTCTGAGCGGGAGCAACGGTAATTGAGTCACCAGTATGAACGCCCATTGGATCGAAGTTTTCGATAGCACATACGATAATACAGTTGTCGTTTTTGTCACGAACAACTTCCATTTCGTATTCTTTCCAGCCAATTAAAGATTCATCAATCAATAACTGGTGAGTAGGAGAGAGGTCAAAACCACGTTCACAAATTTCTAGAAATTCTTCGCGGTTATATGCAATACCACCGCCCGAACCACCCATTGTAAATGATGGACGGATAATTACCGGAAAACCAAAGCGTGACTGGATTGTTAAAGCTTCTTCCATTGTTTCAGCAATGGCAGCTTTTGGACATTCCAAGCCAATTTTACGCATAGCGATATCGAAGAGTTTACGGTCTTCGGCTTTCTCAATCGCTTCTTTAGATGCACCAATAAGTTCTACGCCGTATTTTGCTAATACGCCATTTTCATCAAGTGCGAGCGCACAGTTCAATGCTGTTTGTCCACCCATGGTTGGCAATACTGCATCTGGACGCTCTTTTTCAATAATCTGAGCAACTGTTTGCCAAGTAATCGGCTCAATATAAGTTGCATCAGCCATTGAAGGATCTGTCATGATGGTTGCTGGATTAGAGTTAACCAAAATAACACGATAGCCTTCTTCACGAAGTGCTTTACACGCTTGAGCACCTGAGTAGTCAAACTCACATGCCTGTCCAATCACAATCGGGCCAGCACCAATAATTAAGATGCTTTTAATATCCGTACGTTTAGGCATTATTCGCTCCGTAATTACTGTTTAGATGCTTCGATAAGTTCGATGAAATAATCGAATAAAGGTGCACAATCATGTGGACCAGGGCTTGCTTCAGGGTGACCTTGGAAGCTGAAAGCCGGTTTGTCTGTACGGCGGATACCTTGTAAGGTGCCGTCGAACAATGATTTATGCGTTGCTTTTAAGTTAGCCGGTAATGTTTCTGCATCTACAGCAAAACCATGGTTTTGTGAAGTAATCATCACTGTACCATCTTCAAGATCTTGTACAGGATGATTCGCGCCGTGGTGACCATGATTCATTTTTACAGTTTTTGCACCAGAAGCGAGAGCCAAGATTTGGTGACCTAAGCAGATACCAAATACAGGTAATGTTGTGGTTTCAACAATAGTTTTTACAGCTTCGATCGCGTAATCACAAGCAGCTGGATCGCCAGGACCATTTGAGAGGAATACGCCATCCGGATTAAGTGCCAATACTTTTTCAGCCGGAGTTTCTGCAGGAACAACGGTTAGTTTGCAACCGCGGTCTGCAAGCATACGCAAGATGTTGGTTTTGACACCGTAATCGTATGCAACTACATGATATTTTAATTCAGGTTGAGAGAAGCCTTGGCCTAAAGTCCATGAACCTTCAGACCATTCAAAACCAGTTGGATCACAACATTCTTTTGCAAGGTCTAAGCCGTTTAAGCCACCAAAAGCACGAGCTTTTGCAATTGCTTCTTCTTCAGTAATATTTTCACCGGCAAGGATGCATCCGTTTTGTGCACCTGTCTGACGTAAAATACGTGTTAATTTACGCGTATCGATATCTGCGATTGCAACAACATTGTGTTCTTGCAGATATTCACTCAATGACTGCTCAGCACGGAAGTTACTGTGTAGTAGAGGAAGGTCACGAATAATTAAACCATTCGCCCATACTTTATGGATACGACCAGATTCAACGTCTTCCGCGTTGCAACCAGTGTTACCAATATGTGGGTAAGTTAATGTCACAATTTGTTGTGCATAACTTGGGTCAGTCAAAATTTCTTGATAGCCTGTCATGGCTGTGTTAAAAACGACTTCTCCAGTCGTACTTCCCGTTGCGCCGATTGACGTTCCTTTAAAGATCGTTCCATCTGCGAGGGCTAAAATGGCGGGGATGCTCAAACCAAAGCTCCTGAATTTCGGCTGTAAAAAAGCGAGTAGACCCAAAAAAGATCGGCGATGTTTGAATAAAACATGCCCTCCCTATCGGTCTGCCCGCTTGTAACTTAACAGCGCATTATACGCATGGAACCCTCCAAAGTCTATTTCTTTTCTGCTAAAAAATATAATTCATTGCTTGCTTTTTACAAAAAAATATCCGCTTATCTGAATTAGATACTTTTGATAAATTGTCTAACAATTTGTATGGGGAATTCTTGGAACTGGATTTATTGTATTGCTAGTTAAAAAATAAACAATACGAGGAAATAGTATGAGCAATAATGAAGTTTCAAAAGATGTGAGTGAAAAAACTCAAGCAGTAGTTGAGTCGGTAAAAGCGGAGGTGACTGAAGTGAAAGAAGCCATAGCTGCGACTACAACTAAGGCGAAAAAAACAGTAACTGCTAAAACTGCACAGGTAAAAGAAACTGTTGCTGAAAAAACTGAGCAAGTTAAAGTAGTTGCTACAGAAGCAAAATCTCAGGTAAAAGAGGCAATTACTGAAACTCAAGAACAAGTCAAAGAAGTTTTAAGCGAAACTCAAGAGAAAATTGAAGCTGAAACTCACGAATTAAATAAGAATATTCAAAATCAATTTGTTCAAATTAAACAAGATATTTTACAACGCCTTGATGTGATTAAAGCTCAGTTTAGCACTTCCCAAGATGGGTTATCTGATCTTAAAAATGCTTTGAAAGCTGAAATCAATGCACTCATTGAAGATTTAACGAAAGTGAGCAAAGAGCTTAAGGGTGATATTAGCCAGATTTCTTTGAAACACAAAGATTCTTTAAGTGAAAGTATTAAGCGTACAAAAAATAATGCAGTCGAAGCTTGGAATAAAGCAAGAGACAATTAATGATCTCTGGCTCGGCCCAGCTATAAAAAAGCGAGAATTAATTTCTCGCTTTTTTATTTTTTAGAACTGATGTAACCAGTCACGTTTATTGTGGAAATCTGCACTTTTTCCACTATGCTGCATTGCATAGTACTGCATACCATCTTTAGTCTTTAAAACTGTAGTTAAACCTAAATAAAGGTTTGACCATTTCAAGCGGTGCTGTTGCATAAATTGCCCGAAATCGAGACTAACATTTAAGCCATAGTGAGTGCGCTTGAGATGATTCAGTTCAATATCGTAAGCAGCAAGGGGAGGTATACTTTCCGGATAGCGATATTCTTCAAACTGATATAACTGCCATGCTTGAGAAGGGGAGAGATTAATTTCCCGGTAATAATCTTCGTCATGCACGCCAACAAAAATTTCGAAACAAGTTTCTTCCCACAAAAAATCTTGACGAGGATGAGCCGCGACTTCTTGGGGCCAAAGAATAAGTTGATTTGGATCACGAATCCAAAAACCGATATTTAAGGTATAGGGTGCTTGCTGTTCAATTGCGCCAACAACGGAAACAGCATGAAAACGATCAAAAGCTGATAGTTCGTAACTTGCCATAGTTTGTCAAATCAAATTAGTTTGCTAGATGAGCGTGACGAACAAGATTAGACAAATGTTGGTTTTGCTTAGCTGCTTTTTTGTAAAGCAAAACAATTTTACCAATTTTTTGCACAGCTTCTGCACCTGTCGCTTCTACAATTGCGTCAATTGTTGCAGTACGTGCTTCACGGTCTTCACCAGCAATCTTAACTTTAATAAGTTCATGATCATTTAAAGCACGAAGCGTTTCTTCGATTACCGCGTCTGTTAAGCCTTGTCCACCAATCATGACAACCGGATTAAGCACATGACCAATTTGACGTAAACGTTTACGTTCATGGATAGATAAAGCGGCCATTAAAAATACCTGATTTTAAAAACGGCTTAGTATAGCAAAAAACTTAAATCCAGATGTACGAAAAACTGTATAAATAATCGATCAACATTATTGGAAAAAAACTGTAAAACTTAGTGAGATTACGCTACATCCGTACTGTAATGAGAGTAATTTTCACGTACAATGAGCGATCAGAAGTTTTTTTGATATTTAGTGAGTTATGGCAACACGCATTACAAACCAGAAATTGTCGAAAAGTAGTCGTGTATGGATGAGGGAACATCTGGACGATCCTTTTGTAAAAAAAGCACAAAAGGAAGGATATCGCGCTCGAGCAGCCTATAAACTTCTTGAAATTCAAGAAAAATATAAGTTGATTAAGCCAGGCATGACTGTAGTAGATTTAGGCGCGGCTCCTGGTAGTTGGTCTCAAATCGCTGGGAAACTTGTTGGTAGCAAAGGTTTAGTCATTGCTTCCGATATTTTACCTATGGATGCTTTGCCTGATGTCACTTTCTTACAAGGAGACTTTAGAGAAGAAGATGTATTTGAAAATTTGTTAAATATTTTAAATGGGCGACAAGTAGACATTGTAATTTCTGATATGGCCCCCAATACATCTGGTAATAGGGCTGTTGATCAACCTAGACAGATTTACTTATGTGAACTGGCTTTAGATTTTGCTCAAAAGGTTCTTGGTCCGAATGGACAGCTTGTGGTTAAAGTGTTCCAAGGCACAGGATTCGATGAGTTTCGTAAACAAGTAGTTGATAGTTTTGATGTGTTAAAAACAGTAAAACCAGCAGCTTCTCGGGCACGATCTAAAGAAGTTTTTTTGGTTGGACAAGGGCGTAAGAAAGCATTGCGATAAAGTTTACTTGCCAAGCTCCTAAAAATTGTGCATTTTGTACTTTTAGGTTATCCGCAAGCAATACAGTTGCTGCTTTTATGACGATCGGCCAAGTTTGGGCATGATCAAATTAGATCGATATGGGAATAAAGCTTTGAGCGATTACTTCAAGAATGCCGTATTGTGGCTAATAATACTTGGTGTTCTGATTTTAATTTTCAGTAATATCAGTGACCGCAACAAGCCTACTGCGATGAAATATTCAGATTTCGTTGCAGCGGTGAATAGTGGCCAAATTAAGCAAGTCACAATTGACGGTTTAAATATTAATGGTGAAAAAACTAACGGATCACAGTTTGAAACTGTTCGTCCGCAAGTTGAAGACACTGAGCTTATGCCAAGCTTAAATAAGCAAAATGTTGTTGTTGAGGGAACTGCTCCACAACGTCAAGGCATTTTGATGCAACTTCTCATTGCTAGTTTCCCTGTACTGTTAATCATTTTGTTATTCATGTTCTTTATGCGTAACATGGGTGGTGGTGCAGGCGGAAAGAATGGACCGATGAGCTTTGGTAAATCGAAGGCAAAAATGCTTTCTGAAGACCAGATCAAAGTCAATTTTTCTGACGTCGCCGGCTGTGATGAGGCAAAACAAGAAGTTGTTGAAATTGTAGATTTCTTAAAAGACCCTGCAAAATTCAAACGTTTGGGCGCGACGATTCCTCGTGGCGTACTTATGGTTGGTCCTCCGGGTACTGGTAAAACGTTATTAGCTAAAGCAATTGCTGGTGAAGCGAAGGTTCCTTTCTTCAGCATTTCAGGTTCTGACTTTGTAGAAATGTTTGTGGGTGTGGGTGCGTCCCGTGTCCGTGATATGTTTGAGCAAGCGAAACGTCATGCGCCATGTATCATCTTTATTGATGAGATTGATGCAGTTGGTCGTCACCGTGGTTCAGGTACAGGTGGTGGTCATGATGAGCGTGAACAAACCTTAAACCAGATGCTTGTGGAAATGGATGGTTTTGAAGGCAATGAAGGCGTAATCGTTATTGCTGCAACTAACCGTTCTGATGTGCTTGATAAAGCATTATTGCGTCCAGGTCGTTTTGACCGTCAAGTAATGGTTGGTTTACCGGATATTCGTGGTCGTGAACAAATTCTGAATGTACATTTGAAAAAATTACCTTCAGTTACAGGTGTGGACATGAAAGTGTTAGCACGTGGTACACCGGGTTTCTCTGGTGCGCAGTTGGCAAACCTTGTTAACGAAGCTGCATTATTTGCCGCACGTCGTAATAAGAATACTGTCGATATGCATGACTTTGAAGATGCAAAAGACAAAATCTACATGGGTCCAGAACGTAAGTCGATGGTTCTACGTGAAGAAGAGCGTCGCGCAACTGCTTATCATGAAGCGGGTCATGCAATTGTTGCAGAGATTTTGCCGGGTACAGATCCTGTTCATAAAGTAACGATCATGCCACGTGGTTGGGCTTTGGGTGTAACTTGGCAGTTACCTGAGCAAGACCAGATTAGCCATTATAAAGACAAGATGCTAAACGAAATTGCGATTTTGTTTGGTGGCCGTATTGCTGAGGAAGTATTTATTCAACAGCAATCTACTGGTGCTTCAAATGACTTTGAGCGAGCTACTAAAATGGCGCGTGCAATGGTTACTAAGTACGGTATGTCTGACAAAATGGGTGTAATGGTTTACGAAGACGAAAACCAAAATGGTTTCTTTGGAAATGTAGGTAGTCGTACGATTTCTGAAGCAACTCAACAAATGGTTGACGAAGAAGTACGCCGTATTCTTGATGAGCAATATAAAGTTGCGCGTAATATCTTGGAAGGTAATAAAGATATTGCACATGCAATGGTAAAAGCTTTGATGGAATGGGAAACCGTTGATCGTGATCAAATTCGTGACATTATGGAAGGTCGTGAACCACAACCGCCTAAGGTATATATTGCTGAAAACCCAGTAGCTGCATTTGAACCACCAAAAGATGGTCCATCTACACCACCGCCATTACCAGCGATGAATTAAAAAACTATAGAAAAAAGCCACAGTCATGTGGCTTTTTTTATGGGAGTTATTTCTGTCAAGCTGAAAACAAATCAACAGCATATAAGGGGGATAATTGCTAAAATACCCGCCTCATTTTAAACCGGAGCTTTTTATGCAGTTAATGCCTTTACCCCAGCAAATTTTACAGTGTGGACAGCTTCAGTTGGATTTATCACAGCCACACGTTATGGGTATTTTAAATGTCACACCAGACTCTTTTAGTGATGGTGGAAAACATAATCAGTTAGACCAAGCTGTGGCGTATGCATTAAATATGATTGAACAAGGCGCCACAATTATAGATATTGGTGGTGAATCTACTCGGCCAGGTGCATCTGAGGTGAGTGTAAAAGAGGAAATTCGCAGAGTTGTGCCTGTGGTTGAAGCTTTGGCTAAATATGATGTGGTTTTATCGATTGATACAAGTCAGCCAGAAGTTATCCGGGCAGCGAAAGAAGTGGGTGCACATATTTGGAATGATGTACGTGCCCTTACTCGTCCAAATGCTTTAAAAACTGCAGTAGAGTTGGATATACCTGTGGTGATCATGCATATGCGTGGTGAGCCCACCACAATGAATCAGCTAGATCAATATAAGGATGTAACGTTAGATGTAATACAAGAGCTTCAGCAGCGCGTGGAAGAGGCTTTAACTGCAGGTGTAAAAAAACAGAATATTATTATTGATCCTGGGTTTGGTTTTGCAAAAAATGCGCAGCAAAATTTGAAGCTTTTAAATGAATTCTGGAAGCTAAGTGAAATGGGGTATCCAATTTTATCGGGTCTTTCTCGTAAACGTTTCATTGGCGAGGCTTTACAGGGGGTAGCTGCAGATCAGCGTGCGGTAGGAAGTGTTACGGGGCATTTGCTGAGTATTCAGCAAGGTGCATCCATTGTTCGTGCACATGACGTAAAAGCGATGCATGATGCAATTCTCGTTTGGAATGCGATGGAACAAGCTTGAAAAAAATAGGCTTTTATAAACAGATCATGATTAATTAATTTAATAGATTGGATAATTGAGTCAGGGAAAATTGTCGTTATTATTTTGAAAATATGTTATAAGCGGCAGGTTTCTGATGCTGTGTAAACTTTTGTATGTTCGAAGACTTACTTCTCCCAATGTTTGATGATGAGTATTATCCAGATATTTTAGTCGCTGAACTCAAGCAGCTAATTGAACAATTTGCTAAAAAAGTTCAAAAGTCTGCTTTAGTTGATCAGGATATCTATCGATATGCTCATCAAACTGTTATAGAAATTAATGAAATGAAACCACAATTCGAAGATCTTGATTCTTCACTGGATGATTGTGCGGCTGACTATATTGCTGAAGCAATGATGATGGTGGCGCAAGGTGCAGGATATTTAGATCTTGAGATGGAAGAGCTGGTTATGAGTCGAGAGTGGTGATTACTCTCGATTCTTAATATTTTTAAATGCATCTAATAAATGACAAGATGCTTTTGAGTGAGTTTTATTTGTTTCTTTAATTTTAAAAACTAGAACATCATATCTCTTGATAGTCGGCATTTGCTAATAAACTGATCCAATAAGTTTTTCCTTTTGTTGTAATGCTTTGAATTTATCTATTCGATTGCTTTAATTAAAAAATCATGTTTGGTTGAGAGCAACGTGAAAAGTACCAATTGTCATTTTTGAAAGAAATAGAGCCAGAAAAAAGACCTGTAGTGTAAACCTTAGTATAGAAGGGGTGTTACACAGAAATATTAATAGTCTTATCGTGAAATTCATTTTAATTAGGCATAAAAAAACCAGCTTACGCTGGATTCTTTGTTGCACCAAATTCAATATTTGAAAATGGTGCCCGGGGCCGGACTCGAACCGGCACGCTTTGTGGGCGGGGGATTTTAAATCCCCTGTGTCTACCTATTTCACCACCCGGGCATGTGCGCAATAATAGATGACAAGAAAGCGATTGGCAAGAGAAAATCGGATAGTTTGCTTTATTTTCAATCAGTTCGTACATCTATTTAAAAATAAGATCTACTTAAGTCATAATTTCTTCATCAAATTGATATCAGTTGTTCATCTTGTAGACCTAAGTTTAAAGCACTCATTGCTTAAAACTTAGGTAGTTGTATGTCAGAGAAAATTTCACGCCGAGAATTAATTCAAAAAAGTCTGTTCGGTTTTGGGGCGTTATCTTTACCTGTAGCTTTTACGGGTTGTAATGATGGTTCAGATGATGAAAGTACAGAAGCACAAGCAGATTTTTTACATGGAGTTGCCAGTGGTGACCCTTTGCAAGATAAAGTGATTTTATGGACGCGATTAACACCAGTAGACCTTAGTGGGCGTCTTAAGGTTACTTGGGAAATAGCTACAGATAATCAGTTTAAGCAGAATTTAAAGACAGGGATGGTTGAAACGAGTAAGACTGACGATTTTACAGTGAAGGTGGATGCAGCAGGACTACAGGCGAATACCATTTATTATTATCGTTTTCGTTTTGGTAATAAAATTTCATCTGTTGGTCAAACTAAAACATTACCAATAAGCACCAATAAAGTTAGTTTTGCAGTGTGTTCTTGCTCTAACTATCCGGCGGGTTACTTTTACGTATATCGTGAGATGGCAAAGCAGGATGTTGATGTCATCATTCATTTGGGTGATTATATTTATGAATATGGGGCAGATGGCTATGCGACGGAAGATGCAGCAAAACTTGGTCGAACCTTACCAGCAGATAATAATAAAGAAATTATTAAACTAGATGATTATCGCAAACGCTATGCACTTTATCGTCAAGATAAAGACTTACAAGCAGCACATCTGCGTCATCCGTTCATTGTAATTTGGGATGATCACGAGTTAGCAAACGATGCTTGGCGCGATGGGGCGGAAAATCACCAAGATAATGAAGGGTCTTTTTCTGATCGTAAATTAGCTGCTCTACAAGCTTATTTCGAGTGGATGCCTATTCGTCCAGTTTCTAGTACAGATCATCTAAATATTTATCGTCAGTTTAATTTTGGCTCATTGGTTGAGCTGACTATGTTGGATACACGTATTATTGCACGAGATAAACAGCTTGAATATGCTGATTATATGACAGCTGCTGGTTTGGATGCTCAAAAGTTTCAAACTGACTTAACGAATCCAAAGCGTACTTTAATGGGATATACACAAAGGGATTGGTTGGTTGATAAATTAAAGCAATCTAAGGCAACATGGAATGTGATTGGTCAGCAAGTTCTGATAAGTAAGATGTGGATTCCTGCTGAGTTATTATTGTCTTTAGGGCAAATTACTTCGGGTGGAGCTTCGGCGGAAACGTTGGCTAAAATGAATGCTCAGATTACAGAATTAGTTACCTTAAAAATGCGGTTAGTTCAAGGAGATCCAACTTTAACTGCTCAAGAAAAGGCGCGAGTCACAACAGTCGTGCCCTATAACCTTGATGCTTGGGATGGTTATTATGCTGAACGCGAAACTGTATATGAAAACTTAGCTAGTTTAAATAAAAAAGTTATTGTTCTGTCAGGTGATACTCATAATGCGTGGGCATCTTATTTGTATAGTCAAAAAGGCCAATATGTTGGGGTTGAGCTGGCGACAAGTTCTGTTTCTTCACCAGGCCTTGAAAAGTATTTAAGTATTCCAATGGCTCAACTACAACAATTTGAATTTGCCTTTACTACACTTATCGATGAGTTGGCTTATTGTAATCTAAATCAGCGTGGCTATTTATTGGTTACATTGGATCAGGCGCAGGTGCGTTCAGACTGGATTTTTGTAGATTCAATTAAAAGTGCAGAATATAAAGTAGATTTAAGCCGACAATATCAATTGGTGTTAGATGTGAACTTAACACCCGGAAAAGATAAGCAAAAAACTGCTTAAATATATGGCGGGAGAGGGGTGCTAATAAGTCCCCTTTTTATAGGCATAAAAAAACCAGCTTACGCTGGATTTTTTATTGCACCGCTTCCTATACTAGAAAGTGGTGCCCGGGGCCGGACTCGAACCGGCACGCTTTGTGGGCGGGGGATTTTAAATCCCCTGTGTCTACCTATTTCACCACCCGGGCTTTACCAAATTTGGAGGCGGAGGTCGGAATCGAACCGGCGTCCACGGAGTTGCAGTCCGCTGCATGACCACTCTGCCACCCCGCCTACATTTGGTGATGCACATATTAGCAACCTTTAGAAAAAAAACAATACTGTTTTGAGATAAGATGAACATAAAAGCAACATCTAGAATAAATTTGTCCAAATAATCATGTATTATTGGCACATTAAATTCATGTCTACCTTGGAGATGTGCTGTGGCATTGGTTTTAGACGGTCGTGCATTAGCAAAGCAAATTGAAGAAAATTTGTCAGTACGTGTTGAAGCTTTAAAAGCTAAAACAGGTCGTACCCCAATTTTAGCGACTATTTTGGTTGGGGATGATGGCGCATCTGCAACTTATGTACGCATGAAAGGAAATGCTTGCCGTCGAGTAGGCATGGATTCTTTAAAAATTGAATTATCACAAGAAACTACAACAGAACAATTATTAGCTGAAATCGACAAGCTTAATGCCAATCCGGATGTTCACGGTATTCTTCTACAACATCCAGTACCTGCACAGATTGATGAACGTGCTTGTTTTGATGCGATTTCTTTAGCTAAAGATGTTGATGGTGTAACTTGCCTTGGTTTTGGCCGTATGGCAATGGGTGAAGCTGCATATGGTTCAGCAACTCCAGCTGGTATTATGACTATTCTAAAAGAAAACAACATTGAAATTGCGGGCAAACATGCAGTTGTGGTTGGTCGTTCAGCAATTTTAGGTAAACCAATGGCAATGATGCTTTTACAAGCAAATGCAACAGTAACGATTTGCCATTCACGTACTCAAAATTTGGCTGAACTTGTTAAACAGGCTGATATTATTGTTGGTGCTGTGGGTAAAGCTGAACTTATTCAAAAAGATTGGATTAAACAAGGTGCAGTGGTTGTCGATGCTGGTTTCCATCCTCGTGATGGCGGTGGTGTAGGCGATATCCAATTACAAGGTATCGAAGAAATTGCATCTGCTTATACACCAGTACCAGGTGGTGTAGGTCCAATGACAATTACAACTTTGATTCGTCAAACTGTAGAAGCTGCTGAAAAAGCTTTAGGTTAATTTAATTTATTCACGACGGCATCCTACCGTTTAACGCAAATGTTAGGAGCTCGTATGTTACTTTTCTTTCGGGATGAGTAGCGAATGCTACGCAAGACCAAAACAGTTGCTGTAATTAAAGCAGTGGAATTGAACTATATTTTTTAGTAGCTAACCACTATCATGCTTTAAGCCACTGTTTTAGTCTTGCTCGCGATACGGATGATCAAATAGTAATTATAAATTGTTGAGCTTATTTATGAGCTGCACCTTTCAATTTACCAAAGCCCCTGAACATTTACTTCAAGCATTAAATGAAGTTATTCCCAATTGTGAGTTAATGGTACAACAGCTACCAGAAACGGCTATTTCTTTATGGTTGATTCCACCTGTTTTTTCAACTGATCGCTTGGATGATGAGGTTATTCGTCGCATTTGGAATGACACGCCATATTGGATTTTTTGCTGGGCATCTGGTTTAGCAATGGCACAATGGTTACTTACAGAGCCTCATCATGTCAAAGATAAAGTTGTTCTCGATTTTGGAGCAGGTTCTGGTGTTGTTGCCATTGCAGCAAAAATGGCTGGTGCTAAAAGAGTAATTTGTTGTGATATTGATCAAGTTAGTCTTGCAGCTTGCCGTGAAAATGCTTTATTGAATGATGTTGAGCTGGAATATCTAGACGATTTATATAAAGCAGAGCAAGTTGATGTTTTATTGGCTGCTGATGTTTTATATGACCAGTGCAACCGTTTCTTTTTAGATGAATTCTTGAAATTTGCGCCAGAGGTTTGGGTCGCAGATAGCCGTGTTAAAAACTTTAGTCACCCTAAATATCAAAAGATTGATGAAAGAAGCGCATCAACTTGGCCAGATCTTGATGAAGCTAAAGAATTTAGAAATGTAAGTTTTTATAAGACGCTGTAAAAGAACAGCGTCTTATATTTAAATTATGAGCAGGTATAACGAACTACTTTTAGCGTACTTGGACGTGCTTCAAGCGCTTGACGAGTCGCATAATCTTCACCATTGTTTAAACTCGGCGTATTAGATAAACCAAATGAGGCGCGAGTTTGACCCAATTGAACACCATAATTTTCTTGTTGGGCTGGGTTTGAAATCTCATTAATGCTTAGAACTGACAATTTATAAACTTTTTGAGCGCCTAATACATTTTGACAAGCACGTTGCAATTTACGTTCATCTAACTGCTGATTGGGGCGGCTAGCCAATGTATAAGCTAAAGTTGCGGAAGTTTTTGTTTGGTTTTCAATTTGATAGCCAGTTGAGCCATTATATTGTCGAGGGGTGGTCTGACAAGCAGTTAAAACAAACATACTGCTTAATGCCAAACATAAAATACTTCTATTCATCAGTATCATCCTTATATTCTTATCTCTAGTATCTCATAAAATACAACGATTGTTGGGGCTTAATCGCACGATTTAAGCTAACATCGGCTGGCGATATTAGCTCTTATTTCTAAAATATTAATGTTCTTTAATTTTTGAATGATGCTTAGTATCTTTCATAAAAATATAAATAATAAGTGAAATGAAGATCATAATACTTACGTAAATAAAGTACCAAGATTCATGTCCAGCCTCTTTAAAACTTAAAGCAAAAAACTCTGCTGTACCGCCAAATAATGTATTGGCAATCGCGTAGGGTAAAGCTACCCCTAAAGCCCGAATATGAGCAGGAAAGAGCTCAGCTTTAACCACGGCATTAATTGATGTATAACCTGTTACCATGACTAGACCCGCCAAGCATAACCAGAAAGCAGTCCAATAATTATGTGTGGTTGCAAGGGCATTAAATAAAATATAAGTAAATAAAACCCCCGTTACACCAAAGGCAATCATAAGTGGCTTACGTCCGATACGGTCTGACAAAGCACCAGCTACAGGTTGTAAACACATGAAAATAAATAGTGCTAAAGTGGTGATTTGAGTGGCTTCGGGTTTTGTAAATCCAGAAGTATTCACTAAATATTTTTGTAGGTAAGTGGTGTAAGTATAAAAAGCTAAAGTTCCGCCAGCTGTTAAAAATAATACTGTAAAAGCCTCTTTAGGATAGTGTTTGAATAAAGCAAACATGCCTGATTCTGGTTGGTCTTTTTCAGCTTGAGCATTTTTAAAAGATTGTGTTTCTAATAAGCCACGACGAATACGGAACACCACAATGGCAAGTAAAGCGCCAATAAAGAATGGAATACGCCATCCCCAATCATGTAACTGCTGTTCGGTTAATACCATTTGTAATATTAAAAGAACACATAGAGCAGTTAATTGTCCTGCAATTAAGGTTACATATTGGAAGCTTGAGAAAAAACCACGTCGGTTTTTTTCAGCCATTTCACTTAAATAAGTGGCACTTGCTCCATATTCACCACCTACGCTTAAACCTTGAATTAAACGAGCGACAACTAATAAAAGAGGGGCAAATACACCAATACTTTCATAGCTTGGTGTCACAGCAATAAGAAGTGAACCTACACACATTAAAGTGACGGAAAGTGTAAGACCTGCTTTACGTCCTTTACGGTCTGAATAAATTCCCATAATCCATGCACCGATTGGGCGCATTAAAAAACCGACAGCAAAAATAGCGGCAGCTTGTAGCAATTGTGCGGTTTGACTACCTTTTGGGAAAAAAGCATGTGCAAAATAGAGGGTAAATGCGGCATATACATACCAGTCGTACCATTCGACAAGGTTACCCGCAGAACCACCCAAAATTGATTTTAGGCGAGTTTTTGTATCTAAATGATGTTGCGGAGTTGTTGCTGTAGAAGGTTGATCAACCATGGGTCGCTCCATGTTTCGCTTGGGTTGAATGCTTAAAAAGAGAGAATTTATTCCGTTTTTACATATTATCCAGAGGAGTATTTCACTTTATTTTTTTTATGTCTGTAAAACAATGTTTATTATTTAAGCAAAGGAATAAGTTGAATATTTATGTGATTTCAAATTATACAACTTGCATGTTCTTATCGCTAAATTTTGACTTACTGCATATTATTTTCCCATAAAGCTAAAAATTTGATAAAGAATCACCAAAGTTTTGTTTAAGAGGCAATATATGCGTTAAAAACAATGATATATTCCAAAGAAAATTTTGAATAATACAGTTCAACATGATGTTTTATCGTCATGAGCTAGTTGTGGAAATAATGAAAGGGATATTCAGATGTCAAATTGCCCGAAAAAATATATTGTCGCTTTCGATCAGGGAACAACAAGCTCACGAGCAATTGTTTTAGATCATGATGCCAACGTTGTAAGTATTGCTCAAAGAGAATTTACCCAAATTTATCCTCAACCAGGCTGGGTTGAGCATGATCCTATGGAAATTTGGGCAACACAAAGTGCGGTGTGGGTAGAGGCATTAGCTCAAGCTAGCATCAAAAGTGAACAAGTGGCGGCGATTGGAATTACAAACCAGCGGGAAACCACAATTGTATGGGATAAGAAAACAGGAAAACCTATTTACAATGCAATTGTTTGGCAAAGCAGACAAACTACAGAGATATGTAATCAATTACAAAAGGCAGGTTGGCAAGATCATGTCCGTAAAGTGACAGGTTTGGTGATTGATCCGTATTTTTCTGCCACCAAAATAAAATGGATTTTGGATCATGTAGAAGGAAGTCGTGAACGAGCTGAGCGAGGGGAGTTATTATTTGGTACAGTTGATACATGGTTAATCTGGAAATTAACTAATGGCACAGCCCATGTCACTGATTTCACCAATGCTTCGCGAACGATGCTTTTTGATATTGAAAAGCTTGAATGGGATGAAGCACTTT
The DNA here is from genome assembly GCF_016508255.1 of Acinetobacter calcoaceticus. GTDB lineage: Bacteria > Pseudomonadota > Gammaproteobacteria > Pseudomonadales > Moraxellaceae > Acinetobacter > Acinetobacter calcoaceticus_E. Next base: position 824,801 of record NZ_JADVKT010000001.1, on the reverse strand, counting down.
TACAAGCTTTGGATATTCCTAAAGCAATGCTACCAGAGGTGCGCAGTTCATCTGAGGTATATGGCTATACACATACAATTAGTGGGCAAGAAGTTGGAATTCCAATTGCAGGTATAGCAGGGGATCAACAAGCTGCACTTTTTGGACAAATGTGTGTAGAGCCCGGACAAGCAAAAAATACTTATGGTACAGGCTGTTTTCTTTTAATGAATACGGGGAAAAAAGCGGTTAGATCTGAACATGGATTACTCACGACGATTGCTTGCGGTGCAAATGGTGAAGTAAATTATGCTTTAGAGGGTGCCGTGTTTAATGGTGGTTCTTGTGTGCAGTGGCTTCGTGATGAGTTAAAAGTAATTAATAATGCTCAAGATTCAGAATATTATGCAACACGCGTAAAGGATAGTAATGGCGTATATGTAGTACCTGCGTTTACAGGATTGGGCGCGCCATATTGGGATCCGACAGCTCGTGGAGCGATTTTTGGACTTACTCGTGGAGCGAGTATAGAGCATATTGTTCGTGCAACTTTAGAGTCAATTGCTTACCAGACAAGAGACGTACTTGATGCGATGCAGCAAGATGCAGAAGAAGAATTACGTACACTTCGAGTCGATGGTGGAGTAACTGCTAATAATTTCTTAATGCAATTTCAGGCTGATATTTTAGCCACTCCAGTTGAAAGACCCATTATGAAAGAAACAACCGCTTTAGGTGCTGCTTTTCTTGCTGGACTAGCAACAGGTTTTTGGCAAGATTTAAATGAATTAAGAAATAAGTCTGCAATAGAAAAAGTTTTCGTGCCACGCGCCAGCCTTGAAGAAACTGAAGTTATGTATAAAGGTTGGTTGAAAGCAGTTCAGCGTAGTCAAAATTGGGCAGAGGATTGATTTTTTCTTAAATTAATTAAATAGCAGAGTAATCAATGAATAGCTAACGTAGTACCTATTTAAAATTGATTATTCTGCTTTTTTGATTGTTGTTTCATCAATTTGATGTTTTAATTTTTAATAACATAAACAATAAAAAGAAATGAGAAATGACAGTACAAACTAATGATTATTCAAAAATATATGATATTGCCGTGATTGGTGGTGGTATTAATGGCGTTGGTATTGCGAATGATGCAGCAGGTCGTGGATTATCGGTATTTTTATGTGAAAAAGACGACTTGGCTAGTCACACGTCCTCTGCGAGCAGTAAATTAATTCACGGCGGTTTGCGCTATTTAGAACATAAAGAATTTCGGCTAGTCAGAGAAGCTTTAGTGGAGCGTGAAGTCTTGTTGGCTAAAGCTCCTCATATTATTAAACCAATGCGTTTTATTATGCCTCATCGACCACATTTACGACCTGCATGGCTAATTCGGGCAGGCTTGTTTTTTTATGATCATTTAGGAAAACGAGAAAAATTATTAGGGTCAAATCTCATTTATTTCAAAGAAGATAGTCCTTTAAAACCAGCCATCACTCGTGGTTTTGAGTATTCTGACTGTACTGTAGATGATGCACGTCTTGTCGTGTTAAATGCACTGCAAGCTAAAGAGAAGGGTGCCAAAGTTGTAACACGGACACAATGTATTAAGGCTTATAGACAACAAGAATTGTGGCATTTGGAACTACAAAGCGGGACTGACTTTTATCAAATACGTGCAAAAGCCTTAGTAAATGCAGCAGGCCCGTGGGTAGAGCAAATTATTAGTGAAAACCTACAATTAAAATCTCCATATCAAGTTCGGCTTATACAAGGAAGTCATATTGTTGTGCCTAAACTGTATGATTGCCACAAGGCCTTTATTATGCAAAATGAAGACCGGCGTATCGTGTTTGCAATTCCTTATTTAGAACAATACACATTAATAGGTACGACTGATCAGGAATATTTGGATGATCCACAAAAGGTAAAAATTACGGAAGTAGAAATTGATTACCTTCTAACGGTGACAAATTCGCATTTTAAAAAACAGCTTACCTGTGCAGATATTGTAAGTCAGTTCTCAGGAGTCCGGGCTTTATGTGATGATGAGTCAGATAATCCTTCGGCAGTTACACGTGACTATACAGTGGCATTGCAAGTGGAAGATAAAATGACTCCCTTATTGTCTGTATTTGGTGGAAAGATTACAACTTATCGGAAATTAGCGGAATCTGCTCTGGAGCAACTTAACCCGTTTTTCACAGAAATGGGAGAGGAGTGGACAGCAAATGAAGTATTACCTGGTGCAGAGAATTGGACCACACTTGAAGATTTAGTTATAAAGATTCAAAACCAAGTGGAAGGGGTAAATGAGCAACTTGCTGCGCGCTGGGCAAATGCGTATGGCTCTCGAGTTTGGGGTATGTTGCATGAACAAAAAGTTCTTGAGCAGTTAGGACAAGATTTTGGTCACGGTTTATTTGAATCTGAAGTTCAATATTTATGTGAAAATGAATGGGCAAATACAGCAGAAGATATATTGTGGCGTAGAACTAAGTTAGGTTTGGCATTTGATGAAAAACAAATAAAAATTTTGGAAAGCTATTTAGCTGGACGTCGACAAAAAGATGATGCCGCATAATAAAAAAGGTCGCACATGGCGACCTTTTTTATATTTAGCAATTAGAAGCCAGTTTTTACAGCTTCAAGTAAAGCTGCTTGACGTTCTTTTAATGCTTTTGGTAAGCGTTCACCAAGTTTATTGAATAACTCAGTATGGCTTTCAATTTCAGTAACCCACTGATCTTTATCTTGAGCTGTGATGAGGTCAAATTCTTCTTTAGAGAAATCAGTACCTTCCCAGTTCAAGTCATCGTAAGTTGGAACAAGGCCAATTGGTGTTTCAACAGCGTTTGCACGACCTTCACAACGGTCAATGATCCACTCAAGAACACGCATGTTTTGACCAAAACCAGGCCATACGAAGTTGCCTTCCGCATCACGACGGAACCAGTTTACATTGAAGATTTTTGGTAATTTATTACCAGCAGCTTCAGCTTTTGAACTTACGTCTTGACCAAGGCTTAACCAGTGATCGAAGTAGTCAGCCATGTTGTAACCCGCAAATGGAAGCATTGCGAATGGGTCACGACGGACAATACCTTGTTGACCAACAGCAGCAGCAGTAGTTTCAGAACCCATAGTTGCAGCTTTATAAACGCCATCAACCCAATCAAATGCTTCAGAAACTAAAGGAACCGTATCTGCACGGCGACCACCGAAGATAAATGCAGAAATCGGAACGCCTGCTGGATTTTCCCAGTCAGCATCGATAGAAGGGCATTGACCAGCAGCAACAGTGAAGCGCGCATTTGGATGAGCAGCTTTTTCACCATTTACGTGAGGTTGACCTTTCCAGTTGGTTAAGTTAGTTGGAATTTCTTTAGAAAGACCTTCCCACCATACTTGACCATCATTAGTTACCGCAACGTTTGTATAGATAACATCTTTGTGAAGAGTTGCCATACAGTTAGGGTTCGTTTTTGTGTTTGTACCAGGAGCAACACCAAAGAAGCCAGCTTCTGGATTGATTGCGTATAGACGACCATCTTCACCTGGTTTAATCCAAGCAATATCGTCACCTACAGTCTCAATTTTCCAGCCTTCATAGCCTGCTGGTGGAATTAACATTGCGAAGTTTGTTTTACCACACGCAGATGGGAATGCTGCAGCGATATAGTGTTTCTCACCTTGTGGGTTAGTCACACCAAGAATAAGCATGTGTTCAGCTAACCAACCTTGTTCGCGTCCCATCACAGAAGCGATACGAAGTGCTAAACATTTTTTACCAAGTAATGCGTTACCGCCATAACCAGAACCGTAAGACCAGATTTCACGAGTTTCTGGATAATGAACGATGTATTTTTCAGGGTTACAAGGCCATGCAACGTCTTTTTGCCCTTCAGCAAGTGGAGCACCTACGGTATGAATACAAGGAATGAATTCGCCGTCTGTACCTAACACGTCATAAACTGCTTTACCCATACGAGCCATTTTACGCATGCTAACAGCAACGTAAGGAGAGTCAGTTAACTCAATACCGATATGAGCAATATGGCTTCCAAGTGGACCCATAGAGAAAGGCACAACGTACATTGTACGGCCTTCCATTGATCCTTCAAACAAACCATTTAGCTTTTCACGCATAACAGCTGGTTCTTCCCAGTTGTTTGTCGCGCCAGCATCTTCTTTCTTTTGAGAACAGATGTAAGTACGATCTTCAACACGCGCAACGTCAGATGGGTCAGAATTTGCAAGATAAGAACCAGGATGTTTTTCTTGGTTTAACTTCTGCATGGTGCCGTTAGCGATCATCAAGTCGATTAGACGTTGATACTCTTCTTCGCTTCCGTCACACCATTCGATTTTTGCTGGTTTGGTTAAGTTTGCAATTTCTTCAACCCATGCGATAAGCTTAGGATGACGAACGAATTCTGGTGCGTTCACTGTGGTCATGGTGAGGCCTATTCAAAATATGTACAACAATGTACAAGTCATTCATTGAGGTACAATGAAAGATCAAATAAAAAAGTGGCTGTATTAAAGCATAAAATCATAAAAAAAATAAGACTAAAGAATAAGAAATAGATATTTTAATTTTTAGATTTTTTTGATTAAAATCATATATTTATTATTTTTTAACCTATTTTATTCTTTACATTTTTATGTTGTATGTGTGTTATTTATATTATTTATTTTTTTTAAAATCAATAACTTGATGTTTAATTTTTTCTTGAGAATTATTATTGATTAAACAAATGATCATCATTCAAAATTTACATAAAGAGACTTTTATTAGGTGATTTTCTATACAAAATACAGATAAATCCTCTTTAAGATAATAAAAATGCGGACTTTAAAACCTCTCTCTATCATCTATAACCAGAAATCGGGTTTTCATGCTTCAAAACATGAAGATATGTATGAACAATTAATGACTGTACTCACCGAATTTGGTTTTGAAATACAAGTTTTTGAATTAGCAGAGGATGTCACCTTTGATGATTTGATGAGCGAAGTAATCCATAGGCATAGTCAAAGTGAAAATTTAGGAGTTGTTGTTGCAGCTGGTGGGGATGGGACATTAAATGCAGTGGCTTCCAAACTTAGACATACCAATATTCCGATGGGAATATTGCCTTTAGGTACTTTTAATTATGTTGCCAAAGTTTTGGATATTCCTCTAGATTTGCTCGAGGCCGCTAAAGTGATCGCTACAGGTACACCTAGATCAGTACACGTGGCAGCAATTAATGATCATATTTATTTAAATAATGCGAGCTTGGGTTTATATCCACTTTTTATCAAAAAGCGCGAACTCTACAATAAATATTTAGGAAGACTACCTTTACATGCATACACCTCAGCTTTGGATGTTTTATTAAGGGACAATAAATCCATGAAACTGTCTGTGACTGTAGATGGAAATAAATATCCCGTTAAAACCCCTTTGATTTTTTTTGGCAATAATCAATTGCAACTATGTGATATGAAATTAAGAATTGCTGAATGTGCTGCACAAGGACGAGTAGCAGGGGTTGTAATTACAAAAAATGATAAGTTAAGTTTACTGCACATGCTATGGGAGTGGATTCAAGGTAAAGTGGAAGATGCACAAGATGTATATAGTTTTTGTGCAAACCATGTTGTTGTCGATTGTGCAAAAAAATCTAAACTTACGGTTGCGTTGGATGGTGAAATAATAGAGATGAAAACACCTTTAAATTTCACTGTAGAAAAAAATGCTTTAAATATTATGGTGCCGAATGTTATTACAGCTGTCTGATTTACACTTTGGGACAGAAAAAAAAGAGTGTTTAGATGCAATTCGGCTTTTTTGTACCCAACATAGGCCTGAAGTGATTGTGGTGAGTGGAGATATTACTCAACGTGCCCGATATGAACAATTTTTTAAATGTCGACAGTTTTTAGACAGCCTCAATATTCCTTATCTTGTTGTGCCAGGTAATCACGATATTCCTTTGTATCATGTCTGGAACCGTTTTTTTTCTCCATTTACCCGATATCGATATTTTTTTGGTGAACTAGAGCCGACTTTAGAAACTGAACATTTTTATATTGTTGGGGTAAACAGCATACGCCGTCGTTATCACACACGTGGACATATTTCGATTGAACAAATTCAAGATACTTATGAACGCTTACAGAAAGGGCCAGAGAATAAAATAAAACTTGTGGTTTTCCATCAACCTTTCTATACATCTCCAGATAATAAACATGGGACAAAGGATTGTCCTGTTTTGGCTAGAATTGCTTTAGAAAAGTGGAGTACAACAGGATTATTTGGAATGCTGCATGGGCATTTGCATAAAACGGCTGTCTATGATTTAACGCAGATTTATCAATTAGAAATAGATCATCCTATTTATGATATTCATGCAGGAACAGCGACTTCTACTCGTCTATATCATCATAATCCGAATAGCTTTAATACGGTTTCAAATACAGGAAAGATTCAGCATTACAGGTTCAATGAACAGTTGGCTGAGTTCACTTCATATTGATTTGGTTTAGATGGGATTAAACACTTGATTGTTTAAAAAATATTCAAAAAAGGTAAGTTTTTTTTCATTTTCCCCTTGAAGCCTTTTTTTTCATCCCCACAAAAGTGACATCTAAATATTTTGTTATTGCTCTAGATAAAAGCAATAACGATTAATCAAAAAGACTTAGTCTGGTGGAGTTAATTATGAGCAACATTCGTCCATTACATGATCGCGTTGTAATTCGTCGCGTAGAAGAAGAAACCAAAACTGCTGGCGGTATTTTACTTCCAGGTTCTGCTGCTGAAAAACCATCTCAAGGTGAAGTAATTGCAGTAGGTAATGGTCAAATCACTGAGAATGGCGTACGTGCTTTGGATGTTAAAGTTGGTGACAAAGTATTGTTTGGTACTTATGCAGGTACAACAGTGAAAGTAAGTGGTGAAGAACTCTTAATCATGAAAGAGTCAGACATTTTAGCTGTGTTGGAAGGCTAATCAATCCATAACTCAATTCATTATCAGATTTAGTATTTAAAAAGATTCGGAGTTTAATATGTCAGCTAAAGACGTAAAATTTGGTGATTCAGCTCGCTCAAAAATGATTGCAGGTGTGAACGTACTTGCAGATGCGGTTAAAGTGACTTTAGGCCCTAAAGGTCGTAACGTAGTTATTGACCGTTCTTTCGGTGCTCCGCACATCACTAAAGATGGTGTAACTGTTGCTAAAGAGATTTCATTAAAAGACAAGTTTGAAAACATGGGTGCTCAACTTGTTCGTGAAGTTTCTAGCAAAACTAACGACATCGCTGGTGACGGTACAACAACTGCAACTGTACTTGCTCAAGCAATTTTAAATGAAGGGATCAAATCTGTAACTGCAGGTATGAACCCAATGGATTTAAAACGTGGTATCGACATTGCAGTAAGAACTGTAGTTGAAAATATCCGTTCAAATGCAAAACCTGCTGATGATTTTAAAGCGATCGAACAAGTTGGTTCTATCTCTGCTAACTCTGATACTACTGTTGGTAAACTTATCGCTCAAGCGATGGAAAAAGTAGGTAAAGAAGGCGTAATTACTGTAGAAGAAGGTTCTGGCTTTGAAGACGCATTAGACGTTGTAGAAGGTATGCAGTTTGACCGTGGTTATATCTCTCCGTATTTTGCAAACAAGCAAGATACTTTAACTGCTGAACTTGAAAACCCGTTCATTCTTCTTGTTGACAAAAAAATCGGCAACATTCGTGAATTGATTTCTGTTTTAGAAGCAGTTGCTAAAACTGGTAAACCACTTCTTATTATCGCTGAAGATGTTGAAGGTGAAGCACTTGCTACACTTGTTGTAAACAACATGCGCGGTATTATCAAAGTATGTGCTGTTAAAGCTCCTGGTTTTGGTGACCGTCGTAAAGCAATGCTTCAAGATATCGCGATCTTGACTGGCGCAACTGTTATTTCTGAAGAAGTTGGTATGTCTTTAGAACAAGCGACTCTTCAAGATTTAGGTACTGCACACAAGATCACTGTTTCTAAAGAAAACACTGTAATTGTTGATGGTTCTGGCGATGCAGCTGCTATTGCTGAACGTGTTCAACAAATCCGTGCTCAAATTGAAGAATCTTCTTCAGAATATGACCGTGAAAAATTACAAGAACGTGTTGCTAAATTAGCAGGCGGTGTTGCTGTAATTAAAATCGGTGCGGCAACTGAAGTTGAAATGAAAGAGAAGAAAGACCGCGTAGACGACGCACTTCATGCAACTCGCGCTGCGGTTGAAGAAGGTGTGGTTGCTGGTGGTGGTGTTGCGCTAGTACGTGCTGTAAATGTATTAGACAACCTAAAAGGCGCTAACGAAGATCAAACAGCGGGTATCAACATTTTACGCCGTGCGATCGAAGCTCCACTTCGTCAAATCGTTGCAAATGCTGGTGATGAGCCATCTGTAGTGATTAATGCAGTTAAAGCTGGTGAAGGTAACTTCGGTTACAACGCTGCAACTGGCGAATATGGCGATATGTTAGAGATGGGTATTCTTGACCCTGCTAAAGTAACTCGTTCTGCACTTGAACACGCTGCTTCTGTAGCTGGTTTAATGTTAACTACAGAATGTATGATTACTGACATTCCAGAAGATAAACCAGCTGTTCCAGATATGGGCGGTATGGGTGGTATGGGCGGTATGATGTAATTAAACATCAACGTCTAAATAAAAAAATCCCTGCATTTGCAGGGATTTTTTTATTTCTTATATAAATTAAGAAAAAGTTAAGTTCATATTCTTAAACTTATAGTCAGGAAAAGTAGCTGTATTTCCTCTATTTTGTTACGCCATGCTTATCCTTTATAAGCATGGTTTTTTTTAGCCTAATAAAATGACAAGCCATGTAACTGCAATAATAGACAGTGCAACAAATTGAGCTGCACTTCCCATATCTTTTGCATTTTTAGAAAGCTGATGTTTTTCAAGAGAAACTCGGTCAACCACTGCTTCAATAGCTGAATTGAACAGTTCAACGATCATTGCAAATAAACATACAATAATCATAAGGGCATGTTCACCACGGGTTACATCAAGAAAAAAACTGACTGGAATTAAAATAAGATTAATCAAAACAATTTGACGGAAAGCTGCCTCATTCTTATAAGCTGCTTTAAATCCGGAAATAGAGTAGCCCGTTGCATTTAATATACGCTTAAGACCAGTTTTGCCCTTATAAGGAGAATAGCTATTCATTTACTTATATTTCTGACACATTTCATGCATTATATAACGCGGCCCTTAAAAAAAATATTAAATATTTTTTAAAGATTTTAACTTTATAACTTGATAGAGAAGAAGAGATGAAAAAACTATTTTTAGCATTAGGACTTGTCATGGGGGGCTTACATGTAAGCTATGCAGAACCAACCTCAGCTCAACAAGTGCCCGGATATTATAAGCATCAATTTGGTAATTATCGCATCACCTCTTTACTTGATGGCACCATTTATTTAGATCCTAAATTGTTCAAAAATTTGAGTCAGGCCGAGAAGACTAAAATTTTAACGAAGTATGCTGCGCTTAATGAAAAGGGAATTCAAACTTCGGTAAATGCCTTTTTAGTAGACGACGGTAAAAGTTTGACCCTTGTTGACAGTGGTGCTTCAAGTTGTTTTGGTCCACAGTTAGGTTCAATTGCTAAAAATCTTGAATTGGCAGGCTATCAACTTGCCAATGTGAAAACGGTTTTGTTGACACACTTACACCCAGATCATGTTTGTGGTATTGCTCAAAATGGAAAAGCTGTATTTCCTAATGCAACCATCTATGCACATGAACGTGAAGCTGATTATTGGTTAAATCCAGCTTCTGAAAAAACAGTACCAGCGAGTCAAAAAGAAAATTATTTAAGCACTGTTAAAAATGTAAAAGCTGCACTTGCACCGTATCAAGCGAAAAAAGCATTCAAAACCTTTAAAGATGGTGATGTTATTCAAGGCTTTGAAGTGATCAATACACAAGGGCATACACCGGGTCACCATAGCTTCCGTTTAAAAAGTAAAGGTCAACAAATTGTCTTTGTTGGAGACATTGTACACTCACACTCTTTACAGTTTGATGCTCCAAAAACCGGGGTGGATTTTGATGTAAATTCAGAGCAGGCAATTAATACTCGTTTAAAAATGTTTGCTGAAATTTCAAATAAGCAGCAATGGGTAGCTGCTCCACATTTACCATTCCCAGGAATCGGGCATGTGTATAAAGTGAATGCAGAGCAATATCAATGGATTCCTTTATATTTTGATAATGTCGTAGAAAAATAAATAAAAAAACAGGGCATTCAATGCCCTGTTTTTTTATTAAGTATTTAACTATTTTGCTGCTTTCTCAAAATTATTAACTGCTTCACGACCGAGAGCAGGGTCATCTGTAAAGACACCATCAACACCTGCTTTGAAATATACTTCAAACTCTTTTAAAGCGCCTGTTGGGCAACGCTCAGCAGGTTTATCGCTACATTTTAGAGGCTGTGGTAAAAAGTTATTCTCTGGGCGGAAAGTATACGGATGTACTTTTAAGCCAGCTGCATGTGCATCAGTAATAAATGAAGTGGTTTGTACTGAACCATCGTTATTGAAATTGAGAATGTAGTTTTTGCTTGGGCCTACACCATTTGCATATTTAGCAACATCTTTTAAGCTTTGTGCTGTGGCTAAATCACCATATGTTTTAGATACGCCAGATTCGACAAAGTCGGCTGGTCGAGATGTTTTTGCATCATATAACTGAATGATTTGTGCATGTTTAAGCGTCTTATGAAGGTCTAATTGATCTTTTAAATATTTTAAGTTGCTGACTTCAAAAGATTGTAAATAGATAGGTGCGATATCACGTGTATATTGATATTTGGCAAGAGTTTTAAGAAGCGTGTCCTCCATAGCCAAATCCTTATTTTTAAAGTAAGTCGGATGTTTGGTTTCGATATATAAACCAATAATTTTTCCGGTTTTCTTATAGTTTGCTTCGGCAAGTTCAATGACTTGTTCTAGGGTTGGAATTGAATAGAGGTCGTTATAAGCTGTATTTGCTGGTCGGAACTCTGGAATACGCTCACGTGCTTTAACTTGTTGTAATTCATTTAAAGTGAGGTCTTCTGTAAACCAACCTGTTAAATCTACACCATCAATATTTTTTGTGACTTTACGGTCCGCAAACTGGGTGAGGGTACTTATATTTGTTGTACCACCAATTTCGTTTTCATGACGGGTAACCAGTACACCATCTTTTGTTGATACCAGATCGGGTTCAATGAAGTCAGCGCCATCATCAATGGCTTTTTGATATGAAGCTAAGGTATGTTCAGGACGCAAAGCGCTAGCACCGCGGTGTCCTATTACTAAAATTTTAGGATATTGATATTCTGGTGTAGTTGTTGAGGTTTCAGTTTTATCATCATTACAACCAACTAGACTCATTAAACTTAAGCATAAAAGTGCTTTTTTAAACATAATTCTACCCATATTGTTTTAGTTAATACGCCTCAAGTCTGGTGTTTTAGTTTGACACGATCATGAAGAATTCATGAATTTTCAGTGACACTATTTAACTGGTTTTTTATCGGTTTGTTGGAAAAGGTATATCACCCTTTGTTTTTGTCTTAATTACATTTATTGTTCTAATTCTACTTGTCTTTTTTATACCGCTCGTTGATGATCACAAGGTCTCAAAGCGGCATTACTTCTGTTAATTAACGACATCATACCGAGCAGCCATGCTATCAAAATTTTTTATTCATCGCCCCATTTTTGCCAATGTATTGGCGATCATTGTTATGGCTTTTGGTATTTTTTCGGTCATGCATTTACCCGTAGAACGGTATCCTGACATTGCTCCTCCAAAAATTACAGTGTCGGCAAGTTATAGTGGGGCAGATGCGCAAACGGTTGAGCAAAGTGTTACTCAAATTTTAGAACAACAAATACAAGGTATTGATCACTTACTCTACTTTAGTTCATCAAGTGATTCATCTGGACGTAGCCGCATTACCATTAGTTTCGATAATGGAACAAACCCAGATACCGCGCAGGTACAAGTACAAAATAGCATTAGTGGGGTAATACGCCGTTTACCTGATGAAGTTCAGCGCCAAGGTGTTACCGTGAGTAAGTCTTTAGGCGATACTTTTATGGTGATTGGCTTATATGACTCGACTGGAAAAACAGGAAATATTGAGTTATCAGACTATTTAACTACACATGTGGTAGATAATTTGAATCGTATTGAAGGGGTCGGTGAAACTGATATATTCGGTTCACAATATGCGATGAGAATTTGGTTAAATCCAGAAAAATTAAAACAATATAACTTAATGCCAAGTGATGTTGCTAATGCAATCACTGCTCAAAATACACAAGTTGCTGCGGGTGCGATTGGTGATTTACCTGTTATCGATGGGCAATATTTAAATACTAAAGTTACAGCAGGTTCGCGACTAAAAACAGTCGAAGACTTTAAAAATATTGTCGTAAAGTCCAATAAAATGGCAGGTTATGTTTATTTAAAAGATATAGCCAGAGTTGAGCTAGGTGCAGAAAACTATCAATCTTTTAATACTATTAATGGTTATCCTGCCGCAGGTGTGAGTATTTCGTTATCTTCGGGTGCGAATGCCATTCAGACCTCTAAACTCATCCATCAGACTCTAGATCAGCTTACAAGCAAGCTACCTGTTGGTTATAAAATTGTTTATCCACGAGATAATACACCATTTGTTCAAGAGTCAATTAAAGAGGTGGTAAAGACTCTTGTGGAAGCCATTATTCTAGTAATTTTGGTGATGTTCCTATTTTTGCAAAGCTGGCGCGCAACTCTTATTCCGAGTATTACCGTTCCAGTCGTTATTTTGGGAACTTTTGGTGTTTTATATGTGCTCGGCTTTAGTATTAACACATTAACTTTGTTTGCACTGGTACTCGCTATTGGTTTGCTGGTTGATGATGCGATTGTGGTCGTGGAAAACGTTGAGCGGCTCATGCATGAACAGCACTTAACACCTAAAGAAGCCGCAATTGAGTCAATGAGTGAAATTAGTGGCGCCTTAATTGGGATTACATTGGTTTTAACTGCTGTTTTTATTCCAATGTCCTTTTTAGGTGGCTCAATTGGGGTGATTTACCGCCAGTTTTCCATTACTTTAGTGGCAGCTATGGCGTTGTCACTCATCGTTGCATTAGTTCTAACACCTGCTTTGTGTGCCTTAATTTTAAAGCCTAACCCTGAGCCTATGCGTTGGGCAGTTTGGTTTAACCAGAAAATTGATCAAGTTAAAAATCAATATATAAAGATCGTACAGACAAGTATTGATTACAGTAAATCGGTTGTTGTTATTTTTGTGGCTCTGATTGCTGTTTTTATGCTGTTCTATAGTGGTTTGAAAAGTGGGTTTATTCCTAAAGAAGATCAAGGCATTTTAAGTGTTCAAATTAAACTCGTCGATAGCGCTCCGATGTCTCAAAGTCAGAAAATCGGTGAGCAAGTCCGTCAATATTTCTTATCTCAAGAAGATAAAAATGTCGATTTGGTTTTAATTCGCTATGGTCGAAATAATTCTGGTACGGGACAGAACCTAGCGCAAGGCTTTGTTGCTTTAAAACCGTGGGATGTACGTACTGGAAAAAGTGATTCGGCAGATGCTATACAAAAGCGTGCGATGAAATATTTTAGCCATTTTAATAATGCTCAAATCAATGTGACTTTACCTCCTTCGGTAAATGGTTTAGGTCAAACAGATGGTTTAGATTTATGGATCCAAGATTTAAATGGACAGGGTCAAGATTTTCTAGATAGGACTTTCCGTCAGTTGCAAACTCAAAGTAAAAGCTACTCGACTTTTGAAAACTTTGATAAGCAGTCAACCAATAGTAAAGCAAACTTAAACATTAAAATTGACCAAAAACAAGCATTAGCAAATGGCTTAGAGTTACCTGCAATTAATAACACTCTCTCAAGTGCGTGGGGTGGAACTTACGTAAATGACTTTATTGACCGTGGCCGTATTAAGCGAGTCATGATTCAAGGTGATGCTGAGTTCAGATCGAAACCTGACGATTTATATAACTGGTCTGTACGTAATAACCAAAATGAAATGGTGCCTTTTAGTTCGTTTGCTAACTTTAGCTGGGGTGGGGCTCCTGAAATTGTAAAACGCTATATGGGTTATAGTGCTTTACAGTTACAAGCAGATGTTGCGAGTGGCAGTAGTTCAGGTCAGGCAATGAAAGATGTTGAGCAACTTGTCAATCAACAAAAGGATGTGGGTTTAGCGTGGACAGGTTTATCTTTTGAAGAGCAGAAGTCAACAAATCAGGCAGTCTGTTTATATCTAATCTCGGCAGGCTTTATTTTCTTATGTTTAGCAGCTTTATATGAAAGTTTGAGCATTCCAGCCGCTGTGATGACATCTATTCCATTAGGCGTAGGGGGAAGTGTTATTTTCTCTTATATTTTTGGACTACCAAATGATGTGTATTTCCAGATCGCACTGTTAACCACGATTGGGTTGTCATGTAAAAATGCAATTTTAATAGTTGAGTTTGCAGCCTTGGCTCAAGAAAAGGGCAAGAATGCCATTCAGGCGTCTTTAGAAGGCGCTAGCTTGCGTCTAAGACCGATTTTAATGACATCTTTAGCTTTTGGTGCTGGTGTTATTCCTCTTGTATTTGCACAGGGTGCTGGTGCTGTAAGTCGTCAAGAAATCGGGATTAGTATTTTGGGCGGCGTTATGTTTGGTACTGTGCTGGTTTTATTCTTTATTCCAGTCATGTATGTGTTATTGCGTTCGCTATTTAAATCGAAAGCTTCGAGTTAAAAGTTAACAATTTAAAAAGAGGCATCAAATCAAGTATATTAAGTTTAACTTTTCTCCATATATTTGATTGAGATGTCCCAACAAAAAAAATTAACAGAGCAACAGGTCATCGCATTAGAACGAGACCTTGCCAAGTTCGCAACCATGATGGATAGTGCGGTCCGTATTCCCTTTACAAAGCAGGGTATTGGAGCAGATGCTGCCTTAAGTACGATTCCAATTGCAGGTGATGTAGCAGGTTTTGTTCTGACTTGCTACGCCATATATAAAGCCAAGCAAATTGGGGTGCCCCAACATAAGTTAACCCCAGTAATAAAATTGGCTGTAGTGGATGCTGTCGTTGGATGTATTCCGATCGCAGGAACTATTTTCGATATTTTTATTCGCCCTAGCAGAAAAGCATTAGAGGTGGTTCATACTCACATACGTGAAGAATATGCAATTCAGAGCGATATCCATGTAATTCATCCCTATTTACACGAGAAACTGGAAAAGAAACAGCAGCATTCAGCCTTTTGGCGTAACCCTGTTGTGAGTTGGCTATGGCTACATATACCTGATTTACTCGGCTTATTTGTACTTATTCTTATTGGTTTTGCGATGTGGTGGGGGATAAGTTTTCTCTGGGGACTCTTCCATTCAATCTAATAAAAAAAGCCTCCCAATGGAGGCTTTTTTTAAGCATATTATGGGCAATCTAACTGATGTAGAGCCGCAACACGCTGTTCAATTGTAGGGTGAGTTTGGAACAAAGCAGCTAAACTAAAACCTTGTTCTTTACCTTCCGCAATTGCGAATGCTTTCATTTCTTTTGGCATTTGATCAGGTAACTCTGTTTCAGCTTGCAAACGTAATAAAGCAGAAATCATTGCTTGTTTACCAGCTAAACGTGCACCTGCTTCATCAGCACGGTATTCACGGTAACGAGAGAACCACATGACAATGGCAGAAGCGAGAATACCGAACACGATATCTAGAACCATCGTAATGAGGAAGTAACCCATACCAGGAGCTTGATCATCTTGACGACCAAAAACATTACGGTCGATAAAATCACCCACTACGCGAGCAAAGAACATAACGAAGGCGTTCACGACACCTTGGATGAGTGCTAGGGTAACCATATCACCATTCGCAACGTGACCAATCTCATGCGCAAGCACAGCACGTAGCTCATCTTTATTCATACGCTCAAGTAGACCAGATGAAACGGCAACTAAGGCATCATTTTTATTCCAGCCTGTTGCAAAGGCATTGGATTGATATGATGGAAAAATACCAACCTCTGGCATATTAATACCAGAACGTTGAGAAAGTTCAGCGACTGTTTGCAATAACCAGCTTTCAGCTTGGTTACGGGGAGCATTCGGGTCGATCAGTTCTGTACCGGTCGTTTTTTTAGCCATCCATTTTGACATGAATAATGAGATTAAAGATCCCACCATACCAAACACAAAACAGATCACTAAAAGGTTGCCTAGATTCAAGCCACCCGCGCCATGGTAACTACCGACACCGAAGAGTGACAAAATAATGCCAGCTACAACCAGTACCGCGAGGTTGGTAAGCAAAAACAAACCAATCCGCATCATTGAGAAAACCCTCTTATAAATAAAATGTTATCTGATTTACAAATTCTAAATCATGCAGCTAATATGCGGGGCTTAGGGGAAAAATTCAAGAAAAAAATAAGGAATTGATACATTCTTTAACATAGCAGAATGTACCTAAATTTAAAGAATTATTGGTTAAATTCGCCTAAATGGTAAAGATCAGGTAATAGATCATTACAATTTAAGGTACATGAACTTGACGGCATGAAACCGTCAGTAAACGTTTTTATTCTATCCGAATATGTGCAATTGCTGTGGCATTGTTCGTGACATAAGTACCCTTAGGCGCATCAGTAAATGTTCCATTCGATAAAGTCACAATTTGACGAGAAGAGGAATATTTAGGTGCTGGTACGGCTATTTGAGCAGTAGTGTTTTCCGCTAAATTTGAAGATTGAGAAGTGACTTGTGCTGAAGTATTAGAAGTCGGGGAAAAAGATGAAAACCCTTCACCAGATGCATATAAGTTTTGATATCGACTTGTTACACGGCGCACGTAATCTTGTGTTTCACGGAAAGGTGGAATACCACCGTATTTATCAACGTTACCTTCACCTGCATTGTAAGCTGCAAGGGCCATTTGTGTATTGCCACGAAAACGCTTGAGTAACCAGCTTAGATATTTTGCACCTGCAAAAATATTTTGCTGAGCGTCATAGGCATTGGTTACGTTAAATCGACGTGCAGTCGCAGGCATAAGTTGCATAAGACCTTGCGCACCCACAGGAGAGCGGGCATTTGCATTAAATCCTGACTCGGTATGCATAACAGCCTTAATTAAGCCTTCAGATACACCATGCTGTAGGGCAGCTTGTTTAATAATATGGTCAAAAGCATTTTTATTCTTGCTATAACTCGGCAGGACAGAGGCTTCTGATGCTCCCCAGTTTGTATAACTATGAATATTACTATCAGGGTAATATGTCACTTTTACTTTTTTAAGTGAGTGATCATAACTTTTTCGGTTAGTTAGTAATGTACTACCGTTTTTATCTTGGTAAATATACATTTGACCAGCTGAACTCGACGTTATGCCGACCGAAAAAGTGGTCATCCCCAATAAACAAGAAAAAAGCAATTGAACCGATTTTTTCATTTTATGTTATTCACATTTTTAAGATATTCAAAACTTGTCGAAGAGTTTATCAAAAAATACTACGGAAAGAAGTTTTGTGTAATTTTTTTTATTTCGACTCTTTCAAAAAATCAAGCTGTTTTGTTCGAATGCTCATCAAAAAAAATTAAAAATTATTTTTAAAATGATTCTATTGACTTGAATAACATGTTGATATTAAAAGGTAAAAAACATTGGTTAAAAAATGATCAATTTAAATAAAACCCTTAACAGAAGGTCAAAACAGTTTGTCAAGCACTAAGAAATCCACAATTTTATCCACAGGTTTTGTGGAAAACTGTGGAAAAGTCCAAAAAGTAAGCGCTTTGCACAAATTTTGAACGCTTCAGTCAAAATAGAGCATGTCTTTTGCATCATGTAGGAGCAATGTGACGGCTTCAAGAATTGAAACTATTCTTTTGATGCGATTTTCGTCCGAATCATATAAAATTGCGCGGTATTTTTATTTATGGGTATATCTCGTCTATGTACGCGCCAGTTGAGTCCAATCAGGGATTTAATTTTAAGCCTGAACTTCCAACAAGCTCGGCCTATTACCGTTTGCTCAAGAAGCTTCGCCGTCAAGTTGGACATGCTATTCGTGACTTCAATATGCTTGAAGAGGGCGATAAGGTCATGGTGTGTGTGTCTGGTGGTAAAGACAGTTATACCTTGCTCGATATCATGTTGCAGTTTAAACGTATTGCACCAATCAATTTTGATGTTGTTGCTGTTAACCTTGACCAAAAGCAACCAGGCTTTCCTGAAGATGTCTTACCTCGTTATATGGAAGAAAATAACATTCCATATTACATTCTAGAAAAAGACACCTATACGATTACCAAACGTTTAACACCGGAAGGTAAAACCTACTGTGCAGTATGTTCGCGTTTACGCCGTGGTTCTTTGTATGGCTTTGCACAAGAAATTGGTGCGACTAAAGTTGCTTTAGGGCATCACCGTGACGACATTCTTGCAACATTCTTCTTAAATCTGTTCCATGGTGGTAGTTTAAAGGCGATGCCTCCAAAGCTTTTATCATCAGATAAGAAGAATATTCTGATTCGTCCATTGGCATATGTTGAAGAAAAAGACATCATTAAATATGCTGAGTTGCGTCAGTTCCCAATCATTCCATGTAACCTTTGTGGTTCGCAGGAAAACTTACAGCGTGCCATGCTTAATGAAATGCTACGTGATTGGGATAAACAATATCCGAAACGCTTACATAGTATTTTTGGTGCGTTACAAAACGTATCTCCGTCTCAGTTAGCGGATCGTGAATTGTTTGATTTCGAAGCTCTAGATTCTCAGCGCGAGCTGGATTTTAAAGATCCGGAAGAGCTTAAAAACCGTTTAGATGTCGTGAACTTAAGTTTTGCTGCTGAGTAAAACTACTTGATAAGTCAATTAAAGGCACTTTATAAACAAGTGCCTTTAATGTATCAAAATACTAAAAAATGAATGTTCCGTACAAAAAGTCATAGCCCAAAATTTAAATTACATGCTATAACAACGCTCAAGCAGAATTGCTTCACATGATGTTGTCTGGATAGGCAACTAGAGAAATTGAACAAATAAATTTGAGGAAGAATCATGCCTGCATTTTTAACTGAAGATTGGTTTGCTACTGTCGAAAAATTAACTGCTGAAGCTGGGGATCTTAATTTGCCACCCGCTCTTGCGAATTTGGCAATTAATTTAGTAGTTACAGATGCTTCTGGAAATACCGAATTAGCTTTAGATGGGGGTAAAATCCAAAAAGGTTTGTCTTCAAATGCCAAAACAACTTTAAATATGGATGCTGAAACTTTACGTAAAGTATTCTTAGAGTTTGATATGGCTGCTGCTATGCAGGCATTCATGACTGGTAAAATTAAAGTTCAAGGTGATATGTCTCAATTAATGGCTTTACAAACAGCTAAGCCAAGCCAAGAACAAAAAGATTTGTTCAAAAAAGTATTAGAGCATACCGCTTAAATTTTAAAGAATTCATATAAAAAGCTTACCCATAGAGGTAAGCTTTTTATTCATACAAACAAAGAGTTTATCAACTTCTAAATAATAAAAATTAGATATTGATTCGTGTTTGCGCCGTTTTGATATGTTCAAGATAAGCACGAATACGAGTGACATATTGAACCGCTTGTTTATATCGACCATTTCGCATTTTATTACTTTGCAAATAATTGTAGAGATTAACCCATTGGTTTGGATCTTTCCCTTGTGCTTGCAAGCGCTTCTGAATCTGGTTTACTGCACCTGGTCCCATATTATAGGCCACAAGCGCATACCAGTTCCGATCAGGGAAAGGAATATCATCATATTCACTTAACATGAGATCGTAATACTTTGCTCCACCTTGGATGCTTTGAGCTGGATCACTACGATTGCTCACACCCATTGCTCGAGCAGTACTATTGGTGAGCATCATTAAGCCACGAACACCTGTGGGAGAAACAGATTCTGGCTTTAAGTATGATTCTTGATAACCAATTGCGGCAAGTAAATGCCAGTCGAGATCATATTTAGCTGCACTTTGTTTAAAGCTCGCTTTATAAATCGGTAAGCGCGTAGTTAAGTCACGTTGAATGGTTGACCAAGCTTCTGGTTTCACCACATTACGATCATAAAAAGAAGCAAGTTGTTGTGTCACACCATTTTGCTTACTTTGGCATACAAAGCCACTAGCCGTCTGGGTGAGGGGGTCATCAGCTTGTTTAAACACCCAGCTTAATTCAGGATTTAAACCATTTTTTTGCAAATTGACTGTGTCACCACAACTTGCATAAAAAGACATTAATCCTTTGTTTTCGATGGTACTTAAACCAGCGGTAGTCATCGCAAAGTTTGCTTTACCTTGCTGAACCCATTTAAGTGCAGTGGCATTGTCTGCCACGATTTTAAAGTCCAGCTTTACATTAAGGCTTTGTGCATAGTTACGAGCTAAGTCGTAACCAAAACCATGTAAAAACTGATCTTCTTTGAAAACGGTTGTCGGGCTTTCTACCGCAACAACAGTTAGAGTGTTTGTATTTACTACAGTATTGTACTGTAGGGTTTTTCCTGCATTAATACTATGAAATGGAACAAGCATAGTACTGAGTGCAAGTGCTTTTAACGGGAGAGAGGAAAATAAAGAGTTAAGGCAAAGCCTCGACCCTGAATTTGAATTACTGTGCATGTTGTCTCCGCTACAGATAATTTATGCCCAAAAAGTCAGACAATAAGCTGCCATAACTTCTAAAAGTTGATAAATTCAATAAGGGGTGGGCAGTCATGACGTCATTCAAAATGACATGAAATGAAAAAAATAAACTGTGTAGAAAATCTACATAGTTTTCAAATGAGTTAAAAAATGCTCAATATTTAATCTGCGCGCATCATAGTATTGAAAAAAAATAATGTCAAATTTTGTACAATTAAATATTCAATATATCATCATAAACACATGAATTTCTTAAGGAAGAAAATTTATACACTTTTGATATGAGAAAATAGGGGATGAAATGCTACATTTTGTAGCCCCCATGTTATTACAACGTGAAATTTGATTTAACTGTTTGGTGAATTGCTATAAGTTAAATAACTGAAAAAATAAAATAATTTAATGATTTTTTGATAGATTTATTTAACCTATATTTGAATTAAAGCTAAAAGATATTTGTGAAAAAGTATCTTTTAGCTAAGATAATATTTTTATAGTTTACGTTTCTTTAAATTTTCCATAACATTACTCCAGTCTGGTAACCCGCTCCTAAAGACCAGAAAACAATAATATCACCTTTATTTATAAGTGATTTTTCTAAGCGGTTTTTATAGGCAATAAAAAAACTACTAACACCTGTATATCCATATTGATCACCAATATATTCAATTTTTTCAGGTGGTATATTAATTTTATCTTGAAGAATATCAATATTTGATTTAGTAAATTGAGATAGTAAAAAACATGATATGTTCTCTATTTTTAAATTATTTTTTTTGAGTAACTTTTCTAGCGCATCCGCAGCAAATTCTACACTTTCTAGGCCAGTAAATGGCGCCCAATGAATTTTTTGATCCTTACCATAATAATTCGTAAATCCCTGAGGAGGAAAAACAATCGTTTTACAAAAACTACTATCTGTTTGATACATCCGATCAATCATGCCTGAATCATCGGTATCCTTCTCAAGTATGATGGCCGCAGCTGCGTCTCCTACAATTGTTGAAGGAATAGGTTGCTTCTCATCTCCAAGCATTGTTAGATGATCAGATCCAATCACTAGCGCGCGTTTATAATTGTCTTTTGATGCTAGTAAAACTGAGGCTTGTTCAAGAGCAACAAACATTCCTAAACAATTAGCATTGATATCAAAGCATATGCAATCGGTTTTAATATCTAGTTCTGAATGAATAAGTAAAGCATTAGTTGGAGAAAGATATTCTAATGTTGTAGAAGAAAATATAATAATATCAATGCTATCATGTGAAATATTATAATCTTTTAATAAGTTTTTTGAAGCATGAATTGCCATTGTGAGAGTATTTTCGTCATGGTCAACAATTACATGTCTTTTATTTCTGCCTACTTTTTCAAAAATTCTATTTAAACTATCTTTGTCTTCAAATTTATTTAAATAATATTCATTATTTCTAATTGTTCTTGGGTGATAAGTAGATATCGCAGCAATTTTTATACCTTTCATAATTAATAATCTCTTTTTTATAAAAATAAAATTTTGTTTTAATTTTGATCGGTAATCGATGGCATTTTATTTATTTTTTAAATTTAATATTTTCTATTTTTACATGAATAATGATAAGCCTGTATTTTTGTAGTTATTAAATATATTAAATTTAAATGATAATATTTTCAAATTCTAAGTTTAATATAATTACATTGTAATAAAAAATGAAGTTAATAGTATCAATGAATTACTGATAACTTATTTTTGTTATATACCAAATCATTTTACCTTTAGGCGTTTGAACTTGTATTTCATCATCTATAGCTTTACCTAAACAAGCTTTTACCATAGGTGATTGCAAAGAAATATAGTCCCTACGGCCGTAAATTTCTTCATCGCCAACGATACGGAATTTTGTAGTTTCGCCTTCATCATTTTCTAATTCGACCCATGCTCCAAAGTAGGCTCGGCCATCTTGCTCTGGTCGGTACTCTACTTTTTGGGCAACTTCAAAAAGTTTGGTGAGGTATCTAATCCTACGATCAATTTCACGTAGCTTTCTTTTGTTGTAATGATAATCTGCGTTTTCTGAGCGATCGCCAAGACTGGCTGCCCATGACACAATTTTAGTAATCTCTGGACGTTCTTTTCTTACAAGATCATTTAGTTCATCTTGTAATCGTTGATAACCTTCAGCAGTTAATAGTTTGCGATTCATCATATAGCTCAAACTTCTTTCATATAGATAGTTTCGCTAGAAACTACATCGGTCATTAAAACCGTATTAGTAATTGCAAAGGGGAGAATACCCTTATTAAAGATTAAAGCTTCTTATCTTTATAAGTATTTTATCAAAAAGATAGACTAGCATCATATAGTTATAGTGATGTGCTGTTAAAGACAACTAAGAACCTCACCATAAAGATATGTTTTAGAGAAAAAGTGGTGATAAGTAGACAAAAACTTAAAATTTAAGGTTTTTTGTTTTTATTTTGAGCATTTAGAAGGAAAGTTAAATAAAAAGATTTGCCAAGTTGTCTTTTTATTTATATTATAGCGCTCGTTGGAAGCGTGGCAGAGCGGTTTAATGCACCGGTCTTGAAAACCGACGAGGGTGTGAGTCCTCCGTGAGTTCGAATCTCACCGCTTCCGCCAAAATTCTTAAAAAGCCCTTGTTAATAGCAAGGGCTTTTTTTATGCCTATAAATTACTTAAAAATTATCTTGCTCTGTTTTATATATTTCTAAGGATAGTCTCTCCCGTTCGTGGGTTCGTTACAGTCACATTTTCTAGCGCCTGAATGTACCAAGAATTATTTTTCTTAATGAGTACAGTAAGAATGAGAGTATCAATCTGGTGAGGGCCTTGAGGATGAGCTACGCCCGCGGTTAGGCGACTCCAGAAATGTGAAATACAGATATCTTGGCTCATAGGTGTGATGTCTATCAGCTCATTCTCTAGTGTTGAATCGCTATAGATGGTTTCATGAATAGGTTGGTGAAGTGCAATTATTTCATCAACACCTTTAACGTAATGACCGAAACGATTAACGAAAGTTGCATCTTTAACAAAAAGAGCTGCAAAGGCCTTCATATCATGATTATTCCAAGCAATTTGAAATGCTAAAGGAATGTCTTGTGAATTTATTATGTGCTGACTCATATCATTTCTACTATTTGCATCTATTTTCTTAAATTTATTCTAGAAAAATTATAAAGCAAATCTTTTATCATAAATTTGCTTAGACTGATATTTTAGTTTATTTGCATTGATAGTTTATAAATACTTTATGTATGACAAGTCTAAAATAAGTTTAATTAAAATATTTAAATTGTTAATTAAATAAAGCTGAATAATTTACTTTAATCAAACAATTGTGTAGTGATTTGTTAACATTTAAGTCTAAATTAAACTTAAAAGCATATTTATATTGTATGAAAAAATAAGCCTATGACGATTCTATGAATGACATATCTGAACCAAACAAGGTCATAAAAAAACCTTCAAAAACCAAGTCATTTTTAAGCTATATAGTATTGTTTTTAATACTATTCCTTGTAGGGTTTGGAATTTGGCATCTAACACATCAACCGCTAAAGTCTTCACAAAGCGCGTCATCAGGTAAACGAGGAAAAAGTGGACATTTGGGAGGAGGGAACTCTTCTACTGTGGTTGGCACGAGTAAGGTAGTGCAACAAGATGTACAGCAAACTATTCAAGCGTTAGGTACAGTCACTTCTACAAATACCATCATTGTACATCCGTTAATTAACGGCACTTTAATGCAGATTTATTTTAAGGAAGGGAGTTTTGTTCACAAAGGACAGCTTCTAGCACTTATAGATGACCGTGCCCCTAAAGCAAGCTTATTACAAGCTCAAGGTCAGCTACTCAAAGATCAAGCATTGTTAAGGAATGCTAAACTTGATATGCAACGCTATGCTCAGCTCTGGAAGCAAGATTCAATCGCTAAGCAACAGTATGACACTCAAGCATCGTTGGTCAAACAATATGAAGGTGTTTTAAAGACGGATCAAGCCGCTGTAGAGAATGCAAAACTACAGTTAAGTTATACGCGTATTGTATCTCCAGTAGATGGGCGTATAGGTCTACGTCAGGTAGATGTTGGCAATATGGTGACAACATCTGATGCAAACGGCATTGCTAATATTACTCAGTTTAAAAATATTTCAGTGGTATTTGCGGTACCTGAGCAATATTTAACGCAATTAATGCAGATTATGGACAACTCTAACCAAAACATTAAGGTAGAGGCTTGGGATCGTCAAAATACTCAAAAACTGGCCGATGGTAAACTAGTTGCTCTAGATAATCAGGTTAATATAAATACTGGCACTATTAATATTAAAGCCAGCTTTGATAATCAGAACCAGCATTTATTTCCAAATCAGTTTGTTAATGTACGGATGAGTTTGGGCAATATTGCCAATGCGATGATTGTTCCAACTGTTGCATTACAACTCGGCGCCAATGGCTCTTTTGTTTATAAAGTTAATTCTGATCAGACTGTGAGTGCGGTGAATGTTCAAACTGGGGCTGTTGTAGGTGACAACACCGTAATTACCAGTGGAGCATTGACGGTCAATGATGCTGTGGTCACTGACGGTGTCGATAAACTTAAAGATGGCGCCAAAATTAGTGTGGGCACAGGTCACCATCAGGGTTCAGGACAGGCTGCTGATACACAAGGTGGTAGTGGTGGACACAGGTATCATCAAAATGCACAAGGCAGCACACCAGAAACAAATAGCAGTCAAAATACCGGACAGCATCAATGGCAACATCATCGTGAACAGGCTAGTGCATCGGGCGCTGTAGCCGCCAGTCAACCTTCTGCTCAAACCGCGCAGTAAGGAGTGCTGATGAATCCTTCCCGTTTATTTATCCAGCGTCCAGTGGCGACTACACTGGTCATGATTGCCATTTTTTTATGTGGGTTGGTGTCATGGAAGTTTTTGCCTGTGGCTTCATTGCCAGAGGTCGATTATCCGACTATGCAGGTTACAACTTTATATCCGGGTGCTAGTCCTGAGGTTATTGCCTCAACGATTACCGCTCCGCTTGAACGTCAGTTTGGGCAAATGCCGGGTTTGAGCCAAATGTCATCGACTAGCTCCAATGGGGCATCAGTCATTACCTTGCAATTTAATTTAAATTTAGGATTGGATGTTGCGGAGCAAGAGGTACAGGCTGCAATTAATGCTTCTAATAATTTGTTACCTAACGATTTGCTGACCCCACCGACTTATAGCAAAGTAAATCCAGCTGATAAGCCAATTATGACCATTGCGATCAGCTCTAAAGAGATGCCCATTACTAAACTGGAAGATCTGGTCGATACCCGTTTAGCACAGCAACTTTCTCAAGTGAGTGGAGTTGGCTTAATTAGTGTAAGTGGCGGGCAGCGTCCTGCGGTACGTTTACAAGTAAACTCGGCAGCTTTGGCCAATATGGGGTTGACTTTAGAAGATGTGCGTACGACTGTCACGGCTGCTAACGTTAATCAAGCAAAAGGTACGATTAGTGGTAGCGTACAGTCTTCTACAATTGATGGTAATGACCAGTTGCATACGGCTGATGATTATAAAAATCTAATCATTGCCTATAAGAATGGCGCACCGATTCGAATGTCGGATATTGCTGCAACCATTGATTCGGCAGAAAACGTGCGTTTAGCAGCATGGGTTGGACATACTAGCAATAATGCTGCAACCCAAACGCCAGCCATTATTATTAATGTGCAACGCCAACCCAATGCAAATGTGATTCAGGTTGCGGATCAAATTAAGCAAATCCTGCCTAAATTACAAAGTAGTTTTCCACAATCTGTGAATGTGGAAATTTTAAATGATAGTACCGCGACCATTCAGGCCTCACTAACAGATGTAGAGTTTGAGCTGGTTTTGGCAATGGTACTGGTCATCATTGTCGTATTTTTATTTTTACGTAGTGTACGAGCAACCTTTATTCCCGCAGTGGCGTTACCACTTTCTTTGGTCGGCACGTTTGCGGTGATGTATCTGATCGGTTTTTCGGTCGATAATTTAAGTTTGATGGCACTTACCATTGCCACGGGTTTTGTCATTGACGATGCCATTGTCATGATCGAAAACATTTCCCGTTATATTGAGCAAGGCGAATCGCCGATGCAGGCCGCCTTAAAAGGTTCAGAGCAAATCGGTTTTACCATTATTTCCCTGACCATTTCGCTGATTGCTGTACTCATTCCTCTGCTATTTATGGGAGATGTGGTTGGGCGATTATTCCGTGAATTTGCTGTAACCCTTGCTGTCTCTATTTTAATTTCAGCTTTCATTTCTTTGACGCTGACCCCGATGCTGTCTTCAAGATTGCTCAAGCATATTCCTGAAGCAGAGCAGGGACGTTTTTACCATGTAATGGGTAGCTTTTTTGATAAAACGATTGGTGTCTATTCCAAAGCATTACGTTGGGTGCTAGCAAGACAAGGGCTATTTTTAGTTGTTACGGTTGCAACTTTTGTCTTTACGGTCATGTTGTATGTTTTTATCCCGAAAGGTTTTTTCCCTGTTCAGGATACGGGACAGATTATTGCTACAACTGAAGCTGACCAAACAATTTCCTTTCAAGCAATGAGCGTTAAGCAGCAAGAAACCGCAAAAATTATTTTGCAAGATCCTGCTGTACAAAGTATTTCATCGTTTATTGGTGTGGATGGAACAAATAGCTCACTAAATACTGGCCGTATTTTAATTAATTTAAAGGATAAATCGGCTCGTCCCGATGTGCAGACGGTTATTAGTGATTTGCAACAACGCTTGAGTAAAGCTCAAGGTGTGACAACATATTTGCAGCCTGCTCAAGATTTAACAATCGACGCAAGACAAAGTAGAACCCAATATCAGTTTACCGTGCAATCTACGCGTTCTGAGGACTTGGCGACATGGATTCCAAAACTCGTTCAAGCTTTGTCTTTGCGCCCTGAAATTACAAATTTAGCAAGTGACTGGCAAGACAAAGGCTTACAGGTCTATGTTGATATTAACCGTGACGCGGCAGCTCAATATGGAGTGACGACAGCGAGTATTGATAACATTCTTTACAATGCATTTGGGCAAAGACTCATCAGTACGATTTTTACGCAGACAAATCAATATCACGTTGTTCTTGGCTTATCCGATCAAGATCAAAATGGTGTACAAGCCTTACAGGATTTATATGTTCCTTCAAGCAGTGGAAAGCCTGTTCGTTTAAGTTCAATCGCTACGATTCAACCTAGAAATACCTTGCTTGAGATTAACCATCTAGGCCAATTCCCAACGGCAACAATTTCATTTGATACCGCTCAAGGTGTGTCATTAGAACAAGCAGTTCAAGCAGTAAAAGAAACCGAGCAAGCGTTAAAGTTACCAAGCAGTTTGATGACTCAATTTCAGGGAGCTGCACTCGCATTTCAAGCTTCTTTAAGTAATACGGTCTGGCTCATTATTGCTGCAATTGTGGTGATGTATATTATTTTGGGTGTGCTGTATGAAAGCTTTATACATCCACTAACCATTTTATCGACATTACCATCGGCAGGGATTGGCGCACTTTTAGCGTTGTCCTTAACTCATAATGATTTAAACATTATTGCGATTATAGGCATTGTGCTTCTGATTGGTATCGTCAAGAAAAATGCAATCATGATGATTGATTTCGCCCTAGATGCTGAACGGCATCAAGGCCTGACACCGATGGAGTCAATTTATCAAGCTTGTTTATTAAGATTTAGACCAATTTTAATGACAACAATGGCGGCATTATTAGGTGCTGTACCTTTGGTTATTGGTAGTGGAATGGGATCGGAATTACGCCATCCACTTGGTATTACCATGATTGGTGGTTTAATTCTGAGTCAGCTTCTTACTTTATTTACCACACCAGTTGTTTATCTTGCTTTTGACCATTTGGCGCAGCGCATAAAAGGAAATCGCCGTCCAGATAAAGATGCCAGCGAGTTGCCACCTTATGAACATTTTAAATCTGGGGTGGATGAAGTATGAGTATTTCAACGCCTTTTATACGCCGTCCTGTAGCAACCACTTTACTGAGCATTGGGTTGGTATTACTGGGTTTATTAGCCTTTAATATTTTACCTGTCGCTTCATTGCCGCGAGTTGATTTCCCTACTATTTCTGTAACGGCAAAGCAGGCGGGGGCA
Source organism: Acinetobacter calcoaceticus (assembly GCF_016508255.1). GTDB lineage: Bacteria > Pseudomonadota > Gammaproteobacteria > Pseudomonadales > Moraxellaceae > Acinetobacter > Acinetobacter calcoaceticus_E. The sequence goes on along the minus strand of NZ_JADVKT010000001.1, from coordinate 795,869 downwards.
AGTCCGGAGGTGATGGCAGCAACAGTTGCTACGCCGTTAGAGCGAAATTTAGGACGTATTGCTGGGGTAAATGAAATTACCTCTTCAAGTACATTAGGCTCTACTCGTATTACACTTCAGTTTGATTTAAATCGCGATATTAATGGTGCTGCCCGTGACGTGCAGGGTGCAATTAATGCATCGCTTTCTTCATTACCATCGGGACTTCAAAATAACCCAACTTATCGAAAAGCCAATCCTGCCGATGCGCCAGTCATGATTTTGGCGCTGACCTCTAAAACGTTATCTAGAGGACAGATGTATGATGCAGCCGATACGATTTTGGGACAAAAACTCCTCCAGATTGAGGGAGTTGGTGATGTCAGCATTGGTGGAGCAGCACAACCTGCGGTAAGGGTTGAACTTAACCCTAGCCAGTTGGCGCACTATGGTATTGGGCTCGATACTGTACGCTCTGCTATTACCTCAACAAATGCAAATCGACCTAAAGGCTTTATAGAAAAGAAACAAGAACTGTGGGAAGTCAAAGCGAATGACCAAGCCAAACAAGCTGCTGACTATATTCCCTTAATCCTAAGCTATAAAAATGGGGGAGCGGTTAGAATTTCTGATGTCGGAGAGGTAAAAGACTCTGTATTAGATATTCGTAATGCGGGTTATTATGCAGACCAACCTTCTGTTTTGATTATGGTATTTAAACAGCCCAATGCAAATGTAATTGAAACCATTCAACGCATTAATCAGATGTTGCCGACTTTACAACAGGCATTGCCATCACAAATTGAAATTCATACAGCGGTTGATCGTAGTAAGACCATTCAAGCCTCTTTAAGAGAAATTGAGCGGACTTTAATTATTGCGATCATATTGGTCATTATTGTTGTTTTCGTATTTTTGAAAAATGGCAGAGCCACTTTAATTCCTGCGATTACTGTACCTATTTCGCTTGTTGGTACTTTTGCTTTGATGTATGCCTCTGGTTTTTCGTTAAACAATATTAGCTTAATGGCTTTGACAATTGCGACAGGTTTTGTAGTAGACGACACCATTGTTGTACTTGAAACCATTTCAAGGCGAATGGAAGAGGGCTTTGCTCCCATGCAGGCGGCAATTACGGGAGCAAAAGAGGTTAGTTTTACGGTGATCTCAATGAGTATTTCATTGATTGCGGTATTTGTACCTATTTTACTTATGGGCGGAATTGTGGGACGTTTGTTCCATGAGTTTGCCATGACCTTAAGCTATGCCATTTTAATTTCAATGGTGGTTTCACTTACCACCACACCTATGCTGTGCGCATGGTGGTTGAAAAAGAATAAGAAAAATCAGCCAGGCACTGAAAACCTAATAGCTGAACAGACGTCGGAAAATGATGATTACACCGAAGCTCTTTTGGTTGCATCTGACGATGAATATTTGAAAAAACAGGGCTTATTTGGACGAATTACCCTGTTATATAAGCGTAGTTTGGCAGTCGCATTGCAGCATAAAGCCATGACGATGATTATTTTCATCTTCACGATTGGACTGAATGTTTACTTATATATTGCTGTGCCTAAAGGTTTCTTCCCTCAACAAGATACAGGGGTCATGATGGGGTCTTTGGTTGCAGACCAAAATATTTCCTTTGATGCAATGAATACCAAGCTTAAAAAATACATTGCCGTGATTGGAAAAGACCCAGCCGTTGACCATGTGATGGGTACACTTGGAGGTTCCCAACTCAATCGGGCCAATCTATTTTTAGCTTTAAAACCTTTGGGTGAAAGAACAGATACACCAGACCAGATTATGGCTCGTTTACGCAAAGTACTTGGGCATGAAGCGGGAATACGTTTTAGTCTCAGACCTGTGCAGGATATTAATGTGGGAGGCCGCTCAAGCGATGCCAGTTATCAATACACCCTGCAAGGCGATGACTTAACCGCACTAAGAAGCTGGACACCACAGATTCAAGCTGCTTTATCTAAACTACCCGCTTTAACCGATGTGTCTAGTGATCAGGATGTGAAAGGGTTAGAAACCAAGCTCACTTTTGACCATGACAAAATGAAAATGATGGGCATAACACAAGCTCAAGCCGATAGTGCGTTAAACGATGCCTTTGGTCAGCGGCAGGTGTCGACCATTTATAATCCGATGAATCAATATCATGTGGTGATGGAAGTTGCACCTGAGTATGCAAAAAGTGTGGAAGCCCTCAACAGTATTTATATACAAGATGCTCAAGGGCATTCTGTACCTTTATCTACATTTAGTTCATGGAAAGCTGCGAATACTTCATTGTCGGTCAATCATCAAGGGTTATTTGCTGCCAGTACCATTACATTCAATTTAAATGATGGTTATTCACTTTCAGATGCCACCCTTCAAATTAATAATGCAATGAATGAATTAAAAGTCCCAACTTCTATACGAGGGTCATTCCAAGGTTCAGCAAAAGCTTTTCAATCTTCCTTAAGTTCGGAACCATTACTTATTTTGGCCGCAATTGTGGTGATTTATATTGTGCTTGGAATTTTATATGAAAGTTTTGCCCATCCTTTAACTATTCTCTCTACATTGCCGTCTGCGGGATTAGGGGCACTCATTGCTCTCATACTTTTTAAAATGGAATTTACGGTGATTGCTCTCATCGGAATTTTATTGCTGATTGGTATTGTGAAAAAGAATGCCATCATGATGATTGACGTCGCTTTAACTTTGCAGCGAAAGCAAAATTTAAAACCTGAAACAGCGATTTTAGACGCGTCAGTGCTACGTTTTCGTCCCATCATGATGACAACATTTGCAGCTTTGTTTGGAGCCTTACCTTTAGCATTGGGCCGAGGTGACGGTGCCGAATTACATGTACCTTTGGGGGTTTCGATTGTAGGCGGTTTGATCATTAGCCAGATATTAACTTTATATAGTACACCTGTAATGTACTTATATATTGATCAATTGAGCCAATGGGGAAAACGTAAATTCAAAAGCTTATGGTCTATGAAACAAATGGGCTTAAAGAAATAAAGAGGGTATGTTAATGCATCAAAAAAATCATATACGGTTTAAACATATCTCGTTTAATGCCTTGAGTAGTTTAGTTTTAATATTGTCCGGTACATTGTCGGGTTGCCAGTTGGTCAAACCTGAACCGACACCTCATGTGAATATTGGTGCCAATTTTTCTCAGCCTGCACAATATGGTTTAGATATTAAAAAGTGGCAAACGGATGGTTGGAAAATTGCGCTACCAAGTGACCATTTACCAAAAGGTGAATGGTGGCAAATTTTTCAAGATGGACAATTAAATAAACTCGTTGACCAGCTTAACCAAGAAAATGCGTCGATTGCACAATATGAAGCACAGTACCGTCAAGCCACAGCACTGCTTAGTGAAGCGAAAGCAGGGACTAGACCAACAGTTACTGGAAATACGTCAGCTACTCGCTCAAAATCTGGTGAGGCATCAGCGACCACAAGTTATGGTTTGGGCGTAAATGCGAGTTGGGAACCCGACTTTTGGGGCAAAGTTCACCAGAATATTTTAGTGAACCAGAATAAAGCGCAATCGAGCGAAGCTGAGCTTAATTCTATTCGTCTAAGTATGCAGGCACAACTTGCTACGACTTACTTACAATGGGTGGTACAAGGATTTCAGCTACAATCACAGCAGGAAAGTCTGAATAACCTTAAAAAGTCTCTACAGCTAACCCAAAATCAATATAAAGCAGGCATTGTGGCATCGACTACGGTCGATCAGGCTCAAAGCCAGTATCAAACTGCACAAGCCAATTATACCGATATGCAGTTGTCGCAAGTAAAGTTACAGCACGCGATTGCGACGTTAATTGGTCAGCCTCAAGACCAATTTCAATTAACGATGCCGAAAGCTTTGCCTTCATTGCCACAAATACCAGTTGAACTCCCTTCAAGTATTTTAGAGCGCCGTCCAGATGTGGCTGTGGCTGAAAGGAATATGGCGGCAGCAAATGCTCAGGTCGGAGTCGCAAAACTCGCAATTTTCCCAGATTTTAGCTTGGGGGGAAGCTTAGGTTATAAGAGTAATAAATTAAGTGACTTATTTAATGCACCTAATTTTATTTGGTCGGTTGGTCCTACGCTCGCAGCGACATTGTTTGATGGTGGGCTTCGACATGCACAGACTAAGCAGGCGCTTGCAGCTTACGATGCGAGTGCGGCTTCATATAAGCAAACTGTACTTTCAGCTATTCAAGAAGTTGAAGACAACATTGCTTCTCAAGCTTTACTCTCAAAAGAAGTAAATGAGCAGAAACAAAGTCTACAGGCCGCCACGCGTGCTGAAAATACCACGATGAATCAATATAAAGCAGGAATGGTCGGATACTTAAACGTTTTGAGTGCTCAAAATACCCGTTTGTCAGCACAAAACAGTGTGTGGTCACTCATGAGTAAGCAATATCAGACAACTGTTAGCTTGATTAGCTCGATGGGCGGAAGTTTTTAGCAAGTTAAATTTATAAAGGTAGTTGCTTTAGCTTAGACCTCTTCGGAGGTCTAAGCTATGAGGTTATAAAAGTAGCTCCGTTTTTAGAAAAATACAGAATAAAAATATGAGATAAATAGAATTGACTCATCACGACTTTAATATGATGTTATTAATTCAGCATCTTCAAAAAAATTTAAATGAACATCTCCATTTTTTAAACTTTTAATTGGTCAGAGCAAAACAATTAAGTTTAAAATATGAAGAATCGTATATAGGAAGGTATTTGTTAGTTTAATTAAACTTAGAGTTATATAAATCTTGTGAATTTTAGTTTTTTATCGAGCTGGTTTTGTGTGTTTTTCATCCAAATTTCAATCTTAAGATTAAAATATTGAGGCTAATATCTTCATTTTTTTTAGAAAAAAGATAGTAAAGAATCAGGATTTATATATTATTTAACAGACTTTAAAACTAAAACTTTAATCTTGATTTAAGTTCAATTATTTAATTTATGATGCATCTCGATTTCTTTAATGAGTCAGAAAAAAAATCATGACTTCATTTGAGCCAAATCAGAAAATTAAAGAGAGTATAAAAATGAACCAGTTTGTAACGAACACGAACAATATTATTCGTGGAAAGTATCAACCAGAATTTTTGCAGCATGAAGTCTTGGCCGATATTTTTGTCCATACTGCACAAGCTCTTCCTGATAAAACGGCTTTAATTGAAGCAGATAAAACGTTGAGTTATGGTGAGTTATATCAGCAAGCCTTAGTCATGGCTCAACATTTGACAATAAGAGGGGTGAAACCAGGGCACATTGTTGGGCTATGGTTACCTCGTGGCATCGAGCTTTTAAAAGCTCAATTGGCGATTTGTTTAAGTGGTGCGGCTTGGCTTCCTTTTGATATGGATACGCCAGCTGACCGTATTGCGGTTTGTCTTGAAGATGCCGAAGCTGTAGGGATGATTACTACAGATGAATGGTATGCACATTTAGCAGAAGTGCCACAAACAAAATGGACAAATACTGAACTGCAAAAGCCACTCAGTGAAAATATTCCTTTAGCTAAAACCACCCCAGAACAACCTGCGTATATTATTTATACATCAGGTTCAACAGGTAAGCCAAAGGGTATTGTGATTACCCAAAAAAATATTTGTCACTTTTTACGTAGTGAAAATGATATTTTGGGTATTCAAGAGCAAGACAAAGTCTATCAAGGCTTTTCTGTCGCTTTTGACATGTCGTTTGAAGAGATCTGGCTTTCTTACTTAGTTGGTGCAACATTGTGGATTGCACCTAAGTCGCTTGTCAGTGACCCTGAACGTTTATGCCAAACATTAAAACAGGAACAAATTACAGTATTGCATGCTGTTCCGACATTACTTGCTTTATTTCCTGAAGATGTACCTAATTTAAGAATTATTAATTTAGGTGGGGAAATGTGCCCAGATTCACTGGTTGACCGTTGGGCATTACCTCACCATCAAATGTTTAACACTTATGGTCCAACTGAGACCACGGTTACTGCAAGCCTTGAGTTGTTAGAACGCGGCAAACTCGTCACGATTGGTAAGCCTTTGCCGAACTATGGCATGTTGGTGATTAATGCTGAAAGAGAATTACTCGCTCAAGGTGAAACAGGTGAGTTGTGTATTTTTGGTCCAAGTGTCGCAGAAGGATATTTGGGTCGACCTGATTTAACTGCTGATAAATTTATCCAAAACCCTTGGGCAGAAGGTCCGGATGAACAATCGCTCTATCGTACTGGCGATTTGGCTAAAATTGATGAGTTTGGTCAAGTACATTGCTTGGGACGTGCTGACGATCAGGTAAAAATCCGTGGTTTCCGTGTTGAACTCGGCGAAATTGAAGCTGCGCTTTGCGATATTGATGGCATTGGCACAGCGGCGGTAATTTTACGTCAAGAAGACGGAATTGATCAGCTCATTGCTTTTATCGCACCTGAACTTGAAGCGAAACAGCCTATAGAAATTAAGCAACTTCGACATAATCTTGGTCAACGTTTACCGCCTTATATGGTGCCAAACCGTTTTGAGATTATTGAAGAAGTACCGCGTTTACTGTCAGGAAAAATTGACCGTAAGGCTTTAAAAGCAAGACCGCTTACCAGTGTGATTGACCGCAGTGAATCTGACCAACCACAAAACCCAGCCGAAGAAATCTTATTTGGTATTTTGAATCGCTTGTTCCCAAACATGCCGATTAAACTTGATTCAGATTTCTTTGATGATTTAGGTGGACATTCACTTTTAGCAGCTGTTTTAGTTTCAAATCTGCGTGAACATCCAGAATATAGCCATCTTACGATTCAAAGCTTATATCAAGCGAGAAGGGTGGGAGCAATTGCGGCTTTAATGTTAGAGCAGCCTGAGCCAACTCAATTTGATAGCCAGATTGGACAAGACAACCCTCGTAATCAAACTTATAAATGGTTATGTGGTATTGCACAGCTTGCGACCATTCCAGTTTTAATTTCGATTAATATCTTGCAGTGGTTAGCACCATTCTTTACCTACCATTATTTTACTGGTGGAACACGAGATAGTATTCCGTATGCAATCGCGTTGTCTCTATTGGTTTATATCAGCGTTATTATTACCAGTTTTGTCGTTTCAATTACTGTCAAACGACTATTAATGTTAGGCATTGGTGCAGGGCAATATCCATTATGGGGATTAACCTATTTCCGTTGGTGGTTAGCAGATCGTATTAGCAATATTTCACCTGTTTACCTTTTGTCAGGCTCGACTTTACTTAACTTATATTTGAAAGCGCTTGGTGCGAAGATCGGCCATGACGTGACGATTAGTTCAGTCCATATTCGTATGCCATCTTTACTTACTGTTGAAGATGGGGTGAGCATTGGTTCTCAAGTAAACTTAGAGAATGCCAAAGTAGAACATGGTCACTTGGTATTAGGTTCAATTCACTTAAAAGAAGATAGTTATGTGGGTTCTTATGCTGTATTAGAAGAAAATACAGTGTTAGAGAAACAAGCTCACGTAAATGCATTAACTTCAATTGAATATGACACTGTCATTCCAGCCGGTGAAATTTGGGATGGTACACCTGCCAAGAAAATCGGGCATGTGGACGACCAAGATAAAATGCCAGAGCGTCCAAAATTATCGTTTATTCGTAAAATTGCAGAATATGCATATTATGGAATGAGTGCGTTAATTATTGCTTGTCTGTTCTTTATTCCAATTTTCCCAAGCTTCCTGTTGGTCGACTGGTTAGATGCAAACGTATTTAATATTAGTACCAATGACCATTTGCAAATCGCTATTTATTATTTCATTTTAGCGATTCCAGCTAGTGCAATGATGATGATGATTACTGCTGTGATTTCTTCAGCAATACGTAAAATCGCGTTGCCTCGTCTTGAAACCGGAACTTATTCGGTACATGGTAGCACCTATTATCGTAAATGGTTTGCGTCTCAAATTTTAGAAACAAGCTTACAAACGTTACATGGCTTGTTCGCTACGATTTATGCGCCAACATGGTTCCGTATGCTCGGTGCGAAAGTAGGTAAAAATACCGAAATTTCTACTGCAAACGGTGTTATTCCAGAAATGCTGACTTTGGGTGAAGAAAGCTTTATTGCCGATGCTGTAATGTTAGGCGATGAAGAAATCAGAGGCGGCTGGATGACTTTGAAATCGACGACTATCGGTAACCGTAGTTTTGTCGGAAACAGTGCTTATATTGCGGATGGTACTGTGTTACCAGACAACGTCTTGATTGGTGTGCAATCTAAAACACCTGACAACGTTGAAATGTACGATGGTCAAACTTGGTTTGGTTCACCGCCATTATTGTTACCTGCACGTGAAGCTGCTGAGAAATATCCAGATCATTTAACATTTTTGCCAAGTATCAAGCGCCGTTTAATGCGTGGTTTTATTGAAGGCCTTCGTGTTGTATTACCTGCCGCTCTTGCGATTGGTGTGGGTTATATGATCGTGCTTGAGATTATTGATGTTATTAACAAATACAACATTCCAACGGGTTTGTTGGCTTTAACGCTTGCTGGTTTGCTCTATGGTGTTGGCTGCTTCGTTATCGTGGCGTTATTGAAGTGGATTTTGATTGGTCGCTATAAACCATGTTCAGCGCCAATGTGGACTATGTTTGTATGGTTGAGCGAAGGGATCACAAGCTTATATGAATCAGTTGCGATTCCTAACTTCTTAAACTACTTAAGAGGAACGCCAATGTTGCCATTCTTCTTGCGTATTTTAGGTGTTCGTATTGGTAAAGACGTTTATATGGATACGGCTGATATTACAGAGTTCGACTGTGTAAGCATTGGTGACCGCGCTGAGTTTAATAGCTTCTCAGGCCCACAAACGCACTTGTTTGAAGACCGTATTATGAAAATCGGACAAGTGAATATTGGTCATGATGTGGTTGTAAATACACGCAGTATTATTTTGTATAACGCCAATGTCAGCAATCATGCCGTGTTAGGTCCATTAACATTGGTCATGAAAGGTGAAAATATTCCAGCTAAATCTGCTTGGATTGGTTCACCGGCTGTGCCATGGGTTCATAAATAATTAAGTGTTGAATTGAAAAAAGCCTCTGTAGAACAGGGGCTTTTTATATAGTTCATTATATTAAATAGAGTCAAGACTGTTAGAAATTTCATTTAATTCAATTATTGTGCTTTGATCATTTTCAATATGCTTATAAAAGTATTGATCTTTTGTTTGGAAAAAGATATCAAAACTACGACTCATACATGAATCTACGCTACTTTGTTTTATGTAAATTTCTGAAATAGCTGAAATATAGTAATCAATCCAATCTTCTATATGATCAAATGAAGCATGAGGACGTGGATTGGTGTAAAGATTTTTTAAATTTTCAGAAATATTTTGAATATTAGGATTAAATAACCAAATGATGAGATCATTTTCTCTAAATTCTAATGTTTGATAGATATCTGGTTCATCAGTTGGTTCTACAGAAAAAAGCTTTGCTCCATTTTTACTATAACTAGAATACAGAATTTTAGATAATTGAATCTGTTCATGGCATCCTATTTCCATTTCTCTAACTTGTTTTGAAATATTTAAACAAATTGGAAGCTTTTCAATTTCAGAATTAAAATTATTAATAAAAAGATGAACTGCTTTATCAATGACATAATGCTCACCTACGCCAGTGATAAGCCCACTGTGCCATCTATATAATTTAGAGTCCATATATTCATTATATTGATCTAAACTTTTATATTTTAAAATTAAATATTTATTGTCTATTGCAACAACAATACTATCTTTTAGTTGAACAGCAATAAGAAAAGTCATATTTATAAAGATAATTAATTTATGCTAAGATTGATTTTATCTATAAAAATATAAATGGCATAGTCATGGCGGGTGGTTCACAAATTATAATTTCCTCTGATGGTATTACTATAAAAACGCCTAAAGAATTTAAAGTATTTGCAGGACAACATATTTTTTCTGGACCGTCTGTGGCTAGTTTAAAGAGTACTCATATACAGCATTTACTACCATCAGATCAGTTAACTCCTAAAGCTAAAATCACACCAAATATACACTTTCCTATAACGGGAGTTCTTGCTCGGATAGAGAGATTAGATGGAAAAAAAATAAATTCGACAGATAATTTGGTGATTAATGGAACTCCATTAAAGGAACTGTGGATTAGTGAAAACGGAGTGGCTTACTTTATTCCTCCAAAAAATATACCCCAAGTCAAAAGTATTGAAATTAATGGAGAATCATTGAATTTAGAAAAAAATTTAAGACAATTTCATACAAATAAAGAAGGAATAGATTCAATTTCTGAACAAGTTGAAATTCTGAATGAAGCTTTAAGTGAGCATAAAAAACAATTTTCAAGTAAAAATAAATCTGATGTTATTGTTATGCAAGGTGTTTTTAGGTATAGCCTTATTTTAGATTATATTGACCAATTGGATTGGGATTATGAAAGTCAGAAGTATTTATTGAGTAAAAGACTAAATTTAAAAGTAGATTTTTAAATAGGAAATCATGATGCTTAAAGTTGAATATAAAAAAGAAAATGACCTTCATATTATTAAAATTATAGGAAAATCTCGCTTAACTCCTATTGTCCGCGATGGTGAAGAACTTTTTAGTGCAACTGTGCAAAGAGCACAATCAAAAGCAAAATTAACGGTGTGTATAAATAGTTGTTGGTATGGTTTAACAGATTCAGGAAAAGCGGATGCATTTGTTGGACACGACCCAGTTCCAAGTGCTGATACATTAAATGAAGGTTTTGCATTATTAGGTACAGGAGCTTTACATGGACATAGCGCACCTAATATGTTTTATATTGCTCAAAAACTGGATTATACATGGTTTATGGGACAAGGAGATTTAACAAAAAATCGGGGTTATTATACGGGTATTGGTGGATTATGCCCTTTGGTATTCAAAGGGTTAAAATACGGTGATGGTAATTTATATAGTAAAGAATTACCAAATGCTAAGTTAACAGGAGAGCCTCTACCTGCTCATAAACCTTTTTTGACTCAAAGAAATAATAATAGATATGCTGCGCTTTCACGTTTAGACAATAGAACAGGGCGAGGAGGAATAGGATTTACACCTACTGCTGATATTGTGGTGATTGCTCAAGAGCACGGTGTAGGATCGGTTTCTTTTGATACCTTTAGAGATACTTTTATTAAAAATGGTTGTACAAATGCCTGCGCTGTAGATGGTAGCGATTCAGTGTTTTTATGGTATGACGGAGGATTTAAATTTATGTCAGCAGAGAATAAAGATGAAACACAAACTTTTGGTATTGGAATAAGAGCAGAAAACTAATGTTAAAAAAAGCTTTATTTAGCCTAATCATTTCAGTTGTAGTATTGCTCTCAATTTCATTTGTAGATTTGTATTGCACGCATACATCTTTTAAATTATTTAAAGTTTGGTTAGTAGAATTTAACGGAATTAATAATTATTCAATTTTTATTAATAATTTTATAATTAATTTATTAATTATTTTTTTAATCACTTCTCTAATTGTATATTTTATAAAGATTAAGAATAATTTTATTTATATAGCCTTAGTTTTACTATGTATTTCCCTTGGGAACTTCTTTATGAAAACATCTATAAATTTAACTATAGATAGTAGAAAAGAGGTGCTGTCAGGTAATTTGGTTGATAAAAGTTTAGCTTTTTTATTGATGCATAAAAAAATTCAGTGTGAAGACTAAATTATTGTTGCTTTTAGAAATTAGAGCCGATTTAAAGCTAATTGGTGAGCCTATAAAAATACATGTATGCATCCAAAATTCTTTTGAAAGTAGCTGATTACTGTATTTGCATTATCAAAAGCTGTAAAAACTGTCTGTGGCTAAAAAGGCACAATATTATTTTGTATAACGCCAATGTCAGCAATCATGCAGTGTTAGGACCATTAACATTGGTCATGAAAGGTGAAAATATTCCGGCTAAATCTGCTTGGATTGGTTCACCGGCTGTACCTTGTGTTCATAAATAATTAAGTGTTGAATTGAAAAAAAGCCTCTGTAGAACAGGGGCTTTTTTGTATTACGTGTTTTCTATTTCATCGTTATTGCTGAAAATATTTGAAAAGCTGTCAGAGCATACAAAAAATTCACTGACATTTTGACATTCACACATAGGTTTTGTTCTTTCTTAAATCTAATTTTTTGCAAAGTTATACAAGTTCTCAATTATTTTTTTTATTTTTTCCTGATTTTTAACAAAAGAATTATCCTTAATATATTTTTTAACATCATAAAGAGTATCTTTTCCATATTCTAATAATTTAATTTGTTGACTAATTATCTCTATTTTTTTATCAATTAATTGATTGGAAATAATATTACATTGTTCAGAAGGAGGTTTTGTTTCGAGTTCAATTAACTGTTTAATCTCTTCTAACGTAAACCCGATGCTTTTTAAGGATATAATTAACTTAATTTTTTGTTCATGTATATCCTGATAATTTCTATAGCCATTTGTTAATCGATCAGGAATCAATATTTCACATTTTTCATAAAAACGTAAAGTATCTAATGATAGACCATATTTTTTCGAAAATTGACTAATATTCATTTAATAACCTTTATTATTTTAACTAGGATATTTTGCAGCTATCTTTGTTTAAAGTTTGATCTTCACTATATTTTTTCAAGGATTTATTCATTCTATCAAAATTTAGCTTGGTAGGCCGAATAACAAAATAATTTAAAAAAGGTACAAGTAGCCCATTAAAATCTTCAGCTTGAACTAATTGAGTTGTATTAGCGTCAATTTTAGTGAAAATAAACTGGTGTCGACCATTAAATAAACTATTTATGTATAATTTACCTTCCCACTCTAAGTGATATTTATCAAGTCTCTTTATGATTGGCTGCATTGTAAATTGCACTTTTTTGTTTTCATTATATAAAGCTACACTAATTTCTTGACCTACATGCGTGGGAAATCTATCAATACCAAATAAAGTGTTCCATTCTGGATACGATGATGTGCATGTGAAGGTTTGCCAAACATGATCTATTGGCTGATTTATAACAATCTTTGTTTCAATTCTTTTATGGTGAAATAAAAGGATGAACACAGAAAATATAACGATAGCGAAAACTATTTTCATCAAATAATACCTTTAGTGCTAAATACTATAATGATTCTAAGATTGGAGTTCACTCTAAGGTCAAGAAGAATTTTTACCTGCACGTTAAATTAGGTTGTATCTAATAAGAATCTCTTTTGTGAAAGTTAGAAAGAGGAGGGAGCACTTTTTTATTTTTATATTTCATATAAAGGCCATTATATTAATATGTATATATTGTGCACGACAGTTGTTGTCGCTTTGTTTATATTTTTTTCTTGTTTTTAGATGATATATTTTATAAATTTATTATTTAATTCAGGATATTATTAATATGAAGCTCAATATTCCAGATCAACAGATTACTTTAGTTTGTCCTAATTGTGAGAATACTCTTTTTTCTATTGATGAAAACCAAATAGTTACATGTGATACTTGTAATTTAATGCTTCATAAAGATGAGCTAATTGAACAAAATCATATTACAGACAAGATAGATACTAATAAAATAGCTAAAGATTTAGCTAAAGAAATGAAAAAAATATTTAAAGGTAAAGGATGGAAATAAGTAATTCATGGATATAAATTGGGAAATTACAATAGCTGGAATTTCGGCTATTTTTGCAGGTATATCAATAGTATTTTCAATATATAGTTTTTTTTCTTTTAAAAAACTTAACAAGAAGATTCTAGAACAACAGGTTGAAATCAATAGCCTCTTAATTACTAAAGAAAAAGACTACTCTAATGAACAAAATAAGGCTGATATTCGAGCATACAAAATAGGGGCAAAAGGAAATTATCAGGTGATAATAACTAATGCTGGTAAGGCTTCTGCTGAAAACGTTTATTTAGAAGTTTTAATTGATAGCGCTTATATTGGATGTTTTTGGGATATTGATGAAATTTTTCCTATGAATATTGTTTCAGGACATTCAGGAAAGCTCTCCTATTCAAGAGGAATGGACTTTCCAAGTAAGTTTACTGTTAGGATTACATGGGATGATCAATTTAAAAAACAAAACTCAAAGGATATTGAAATAGTTAGTTAATACAGTTATTTGTTTAATTCTCCTAAAATTAATACCACGCACTTACCTATACCTAAAACAGCCTTCCAAGGCTGTTTTTATTTCCCCTGTATAAACCCTCATTTAACAATAACTCACTCATTATTTATTCTTACTTTTTAATGATCTAATTTAAAACAAATGTCATGTTGTGTGCTTGACTGCAAAAGGGCTGGGCACTATCCTTTGCCTGCTGGCCACATTGCCAGTCGGTTTTAGCAGACCGCATCAAACGTGCATTAAAAGTTTCATACTTTTAGTGTTGTGCCCTCGTGCCCCCTCTGCGGCGGAACGGGAGGGGGACACCTTCGGGTGTGCTGGCCACGTTTGACCAGTCTGCTAACCCCTTTTCGTTCTGCCACCATAATTAAAATGTCTGGCAGAACTCCCAATAAAAAGGAGTTGGCTTTGCACATCCATTATTTCTTGGCAGCCTTTGCCAAAAGCTATAACGACACAACTTAAATCAACTTTAAACAGTCTGATGGGCTTTAAGCTTTTCAGACTTTAAGTCATTACGGCTCAAAAAACTTAGCAACAATAAAACTTGAGATGTGCCACGCACAGTCTTTACGGCTTTGCTATGCCTTTTTTCTCCCTAAAAGGCAGCGGATTTTATATCTCATTTATATACAACAAAAATTTAATTTATAACGGTAAAACTATGCCACATTCAGATCTTCCATTTCGTGCTTTAAGCGTGCTTCATACCTCCCGATTTCTTTTTAATACATACGGGTTTCATAAAGTCGGAGTAGACAGAATTATTGAATCGTCAAAAACGCCTAAAGCCACTTTTTATAATTACTTTCACTCAAAAGAACGTCTTATTGAAATGAGTTTAACCTTTCAAAAAGATGGACTTAAACAAGAGGTCATTTCAATCATCTACGTTCAAAAAGACTTAACCCTGCTTGAAAAGCTTCGCAAAATTTACTTTTTACATGCAGATTTAGACGGACTCTATCATTTGCCTTTCAAAGCTATTTTTGAGATTTCAAAAACACATCCCAAGGCGTATCAGGTGGTCGTTGAATATCGAAAGTGGTTCATTAATGAAATCTATAATTTACTTTTAACAACCAATGAAAATGCTTCTAAACAAGATGCGCATATGTTCTTGTTTGTGATTGATGGGGCGATGGTTCAACTTTTAGACCCAAATAAGGCAGGGGAAAGGGAGAAATTATTAGATTATTTTCTGATCCAGTTTAAATAGGACTCAAAATCAGCTTTATCATGATACAAAATTAAAGGCTTCCAACTATTCATAATAAAATTAAGAAATAGTATGGAAGCCTAAAATCTGACTAAAAACTTAGAATGTATTTTTAATAATTACATCATCAAAAGGAAGTTTGCCCACACGTGGGTAAGGTTGAGTCGCTGATTTACCAACTGCAATCATTAAACACACCACATGATCTTCAGGTAAGTTAATGAGCTTCGCCATCGCATCAAAATCAAAACCATCCATTGGGCAACTGTCTAAACCATGCTCTTGAGCAAGAAGCATTAAGGTCTGAGCAAAAATACCCGCACTACGCATCACTTCGTCACGTTGGGTTTGTGGGCGGTCACGGTAATATTGATCAATTGCACCAACCATAATATTTTGAACTTCCGGAGCAGCCCCATCCCACACACGTTTAGCATCAGTTTCCCACGAGCTTACTTTTGCGCATAAAACAATGAGTAAGGATGCTTCAGTCACTTGTGGTTGGTCCCACGCAATAGTACGAATTTTTTGTCTTAGTTCAGCATCTTCAATTACAACAGGGCGCCAGTGCTGCAAATTAAATGCACTTGGTGCATTTGCTAAAACTTCATGTAATAACTGTTGTTTATTTTCTTCAGAGAGTTGAAATGAAGGATCGAAGCGCTTAATAGCACGACGTTTCTGAATAGCATCAATAACGTTCATAAGACATTCCTATTTGTTGGTTTAACCGTTTTAAAGATTACTGGGTAAATTGTTATGGTTGCTTCAGATTAAACTTAATTAATCTAGCAATATCAATTGTTCTATCGAAAATGAGTTCTGATGCATGTTCGCAGGCTTGTTCTAATCTGATTGGACCATTTGTCAGTGAAAAAGCAGCCGTAACGCCATGTTCATAAAGCGCTTGGTAGCCTTCGCCTAAAGTTCCTGCAATCACAATAACAGGTATATTTTGCATTTTCGCGACTCGACTAATCCCAAAAACTGTTTTGCCATTTAACGTCTGTCGGTCAAATTTACCTTCACCCGTAATGACCCAATCTGCATTGGAAATTTTACTGGCCAGTTGGTTGAGTTCAGCCACAACTTCAACGCCAGCCTTAAACTCAGCATTTAAATAGCTTTTGGCTGCAAAGCCTAAACCTCCAGCCGCGCCAGAGCCAGCTTCATCTCTTTTATCGAAACCGAGTAAGTGTGCAGAGACATCGGCAAAGTGGGCAAGAGCTTCATCAAGTAACTGTACTTGAGCAGGGGTAGCACCTTTTTGTGGACCAAAAATATAAGATGCCCCGTTTGGGCCACAGAGTGGATTTGTCACATCGGCAGCCAATAAAAAACGTGTTTGCTGAATACGCGGGTCGAAATGAGTTAAATCAATTTTTGACAGATTTTGTAAGGTTAGGCCACCATTGGGTAAAACGTGTTGGTTTGAGTCTAATAAACGTGCACCTAATGCAGTTAATAAACCAGTGCCGCCATCGTTGGTTGCACTACCACCCACAGTTAAAATAATGTCTTTTGCACCTGCGTCTAAAGCATCTAAAATAAGCTGACCTGTTCCAAATGTTGTGCTTTGGCAGGCATCACGTTCTGAAGGTGGCACTAACTGTATGCCGCTGGCTTGAGCCATTTCAATCATGGCTATTTTTTGTTGTTCTAACCATCCCCATTTTGCTTGAACAGGCTGACCTAATGGCCCCATTACGGTTTTTTCACGCCATTCACCTTTGCAGACTTCTAACACTGCTTCAAGTGTGCCTTCACCCCCATCTGCCATAGGGCATAGAATTGTTTCGGCCTCAGGAAAAACCTCTTGCCATGCTTGAGCAATTGCCTGTGCTACGCCCAAAGCCGACAGGCTGTCTTTAAAAGAATCTGGCGCAATCACAACCTTCATACGTTCTCTAAATCTGTTTTTTCAATTAATTTATACTGCTTAAACCGATAAAAACCTACTTAAAATGACGTAAATTTCAGTTCATCACACCATTTCTATTTGTGAAAAATATAAAGTTAATTATGTTTTTATCTGTAAAAAATAGATCTTTCTGAGGTTAAGGTATTGTTATTATTTAATTTAAATGATTTTTTAGATTTTGCTAAATTATTGTAATTATAAAAAATATGGCACATATTATAAGAACGATTGAGCCAGCTTTTAAAATATTGGGAATAGCATAAAAAGCGGACTCTACCCATAAGCTAGACAGCAGATAGCGTAGATATAACCATAATTAAATTGTGAATTTATTGCATCTGTTGAATGTGTAAAAAGAAATAAGAGGATGACAAAGTGGATAATTCAGAAGAACAAAAGCATATTCAGGAAAATAACGGCTTTGCACGAATTGAACCCTATACTCATCCTGCGGGCGGATGGGGGGCACTACTCAGTGTCGCTCGAAACTTAAAGCGACAAGATATTTTAAAAAAAGGTTCAATTACCTTACTCAATATTAACCAGCCTACCGGTTTTGATTGTCCCGGCTGTGCGTGGCCAGAAAAGAAAGATGCTCATGCTTTTAACTTTTGTGAAAATGGCGCAAAAGCGGTTGCCTTTGAAGCAACCAGTAAAACAGTGACTCCTGAATATTTCGCAGGTCATACCGTCAGTTGGCTATCAGAACAAAGCGATTTTTTTCTGGAAGACTTAGGTCGCTTAACCGATCCAGTTCGCTACGATGCGGCAACCGATAAATATCTACCTATTTCATGGGATGAAGCATTTCAGCTCATTGCCAAACATTTACATGCGCTAGACAACCCTGACCAAGCGGCGTTTTATACGTCGGGCCGCGCCAGTAATGAAGCTGCCTTTTTATATCAATTGTTTGTACGAAGTTTTGGAACGAATAATTTTCCAGACTGCTCGAACATGTGCCATGAAACGACAAGTGTAGGCTTGCTTGACTCAATTGGTTTAGGCAAAGGTACAGTGACTTTAGATGACTTTGATTTAGCCGATGCAATTTTTAGCTTTGGACATAACCCGGGAACCAATCATCCACGTATGTTAGGTACTCTGCGAGAAGTGTCTAAGCGTGGCGGTAACATTATTGCGATTAACCCAATTAAAGAAAGAGGTTTAGAGCGTTTCCAAGACCCGCAAGCACCGCTTGAAATGATGACCAATGGCAGTACCCCCATCAGTCGCTATTATTTCCAACCTAAAATTGGTGGTGACTATGCACTGATGTTAGGTATTTTAAAGCACTTAAATGAATGGGATAAAAAAGCGCTGGCTTCGGGTAAACCAAGTGTTTTTGATCGAAATTTTATTGCGGTCAATACGGTGGGCTTCGATGAAATGATTGCTGAGATTGAAAGAACCGAATGGGCAGATGTCTATAAACATTCGGGTCTATCTGCTGAACATTTAGAAAAACTTGCCAAACTGTTTTTAGACTCTGAGCGCTCTATTTTCTGTTGGGGAATGGGTATTACTCAACATCGTCACGGTACTGCCAATGTTCATATGTTAGCGAACTTATTATTGGCACGTGGACAAATTGGTCGACCAGGTGCAGGGCTTTGTCCTGTTCGTGGGCACAGTAACGTGCAAGGCGACCGAACCATGGGCATTAATGAACTGCCTAGCCCTAAATTACTCGATAACATTGATCGTGTGTTCGGTATTAAATCACCAAGAAAAAATGGGCATGGCGTGGTCGAAACCATTAAAGCCATGGCCGAGGGTGAGGTAAAAGTCTTTATTGGTTTGGGCGGAAACTTTGCAGTTGCAACCCCAGATACACCATATACCCAAGAAGCCCTCAGAAAATGTGATTTAACCGTTCATGTAGCAACTAAGTTAAATCGTAGCCATTTGGTGTGTGGTAAAGATGCGCTCATTTTACCTTGTTTAGGTCGTACCGAAATTGATGAGCAGCTCCATGGGCCGCAGGCGATTACTGTAGAAGACTCGATGAGTAATGTTCACCTGTCGGCAGGGCGTAATACTCCAATTTCTGAAAATATTTTATCTGAACCAGATATTGTGGCAAGAATGGCAGAGGCAGTATTGCCAGACAGTCAGGTTAAATGGAAATGGTACATTGAAAGTTATGACCGTATTCGTGACTCAATTGCCGATGTATTTGATGAATTCCATGATTTTAATTTACGGGTCTATGAACCAGGTGGTTTCCACTTAGAGCATCCAGCCAATCAGCACATCTGGAATACAAAAAGTGGTAAAGCGCAGTTTATGATTACACCACTGAATGAAGTCTATGGCGATAAAGAAAATCAGTATGCTGATGCGTATACAGATAGCAAGGTTTATACCTTAATGACCACTCGTTCTCACGACCAATACAATACAACATTATATGGTCTTGATGATCGTTACCGAGGGGTCTTTGGTCAACGCCGTGTATTGTTCATGAATCAAGCCGATATTGATGAAGCAGGTTTTGAAGCAAATCAGTGGGTCGATATTGAAAGTGTTTTCTCGGATGGGGTTAAACGGATTGTGCACAGTTTCCGTATTGTGCCGTACAACATTCCACGTGGCAGTTTGGCGGCTTACTATCCGGAAACAAATCCAT
This sequence comes from Acinetobacter calcoaceticus, assembly GCF_016508255.1. Taxonomy (GTDB): domain Bacteria; phylum Pseudomonadota; class Gammaproteobacteria; order Pseudomonadales; family Moraxellaceae; genus Acinetobacter; species Acinetobacter calcoaceticus_E. The sequence continues at coordinate 775,939 of NZ_JADVKT010000001.1, read as the reverse complement.
TGGTGGCATTAAGCAGTCATGATAAATATGCCAAGATTCCCGCTTCAAAAAGTGTTCCTGTGATTTTGCATCCCGGAAATGCACCGGAACATTTTAACTTGGCAACAGCAGTTGACCCTGAAGAAGCCGATAAAAAAGTGAGTAGTCTCTAGGCTAAATGTAATCTTAAAACCTGTAATCTAAACACATGGCGCTATAAACAAGCGCCATTTCCAAATAAAGGAAATCATTTTGACACCAAATTCTCATGGGGTTGAAACATTACAAGTACAGCGGTTTAACAAAACTGAATCTGAAAGTGTTTTAGACAATATTGTTCAAGAGCATCCTATTGCTTTGGTCTATAACGGCATTTCTCACGCCGTAATGATGGCAACTCCTACAGATATCGATTTATTTGCTAAAGGTTTTAGTCTGTCAGAAGGGATTCTGAAAAGCTTAAAAGAACTGTACGCCCTCGATATTCATCAAAATGAATTGGGGACTACAGTTGAAATGACCATTTCATCTAGAGCATTTACTGCATTAAAAGAACATCGGCGAATGATGGTTGGTCGTACGGGGTGTGGTTTATGTGGCATCGAGAGTTTAGAGCAGTTTCATCTAGATATTCCTAAAATTACAACGCAAGCCTCTAGAGCATGGCTTGAGCAAATACCTAATGCGATTTCTCAGCTAAAAAATCAACAAGAAATTACGGCTTTAACAGGTGGCGCCCATGCAGCAGCTTGGGTGGTTGATGGCCAAATTTTAGCTTTATTTGAAGATGTAGGTCGTCATAATGCATTAGACAAATTGCTGGGTTACTTAGCTCAACAAAACTATGATACCAGCTTAGGTTTTGTTGTCATGACGAGTCGTGCAAGCTATGAATTAATTCGTAAATGCGCCCAGTTGAATATTGGCTTATTAGCGTCAATTTCAGCACCAACGAGCATGGCAATTCGATTAGCAAAAAAATCAGGTTTAACGTTAGCGAGTTTTTGTCGGGGGGATGGTTTTGTTTTATATACAGAAGTAGAAAATACTAAAAATAATGGTTAAATAAACTTTTATGAAAAGAATTATTAAAAATAATAGAAATACGCATTTCTATTTTCCCTAATTTTAAGCTAGATATGAGATTTATACCTTATTATCAAATTCTGGTAGGTCAGAGTGTGTCCAAATGTCTTGGTTACAATCTCTAAAGGATTGGGCAAAACGTCTAGAAAAACAAATTATTATGCTGTGGTTTGCATCTAAGCATCCTCAAATGCCGTTATTGCCTAAAATTTTGGCCGTGATTGCGGTTGCCTATGTTTTTAGTCCAATTGATTTAATTCCAGATTTTATTCCGATATTAGGGCTTATTGATAATGTTTTAATTTTGCCAATTCTCATTTGGTTAACGCTTCGCTTTACACCCCAACAAGTCATTTTTGATGCAGAGCAACAAGCTGAAGAATGGCTAGAACAGCAAGAAAGACGGCCCCAAAATTATTTGGTTGCTGTACTCATTATTTTAATTTGGTTGACTCTAGCTGTGATGGCTTATTTCTATTTTGGTGGCGGCCTGTAAACAATTTGATGTTGGAAATTGCCTGCTAATTTAAAGGACTTAACATTGTACTTTGCTAAAACTCAAAGGATAATAACGTTTTTATAAGCTATGGGTTGCAGACAATGAAAATCGTCGCAGATGAAAACTTGGCATTTACCGATTACTTTTTTTCAGAGTTTGGCGATATTCAACACCAGGCAGGACGTACTTTAACTCATGCAGATGTAAAAGATGCAGAAGCTTTATTGGTTCGTTCAGTCACCGCAGTGAACCAGAGTTTAATTCAAGATACCGCATTAAAATATGTGGGCAGCGCTACAATTGGCACTGATCATTTAGATATTCAAGCTTTAGAAAAGCAAGGAATTGCATGGGCAAATGCAGCAGGTTGTAATGCACAGGCAGTTGCTGAATATGTCATTACCGCATTACTGCATTTAGATGCTAACCTTTTAGAACAACAAGAAAAATTTACCCTAGGAATTGTTGGTCTTGGAAACGTTGGGAAACGTTTAGCACATATGGCCGCATTGCTTGGCTGGAATGTAATTGGCTTTGACCCTTATGTGCAGTTAAATTCGATTGAAAATGTGAGTTTAGAAACTCTTCTGCAACAAGCAAATGCGATTTCAATTCATGTGCCTTTAACCAAAAATGTTGAGCATGCGACTTATCATCTTTTTGATGAGCATGCTTTTGCAGCGCTTCAGCCTGACACGATTTTAATTAATAGTGCACGTGGGCCAGTCGTTAAAGAAGCGGCTTTAATCGAAGATATTCAACGTACCAAACGTCAAGTTGTGCTTGACGTATTTGAGCATGAACCAGTCATATCAGAAGAGCTAATAGATATGTTGGCTTTAGCTACACCACATATTGCTGGTTATAGCCTCGAAGGGAAGGCTCGCGGTACACAAATGATTTATGAAGCGTTTTGCCAAAAATTTGGATTCGATATAAATAAGCGTTTCGAGACTCAGTTACCTACATGTGAAAACTATTTTTCAGGAAATGATTTAAAGGCTGTGTTAAAGCAGAAACTAACTCAAATTTATGACATTGCTCAAGATGATGCCAACATACGTGCTTGTATTAAAGACGGTCAGGTAGAACAAAAAGCATTTGATTTATTACGTAAGAACTATCCACTGCGCCGAGAATGGGCAGCACATGGAGGACCGCAGGCGTGAGCTTAAGTTATCAACCTACTTGTTCAATTGATGCTTTAAAAGCGCGTGCCAAGCTCTATATCCAAATTCGTCAGTTCTTTGCTGAACGTAATGTAATGGAAGTCGAAACACCTATAGTTTCAAAAGCTGGTGTCACTGATGTACATTTATCTTCGGTACAAACTTTACGTCATATTCATGGCAAATTGCAGACGCAATATTTACAGACTTCTCCAGAGTTTGCCATGAAACGGTTATTGGCGAGTGGGAGTGGGCCGATTTATCAGATTTGTAAGGTTTTTCGGGATGATGAACACGGGCGTAAACATAATAGTGAATTTACAATGCTCGAATGGTACCGTCCGGCCTTTGATTTAAAAGCTTTAATGCATGAAACCGCCGATTTATTGCAAACCTGTTTGCAGCATCGTTTTGGTGAGGTTAGTCCATTTATTCTAAGTTATAAACATGCCTTTCAAGATCGTCTTGATATCAACCCTTTACAAGCAACTTTGAAGCAACTCAAAGATACGGCAAATCGGGTTGGGTTAAACCTCGATTTAGGTGATGACCGTTTAGCCTATATAGATTTGTTATTCTCGCATTTTGTTGAACCAAGTTTAGGATTTGATGCACCTGTCTTTTTAACTGACTTTCCACCAGAAATGGCATCTTTGGCAAAGGTCAAACTAGATGAAGACGGAGAAGAAGTTGCTGCTCGTTTTGAGGTTTATATTGAAGGTTTAGAACTCGCAAATGCCTATGATGAATTGCTTGATGCTGAGGTGTTGCGTTCACGCTTTGAAGCAGATAATGCAGAGCGGGCTAAGCAAGACCTTCATGTCATGCCTTTAGATGAACACCTGCTAGCAGCTTTACCTCATATGCCAGAATGCTCTGGAATTGCTTTAGGTGTAGACCGTCTATTAATGGTTGCAATGGATCAGGTCAAAATTGAAAAGGTCATTACATTTCCAGCAGAAATTGCTTAAAAACTGACAAATAAAAAAGCCACAATATTGTGGCTTTTTTATTTAGAACTTATTCAAATTAAGCTTGTTGAATACCTGCAACAACCCAGTCTTGCTGAGAACCGGCAGGCTTAACAAAGTGCCAAATTTCAGTAAATGGTTCTGGCGAGCTGTTTAAATCTTCACTTACATTACCCGTGAAGCGCACGCTTACGATGTATTGACCATTTTCAGTCGCACTGTCTACAACCATTGCATTAAGATTGCTAAATTCAGCAACGTCTTGATCTTGGTTTTCCATGATGTCGTTATACATAGAACTATAAAGTTCTGGTGTTAAGTAACGGCGAATTTCTTCAATGTTACTTGCTGTATTCATCGATTGGATGTGATTAAAACGTTGACGTGCGATACGCAAGAAAGAAGCCGGTTCGCTACCATCTGGAAGTTGACTACCACTGTTCATTGTTGCACTACCAAAAGGCGCTTGAGTTGCTGTACCGCCAGCCACAGACTGACCAAAGATATTAGTATCTCCACCTGTATTTGTTGGAGCAGCAGAGCGACTAGTCATGTTTTGTCCATTATTGTTTGGAGCATAAGGATTATTCGCTGCTAATTTTTTTTTTGCACCAAATTTGCGGAACACAAAAAAGGCAAGAGCAGCTGCAAGTAATACCCAAATCCAACCAGGGATACCACCTTTTTTCTCTTGTTGATGTTGAGCTTGAACTGCTTGTTGCTGATCATCTGACTGGTTTGCACCTGCCTGAGTTGCATGTTGTTCAGTTGATGTTGGTTTATCATCAGCTAAAGCATGTGCTGCAACAGCACCTACAGCAGCACCAGCTACACCAGCAGCAACCATTGAACCAACACCCGGACCTGATCTTTGAGGTGCTGTAGCAGGTTGTTGTACTGGAGCCACTTGACGAGGTTGTTGATATGACTGGCTTGAAGTGGTAGAGCGTGCCATGCCGTGGCTTTTACCACCACCTGCACGTTTTGCTTCAGCAAGCGGAGAAATTGCCAAAACAGCCATTAAAATACCGGTTATCAAGCCGCGCTGGTGTACTTCCATAGGAAATTCCTGTTTAACATTAATTTGTAATAGTATTTATGCAGTCATTTACACTAAATTTCAACTATAAAAATATGTTTTTTTATGTCAATTCATCACTAAGTTGCATTGCTTCGGTCAATGCTTCATGTAGGCGGGCAACCGCAATGACTTGAACGCCTGGAATTGCTTTTTGCGGTGCATTACCTCTTGGTAAAATGACATATTTAAAGCCATGTTTTGCAGCTTCTTTTAAACGCTCTTGGCCATTAGGGACTGGACGAATTTCGCCAGAAAGACCGACTTCACCAAAAACCGCAAGTTGCTGAGGTAAGGCTTTGGTTCGTAAACTGGAAGCACATGCTAACAAAACCGCTAAATCGGAACCTGTTTCTGTAATTTTTAAACCACCCACAATATTGACATAGACATCTTGTCCTGTGGTTTGGACGCCACCATGACGATGCATTACAGCAAGAAGCATGTTTAGACGGTTTTGTTCAAGACCTAATGCGACACGTCGTGGTTGCCCTTGAGCATCATCTACTAAAGCTTGAACTTCAACTAACAGAGGGCGAGTTCCTTCACGGCTAATCATGACAATTGAACCAGGAATTGCTTCATCGTAACGACTTAAGAAAATGGCAGAAGGATTGGCAACTTCTCGTAAGCCTTTATCGGTCATGGCAAATACACCCAGCTCATTGACTGCGCCAAAACGGTTTTTAACCGCCCGAATCATTCGATAGCGCGAGTCTGACTGACCTTCAAAGTAAAGTACGCAGTCCACCATGTGTTCTAAAACACGTGGGCCTGCGAGTGCACCTTCTTTGGTCACATGACCGACAAGAAATAGCGCCGTGCCACTATTTTTTGCATAACGTGTAAGTAATGCCGCAGATTCACGAATTTGAGAAACACCACCTGGTGCCGACTGAAGTGTTTCGGTGTAAAGCGTTTGAATAGAGTCTAAAATAGCGACCGCAGGCTTTTCTTGTTCTAAAACTTCACAAATTCGTTCAACGCAAGTTTCGGCCATGACTTTTAATTGGTCATTTGGCAAATCAAGTCGTTGAGCGCGAAGAGCAACCTGAGATAACGATTCTTCACCGGTAATATAAAGTGCAGAGCTTTTTGCACTTGCCATATGGGTCGCTGTTTGTAACAGAATGGTCGATTTACCAATACCGGGGTCACCACCAATCAATACGACTGAACCAGTAACTAAGCCTCCGCCAAGTACACGATCAAATTCGCTAATACCTGTCTGTAAGCGGGTTTCATGGGAAACTGAGACTTTATTTAACGTTGTAATATTCGCAGCTTGGCCCGCGTAGCCACCAGTTTTTGGACGTGCGCGGTGAGCAGTAGTCGGTTCAAGTTTGACTTCAGTCAGAGAATTCCATTCACCACATTCTGAACATTGACCTGCCCATTTAAGGTGATCAGCACCACATTGTTCGCATCGGTAAACGGTTTTGACTTTGCTCATATTCGACTTCGGCTAAAAACTTCATAATCAGTAAAAACAGAGTATAGCAAAAAGCGAAATAGAGAAATTGACTGATGTGGAATACATTTTGCTTTATTTAAATAAGTGAAATTATAGAGTAATTGCAATGTATTAAATGAATGGGGGAAGTGAATGAAGAATGCACAAATTTCAAAAAATGGTTGAGAACTCAAATGAAATTGGACATTAAAAAAAACAGTCATTTGATTCATTTTTTTAATGTAAAAATCAAAGTGGTTCAAGTCATATTTTTAGACTGGAAAGTGCGTTGTATTGCTAGGGTCTTGTGCGTATTATCAGATTTAATTGTATGTATCTTGAAATCATCAGCAATACAGACAAAAATTGGTTAGCTGAAAAGTTATCAAAAAATATACATTTAAAAGATACCTGCAAATGGTGCGATATCGTCTTTTTGATCATAGCTAACGGACTAAAAAAATTACTGGAGTGTATTCATAAGATGTCGAATCAAAATCTGAGCGAGCCTCATGAACAAGGTGAGCTCCATCGTAGTCTATCTAATCGGCATTTACAGCTGATCGCGATTGGTGGTGCCATTGGTACCGGATTATTCATGGGGTCGGGCAAAACGATTAGTCTTGCCGGTCCATCTATCTTATTCATTTACCTGATTATTGGTGTAATGGTGTTTTTCGTCATGCGTGCGCTTGGTGAATTGCTCCTTTCAAATTTAGCCTATAAATCATTTATTGATTTCACCACAGATTTAATTGGCCCATGGGCAGGTTACTTTGTCGGGTGGACCTATTGGTTGTGCTGGATCACCATTGGTATTGCCGATCTGTCTGCAATTATCTATTACTTACAATTCTTCAATAACGGTCTACCTTTCTCACCTGTTGAAGGGGCGATGATTAGTGTTGCTGCTATCGTATTCATTATGGGCTTGAACCTGCTCACGGTTCGTCTATTTGGTGAGTTAGAGTTTTGGTTTGCGCTCATTAAGATTCTTGCAATTATCATTTTAATTGCTGTAGGTCTGTGGATGATCTTTACTGGATTCACCTCTACTACAGGTGAAGTTGCTTCATTTACTCATCTTTGGGCGAATGGTGGTTTCTTCCCAACAGGCGTGCATGGTTTCTTGGCAGGATTCCAAATTGCGATTTTTGCTTTCGTTGGTGTGGAGCTTGTCGGAACAACGGCTGCGGAAACTAAAGACCCTGAACGTAATTTGCCTAAAGCAATTAACTCAATTCCAATTCGTATCATTATTTTCTATGTGTTCGCATTAATTATTGTAATGTCAGTAACGCCTTGGAATCGAATTGATCCAGCGATTAGTCCATTTGTAAACTTGTTTAGTCAAGCAGGTGTTGCAGCCGCAGCAATCTTGATGAACTTAGTCGTGTTGTCATCTGTGATGTCATCAATGAACAGTGGTGTATTTTCAACAAGCCGTATGTTGTTTGGTCTATCGCGTGAAGATCAGGGACCAAAAGCTTTTGGTAAATTGAACAGACGTGCAGTACCTGCAAATGCATTGTATTTCTCTGCTGCATGTTTATTGTTAGGTGCAGCTTTACAGTATTTTGTACCAAATACAGTTGAAGCATTTACGCTTGCAACAACACTTTCAACGATTCTGTTCATTTGCGTGTGGTTGTTAATTATTTGGAGTTATATCCGTTACTACACTACGCGTCCTGAGCTACATGCAAAATCAACATTTAAATTGCCAGGTGGTTTATTTACATGTTGGATCACCATAATTTTCTTTGTTGGTATGATTTACGTGTTGTCTTTAGAGCCAGATACGTTTAAAGCCCTTAAAGTCAGCCCAATCTGGTTTGTTATTCTGATCATTGGTTATTTCTTCTTCTATAAACCACGTCATAAAAAATAATTAAATTTATTTGGTTACGACTAAACGCCAGCTTAAAAGCTGGCGTTTTTTATGCATATTGTTTTTCTCTTCAAGTTTACTCTTTAGCCGCTTGCATGATCACGGTATACTGCAGCGAATTGTTTAAATCAGGTGCTCAGATGCGTCGTGTCATTTGCCTCATCAGTTTATTGAGCAGCAGTGTTTTGCTTAGTGCTTGTGGTCAGTCAGGAGTATTACAACTACCTTCTGATCCAAATTATGACAAACGTGCAAAATACTTGCTCTATCGTAATAAAGAACCAAAACAAGCTGTGCAACAAAATGAAGCTGCTGAACAACCAGTAGAATCTTCAGCAGTTCCAACCCAAACAACATCACCTTAAGCTTTGAAATAAGGACACATTCATGAGTTTCACTCGCATTAATGGAGTATTGCATGCAGAGCAATGTTCTCTGGAGCAGCTTGCGCAGCAATTTGGCACACCGTTGTATGTTTATTCAAAAACAGCTTTTGAAAAACATTATCTAGATATGGATCGTGCTTTTGACTTTATTGATCATCAAATCTGTTTTGCGGTGAAATCTAACTCAAATTTAGCTGTTCTTAATGTATTGGCAAAACTTGGTGCGGGTTTTGACATTGTGTCTGGTGGTGAGCTGGCACGTGTTTTAAAAGCGGGCGGAGATGCATCTAAAATTGTTTTTTCTGGTTTGGGTAAAACTGAAGTCGATATTGAAACATCATTAAATGTTGGTATTGCCTGCTTTAATGTAGAGTCTTATGCAGAACTAGACCGTCTTCAAAAAGTAGCGGCTCGTCTGGGTAAAAAAGCTCCGATTTCTTTACGTGTAAATCCAGACGTAGATGCAAAAACTCATCCTTATATTTCAACAGGTCTTAAAGAAAATAAATTTGGTATTCCAAGTGATACCGTTTATGAAACCTATCAATATGCTGCATCTTTACCCAACCTTGAAATTATTGGGATTGATTGCCATATCGGTTCACAATTGACCGAGACTAAGCCATTCGTTGATGCTTTAGATCGTGTCATGGTGATGATCGAAGAATTAAAAAAACTTGGTATCAATCTTAAACACATTGATATCGGTGGTGGTTTAGGTGTTTGTTATAAAGATGAAACACCGCCAAGTGTTGAAGAATATGCCAACTCAATGAAACCTGCTTTAGAAAAGTTAGGTCTCAAAGTTTATATGGAACCGGGTCGTAGCATTAGTGCAAATGCAGGTGTGCTTTTAACAAAAGTTGATTTACTCAAACCAACGAGCCATCGTAATTTTGCCATTATTGATGCAGCAATGAATGATTTGATTCGACCTGCATTGTATGAAGCTTGGATGGATATCCAACCAGTTGTACCAAGTTCAGATACTGAAGAAAAAACTTGGGACTTGGTTGGTGCAATCTGTGAGACAGGTGACTTCATTGGTAAAGATCGCTCATTGGCTTTAAAAGAAAATGACTTGTTAGCTGTTCTCGGTGCTGGCGCTTATGGTTTTGTAATGAGTTCAAATTACAACACACGTGGACGTGCTGCTGAGGTGATGGTATCAGGTGATAAAGCCCATTTGATTCGTGAGCGAGAAACAGTTGAATCGCTTTGGGAAAAAGAAAGTTTATTGCCTGAGGAGTAAATGAAATGTTGTTAGAATTTACTAAAATGCATGGCTTAGGCAATGATTTTATGGTGGTCGATCTGATTAGCCAACGTGCTTATTTAGATACAGAAACGATTCAACGTTTAGCAGACCGCCATTTTGGGATCGGTTTTGACCAGCTTTTAATTGTTGAGCCACCAGATTTGCCAGAAGCAGATTTTAAATATCGTATTTTTAATGCAGATGGTTCTGAAGTTGAACAATGTGGTAATGGGGTACGCTGTTTTGCTCGTTTTGTACATGAGCGTCATTTAACCAGTAAAACCAATATTACCGTTCAAACTAAAGCAGGTATCGTAAAGCCTGAACTTGGGCAAAATGGCTGGGTCCGTGTAAATATGGGTTATCCAAAGTTCCTGCCAAATGAAATTCCATTTGTTGCTGAACATCCAGAAGCTTTATATACACTTGAGTTAGCCAATGACCAAAGTATTACTATTGATGTGGTCAATATGGGTAATCCTCACGCCGTAACGATTGTGCCTGACGTACTCACAGCCGATGTAGCTGGTATTGGTCCACAAGTCGAGTCACATGTTCGTTTTCCTGAGCGTGTTAACGCTGGATTTATGCAAGTGATTGATGAACATCATGTACGCCTTCGTGTGTTTGAACGTGGTGTAGGTGAAACACTTGCATGTGGTACAGGGGCTTGTGCTGCTGCGGTCAGTGGTATGCGCCGTGGATTACTTGCCAACTCAGTTGAAGTTGAACTTGCTGGTGGTAAGTTACAAATCGAATGGCAAGAAGGTGATGTGGTCTGGATGACTGGTCCAACAACTCATGTTTATGATGGGCGTTTGGATTTACGTTATTTTCAAGGCTAATAGCATTACCTAAATAGTAGCCTCTTTTATTAGCTAAACTGATAAAAGAGGCTTTCTTTTATATACAATAATATTTGATTTATTCACCTTTTACTAAAAGCCAATTTCAAAGCAAACAACACAAAAATACTACCTGTAATTCTGTCCATATATTTCACAAATTTAGGCTGCTTTAGATAACGTGACAGTGGTTGCATGGCTAAAATTAATAAAATTGACCATAACATTCCAATCACCACATGAATCATCACAAGCCCTATGACCCAAGTGGCAGCCGATGCATGTGGTGGAATAAATTGGGGAAGAAATGAAATATAAAAAATACCGATTTTCGGATTGAGTAAGTTACCCAAGAAACCTTTAATGAACCAATTTTGTGAAGGAGACAGATTTGCATTATTCGCTTGTATATCTGCAAGTTGACTACGCGGTTTTAAAATCATGTTCAAACCCAGCCATGCAAGATAAGCAGCACCCATCCATTTCAATATATTAAAGGCTAAATCAGAAGCCATGAGCAAAGCACCTAGACCACAAGCAACCACAATTCCCCATGCAATACAGCCAAGGCTAATACCTACTGCTGCTTGGAATGCTTTGGATTTACCTTTAAGTGTAGCAGTACGAATAATTAAACTCGTATCTAGACCAGGGGTAAGCGTAAGTAAGGTAATTGCAAGTAGATAGGGTATGAGTATGGTGGTCATGGCAGCAAGGTTCCGACAAATACTTGAGCTAAAGTGTAATACATATATAAGGTAGAGAGTTGTTATGCTGTACGATCTCAATTTTCCTGATCAACTACTTTTTGGTACACTGAAAAAAATAAAATGAGCAAATAAATGGAGAGCAATTTGGATTTTGCATTACAACTGCTCTCAATGTGGTTAAAAGAAAGAAAAATTCAGAACCAGTCTGAGCACACGATTACGGCTTATGAAAGAGATGTTAAAAGCTTTCTTGAGTTTTGTGATCTCAAACAAATTGATTTAAGAAATGTTGAAGCTTCAGATTTACGTGAATATTTGGCCCAGCGTGTTGAGCAGGACCAGTTAAGTTCAAGCAGTATGCAGCGTCACCTCACTTCCATTCGCCAGTTCATGAAATGGGCAGAACAAGGAAAATATCTAGAAATTAATCCTACTGATGACTTTAAACTAAAACGTCAGCCTAGACCTTTGCCCGGTATGATCGACATAGAAACGGTTAATCAGATTTTAGATCAACCTATGCCTGAAAAACCGGTTGATCAGCAACTGTGGTTACGTGATAAAGCCATGCTCGAGTTACTTTACTCAAGTGGTTTGCGTCTGGCTGAACTGCAAGGTTTAACAATTAAAGATATAGATTTTAACCGTCAACTGGTACGTATTACGGGTAAAGGAAATAAAACCCGTATTGTACCGTTTGGAAAAAAGGCGAAAGAAAGCCTATTGAATTGGCTAAAAATTTACAAAATCTGGAAAGGCCATTTTGATCAAAATGCTTTTGTTTTTATTTCTCAAAGAGGTGGCGTGTTAACCCCACGACAAATTGAAAAACGTGTAAAGCTTCAGGCGCAAAGAGCAGGTGTAAATGTGGATTTACATCCGCATTTATTAAGACATTGTTTTGCTAGCCACATGTTATCAAGTAGTGGTGATTTGCGATCAGTACAAGAAATGTTAGGCCATAGTAATTTATCTACGACACAAATTTATACGCATATCGATTTTGATCATTTGGCACAAGTCTATGATCGAGCTCATCCGAGAGCACAAAAGAATGAACACTAAAGAAGGTTTGATTTTATCACTTGATCAAGATGCATTTAGACAATGTAGTATCTTGATTGAGACAATTTTGCAGGAATATCAAACTATTATTGATAGAGATTATCAAGGATACTTAAATCACTGTAAACGTGTTGCCGCATGTTGTTTAATATTAAGCCAAGATAGTCGTGAGGATACTATACGTAAAATAGCGATTGCTGTTGCCTTTCATGATATTGGGATATGGACAAGTAAAACAATTGATTATTTAGAGCCATCTGTCAAAGTGATGTTAAGTTATCTTACTTTGCATCGGTTATTAGATTGGCAAATAGAAATAACATTAATGATTACAGAACATCATAAACTAACAATGACAAAGTGTTCAGAATATCCATTGGTTGAATATTTTAGACAAGCTGATTATGCAGATTTTTCTTTAGGCTTATTGCGTTCAAATATTCCAAAAAGTGAGTTTAAAAAGTTAACGAGTCAATATCCAAACGCTGGATTCCATAAAACTCTAGTTTATTTAGGACTAAAACGTTTTTTACAAAAGCCTTGGAGTCCATTACCTATGTTTAAATGGTAGTTTAATCTTTTGTTTTTAATAGAAATATATGCTGAAAGATAAGTTGGTAATAGTCGATTACTTTTTATTTTTTTCAACATTTATTTTATGTATGTTCTTACCTAATTGCCAGTTTTTCAGAGTACCTTAAGTACTTTCATTGGGTGAGAAAATGATGTTTTTGTTGTTTTTCTCCTCACTAGAATTAAAGGGTTTTAAGCCGCCATATTTTTTAAAATATCAAGAAATTCAAGGTTTAAAATTTGTTTGGCTTATTTGCTAAATTCATTGAGTGAATAAGCAATTTGAATTAGTGAACTGGGCATTTCATCTTTTTTATAGCAGTAGCGAAAATTGTGACTTGACCGAAATGCCAAACACATTGCAAGATAGGGTACCTAAAAAATTTTAATTGAAGAGTTAATATACTTTTCTCAACATTTACTTTTGCTAGAACAGCCGAGGATTACATGAAGGCTCTTGTTGCTGTAAAACGCGTGGTTGATGCCAACGTCAAAGTTCGTGTTAAGCCGGACAATAGTGGGGTTGACCTTACTAACGTTAAAATGTCAATTAACCCATTTTGTGAAATCGCAGTGGAAGAAGCGGTTCGCTTAAAAGAAAAAGGAACAGTATCAGAAATCGTTGTTGTTTCTGTTGGTCCTAAAGAAGCTCAAGAACAAATCCGTTCTGCAATGGCTTTGGGTGCAGACCGCGGTATTTTGGTTGAAACCACTGATGAAATTGGCGCTTTAGAAGTTGCTAAAATTTTAAAAGGTGTTGTTGATGCTGAAAAACCAGAACTTATCCTTCTTGGTAAACAAGCAATTGATGATGACTCTAACCAAGTAGGTCAAATGCTTGGCGCATTATTAGGTGCGGGTCAAGGTACATTCGCTTCTGAAGTGAAAGTTGATGGCGGCAAAGTACAAGTAACTCGTGAAGTTGACGGTGGTTTACAAACTGTTGAACTATCACTTCCAGCAATCATCACAACTGACTTGCGTTTGAACGAGCCACGTTATGCAGCATTGCCTAACATCATGAAAGCTCGTAAGAAGCCACTTGATACTAAATCTCCTGCTGATTATGGCGTTACCGCTGGTACTAAGCTTAAAACTGTTAAAGTTGAAGCTCCGGCAGAACGTAAAGCTGGCGTACAAGTGAAATCTGTAGATGAGCTTGTTGAAAAATTGAAAAATGAAGCGAAAGTGATCTAATACGGAAGGATAAAATCATGAGTATTTTAGTTATCGCTGATCACAACAACCAAGTACTTAACGGTGCTACTTTAAACGTTGTTGCTGCAGCACAAAAAATCGGTGGTGATATTACTGTATTAGTTGCTGGTTCTGGTGCTCAGGCAGTTGCTGAGGCTGCTGCTAAAGTTGCTGGTGTAAGCAAGGTTTTACTTGCTGACAATGCTGCTTATGCAAACCAGTTAGCTGAAAACGTAGCTGCTTTAGTTGCTGATTTGGCTAAAGGTTACAAATACGTATTAGCTGCTTCTACAACAACGGGTAAGAACATTCTTCCACGTGTTGCTGCACTTCTTGATGTAAGCATGATCACAGATATTATTTCTGTTGAATCTGCTAACACATTCAAGCGTCCGATCTATGCAGGTAATGCGATTGCAACTGTTCAATCTGACGAAGCAATCATTGTTGGTACTGTTCGTGGTACAGCATTTGATCCAGTAGCTGCTGAAGGTGGTTCTGCCTCTGTTGAAGCAGTAAGTGAAGCGAAAGATGCGGGTGTTTCTAACTTCGTATCTGAAGAAATCGTGAAACTTGACCGTCCTGAATTGACAGCTGCTCGCATTGTTGTTTCTGGTGGTCGTGGTGTAGGTTCTGGTGAGAACTATCATAAAGTACTTGATCCATTAGCTGACAAACTTGGTGCAGCACAAGGTGCTTCACGTGCAGCAGTTGATGCAGGCTTTGTACCTAACGATTTCCAAGTTGGTCAAACTGGTAAAATCGTAGCACCTGATCTTTATGTTGCTGTCGGTATTTCTGGTGCGATCCAGCACTTGGCTGGTATGAAAGATTCTAAAGTTATTGTTGCAATCAACAAAGATGAAGAAGCCCCAATCAACAGTGTTGCTGACTACTGGTTAGTTGGTGATTTGAACACTGTAGTTCCTGAGTTAGTAAGCAAGTTGTAATTTACAGCTTGTCACTTATTCAAAAACGCCCTTGTGCTATAAAATAGCCAAGGGCGTTTTTATTTAGATCATCATTATGAATATCAATTATTCTGCTTCCTTAGAAACTCATCAATTGCATCAATCACTTGTGAAATTGGCAAGAGCGGATATGGCGCGAGATTATTTATGTATTCGATCAAAAAACCAGCATGGCCTGTCAAATATTAAAGTGAACCAGTTGCACATGGGCATTATTTTACATGGCCAGCAACAACTAAATATTCAAACAAAACAAATCAATTTAAGTGCTGGTGACATCTACATCGTGAAACCCGATACGATTATTGATGCAGTTAATCAGCCAGATCCAGTGACAGATGAATATCTAACTATTCTTGTACCTATGTGTGAAGAGGTGATCCAAGCTGCTCAAATGATTTGGGCTAAGCCAGTTATAGACAAAACTGAGGCCATATTAAGTTTTTCAATTGATGATTTTGCGACACATCTAGCTGAGTGGCAAAGAGCCTTGTTTGATAATAATTTGGTGAAAGCACGTTTGTGTATTGCTTCTATACTTGTGCAGTTATGCCAACAGAATTATTCAGATGTATTAATTGTACCTCCACCCAAATTGGCAAAATTAATTCATGACTGGGTAAGCGATAATCCGCAGCATCATTGGCAATCTAGTGAGATTGAAATGCGGTTAGGTTTGAGTAGTGCAACCCTTCGCCGCAAACTTAAGCATGAAGAGACATCCTTAAGAGAAACGATTACCCATGCACGCCTTGCTTATGCACTTGAGTTGTTATATTCGAAAAAACTTCCGATGAAGACCATTGCAGCCAAATCGGGATATCAATCGGTTTCTATTTTTCGTGAACGCTTTATGCAGCGTTATGGTATAGATCCTGCTGTTTTAGTAGCTGAATAATCTAATTTGAGCGTTTCTTATAGCTTATTGAGCGATTTAAATAGATAAAAGCAAATAGAGTTAAAGTATTAAAATACGAAGGGCTCTATTATGAAATCATTAAAATCAATTGCTACATTATTGCTCTTGAGCGTGGCTACAGTCATCCATGCAGAACAAACGCCAAATGTGCATCAGGTTGACGGTTATTTTTTGCAATCTGTGGGTAATCTTAAAGTGACAGCTTTATTTGATGGGGAACTGGGATTACCTCGAAGTGATTTGCTCGGTATTTCGGCTGAAAAAGCCAATCAACTATTTGAAGAAAACTTTGTTCCTGTAGATGAGCATAATCATATCGTCACAGATTTTTCTGCCTATCTTGTTCAAACACCCACACAAAATATTTTAATTGATGCTGGAACCGCAAAATGCTTTGGTCCGACCTTGGGCTATGTCCGTGAAAATTTGAAGAAGGCGGGCGTACAACCTGAACAGATTAATACGATCTTGATTACACATGCCCATCCCGATCATTTATGCGGTATTACACTCGATGGCAAAATGGCTTATCCGAATGCGAAAGTTTATTTGGCAAAAGAAGATGTCGACTTTTGGACATCAGCTGCCAATGAAGCAAAAGCCACTGACTTTTTTAAGCCAATTTTTAAAATGACGCGAGATGCGCTACAGCCTTACCAAAAGGCAGGTCGACTGGTTGCTTTTACCAAAACTTCTTTTAACGTACCGAATGTTCAACTCATCGTTACTCATGGTCATACAGAAGGTCATTCATCGTATCTGGTAGATGGACAAAACGGGCAAAAGTTCTTAGGTCTAGGTGATGTGGTGCACTATGGCGCAGTTCAATTTCCTTACCCTGAGGCAAGCTATAAACCCGATACTGATTCTAATCGTGCAATAGCTATCCGTAAAAATATCTTTGAGCAAGCCTATCAAAACCAATGGTGGATAGGTGCGGCGCATGTCGCTTTTCCTGGCATCGGTCATATTAATAAAAATTCAAGGGGATATCAGTGGATTCCTGCTCAATATCGACCTGTAAAATGATATTGCAAACTTATTATTGAAAGAATAATAGAGTTAATAAAACGAACAATGTTCAAATCAAATATTATTGAGTCGAGCTAATAAACCAAGTTTTATTTTTAAGAATAGATGAAAGGTGCTCTAATGTGAGCACTTTTGTGTTGTCTATATTTTGGTCGAACTGTTAAGTTTTAAGAAATACATTTAAAACTAGAATTCTCTAATTTTAACTTGTTAATTCTAATGAAATTTTTATTGTAAAAAAATGCTATTTTCAGATTGCTAAACTCCCAGTTAACGAGCAGTTTGTGCTATACTATACAGCTATATTTTTTTCGATTTTAGTTCAGTTTTCGGAACTAAATTTTTTGCAAGATCAAGACATATAAGCAGATGGAAATTTCTATCTGTAAGAAGGAGTATGCATGAGCGTATCGGAAATCCGACCGATTGCCATTGAGGATGAACTCAAGCATTCATATTTAGATTACGCAATGAGTGTAATCGTATCTCGTGCATTGCCGGATGTGAGAGACGGTCTAAAACCTGTTCACCGTCGTGTGCTATTTGCCATGCACGAATTGGGCAATGACTATAACAAAGCCTACAAGAAATCTGCACGTGTTGTTGGGGACGTAATCGGTAAATATCACCCTCATGGTGACTCAGCTGTTTATGAAACCATTGTACGTATGGCTCAGGACTTTAGCTTACGTTATTTATTGGTAGATGGTCAGGGTAACTTCGGTTCGATTGATGGTGATAGTGCAGCTGCAATGCGTTATACCGAAGTCCGTATGACTAAGCTAGCGCACGAACTTCTTGCAGATCTAGAAAAAGACACTGTTGACTGGGAAGATAACTACGACGGATCTGAGCGAATTCCTCAGGTGGTTCCGACACGTGTTCCAAACTTGTTAATTAATGGTGCTGCTGGTATTGCTGTTGGTATGGCAACAAACATGGCACCACACAACATGACAGAAGTTGTGAATGCATGTTTAGCCTATGCCGACAATCCGAATATCTCGATTGAAGGGTTGATGGAATATATTACTGGTCCTGATTTCCCTACAGGCGGTATTATTTACGGTAAATCAGGCATTGTAGATGCTTACCGTACAGGTAAAGGCCGACTACATATTCGTGGTAAATACCATTTCGAAGAAGATGAAAAGACAGGTCGTATAACCATCGTCTTTACTGAAATTCCATATCAAGTAAACAAGGCAAGAGTAATTGAACGTATTGCCGAGTTGGTTAAAGAGAAAAAACTTGAAGGTATTTCAGAACTTCGTGATGAGTCTGATAAAGACGGTATGCGTATTGCGATTGACTTGAAACGTGGTGAAAACGCAGAAGTCATCGTTAATAACCTGTTCTTAAATACACAGCTTGAAAACTCTTTCAGCATCAACATGGTTTGTCTTGATAATGGACAACCAAAATTGATGAATCTGAAAGATATTATTGCGGCATTTATTCGTCACCGCCAAGAAGTCGTGACACGCCGTACCATGTTCGAATTGCGTAAAGCACGTGAACGTGGTCATATCTTGGAAGGCTTAACTGTAGCCTTAGCCAATATTGATGAAATTATCGAGACCATTAAAACTTCTGCTAACCCAGCTGAAGCGCGTGAGCGTTTACTCGCGGGTGAGTGGGCTGGTGGTGGTGTTGTTTCTTTACTTGAAAATGCTGGCGCCATTTCTGTTCGTCCAGATGAGATCGAAGGTGAAAACCCAGATCGTCCATTTGGTTTAACTGAATCAATTTACCGTTTATCACCAACACAAGTAGGCGCAATTTTAGAATTACGTTTACATCGCTTAACGGGTCTTGAGCAAGACAAATTACATGCAGAATATACTGAAATTTTAGGTCAAATTGCTGAACTTACTGCAATTTTGAATGATTTCAATTTATTGATGGCTGTAATTCGTGAAGAGTTAGCACAAGTACTGCAACAGTATGGTGATGGACGTCGTACAGAAATTATTGAATCACGTATTGATTTCAGTCGTGAAGATTTAATTCCAGAAGAGCAAGTCGTATTAACGGTTTCACAAACAGGTTATGCAAAAACTCAACCACTTTCTGACTATCAGGCTCAGCGCCGTGGTGGACGTGGTAAGTCTGCAACTTCAATGAAGAGTGATGACTTTATTCAACATCTCATTGTGGCTTCAAACCATGCGACTGTGCTGTGCTTTACCAACGTAGGTAAAGTCTATCGTCTTCGCGTGTTTGAAGTGCCTCAAGCATCACGTGGTGCAAAAGGCCGTCCAATTATAAACTTGTTGCCTTTAGATGCGAATGAAACAGTAACAGCTATTCTGCCGTTAACTGAGTTCCCAGAAAACCATTACGTATTTATGGCGACAGCGTCAGGTACGGTTAAACGTGTTGATTTAGAGCAGTTTGCTAACATTCGTTCAAATGGCTTACGCGCAATTGAACTTAATGAAGAAGATACATTAATTGGTGTTGCGATTACTGATGGTAATCAGCAAATCATGTTGTTCTCGAATGAAGGTAAGGCAATTCGTTTTGCTGAAACTGATGTGCGTTCAATGGGGCGTACTGCTAAAGGCGTCCGCGGTATGCGCGTTAGCATTGCAAGCAGCATGTTAACTGAAGAAGATGCGGACGTTGAAAATGATGAATCTGATGATAATGAAGATTCAGCAGATTTAAGTGTAGTAAGCCGCATCGTATCGCTTGTTGTTGTTCCTGAAACGGGCGAAGTGCTGTGTGCGAGTGCCAATGGTTATGGTAAACGTACTCCTGTAAATGACTTCCCAACCAAAAAACGTGGCGGTAAAGGTGTTATTGCAATTAAGACAAGTGAACGTAATGGTGAGCTTGTGGGTGCAGTATCTATCGATGAAAGCAAAGAACTGTTGCTTATTTCTGATGGTGGTACATTAGTTCGTACGCGTGCAGCAGAAGTTGCAATGACAGGCCGTAACGCTCAAGGTGTCCGTCTAATTCGTTTAAGCGAAGAAGAAAAGCTGGTTGGTGTAGTTTCAATTGAAGCCGTAGAAGACGATGAAGAGCTTCTTGAAGGTGAAGTAGATACTACAGAAACAGATAGCGAAGAAGCTGTATCAAATAATGAAGATACTTCTGAAGAGTAAATCGTTTTAAAATAAAAAAAGGAAGCTTCGGCTTCCTTTTTTTATTGAGTTATTTATTTGGTTGAATGGAAGATAAACACATCATAATTTCTATAATGCAAAGTTTTCACTGATGGATCTTTAGTTGCAAAATTATTAGGTTGGCTTACAACAATTAAATCTTGATTTTGGGTTAAAGCATTTTGAAGCTGTTGCTCGCTCCATAAATACTGTTTAAGTTGAGGCTCAAATAACAATCCATCTTTAATTTCTAAAGAGGCACTATCAGAATGAACAGAATCCCATTCATTCACAATATATACAGGCTGATTAAGCTGTAAAAGGAAGGGAACATCATAAAAATAGTAATTGTAGAAAACTATTTTTGTAGATGGGGTTATGTACTGAGCAAAATCTGTTTGGCCCACGTTATTTTTGGTATCTAAAATACGAACAGCAAAAGGAACAGCGCTACAAAGAACAATTAAACTGATAAAAATATAGTTTAAGTAGCTTACTTTTTGCTTTTTATATAACCACAATAAAACCAGTGGGAGCACAATTAACAGCGTGCCAAGGCTATAAATAAAGATAGCTTCATGTTGGAAAAAAGGCTGATTCGCACGAATAAAATGTGGCGTTGCAGCAATGCCAATCCCAAGAATAATAATAAATACAGGAGTACCCCAAACCTGTAATTTGGTTTTGTGGTTGCTTTCAAGCACTTTATTAATAACAAGTGCCAAGAAAATAGTAAGGGGCGGCACAGCAGGTAAAATATAGCCCGCTAGTTTAGAAGGGGGAATAGAGAAGAAAGCTGTGACAGAAATAAACCACCATACAAGCAGGACAAATAAACCAGATTGCTTATAATCCTTAAAGATAGTCTTAATAGACTCAAATCTACTCGCGAAAAACCATGGTAAAAAACTGACAAATAAAATAAGCAGATAGAAGGACCAAGGTTGTTTATTATTAAACTCTTTTGAACTGAATCGGCTAAACTGTTGGTCTATAAAGAAATAGTGTAAAAATTGAGGATATTTACTTTGTACTGCGTACAGCCATGGACTAACAATGAGTAAAAATAACAAGATAGCCAATGGATTAAGAAGTGAAGGTATTTTCTTCCACTGTTTTGTATAGAGTAACCACGGTAACAGGATCATACCCGGAATTAAGACACCAATCAGGCCTTTACTTAGAAAGGCGGCTGCACCAGCGACATAACCTAAAAATAAAATAGATTTACGTCCAGAAATGGTGAAATCAGCAAAACATAAAACGCTAATTGTAATCCAAGATGCTAGTAGTAAATCATGGTTAATATATTGGCTACTACCAAAAAAAAGCAGGTTGGTGGCTAAAATAATAACGGTAAGTTGGGCTACACTTTCTGAAATATGCTTTTTTACAAATAAGAATAGACCCACTAACATGAGGGTACCAGCCAAAACAGGTACTAACCGTAACACCCATACATGTACACCAAAAAGCTCCATAAAAATAGAACTTAACCAATGTAATAAAGGGGGTTTATGCATGAATGGCAAACCATCGATTCTTGGAGTTAACCAATCTCCAGATTCGACCATAGCCCGGCTAATATCTCCGTAGCGTCCTTCATCAGGTACAGATAGAGGTCTTATCCAGGAAAGAAGAAGTAACCAACATGGTAAAAAAAATAATAAAAATTTGGAATTACGAAGCCATTGCTGCATACACAATCCTTAATGTTGAAATGCAAAAAAACGGTTAAGCAAAAAAGTCACAACCGAGGTCAGAACAATTGCAATACACACTAAGGTTGAAACAGGTAAGTTAAAATAGAGGTTTGATAGTAAAAGAAAACTTTCATTAAATAAAAAACCTATGCCTGCAACTAATGTGAATTTTGGTAGAGTCTGACGATGATCAAGATGTTGTGCTTTAAAAGTAAAAATGCGATGCCCGAAATAGCTCACCCAATAGGCGACTAAAAATGCGAGTAAATTGGCATATTGCAGTGCAACATGCTTCTGAAAAAGAAGCATGGCTATACTATAGTGAGTAAGTGCTGCTGCGGCCCCAGTAGTGGAAAACCGCGCAAGTTGAAAAATATGAGCAAACATTTTATAAATTAGAAAAAGTATTTTCCGGCTTTGTGATAGATTTTTCTTGTTTAATACGAGAATGTTCGGATGCAACAATATATTTTGGTCTATTTTTTACTTCAGCATAAATTCGACCTACATATTCACCAACAATACCAAGGAATAACAACTGTATACCACCCAGTAATGTCATACCTGCTACAAGTGTTGCCCAACCCGGAACAGAAACTCCTTCAATCAATGTTTGAAGGATGATCCATATACCGTAGCCCATAGCACCTAAGGCTAGGAAGGCACCAAAATAAATACAGAGGCGTAAAGGTAAATCTGAAAAACCAGTTAAACCAGACATTGCTAAGCTAGAAAGAGATTTGATGTTAAAGCTCGAACGGCCGTGCTGACGTTCTTGTTCAGAAAAATTAACACCTATACTTTTAAAACCTACCCAAGCATATAGACCTTTCATATAGCGGTTTTTTTCTGGTAATTGTTTAATTGCTTCTACAACTTTCGCATCTAGTAGGCGGAAGTCTCCAGCGCTTTCAGGAATATCGATAGGTGAGCTTAAGTTTAATATACGATAGTAACCTTGGGTTAAAACACGTTTGAGCCAAGATTCAGTGGTACGATTACGAATGCCATACACCATGTCATAACCATTTTTCCAAAGGTTAATCATGGTTGGAATTGCTTCAAATGGATGTTGAAAGTCAGCATCAATCAGTAGTGTAACTTCACCTGTCACATGATCCAAACCAGCACTTAAAGCTGCTTCTTTACCAAAGTTCCGTGAAAGTTCAAGCACAACTAAGGGATAATCATTAATCATCGTTTGTAGAATTGGAATGGTATCGTCTTTACTACCATCATCTACCACAATAATTTCATAGCTAAGATTTTGCTGTTTTAGACTATTTGCCAAGGCAGGAATAAATGTTTTTAAATTTTCTGCTTCGTTATAGGCCGGAACAACGCAGGATAAAAAAGGTTTTGTAGTCATTGCATTGCCCCTAGTCTGGTGAGCTGGATGCCATAGTGCTGGCAATCAATTTGGAACTGATCCGAACTGAAGTATTCATATTCTTGTATTCGGGCATACTGAATCGGATCTTGTTCATTCGATTCTGCAAGTGCTGGATGGCACATAATCAGTAAATGGTCTTTTGCATTTGCAAGCCAATATTGATTGAGTTCGCTATAATCAGTTTGCTTAAAATCATAGATACCAGCAAATTGATCATTTTGATTAAAGTGATATGTCTGGCATGCTTTTGCTAAAGAATTAGACCCAAGTGCTGAGAGCACGCGAGTTTTAAAACGATAATGGGGCAGATCTATAGGGTGTTGTAAATTTCGAATCCAACCCTTGAAATTTTTCTCTTTTAGCAATTGCAGCAAAATATCACGTATAAATGGAAATTGATGAATATGTTGATGTCCATCAATAAAGTCTGGTTGTTTTCCCATTACTGAAACAAATAAGTCCCATTGCTCTTCAATACATTGAGTGATTAAGTCACGATTGAGGCTTGAGGACCATGCTCGCAAAATAAGCATAGGTAAGGAAAAGACGGTATTATCTGAAGCGAAAGTGTGAGTAAGATTTAAATGTAAACCAATATCAATTTGATCGCTAAAAGGTTTTAATTTGGCAGCAGCAGTTTCCCATAAATCAGACTGGGTCATACATGAGGTTGCTTGAAGTGCACCTTGTTCAATTAATTGAATAATTGCATCAGATATTTCTGCATTCATTGCAAAGTCATCTGCGCAATAACACACCTTTGCCATATCCAGATTCCATCATAGGGCAGGATTACAGAATACTCTGCGTAGCTGCTGAAAAACTATACTATTTACTATGGAGAAATTTTCTTAATTTCAACTTAAAGTTTTCTTAATGTTTTATGACAATTGATACAAATTAATATATTGAATTTGTTTGTTATTTTTTTAATTTTAGGTCAATTCCTTAAAAAGACAAGTTTTAATTATAAAATTTTATAGTAAATAAAAATATAATTTATACATTTTGGTAAGTACACCACTTTATTTTGTCACTTTTAAGCGTGAATACGCCGTAATTAAAAAAATAGCTCCCATCGTTGCAAGAAAAATTAATTTTGGAGCAACTGTAGTTAATGGGACGCCCATCTGATTAAGTTGTACAAACATTTGCACACCATGTGTAGATGGTAAACACCAGGCAAACCATTGTAACCATTCGGGCATTGCTTGATGAGGCCATGCGGCACCTGTTAATAAAAAAAGAGGAACCGAGCTAAATACAATGATATGTCCAGCACGTTCTGGCATATCTAAAAGTGAGCCAATCAACATGCCTAGTCCAATCACACAACTAATAAAAATTGGAACAGCAACCAGCAGACCTATAAAATTTCCACCATGTGGATAGTCATTGAACCATAAGGTAAAACCAAAAAGATAAAAACATCCTAAGCAACCAATGGTAAATAGGCTTGCAAAAATTCCTACAAAACGAATTGGCGTAATTTTTTCATTTTGTTCACGGTAGCTTGCAATAAGCATTGCCAAACCCAGCACAATAGTTTGATGAATAATTAGTGATGCAACAGCTGGAAAAATATAACTTCCATATCCTGAAAGTGGGTTAAACAAAGGAACTTGATGAATAGAAAGAGCAGGTTGAAAGTGTGTGCGCTCTCCAAATTTTTCAATATATTCTTTTAACGTTGCTTCAATGGATGTGGCGAGACCTAATCCAATTTCTTTAGTTTTTAAAAAGTTGGTTGTACTCAAATATAAGCCTATTCCACCTGTTTCTCCTCGGCGCAGGCTTTGCGTTAGGTTGCTTGGTAAAAGCAAAATACCATCAGCTTTTTGTTCACGAACCATTTGCTCTGCTTGTAAAAAATTGCTTGTAACAGTAACAATATGAACGTGTGGACTATTTGCACTTTGGCCTATTAATTGAGAAGTTAACAAGCTTTGCTCTTCATCAACAATTACGATAGGAATTAATTCTGCACGCTCAGCTTTATAGGCAGTAGGGTAAAAAAAACTATAAAGAATGACTGACAAAATGAGAGTCGTGAAAACCGAACTGTTACGTACAATATCTTTAAAAGTCTGCAAATACGCCTGAAAAAAATCTTTCATTAATTTGCTTCCCGAATTAATTTTTTAAGCAGCAGAGAACTTAAGAAGAAGTAAATAAGGCAGTAACCCAGAAGTATTAAAAATGGGGTGATTGAAATAATAATTGGACTACCAATAACCCATTGTTCAGTTTGCAGTTTGGCATAAGGTGTATAAGGAATAATCAATGACCAAAATTTGGTAAAAATAGGCGCGTTATTCAAAGGTAGCGTAACACCCGCAAAACTTAAAGATGAGCCACCATAGACGGCAATAAAGCCAAAGGTTTTACTTAAATTTTTAGTTGCAAGAATGACGGTACTGCTAATTAAAGCATAGGAAAAATAAAGTAAGAACTGTGCGACTAATAATAAACTTAAGGAACCAGCTACGAACCAGCCACGGATTTCAACTAGCCAAAACATCCACAACCATGTCCATGCACAAAAAATAAGGCTATAGAGTAAATTTTTAGCCAATAAGCCTTGAATAAAATTTTCTCGGTTTACCCATTGAGAGAGGGTGTTACGCTTTAGTTCTTGCCCAATTGCAAAAGCAACACAGCAGCATAGCAACAGATGTAATACAGCAGGAACCATAAACGGTTCTAAATAAAACTCATAGCTCATACTTGGATTGTAAAGCGTTGAAATTTTTACATGAGCTGTAGGCACATCTAAATAGGGAATACTATTTGCAAGATAACTTTGGCCTGCATAGTCTGCTATAGCATTAAGCGTACTGACTAGCATTGCAGAGGAAATCGTATTTCCTACGCTAAAGAAAGACTGGTTAAATGCAATGCTGATTTGAGCATCCTGTGCTTTCACAAAACGCTTTTCGGCGCCGTCTGGAATGAAAACATAACCCCAGATTTTAGTTTCATTCAGTAATCTGTCTGCCTCAGTGGCACTTGTCGTAATGGTTTTAATATCTACGGTATGGTTTAAAGCAATATACTTTTCAATATTACGGCTCAGTTCGCTTTGGTCCTGATCAATAATTGCAATTGGCAAATGCTCAGCTTTACCTGCATAAAACATACTGCTAAACAGAATAATGATAAAAGCAGGGATGAGTGTCACCATACACAAATCCCATTTATTGCTTTTTAGATAGCTCAGCTCACGTAAAATACTGGCAAACATGCGTTATTTTTCTTCTTTAATTTTAAATAAAACGCTCATACCCACTTTCAAATCTTTGACAGGGCGCTCAGGCTCTAGATGAAGTTTAAAACTGCGAATGTCATAACCGCCGGTCTGACGAGTGGTTTTAATTGTGGCAAATTCACCTTCAGCATCAATATTTTTCACTTTAAACAGCACAGTTTGATTCAGTGCAGGAATAAAACCTTCAAGGGCTTTATTTTTATAAACTGAGGCATATTGATTTTCACCTACATTCAAACTAACCCATAAATCATCATCTTCTAAAATACTGACAACTGGAACACCCATAGCCACTAACTCAGAAGGCTTACCATAAGTTTTTGAAACTGTGCCTGAAATAGGGGAAAGCAAACGGGTTTCTTGCTCAAGTGCTTTTGCTTCACTTACAGCAGCTTTTGCAATTTCAACCTGTGCATCTGCCGTAGATTTCTGTTGACTGGTACTACCACGTTTTGCACGAGCATATTGCTGGTAAGAGGCCTCACTTAATTCTTGGGCAGAGGTTTGTGCTGCTAACATTTCATCTCGTCTTTGACGCGAAATGACACCTTGTTTATATAAATTTTCACCACGTTGATAAGTGGTTTTTGCAAGGTTTGCTTGAGCTTTCGTACTCTGCCAGTTGGCATAAAGAGTATCGATATTTTCTTGTTGAGAACCTCGGTCCACTGTAGATTGGAATGCTAAAGCCGATTGTAATGTTGCTAAAGCTTGTTGCTTTTTAGCTTCTATTTCAGGGCTCACTAAACGAACAAGGGGCTGTCCTTTGGAAACTTTCTGGCCTTCTCGCACATAAATCTCTTCAATACGACTCGGAACTTTAGTGCTGACATGAATGGTTTCCGCTTCAACTCGACCTTGTAGTTCAATAGGCTTGGGTTGATAACTTTTCCATAAACCGAAAATAATTACACCTAACAGAGCAATAATAACCACACCAATAATCAGCTTAATTTTTGAATTTTTAGGTGATTGAGTTTCGCTGTTATTCGATTTTACTTCTTGAGTTTCTTCAGTTTGAGCATTTTTTTGACTTTGATTGGTTTCTTCTGTATCCGTAACAAGTGAATCTTGCTGAGAATGAGATGATTCTTGATTCATGTTATGCCCCCATTAGCGGATATAGTCAGTGTGTGGTTGAGTAACATAAGCTTTAAACTGGTCCATAGAACCATGGCTTTGTAATAATGTTGCAAGTGACATGACATATTTATATGCATTTAAAGCCATTTCTGTTTTTAAAGCACTTAATGCATTTTGTGCATCGATCACTTGCGTCGCTGTTCCCATGCCTTCACGAAAAGAAAGCTCTTGAATACGTAAATTTTCTTGTGCTGCGTTGATATTTCTTTGCAATAAGGTATGACTTTGCTGTGCTGAATTAAGTTCGTTATAAGACTTGTTTAATAAAGATTCGATTTCTTGTTTTGTACGCTCGGTCATGAGTTCAGAAGCATAACGTTTGAGTTCGGCTGCGTGAATGTTTTTATTTTTATCAACTCCAGAAAATAAATTGTACTTTGCCATTACGCCTACAATCCAATTTTCATTTTCATCGAGTGAATATTCTCCAAAAGCAAAAAGACTTGGTTTTTTTGCGGCTTGTTGAGCTTGAATATTTGCATTTGCCAGTTGAGTATCTAAACGCATCTTTTGTACAAGGCTGGATTTTTCAGAATAGCTCGTTAGAAGTGATTCTAAAGATTGGCTACGAACTGTATTTACAAAGAGCGGGGTACTTAAATCAGTATAATTTTGCTGGTGAAGAAGATTGTTTAAACTAAATTGACTAGCATTCAGATTTGCCTGTGCATTTTGTAAAGTTCGTTCGGCATTATTACGAGCAACTTCAAATTGCATACGCTGCCCTTTACTAATGAAGCCTTGTTGCTCTAGCTTTAGTGCATTGCTGTAATGTTTTTGCATTGCATTAAAATTAAATAAGCTGCTTGCGACCAATTGCTGTTGTAATTGCACATTAAAATAGCTTTGTACCACTTCAAACCGCTGTATATCTTGTTGTTGTTGGCTTGAAAGCTGAGAACGTTGAGCTTGAATATTAGCTATTTTTTTTGCAGTACTGGTTAGACCACCTGTATATAGTGGCATAACCACTGAAATAGAAGGGCGGACGACCTGATCTTCTACAGTCAGGTTTGCATAATCGGGAAATCGGTTAATACCGTCATGTATAGTTTGGTTTGCACCTTCTTGGACTTGCCCAAGTACATCCGATGGAATGACATTATTCCACTGCGAAAGTTTATCGTTGAATCCCTGACTTAAATCATTTTCAAGCTTTTGTTTAAAAGAAGCGAGAGGAACGTCTGTCTCACTATGAAAAGCATAGGCTCTAACATTTAAATCGACTCGAGGTAATCCTAGTCCTTTCACTGCTTCAGCTTCTAATTGAGATGCTTGCTGTAAGGCTTGATTGGCTTGAGTACTATATGAACTCTTTAAAGCTTGTTGCTCTGCTTCAGCATAACTTAAGCTTTGAGCATATAAATGATTAGTGAAAAAAAGTCCTAAGGCCAAAGCAAGATGCTTTGGTTTAAAGAAAAAGGGGCAAATAGACTGTCTATACTGATGTTTTGGCATTTTAGATAACAATTTTTGGCATCCCTTATAGTTTAAATTTCTTGTTATTAAATTCAATTATCATCTTGTTTCTTATACATTTGTATAAAAACAATATTTTTAACTCCTTTTAAATTTTTAAATATTATAAAGCCCATATTTTTTGTAATCTCTATCAAAGTATGTGAAATCATAATCGTAAGTCAAGTTGATCTTTAATGAATAAAAAATGTTTTAAAGCGATAAAATCGTAAGTTAAAGCAAAGAAATAAATTCGACAATAATTGAAAAAATAAACCTAAATGTAGTCCAGCATTGAAATATTTACTTGATAAGCTGCTGCAAGCTTAAGCAATCTGTGGTTAAATGCCATTTTTATTGTGTTTGACTTTATACAAGGGAAAAATCATGCGCGCGTACAATTTCTGTGCTGGTCCTGCTGCATTACCTACTGCCGTTTTAGAAAAAGCTCAACAAGAAATGTTGGATTGGCAAGGTAAAGGTCTATCCATCATGGAAATGAGTCATCGTAGTGCTGACTATGTTGCTATGGCTGAAAAAGCTGAAGCAGATTTGCGCAAATTAATGAATATTCCAGAAAACTATAAAGTATTGTTTTTACAAGGTGGGGCGTCATTACAATTTTCAGCGATTCCTTTAAACCTTTTAGGTAAGAACAGCAAAGCTGATTATATTGATACTGGCATTTGGTCTGAAAAAGCGTTAAAAGAAGCCCAACGTTATGGCGACATTAATGTTGTAAAAGCTGGTATTAAAGTAGATGGCAAGTTCGCAATTTCTGAGCAAAGCGAATGGAATTTATCTGACGATGCAGCATATGTACATTATGCAGATAATGAAACGATTGGTGGTTTACAATTCGCAGAAATTCCTGATGTAAAAGCTCCGCTCGTTTGTGACTATTCATCAAGCATTTTATCTGCTCCATTAGATGTGACCAAGTTTGGTTTGATCTACGCTGGCGCACAGAAAAATATTGGTCCTGCTGGTTTAACCATCGTCATTGTTCGTGATGACTTACTCGATCAAGCCAAACCTGAAATTCCAAGCATTTTAAAATATGGTGACCAAGCGAAAAATGGTTCTATGGTTAATACACCATCGACTTATGCATGGTACTTGTCTGGTTTGGTATTTGAGTGGTTGCTAGAGCAGGGTGGGGTAGATGCTATCCATAAAGTGAACCTTGAAAAAGCTCAGTTATTATATGGTTATATTGACTCAAGCGATTTCTATAATAACCCGATTGCGATTCCAAACCGTTCAATCATGAATGTGCCATTTACTTTGGCAGACGAAGCTTTAGACAAGCAATTCTTAAAAGAAGCGGAAGCAAATCATTTGTTGAACTTAGCAGGTCACCGTTCAGTAGGTGGTATGCGTGCAAGTATTTATAACGCTGTGCCGTTAGAAGGCGTACAGGCTTTAATTCGCTTTATGGATGATTTTGCAAAGCGTAATGGTTAAGTAAATCAAATAAATAAAGCCCTCAAATGAGGGCTTTATTTTTGAATATATTAAAATTAAAAAGGAACTAAACCAAACTGGTGCATGAATATAGCAGCTAAGAACATACCCAATACAAAAAAGCAAAACGCACCAGTATCGACCTTTATGCGCAGGCTACTAGATTGAATGAGGCTGGTCGTTTGTTCGGGTATAATCTTCATTCAATAACCTAATTATTAAAATATTAGTGAAATTCAATTAGTTTCACCCTTTTTAGCACAAATAGTCGCCTGAATCCAGATATTACCGCGAATATATTCGCCAATATTAAAGTTTTTATACAAATCGTTTTTGGTTGCAATACGCACTAATATGGCAGGAAGCTCATCTTCTAAAACCAAAGTAACATCATAAAGGGTATATTCTGCCCCCATAAATGTCATAGAAGTCTTGCCAACGATATTACCTTGGAACCATGCTTCATCTTCTTGACCAAGATTTTCACCATATAAATAAGCGACCATTTTAGAAAAATCAACAGTTACAGGTTCTTGATCTTCTGGGGTTTTTGGCTGCCACTCATTAATGAGTTCCTGTAAGTTTTCAGGAGCAATACCATTATGTTCAGTTAAAATTGCATTTAATGCACGGTGATGTTTAATTGAAGCTGGGTCATCAACAACAATTTTCTCACCTGCTGGAACAGCTTCTAATTCATAAGCCCATGCATTAAATTGAACTTGATAGTTTTGAGTTTTGTCATATTGACAAGAATTAATGCTAAATAAATTATCAAATGCATAAACAGTTGTATTTTTATTTAGTCTTAAACTTAACACTGCTTGTGTCGCAGAGTCACAAGTAATGATACGTTCAATTTTCGCATTATATTGATATGGACTTTCAAAACTTGGAAAAGCTGTTTTGAGTGCACGAGGCTTCTGATTTTCAACCGCAATAATCTGGTTGATTGTAACTTTTTGGTCTTGAGGGCCTTGAATCAACCAAAAAGATTGATCCATGTCTTCTTCATGTTCACATAAGCCCATGGGCATGACAGGTGCATCAAGTGCTAGTCCTAACCATTTTGGTACATCTGTTTCGGGATGGGATGTCAATAGATTCCAATGTTCTCCATGACTACCAAAATTTTGGTCTTTTACTTTAATTACTTCTGGACTGTTTTGATTTTTCATAAGCACGATGCTGTTGGGTTCACATTACTTGTTATATTAAATCGAGGGTGTTTGCTATTTTTCAAGTCACCATATGTAAATTCTCTTGTAAAAGCACATATTTAGTCATTTAAAGATACATACTGCTTTTATTTATGAAATAAAGTGCCTTGAGTTCGTAAAAAATTAAACACCAAATTAAAAATAAGTTTAGTGCTTATTACTATTCACCTTAGAAAAGCATCTGTTAGACTTATATTTTTAGTGGAAATAGAGAATAACGTGCTGCCATTTAAGCTATGGGTAGACGCAGACGCCTTACCAAGAATATTACGTGAAGTGATTTTGCGGGCATCAGATCGTTATCAATTAGAAGTCATCTTTGTTGCTAATCAAAATGTTGGGATTACGCCCTCAGTCCGCATCAAGTCAATACAGGTTTTAAGTGGTGCCGATCAGGCAGATAAAGAAATAGTTGATCGTATGATTGAAAATGACATTGTCATTACACAAGATATTCCACTAGCAGCTCAAGTCATTGAAAAGGGTGGCGTTGCTATTCATCCCCGAGGCGAAGTCTATACAACTGCGAATGTTAAAGCACGGTTACATCTGCGTGATTTCATGGATACGCTTCGTGGTGCTGGTGTACAGACAGGCGGCCCACCCCCTATTTCTGAGCGAGATAAACGTGAATTTTCGAGTGCATTAGATCAAACAATTTTGAAGCAAAAACGCAAAATAGCTAAGTGAGCATTGTATGCCATCGCAAACCAATTTGGCTTTAACCTATGCCTTGTTAGTGTTTATCTGGGCCACAACACCATTGGCAATTGTCTGGAGCGTCTCCGATATACATATGATGTGGGCATTATTGCTACGTTTCTTTATTGCCTTGCCTTTGGCTGTAACTGTATTACTGATTTTAAGAACACCTTTTCCAGTTCATAAACAAGCAATTCATAGTTATGTTGCTGGGTCTTTTAGCTTAATTGGTTCTCAAATTTTTACCTATGCCGCAACCCAATATTTAAGTTCAGGCATGATTGCGCTTATGTTTGGTTTAGCACCTATTATGGCTGGGCTTATTGGTCGTTTTGCATTTGGTCAGCAACTTTATAGGCTGCAATGGGTCGGTATGGCGATTGCAGTGTGCGGTTTAGCTATTATTTGTTTGAGTGGCTCAAATCAGCATGTGCATCCGTTCGGCATTGTCCTCATGCTGATGAGTGTGTTTGTCTATTCTTTTTCAATTTTCTGGGTTAAGAGAGTTAATGCCCAAATTCAGCCTATGGCTCAGGCAACCGGTTCTATTTTAGTTTCTTCAATTTTAGCAAGTTGTCTTATTCCATTTATTTGGCAATATGCACCGACACATTTACCAGAAGCTAAATCTTTATTTGCTTTAATTTATACGGTACTGATGGCTTCATTGGTCGCCATGTTTTGTTACTTCAAACTTATACAAAATATTCAGGCAACAACTTTATCTTTAACGACGGTAATTACACCGATGTTAGCCATGATGATCGGAGCTGCTTTAAACCACGAACAACTTTCGATTATGGTTTTTGTAGGTGCTTTAATTATCCTGTTTGGGCTATTTCTGTATTTCTATAAAGACATTCAAGCCAATCGAAATTTTGCTCAACATATTAAGTCTAAATAGGAGAAGATCTGGGTAATTTGTTGAGCTTATTCATTAAATTGTTCTAATTCGTAGCGAAATGCATGATCAAATTGATCTCCCAACTTAAGTAGTAGAAAATAGCGCAGCAATATAATATTAGGATTGTTAAGGGAAGATCAGAACTTACTGATTTTTAAACCTTAATACAGCATCTAACGATATGGCCAAATAGTCGATGTTGACATTAGCATCTGCTATTTCCCATCAATCACCTTGGATTTAGAAGGTATGTTTAAACCAATCTCACTGTATATAGGGTTGAGATATACTCGCGCAAGACGCAGTAATCATTTTATTTCTTTTATTGCATTGGTTTCGATGATCGGTTTGACACTAGGTGTCGCTGTGCTGATTACGGTACTTTCTGTCATGAACGGTTTCGATCGCGAATTAAAAAACCGTGTTTTGGGAATGGTACCGCAAGCGACAGTTTCATCTACACAAATCCTCACGGATTGGCCTGAGCTGGTGAAGCGAGTTGAACATCATCCACATGTAACTGGGGTTGCACCTTTTACGCAATTGCAAGGTATGTTAACTGCGCAAGGGCAAGTCGCTGGTATTATGGTGACGGGTATTGACCCAAAATATGAAAAGAATGTCTCTATTATTCAAAATCATATTGTTGCTGGTAGCTTAGATTCACTTAAAAAGGGTGAATTTGGTATTGTTCTTGGTAAAGATATGGCTGATTCATTAGGTTTGCGCCTAAATGACAGCGTGACATTAGTTTTACCTGAAGCAACGCCGTCTCCAGCAGGTGTAGTGCCTCGTTTCAAGCGTTTTAAAGTGGTTGGTATTTTTAGTGTAGGGGCTGAAGTCGACTCTATGGTGGGTTATATCGCATTATATGATGCATCAACCTTATTACGCTTGCCAGATGGTGCCCAAGGTGTCCGTTTAAAACTAGATGATATTTTTGCTGCGCCAAAAGTTGCAGATGACTTGGTAAAAAGTTTGCCAAGCAATTTCTACGCAACGAACTGGACTTATACGCATGGCAATTTGTTTAACGCCATTCAAATGGAAAAAACACTAGTTGGTTTGTTACTTGTACTCATTATTGTTGTTGCAGCATTTAATATCGTTTCGTCATTGGTTATGGTTGTGACCGATAAAAAATCAGATATTGCCATTTTGCGTACATTAGGCGCTTCGCCATCAATGATTACTAAAATCTTTATGGTGCAAGGTACTGTCATTGGTGTGATTGGAACAGTTGCTGGTACGGTTTTAGGTGTAATTTTGGCTTTAACCATTAGTGATATCATTTCATGGTTTAACAATGTGTTAGGCTTAAATCTATTTGATGCTTACTTTGTGCATTACCTACCTTCTTATTTAAGATGGCAAGATGTGACGATTATTGTGACTGTATCTTTACTTTTAAGCTTCTTGGCAACGATTTATCCGGCACTTCGTGCGGCCAAAGTTCAACCTGCCGAGGCACTGCGTTATGAGTAAAATTGTTTTAGAAGCAAAAGATATCTACAAACATTTTGATGATGGTAAATCTAAGGTTGAAGTCATTAAAGGTTTGTCTTTACAAGTTGAAGCAGGGCAGTTTGTTTCGATTGTTGGTGCGAGCGGTTCAGGTAAAAGTACTTTGCTTCATGCGTTAGGTGGTCTAGAGCAACCAACGCAAGGACAAGTATTTTTAAATGGTCAGCGTTTTGATAATTTAGGTGAAGCCGAGCGTGGTTTTCAACGTAACAAATACCTCGGTTTTGTTTATCAATTTCACCATTTATTACCTGAGTTTACTGCCCTTGAAAATGTGGCAATGCCTCTGATGCTTCGTCCAGATAGCCAATTCAAATCGGTAAAAGCACAAGCTGAATATTTATTAGATCGAGTGGGATTATCTCATCGTATGGATCATCAGCCTGGTGAGCTTTCAGGCGGTGAGCGCCAACGTGTTGCTTTGGCTCGTGCTTTGGTCACTCAACCTGCGGTTGTTCTGGCCGATGAACCTACAGGAAACCTAGACCGTAAAACAGCTCTAGGTATTTTTGAATTACTGACCGATCTTAAGAAAGAACTCAATATGGCAATGCTCATTGTGACTCATGATGAGCAGTTAGCTCAGGCAGCAGATTCGATCTTGCATATGGAAGATGGTCTTTGGGTGAGCGGTTCTTAAAAAATTGTCATTAAATCACATTGTTAAAGCCCAACTAAGTGGGCTTTAATTTTGCCCCTAAAAAGATAACGATATGACTTTAAATGTTAAAACTTATTTTAGTGGGGTGGGTTGTAGGTATTGCATTTATGGGAATAGATATTCCTCTCATAATGCAATATGGTTGGATTGGTAATGTTTTACTCTTTATAAGCTTTATTTTTTATATTTTTAAGCGGTATATAGTTGTAAATGGTTCCATCTTAAAAGCAGTTTATTGTTTAATCTGTGGTCTAAGCCTTTTCGTTATAGGCCATCAATATGCTCAGAATGCCTTAAATGAAAGATTACAACTACGGGAAATGCAACCTGAGTCTTTAGATGTTGTTGTTTATATAGATCGAATAAGTGAAGAAAAAGAGGATAACACACAGCAACTAGCTCAAGTTCTAGGGCGGTCATCCCATGTTGTCAATTGGTTATTATATTTAAAAAATGAAAAAGAGAACGCTCTGATAGAGGGGCCGAAATTACAATTAGGCCACTACTATCGAGTTTCTGGTAAAACTAGGCCAGCTCATAGTTACGCAGTATCAGGTGCTTTTGACCAAGAGCAATGGTTCATTCAACGAAATATAATGTCAGGTTTCAGTGTCCAACATATTGAGCCTTTAAGCTCTAATGAAATTTATCGGTTGGGTTATCAAAATCATTTACATGAGCAACAAAGGTTTTTTACTAGACAACAGTTAAATATAGAAAAACTCCGTCTAAAGTTTAGATTGATGCTAAAAAAATCTCCATTTCAGAATAAAGGATTGTTATTAGCGCTTCTGACAGGAGATGAAAGCCTTTTAAATGAGGATACTAAAAATCAATTTAAACAGTTAGGAATCTCTCATTTGTTGGCCATTTCAGGGCCTCATGTCCTCATTTTTGCAATCTGGTTATCTTGGGGATTACATCAATTAGTACGATGTTATTATCCACAGATTTATTTATGGCAACCCAAACAAATATTGGCAATGATTCCGTTATGTTTTGGAGTTTTGATTTATACAGCTTTTGTCGGCTTTGAAATTCCAGCCTTAAGAACTTTACTTTCAGTATTTTTATTTGCCTTTTTATTGTTGGTCAAACTACCTGTTAAAGCATTTTTGCTTCTGATTTACAGCGCAAGCCTACTTTTACTTTTCGATCCATTTAGTGTTTTATCGGCAGGTTTTTGGCTCTCTTATGGGTCTTGCTTTATTTTATTACGCATTTATCAAACCATAGTACAGGCTCCAAATCTTGCCTCATTGAGTTTGCTATCTAGAATAATTCTTTTAAGTAAAACCCTAATTGAATCTCAGGGCAAAATATTTATTGCCTTATGTCCTTTAATGCTGATTTTCTTTCAACAAATTTCATGGGTTGCACCGCTCACAAATATTATTGCAGTTCCTTTGCTAGGAGGAATTATTGTTCCTTTGAATATTTTTGCTGCTTGCGTATGGCTTATTTTTAATTCAGTGGGAAATATGCTCTTTCAAATCAATGATATTTTGCTCAGTATCGTGCTGACATGTTTTAGTTTTTTAGAGAAATTATCTTTACCGTTGCAAGGTTTTAGCCTAACACCAGTTGCTTTGTTGTGTCTTAGTTGTGCCATTATTATTTTATTTTTACCACGTGGTGTTCTACCTAAATCTTGGGGATTCATATGTTGTTTACCTTTAGTCATTCCGAATAAAACCTCTCAGCAAATCCAATTAAATATTATAGACGTAGGCCAAGGACAAGCGATTTTTCTACAACATCCAGAGCAGACATGGTTAATTGATACAGGGGGTTCTTATGATGAGAAAGCTTTTAGTATTGGTCAAAATGTAGTGATCCCATATTTACGCCAGAAAGGTATTAAACAATTAGATCATGTGGTGTTATCTCATCTTGACCAAGATCATAGTGGTGCATTTCCTGCCATAAGTCAGGCTTTTCCTATCAAACAAGTCATATCAAATGAGCTATGGGCAGAGCAGGTGAAAGAACCATTTACCTATTGTCATCAAGGGCAAAAATGGCAATATCCTCAGTTAGATATTGAGATACTTTGGCCTAAAGAAAATGATTTAAATTTAGTTTCTTCAAATCAAAATCAATATTCTTGTGTCGTTTATATTCATTTAAAACAGATAAAAGGTTATCAAAATTATTTAATTATGGGGGACGCGGGATGGGAAGCAGAATATCAACTGATAAAAGAATATCCTGATTTAAAAGTAGATGTTTTGGTATTAGGTCATCATGGTAGTAAGCATAGTTCAGCCTATGACTTCTTAGCGACGTTAAATCCCAAGCTTGTTATTGCCTCTGCTGGCTTTAATAACCGATATGGTCATCCAAGCAAAGAGGTTTTAGCAAGAATACAAGAACTTAAGATTCCATTTAAAAGCACAGTTGAGCAAGGAACATTAAGTTTTGTATCTCGCAATCATCAAATGATTTTATACACTCGACGTTTCGAGCGTACTTGGCTTCACAGAATTTTGTGAAGCTTCTGCTTTAAGTTTGGCGACAATTTGAAGAGCTTCAGTTGGATCAATATTATAAATATTATCTAAAGCAGGATTTGCTTTAAAACGTTTATAGCTCCAGTGGTAATGTTCTGGGTAACGCTTGATGAGTTGTTCAATAGCCTGATGAATAATATAAGTTCCATCATCTGCACTACCTTCGTAGATCTGCTCATCCATAGGTTCAATGTGCATCGTAAAGCCGTCATTTTCGTTACGAATTGCGTAAAGGAATAACGCTTTTGCTTTAGTTTTTTGAATGAGCTTGGCACTTAAATTACTTGAG
The DNA here is from genome assembly GCF_016508255.1 of Acinetobacter calcoaceticus. Lineage (GTDB taxonomy): Bacteria > Pseudomonadota > Gammaproteobacteria > Pseudomonadales > Moraxellaceae > Acinetobacter > Acinetobacter calcoaceticus_E. Next base: position 737,496 of record NZ_JADVKT010000001.1, on the reverse strand, counting down.
GCAAGCGGAACACCAAAATAATTGATCATGCTGCCGCCGTTGTTGGGCGTATGGTCAGGTAAAATTACGGTAGTTTGACCTTGTTTTAAAGCTTTAAAAATTTGTCTTACGCCACTTTCGTCAGTAGGAACCAAGTTGGCTTGCTCACGACTACGTGCTTCTCGAACAAAACGGTCTGCATCTTCATTTTTTACTGGTTTGTATAAAATAGTCATTGAAGTGAGCTGTGAACACCAAGCATTCATGATTTCCCATGTACCAAAATGTGGAATAATCATAACAAGCCCTTTTTTTGCTGCAAGCGCTTCGTGATAGTAATGTTCACCTTCTATTCGATGGATGCGAGCAATGTTTTCTTGATTAGATGACCCCCAAATATTTAAAAACTCAAAATATGAGGTTAATTCATTTCGTATAGCCTTTTCTGTAATCGCTATACGTTGCTGCGGTGTTAAATGGGGCAGCGCAATTCTTAAATTAAGTTCTATAGTTTTGGATGTTTTAGTAATTTTTAAAGTGTTGACGATTCCTGCCAATAGACGAGCAAGGGAACGCCCAAATTGAATGGGTACGCGGCTAAATTTTTTGAGTAATTGATAGTTCATGCTTTTTGAATCTGATTTAGGCATCTGTAGCGGTAAGGAGGGAACAACAAGTAAAAAAAGACAAAAATATTATAAATGAAATCATATTATTTAGACAGTTTTTATCAAATCAACGTATATAATGAGATCATTTTAGATTAATTTGGATTGGAATTTTATGTCCGATTGGCCACCAAAACCACAAAATGAACCTATAACCTCTAAACAGAACGGACCAGAATGGCAAATCCTTGAGAAAGCTGTGCTGGCTTCTGTAGAAGAACAACGCCGTAGTCGTCGCTGGGGTATATTCTTTAAAACATTAACTTTTATTTATTTGTTGTTCATTATTGTACTCATGGGTAAAGGTTGTTCAACCAGTAAAGAAGGCTCTGCTGTAAGCAGTAGCAGTGCTCATCTGGCAGTTGTAGATATTGTGGGCACTATTGATGCTTCAAGTAATCAAGCTGTAAATAGTGAAGATACGAATAAAGCCCTTAAACGTGCTTTTGAAGCATCAAATAGTAAAGCTATTGCACTTAATATTAACTCACCAGGCGGTTCTCCTGTTCAGTCAGATGAAATTTGGCAAGAAATTCGCTATTTGAAAAAAGAACACCCTGACAAAAAAGTCTATGCAGTGATTGGTGATATGGGTGCTTCAGGTGCGTATTATATTGCGTCTGCTGCTGATGAAATTATTGTGAATCCATCGAGTTTAGTCGGTTCAATTGGTGTCATTATGCCAAACTACGGCATTACTGGTTTAGCTCAAAAACTCGGAATTGAAGACCGTACTTTAACAGCGGGTACCAATAAAGATATTTTAAGTATGACAAAACCGATTAATCCTGTACAAAGACAGCATATTCAATCTGTACTCGATAATGTCCATACTCACTTTATTGATGCGGTTAAAGAAGGGCGTGGTAAACGCTTAAAATCGAGTGACCCTGCTATTTTCTCTGGTCTTTTCTGGACTGGTGAACAAGCAATCCAGTTAGGTGTTGCTGACCGTTCAGGTAACATTACGAGCTTGATGCGTGAATTGAAGCTTGATAATAAAGTGGACTACACAATTGAGCGTAACCCATTACAATCAATTTTAGGTCGTATGGGTGCACAAATTGGGCAAGGGGTAAGTGAATCAATTGCTCAAGAAGTGCAGACTCGTCAAAGCGCAAAATTACAATAAAATCTGTTTTAGGATAGCGGTATGTCAATGAAACCAGTTATACACTTTGCCCATGCGAATGGCGTGCCATCAAAAGTGTATCAAAAACTGTTTGACCAGTTGAAAGGGGAATATGACATTATTTATGTTCCCCTAATTGGTCCTGATAAACGTTATCCTGTGACTAACCATTGGCCTTCTTTGGTTGATCAGGTGATTGATAGTATTGTGCGACAGGCGAAAGGGCGTAAAGTCATTGGACTTGGGCATTCTCTGGGTTCAGTTTTAACGTTGATGGCATCTTTTCAGCGTCCTGAACTCTTTTCTCAAGTGATTATGTTAGATCCCCCTCTTATTTTAGGCAGATATTCATTTGCTTTTCATATGGCAAAATTATTTCGCCCTAAATTGGTTGATGCGATGACACCAGCAGGCTTATCTGCACGTCGTCGTGAACATTGGGAATCGAGAGAGCAAGCTGCTGAATTACTGCGTCCTAAAGGTTTCTATAAAGATTTTGATGAAGATTGTTTTCAAGCTTACATTGACTATGCTTTAAAAGAAGACTCTGTTCGTGGTGGAGTCACTTTAACTATTTCTCGTGAAGATGAAGTTGCAATTTTTCGGAAAAATCCATCTTGGTGGTGGCTGCCTATGCCAAAACCTAAGATGCCTGTACATTTTGTTGTGGGGAAAGAAAGTGCTTTCTTAAAAAGAGGCTTTCCTCAAATGGCAAAGCGAAAAATGGGAATTCCGTTTACTGTGGTTGAGGGAGGGCATATGTTCCCTCTAGAGCATCCTATTGATACAGTGAACTCTATAAAGAAATTGATTCATCATCAGCAAAATTAATTTTTAAAGTTATAAAAAAGGACATGCTAGCATGTCCTTTTTTATTTTTGCTATTAAGTAAAATGTTTTACCAATTTGCAAAACGAATAGGGTGTTCAAGAACTTGATCACGGAAATAAGCTTGGCCATTTTTCCATGTAAGTTGACCGTTACATAACCACTCTGCTACTTGTGGGTAGATAAAGTGCTCAAGTGTATGTACTCGATGTGCTAATGAAGCGGCAGTATCATGTTCTTTAACTGAAATAGCGGATTGGGCAACCGATTGACCAGAATCCAGTTCAGCAGTTACAAAGTGTACGGTACAACCATGTAAACGATCACCTGTGTTTAAAACACGTTGATGAGTGTTCACACCTTTGTAAGCTGGAAGAAGTGAGGGATGTATGTTCAGCATTTTCCCTTGCCATTTGTTGACAAAGGTGGGAGTTAAAATGCGCATGAAACCGGCTAAAATAACCACATCCACTTGCCAAGCCAAGAGTTGTTGATGCATTGCTTCATCAAAAACTTCACGAGTTGGAAAGTCTTTATGGGAAATAACGGCCGTAGCAATATTAGCTTTTTGAGCACGCTCTAGAGCATAAGCATCTGCTTTATTAGACAGTACACCTACAATTTGCCCTGATAGATTTGCATCTATCAAGGCTTGTAAATTACTGCCGTTCCCAGAGACTAGAACAGCAATTTTTATCATGCAAAGATCACACGAATTTTTTCGTCTGCACCTTCCACTGATTCAGCATTTTCTTGGATGTGTCCAATTTTCCAAGCTTTTTCACCTTGAGCATTAAGCACTTCAATTGCTTTTTCTGCATCACTTGCATCAACAGCAATGACCATACCTACGCCACAGTTAAACGTACGGTACATTTCAAAGCGCTCTACATTGCCTTCGCGTTGTAGAAGTTGGAATAACTCAGACCATTCCCAAGAAGCTTCATCAATGACCGCTTGCGCACCATTTGGCAATACACGAGGTAAGTTACCTGGTAAACCGCCACCAGTGATGTGTGCCATAGCATGTACATCAACTTGTTTGCAGAGTTCTAGAACTGGTTTTACATAAATACGAGTTGGCTCCATTGCAACATCTGCAAGAGGACGGCCATCAATAATTTGAGTTAAATCAACATTTTTAACATCTAAAATTTTACGTAATAATGAATAACCATTTGAGTGAGCGCCACTTGATGCCACACCAATAAGCACATCACCAGACTTTACTTTAGAGCCATCAATAATTTTGCTTTGCTCAACCACACCAACAGCAAAACCAGCAAGATCGTAATCTTCGCCTTCATACATGCCTGGCATTTCTGCGGTTTCACCACCTACAAGCGCGCAACCTGCAAGCTCACAACCTTTACCAATACCAGTAACAACATTTGCAGCAACGTCAACATTTAAGTGACCAGTCGCGTAATAATCAAGGAAGAATAATGGTTCTGCACCACAAACTAAAAGGTCATTTACACACATAGCCACAAGATCTTGGCCGATTGTGTCATGACGATTAAGATTAAGTGCTAAACGTAATTTAGTTCCTACACCATCGGTTCCAGAAACTAAAACAGGTTCTTCATAACCTTTAGGAATTTTGCATAGCGCACCAAAGCCACCAAGACCGCCCATTACTTCAGGACGACTTGTACGTTTAGCGACTGACTTGATACGATCGACCAGTGCGTCGCCCGCTTCAATGTCGACACCCGCATCTTTGTAGCTTAAACCGGTATTTGGGGTAGAAGTTGAGTTGCTCATAAATGAAGTCTCCGCATTGGCGGCAGATTATAACCTGAATATACGAAACTCTTATGTTATTTATGCTCGAAAATGCTATCTTTAATAAAAATATTTTTTCATTTATAAAGATTAAATCAAAAAAGGCTAGATTTTATGCAAGATCGTATACTGCGCCGTATTCTTTTACTCGCAGGTATTGTATTGCTGGTATGGGTATTGTACTTACTCAAGCCTGTAGTCATTCCTTTTATCGGTGCTTTTTTCCTCGCTTATTTATTCAGTCCACTTGTCGAAGTTTTGGTAAAAATGAGACTGCCGCGTTGGTTGGCAATTGGTATTGTTTTTATCGGTATAGGTGTGACTTTAACCGTAGCATTATGGTATTTGGTTCCGCTTATCTGGAAACAACTTGTTTACGCTCGAGATAGTATTCCGGCTGGAATTCATTGGATTAATGGCGAATTATTACCATGGGTTTCTTCGACATTTCATGTCCAGCAGATGGAAATTGATACTGATCAAATATCCAAAGCGGTTATGGATTATGTTCAGACAAATTATAGTGCCGACAGTATTCAAGCTGTCTTATTAAAGCTTGCGCAGTCAGGTCTCAATTTTATTCAGATCGGTGGAACAATTGTTTTAATACCAATTATTGCTTTTTATTTCTTATTAGACTGGGAGCGTATGTTAGAAAACTTACGTCGTCTCATTCCACGACCATATGAAGCAAATACATTACAAATCGTTCGTGAATGCCATAGTGTTTTAGGTGCATTCGTTAAAGGTCAATTTCTTGTTATGCTTTTACTCGGTGTGGTTTATGCCGTAGGGCTGCAATTAATTGGACTAGAGGTCGGATTGATTATTGGTATGGTGGCAGGCCTTGCCAGTATTATTCCTTATTTAGGATTTGCAGTAGGTATTATTGCAGCTGTTATTGCAAGCTTATTTCAGTTCGGATTGGACTGGATGCATTTATTACTCGTTGGTGTAGTTTTCATGATTGGCCAAGCTGTAGAAGGGTATATTCTACAGCCATTCCTATTGGGTGATAAAATTGGTTTATCTCCTGTAGCAGTTGTCTTTGCAGTATTAGCAGGCGCACAGCTTGCCGGTTTCTTAGGAATGTTAATTGCATTGCCTGTTGCAGCTGTTATTGTAGTATTGCTGAAACATTTAAGAGATAACTATGAGCGCAGTTCATTATATGCTCCACCTTCTAGTTTATTGATACAAGAAAACGGCAATATTGAGCAAATTCATGTAGAAACCGAAAGTACTAAGCTTGATCTTGAGGTTAAAACACAGCAAGATACAGATAAACTGAAACCATCTGACCAGAAATAATTTCAAGGTTAATTCAATATATGCGTCAACTCCAACTGGATATAGAACCTCAACTTGATGCCCGAATCAGTGATTTTTCGGGACCAAGTTGGGGGAATGTAGTCGATGCCGTGCGTCAACTACATGCTGGTCTAGTCAGTAGGTTTTACATCTATGGTGGGGCAGGAACAGGTAAGAGTCATCTACTTTCGGCAATTTGTGACTCTTATTTAGAAATAGGCAAATCTGCAATTAAAGTTTCTTTACTTGAGCTTCTGGATGCTCCTATCGAAGCAATTACTTCTTTAGAGCATTACGATCTTGTTGCTTTGGATGATATTGAATCGATTAGTGGTGTGCCTCATTGGCAAAAAGCTGTCTTTCATTTAATGAATAATCACGAAGGACAGCTGGTATTTTCTTCACGTGTAGCGCCTATCGAATTAAAGTTAGAATTACCAGATTTACAGTCCCGACTTACACAAGCTGTTAGCGTTAAAGTGCCAAGTGGAAGTTTATATGCGGACCGCTATGCCTTGGTCACATCTGTAATGTCTAGACGTGGAATTCATTTTGATCAGCAAATTGTTGACTATTTATTGTTACATGGTCCTCATCAAGCTTCTCTCTTGTTACAGACGGTTGCCCAATTAGAAAAATTACTCAAAGGCGAAAAAACCAAACTTTCGAATGCAACTTTAAGACAAATTTATGCCTTGATTGATGAATATCAACAATAGATATTCTTTCATCTTAGCTTATTACTTTACCTAAATTTATAACAACTCATTATTAAAAATAGAGTTTCTGGCATCAGCATCTCTAATTTCCTCGTACTTATCCTATATCTTTTAAATCTGCTTCTAACTTTTAAATGAGTCACATTTTTGTATTTAAAAAAAGTTTTTTTAAATGTATCAAGCTTTTTGTAATCTGGCTAAAAAATGACTCTATAGACCGATCAAAATGTCTTGAGAAATTCTACTTGCTGTGACAAAGTACGCACAAAGGATGCGATTGCAAAAGCGGATATTTTGCAATATTGACAAAAAAAATGAGAAAAGGTTTAAGGAGATGGGTATGCTCAAACGGAGCATTGCTTTTGTTTTATTGGCTGTTGCTGGGCACGCTTATTCTGCCGATATTCAAGTCACAAGCTTAGCTGATGAAGATAAAGATGATACGGTATGTACGCTTAGGGAAGCAGTACAGTTTCTGAATTATCGTAGTTCTTCTAATGCTGCTGATGTTGAAAAATATGCGGCGGGTTATCATGGATGTGGAAATAAAGACGCCTCTTCAAATATTATTTTGCAGCGCGATAAAGAATATGCACTAAATCAAAGTATAACGATTTCTGCGCCTATGACTATTAGTACAGCAAAGAATGATTCTACATTGATTGAAGAAGGGCAGCCCAATTCTCATAACGCAACAATTAAAATGGCAGGCACGGATCAACTTTTTCGTATTGATGATGGCAGTGTTGAAAAAGCATCTTTCATTGTTTCATTTATTGATGTCAATCTAAAGGGCGCCGGATTAAAGACTACTGCACCAAATGGTGATGGTGGTTTGATCTATAACCACGAACAATTAAATATTCAAAACTCACGTTTAATGGATGGATATGCAACACGTGGTGGTGCAATTTATAATGCTGGTATTCTATCTGATACTATAAAAACAGCAGGTTCGGTAACAATTACTAATAGTCTCATACAGAATAATAAAGCAAGTCAGGGTGGGGTTTTATATAGTGATATGCCACTTTATTATATTAACCGCTCTGTAGTGCGTGATAATGAAGTGACTGCAACAGGTGGCGCATTGTTTCATGCTGAAACAAAATTTACTGATGAAAGTACAGGTGGTTATTTAACTTCACGTATCATTGGTTTGATTAATATTACAATTTTTCATAATAAAGGTAGTTTTATTGCCAATGTCCGTGATGGAATGGTCCTTAATAATATTACCATGATCAAAAATGAGGGGGGCTTGTATTTTGATTCTCCACTGGGGAAAGCTTCTATTTCTAATAGTATTCTAGTTGGTAATACAACGAATTGTCAGGCTAGTGCAACGGATAAAACGATTGTGCAAAGCAATTTAGTGACAACAGAATGTAATCTTAATGCTTCTGTAGCGTTACCAAATATTATATATCCAGCTAGTGAAAAATTAATTGCAGGGAATGCAGATGAAGGAACTTGTGATGTGCCACCTTCAGATGGATTGCTTTGTCCTTATTCAACTCCAAGTGATAGTTTCTTAGGTTTCTTTAAACCTCGAATTCTCGATAAATATACTGCTCTTTCCCAGTCATTGTTAATTAACAAAGGTCGTTTATATAGCGATGGAACTTCGGTCGGTTTAGCAAGTTGTGAAAAACAAGATCAACGTGGAAAAAATCGTAGTGGTTATGATGAGCTATGCGATTTAGGTGCAATTGAATTAATAATTAACCGCAATGATATTAGTACACATGGTCAAGATATTAAATATGGAGAAATTGCCAAATTTAATATTGCTGATGTTATAGGAGACGGTGAATTAGTTTCTCCACAAACATGTGAAGCAATGTTTGGAAAAAGAACAGATGGTCAAGCATGGAAACAAGGCTGTATGAAAGTGGTTCAGACAAGCACTCCATCTAAAGGAACTTTGTCGATTGATTCACAAGGAAATTTAACTTACGTTCCAAATGGTAATTGGCATGGCGCAGATATTTTCAATCTCTTGGTTGTGACAACAACAACACGTTTTAATGATGCTGCCGATGTTTATTTAACAGTTCCAGTGCAAATCGTACAAGACCCGCCATCAGGAATAGAGGATAAATCAGTGAGTACTAGTGGTGGAAGTGTTGGTGGTGGTTTAATTTTAGGATTATTTGGCTTAATTGCTTTGCGACGTTTAAAGTCATAATCAAGGATGATAAAGGCTATGAAAAATTATAAAAAAGCTTTTTTAGCATTAGCTGTGATTGCTGCAATGCCCTTATTTGCAGATACTACTAATGGAAGAATTGATGTTACAACCTTTGCGGATGAAGATGGCGATAATACTGATGCTTGTTCATTACGTGAAGCCATAAAGACTGCTGAATTACGTAAGTCTTATGGTGGTTGTACCGTTATTGATACACGTGAAACTACACAAAAATCTATTCAGCTTAAAGCTGGTACTTATACTTTGACTAAGGAATTAGTTCCTAACGCAAATATTGCTATTTTTGGAGCTGATCCAGTGGATTGGCAGAAGAAAAGTGTTCTAACCAATGATTATCCCGCACAGCTTGAATTACAAACACATATTAATGCTCAAGGTAAATCACGTATTTTTAATACAACCACTTATAAGCAGCCTTTAAGCTTAAATAATGTAATTCTTGAAAATGGCGTTACAACGGGTCAGGGCGGGGCGATTTATGCGGGTGCTGATATTGCTTTACAAAATAGTCAAATTTTATCATCTCAAGCAGTCAGCGGCGGAGCAATCTATTTAGGTTCACCTAATATTACCCTGTCTTTAAATCATTCATTACTGCAATATAATAATGCAACACAAGGCAGTGTTTTATCAATGGGGTGTTTTAGTGATACCGTTTATGCACCACGAACGATTACTATTGGTTCCACTAGTGTTATAAGTAATGGCGATACTAATTCAACTAGTACATTTGAGTTTTGTGGTAAACCTCAGGCAGCATTAACAAATAATACTATTGCAAAAAATATAGCGAATAGCGGTAGTGGTAGTATTATTAAGTTTACTGGTGATACTAATAACACAGCTAATACTTCAAGTATTTTAAGTTCAAGCAGTAGTCTTGTGCTTTTAAATAATACAATTGTTGAAAATAATGCGAATAGTACTTTTCTCTATGACAAATTGGGGACAAAAAAGCTTAATTTTAACTTGTTAGCTTATAATAATGGAAACTATGCCTGTAAATATCTTTTAGGTGCAGCAGCAGAAGAAAAGAATGTAGGTTTAATACTTGACTTCAATGCTCTTGATTGGAGTTCTGCAACAGGAAAATGTGATATACCAAAAGAGTCTTTACCTACTAGTCATACTAATATTGATATTAGTACACAATCTTTTAGTAATCTACTAGGTCCTTTAGAAACAGCAACGGCTTATACAGGCTTTTTACCTATTTATTATCCAAAAGATATCTCTTCTGACAACGATTTAATTGATGTTGATAAAGATGGAAAAGGGAGCTGTGCCACAACTGACCAGCGTGGTTTAAATCGTTTAGCAGATGGGGCTTCTTATTACCAGTCTGTAAGTCGTAATAGCTGTGATATTGGTGCTGTTGAGTTAATGAAATTAACTTCAGGTGATTTAAAGGATGTCAGTAATATTTCATTAACGACATTAATTAGTACCTATCAACAAAACTATGATTTGTTTGATAAATATATTAAAGATCCTAAAACACCAACTAATTTTATTACATATTATAAAGTACGTTTAGCTGAGTTTAAAAACTTATTAGATAATTTTACTAATAATACGGATAATACAAAATATCGTGCAATTTATATTGATTTGAAAAACTATAATTTACCATTACCTAATGAAGATGCTAACCATGTTTTGAAATTTTTTAATACAACTGATTATAATATTGCAACAGAAGCATTAGGTATTGGTTCGCTTGATGATACATATAATAAACAACAAGTTGATGGTTTAACTGATAAAGAGAATTTATTTTGTGAATGGAAACCTGCTATTCAGCAAATAGTTTTTTATCGCAAGGATGATGTGATTACTCAAGCAGGTAGCTATGCTTATTGTAAATACACGATTACAACAGCTGATAATAAATCAAGCTCAAGTGGTTTGATCAAGGCACGTTTTAATAACATTGAACCAGTTTCTGGTGATGGAACAGTTACCTTTAAGTATCTTGCAAATGAGATTATTCCATTAGATTTACTTAAATATGCGAATGATGATGGAGATGGACCTGTAAGTACGCTTTCAAAACCTAAATCACAATTTTGGGTAGATGAAAAAGGCGTAGAGTTACCCATTTATTTACCAAGTAAAACTTCAAAAGATGGGATATTTAAGGTTGTTAAAGCAGACCGAGAAGGGCCTTGTCCTAAGGATGACAAAGATAAGACTTGTTATGGTGGGAATATTTATATTCAGGCAAATAACGTCTTTAACGTTTTCAATGATTCTCTAAGCTATAATGTTTATGATGCAGATGGTAAAATCTCATCTAAAGCTGGCACCATTAATTTAGTAAGTACAGCAACTACCACTGATGATTCTCGAAGTGGGGGTGGTAGCTTAGGAATTCTATCTATAGCATCTTTACTTGGTTTAATAGCATATAGACGCTACCGTAAATAAACTATATAAAATAAAAGGCCTCCAATTGGAGGCTTTTTTATAGAAAGTTATGTAAGACATCAAATTCATTGCAAACGAATTTTGCAGTGTTATTTAATGTTCTAAATACTTATTCATATATTCTTCACGAATAGCTGTTCTTTCTTCACCATTCGCTTTAAGCATACGCTGGCGCAAGTCATTACGCTCTTGTGTGCTCATTTTTTGCCATGCTTCACGCATTTTTTCTTTTTCAGCTTCAGGAAGCTGAGTAAACCAGTCCATACGTTGCTGTAGATTTGTACTTTGGTTAGCTGGTAGATCTTTTAAGCTCTGGTAACGTTTAATAACTGCACGTTGTTCTTCTTCAGAAAGAGCATTCCATGTGTCATCAACTTGTGTATTGGCATCCTTAGAAAAAACCCAAAATCGTTCAAAACCTGCAAAACTGGTTTGCAAGAAACTTAATGAACAAAGGATAAGTGCTAATTTTTTAGCTGCCATGTTGTACTTTATCCTCACCCAACACCATTAGCATTTCTAAATCCTCCACCATTTGTGGCGATAATTTAGGATTTACAATCACTTGATTTTGTGGCTTATCAACAATATCTACTGAGTTAGGTAAAATTACAAAACCAGTGATCGCAGCTGCAAGTGCAAAACCAGACATTTTCCAGACACTATAATAAGAGGCTGGTTTTTGTTGAATATGGTCAAGCACATGATTCATGACCACTGTTTTATTTTTATGGTGATGTGCCAAACTATCCAGTTTAGACGTCACCTTTTTAGTGAGATCATCATGATTCATCAGAACCTCCCGAGGGATTTAAATGGGCCAAGTACTCTCTAAGTCCCTGAATTGCTCGGTGATAATGGGTTTTTACACTACCTTCGGTACAGTTCATGATCTGAGCTGTTGTGTGTGTGTCAAAACCTTCCCAAGCACGTAACATAAATGCCTGTTGTTGACGAACGGGTAGCTTCGAAATCGCTTCTCGAATTTCTTCGATAGTCACTGCTTGATCGAGAAAATCCGCAGGATTAATGGCTTTTTCATCAACTACATCAATAATTTCATCGTCGTCATTGTCTAGACTAACTTTTTTGAAGAATGAAAATGGGTTTGCTCTACGAGATTCTTTGCGGCGCCAATCCTGAAGTTTGTTATTTAAAATCGTATAAAATAGGGGATACCATTCTTCAGTACTTTTCTCGGCATAAGATTTGTGTAAAGCAATAAATGCTTCTTGAACCAAATCCATTGCAATACCTTGTTGACCTTGGGTAGCACTCTCCATCATCACCAAAGCACGACCAGTTACATCTTGCATGAAAACTTTCAGGCGTTGCTCAGCCGTGCTTGCATGAACACTAGATGTTTCCGATCCAGACTTTTTCGGTGCTAAATCCATGGAGATGGAAAATCCTGTCATTGGACATACCCACCTTATCTTCAATATATCTCTTATATAACGTTGAAAAGAGGTGGGAGGTTGACAACAATCGGCTATTTTTTACTAGTGTAATTGATTTTTTTCACAAAGATGTGCGATGTAAAATAAATTAACGTTTTATTGGCGTTGACGAACCATCTCAAAGAAACAAATAGATCCAGCGATTGCTACGTTTAATGACTCTTGGCCGCCTGGCTGAGGAATAGTTACTGATTGTGCATTCTGTAAGGCGTAATCACTTGCACCTTGGCCTTCATTTCCTAAAATCCACACACAGGGTTGAGAAAGATCTTGTGAATAGAGGCTTGTTGAGTGATGTGAGCTTGTAACAAAAACTGGGATTTTAAATTTTGGAAGAATATCTGTGAGTTGGAAATTTTCAAAACAAGATAGACTAAAGTGAGCACCCATACCTGCTCTTAAAACCCGTGGAGACCATAGTGCAGCAGAGCCTTGGGTACAAATGATTTGTTTAATATTTGCTGCTGCCGCAGATCGTAGTAATGTACCTACATTACCCGGATCTTGGATATTTTCTAAAATTAAAGTATCTACGTTATAGTCAATTGTAGATGCAGTCTTAGGCAAGTCAATAATTGCTAAACAAGGTAGGCTCGTACCTAAAGTACTTAAATCTCTATATAAAACTTCGCTAATAACAAAGATATGGCCTTGATGAAGTTCAATTACTTTTTTTAAATCTTCGTTTTCTAATGCTTGTTCTGTAGTAAATAAAGAAAACAGTTTTTTCTGCTGTTGTAACCACGCTAAACAAAGGTGAGTACCTTCAAGAACTGTTTGTTGATGCTTTTTTCGAGCACTATTGAGTTCAATTAACCCACGCAAATGTTTAATTTTTGCATTGTCTTTTGATTCTAAAAAAATAACAGCCATGAGGACATATCCAACAAAAGGGCATCATCATACTATGATGCCCTAAGTAATTAAAATTATTAGTGATAGCTTGTTACGCGTTCAACTTCATTTTTAGAGCCAATAATCACAGGAACACGTTGGTGAAGTTCTGTTGGTTCAATATCTAAAATACGAACACGTCCTGTAGTTGAAGCACCGCCAGCTTGTTCAATGAGCATACTCATTGGATTAGCTTCATACATTAAACGTAAGCGTCCCGCTTTTTTCGGATCTTTTAAGTCATATGGATAAAGGAAAATACCACTGCGACATAAAATACGGTGAATATCACCCACCATACATGCTACCCAGCGCATATTGAAATCTTTTTCACGAACAGAGGTTTTACCTGCAAGTAATTCATCAATATATTGTTTTACAGGATTTTCCCAATGACGTTGGTTAGATGCATTAATTGCAAACTCTTGAGTATCTGCTGCAACTTGAACCTTGTCAGTAGTGAGCAAGAATGTTTGAGTTTCTGGGTCTAGAGTAAAGAATGCTACGCCATTTCCAACTGTTAAAGCCATCATGGTTGATGGACCATAAAGCACATAACCAGCAGCAACTTGCTGTGTACCAGCTTGCATGAAATCGTCGGCTTGCGTTACTGCATTTTTCGCAGGAAGAATAGAGAAAATTGTCCCTACACACATATTGATATCGATGTTACTTGAGCCATCTAATGGGTCAAATAAAACCAGATATTTACCATTTTCTTGTGCAGGTGTGAACTCATCAAGTTCTTCAGAAGCAAGACCACCCACTTGTGGATGAACTTTTAAAGCATCAATTAAATAGTCATTAGAAATCACATCAAGTTTTTTCTGTGTTTCACCTTGAACATTTTCATTACCAGCACTACCTAAAATACCAGCGAGTGCACCTTTTTGTAAGGCTTGATCGATAGTTTTACAAGTCGTGGCAATGGTGTCGATGACTTGAGCCAACTCAGGTGTAAGATTCCCTTTTTCTTGTTGTAAAAATTGGGACAATGTGAGGTGGGACATAAAAAAAAGCTCCTGTGCGCAAGCATCAAAATGAGTCAGATAAATACGTGGCATATTCTAGATGAGAATGCCGGAAAATAAAAATTATCTTACTTTATTTGTGTTGCATTTCTGCTTACAAGCCTCATTTTACATGGTATGTTGTTTGCATAGCAAAGGAATGTATATTTAGGAGAATCGAAATGACAACTAAGAAGTTTGATGCGACCCCCACGGCAGGTGAACCAATCAATTTAGAAAAAATTTCGAAAGAAAATATTCAGGAAGCTTGGAAAAATTATGAGGCAAAACCTGAATATAAAGCTTTTAATAAGCATGATTTGATTGAGTCGATGCAACATTCAGAAGAAGATGAAAACAAATCTTCTTAAATGAAGAGTAATTTAAAATAAACGCCCAACTGTGTGGGCGTTTATTTTTTTAAGCCTATTTTATTTTAATAGAGGAGGAACTGCCTCATAGTTAATTTCAACGCGGCGGTTTTCTTTCCAAGCCGATTCGTCATGACCTGGATTAACTGGAGATTCTTTACCGTAGCTTACAGCTTCAAGTTGCTGTGGATTTACGCCATTTGTAATAAGGTAGCTTTGAACAGCTTTTGCACGACGCTCACCTAAAGCCATATTGTACTCACGTGTACCACGTTCATCTGTATGACCAGTTAATGCAACTTTTGAGTTTGCATTTGCCATGAGGAACTGAGCATGAGCTTGAAGTGTTTGATAGTCTTCAGTAGATAAGTCACTGCTGTCATAATTAAAATGAACAACTCGTTTAGCTAAAGCTGCTTTATTTGCTTGTGTTACACCTTTTGATGAAGCACCTGCCAAATTTTGGGCATTTAATGCAGCATCTTCACTTAAACCTGTCGTATTTACTGTGCTCGGATTTGTAGTTCCAGCACCAGCAGTCGCGGTGGTTGCTGGCTTACGGCTTGCACAGCCTGTCATAATAACCGCTACACTCAGTAGAGGAAAAGCCAAATATTTGATTGATTTCATCATCATCTCCATCAATGGAATAAAAAGTTATTTAGGCGCCCAAGCTGGTTCACGTACTTCACCTTGTTCACTTGGTAAATTCATACGGAAACGGCCATCAGTGGACATGATTGACAGTAAACCACGGTTCCCTTCACGAGTTGCATAAACCACCATTTGTCCATTTGGGGAGAAACTTGGTGATTCATCTAAACTGGTTGGGGTAAGAATATTGATAATGCCTGTACTGAAATCTTGAATAGCAACTTTATAGTCACTACCACTTGGTCGATGCACAAGCGCGATTTTTTTACCGTCGGCACTTAGGGTGCCACGAGCATTAAATGACCCTTTAAATGTTAAGCGTTTTACCGAACCATCCCCAAAGTCATAGCGATAAATTTGAGGAGAACCTCCACGATCAGAAGTAAAAATAAAAGATTTTCCATCTGGCGTGTAACGTGCTTCAGTATCAATTGCCGAGTCATTTGTCATACGTTTGAGTTGGCGGGTTGATAAATCCATTTGGTAAATTTCAGGGTTACCATTCATCGATGCTGTAAATAGCATTGATTTCCCATCTGGTGAAAAGCTTGGTGCACCATTTAGGCCTTTAAAGCTAGTGAGTACTTCACGTGTTCCGGTAGAAAGATCCTGTAAATAAATTGCTGGTCGTTTGGTTTCAAAAGAAACATAAGCAATTTTTTTAGCATCAGGAGTCCATGCTGGAGAAAGAATCGGGTCTCGTGAAGATAGAACGGTTTTTGGTTGTTCACCATCCGTATCTGCAATTTGTAAAGTATAACGTTCTGCAGGTGTTGCCGGATTTCTGAGTACATACGCAATACGGCCACTAAAATCGCCTGGGATACCAGTGAGTGCTTGATAAATAGCATCACTTACCATATGGCCAGCTTGACGTATGCGTGAAGCTGGCACATTTAAAAGTTCATTTAAAATGTATTGCTGCTTTTGTACATCATAAAGTTGGTAATGAATTTCAAAACCTGTAGCTGTTTGTTTAATTTGTCCAGTCACTACATAAGGAATACCAGCAGCTTGCCAATCAGATGCTTGAATCTGGTTAATAGCAGCATTTGCAGGTAGGTTTTTGGATGAACTTGTGAAACGTCCTGAACGATTTAAGTCATTTTCGACAATAGGATAAAGTCCATTGTCGTTATTAAAAGGAACAATAGCGATTTTAGGCGCTTGATCAGGTGCTTTTGCAATTTCTAAATGTAATTGAGCAAAGGCAGTTGTAGGCACAAGGGGACTTAATGCTGTAAGTAGCGCTAAGGATAGAAGGTGTTTGCGGCTCGTTTTCATAGGTTTAAAGTCATTGAAGGCATTTTGTGACTGTGGATTTTGTAACATAGTTACATGCCTTAAACTATTTAAAGCATGTAACAATATAATTATTTAGCAGTAAACGTTGAACTGAAAGATCTGGCCTCACGACGCGCATCTGGATCTGATGGCATTGGATAAGGTGCAGCAGAGCGAATAGCTGCTTCAACACTGGCTTTAACATCTGGATTACTAGAGCTAACAACAACTGATAATACAGCTCCACTATCACTGAGGGTGACACGGGCAGTTGCTTTTTGACCCGATGTTCCTGCTGGTATATCCCAAGAGTTTTTAATTTTCTGCTCAAAATCACGTTTTGCAGAAGAGGCAATTTTTTTAGCTTCACCCTTTTTCTGAGCAGCTTCTTCTTGGGCTTTTTTGGCAGATGCAGCTTTTTCTTCGGCCTCAGCATCAGCTTTACGTCTAGCATCTTCTGCGGCTTTTTGCTGTTTAGCCTTCGCATCAGCTTCAGCTTTATGCTTAGCATCTTCAGCCGCTTTTTGCTTTTTGGCTTTAGCCTCAGCCTCAGCTTTACGTTTAGCATCCTCAGTTGCTTTTTGATGCTTGGCTTTTGCATCGGCTTCAGCTTTATGCTTAGCATCTTCAGCCGCTTTTTGATGCTTAGCTTTTGAATCAGCGTCAGCTTTACGCTTAGCATCTTCTGCGGCTTTTTGCTGCTTAGCCTTCGCATCAGCCTCAGCTTTGCGTTTAGCCTCTTCAGCAGCTTTACGAGCTTCATTTTTTTCATGTTTAGCTTTTGAGTCGGCTTCAGCTTTACGCTTAGCCTCTTCAGCTACTTTATGGGCTTCATTTCGTTCATGTCTAGCTTTTGCATCGGCTTCAGCTTTGCGTTTAGCATCTTGCTGTGCTTGAAGTTTAGCATTTTCGGCTTTTTGAGCCTCATGTTTCAGCTTTGCGTCTGTTTCAGCTTTGCGTTTAGCCTCTTCAGCAGTTTTACGTTGTTCAGCAGCTTGTTTAGCTTTGGCAGCTTCATCTACTTTTGCATTTTGCTCGGCTTTACGTTTTTGTTCGGCTTCAGATTTCGCTTTAGATTCAGCCTCAGCACGTTGCTTTTGTGCTTGAGCTTCTTCAGCTTTACGCTGTTCAGCAGCTTGTTTAGCTTTAGCTGCTTCATCAGCTTTACGTTTTTCTTCAGCTAATTTTGCTTGTTGCGCCTGCTCAGCTTTTTGCTTTTGAGCAACAAGTTGTTGTGCTGAAGGAAGAGGGGGAGGTACTACAGGAAGAGGAGGAGGCACTGCAGGAAGATTTTGAGGAAGAGTTTTATCTACAATTGGGCTTAGAACTTCTTCAGCCTGATTTTCTGATGTAGTTGGTTGCTCAACCTCTTTTGCTAAAGGTGGTGGCAAATCTTCTGGCTTAACTAAAATAGTAGTCAGCTTTTTGGGCTGTTCAGGTGGTTTACTTAAGCCTAAAAAAAGCAAGCCAACAATGGCAATTGCATGAACTCCAAGTGTGAAGCTCAATGCAATTGCATTTTGTTTAAAAGGAGGCTTTTGATCGTTGTTCATAGCTTATTTTAAAGGCTCTGTCAGAAGGCCAACTTGGGTTAAACCTGCTTCTTGTAAACTTGCCATCAATGACACGACTTCTCCGTAAGGACGAGACTTATCACCATTCACTAAAACTGTGAGTTGTTTATTTTCTTGTTCAGCTTGTTTTTGAGCATCGCTTAAAACTGCTTCAAGTTTTTCACGAGATAATGGCTCACTATCTTTGTAATCTTGATACTGCAGATAAATATTGCCATCTTTACCAATTGTTACCATGGCTGGCATATCTTTTGATTCAATTGGGCGATTATTTGCCTGAGGTAAATCGACTTTAATCCCGCTAGTAATCATGGGAGCAGTCACCATGAAAATAACCAAAAGTACGAGCATAACGTCAATATAGGGTACGACGTTCATATCACTTTTTAGTGGTTTTTTTATACGCGCAAAGCGCCCTGAACGCTGAATTGCCATTATGCATCTTCCTGTGATGAACCCACAGACTGACGTTGCAATAAGGCAATCATCTCTTCAGCAAATAAAGCACGATCAGAGTAAACACTTTCGCTTTTAGAAGTGAAATGGTTAAAAGCCAATACAGCAGGAATTGCAGCAAATAAACCAATTGCGGTTGCAATAAGTGCTTCGGCAATACCTGGTGCAACAGTTGCTAGAGTAACTTGATCAACAGCGGCTAAACCGATAAAGGCATTCATAATACCCCAAACGGTACCGAATAGACCGATGTAAGGAGCTACAGAGCCAATACTTGCTAAACTACCTAAGCCATATTCCAAATGGCTTTGATCACGACTCAAACCTACACGTAAAATACGTTCAGTTCCTTCGATAGTTTGTGAAACAGGGGCCTGGCGTTTTTTAAGTTTAAAAAATTCACTCAATCCTTGATAAAAAATATCTTCAAGGCCTGAGCGTTTTGAGTTGAGTTGAGCATTGTTGTAAAGCGTATTGAGTTCAGCACCTGACCAGAACATTTTCTGGAAATGTTCATCTTCTTGATGTGCTTTTTTATAACTCATATGTAACTTGGCAATCAGATACCAACTAAAGATTGATGCTAACAATAAAATTAGCATGACCAACTGAACGACTGGACTAGCCTGTAAAATAAGGTCAGAAATATGCAGGGTTGATTCAATGTTTGTTGCCATAGTTACATATGCCGGTTGTTTTTTTAGTCTTGTTCCAATTCTTTACGAATAAGATCACGTATTTCTTCTGGAAGACGACGAGCTACAAGTTCTTTGCTTAAACATGCCAACTCAACCTCGCCAGAAGCAAGCAAGATTTCACCACGATAAATATTTTGTTGCAACACAAATGACGCAGCTTTACATGAAACTACACGTGCTGTAACAGTAATTAAATCATCCATTAAAATAGGACGCATGTATTTTACGTCAATTTTGTGTACGACAAAGTTGTAGTCTTTTTGATGCCAGTAATGATCAACGCCAGAAGCACGGAGCCATTCAGTACGGGTACGTTCCATATAGCGAATGTGGTTGGCATGGTAAACAATACCGCCTGCGTCCGTATCTTCAATATAAACACGAATGTTGAATTCAAAATGATTCGCCATGAGAGGATTCCGTTTTAGTTCACTATAGAGCTTTGTATCTAAAATATGACTGCTGAATAAAACATCAGTTTATTCGAAGTCACGTATATGCTTTAAATACGGGGCAGTTTAGCAGATTGCATACTAAGTCCTATGGCACAACCTTTCAATTGCGATTGCTGTATTTCTGGTCTAAAAACATTACATATTATGGGTAGCGTGCTTTTAAATTATGATGGTTTCCATGTTGTTTGAACTTGTTTTGATATATTCGGATAATCTAATACGAATCTTACATGTAACTCAGTCCCAGTTTTTAAGGCCTTGTCATCGACAATAAAATAAGGATTATGATTCGGTGCAGCCCGACTTAAGTCCTGACTTTCTGGTGTTGCACCTAAGAAAACAAAGAATGAAGGCATTAATTTGCCATAATAAGCAAAATCTTCACTTGCGCTCGCATTATGGTCTAAAACATGAAGTTTTAACTCTCCAGCAACTTTAGCTAATGTTGGCTGAATAAGTTGCGTAAGGGTTTTATCGTTCATGGTCACGGGTGCATAAGGCGCAATTTCAACTTTCGCAGTTACGTCATTGGCTTGAGCGTTATGCTCAATCATGACCGGTAAACTTTTTAAGATGTTATTTCTTATTTGTTCGTTATTAGAGCGAATAGTACCGATCATATTGACCTGTTCGGGAATCACATTTCCTGCTGTACCACCTTGAATATTACCAATACTGACCACGCCCATACCTTGGGTCAGATCTGTTCTTCGGCTAATAAGGCTTTGCAAATTATTAATCATGAGTGCAGATGCATAAATTGGATCTTTGCCTAACCAAGGTGTAGAACCATGCACTTGTTTACCATTAACTTGAATACGTAAGTGATCTGCACTATTTAAAATGGCACCGTCTTTATAGTAAAGGTGACCACTTTTCATGCCCGCCATAACATGCATTCCAAAAATAGCTTCTGGTTTATAGTCTTTAAAAGCACCATCTGCGATCATTTTTCGCGAACCGATTTGATCACCCTGAGTGAAGTTATCTATATCTGCGCCGCCTTCTTCCGCAGGTTGAAAAACAAAAACAACTGTGCCCGATATTTTATCTTTATTGGCAGCTAAAATTTTTGCCGCGCCTAATAACATTGCAGTGTGCGCATCATGTCCACAGGCATGCATTACATAAGTTTCTTTACCTTGATAAATTGCTTTTTGTTTACTGGCAAAGGGAACACCGCTTTTTTCTTCCACGGGTAAAGCATCCATATCGGCTCGAAGTGCGATAATAGGCCCCGGTTTGTTGCCTTTTAAAATTCCAATTACACCTGTTTTCGCATAGCCTGTTTTGACCTGAATGCCATAAGATTTCAATTCTTTTTGAACAAGGGCAGAGGTTTTAAATTCCATATTGCCCAGTTCAGGGTGTTGGTGAATGTTTTGTCTTAGCTGAATAACCTGATTTTCATTTTGTTGAGTAGCATCGTTGACCCAGTCTGCTAGGCTTAGCTGAGCCATGAAGGCGAGTGGAAAAAATAAAGCGGCTTTCTTATGCATGTCCTTATCCTAAAAATATTATTGTTCATAAGATTTAATATGTAGATTTCTTATAATTCAGTTTTGAAAAATATTAAAAAATCAATAAGGTATAAAGAAAGACTTAAAAGGTATAGAGGGTTTAATTAATTGATAAGGCAATTATTATTTTATTTAAAAAAAGAATACTAAGATTAAAAAGGAAGAGAAATTTCTCTTCCTTTGGTTAGTTTTTAGGCTCTGGTGGTGTCAGTCCAAACTGTAAATAAGATTGATTGGTAGCAATACGACCTCGAGCAGTACGCATTACATAACCTTGTTGAATCAAATAAGGTTCAATTACATCTTCAAGCGTACCGCTATCTTCAGCCATTGCTGCTGCTAGCGCTTCAACTCCAGCAGGACCACCATCAAAGCGCTCTAATAGCATGCTCAAATAACGTCGGTCTAGGGTGTCTAAGCCTGCCTTATCAACATTGAGCATATCAAGAGCACGTTGCGCCATGTCATGGGTCACTTCACCTGTACCTTTTACTTGTGCATAGTCACGCACACGACGTAATAGACGATTGGCAATACGAGGTGTTCCACGTGCACGACGTGCAACTTCTTCTGCACCCTCAACTGTAATTGGCACATTCATTAAGTTTGCAGAGCGTGACACAATATGAGTGAGGTCTTCTACAGAGTAAAACTCAAGACGTTGTACAATACCGAAACGGTCACGTAGTGGCGAGGTAAGCAAGCCCGCACGTGTAGTCGCAGCGACGAGTGTAAAAGGTGGTAAATCCAGTTTGATTGAGCGAGCAGCAGGACCTTCACCAATCATGATATCCAGTTGGTAATCTTCCATCGCTGGATAGAGAATTTCTTCAATAACTGGAGAAAGACGGTGAATTTCGTCAATGAACAAGACATCGCCTTCTTCAAGGTTTGTAAGCATTGCAGCTAAGTCGCCCGCACGCTCCAAAACTGGCCCCGAAGTAGATTTAAGATTACCGCCCATTTCACGCGCAATAATGTTGGCAAGTGTGGTTTTACCCAAGCCGGGTGGACCAAAAATCAGCGTGTGATCGAGTGCTTCACCACGACCGCGAGCAGCGCCAATGAAAATTTCCATTTGTTCGCGTACTACAGGTTGCCCAATATAGTCGGCAAGTGAAGTTGGTCGAATCGCCCGATCAAAATGATCTTCTGGTTTTTCTGCTCCACTGATTAAACGGTCTTGCATAAGTGTTTTACTTCATCATTGATTTTAGAGCAGCGCGAATAATATCGGCTGATTCGGTGTAATCGGCTTTAACAGCAGCAACAGCTTTTTGTGCCTCAAGGGGCTTGTAACCTAAAGATTGCAAAGCTGCTTCTGCTTCTGCCACAGGTGAGTTTGCAGCAAACTGAATTTGAGGCAGGGTAGCCGAAGAAGAAGTTCCTTGAGCCAACGTTTTGAAACGATCACGAAGTTCAATCATTAAACGTTCAGCAGTTTTTTTACCAACACCTGGAACTTTGACCAACGTGTTGATATCGTCATGTTCAATCGTGTGCACTAGTAGCTCAACGCTTAACGTCGATAGAATCCCTAATGCCATTTTCGGGCCGACACCATTTACTTTTAATAAGGTGCGGAAAATTATTTTTTCTTGAGCATCACTGAAACCGTAGAGCTGTTGAGCATCTTCACGGACAACCAAATGCGTCCATAACGTAACTTTTTGGCCTTTTTGTAATTGGCAAAATGTTGAAAGTGGCGTATCAATTTCATAACCCACACCATTTACATTCAGTAAGACAGTAGGGGCTTCTAGGGCAAACACTTCGCCAATTAAACATCCGATCATAGAGTATTTCACTTATTCATAACTGTAAATCTGGTCGTTCTAACATTCATTGAAAACGACACAGGTTTTATTTCTTTCTATATCAAGCCAGCTTAAAACAAGCCAATTTTATTACCTTGTAACTCTTGAGCCAAGCTATAAGCCTGATGATCTGAGAACTTACTGATAATATCGAGTACTTGCATGATATTACTGTAGTGATTATTGCTAAAGTTAGCACCATACAGATTAAGGATAGACATTAAACGTTGTTCTTTAAAGCTCAAAGATTTATGTGGCGTGGTCAAAGGTACAAAGGCATCCAAAATTGTTTGCAAACTTTGATGCGCAATAATTTCTAAACCAGACTTTTGTGGGTGTTCAAAAATTTTATCACGCGCCAGATTTTTAGCTGTTTCGATACCAATTGCAATATCGGGTGAGCAATATTGTAAAAGGTTGCCTTTAAGCTGACCGGTAATAATTTCATAATGATGTTTAGCAAAAGCTGTGGTGACTTCATCCACAAGCCGTTTCATTACACGGCCACGCAATGCTGAAATTTTTTGTTGCCACGTACTGTCTGGGTGTGACAATTCTTCAGGCTGACCATAATCGGCAATGAGGTTTAAGAAAATTGGCTCAACTTCTTGGTAACTCAGCATATTTAAGATAATGCCATCTTCTAAGTCAATTAAGGCATAGCAAATGTCGTCAGCGGCTTCTAACAAGTAGGTCAATGGGTGACGACAATAATGATATTCACCTAACTGAATAAGCCCGAGTTGTTCAGCAATCTGTTTTAAAATTTCTTTTTCAGACTGATAACAACCAAACTTTGCTCGCTGATGGGAAGGGCGATCACCTTGTGAAGCAATGGTTTTTGAAAGCCATGGATACTTTAAATAAGCCCCTAAGGTTGCATAGGTTAAACGCATACCTCCATCATTTGGATGATAATCAATACGGCTCAATAAACGTAAACCTTGGGCATTACCCTCAAACTGACGAACATCGGCTTCTTCTTCGGGACTTAGTTTTTTCAAGAAATCATCATGTGAGGCATCGTCAAACCATTCACGAATCGCATATTCACCCGCATGTCCGAAAGGTGGGTTGCCAATGTCGTGGGCCAGACAGGCTGCCTGAATAATTGCACCGACATCGGCAGGAGAAATCCAGACGGGTAATTCATTTTTTATTTTTTCTGCTGCGAGCATACCCATTGAGCGTCCAATACAGGAAACTTCAAGCGAGTGGGTGAGGCGAGTATGAATGCCATCATGCTGTGCGAGTGGGTGAACTTGTGTCTTACGGTTTAGCTGACGAAAACTTTGAGAAAATATAATGCGGTCATAATCTTTATGGAATGGGCTACGAGCCAGTTCTGTACTGCTTTTTTTACTACCTAAACGAACTGCAGAAAGCAGCTCTAACCAACGCATTTGTTCCATTTATCATTATTCAAAACTGTAAAACCTGATCATGCCAAAAAAAAGTTAAAAGCACTAGCATGGTGCGACATAGTTTGTCTTAGTTCAGGTTTTATTATGTTATTGAATAAACATGAAACAATTTATTTTTAGCTAGAATGCCTAAAAAAATGATTTTGAACAAAAAACTAATCACTTCTTGCAGAATTAGGTTACAGAATACTGATTCTACATCTAGCTGATTTTAGCAAGAAGCAGTAGAATATGCGCTCTCTCTAAAGTCACATTGCGGTAAGGTTCACAAGACCTGCCCGTGGAGCCAAAATCAACATGTTTATCGTGGCCGGTGCAGCAGCACATTCTTCTTTTAAGAAAGCTCAACTATTAACACGTTTATCGTCAATTAGTTCTGTTCAATCTTTTGACAGCCAATGGGTCTATTTGTTTGATCAAGCGCTCAACGAGCAGCAACATCAATCTGCTTTGCAATTATTGAATGACGGCGAGTCTTTTGAACTTCGTCAATCTGCAAGTGATGAGATTCAGATTTTAGTGACACCACGTGTGGGTACTATTTCACCTTGGTCTTCTAAAGCAACTGATATTTTCAAAAACTGTAATACACCAGTACATCGTTTAGAACGTGGTCTTTTATTCACGTTAAAAGGTGTTACTGAAATTTCTAATGAAGTTAAACAAGTACTTCATGACCGTATGACAGAAACAGTTTTTGCTCAAATTGATGATGCAAAAGCATTATTTTCAGAAACTGCTCCAAAACCATTAAATTCAATTGATATCTTAGGTCAAGGCAAAGAAGCTTTGGTTAAAGCGAATAATGAGTTCGGTTTTGCATTATCTGAACAAGAAATTGATTATTTAACAGAAGCGTTCACTCGACTTGGTCGTAATCCAAATGACATCGAGTTGATGATGTTTGCACAAGCAAACTCTGAGCACTGTCGTCATAAAATCTTTGGTTCTGAATGGACAATTGATGGTGAAAAACAACCATTGTCATTGTTCCAAATGATTAAAAACACTTATAAAGAATCTCCAACTGATGTGTTATCGGCATATAAAGATAATGCTTCAGTGATTGTGGGTTATGACACGATGCGTTTTTATCCGAAAGCGGATGAAAATGGTCACTTTATTTATAAATATAAGAGCCAAGCTGCTCATATTTTAATGAAGGTTGAAACCCATAACCACCCAACAGCAATTTCTCCATTTGCTGGTGCTGCAACTGGTTCAGGCGGTGAAATCCGTGATGAAGGCGCAACTGGTCGTGGTGGTAAACCAAAAGCTGGTTTAACAGGTTTTACAGTTTCAAACTTAAACATTCCTGGTTTTGAACAACCTTGGGAAGAAAATTACGGTAAACCTTCACGTATGGCATCGCCATTACAAATCATGATTGAAGGTCCATTAGGCGGCGCGGCATTTAACAATGAATTCGGTCGTCCTGCATTAAATGGTTATTTCCGTACTTTCGAACAGAA
This sequence comes from Acinetobacter calcoaceticus, assembly GCF_016508255.1. Lineage (GTDB taxonomy): Bacteria > Pseudomonadota > Gammaproteobacteria > Pseudomonadales > Moraxellaceae > Acinetobacter > Acinetobacter calcoaceticus_E. Next base: position 711,337 of record NZ_JADVKT010000001.1, on the reverse strand, counting down.
TGTAAATGGTGAAGTGAAAGGTTTCCATAAGCCAATCATGATTGCTGGTGGTTACGGCAACATCCGTCCTGACCATGTAGAAAAAGATGCGATTCAACCAGGTGACTTACTCATTGTATTGGGTGGCCCTGCAATGTTAATCGGTCTTGGTGGCGGTGCAGCATCTTCTGTAGATAGCGGTACAATGGGTGAAAGCCTTGATTTTGCTTCTGTACAACGTGAAAACCCAGAAATGGAACGCCGTTGTCAAGAAGTGATCGATACTTGCTGGCGTTTAGAAGACTTCAACCCAATCGTTTCTGTACACGACGTTGGTGCAGGTGGTTTATCAAACGCTATGCCTGAACTTGTGAATGACCATGAGTTAGGTGCAGTTCTTAACCTTCGTAAGATTCCTTCATTAGAACCGGGCATGAGCCCAATGGAAATCTGGTCAAATGAAGCACAAGAGCGTTACGTTCTTGCTATTCGTCCAGAATCTTTGGAACAGTTCGAAGCAATCTGTGCACGTGAACGTTGTCCGTTTGCTGTGTTGGGTGAAGCAACTGAAGCGCGTCACTTAACAGTTGAAGATCCATTGTTCCAAAATGATGCAGTTGATATCCCAATGCAGGTAATGCTTGGTGGTACGCCACGCATGCAACGTTCTTATGAAACTATTGAACGTAGTGGCGATGAGTTCGACGCTTCAAAAGTTGATTTGAACGATGCGATTTTCCGTGTATTGAAAAACCCTACAGTTGCGTCTAAGTCATTCTTGATCACAATTGGTGACCGTTCAATTACAGGTATGGTTGCGCGTGATCAAATGGTTGGTCGTTGGCAGGTTCCTGTTGCAGATGCAGCAGTAACAACAACAAGTTTGCAAGGTTTCACTGGTGAAGCAATGGCAATGGGCGAACGTCCACCAGTTGCATTGTTAAATCCAGCTGCATCTGCACGTTTGGCAGTTGCTGAAGCAATTACCAATATTGCATGTGCAAACATTGAACAAATTAGCGATATCAAACTTTCTGCAAACTGGATGGCTGCTGCTGGTCAAAAAGGCGAAGATCAAGCATTGTTTGAAGGCGTGAAAGCAATTGGTATGGAAATGTGTCCTGCACTAGGAATTGCGATTCCTGTAGGTAAAGACTCACTTTCAATGCGTACGACTTGGAATGACGGTAGTGAAGATAAAGCCGTAACCTCTCCAATGACTGGCGTAATCACAGCATTTGCACCAGTGACTGATGTTCGTAAAACATTAACACCTGAACTTAAAAATTTAGAAGATTCTGTACTTGTACGTATTGATTTATCTAAAGGTCAGTTCCGTCTAGGTGGTTCGATTCTTGCTCAAGTTTACAAAGCAATTGGTTCGATCACTCCAGACGTTGATAGTTTTGATGATTTCAAAGCGTTCTTTGCTTTAATCCAAGACTGGAACAACCGCGGTTTGATTCAGGCTTACCATGACATCGGTGATGGTGGTTTACTTGCTTCTGTAGCTGAAATGATGTTCGCTGCACGCTTAGGTGTTGCTTTAGAAAATCAGTCAACTGCAAGCTTATTTGCAGAAGAAATCGGTGCAGTACTTCAAATCAAAGCAACTGACTGGGAAGCTTTACAAGCAGAAATCGCTTCTTCTAGCTTAAAAGATGCAATTGCTGTAGTTGGTCGTGTAAATAACTCAGATCAATTATCTGTAAATGGTTTAACTTTAGCTCGTGCTGAATTACAAAAAGCTTGGTCTGAGGTATCTCATCAAATCCAACGTCTACGTGATAACGTAGAAACTGCTGATCAAGAATTTTCGTTAATTACTGATAATGCACACCAAGGTTTGATTGCTAAACCAACATTCGACTTGAATGAACCTATTGAAGCGCCGTTCATTAATACACGTCGTCCTAATATGGCGATCTTGCGTGAACAAGGTGTAAATGGTCATATTGAAATGGCAGCAGCCTTTGATAAGGTTGGTTTCAATACTGTTGATGTGCACATGAGTGATTTACTTGCTGGTCGCGTTAGCCTAAGTGATTTTGAAGGTTTGGTGACTTGTGGTGGTTTCTCTTACGGAGACGTAATGGGCGCTGGTGGTGGCTGGGCAAAATCAGTATTGTTCAACGCTAAATTACGTGATCAGTTTGAACAGTTCTTCCATCGTGAAGATACCTTCAGCTTAGGTATCTGTAATGGTTGCCAAATGTTGTCTCAATTGGCGCCGCTTATTCCGGGTGCTGAACACTGGCCGCGTTTCCACCGCAATATGTCAGAAGTTTTTGAAGCTCGTAGCGTAAACGTCCGTGTTGAAAAATCTGTTTCTGTATTGCTTGATGGTATGGAAGGTTCAATCTTACCGATTGCTGTTGCACATGGTGAAGGCCGTGCTGTCGCAAGTGAAGCTAACATTGCAAGCTTGAACGCAGCTAACCAAGTTGTATTACGCTATGTTGATAGCCTTGGTAACCCGACTCAACATTATCCATTGAACCCGAATGGCTCGCCTGAAGCGATTACTGGTGTAACATCTAAAGATGGTCGTGCAACAATTATGATGCCACACCCAGAGCGTACTTTCCGTGCGATTCAGCATTCTTGGAGTCCAGAAGAGTGGACTGAAGACGGTGCATGGTTACGTATGTTCCGTAATGCTCGTAAATTTATTGGTTAATATAAAGATTGAAATAAGCCACCGTAAGGTGGCTTATTTATGTGTAGTACAATATTAATAATATAGTGGAGAAGAAAAATGAAATCAAAAATCCATTTTCGTGAGTTTGCATTGCTCATGGCATTGCTCATGTCGATTGTTTCTTTTTCTATCGATGCAGTCTTGCCTGCTTTAGGTGAGATTGGACGTATTTTTGAATTAAAAAATAACAATCAGTCGCAGTGGGTCATCATTGGTATCTTTTCAGGAATGACAATTGGACAGCTCATTGCGGGGCCTCTATCCGATGCGATCGGGCGTAAACGTATTTTATTTGCTGGGATCATCATTTACTTTTTGGGAAGTTTATTGTGTTTTTCCACACAAAGTTTTGAGTGGTTTTTAGTTGGACGCTTTATTCAAGGTATTGGTGTTTCAGGGCCTTACGTTGCTTCTATTTCAATTGTTAGAGATAAATACAGCGGAGCTCAAATGGCTCGCATCATGTCTTTAATTATGATGGTGTTTATGGTTGCTCCAGCAATTGCACCAAGTTTGGGGCAGCTTATTATTCATTTCTTTGGCTGGCGTGAAATTTTTGTTTTATATATGGTCTATGCCACAGTTGTAGGAGCATGGGTCGCTTTACGATTAGAAGAGACGCTACTTCCAGAAAATCGTTTACCTATGCGTATAAAAGCATTTCAGGAAGGTTTTAAAGAAGTTGTTAGTAATAAAACCACCATGAGTTATCTCTTATGTGCTGGTTTTTGCTTTGGCGGATTTATTGGTTATTTGGGAACTTCTCAACAAATTTTTATGCAGCAGTTTGGTAAAACAGGGCAAGAGTTTAGTGCTTATTTTGCTGTACTTGCTGGTGTAATGGGGATTGCTTCTTTTACTAACTCTAAAATTGTGATGAAGTTTGGCATGCGTCCAATCTGTATTTATGGTTTTCTAGGCCTGTGCGTAATTTCTTTAATTTTTTTAGGAATTCAACTCTTGGGTGTTGCTATAAGCTTCTGGATGTTTATGCTTTATGCCTGCGTTTTGTTTTTGTTATTTGGAACTTTATTTGGCAATTTAAACGCGATTGCCATGGAACCCATGGGGCATGTTGCTGGAATGGCATCGGCTATTATTGGTGCAGCTTCGTCTGTATTGTCACTTATTTTAGCCTCTATTATTGGGCAGTTATATAACGGTACATTAATTCCAATGACCTGTGGCTTCGTCATTTTGTGTGGTTTGGCATTTGCTATGACGATATATGAGAATAGATATTTAAAAAGATCAGTAGGCACGGAGAGTTAGGCGATTAGAGCTTATTCAATGGCTTGAAGCAATAAAATAAGATGATGATTGAAGTAATCTAGTGATTCAATTTTGATAATTTTTTAGTAAAAAATAATCCAATGCTATATACGAGCTGTAAATAAAAAGTAACGGAATAGTGTATTGTAGAAAACTAAAAATTAAGATTAGGATATATTTAAATTTATAAAGGCTAAGCTAACAGGTTTGGTCCAATTTTTGCTTTCTCTGTAACAACGATAAAAATCGGAGATCAAAATGATGAAAAACAAAAATGACATAAGAACGATGTATACAAAAGATAAAGGTTGGCGCTGGTTTGGTTTGGCACTCGCTATTCAAATACTCTTTATTGGAGCAAATTATTTAGTAATGATGAGCTGACTTTGATTCAGAGTGTTTTTTAAAGGTATGATTTAAAGTAAGTTCACTAGTCTTGAGTCATTCTACTCATGTTAAAGCTGATTTATTACGTACCCGAATCACATCTTGAATCGACTAAACAAGCCATTTTTTCTGCTGGTGCAGGCGGTATTGGTAATTATGAACACTGTGCATGGCAGGTAAAGGGAGTAGGGCAGTTCAAACCAGTTAAAGGGGCTGATCCCTATATTGGGCAGTTAGATGAACTTGAGCAAGTTGAGGAGTGGCGGGTTGAAACCATTGTGCTCGAAGAAAAGGCAAGTGTAGTCGCTAAAGCATTAAAGGCAAGCCATCCTTATGAAGAGCCTGCCTTTGAGTTTATTCAAATTATAGAAATTGATTTTAGTTAAATTGAGAAAAATCTGGTTTACGTTTTTGCATAAATGCTTGAACGGCCTCTAACATTTCTGGTGAGCGAACTCGCTGCATGAAGATTTCAGCTTCATGATCAATACATTCAATGATTTTATCTAAATCATGCTTCATGAGTGCTTTGGTTTGCTTTAAAGACGCAAGCGGTAAAGCTGTTAATTGTTGAGCTGTTGCTTGAGCTGTTGCATAAGAATCTTCAACAACTTCATTGACCAAACCAGCCTGTACAGCAGTTTCGGCATTAAATTTCTTTGCAGTTAACAAGAGTTCAGCAGCTTTATGATAACCCGCTTGTTTAACTAATAGTTGGCTTGCACCACCTTCGGGTGAGAGACCGAGGCTAACAAATGGAATTTGGAAAAGTGCAGTATTGTCAGCAAAAACGAGGTCCGCCTGCAATAAAAGAGTAACCCCAATACCAATTGCGACACCTTTTACTGCAATAATAAGCGGCTTTGATAATTTTGCAGCAGCTTTAAGTAAGACGAATGGTGGAACTTCTCCTGCTGGGCCTGTGTTAGGATTTTTTACAAAGCCCATGAAATCTTTCATGTCATTACCAGCAGTGAAATCTTGTTCTACACCACGTAGAACAACTACTCGAACATCTTTATTGAGATCGGCTTCATTAAGTGCTTGAGCAATCCATAAATAAAGTTCGCCATATAACGCATTTTTTGCTTCTGCGCGATTTATGGCTAAGGTGAGTACGCCACCTTCTAAATTTGCTTGTAAATGTTGATGAGGTTGTTGAATACAGCTAAGTGTCATCGTACTATCCTTGCTTTAAACCACGTTGTTGATTTTTAGGTTCTCATTATGGCGCATATTTTTTGTAAGAAGCGTAACTGATGAGTTCATAAAAAGTGAAAATCTGATTATGTATAAATTTGACTATCTCGTTTTTATAGGTCGTTTTCAGCCATTTCATTTGGCACATATGCAAACGATAGAAATCGCACTACAGCAAAGTCACTATGTGATTTTGGCGCTAGGCTCTGCTCAAATGGAACGTAATATAAAAAATCCGTTCCTTGCGATTGAACGAGAGCAAATGATTTTATCTAATTTTTCATTAGAAGAGCAAAAACGCATTCGGTTTGTACATGTGGTTGATGTCTATAATGATGAAAAATGGGTTAAACAGGTCAAATCTTTAGTCAATGCTGTGATTGAACCAGACTCAACTGTAGGCTTGATTGGACATTTTAAAGATGAATCTTCTTATTATTTAAAACTATTCCCTGAATGGATTATGGTTGAGCTTGATAGTCTAAAAGATTCACTGTCGGCAACGCCAATGCGTGAAGCTTATTATCGTGGTGAAATTCAAACAGAATTTTTCCCTGTAGGTACAATTCAATTTTTGGATGAGTTCAAAAAAACACGTACTTATCAGCAATTACAACAACGGTTTGAAGAAGATGACCGCTCTAATCTAGATGAGTTTGAATAAACTCATCTAGATTAAGCATCTGCCCAAAAGATAATTCGGTTGGAAAAAGGATCGGTGATACTGAGTTCAAGTGTTTCCCAATCTGTTTTTTCAATCTGGGGCTTAGCAAACTTGTAATCTTTTTTACTTAATTCTAGATGCAGCTCATAAATATGTTCCCAATAAATACGGATTGCACTATGGGGGCTTGCATCTCCAAAATGCTCTGATAAATGAATGATGCAATCATCTTTGGAAATCTGTAAATATAAGGGAAAGTTATCTTCAAACTGATGCTGCCAATCAAGCTGAAAACCTAAAAATTCAAGATAAAATGATTGAGCTAAATCAACATCAAAAATTCTTAAAATAGGGGTGATTGAACCTGATTGCATCATTTTTCCTTTTAACGTGTACCAAATTGTTGAGTCCAATAACTCTTTTGCTTTACAGATTGATCAGAAGTGCAAGCAATTGCGTAAGTCGTGAATTTTGGGTTCATTAGATTACTACAATGCAGGGGACTCGACAGCCATTTAGACATCACTTCACCCAAAGTTTTCTGCCCGCTAGCAACATTTTCACCGTTGGCTTTACCAAGTGTATTATAAAGTTTCAAACGTGACTTTAAGTCTAGGCCAGTGGAACCAACATGTCCAAGAAAGTTGTGTGTTGCCATATCTTCACTGTGAGAAAGTGCACCTTTATATAAATTATTACTCCAACTCAACGGTTTGGTTGCGGGGAAAGACTGCTGACCACATTGGCGTGATTGCTGCCGGATCTGATTAATTGTGTTAAGTAACGCTTGTTGATAGGCAGGGTTTTGTAAATCTTGGCAGCTTATTTCATTGGAAGTTTTTTGAATTTGAGTAAGTGATGTGGAAGTATCAGTTGGTATGGCTAATATATTTGCACTACATGCACCGATAAAGAGAGTAGCAGGCAGTAAAGAGCATATTTTGAGTGGTCTCATATCAATGCCTTAAAATAATTATTCTAATATTTTTATGATACGCCAAACTCAAATTGTTGGGTAATGCTTTGCAATAAAAAAGCGAGCATGAAACTCGCTTTTTGTTTATTAAGCTGTTTGTAGGGATTTTAAGTCTTCTAGAACTTGTTCTGCGTGTCCCGCTGCCTTAACTTTACGGTAGCTTTTAACCAATTCTTTGTTATGGAAAATAAAAGTAGAGCGTTCAATGCCCATTACTTTTTTGCCATACATATTTTTTTCTTTAATCACATCAAAGTGCTTACAAAGCACTTCTTCTTTATCGCTAATTAAATCGATCGTTAGTGCTTGTTTTTCAGTAAAGTTCTGGTGAGCTTTTACTGAGTCACGTGATATACCAAAAATACGCGCACCTAAGGCATCAAACTGATCTTTTAAACAAGAAAACCCAACTGCTTGTGTGGTACATCCTGGGGTTGAATCTTTTGGGTAGAAGTAAATGATCAACCATTCATTTTCGACTTCAGCTAAGTTTACTTCGCCTTGTGTCGTTGGAAAAAGTTGATTTGGTAGTTGAATATTCTCAGACATTTTTCATCCTTCAAAATTTAAATTTGGTCTAATTCAAGTGGTAAAAAAGCACATTCTTCATGATAAACAATATCGAGTTTTCTTACAGGAATTGCTTTGTTAAAAATTGGGCCGTCAATCACAGTCGTATGAAATTCTCCGCCTTCGCCACATGGATCAATGCTACTGTTCTTGCATGATTTATTTCAAATAGAGGGGTTTAGGTCAGTACTATTTTATCAGAGCTACAAAAAAGCCTGCATAAATGCAGGCTTAATTTGGAATAACAAAGCTTATTTTTTAGGAGCTTGTTGTTGAGCTGCTTTCATTGCATCTTCAGTTAATTTTTCAAGCTTAGTTGTTAACTGAGGGCCGAAACATGCTTTAAGATCACGGTTTTGTTGTTGTACAAATCCTAGAGAGCTTGGGCTTTTCTTCGCATTGATTGCACTTTGGATTTCCCATTTTTGTGCTTCAGTAACTTTCCCTTGTGCTTCAACTTGGCAGCTACAGAATTTGCTAACTTCAGCTGAGCTTAGCTTGCCGCCTTTAGCTGTTTGTTCTTTACAAACGTTAACTAATGCGCCTTTAACGTTAGTACTTTTATATGCTGCTTGAACTGGGTTTTCTGCAGCATGTGCTGCTCCAGCCATAAGAGCAACTGTTGAGAACAAAGATGAAAGAATAAGATTTGATTTTAACAACTTCATAAATTTTACCTACTTATTACGGTATATAGCGTGTTGGGTCGGCAACACCAGCCTCGATAAAGCCTTCTTTACGCAAACGGCAACTGTCACATTTGCCACACGCACGTCCTTGAGCATCTGCTTGGTAGCAAGATACCGTTTGACTATAGTCTACGCCATGTTCAATCCCTAAACGTATAATATTCGCTTTGGATAAATGTAACAGGGGTGTTTCAAATTTAAGTGGTTTACCTTCCACACCAGCTTTAGTTGCTAAACGTGCCATATTGGCAAAAGCATCAATAAATTCAGGACGACAATCAGGATATCCTGAATAATCAACAGCATTGATACCAATAACGATAGCTTCAGCATTAAATACTTCGGCAGCAGCTAGAGCATAAGAGAGGAAAATAGTGTTACGTGCTGGTACATAAGTTACAGGAATACCTTCTTGTAACTGTTCAGGTACGGCAATGTTGTGGTCTGTAAGTGCAGACCCACCTAAATTAGCTAAATCAATATTAATTATACGATGTTCAACACCTGAACGTTGAGCCAATGCTTTTGCTGCATCAAGTTCCGTGGTTGAGCGTTGACCATACATAAAACTAATAGCAATACATTCATAGCGTGCTTGTGCCCAAGCTAGGCAAGTGGTTGAGTCTAAGCCGCCTGAAAGTAAAACAATGGCACGAGGGCGCATATTTTTCTCCATATTCGGAATGATTTATTTTATTGAGTGATTAACGACCTGATTCATCGTTCCAAAGCAGTTTATGTAACTGTAGTTGGAAGCGAACAAGGAGTTTATCATCAAGTATCCACTGTGCCAGATCACGTGCTAGACGTGGCAGGCCAACAGCACCTTTTTCAACTGCAAAGGCAGGGGAGAACCAAACGGTACTGACTTTTTTATGCAGTTGATATTTTTCAACTTGTTGCTTTGACCATTCATAATCTTCACGGTTACAAATGACGAATTTAATTTGGTCATGTGCAGTTAAATGGTCAAGGTTGCTGATGAGGTTGCGATGTTCCTCACCAGAAGTTGGAGTTTTTAAATCGAGAACTTTAGAAACACGCGAATCTACTTTTGAGACATCAAGTGCGCCACTGGTTTCTAAAGAAACATCAAAGCCTGCTTCACATAGGCGTTGTAATAGAATCAAACAGTTTGGTTGTGCTAATGGTTCGCCACCAGTGACACAAATATAAGGTGTTTGATACTGTTTAGCTGTTTCAATGATATGTTCAAGCGAAAAACGTTCTCCGCCTTCAAAAGAATAAGTCGTATCACAGTAACTACAACGTAGTGGGCAGCCTGTTAAGCGAATGAATACAGTCGGTAAACCAGAAGCATTCGCTTCACCCTGCAACGAGTAAAAAATCTCGGTAATGCGTAAACCAGACGCAGGGTCAGAGACAGGAATTGCAGAGGAACGTAAGGAAGCCATTCTAGAAATACCACACTATATAAAAAATAAAATCTCTACGATCAGTTGGACCGTAGAGATGAGGAGCGATTAAAGCTCCGCAAGAGAGTTATAGCAAATTAGTCAGCGCGTAACAAATCGTTCAAACTTGTTTTCGCACGTGTTTTTGCATCAACTTTTTTCACAATAATTGCAGCGTATAAGCTGTAAGTACCGCATTTAGATGGCAAGCTGCCTGAAACTACAACTGAACCTGCTGGTACACGACCATAATGGATTTCGCCAGTTTCGCGGTCATAAATTTTAGTTGATTGACCAATGAAAACGCCCATTGAAATGACTGAGCCTTCTTCAACAATAACGCCTTCAACGATTTCTGAACGCGCACCGATAAAGCAGTTGTCTTCAATAATAGTTGGGTTTGCTTGTAATGGCTCTAAAACACCACCAATACCAACACCACCAGATAAGTGAACATTTTTACCGATTTGAGCACATGAACCTACAGTTGCCCATGTATCTACCATTGTGCCTTCATCTACATAAGCGCCAATGTTGACATAAGAAGGCATTAACACTACGTTTTTAGCTTGGAAGCTACCACGACGCGCTACAGCAGGGGGAACAACACGAACACCTGCTGCTTTAAATTGGTCTTCAGTCCAACCAGAGAATTTAGTTTCAACTTTATCGTAGAAACGAAGATCACATGACTCGATTGGTTTATTGTCATTTAGTTTAAATGATAATAAAACAGCTTTTTTTAACCATTGATGAACAACCCATTCACCATTGATTTTTTCAGCAACTCGAAGAGTACCGTTATCTAAACCAGCAATTGCTTCTTCAACAGCTTGGCGGATTTCGCTTGAGCAATCTGCTGCAGTAAAATTTGCGCGGTCTTCAAATGCTTGCTCAATGATCGTAGAAAGCTGAGACATGATCTTCCTTCCATAAAAAATTTTAAAGATTTTACACTAATTTGTGACAAGAATCTTTGAAAAAACGTGTTACGTTTAATCGAGGATATAAATAAGTTAAATGAAAATAAGCTTATTAGATAATCAAGTATTTTTTACAAAAAAATGATTTGAAAATAAAAATTTAACTCAATTTGTATCAAAAAATAACAGAAATCCAGCAGTTTTTGTATAAAAAAGACTCTATGCTCTTGAATATAATTTTTGTCACAAGCTGAAAAATTAGAAACAAAGCCTTTTGAGGAGAAAACTATGAAAGTATTACGTGTTTTAGTGACAACTACAGCTTTATTTGCTGCTGGTGCTGCAATGGCAGATGAAGCTGTTGTTCATGACAGCTATGCATTCGATAAAAACCAATTAATTCCAGTAGGTGTTCGTGCTGAGGCTGGTACTACAGGTTACGGTGGTGCTTTATTATGGCAAGCAAACCCATACGTTGGCTTAGCATTGGGTTATAACGGTGGTAACGTGTCTTGGCGTGATGATGTGTCAGTAAATGGCACTAAGTACGACTTAGATATGGATAATAGTAACGTTTATTTAAATGCTGAGATTCGTCCATGGGGTGCAAGTACTAACCGTTGGGCTCAGGCTTTATATGTAGCTGCGGGTGCTGCTTACTTAGACAATGACTATGATTTAACTAAACGTTCACAAGACGGTACTATTAAAGTAAATGGTAATAATTATAACTTTAATGGTTCAGTGGATGGTAAATTAAGTTATAAAAATGATATTGCCCCTTATGTAGGTTTAGGTTTTGCACCTAAGATCAATAAGAACTGGGGCGTATTTGGTGAGGTGGGTGCATATTACACAGGTAACCCAACTGTAAATCTTAAATCAAATGGTACATTTGTTAATGTTAACGGTGCTGACTTTGATAAAGATTTGCGCGCTGAAGAAAATAAAATCCGTAACGATGACAAATACCAATGGTTACCAGTTGGTAAAGTTGGTGTGAACTTCTTCTGGTAATAAATACTAAAAAAACGAGCTTCGGCTCGTTTTTTTATAGGTAAAAATAAAAGAGCGATCTCGCTCTTTTATTTTTTCTTAATTTTTATTCATCTGGATAAGCAATTTTTTTCAGTGCTTTAATATCAGCGTCAGGTGAGCATAGAGAAATAAATTCGTAGCCGTAACCACGTAGTAAGTGTCCTTTACGAACCGCAATCCATGTTGTATTGACACCAAAAATATCAGTTTTAGTTTGTTTTAAACGATGATCACGTTCTGTGTCATAGGCCACATCATTGACAATTCCGACTCCCATACCCAATTCGACATAAGTCTTGATAACGTCCGCATCAAGAGCTGACATTACGATATCTGCATCGAGGTGAGCTTCTTCGAAAGCTTTGTCAATTTTAGATCGGCCTGTAAAACCACCATGATAAGTAATAAGTGGATAGTCCGCTAAAAGTTCAAGCGTAATCTTGTCTGCCTTCACTAAAGGGTGATTTTGCGGTGTGATAATACTGTGTTGCCATTGATAGTACGGAATACTAGCAAGATTTTCTTCGGTCGTTAAAGACTCAGTTGCAATTCCAATATCTGCCTCACCTTGTAAGAGCATTTCTGAAATTTCAACAGGGCTGGCTTGTTGTAAAATCAAATGAACTTTAGGGAATAACTTCTTAAATTGATTGACGATCGGAGGCAGTACATAACGTGCCTGAGTATGGGTAGTTGCGATCGTTAATGTCCCTTCATCAACTTTATTAAAGTCTTCTGCAAGACGTTTAATATTTTCAGCATCAACTAACATGCGTTCAACGATGCCAAGAAGAGATTGACCTGGTTCGGTTAAACCTAAAAGACGTTTACCTTTTCGTATAAAAAGTTGTACACCTAGCTCATCTTCTAAATCTTTAATATGTTTACTTACACCCGATTGAGACGTGTAGAGTGCAGCCGATGCTTCGGTTAGGTTAAAGTTTTGGCGTACAGTTTCTCGGATAATTCTTAATTGTTGAAAGTTCATTTACACTTTTCCTTACCAAATATATTTCTTAAGCAACTTGATCTGCAAATAAGTGCAGTTGAGATGCACTTACCCAAACGGTTTGATTGGGTTTAAATGCATGTAGTTTTGCAGTTTCATTGCTCAGAGCAATCTCAATTAAACGTCCATTACGATCTTGTAATTCCGCCACAACTTTTCCAGCAATCCAGATTTCACGTACAAAAGTCGCTTCAATGGTATTCGCTTGCGGTTGCGAATGAATATGTAACTCATCTGGACGGGCAAAAGCAATCACTTTTCCTTGAGGTGCCTCAACTGCCGTTGGTAATTGAATACGGTCATTGCCAATACGGATAATACCGCCTGTGTTCTCACCTTCAAAACGATTTGCCTGACCCAAGAAATCAAATACAAATGGTGTTGACGGTTTTTCATAAACTTCACGAGGTGAGCCAATCTGCTCGACATTACCTTTATTCATTACAATAATCTGATCCGCCACCTCAAGTGCTTCTTCCTGATCATGTGTCACAAAAATTGAAGTAATATGCAATTCATCATGTAAGTTGCGTAACCAGCGGCGTAACTCCTTACGGACTTTGGCATCTAGTGCACCAAATGGTTCATCAAGTAATAAGACTCGCGGCTCTACTGCCAAGGCACGGGCTAAAGCAATACGCTGACGTTGTCCGCCAGAAAGCTGGGCAGGGTAACGGTCTGCTAAAAATCCAAGTTGAACCAAATCAAGTAAACGAGTGACACGTTTTTTAATTTCAGCTTCTGAAGGACGCGTTGCACGAGGACGAACACGCAAACCAAAGGCAATATTGTCAAATACTGTCATGTGACGAAATAAAGCATAGTGCTGAAATACAAAGCCAACCTGACGCTCACGCACATGTACATTGGTCGCATCTTCACCTTCAAGTAGTACTTGACCACCATCGGCTGACTCTAGGCCAGCAATAATACGAAGTAGAGTTGTTTTACCGCAACCAGATGGGCCGAGTAGGGCAACTAGTTCACCTTCTGGAAAATCTAGGGAAATATTTTTAAGCGCATGGAATGCACCAAAGTGTTTTTCAATATTTTTAACTTGAATACTCATGATTTCATTCCTTACGAATCAGTTGAATGTGGTTGTGGTTTATCTTGATGTAGTTCTAACCACGTTTTTAATACCAGTGTTAACAGAGCTAAGAAAGCAAGTAATGAGGACACGGCAAACGCTGCGCTAAAGGTGTACTCGTTATATAAAATTTCGACATGAAGTGGCAGGGTATTGGTTTCACCACGAATGTGACCAGAAACCACTGATACTGCGCCAAACTCACCCATTGCACGGGCATTACATAGAATCACGCCGTAAATCAAACCCCATTTAATGTTGGGAAGTGTCACTTTCCAAAAGGTTTGCCATCCCGATGCACCCAGTACAATCGCTGCTTCTTCTTCTTCAGTTCCTTGAGCTTCCATGAGTGGAATTAACTCACGCGCGACAAAGGGAACGGTAATAAAAATGGTTGCTAAGACAATTCCAGGTACGGCATACAAAATTTTGATGTCATGATCCATTAACCAGCCACCTAACCAACCTTGTGCACCAAAAATCAATACAATCATTAAACCTGCAATAACGGGTGAAACCGAAAAAGGCATATCAATGATGGTGGTTAAAATTGCCTTACCTTTAAACTGGAACTTAGAGACAGCCCAGGCGGCACCCACACCAAATATCACGTTAATCGGAACAGCAATTGCTGCTGTTAATAAGGTTAATTTCACCGCCGATAGGGTGTCTGGATCAATCAAAGCTTGAACATAGACTTCAAGTCCTTGTTTAAATGCTTCTACAAAAACCAGAATAAGGGGCAACATCAGGCAGCCTAGGAAAAAAATCAGAGCCACGGTAATAAGCGTGTAACGTACCCAAGTTGGTTCGCGTGTTGCATCCCGTGATTGCAACTTAAACGCGAGTGCATTGCTGTCAGTATGTAGGTTCATGTGATATTTCTCCCTGTACGACGGTTTGCCCATGCTTGAAGTAAATTAATGGCAAATAAAATGATGAAAGAGAGAACTAACATGACCGCAGCAATCGTTGTTGCACCTGCATAATCATATTCTTCAAGACGTGAAATGATCATGAGTGGAGCAATTTCTGTTTTAAACGGTTGGTTACCCGCAATAAAAATAACTGAACCATATTCACCCACGCCTCGGGCAAATGCTAAAGCAAATCCTGTGAACAGAGCTGGTAGTAATATTGGTAAAATAATTTTAGTAATGGTCTGCCAGCGATTTGCGCCAAGGGCTGAAGCAGCTTCTTCAAGCTCAGTTTCGATATCACTCAGTACAGGCTGAACTGTCCGTACAATGAATGGAATACCAATGAAGACTAATGCCAGAGTAATACCAATTGGCGTATAAGCAACCTCAATACCTAGAGGTTGTAGATATTGACCAATCCAGCCTGTAGGGGCATAGAGTGAAGTTAATGCAATACCTGCAACTGCTGTCGGTAGAGCAAAGGGTAGATCTACTAAAGCATCTACAAGACGTTTTCCGGGAAAGTTATAACGTACAAGACACCAAGCGAGCAGTAAGCCAAACACGACGTTAATAAAAGCTGCAATTAATGCTGAACTAAAGCTAAGTTGAAGCGACTTTAAAATACGTTCAGACGTTAAAATTTCCCATAATCCATCCCATCCAATTCCAAATGATTTGATAAAGACTGCGGCTAATGGAATAAGCACAATAAAAGACACATAGGCGAGGGTGAAGCCCAAAGATAGACCAAACCCAGGCAGCACTCGGGATCGCTGCGACATGATATTTCCTCAAAGAGAAAAGCCTGCTGAAACCAGTAAGCGAATAAATAAAGATAAACGGTGAGATATAAAGTTGGGTATTAAGCAAATTTCAAAGAGAAATGAGTTTTTACCGGGTCGATAGATGAGTGGCTACACATCGAATCTTCTGGAATCAAATAATTCAGCAAATCTGGAAATGGGCCAAAACCTGAGGCAACATTAATATGACCAACTTCACCAAGATTAACTGGATTTAATTTCCATGATTTCGCAAGTTGCAAAGCATCAAAAAAGCCGAGCCACGGATCATTTTCACTAATGAGTAAGGATGTTGGCACATCAATCTTTAATTGATGAAAATACGCTTTGAAGTCGGTCAAACTATGACGAGCAAACCCTGCTTCCCCAAAGCGTGCTGGATTTGCTGGAGCGACCAAAATAAGTTTCTTAACTCGGGTTTTTAACTCTGGATGTTCAGCTAGAGCAGCTACACTTGTTAAACAACCAAAGCTATGCGCAACAATTTGTACAGCAGCTGGGGCTACTTGAACTGTTTTAACGAATTGCTCAACCCATTCACTTAATACAGGTCTATCCCAGTTTTTTTGCTCAACGCGAGAACTAGACACGAGTTTACGCTGCAACCAAGATTGCCAATGCTGATGTTCACTTCCACCTACACCTGGAACAATTACAGTGTGAATCATGTCTGTTCTCCTTATCTTTAGTACAAAGAATTACTTCTCTGCACTATTGATTTTCACGATTTGATCAAAAACACCACCATTGTCGAAATGTTGTTTTTGAACCTTGGTCCAACCGCCAAACTCTTTGTCGATCGTAACGAGTTTCAATGGTTTAAATACGTTGCTATATTTCTTAAGAACGGCTGCATTACGCGGGCGGTAGAAGTTACGTGCTGCAATTTCTTGGCCAGCTGGTGAATACAAGTAGTTGAGGTAACCTTTAGCAATCGTTAAGTTGCCTTTTTTAGTGGCATTTTTCTCAACAACTGCAACTGGTGGTTCAGCTAAAATGGAAAGGGATGGTGTAATAATTTCAAACTTGCCTGGTTGTTCGCGGGTAGCTAAATGTGCTTCGTTTTCCCAAGCTAGCAATACATCACCAATGCCACGTTCAGCAAAAGTCGTGGTTGCACCACGCGCACCTGAGTCTAAAACTTTAGTGTGTTTATAAATTTGGCGGACAAATTCTTGAGCTTTTGCATCGTTACCACCTGCTTGATGTTTTGCCCAAGCCCAAGCAGCCAGATAGTTCCAGCGAGCGCCACCAGAAGTTTTCGGGTTTGGGGTAATAATTTCTACGCCTGGTTTGATTAAATCACCCCAGTCCTTAATTTGTTTAGGGTTACCCTTACGAACTAAAAACACGATTGTTGAGGTGTATGGTGTAGAGTTTTGCGGTAACTTTTTCTGCCAGTCAGTTGGCAGTAATTTTGCTTTTACAGCAATTTCATCGATATCCGCTGCAAGTGCCAATGTCACTACATCTGCATTTAAGCCATCAATAACAGCACGGGCCTGTTTTCCAGATCCACCGTGTGATTGTTTAAACTCAATATCTTGTCCAGTACGCTGTTTCCAGTAAGCACCAAACTGTTTATTGAAATCTGTATATAACTCTCGAGTTGGATCGTAAGAAACGTTTAAGAATTCTTGAGCTGCAAAGGATGAAACTGAAAGTAATGCAGCAATAACCCCGACTTTTAATTGAGAAAAACGCATGAGATAAGTCCTCAAAAAATATGAAATGTTCAAAACATGAACGCAGAATAGCGCTAGTCTTTATTCTAAAAAAATAATAAAAAACGAATTTAATATGAAAAATATAGAAATAGTAAAAATAGATAAGTTATTCTTAAATCTTGATATACAACAAGTTTCAAAAGTAGATACCAAATCGGTATAATTTTTTAAAATCAGTCATTTATTATTTAAATGAAAGGTGTTGTATTGTTGGATAGTTTTAAGCAAAGGGGGGGATTGAACATGTGGTGTTTTAAAAATGGGCAACCTGTTGAGACTATTCCTTTACTGGATCGAGCATTTCATTATGGAGATGGATGCTTTACGACAATTCGTGTTTTTGAAAATCAAATTGAACTTAAAGTAAGACACTGGGAACGCCTAAAACTGGCATGTCAAAAATTGTTTTTAACAATAGATTTTGAATTAATAGAACAGAGTTTACAGCAATTAAAAAAGCAGCATCTTGTACTCAACGGCACTTTAAAAATTGTTATTAGCCGTGGGGAAGGAGATAGAGGTTATAGCTTACCAAAGCATCAGGCTGATATTTATATCTGGTTTTATCCGAAAGCTTTAGCGCCATTTCAGCCGGACTTTATCCAGTGTGGTGTTTTAAATCAGGCCTTAGGTTTAACCATGCCGAGTTTGGTCGGGCTCAAATCTTTAAACCGTCTTGAGCAAGTGTTGCTAAAAAAAGAAGCAGATCAATTAGGATGGGCTGAAGCATTAGTTACTGATGTACAAGGTTATATTGTTGAAGGGGTCAGTAGTAATTGTTTTATTCGTTTAAATGATAGATGGATTACACCTGAACTTCGCTATAATGGCGTCCACGGTGTAATGCGGGCAGAAATTTTGGCGCGCATGCAGCACCATGATATTGCCTGTGAATTACGTGTAATTGAGCTAGATGAAGTATCTGAAATACAAAGTCTGTTCTTTTGTAATGCTTTAAATCCTATGCGAGTGGTCACTCATTTAGGAGAGAAAACGCTAGACACACAGGCATGCATAGATTTATTTCATATCCTTAACTTAAATCAGATTCATTAATATGCCGAAGCCACCTGTAAATGCGAAAGCAAAAAATGCCAAGAAAAATAACAAAAAACAAGCTCCTAAAAAATCTAAGCGCTTGGTTTTGATTGGTCTTTTTATTGTTTTAGTTTCTATTTTTGCCATTTTATGGTCAAGCTTATTTAAAGCTTATTCAATAGAAGGGAAAAAGCAGATGCTATCAATTACATCTGGTGAAACCTATTCTGGTTTTATTGATCGCTTAGCCAAAGAAAACAAAATCCATTTCCCCATTGTACTTAAACTTTATCAACGATTTATGATTCATGACAGCATGAAAGCTGGTGTATATGAAGTTGAGCAGGGAATGAGCGTAAGACAAGTATTAGAGATGTTATCTAATGCGGATAATGCTCAGATGAATCGTGTTTTGGTCATTGAAGGTACGACTTTTAAACAGCTCATCACTGCTTTAAAGCACGATAAGAATGTAAAAAATACAATATTAGATTTACCCGATGATCAGCTTATGAAGGCTTTAGGAATTTCCTATCATCACCCTGAAGGTTTATTTGCGCCTAATACTTATTTCTTTGCCAAGGGTGAGACTGATAAAAAAATCCTTACCGATTTATATCACCATCAAATGAAAGCTTTAGATACGGCTTGGGCAAATCGTGCACCAAACCTACCTTATAAAGATAAGTATGAAGCTTTAATCATGGCTTCAATTGTTGAAAAAGAAACAAGTTTAGATAGTGAGCTTGAGCAAGTATCTGGTGTATTTGTACGACGTCTAAAAATTGGCATGCGTCTACAAACAGACCCAACCGTGATTTATGGTATGGGTGAGAACTATAAGGGTAACATTACTCGCGAAGACTTACGTACTCCAACACCATATAATACTTATACAATTAATGGGTTACCACCAACTCCAATTGCTTTACCAAGTCAAAAAGCAATTGAGGCTGCATTACATCCAGATGACTCAAATAATGTTTATTTTGTAGCAACTGGCAATGGTGGCCATAAATTTACGGCAAATTTGCAAGCGCATAATCAAGCGGTTCAAGAGTATTTATCCGTGTTGAGATCGAAGAAATAAGGAAGAGAGATGTTTATTAGCTTTGAAGGCACGGAAGGTGTAGGCAAGACTACGCTTATTCGAAAAATTCATCAGCATTTTGAAGAACAAGGTAAACAAGTTGTTTTAACGCGAGAGCCTGGCGGTACACCACTAGCTGAACAAATTCGTTCAATGCTTTTGGCTGTTAATCATGATGAAAATATGAGCCATGATACTGAGTTACTTTTGATTTATGCTGCACGCGCACAACATCTTCAGCAAATCATTGTGCCTGCTTTAGAAGCCAATAAAATTGTGTTAAGTGACCGTTTTACAGATGCAAGCTTTGCTTACCAATGTTCTGGTCGTGGTTTAAGTCAAGATAAGTTACAACTGTTAAATACGAACTTTGTTTCACACATGCCAGAAGTGACTTTTTGGTTAGATGCGCCGATTGAATTAGGCATGAACCGTGCACGTGAACGTGGTGCTTTAGATCGTTTTGAACAGGAAAAGTTAAGTTTCTTTACTAAAGTTCGTGAGGGTTATGAAACTTTGTGGAAAGCTGAACCTGAACGTATTAAACGTTTAGACGCTACGCAAAGCCCAGATCAGGTGTTTGAGCAAGCGTTGCAATATTTAGGATAAGCAATTGGATGAGCCACTCTTATAAAATATGGGAGTGGTGAAAAATGACGTTAATTCTGATTTAAAACGTCATAGAAAATATCTGCTATTTTCTTATGCTATCTTACATATGATTTATAGATTGAAGAATAACAAGGATGAAAAGCTCAAAAGAAGAAATCGTGGCATTTCTTGAAAAGGAATTTCCACCCAGTCTTGAACATTGCACGATTGAATCAGTCACGCCTAAAGCTGCTGTTGTTTACTATCACGTAGATCAAAGACATCAACGTCCGGGTGGTACCATATCTGGCCCAACTATGATGACTTTGGCAGACTTTGCTTTGTATATTGCAATACTAGGTGAAATCGGAATTATTGGTTTGGCTGTGACGACGAACTTTAATATTAATTTTTTGCGAAAACCCGCAGGTGATAAAGACCTACGCAGTGAATGTAAACTCATGAAAGTAGGAAAGAGTCTGGTTGTTGGTGAGGTTTGGATTTATTCGGTTGGGCTGGATGAACCCGTGGCACATGTGACCGCGACGTATTCAATTCCTCCTCGATCATGAAAATTAAAGTTATAAAAAAGCACGGTATGAACCGTGCTTTTTTATAACGAGATTATTTAAACGCTGGTATTTACCAAAGGTTGCTCTACTGCAAAGTTTGGAGGTGTTAAAACAGTTTTTCGAATCTCGCTTGAAGTTTCCGGATAATCAAGTGTGTAGTGTAAACCACGCGATTCTTTACGTTGCATGGCACAGCGCACAATCATTTCCGAAACGAGTACAAGATTACGCAGTTCAATCAAGTTTTTACTGACACGGTAGTCTTGATAATATTCAGTGATTTCACGCTTTAACATTTCAATACGGTGTAAAGCACGTTCTAAACGTTTCGTGGTTCTTACAATACCGACATAGTTCCACATGGTTGAACGTAGCTCATCCCAGTTTTGTAAAATCACAACATCTTCATCAGGATTGGTGACTTGAGAGTCATCCCAAGTGGGTACATTCGGTAGTTTAAAACTTTCATCAAACTTATTTTCGATGTCTTTTGCTGCACTCATGCCATAAACGAAGCACTCAAGCAATGAGTTACTCGCCATACGGTTTGCACCATGTAAACCTGTATAAGAGGTTTCACCAATTGCATAGAGACCTTCAATATCCGTCTGGCTATTTGAGTCAACTACCACACCACCACAAGTGTAATGAGCGGCCGGCACTACTGGAATCATGTCTTTAGTAATGTCGATACCTAACTCAAGCAATCTTGCATAAAGTGTAGGGAAGTGCTCTTTAATAAACTCAGGTGACTTGTGCGTAATGTCTAACCATACATGTCGAATACCAAGACGTTTAATTTCATGGTCAATGGTACGTGCCACAATATCACGAGGAGCCAATTCGGCACGGTCGTCAAAACGCAGCATAAAACGTTCGCCATCTGGCAAGCGCAAGTAAGCACCTTCACCACGCATCGCTTCGGTAATTAAAAAAGAACGCGCTTGCGGATGGTACAGGCAGGTTGGGTGGAACTGGTTAAATTCCATATTGGCTACACGGCAACCTGCACGGTAAGCCATGGCAATACCATCGCCTGTAGCAATATCTGGATTAGATGTATAAAGGTAAGCTTTCATCGCACCACCGCAAGCAAGGGCGGTAAATGGTGCAAGAAAGGTATGAACCTTTTCTGAATTTTCATCTAATGCATACAAACCAATAGCGCGATTCGCTTGATCAGTATGTCCCAACTTATGTGAAGTAATTAGATCAATCGCAATATAGTTTTCAAAAATAGTAATATTTTTACGTTCTTGTGCACGCTCAACCAAGGTGGTTGAAATAGCTTTACCTGTTGCATCGGCAGAATGAATAATGCGGCGTTGTGAATGGCCACCTTCACGGGTTAAATGAAGCTGTTCATCTTCATCTAAGGTAAACTGTACACCTTGTTTCAAAAGGAAATCGACAGAAGGACGTCCACCTTCTACCGTATGTTGAACTGCATCCATTTCACATAAATGAGCACCTGCAATCATCGTGTCATTAATGTGTTGTTGAATAGAATCAGTTTCATCAAGAACTGCAGCAACACCACCCTGAGCATAGAAGGTACTTGCTTCGGTTAAGGCAGCTTTAGCTAAAACTGCAATATTAAAATGACTTGGTAACGATAAAGCCAGACTTAAACCAGCGCCGCCGCTGCCCACAATAATCACGTCAAAGTGGTGAATTGTCTGTTGATTAGGCATGTCCATTCGCAACAATTTAAAACGTCCGCTAATGACACCCCTTTTTATCTAAAAAGGCAAGAGCTTAAGCGCTCTAACTCAGAGAAAAATTGCAATTGGTTTAAAAAATTGCAATGCGTAAAATAATCATTGTGATGATATCTGATAAATAAACATATTGTTACGCACAACCCCAAGGCGTTGTGCTACAACAGTTTTATTCTTATTTTCGTAGACCAATTGTGGGTGAGCACCGAATGAAAACTCGCTATTTACAACAAGGAATGTATGCAGCGGTATTTACAGTTGCCGCTGTTCAAGCAAATGCTGCTGTTGATTTTTCAAACCTCGTTGAACAAGTTAGTCCGGCTGTGGTGAGTGTAAACGTCGTAAAAAAAATGACTCAGGATGAACTGTTACAACAGCAAGTACCTGAAATTTTAAAACGTTTCTTTGGTAATCAGGTCATCATTCCGCAGCAACAAGGTCCACAAGAGAAAACCGCGTACGGTAGTGCTTTCTTTATTAGTAAAGATGGTTACTTACTCACAAACCATCATGTGATTGAAAACGCTTCCCGCATTAGTATTACTTTAAATGACCGTCGTGAGATTGATGCAACGGTGGTAGGTAGCGATGAACGTACTGATGTTGCATTATTAAAAGTGAATGGAAGTAATTATCCTGCCTTAAAAGTTGGCAATGTTGACCGCTTACGTGTGGGAGAACCAGTTTTAGCAATTGGTTCACCATTTGGTTTTGACTACTCAGCTTCAGCAGGTATTGTCAGTGCAAAATCACGCAACATGAGTGGCGAAACCTCTGTACCGTTTATTCAAACCGATGTGGCATTAAACCCTGGTAACTCAGGTGGTCCATTGTTTAACCAAAATGGTGAAGTTGTCGGGGTAAACTCACGTATCTTTAGTGGTACTGGCGGTTATATGGGCTTGTCTTTCTCTATTCCAATCGATGTTGCGATGGATGTAGCTGAACAGCTTAAAACAAAAGGGAAAGTTACTCGTTCATATTTGGGCGTCATGATGCAAGACATTGACCGTAACCTTGCCGATGCTTACAAGTTACCTAAACCTGAAGGTGCATTAATTACCCAAATTTCTCCGAACTCGCCTGCACAAAAAGCAGGGCTTAGAGCGGGTGATGTGATTTTGAAATATAACGGCAATCCAGTACCGCGCACCAGTGAATTACTCTACGCACTAAACAAAGTACAGCCGAATCAAACTGTTCAGTTTGAAGTATTACGTGATGATAAAACCCGTAATATTTCTGCGACTTTAACGACCGCTCCAGATGAAACACCTGCCACAGGTGCGCAAGGTGCTGTATCTAAAGGACCAGTTTTAGGCATGAGTATTCGTGATTTGGCTGAACCAGAAAAAAGTGCTTTAAGTGTAAAAGGCGGTATCTATGTGCAAGATGTTCGCCGTGGTGGCTTAGCATCATTGTCAAATATCATTCAGGGTGATGTGATTATTCAAGTCAACAATAACCAGATTTTAAATAGTCAGGATTTTGCAAAAGTTGTTTCTAACTTGCAAAAAAATACAGTAGCACGTGTTGCGATTATTCGTCAGGGACAACGCGCGATGCTTGGTTTGCGTATCCAGTAAACTTAAAAAAGACACAATGAGCCACCCTAAATATGGGTGGTTTTTTGTTATTTATCTTGAGCGTATAGTGATATCTACCTACACTTATTTCAGTTTGAAAGTTAATCAATAAGAGTGAACATTTGTGAGTAGTATTTTTGATTTACATATTCAGGTACAGCCACATCATATTGATGCGTTAGGACATGTGAATAATGTGATGTATGTACAGTGGATGCAAGATGTAGCTGCTGCTCATGTAGAAACGTTAGGGGTAGGGGTAACTAAATATCTCGAATTAAAACATGCAATGGTCGCTGTTGAGCATCATGTGCAATATCGTAAAGCTGCATTTGAAGGCGAACAAATTGTATTACGCACATGGTTAGATGATATCAACGCTCTTTATTCGTTCCGCCAGTATGTATTTTTCCGTCCGTCCGATCAGGCTGTATTATTTGTTGGAAATACGAAATGGGCTTGTATTGAAATCGCATCTGGTCGTCCGAAGCGGATGTCTCCAACTTTTACTCAAGCATATCAGCCGCTTGAATCAAGCATAAATCCTTATGATTTTACCGTTTCTTATGCAAGAAGTTTCTCAAGCTAGAATTGGGTTGCTGGGCCTTTTTTGAACACAAGTAAAAGGTAATGATTATTTTGGATACTTTAAAATATCCATCTGTTATAATCGCACGCAATTAATTTAACTGCTTTGGCTGTGTATTAAAACAAGCTACATAGCACTCTATATTTTCTCAAGGTAACCCATGGCGCAAGCTAAAAAATCCGTCGATATCAAAAATATACGAAATTTCTCGATTATTGCTCACATTGACCATGGTAAGTCTACATTGGCTGACCGTTTTATTCAGATGTGTGGTGGTCTACAAGATCGTGAAATGCAAGCTCAAGTTTTGGACTCAATGGAGCTTGAGCGCGAACGTGGGATTACCATTAAAGCCGCTTCTGTCACGCTATATTATACTCATCCTAATGGTCAGGAATATCAACTTAACTTTATTGATACTCCTGGACACGTAGACTTCTCATACGAAGTTTCTCGTTCATTAGCCGCGTGTGAAGGTGCGCTGTTGGTTGTAGATGCTGCACAAGGTGTAGAAGCACAATCAGTTGCAAACTGTTATACCGCGATTGAACAAGGTCTCGAAGTTCTTCCTATTTTAAATAAAATTGATTTACCACAGGCTGAACCTGAGCGTGTAATTCATGAAATTGAAGAAATCATCGGGATTGAAGCAACGGATGCCCCAACCTGTTCAGCAAAAACTGGTTTGGGTGTTGAAGGTGTTTTAGAGCGGTTAGTCGATGTTATTCCAGCGCCTGAAGGCGATCGTGATGCTCCATTGCAAGCATTAATTATCGACTCATGGTTTGATAACTACCTAGGTGTAGTTTCTCTTGTACGTATTAAACAAGGTCGTATCCGTAAGGGCGACAAAATGTTGGTTAAATCGACAGGACAAACTCATCCGGTAACTTCAGTAGGTGTATTTAATCCTAAGCATACTGAAACAGATATTCTTGAAGCTGGTGAAGTAGGTTTTGTTATTGCGGGTATTAAAGATATTTTTGGTGCACCAGTAGGTGACACTATTACCCTTGCTGCTACACCTGATGTTGCAATTTTACCCGGTTTTAAAAAGGTTAAACCACAGGTTTATGCTGGTTTGTTCCCGATTGATGCGAGTGATTTTGAGCCATTCCGTGAAGCGCTACAAAAATTGCAGATCAACGACTCAGCTTTATTCTTTGAACCAGAAAGCTCAGATGCATTAGGTTTTGGTTTCCGTTGTGGCTTCTTAGGGATGCTACACATGGAAATTGTACAAGAGCGTTTAGAGCGTGAGTATGATCTTGACCTAATCAGTTCTGCACCTACCGTAATTTATGAAGCATTAACCAAGAAGGGCGAAACGATTTATATCGATAGTCCATCGAAAATGCCAGATGGATCGACTGTAGAAGACTTGCGTGAGCCGATTGCAGAATGTCATATCCTTGTTCCTCAAGAGTACTTAGGGAATGTAATGACCCTATGTATTGAACGCCGTGGTGTTCAAAAAGATATGAAATTCTTGGGTAATCAAGTTTCTATTACCTTTGAAATTCCGATGGCTGAAGTCGTTATGGATTTCTTTGATAAGTTAAAATCATGCTCTCGTGGTTTTGCATCGCTAGACTATAACTTTGTGCGTTTCGAAAGTTCAGCTCTAGTTAAGGTTGATGTATTAATTAATAGTGACAAGGTTGATGCCTTGGCTATGATTTGTCACCGTAATGACGCGCGTCATCGTGGTATCGCATTGGTTGAGAAAATGAAAGATTTGATTCCTCGCCAAATGTACGATGTTGCTATTCAAGCGGCTATCGGTGCACAAATTATTGCTCGTTCTACTGTAAAAGCAATGCGTAAAAACGTATTAGCGAAATGTTATGGTGGTGACGTTTCACGTAAGAAAAAACTACTTTCTAAACAAAAAGAAGGTAAGAAACGTATGAAACAAGTGGGAAGTGTTGAAATTCCACAAGAAGCGTTCTTGGCTGTATTGAAAGTAGAAAGATAAGAAATGAGGGTGGGGGAAGTACGAGATTGCTTTTCCCTACTTTAAGACAAGCAGCTAGGCTGCGAGTGAGGTCATGTGGATTTTGATTTTAATTTAATTCTTGTTCCAGTTACGCTGATTCTATTTGCAGTGTGGTTGTTAGATAAACTTGTATTCAAACAGCGTGCAAATAAAGGGCGCGGGAACGAAAATTTTGTTATTACATGGGCCTATGACTTTTGGCCAGTTTTAGCTGTAGTACTTGTGCTTCGTTCATTCCTTTATGAACCATTTAATATTCCATCAGACTCTATGGTACCTACTTTAGAAACTGGTGATTTTATTTTGGTTAATAAATTTGATTATGGTGTGCGTTTACCTATCGTTAATAAGAAAATTATTGATGTAGGAGAACCAAATCGTGGTGATGTGATTGTATTCCGTTATCCACCTCAACCTACCATCAGCTATATTAAACGTGTCATCGGTTTGCCGGGTGATCATATTGTTTACGATCATGGACAATTGATTATTAACGGACAAAAAGTACCGAAAGTATTAACACAGTTTAGTCGTGAAAAAGATGTGTTAGATACCCCAACGTCTATTTACCACAAAGAGACGATTGGTACGCATACCTTTAGAATGCGTGAACTTGAAGGCGTAAATGTGGCGCGCCAAGCACCGTTTATCAACTATGTTGAAAATGGTAAATATTCAAACCAAGACGGTTTATATTGGGAAGTGACTGTTCCAAAAGGGCATTACTTTGCAATGGGGGATAACCGTGATCAAAGTGCAGACAGTCGTTTCTGGGGCTTTGTACCTGAAGAAAACTTAACAGGGCGAGCATTCTATGTATGGATGCATAAAGAACCGGGCTTACATCTTCCTACCTTTGGCCGAAATGGAAAAATAGATTAAAAACAACCATTAGGAAAAAAAGAAATGCGTAAGGCACAACAAGGTACTTCGTATTTAGCAATTTTATTTGGGGTGGTTATATTTGCGGTTGCAGTAAAAGCTGTACTTGCAGTTTGGCCAGCATATTGGGATGATCGATTGATTAATAATCAAATAGAAGAGCTTTTAAAAGAAAGCTCTTCTGAGATCACACCACAGAAGTTTGTGACACAAATGGATCAGCGACTGGAAATGAACAATATTCGTGATCTTCATTTTAAGGAGATCGCACAAGTGTTTAATGAGTCTGGTCTAAAAGTCCAAAAGAAATATGAGGTAAGAAAACCTTTCTTATTAAATATTGATTTAGTTTTAACATTTGAGAAGAGTTTTGATAAAACATCAGTTCAAACTAAGTGATCCTCGCTTATTGAGTCGAATAGGATATCAATTCAAGCAGCTTGAATTGTTGCAGTTAGCTTTGACTCATCGTTCGGTGAGTCATAAATACAATTACGAGCGCTTGGAGTTTTTAGGCGATTCATTATTAGGCATGATTGTTGCCAATTATCTATATCATGCCTATCCAAATGAAAATGAAGGTCGTCTAACGCGTATGCGAGCGACTTTAGTTCGTCAGGAAGCTTTAGGTAAGATTGCAACAGATTTGCAACTTAGTCGGTGTTTAATATTAAGTACGGGTGAGTTGAAATCTGGTGGTCATCATCGCGAGTCAATATTGGCTGACACGGTAGAAGCGATTATTGGTGCAATTTATATTGATAGTGGTGATCTCAACTTACTTACAGATATTGTGCTAAAATGGTATGTACCCTATTTAGACCATATTGAACCTACGGATCAACTTAAAGATCCGAAATCACGTTTACAAGAGTATCTACAAGCACGTAAAAAACCTCTCCCTGTTTACGAGGTTGTAGATATTCAGGGTGATGCACCTCACCAACACTTTAAAGTTGAATGTTTGATAGATGGCTTATCAAAGATTTATGGTGAGGGTTCAAGTCGTCGTTTTGCCGAGCAGGCAGCAGCGGCGGAAATTTTAAAGTTATTGGAGCAATAACCTGCATGTCGATGCATTCTGATCAAATCAATCCAGATTCAAATGATAACCAAGATCCTAATAATCTGATTGATCAATTTTTTAGTTCCAAAGGCGTAACAATTCCTTCGGATTTTAAGAGCGGATTTGTGGCGATTGTAGGACGTCCAAATGTGGGTAAATCTACCCTCATGAATCATTTATTAGGTCAAAAGCTCTCTATTACCTCGCGTAAACCTCAAACAACACGTCATAAAATTATTGGTATTGATTCGCGCGAAAAAATGCAGGCGGTATATGTAGATACCCCAGGTATGCATAAAAAAGAAGTGCGCGCTATTAATAAAATGATGAACCGTGCAGCTCATTCTGCATTGCGCGACGTTAATTTGGTCTTATTTGTTATTGATGCTTATAAGTGGACCCCAAATGACGACTTAGTACTTGAAAAACTCAAGAATGCTGAAATGCCAGTTATTTTGGTGATTAACAAGGCTGATACTTTTGAAGATAAAAGAGATATTCTTCCTTTGATTCAAGAGCGTGCCAAGCTTATGAATTTTGCCGAGATTGTTCCTGTATCTGCATTACGTGGAGCAAATCTGGAACACTTGAGTGAAACGATTGAGAAGTATCTTCCTTATCAAGCGCCTTTGTATTCATTTGATCAGATTACTGACCGTTCTGAACGCTTTTTGGCTAGCGAAATTATTCGTGAAAAAATCATGCGCCAGTTAGGTGAAGAATTACCTTATGATTTAACAGTACAAATTGAATCTTTCAAAACGGAAGAAGAAACTGTTAATGAGAAAACTGGTCGTTTAAAACCAGCTTGTACTTATATTGATGCAACGATTTTTGTAGATCGTGCGGGCCAAAAAGCGATTGTGATTGGCGAAAAAGGCGCCAAGCTTAAAACAATCGGTATGGATGCCCGAAAAGACATGGAAAAGATGTTTGAGCAAAAAATTATGCTCACACTTTGGGTGAAAGTGAAGGGTGGCTGGTCTGATGATGAGCGTGCCTTAAAAAGCTTAGGATATAGTGATATCTAAAGGATAGGATACTGGTATGAAAACAATTACATCATTGGTCGCTATAATTGGATGTACATTGATGTTACAAGGTTGTGTATATAAGCTTGTAACCGTACCAGTAGGTATCGCCTATAAAACTACAAAAGGTGTTGTCAAAGGTACAGCTGCTGTTATAGGTGCGGTGATCCCTGATGGTGATGATGAGGATGACAAAAAAGAAAAAGAATCTAAGGAATAGTTTCTTTTTATGATGCGCAATGAAGTCCTCCATGGATATATGATTCATCACCGTAAGTACCGTGAAAAAAGTCATATTGTGCATCTTTTTACTCAGGAGTATGGGCGAGTTGATGGTATTTTAAGACAGACTCCGCCCCCTCAGTATCAACCTATCCGATTACAGGCAACAGGTAAAAG
Source organism: Acinetobacter calcoaceticus (assembly GCF_016508255.1). Classification (GTDB taxonomy): domain Bacteria; phylum Pseudomonadota; class Gammaproteobacteria; order Pseudomonadales; family Moraxellaceae; genus Acinetobacter; species Acinetobacter calcoaceticus_E. Next base: position 681,407 of record NZ_JADVKT010000001.1, on the reverse strand, counting down.
TGAACTGAAGAACTTTACTAAGCTTGAAATCTTAAATCAGCCAGTTTTCTTTTTTGGTGATGCTTTTTTTGCCGGATTTTATTTAAATGAAGTTGTTCTTAGACTTTGTCCGTTAGAAGAGGCAATGCCCCAAACTTTTGAGCAATATCAGTTAACATTACTGCAATTACAACAATTATCTTCTCACGAAAATCCTGATCTTTTTCTTAGACAAATATTACGACAGTTCGAACATGCACTTCTTCCTGAACTTGGATACGCAATTGACTTTTCAATTGATACTCAGCAACAGTCAATTCAGGAACATCAGTTTTATCAATTTCAAGTGACCGAAGGCTTTGCACCTGTTGCTCAGGCGAGCAGTTCTTCTGTGTCTGGAAAAGCAGTTTTGTCTATGTTGGACTATGAACAAGGGCATGATTTTTCTCACGATCAACTGCAATTATTAGGTAAACTATACCGTCAAATGATTACATCGCTTTTAGGAGATCGTTCCCTAAAAAGTCGACAGTTGTGGATTCAAAATACTCAAACTCAATCGTAATTAGGATTTATTTATGGCTGCATTGCTTGGTGTAAACATAGACCATGTTGCTACTTTAAGACAGGCGCGCGGTACTACTTACCCAGACCCTGTAGAAGCTGCGCTCATTTGTGAACAAGCTGGTGCAGAGGGAATTACCTTGCATTTGCGTGAAGACCGTCGCCATATTCAAGATGATGATGTACGCCGTATGCGACCATTACTAAAAACACGCATGAATCTAGAGTTGGCTGTAACTGATGAAATGGTCGCGTTTGCGAAGGAAATTCAGCCACAGCATGTTTGTTTTGTTCCAGAAAGACGTCAAGAAGTAACAACAGAAGGCGGCCTAGATGTGGTCGGTAACTTTGATAAAGTAAAAGCTGCAACACAAGTTTTAACTGCTATTGGCTGTGATGTGTCTTTGTTTATCGATGCTGATTTAGCTCAAATTGATGCTGCTGTTGCATGTGGCGCACCTACGATTGAGTTGCACACGGGTGCATATGCAGATGCGGCAACAGAGCAAGATCAAGAGGCTGAATTGGCACGTATTATCAAAGGTGTTGAATACGCAGCTTCAAAAGGTTTGATTGTAAATGCTGGTCATGGTTTGAACCTGAAAAATATTGCTCCAATTGCAGCTATTCCACAAATTCACGAATTAAACATTGGACATTCAATTATTGCTGATAGCGTTTTCGTAGGTCTGGTTCAAGCTGTTAAAGATATGAAAGCAGCCATTCAGGTGGCAGGTTAACTGGTTATGTCGAGTATCAATTACGATGAATTAATGCAACCTGTATTGGCTTTTTTAGGCTGTCAAACGCCAAATGCATGGTTAGATGAGGCAATCAATAATTTAGATATTTTGATGCAAGATCATGCTAATTGTGAAAAAAAAGCAGCTAGTACCGCAATGAACTTAATGTTCCGTTATAGCTTTTTCCCTGATTTGCAAGTAAAGCTTGCACAACTGGTACGGGAAGAAATGCTTCATTATGAACAAGTGCTTGAGCTAATGGCTAAGCGTGGTCAGAAATGGGATGGGTTAAGTGCAGGGCGCTACGCAGGTGGGTTACGTAAAGAGATTCGTACTTATGAGCCAGAAGCTTTAATTGATGTGCTAGTGGTGGGTGCTTTTGTTGAGGCTCGCTCATGCGAACGTTTTCATGCACTTGCTCCACGTGTAGATGAAGAGTTGGGACGTTACTATCGCTATTTGCTTAAGTCAGAGTCTCGTCATTTTGAAGATTATTTGTCACTTGCTCTTGATGTTGCACAAACTGCAAAAATGAAAAATCCTAAAGAGGATATTCAGCAGCGCATTGAGCATATTCGCGAGGTTGAAAAGAATCTGATTTTAACACCTGATGATACTTTCCGCTTTCACAGTGGCGTGCCTGCATAATCTTGAATGCTTCAATTTAAAAAAGTTTACCTTTCACGGTAAACTTTTTTATTAGGTGAGCTTTATTTTTTCGGTGGTGGGCATGTTCTGCTTTTAGTTTTTTAATGCATATAATCATTTAATAAATATATTTTTTATAGATTTTAATTTCTCTTAAAATTTTTAAAAAAACTTTTATTTTTTTAGGCTAATAATAAATATTGTGTAAATATAAAGGCTGATATGTTCATCATGAGTTCAACTGAAATAGTTGATCATTTCTAAGGATATAAGAATGTTAGCATTAGTTACAGGTGCATCGGCAGGTTTTGGTTATAGCATTTCAAAAAAACTGATTGAGTTAGGCTATAAAGTTATTGGTTGCGGAAGACGGGCAGAAAAACTAGAAGAACTAAAACAAGAGCTTGGTGAAAAATTCTATCCCTTAGTATTTGACATGACAGATGTGGCAGAAAATATAAATAAGGCATTGGTTGGTTTACCAGCCGAATTTCAAATCAGCCAAATTGATTTATTGGTAAATAATGCTGGATTGGCATTAGGGTTGGAGTCAGCTGATAAATCAGATTTAGATGATTGGTACACCATGGTTGATACCAATATTAAAGGCTTGATTACAGTTACTCGGTTAATTTTACCGAATATGGTGAAGAAAAAATCCGGTTTAATCATCAATATGGGGTCAATTGCAGGTACATACCCATATCCGGGTGGTAACGTTTACGGTGCAACCAAAGCATTCGTGGAGCAATTTAGTTTAAACCTTCGAGCTGATCTATCAGGTACGGGCATTCGAGTAACTAACATTGAGCCAGGGCTTTGTGGTGGTACAGAGTTTTCTTTGGTACGTTTCAAGGGCGATCAAGAAAAGGTAAATAGTCTTTATGATAAAAAGAACCCAATTTTACCCGAGGATATTGCAAATACGGTAGCGTGGGTTGCATCACAGCCGCCACATATTAATATTAATCGTATTGAAATGATGCCGACCACCCAGTCTTTTAATCCTTTAAAAGTTGTTGAAGTGGAATAGGTAGTTTTGAAATGATCTAAGAGGGAATAAAAGGTGATACGCCATTTAGTTTGGAATTGGGTCATTAAAGCAAACGATTAATCTAATAATGAAAATTAAATCCTCTATATGTTGATAGGGGATTTTTTTATAGGTATTGATAATTTTATGGCAAAAAAAAGCCCGCTTTAATGCTGCGGGCTTTTTCGTATTTGGCTCTCCCACCTGGGCTCGAACCAGGGACCTGCGGATTAACAGTCCGTCGCTCTACCGACTGAGCTATGGGAGAATCTGCATGCGATTATAAGGAGATTTTGAGAAGGGTCAAGTCTAAATTGTCATGTTGACTACATTTTTGTGCTGTATGCTTTTTATTTGATCAGTTGAGGGTTGGGGCGAAAAATTTCTTGCGCTTTAAAAATTCAATTGTTAGATTCAATAAAGAACAAACGTTTGGAGAAATCCAGACAGTGTGGATTTAAAACCAACTTGCCAGCACTAAAATGGCTAAATCGGAGATAAGTATGAAAACGCTTACTGTTGCTTCTATTTTTTCTAATTTTAATTTTTATCAACGTAATTATCTCAATATTTTAAGTCGACCAGAATCTTATTACACACCTGTAGAGGGTGCATGGATTGATGCATATCCATTTAAAAAACAAACTTTGTATTTGGGTGATTTATTGCAGCTTTGGCTAAGCTCCAAATGGAATGTGCATAGTTCACTAAAAGTTTTAAAAAGTTCAAAAGTATTAAGCCCTTCTAAATCTTTATATATTTTTCAATTAGAAGGGGAGTTATTGCTTGGCAGAAATAAAGTTCTAGCTTGGTCTATTGAACATCAAGAAGTTATAGAACTTCAACTTAAAAATATTTGGGCACCGTATGTGGTTGCACAAACCTGTGACCGTCCAAATAATTCAGATTACTCAATAAAAAAGGCAGCGGTTTAAAGCTGCCCTTAATGACTAGGGACGGATAACCATGCAGGTTGCTGTTGCATAGGCATACAGTTTACCTTCCTCATCAATAATCTTTCCTTCGGAAATACCCAAATTTTTACTTAAGTTAATGACTTTGCCTATCGCAATTAAAGGAAAGTTCTTAGGAATAGGACGGCACATTTTTACGTTAAGATCGATTGTTCCGTAGCCTACGCCGGCAGGTAACATCGTATGTATTGCACAACCAGTCACAGAGTCTAAAACTGTAGCAGCAAAGCCACCATGTACACCACCGAGTGGATTTAAATGGTTATGATCTGCTTGTGCTTTAAACGTAACAGCCCCTTCTGAAATTTCAGTAGGTTGCATAGGTATGGTTTTACTAATACTTGCTGCTGGAATATGGCCATCTATCATAGCTTGTAAAAATTCGAGACCAGTCATTTCCATAGGATTTTTCATTTTTTGAGTCCTTTAATTTAATAAGTTCTAAAATGGAACTTATTGTTAGCCTATTATTAAGCCATCGATATGTCAATTCTATGAGTGAAGGATTGAACTGATGAGTTGAATACTTAAAAGCTTACCTATTGAGGATAAAACCTCTTTATTCTAAAAACAGGAATAAATTAGTTGCATAATGAATTAGATAGATAAGTGGTTCTTCTTATACACTATAAAAAAAATAGCAGGAGCATAGGGATAATGCTTTTAAAAATTGCACTTGTGATGGTGGCTTTTGCAGCGAATTCTGTGTTGTGCCGTTTGGCTTTAGCAGGGCATCATATCGATCCAATGAGTTTTAGCCTAATACGAGTAGTGAGTGGTGCAGTTGTTTTATTGGGGATGTTTTTTTATTACAGATCGCCTCAAACTCATATTCATTGGAATTTTAAGAACGCATTTTTTCTAGCGGTTTATGTTTTAGCATTTTCATGTGCTTATCTTCAAATAGATGCGGGTATTGGTGCTTTACTATTATTTGGTGTTGTACAACTTACCATGGTGCTTTACGGTTATTGGCATGGTGAGCAAATTGGCATGTACCGTAGTATCGGTTTATGTATAGCTTTAGCTGGAATGATTGTTTTGCTATTACCGGGTACTCATGCACCTCATTGGGGGTATGCGCTACTTATGATGGTGTCAGGTTTGGCATGGGCTGGGTACAGCATTGCTGGTCGTAACATGACACAGCCTGTTGGTAGTACATTGGCAAATTTTATATTGGCTGTACCAATCATTTTGTTGGCAAATATATTGTTTAATCAAGAGCGGTATATTGATTTACAAGGTTGGGTATTAGCAATTTTGTCTGGTGGCGTGACTTCAAGTGGGGCCTATGTCGTTTGGTATGCGATTTTGAAGCATATTGATCGAGTGACTGCCAGTACCGTGCAGCTGAGTGTGCCATGTTTGGCAATTTTAGGTGGTAATCTATTTGTTAATGAAGCTATAACTGGGCGAGTTATTTTGTCTAGTTTTATGGTTTTGTTTGGAATTTTTCTAGTTATTTATATGATGCCGAAAAAAAGAAAAGCATAGATCAATTAAAAAAGGGCTCTCTCCAAAGAGAACCCTTTTTTATACAAAATGCAGATTATTTTGCAGCTTTTTCAGCTTCAATAGAAGCAATTGCAGCATCTACACCGTCAATTGAGTCAGCAGCTTTTTTGATACGCGCTAACGCATCAACGAGTACTTCATCAGCAGTCGCATATGAAATACGCATAAAACCGCCTAAACCAAATGCATCACCAGGAACTACTGCTACACCAGTCTCTTCTAGTAACCATTCAGAGAACTCTGTACAAGACTTTAAGCCTTTTGCACGAATGAGTGGACGAATGTTTGCATAGGCATAGAAAGCACCGTCAGCAGGTAAGCAAGAAATCCCTTTAATGTCATTCAAGCCATTTACAACTAAGTCATGACGACGTTTGAAGGCTTTAATCATTGGCTGTAAAACATCTTGTGGACCATTCAATGCAGCTTCAGCAGCAACTTGTGAAATAGAAGTTGGGTTTGAAGTTGATTGAGATTGGATTTTTTTCATTGCACCAATGATTTTTGCTGGACCGGCTGCATAGCCAATACGCCAGCCTGTCATTGCATATGCTTTAGACACACCATTTAAAACGATAGTGCGGTCATATAAATCTGGAGCAACAGTTGCGATGTTGTAGAACTCATCTTCCCAACGAATTGGTTCATACATGTCGTCAGATGCGACAAATACTTGTGGATGACGACGTAATACTTCCGCTAAAGCTTCTAATTCAGCTTTGCTATAGATCATACCTGTTGGGTTAGATGGGCTGTTTAATACAACTAAACGAGTGTTAGGAGTAATAGCCGCTTCTAATTGTTCAGGTGTAATTTTAAAACGTTGGTCTTCACCACATTTCACAATGACAGGAGTACCTTCAGCAATAATGACCATATCTGGATAGCTTACCCAGAAAGGTGCTGGAATGATAACTTCATCGCCTTTGTTTAAGAGAGCAAGCGCTAAGTTAAAGAAGCTTTGCTTACCACCACATGAAACCAAAATCTGATTCGCTTGATAATCAAGATTATTATCACGTTTAAATTTAGCAATAATTGCTTTTTTTAATCCAGGAGTACCATCTACAGCCGTATATTTGGTGAAACCATTATTAATCGCTTCAATTGCAGCATCTTTGATGTGTTGAGGGGTATCAAAATCTGGTTCGCCAGCACCTAAACCAATCACATTCTTGCCAGCAGCTTTAAGTTCAGCAGCCTTGTTGGTTACAGCAAGTGTAGGGGACGGTTTGATAGCATTGACACGATCAGAAAGACGTACGTCCACGGCAATATTCCTCTTATGGGATTAAAAATAAAAAGCACTCTATCTTATCGCAAAAATTAAGCAATTTGCGGATGTGGGCCTTTTCAGATGTAAAAAAGTTTAGTTTAGTAAGAATGTTAAGCAATATTTATTCAATTGAAGCTTTCTTAGAAAGAAATGAGAAAATCATTTATAATAGGTCGCAATCGAAATTTCGAGAATGAATCATGACTGAGCAACAGCCAAAACAGAAAAAGGCTTTGGTGAAATTGCCATTCCCAATGCCGAATGATAGCAATGACGCTGACGATGTAGCACACAACCAAGTGCGTCCAAAACCAGAGCAGTACGCAGATAGAACTTGGATGCCTCCGCGCGGTACTCGTCGCTCTATGGGCAAACGCTAATCTAAAAAAACAGGCAATATGCCTGTTTTTTTATTAATTAAATTTAATTTCCTGATAATAATTTTTCTTCTTTTGATACATATGATGGTCGGCACGCTTTAACATATCTTCGATTTGTTCATTTGTCTGAGTGGTTGCATGTCCAATTGCAATGCTAATTGGATGGCTTGAATAATATTGGTTGTCGATATTAAAAAGCTCTTGAATGGTTTGAAGCATAATTAAAACATTCGATTCATCTGCACCTTGCATCAAAATAACGAACTCATCGCCACCTATTCTTGAAGCCGTATATGCTGTATTTGTAATAGCTTGATTTAGAATTTTCCCGACACGGCGTAATAAACCATCACCAATATCGTGGCCAAATTGATCATTTATTTCTTTTAGACCATTCATATCTAAGAAAATTGAAGAAACAGGCCTAATAATATTTCGGTTTAAACGGTTGAGTTCTTCTGTAAAGAAAGCTCGGTTATATAACTGGGTAAGGACATCATGTTGTCCCAGATATTCAAGATAGTTTTCGGCTTTTTTTCGAGCTGTGATATCTGTAAGTGCTACCTGAATGAGTCCCCATGTCTCTTCATAACCTGGAAAAACCGTAAATTGGAGTAATACATTTCTTATCTGCCCATCTAAGGCATAGTTAATTGCTTCACGTTTATGGTGAATATTACCTTCCCATAGCTCAATAAGTTGCTCTCGAAAGGTATCAACCATCTCTTCGGCAAAAATTTTATGTGTATTCTTCAATAGCGTAGTTTTGTCAGGGGCTTTAAATAAATCTAAAGTTGCCTGATTCACGTCTAAAATCAGAATATCTTCTATACATTGGCGAACAAATTCAGGATGGACATCTAAAAAAGTTCTAAAGTCTTCAATCCCTAATAGCCTAAGTTGGTCAAGCCTGGTTTTGATTCGACTAAAATCTTCCACCCAAAGTGAAGTAGGAGAATAGATAAACATTGATTCAGCTAGGCGGCGGTTTTTTTCTTCTTGCCGAAGTGCATTTTGATAGGGGGTAATATCTTCTGTCGTAATCAATAGCCTATTAAATGTAAATTCAGAGCCAGTTAAAATAGCTCCTCGTAACTGAACATCAATACGTTTGCCCGATAACGTGTAATTTACAGTGGTACTTGAGAAATGGGTTTTACCATTCCAGAGTTCTTCTAACTCATAGATATGTGACTCGAACATTTCTTTTTTAAAAATAAGATTTAAATTTGAACAGAGTTCTTCTTGTGTCTTTGCTTCGAAAAGTTCTAATGCCTTTTGATTAACTTTAATAATTTTGATTTTATGGGCGCATTCAATCACTAAATTTTTATTTTGACTTAAAAAATCAAGGAGATTTTCAACACCTTGATTTCTCCATACATCAAATTGTTGTTTAACGTCACTGAAATCTTCAATCCACATGGGAATTGGGCTTAAGTCAAAAATCGAAGAATCTAAAGTTTCCATATGTTTCTTTAAGTATTCAGTTTGCCTTAAAGTATAATGAGAAAAATTAAGATTTGGAAAGATAAAGGTTTTAAATTTATTAGAATAGTTAAAAAATAAAAGTATTAACTGTAAGGAAAAATAAAATAATGAGAAAGCAGAGATTATCTGCTTAGCTCATAAATTTTTAAAATAATTTAACGGTTAATTGGATGGTCAATATTTTTCTCACCACGCCAAAGTTTGATGAAGTCTTGCTCGTCAAAATCGTAAAGTTCCATGAGTGCAACGACTGCACTAACAAAAATCATGGCACCCTCAGAATTTCCGTGTAGATCAAAAATTTTACCATTGAGCTTACCTAAAATATCACTAAGCTCATGATCACGGCCTCGCCCGTAACGATCTCGAGGGTACAGCTCTTCATTTAAAACAATAAAGGCAATGGCTTTTTCGGCACTCGATAAATCGGTTTTATCTAAGGCTTCTTCAAAAGATTCACTGCCATGATTGAAGTAAAAAATAACTTCATCATTAATAAAACTTTTTACCATCTTTTGAGTTAATGTTGGAAATTGAGAAACTGCATTATCTTCAACATAAGGCTTAAAAGATTCTGGAAAAATAACGTTGTGATGAATATCTTTAAACAATGGGGCAATTTCAGAAACTTTATAACCCGCAATGCCACAACCTAAAGCAGTGACAAAATATTTCATTTTAGGATGATTTTTGGCATATATTTTAAAGTCTTCAACATAGTGCTCAATTTGTGAAAGAGGCATTTGTTGAATATGTTCATTTAAGGTGGGAATTGCAAAGCTTTGACCAGCCCAGCCACGACCTACACCTTCAACTGCCCCAAAGTGCTGATGTGCAACACGAGCTGCGCCACTACCGTGCTGTCCAGCAAGATTACTTCCAAATACAAAAACTGTATCTTCGGGAAGTTCGGTTACAATACTTTCATCATGATATTGATAGGTCATGGTTATGCTTTTTATTTAATGGATAGCTTCATGTTGCAACTGATTAGGGTATTGGTCAAGTGTTAAGATGCTTAATCTTTTACATTGAATTTCAAGTTCAATTTGCACTTTAAATTAAGATAAAAATCCCCATTAATGAGGGAGACATTCAATTCAATTTTTTCATAAAGAGAGATAACTTTGAACGAAAATCAACCTTTCGATTTGGTCACTCATTATCAGCCTGCGGGTGATCAGCCACAGGCGATTGAAAAGCTGGTAAATGGTATCGAGCATGGTTTTCGTAATCAGTTATTGCTAGGTGTAACTGGCTCAGGTAAGACCTATACCATGGCAAATGTAATCGCCCAAACACAGCGACCTACAATTGTGATGGCCCATAACAAAACTTTGGCTGCCCAGCTCTATGGCGAGTTTAAATCTTTCTTCCCCAATAATGCGGTTGAATATTTTGTAAGTTATTACGATTACTACCAACCCGAAGCTTACGTTCCATCTTCTGATACGTTTATCGAAAAAGATGCGGCGATTAACGACCATATTGATCAGATGCGATTATCTGCAACACGAGCTTTATTAGAACGTCGTGATGCAATTATTGTCGCATCGGTGTCTGCAATTTATGGTTTAGGTGACCCGAATGCTTATATGCAAATGTTGCTGCATGTGGTTGAGGGTGATCGAGTAAGCCGCGATGAAATCATCCGCCGTTTAGTTGAAATGCAATACACACGTAATGAGCTTGAATTCTTGCGTGGTACTTATCGTATTCGCGGCGAAATTATTGATATTTTCCCAGCTGAATCTGATCAACATGCAATTCGCATAGAACTATTTGATGACGAGGTCGACTCAATCCGTTGGTTTGACCCGCTAACTGGTAAAATGGTTCGTAAAGTTTCTCGGGTAACAATTTATCCGAAAAGTCACTATGTGACACCAAAAGATCATTTGACTCGTGCCATTGATACGATCAAGGATGAATTACAAGATCAGCTCAAATTCTTCCGTGAACATGACAAGTTACTCGAAGCACAGCGTATTGAACAACGAACACGTTACGATCTGGAAATGATGCAACAGTTGGGTTATACCAATGGTATCGAAAACTATTCACGTCATTTGTCAGGGCGTCCATCTGGTGAAGCGCCGCCGACGTTATTCGACTATATTCCAGAAGATGCTTTGCTCATTATTGATGAATCACATGTTACGGTTCCGCAAATTGGAGCGATGTATAAAGGTGACCGATCACGGAAAGAAAACTTGGTGAATTATGGATTCCGCTTACCAAGTGCGCTTGATAACCGTCCAATGAAATTTGAAGAGTGGGAGCGTATTGTACCGACGACCATTTTTGTAAGTGCAACACCTGCTAAATATGAATTAGAAAAGTCAGACCAAATCGTTGAACAGGTGGTACGTCCAACAGGTCTCATCGACCCTGAAATTGAGATTCGTCCTGTCTTAACCCAAGTAGATGATGTTCTTTCTGAAATTAATATTCGTAAAAACTTGAATGAAAGGGTGTTGATTACTACTTTAACAAAGCGTATGGCAGAAGACCTGACCTCTTATTTAAAAGAATATGGCGTGAAGGTGGCTTATCTCCACTCAGATATTGATACGGTTGAGCGTGTCAAAATTATTCATGAACTACGTACAGGTATATTTGATGTTTTAGTCGGTATTAACTTGCTACGTGAAGGTTTGGATATGCCAGAAGTTTCTTTGGTTGCTATTTTAGATGCAGATAAAGAGGGCTTTTTACGTTCGGAACGTTCACTCATTCAGACAATTGGTCGTGCTGCGCGTAATGTAAAAGGTAAAGCAATTTTATATGCTGACCGAATTACCGATTCTATGCAAAAAGCAATAGATGAAACGGATCGCCGTAGAGCCAAACAAATCGAATTTAATGAACTGCATGGTATTACACCGCGTAGTGCTGTTCGTCAGGCTGTCAAAGAAATTGACTCGGGTGAAGTACTTTCAGATGACGAGATTGATGAAAAAGTACTTGAACAAGCAAAAGCCTTGAGTGCCGATGAAAGACACATTCTTTCAGATCCAAAATTGTTCAGTAAGCATATTACTAAGCTTGAAAAAGATATGTTAAAGGCCTCGAAAGATTTACAGTTTGAACAAGCAGCGCGTATTCGTGATGAAATTCTTCGGTTAAAAGCGCAAATGTTGCAATAAATGAATACATAACGCTACATAATGTGTTTAAAAAACAAGCTAGTGTAGATATTTAAGTTCTTTTGTATTCACAACTAATCGTTGAGGGCAACAATGGCATTTCGAAATAATGTTCCGCAGGCCAGTTGGCGTTTAGCTAAAATTGCGTTGGGCGGAGTCGTTTTGGCTGGTTTAGCTGTTGGAACGTATGTTTATGCTCAGCCTAAGCCTTTACAAACTGTTTATAAAGTTGAACTGGATCGATATTTAGGTGTCTGGTACGAAGTAGCGCGTAAGCCTGCATTTTTCCAAAAAAAATGTGCTTACAACGTATCAGCTACCTATACATTAAATGAAAATGGAAATGTGGTTGTAGATAATCGTTGTTATGACAATAGAAACCAACTACAGCAATCTATTGGTGAAGCTTTTGTAGTAAACCCACCATACAATACGAAATTGAAAGTGAGTTTCTTACCAGAGGCTGTGAGATGGATTCCGGTCATTCGTGGTGATTACTGGATTTTAAAAATAGATGAAGACTATCAAACTGTTTTAGTGGGAGAACCTTCTCGTAAATATCTTTGGGTTTTATCGAGAACACCTCATCCTGAACAAGAAGTAGTTGATGAATATCTGAATTACGCTAAAACATTAGGCTTTGATATTCGCGATATTATCCGCACAGAACATAAAGAATAACTGTAAATGTGTGCTTAAGAAAAAACCATGTTTTACATGGTTTTTTCTTTTTTATAGTGGATAAATCAAGTATTGTGGTGAGCTGTTTTTACTAAAGTATAAGAGGGTGATGATGTTTAAGGGCGTGAGCTTGTCTGTCATGGCATCTGTCACTTTTGGCGTACTTTATTTTTATACTCAATTGTTAAGTCAGCTTGATAGCCAACAAACTTTTGGATGGCGGATTATTGCAACAATACCATTTTTAACTTTGTTTATGTGGTGGAGTGGTGATTTAGCATATATCAAAAATATCTACCAACGTATTTTGGCTAAACCCTCTTTATTATTGCTGTTAATCACAACCTCCGTTTTAACGTCAGTACAACTTTGGCTGTTTTTATGGGGGCCTATGCATGGGCGAGGCCTACAAGTATCTTTAGGATATTTTCTATTGCCGCTCGTTCTTGTTTTAGCCGGAAGTGTGCTTTATGGCGAAAAAATATCAAAATTTCAATGGGTCGCAATTATTCTTGCCGTCATTGGAGTGGGCCATGAGATATGGCGTTTAGGAAGTATTGCATGGGAAACTGCACTGGTTGCGGTTGGCTATTCTGCCTATTTTTTATTACGTAAGACCATTAAAACAGACAATTTAGGCGGCTTTTGGTGGGATTTAGTCATTATTCTACCGATTGCAATTTATTTAACTCATACAGGTTTACTTCCTTATAGCAAATTTGTAGACCAACCAACGCTTGGTTTAGTCATTGTTGGGCTAGGAGTTTTAAGTGCTATTGGTTTAGGAAGTTATATTCTGGCAAGTCGTTTTTTACCATTAGTCATTTTTGGACTTTTAGGATATTTAGAACCAGTATTACTTGCTTTGGCCTCTCTGGTTTTAGGGGAGAGTATTGGCCAAGAAGAATGGTTCACTTATATTCCGATTTGGTGTGCAGTATTTGTGTTAGTTTTAGAAGGTGCAGTTCACCTTTATCAGCAACGACAAAAAGCCAAAAATTTGCAGCTAAACATCGCAAAATATCAAAAAAGATTAAAAAATGATGAGTTTGATTAGCAGCTGAGAATCTAAAAAGTAAGAAAAAGCAAAAATTTAGCTGCTTTAAACAATAAAATAATAAAAAATAATTATAGGTATTTTATGAATTTATGATGAATTTTAGGAAAATCTAATCACTAACGTCAGCTTTTGATTCATTCTTGCCAATAATTCCATTACAATTACGGGGTTTAAAAAATCACGCCTAGATATAATTAATTAGAGGACGTATCTGTGAGCAAAGACACTATCATCGCCCTGCATGCTGAACACCAAGGCCGTTGGAAAAACCGTGAAGAAATCGCGGAACGTATGATTGCATTAATCGGACAATTATACCGTGAAAAAAATATTGTCGTATCTGTTTACGGTCGCTCTTTAATTAACCGTTCTGTTATTCAAATTTTGAAAACTCACCGCCGTACACGTGTTGTAGACGTTGAGCTTTCTGTTGTAAATACATTCCCAATTTTAGAAGCTTTAGCTCAGCTTGAAAATATCGGTTCGGCAGAAGTTGATATTGGTAAACTTGCTGTTGAATATAAAGAAAAAGGCGGTGATGTTAACGCTTTTGTTGCTCAAGCAGTTGAGTCAATCAAAGGTAGCGCAACTTCTGAACAGCCTAAAGATGTCGTTCTTTATGGTTTTGGTCGTATTGGCCGTATCTTGGCTCGTTTAATCATTAGCCAATCAGGTTTAGGCCGTGGTTTAAGCCTTAAAGCAATTGTTGTGCGTAAATCTTCTGATGGTGATTTAGCAAAACGTGCTTCTTTACTTCGTCGTGACTCTATTCACGGTACTTTCGCTGGTACAATCTCTGTTGATGAAGAAAATGAAGCAATCATTGCAAATGGTAACTTCATTAAAGTGATTTATGCATCTAGCCCAAGTGAAGTTGACTATACTGAATACGGTATTTCAAACGCACTTTTAATCGACAATACTGGTAAATGGCGTGATGCTGAAGGTCTTAGCCAACACTTGAAATGCCCAGGCGTTGCACGTGTTGTATTAACTGCACCAAGTAAAGGCGAAATGAAAAACGTTGTATTTGGCGTAAACAACACAGACATCTTAGATGAAGACAAAATCATCTCTGCTGCAAGTTGTACAACAAATGCAATTACTCCAATTCTTAAAGTATTGGATGACAAATATAAAGTTCTTAATGGTCATGTTGAAACTGTTCACTCATTCACAAATGACCAGAACTTGATTGATAACTACCATAAAGCAGATCGCCGTGGCCGTGCTGCTACTTTGAACATGGTAATTACAGAAACTGGTGCAGCTAAAGCAGTTGCTAAGGCATTACCTGCATTGAAAGGTAAGTTAACTGGTAACTCTGTACGTGTTCCTACGCCAAACGTATCTCTTGCTATCTTGAACTTAACGCTTGATAAAGAAGTTGATCGTGAAGAAGTGAACGAATACATTCGTCAAATTTCGATTAACTCTAGCCTTCAAGGTCAAATTGGTTATACCAACTCGACTGAAGTGGTATCGAGTGACTTTATCGGTTCTCGTACTGCTGGTGTATATGATGCTCAAGCAACGATTACTTCTGGTAACCGTTTAACTGCTTATGTTTGGTACGATAACGAAGTAGGCTATAGCTGTCAGGTGTTACGTATTGCTGAGCAAATGTGCGGCGTAAGCTACAAAAAAATTCCTGCAGAAATGAATGCTTAAGATCATTTAACGATCTATAAAAGTTTTTCACAAAAAGACCCAGTTTAGACTGGGTTTTTTTACAACCGTACAAAATATATGCTGACTATTTTTTGTAAATAAATGAGAATACGAATTAAGGAAAAAAAGAAAATAGTAAGGGATTGGAATTGTCGCAGTTTAAACGTTTACTGGTCGTTTTTATATTCATCATTATTGCCAATTTATGTGGTGTACTCATTGCAATATGGGTTTTTAAGCATTTTAATATTTATATTCCATTGAAAAATCAGGCAGTTGCTATCGATTTACAAGAGCCTCTACAAGTTAAGGTTAAAGTTCAAGATGCGTTAAATGTAGATGTGAAAGGGCGGGTAAATGCAAGTATTCCCATCGATGAGCAACTGAATATTCCTTTAACACAAACGTTAACCCCTCGCGTTTACTTCGATAATATGGTTCCAATTAGCACCACAATTCCTGTCAAAGAAACATTAAAAGTAGAGCAAA
Organism: Acinetobacter calcoaceticus; assembly: GCF_016508255.1. Lineage (GTDB taxonomy): Bacteria > Pseudomonadota > Gammaproteobacteria > Pseudomonadales > Moraxellaceae > Acinetobacter > Acinetobacter calcoaceticus_E. The sequence goes on along the minus strand of NZ_JADVKT010000001.1, from coordinate 665,751 downwards.
ATTTACCAATCGATACGAAGGTTCAGGTTAGAGTTTTAGGGCGTGATATTACTTTACCTTTAAAGGGAACAATTCCATTAAAACTTGATGTTCCAATTGATATTCAGGTCCCTCTGGAACAAAAGGTTCATTTAAAATTTGATGCGCCCGTGCGAACGGTATTAAAGGAAAATTTACATATTCCTTTAAAAGCAAGATTAAATACGAATATTCCAATTGAAGGTAATTTGAATGTACCTGTCAAAACAGCGTTAAATGCTTCAGTTGATGTGAAAAATACTTTACCTGTTAAGATCGCAAATGGTGAGTTAAAAATTCCTCTGTCCAGTATGCGATTAAATCGGGTATTAGATTCAGAAATTTCACAGACAAAAACTGATCAATAGGGTGAATGCTAATGTTTCGTTCACTCAAAAGTATGTTGATCAGTTTCTTTTTAATGATGATACTTGCCGCTGTTATGTTTTGGGTATATCTCAATATTCAAGCAAATTTAGTGGTTTCGGCTCATAATGCTGATATTAGTTTACCTGATTCTTTAGAAACAAAAATTCATGTCGGTAATACTTTAAAAGTTCAGTCGATTGGCAAGCTTGATACAATTCTAGATATAAACCGTCAACTGACCCTGCCGTTAAAGGGGAAATATTTAGCAGATATAAGTTTTGCTGTAGAAACGCCCGTTACCGTAAATGTTGATTATACAACGACTCTAAAAATTGATCAGGTCATGCCTCTTGAAACGACTACAGATCTAATCTATCAAAATAAGTTTTTACCTAAATTTCCACTTAAACTTAATATTCCCATAAAGTTAGATGTACCTTTTCAATTAAAGCGTAGTTATACCATTCCAATTAAAATTGTTTTTGATGGTCCTGTTTATTTTGAATTTGATGAGCCAGTAAATTTATCGGTTAAACATCAGTTTAGACCAAGTTTAGAGGTTAACGACCCAATGGAAATGGGAAATGTTTCGTCATTTAATGCGATTATGTATAACTCGGTTCCTAAAACGAAAGCGAATCTTGATATGCAAATGACCTTACCTCTACGGAATGTTCATCCTTAAAAATTAAATCGTCATCCTGCATTTTATTTTCAATATAGCCTGTATTTGTGAATCTAAAATGCTTCTGATGACTTAAATATAAAAACAGATCGTTATAAATGGGAATTGTCCCATTTTCTATTCGAGAATTTTATGAAAATATGGCAGAATAGGCGGTTTTAGAGTTTTTAGAGGATTGGCAGATGCGCTTTGTTGATGAAGCAGTCATTACCGTAGAGGCTGGCGACGGTGGCAATGGCGTAGCCAGTTTTCGCCGTGAAAAATTTGTACCATTTGGTGGCCCAGATGGTGGTGATGGCGGACGTGGTGGAAGTATCTATATTCAAGCTGATGATGATACGAGTACGCTAGTCGATTACCGTTACACACGTAAGTTCCGTGCTGAGCGCGGAAAGAATGGTGCAGGCGCTAACTGTACCGGACGTGGTGGTGAAGATGTGGTTTTAAAAGTACCTGTGGGTACAACAATCGTTGATACAGATTCAGGCGATATTATTGGCGATTTGGTTGAAGACGGCCAAAGAATTTTAGTTGCAGGTGGTGGTGACGGTGGTTTGGGGAATACCCACTTTAAATCATCAACTAACCGTGCCCCGCGTAAATGTACAACAGGCATCAAAGGTGAATTTCGTGAAATTCGTCTTGAATTAAAAGTATTGGCAGATGTTGGTCTACTGGGCATGCCAAATGCTGGTAAATCAACCTTTATTCGTGCTGTAAGTGCTGCAAAACCAAAAGTGGCAGACTATCCATTTACAACTATGGTTCCAAACCTAGGTGTTGTAGATGCTGATCGTCATCGTTCATTCGTAATGGCCGATATTCCAGGATTGATTGAAGGTGCAGCAGAAGGCGCTGGTTTAGGAATTCGTTTCCTTAAACATTTGGCACGTACGCGTATCCTTTTACACATTATTGATGTGCAACCAATTGATGGTTCAGATCCGGCGCATAATGCAAAAGCAATTATGAACGAGTTAGCTAAGTTTTCTCCTACTTTAGCTAAACTACCGATTGTTTTAGTACTGAACAAACTTGATCAGATTGCTGAAGAAAGTCGTGAAGAGTGGTGTCAGCATATTCTAGGTGAACTAGAGTGGACTGGACCTGTCTTTAAGACATCAGGTTTATTAAGCGAAGGAACAAAAGAAGTTGTTTATTACTTAATGGATCAGCTTGAACAACAACGTGAACGCGAAGTTGAAGATCCTGAATATGCAGCAGAAGTAAGAGCTTTCCGTGAACAACTAGAAATTGAAACACGTGAACAAACCATTGCGGCAAAAGAAGCATATCGCGCTATGCGTCGAGCACAACGTCTTGAAGGCATGTTGGGCGATGATGATGATTTTGACGATGATGAAGACGACACTGATGTAGAAAGCATCTACGTTCGTGACTAGAAAACCGAGGAAAACATGATAGAAGTGGTCGATGGGCAACGTCAGCTCAGTGAGTGTAAACGAATCGTTGTTAAAATCGGATCATCTTTACTCACAGCCAATGGGCAAGGTTTAGATTTGAATGCTATTTCGCACTGGGCGAAACAGATTGCAGATCTACACAAGGCCGGACACGAAATTATTTTAGTGTCGTCTGGAGCTGTGGCTGAAGGTATGGTTCGTATGAAGCTTGCGAGTCGACCCACCGATCTACCCAGTCTACAAGCCTGTGCTGCGATTGGGCAGATGGGTTTAATTCATACTTGGTCTAGTGTGCTTGAAGAACATGGTATTCGTACTGCTCAGGTTTTACTGACACATGATGATCTAGCGGACCGACGTCGTTATTTAAACTCATGTGATGCTTTGCAAAACTTGATTGATTGGCATGTAATTCCAGTCATTAATGAAAATGACACGGTATCTACCGATGAGATCCGTTTTGGTGATAACGATACTTTAGCAGCGATGGTTGCAGGTCAGGTTCATGCGGAATTGCTGATCATTTTAACGGATCAGCAGGGTATGTTTGATTCAGATCCGCGTCACAACCCCGATGCGAAATTACTCTCTACTGTTCGTGCTATGGATGATGTTCTATTCGAAATGGCTGGCGGTGGCGGTGTACTCGGCAGAGGTGGTATGGTAACTAAGGTTCGTGCCGCACGTTTAGCTGCTAAGTCTGGTTGTCCAACGCTCATTGCGAGTGGTGAAAGTGATAATGTCTTGTCACGTGCGATGGCAGGTGAAATGTTAGGTACGTTGTTTACTACAGATAAAGACCGTATGACTGCTCATCAACAGTGGCTCGCTGCTCATTTGCAGACAGCAGGCCGTCTCGTAATTGATGATGGCGCTGTTGAAGCGATTAAATTGAAACATCGCAGTTTACTCCCTGTTGGGGTTAAAACTGTTGAAGGGCATTTTGATCGTGGTGATGTGGTTGAATGTGTAGATAAACAAGGTAAACGTATTGCCGTTGGTCGAGTGAATTTTAGTTCACGATCTGCTGAAATTATTAAAGGCTTAGCCTCTGATAAGGTTTATCAAGTACTTGGTGAAGCCCGTTCACTTGAAATGATTCATCGTGATCATATGGCGATTTACTAAATTATTGTAAAACTAAAAAAGCTCGCTTTATGCGAGCTTTTTTTCTGGCGTTAAACGAGGTAGAACACGATCTTCACCCACCATATATGGGTGTGTAGCAAGACTCAACATATCTAGGTCTTCTGAGCTATTACCATAAGCATAAATTTGATGATAATGCTGTAGCGTATATTGCTGATGTATTCGTAACTTCTTTTGTTCACTACTACAATCTGGGGTTGAATAGTAACCCGTTACCATGCCATTTTTAATTTGAGTTTCAGTACAAATTAAATCGATATCGAGTAACTTGCAAAGTGGGGCAAGGTAGACATCAATTGAGGCAGAAACAATTACCACCCGATCACCACGTAACTGGTGCTGTTGTAACTGTGCGAAAAGTTCAGGTGAAAGTGCAGAGACTAACTGTTGTGCGTATTCTTCACCTAATCTTCGCAGTTCAATTGCGGAGGTATCTTTGAACATGCTGCGAAATAACTTGGCGCGCATAGCATGGGCAGGATAAAAGTTAAGATAGTAGGCTTGAATCCATGGCAGGATTTTCAAGCTTTGTTTAACAATATGGCGTTTAGATAAAGCATAAAAGATAAACCCTGTAAAACTGTCTTTGCTACACAAGGTTCCATCAAAATCGAACAGGGCGAGACTCTTTATAGTCTTATTCGTTTCGCTCGTTGCATACATGATTCATATCTTCCGTTTACGCGGGTTGCATACCAGTTGGTATTATAGTCACGACTTAATTTAGGCCCAGAAATTATCACTTGAGGCATCATTGCATAGATAGGTTCTTTACCAGTCTTAGCTTTATAAAGTTTAGTCAAAGCGATATAAGTTTGGGTACTCTCAAACTTTTTCTCTTTTTCTAATTTCAGATCATCACGAAGTTGTCTTGGTGTAATTAAAACATTATTTTTAGTAAATACATTCATTAATTCTTTTTCTGATTCACTCAGAACTGCGCGTGGATCACCAGCTTTATCGTAAAGTAGTAAATCACCATCTAAAGTAAGCTTAGCCTCAGTAAGATCATCTAGCATGCTTTGAAAAGCAGCATTACGGCTTGAATACATGCCTGAGTTATAATCGGCAAAACGGTAAATGGCTTTGTCATAGTCTGCTGGATATACCATCAAGCGATGAATACCATAATATAGACCACCATATTGTGTATAGAGATCATTTCTAAGATCATTAATATTCATACTAGTGCGCTTATGTGCTTTAGCATAATTAATATGAACTTGCATTGAACCCAGTGTAGTGATTGGATTCATTTTTTCACCAATATCTTGTCCAACCAGTTTAGCAGCACCAGTTAAAGCACTGACATGATAATGTTGAGTCATAAAATCAAAAATTTGGCGATAAAGTAAGTCAAGATCTTTTTCAGTTTTAACTTTACCCATCTGACTCATATAGTTGTTGTCAGGAGAAGGCTGGTTTTTTAATACTTCTTCAAAATAGCCTGCGACAGTTCCACCAACTTTCTGGCCAAGTTTGTCTTCAAACTTTTCATTTAAACGAGTACTAACTTCTTCAACTGCTTTTTTACCTAGGCCCGGCACTACAGGGTTAGCGACAAAGTTAGATTCCTGATCCACAATTGCGACGATACTACAGACATTCTGTTTGGTTTTAGGAATTTTTAATTCCTGCATAATATCATCAATATCTTTTGCCCATGACTCGCGATCATGTACACGTGGTGGAATTAATTTTTTAATGTGTTGGCTTTCTAAAGCAGGCTCATCATTTTTTGACCACCAGCCTTTATCTCCACAAGCGGCTAAACTCATGCATACGGCGACTACACCGAATGATTTTAATAAAAAACGGGAAGATAGCGGTTTGTTCATGGCGAGGAGAGCACCTGCATAAAAAGATGAGCCGATCAAGCGGATGAAGTATACTATGTTGATCATCAATTGTATGAATATATATGTATATTGGTCCCTATCAACTGTCAAATAATTTAATCGTTGCTCCTATGGCTGGCGTAACAGACCGCCCATTTAGAACGCTCTGCAAGTATTTTGGCGCAGGTCATGCAGTGAGCGAAATGATGACTGCCGATAAGACTTTGCGGATGAGTAAGAAAAGCCTCTATCGTGCAAATTTTGATGGCGAACTCGCACCGATTTCTGCACAAATTGCAGGTTCTGATCCTGAGCAGTTAGCAGAGGCTGCACGTTATCAAGTGGCAAATGGCGCACAAATTGTTGATATTAATATGGGATGTCCTGCTAAAAAAGTATGTAATAAACTCGCAGGTTCAGCACTATTACAAGATGAAGACTTGGTGGCACGAATTCTTGATGCGGTGGTCGCTGCTGTTGATGTTCCTGTTACGTTAAAAACCCGTTTAGGATTTTTAAATGGACACGAAAATATTTTAAGAGTAGCAAAAAGAGCAGAAGAAGCGGGAATTGCTGCATTAGCCTTACACGGCCGGACGCGTGAAGACATGTATTTAAATACAGCACGTTATGATTTGATAAAACATGTTAAAGAATTAATCAATATTCCACTTATTGCGAACGGTGATATAGATAGTCCTGAAAAAGCAAAATATGTGCTGGATTACACTGGAGCAGATGCAATTATGATTGGCCGCGCAGCTCAGGGCCGTCCGTGGATTTTTCGTGAAATTTCTCATTATTTAAAAACTGGAGAGCACTTAGCGGCGCCTAATATTGAAGAAGTTAAGCACGTGCTACTTGGGCATTTATCAGAGCTTTATCAATTTTATGGGGAATATTCTGGATGTCGTATTGCTCGTAAGCACATCGCTTGGTACACCAAAGGCTTACGTTCGAGCAATGAATTTCGCCAAAATATGTATAAAGTTGAAAGTACTGCTGAGCAAGCATTGGTGGTTGAGAGTTATTTCAATCAATTATTAGCTGAAGGCAATTTGATGAGTGATGTGCAAGTCGAGCAAGTTAACTTATTGCAGACGCATTAAATAAAAAAGCCAGTCATAAGACTGGCTTTTTTATACTTTAGTCATCATCTAGCATTTCTACAACTAGTTGGTTAACTAGATCGGCAGCATCTAATTCTCTTATTTGCGATACGTTGCTACCTGCCCAAAACGCGCCAAAACCATAGTCCTGATGTTTGCTTGCAATTGTATTTAACTGTTTCGCTAAATCATAAGCATATGGATATTCTGGTTGAGGAGGGCGATTAGGTAAGTCAATTTGTGTATGCCAGTGGTTGAGTAGGCCGCGGGCCGGACGACCAGAAAGGCTTGCACTAATTTGTGTTACTGGTTCATTAAATAAAGCTTTACGGTATTCAGTAGATGCATTGGATGTGAGGCATTGAACAAATGCTGTTCCAAGTTGAACAGCAGAGGCTCCTAAGCTCAACATATGTCTGGCTTGCGATCCATTCATAATACCACCAGCAGCGACTACAGGTGGTTTGCAGTGTTTTACAATCAGTTGTACTAAATCACTTGTTTTGATGGCTGCATCAAAAGTTTTATTAAAGATTCCTCGGTGGCCACCTGCTTCAATACCTTGAGCAATAATAATATCTATGCCGGCGGCTTCGATTGCTTGTGCTTCAACTAAATTAGTTGCAGAAACCATCGTTAGAATTCCAGCATCTTTTAACGCTTGAATTTGATGAGGATGAGGAATTCCAAAATGAAAACTAATTGCTTTGGGTTTTGTTTCTAATACCACATTTAAAAAGTCATCATTATCAAGAAAACTTGGATAAATACAGTTTAATGTTTGTGGAGGTTTTACGCCGAATTTTTCGAATTGTGGTCGTAAATATTCAATCCATTGGTTCGATGTTTGAGGGTTCAATTGTTCAGGTTGATGGCAGAAAAAATTAACCTGAAATGGATTTTCGGTTAGCGTTTGTGTTTTTAAAATTTGTTCTCGGGCACTTTGCGCCGTGTTTGCACCCAATCCTAAAGACCCGAGTCCACCTTGATTAGAAACTTCGGCAGCAAGTTCGGGCGTAGATACGCCTGCCATTGGTGCAAGAAAAATAGGATGTTTTATTTCAAGTTGTTGTAACAGGGTCATTTTATTCACCTCATTTCTTTCTCTTCACCATAACGTGAAATCAGAACCTAGAGCAAATAATATTGGCTATTTCGTTTTTAAATACTTTAGCTAATATCCTTTAAAACCTATTTTTTATAAAGGAGTCACATTAAATAAAGAACCGATCCAGCTTGCAAAAGCCATTGCTAAAATTCCCCATAACGTAATACGTAAACTACCTTTGATTTTAGATGTACCTGCAAAATAACTAGAAAGTGCACCTAAGATAGCCAGTGCTGCAATACCCGTAATAAGTACACTTGGTGTAATTAGATGTTCTGGGCTAAATAAGATGGCAAGCATTGGGAGAAATGCCCCAAATGAAAATGAAGCCGCCGAAGAAAGTGCTGCTTGAATAGGATTGGCTGCGGTATTTTCATGGATACCGATTTCGTCTCGAGCATGAGCACCTAAAGCATCATGAGTTGTCAGCTGCAAAGCAACTTCTTGAGCTAACTCTTTAGATAGGCCTCTAGAAATATAAATATGAGTTAATTCATCTAATTCTTTCTGAGGATGTTTTGAAAGTTCTTTTGCTTCAATAGCTAGATCTGCTTTTTCAATATCTTCTTGAGATTTTACTGAAATATATTCTCCGGCAGCCATCGAGGTTGCGCCTGAGATTAATCCAGCTATACATGTAATTAATAGAGTGTGTGAGCTGGCTCCACTTGCTGCCATGCCCATAATTAAGCTAGTGACGGAAATAATTCCATCATTAGCCCCTAATACTGAAGCTCTTAACCAACCTGAACGGTGAATTGCATGATGCTCTGTATGATGTGGAAAAGCCATGTGTTTTACCTAGTGGTGGTTATAAATTTTTATCTTATCCTATAAGATTATTTACAATAATACGATTAAAAAATGTGTCATTATAGGAAAAACAATCAGATAAATACTTTTAAAACAAAATATAAACAAGAGAGGAAATGAATCAATGATAGAACATGCCAGCTTGCATAACATAAATAGGTTAATTGATTAATTTAATTATTATATTGATTGAATTTTAACTGTATTTTCCGAATAGTTTTATCCACTTTTTTACTCTAGAGGTCTCAATGAATAGCAAAACAATAAAATCTCTAACCCGTTCGTTTATCGTTATCGGTTCGATGTGTCCTGCTCTGGGTTTAATCACTATTGAGACTACCTTTGCCCAAGAGAATGTGAGTCAAGAATATAAACCCGGAAACCCGATTTATGATAAGTGGGATCAATTTTATAAAATAGAAAAAACGCAACCTGAGAATGCCGAAAAAATATTACTAGAACTTGGTGAGATGACACCCACAGATATTAAAGTCTGGAAAAGTTTAACCTACTTACAAATTAGGATAGGAAAGCAAGATGCTGCTTTGCAAAGTTTAAGGAAAGCGGAGGCTTTAGAGCCGACAGATGACACATTGAAACTACAAGAAGCATATCTGCTTAATTCGCAGAAAAAAAATAAAGAAGCTTTAGTGATTTTTAAAGATCTTACTCAGTCAAAAGATACAGATATCGCTAATAAAGCAACTCAGGCGGTTAAAAATTTAAGCGGGGGTGAAGTTAAGCCATATTTTGGTGATATTTATTTTGCACCATCTTATGAGTCACGTTATGACGATGTTATTTTTCCTTTAAAAGTTCGGTACGGTAAAAATATCGACAATGGACGGGCTCAAGTCTACGGCTTTCTTAATTTAAACCGCGATACTAAATCTCAAGGTGGGGTGCGACCTGAAATTATTGATGAAAATGCTGTAACGCTAGGAGTAGGTGCAAATTATCAACCGTGGACTTCAATTCCTGTCCGAGCTTATGTCGAAGTTGGTGGAAGTTATGACTTGATTGATAGAAATCGGAAAAAATTTCGTGAAAGTGTAGTTGGTGGTGTTACTGGTTATCAAGAGTGGAATTCACAAAATAATTGCGATACCGCGCTATGTTTCAATAATTATTTCAGTGATTTATATGGGAATGTGGCAACTTATTCGAGAGAAGATTATAACGTCATTGGCGATTTGCGCTTACGTACAGGTTTAAATGTCTATAAAGGTGAAACAGGAACTGTTCAGGCATATTTAAAACTCCATGGATTGGCCGACAGCAAAGATGAATATTACAATAATTTATTTGAATATGGCCCCGGCATTTCATGGCAGCCTTTTAATTATCAACCTATAAAATTACGTGTTGAACGTCTATATGGCAATTATTTTAAAGATGTGCCAGTAAATACGAAAGATCATTACAACAATACTCGTGTGGAACTTGTTTTTTATAAGGATTTCTAAGAATGAAGAAAATTTTTATATCTATTGTGTTTGGTACTCGACCTGAATTAATTAAATTAGCCCCTGTTATTTTATTGGCAAAACAAGATCCGCGTTTTGAGGTTGAAGTTATTTTTACTGGGCAACATGATGAATTGGTAAGAGATGCGATAGATTTCTTTAACGTTGAAATTGATCATCGTCTTAAAATTATGAATGCTGGACAAAGTCTTAATCAGCTATTAATACATGGTTTAAGCCAACTTGAACATGTATACACTGATGGGAAAAAAAGAGATGCTATTGTTATCCAAGGTGATACGACCACCGTACTAGCAGCTGGTTTGGTCGCATTTTCAATGAAAATTCCTGTAGCTCATGTAGAGGCAGGTTTACGTTCTTATGATTTAGATCACCCTTTTCCTGAAGAAGGTAATCGTCAGTTAGTTTCCCGTATTACAAAATGGCATTTTGCCCCAACAGAACAATCAAAAAAGAATTTATTAAATGAACAGATACCTTCAGATTTAATTACCGTAACAGGTAATACCGTTGTAGATGCAGTCTACCTTGGACGAAAACTTATTTCTGAAAGGGCAGAGTTAATAAATCAATTAGAAAAACATGGAATTCAATTAAAGCAAGAAGATCAGGTTGTTTTAATTACAGCACATCGTCGTGAAAACTTTGGTGAGGGCATTCAAAACATTTGTAATGCTGTTGAATATCTAGCTCAACAGCATCCTTCGCTACATTTTGTTTGGCCGGTACATTTAAATCCGGCTGTACATGATGTTGTGCATGGTAGGTTTAAAGACCACGCTCAAATCCATCTCGTTAAACCGTTAGACTACCCAAGTTTATTGGCTGTCATAGATAGATCGATATTTATTTTAACGGATTCGGGTGGTTTACAAGAAGAGAGTCCGTCGTTTAATAAACCTGTTCTAATCTTGCGAGATACAACTGAACGCCCTGAGGTTGTTGATGTGGGCGCAGGAGTTTTAGTGGGTACAAATCAGCAAAAAATTATTGAAGAAGCTGAGAAATTACTTACCAATCAGCAGCATTATGACAAAATGGCGCATGTAGAAAATCCATTTGGTGATGGGCTGGCGGCTCAGCGTATTCTTGACCAAATTGCTAAATCTTATGGCGTTGCATAATTTTTACTAAACGATTTGTTCTCACTTATGGTGCTAGGAATACCACCATAAGTGAGTCGATACCACAAGCTAACAATATTGACTGACCAACGGCTCATATAATGAGGCCCATCAAAAATATAGACAGTTTTGCCTTCATATGCTTTCAATTGGGAAATAATTTCCCAAGGATAGGCAGCCCTGAATTTTCCATTCTTTTTAATTCTAAAAGCTTCTAATACGATAATTACTTTATCTTTGCCAAGTTTTTGTTCAAGTTGATTTAAAATATTTTTCGCTTGTTCAGGAGATCGTACGCCTACACCTACGCCATCTTGAAAAAACACTCCGGCATGTTCGGGTAACCAGCTTTTGACCCATAAATCATAATGTTCAGGCTCACTTTCACCACTATAAATGCTTACCCACACAGGTGCTGGAAGTTTTGCCAAAACCTGACCTAAAGCACTTACTCTTAACCACGTTGGATCTGCTTCGACAGGAAAGTAATATCCTTTAGGAGGGCTCTTTTGTTCTTGGATAATTTGGGCAGATTTTTCACCTAACTCAATGACGTTTGCTCGTGCATTAGGTTCATTATATTCACCTGCTAGGCCTAATATCAGATTTTTAGCCCATGGCTCTTGTTTAATTTTTTCTAAGTTAATGGCTTTTTCCCATTGTGGAAGATTTGATTCTTTCCACCATGATTTAGACTCAACCACAGACCATTGGGGCACAAAAGTATTAACACCTAAATAGTGCCAGTTCCCTTTTGGTGGGGTAGTGTCATTATCGGGTTGCCAGAAAATACCCTCAATATGCGGGGCTTGTTCTTGATGTCTAAACAACCCCGCGCCAGCCATGACACTACATATTATTAAAATAATAAAAGTAGTTATTTTAATTGGTATCTGTTTTTTCATTATTCCGTCTTAACCAGTACCACAAAAAGATAATTATTATCATAATTGCAGAGATAATCACAACTAATAAGAAGAAAGAGGATTGTTGTACTAAAGGTGCTTTTTGATTTCCGACAATGAGTTTTTGTAAAACATAAATATTTCCATTTTCTGAAACCAACATTTTTGTCACGTTATTTGGAATTTTATGCTGTATTTTTTCCCAAAGATGCATGAAGCTTTGCGCGCCACCTTCTGAGTCGGTAATCACATCAAAACGGTTATTGTTATAACTGACAATAAAACCATTAACTGCAGCAGGTGCATAAATAATATCTTGATGCATTAACACTTGCTGTTTATAAATATCTTTATTGACCCGAACATTTATTGATTGAGGTGCATTAGGTGAGTAACGTACAAGGTTCAGGGGAATAGGGGCGTCTGTTAACAACATTTTTTTAGCAACTTGGCCCAAAATAATAGCAATATTTAAAGCACCAGACTGATCATCAATCGCAATGGTGGGAGTAGTTGCTAAAGTCATGGAAATTGCAGCTACTCCATTTTTGAGTTTATGCGGTAGTTTTAAAGTAGATTTCGCCGTATCAATCCAGAGTGAACCATGAGCATTCGGTAGACACTGAGAATTAGCAATGACCGAATTCTCAAGCTTTAAACTAAAATTGGTTGTATTTGAAATAGCTTTTGCAAAAATATTGAATTGTCGATTTACAGGGTCTGAAGCAAGGTCAGCTGTTTTCATACTTCCCGCTAACCCGCCATCAATCCAAGCTGTAATATTCGAACCTTGTAGTAGACCACTTTGAATACGAAGTGCAATTTGTCCTTGTAAAATATCGGTTGGTTGCCATACCGATGGGAAGTCAAGAAATAAGTTTTTTTCAGCGTGGTTCAATCTAAAATCATCAATTCCTAAGTCTGCAAGAGTCTCGATTTTTTTAAATTGAGCCCACGCTGGGTTTGAAATAGTCGTTGGGAAAATTGCACTTCCTGTATTAAGTTGCTGTACATAAGAAGGATTAATTAATCCATTTATGGCAGCAGTGAGTTCTTCAGGTGTGTGATAAGTAATTGAAAGAGTGGCTACGCCATCTGCTGGTTTTGCAATTTGTACTAATGCTCCCCCTTTGAGTGGCGTAGCTGAGCGAATCACTTCAATAATAAAATTTGTTTCAGGGTTTAAGTTGGTTTGACCTGAATCAACCCATTCAATTGGCGTTATTGAGGTCCATGAACTTGCTAATCTAGCCAGCATGGAAGCTTCTACAATCTCTTTACGGTTATATTTTAAAATACCAACAAATGGAGTAGGCCGTCTCGCTTGTGGATTAGCTAAAGCATCTGGTAAGTCTTTTAAACGGTATTCATTACGAATAGGCGTAAAATCGAGTTGAGAATTACTTAAATAAGTTAAGTGATCAATATCTTCAGAACAAAAAGAATCCTTAGTTTGATTCAGAGTGGTGGGTTTTGCATATTGTTGAATAATAAAATCTAAACGATGAAAGCCACTCTGACTTGCTGGGATATCAAATTTGAATTGACCGTCCCCGCTCAGCGTAGTGTTATAAATGAGTTTATCATCATATTTTACCAGTAAAGTTGTATCACTTTCAGTGGAATAATCACTTGAAAACTGAATGTTTTGCCACTGAGCACCTTTTCCAATATAGAAAAAATGGGGCTCGACCGTATATTTAGTGGAGGTACTAATATCGTCGAGTTTCCATGTGTACGCATGAGCAGACATGGCGAGCATAAGACTGGTGCTGGCAAGGAGCACTTGAGCTGTTTTGTAAAGATCAAAAGTCTTTTTCATTTATTTTTTCTCCTTGCTACGTTCCGTTTTGTACCATTGAAGGGAGTTGCCCTGTATTTTATTTTTAAGCATGTCATATGCCGCTTTAAATACAATAAATAGAAATATTTGTGAGTAAGTTACATAAGATAAAACAGAGTAAAAATAGAGTTCTGGTTTGGCCCTTTCTAAAGATAAGGTAAACCACATTTGTGCAACGTACAGGCAAAACGAGAGGCCCCACAATAATGTGAACGGACCAGGAACTGAGATACCTGCAATACCGAGTAACCCAAGGGCTAAAGTAATATGACTCCAGAGTAATGCGGGTACGAAAAGTACGTAGCACATAATGTTATTCAGAATTTCAATTCCGATAGGAAAAGGTGTTCTTAACGCTACAGGTAAATATTTACGAGTCACATAAAAATTACCTTGAGTCCAACGTGAGCGCTGTTTAATAAATACACTCAAAGATGGTGGATCTTGCTGCCAACCAATTGCGTAGGGTACCCATTTAATTCGTTTTTGGCCGATAAAAATCCGGAAGCTCATTTCAGTGTCATCGACCAATGATTTCTCATCAAAACCACCTAAGGTTTCTAATGCATCACGCCAAATGACATAGTTGGTACCCATCAATGTCGATAGTTGGAAACGTTGCCAGCGGCCGCCTTGAAATATCCATTGGAAAAAGATGAACTCAATGGCAATAAAGCGAGTCAAAATACTATCTTGCCAATTACGAGTCCTGACTTTGCCATTTACAGCCACTAATTTTTTATCGGCAATTAGCGTTTGAGCTAAGAGACGTACACAATCAGGCTCAGGTGTACTATCTGCATCATAAACAACAATGAGTTCACCTTTGGCATGGGGTAAGCCATTATTAAGCGTTCTAGATTTACCTTTGCCTCCCATTCCTTTAGGAACATTGACAATTTTTATGCAAGGATAAATCTGCGCTAGATTTTCGGCAATTTCTAGGGTGTTATCTTTAGAACCATCATTAATGAGCAAAACTTCATATGCTTCGGCTGGATAATCCTGCTGAGCGATTGCATGTAACGTATCTTCAATCACTACGCCTTCATTATAGGCAGGAATCAAAACACTCAAAACAGGCCATCTATCTGGCACAGGAAGGTTCTGCAACTCTTTTTCTGCTGTTTTTGAATATTTCCAAGCTTGATAACTTAACCAAGCCCAAAATGCTTGTGGAATCCAGATTCCCAAAAAACCAAATAGGAAGAGAATATCAATGGGAGCCATTTGATTTAACCCTCCTAATAATAGACGAGATCAGCAATAACAATAAAATCACTCCGATTACCAAGGAGATCCATGAAATATAGCTGCCGAAGGTACCAAGAAGGTCAGGATAGGTACTGGTTAAAATCAAATCGAGTGGTACTACGACTGTGCTTAAAGCAATAAAGATGTATCCAATAAAACTAGTTTTTACATGTTCGGGCGTACTTATATAATTGATATGATTAAATCGCCATGATATTCCGAGTTGAGGGTATCGAATATTTGTGGTTGGTAAATCAGCAGGAGGATTGATAATAATTTCATAACCTGAAATATGACCATTAAAACTTTTAGCTGAATAAAATAAGTGCTGCTTTTGTTTGATCTCTCTAGAGGGCAGAGGAAGTTCCGGTGGATTAAATTGAACAATATAGCTGCCGGCAGTTTGTGAAATTAAGTTTTCATCCCAACCTGTCGAAACAAAAGCAGCCATAGGCCGTAAACCAATAGCAGTCGAAAATGTAGCTTTGGCCGCAAAATATTGGGGTTGTTCCGATTTAAAATGTGCAATGGGAATAGCACCTTGGCTGACTGCTTCTTTTAATAAGAAATAATGAGAAAAGCTAAAAACTTCATCCGGTAATATGATGCCGGGCTTTATCCCTTTATGAATAAGCCTTTGAAAACTATCTGAATTGATTTGGTCAATTGTAAAAATAGGCCACCATGTGTCTTGATATGGGAAAAACATGGAAAGATCATTAACACTTTGAACTTCGGTTTTTGTTTGTTCAGATTTAATTTCACAATGATAATATTGACGATAGAATTGTTGTAAAGTGCCATCTGGATATTGACTAGAGGCAATAATAATTCCACAAATATTAAGAAGATTAGACATTAAGTAATCTCCTCTTCAGGCGGAATCTGAATAATTTTATATTTTACATCAAGCCGTAAGGTCATAATTTCTTTTAATTTTTTAATAAAGTCAGGTTCTTCTTCCGTTTTGTTCTTACGAAGAACAATGCTGTATATCGTTTCTAGATCATCATCGGCAAATTGGAAAATAATTTCTTGAGGCTGATGCTGGCTCAAAATTTTGATCATGTCATTTTGAGTGGTTTTCCATACATCATCACCTAACATTTCTTTGATTAAGCTTCGATTGAGAACTCTAATTTCAAAAACTTCATAGTCTTGTATGTGATGATGATCGAGAAGTTTAAAGAAGCTACGTTGAAAATACTTTAGTGCGCTAAGTGGGAAAATATCACGACGATAGTTACGGTCATAACTTTGAATATCACGGTATTTTTGGACATTAATTTCAATATTGTGGCGTACAGCACTAAGAAAAAGCGGAATCAGGGGAATAATAAAAAGTAAAAGAAGCTGACGTTCAATGTGTGTCTGTGCACCTAAGTCGAGTAGAAAATATACTGCAACACCTATAAAAGCGAGTAAACCAACAATTAAAGAGGCACCAACTTCTAAAAAAGCACCACAAATTAAAAGAATGAGGATAAAAATCCAGCTTCCTCTAAAACTCACAGGCAACCACTCATATGCCACCATACCCATAAATAGATGAGCTGCAATAATCCATAAGACGAGTGTTCTACCTGGGTTCTTTTGTTGCATGCGAGCTCTGGCTACCTTTTTTTGTAATGTTAATTTTTATACTTTTCTAATGAACTGTGATGTTTTTTGAATTTATTGTTGTGTTTGTCCTTTTATAAATCCCTTTATAATCATTTTTAGAGTAAAGTCACAATATAGTCAAATTTCTCGTTTTTTTTTAATCAAAAATAAACACAAAAGACAGAAGTGGCGTCTAAAGATTCTTGAATGTTTCAATTGCGTTGATACGCGTTTCTTTTAAATCAACAATTGGCTTTGGATAATTCAATTGAAGATTAGTTTTGGTTGAGTAGGGTTCATGAATCATTTTATTGTCTAGATGAGCTAATTCATCCACCCATTGACGAATATAGTCTCCATTTGGGTCAAATTTCTTAGATTGAGCAATAGGGTTAAAAATTCTGAAATAGGGTACAGCATCAGTTCCTGTGGATGCACACCATTGCCAGCCACCATTATTCGCAGCTAAATCACCATCGATTAAGTGTTCCATAAACCATTGTTCACCAACTCGCCAATCGATGAGTAGGTTTTTACACAAAAACATAGCGGTAATCATGCGGACACGATTATGCATCCATCCTGTTTTTTGTAGCTGGCGCATGCCCGCATCAATAATCGGTATGCCTGTTTGGCCATTTTGCCATGCGACCAAATGCTCTTGATTATTTTCCCACTTAATATTTTGAGTATTTTGCTTAAAAGGAAAGTGCTTAGAGACATGCGGGAAATCAAATAAAATATGTTGATAGAATTCGCGCCAAAGTAATTCATCTAACCATGTTTGCTGGCCCTCGTTTGACAGATGAAAGTTGCCATGTTCAGCACGAAAGAGAGCCTGTAAACATTGGCGAATAGATAAAATTCCAAGATTTAAATAAGGAGAAAGTTGGCTAGTACCTTTTAAATTTGGAAAATCACGTTCTAATTTATAAGTAGATAAATGATCTTCAATAAATAAATCGAGCTGCTCCAGAGCAAAATCTTCTCCGAAAGGCCATAAGTCTTGTTGCTCTTTCGAAATTGATGAGTCAAAAAAAGCTTCAATATCTTCTAGATCTAAACTTTTTATAGTTGAATAAGACTCTGGATAGGTATTTTGTTTCTCAGGAATTGGATAGCACTGGGGCAAGCCACTTATATCTAGTTTCGAGTAACAAGCTTTTTTGAATGCACTGAAAACTTGATACGGTTGCCGTGACTGATTACGAATGGAACGTAAAGGGAAAATCGTGCGGTCATGAAATAAAAAAAGCTCTTTACTCTGTTGATTTAAAGCTTGTTGTACAATTTTATCTCTTTTCAACTCATTCACACCTACTTCTATATTTGAGTAAACATTTTCGATATTGAGTTGTTGAGCGAGCTTAGAAATATAGTCTGCAATATCTTTCCAGTAGGGAATGACTTGAATGATAAGTGGAATATTAAGCTGTTCTAATTCTTTTTTGAGTTGTTGAAGCTGGCGTAAATAGAAATTAATTTTTATAGGCGCATCGTGATGTATTTTCCATTGTTCAGGCGACAAAATAATTAACCCAATCGAAGGGCCTTGTTGGCAGGCATGCCATAATGCAGCATGATCCCGAACTCTCAAATCCTGACGAAACCAAATAAGCTGATTTACGCTTGACATGAAAGATACCTTTATAAAGTTGAGTGAGTTAGATTTTTGTTATCAAGATATTATATAAAATAAAGACATAAAAAAAGCAAAGCCGAAGCTTTGCTCTTATCATCTTTACAGATGCATTAGTGGTGATGACCACCCGCACCGTGTACGTGACCGTGATCTAATTCTTCTTCAGAAGCTTCACGGATTTCTACGATTTCAACTTCAAAAGTTAAATCTTGACCAGCAAGTGGGAAGTTAGCATCAACAACAATGTTGTCGCCTTCAACCGCTTTAACAGTTACGATCTGTACGCCGTCGTCTGTTTGCGCTTGGAATTGCATACCAGGTTGAATGTTCTCAACACCTTGGAACATTTGAGCTGGAACTTCTTGAACTAGATCTGGGTTATATTCGCCATAACCTTCAGCTGCTGGTACGTTAACAGTAAATTTTTCACCAACAGTTTTACCTGTTAATGCATTTTCTAAACCAGGAATGATATTGCCTGCACCGTGCAAATAGGCAAGTGGTTCACCTTGAGATTGATCAAGTGTTTCACCCTCAGCGTTTGTTAATTTGTAGTGGAATGAAACCACGTGGTTATTTGCAATAGCAGTCATGTTTTTGATCCATTCAATCAATTAAAGCGTACATCATAAAGTGAAAAATAAATTTTGTAGACTACAAAATTTGAATCTTTAACACTTTTATATAATGCGTTTTTATCTAAATAGGGATGAACTTAAAAAATTCAACTCAATATAGTTTAATTTTTGGACGTACACGTCTTGTAAGTAAATCTTTCATTGTGAGTAGTCCAGCCTGGGTGTACCCGTGAATCGTTGCTTGATGTAAACGATATAAAGATACGTACATTGTTTTGGCAATATATCCTTGCACACTTACATCGCCAAGTAATTCTCCAACGGCTTTATTACGGCTTAAAGACACAAGCGAACCTTTGTCGTTAAAGGTAAACATGGGTTGTGATCGGCCATTAAGTCGAGCAGCCATAGCATCGACTAAAAAGCTCGCTTGTTGGCTTGCAACTTGAGCACGCGGGCCAAGTGGAGGATGTCTTGCATCAAGTTGGCAACGGGCACAATCACCAAAAGCAAATACATTTGGGTCGGAATAGGTTTGTAATGTTGCGTAGACCATCAGGCGGTTAATATTGTCGCGTTCAAAATCAGTAAAGCTTTCTAAAACTTTTGGTGCTTTTACACCAGCAGCCCAGACGGTAATATCACTTTTTAATTGATCACCATTACCAAAATAGATGGAATGCTCATCAATTTTTTCAACGCGATGTTTTGTTAAAACTTCAATGCCCATTTTTTTGAGCTGTTTTGCACTATGCTCAGCCGTTTTTTCACTTAGAGCAGGTAAAATGCGCTCAGAAGCCTCAATTAGGGTAATTTTAACTTGGTTGGGATGAATCTTTTTTAAACCATATCGATAAAAGTTTTTAGTCGTTTCAATGAGTTCGGCAGCAAGTTCTACACCTGTTGCACCAGCTCCAACAATCCCGATATTTAACGTACGTTGATCAGGTTGGTTTTGAGCTTCAATGTATAGATGCAATAAATCTTGCTGGAAGACATCAGCCTGTTTACGACTGTCGAGGAAATGGCAGTTTTCACGCACGCCTGCTGTATTAAAGTCATTTGACACAGAACCAAGCGCTAAAATAAGCGTGTCGTAACTCAATTGCTGAATATTGGTATTTTGTTCTTTAGAAACCTGCGGCGGAATTAAATCAATGAATTTTTTATCTTTATTAACTCCAACTAATGTTCCTAACACAAACTCATAGTGATGTTTTTCTGCATGAGCAAAATAGTTAGTCTGTTCTTCATGCGGATTTAAAGAACCTGCTGCAATTTCATGAAGCAGGGGTTTCCAGATATGAGTAAGATTTTGATCAACTAATGTAATTTTAGCCTTATTATTTTTTCCATAGGTTTCGCCGAGTTGAGTAGCCAGTTCTAAACCGCCAGCTCCACCACCAACGATAACAATATGATGTAATTCTTGGGCCATTTTTATCACCTAATTATTTTTCTATAAAAAAAAGATGGCTGAATTATGCCATCTTTTATATGTAAAATTTATTGTGCCTCTGTGCACAATTTGATGTTTTTAATGCGAATCTACAGGGTAGAGTTTTGCTGCGCTGTGTTCACTTGATGAAAAAATAGAGAAGAGGCTAGAAAACCACATTATGATTTTTTGGAAAATATTAGCTTCTTCAATACGTACGTTATCTTCAATTTGAAGACTACGAATAAGCTGGTTGTTTTGATAAATAGATACTGTCGCCAAACTCATCACTTTTGTTAATGGTGCAGTTAATTGCTTTTCATTTAATTCAATATTTACACGTGTTTGAGTATTTTCTAACGGAGCAATAACATTTGGTTGCAGGTTGTTATCAAGTACTTGAACGCGCTGAGTCACATTATCAAAGGTGTTGAGATCAATTGGGGTCGGTTCAGCATATAAAGAGGTGGTCACAATCGTTGGTTGTTTAGTTTCAACCTTAAACATTTTAAGCGTTGATTTTATAACAGGGAGCTCAGCAATGAGTTTTTGCTGAGGAATGATGACTTCATCGCGTGTATAAGCATAAGCAAGATTCATTAACTTATCTGCAATTTCTGCACGTTTAACCGCACTTGGTGTACCTAAAACGATCACCAATAAACGTCTTTGAGCTAAGTCAGATGAAAATGAAGGACGTGAAGCTGTTAATGCCAAATTATAACCCGCTGCTTTAGTGTAACCAGTTTTTAAGCCGTCAACAGATGGGTCATATTTCAATGCAAGGTTAGTCGCATGGTGAAAGCGTTGATTGTAGCTAAAGCTTGGCATTTTTGAATAATGCAAATATTCAGGAGTTTGTTTAATTAAAGCCTGACCCAATAAGCTAAGATCATGTGCTGTTGTGTAATGGTCAGGCATTGTAATTCCGGGAGGATTACTAAAATGGGTGTCTTTCATACCCAAAGCCTGAGCTTCTTGATTCATACGTTGTACAAAGTGCGGAACATCACCAGAAATTTTTTCAGCTAAAGTCACAGCTGCATCATTAGCAGACATCACAATTAAACCAGCTAATAGCTGATCAACCGAGATCTGTTCGCCAGCTTTGAGATACATTTGAGATTCATCCCATTGCACTACACTAACTACAGGTGTTGCAGTAATGATTTCATCTTTTTTCAGCTTTCCAGCTTTAATCTCTTTTAAGGCAATATAAGCAACCATCATTTTGGTTAAAGATGCTGGTGCGCGTTGCACATGACTATTATGCTCAGCAATGATTTGACCCGATTGAGTATCTACAATAGTCCATGCTGCGGCTTCAACACTTTCAGGTGCAATATTGAGTAAAGCGGCATTGGTTAGGGTAGTGCAGAAAATACTGAACAGGGTAAAAAGAGATAGAAAAAATTTCACGGATGACCTTAACTTTTACTGGCAAATACGGGACACAGATGCACAGCATGCTATGCCTTTTTTTAGTCGAAGGCTAGTGGGAATTGTTGTCAAAAAATACATCTACGCAAGACGATACAAAAAAGTGATAATCTAATGTGAAGCCGTTCTTATTTTAAATTGAAGAATTTATGTTGCATTATCAAATTGAGTTCGATGATTACAAACAGCACCTTGTTCACGTAACAATTCGTTTTTTAGCCAATCCGAATCAGGAACTTTGGCTACCAACGTGGATTCCGGGTAGTTATCTAATTCGAGAGTTCTCAAAACATATTGAATCCGTTAAAGCTTATGATGAAGCTGGACGTATGCTCGATATTAAAAAAACCAGCAAAAATCGCTGGCGTTTATTTAATACAGACCATGAGTTAATGACGCTTGAATATGATGTCTATGCATATGATTTATCTGTACGTGGTGCTTATGTAGACCAGACGCGTTTATATATTAATCCAGCCTGTGTATGTTTGGCTCTGGAAGGACAGGAACAATCTGCTTGTGAGTTGGAAATTTTCTTGCCAGATGAGTTAAAGCATTTTCAGTTAGCGACTGGTTTAAGCTCAAAGAGTTTGGTTAAAGGCCGTTTTACCTTAAAAGCAGATCATTACGACCAGCTTATTGATAGCCCATTTGAGTTGGCTGATCAAACGCGCTTTAGTTTTGAAACACAAGGTATTGAACATGAGTTCGTAATTTCTGGTCAACACAATACCAATCTTGATCGCTTAAAAGCCGATATTGAAAAGATTTGTGCGACTGAAATAAATATGTTCGGTTCAGCACCATTTAAAAACTATACCTTTATGACCATGGCAACAGGGAGTACGTATGGTGGATTAGAGCATTGCAATAGCACAAGCCTTATTACACCACGTGATGATTTGCCAAAATCGAATGAGCCGGCTGAACCTTCTAAAGATTATCAACGTTTCTTAGGATTATGCAGTCATGAATATTTTCATTCATGGTTAGTGAAGTTTATCCGTCCAGAAAACTTTGCAAATTATGATTTGCATCAAGAAAGTTACACCTCTTTGCTGTGGATATTTGAAGGTTTTACTTCATATTATGATGACTTAATTTTATTGCGTAGCGGTGTGATTTCTCAAAAGTCTTATTTGGATTTGTTGAAATCACAAATTGATCGCTATTTACAAAATCCGGGTCGCTTGATCCAGTCTGTTTCTGAATCCAGTTTTGATGCTTGGATCAAATTTTATCGTCAAGATGAAAATTCAAATAACGCAGGCACTAGTTACTACAATAAGGGTGCTTTGGTTGCGTTGTGCCTAGATCTAGGTTTACGTCTACGTGGTTCTAGTCTTGATGATTTAATGCGTCGATTATATGAAAATACTCAAAATGGCGTTCAAGTAAATGAGCGAACCATTTTTGATTTATGTAAAGAGTTGACAGGTGATAACTGGGTTGAACAAATTAATCATTTGATTAATACGACCGATGAATTGCCGCTTGATCAGCTGTTTCCTGAGTTTGGCTTAAGCTATAGAGTTAAAACTGACAAATCTTTGCCATTAGGCTTAAAACTTGTTGATAAACCAGAAGGTGTACTGGTACAGAGTGCTCGCCGTGATAGCGTTGGAGCAAAAGCAGGTATTTCTGCCAATGATGTGATTATTGCAATTGATGGTTTAAAAGCATCCACTAAGCTTATCGAGAAGTATGCAAAACTGGATGGTATTTATACTGTATTTGCTTTCCGTCGCGACGAGTTAATATCTTTTGAAGTTGAGTGTGCTACATCTGATTTAACCGAAGTTGAGCTTGTGGTTGAAGATCAGGCTAAAACTGAAAAATGGTTAGTTAAAAGCTTAGATTAACGCTAATAAATAGTTTATAAAAAACCGATGTTTTGCACATCGGTTTTTATTTTTAAGTCCTTCTAAATGGTGAAATCCGTTTTACCTTTGAGTTTATTTTGAATGAAAAGTATAATAATTGTCAGAACACTGAAAGATATCTCATGTATTTTAATGATGTTTAATGTCTAAAAAGTGATCTGAATGTGCGTATTACAATGAGTTAGATATTAGAAACTTATCTAAAGATTTGAATTATGTATTATTTCGCTACGAAATGTCGTTATCACTGGATATTTCGTTGACTGGAAGACAATGAGAGCCGATACTCTCAGGGTTTTATTTAAGCATATCGGTTCGTAGGCTCTGGGCCAAAAGCTCGGTCCTCAACACTCAATCAAACGGAAGGGGCTATATATGGCTGGTGAAAAGTCAACTATTATTTACACACTGACTGACGAGGCGCCACTATTGGCGACCTATTCGCTACTGCCGATCATTGAGACCTTTACTAAGCCAGCTGGCATCGAGATTATTAAAAGTGACATCTCTGTAGCTGCACGTGTGCTCGCAGAATTCGCTGATTACCTAAGTGAAGAGCAAAAGGTATCCGACAACCTTGCAGAGCTAGGTCGTCTTACACAAGATCCAGATACTAACATTATCAAACTACCGAATATCAGTGCGTCTGTTGCGCAATTAACTGCATGTATCAAAGAGCTTCAATCAAAAGGTTATGCAATTCCTGATTATCCGGAAAATCCTGTAACTGAAGAAGAAAAATCAATTAAAGCTCGTTATGGCAAGTGCCTTGGTTCAGCAGTAAACCCTGTCCTTCGTGAGGGTAACTCTGATCGTCGTGCTCCAGCAGCAGTTAAAAATTACGCAAAAAAACACCCTCATTCAATGAGCGAGTGGAAACAGTGGTCACAAACTCATGTTTCACATATGGAAGAAGGTGACTTCTACCATGGCGAAAAGTCAATGACACTTGATCGCGCACGTAATGTGAAAATGGAACTCATTACAACTAGTGGTAAGAGCATCGTGCTTAAGCCAAAAGTTGCGCTACAAGACGGCGAAATCATTGATTCAATGTTCATGAGCAAGAAAGCACTTTGTGATTTCTATGAAAAAGAACTTGATGACTGTAAAGAAGCGGGCATTTTGTTCTCTTTACACGTAAAAGCGACAATGATGAAAGTTTCACACCCGATCGTTTTCGGTCACTGTGTGAAAATCTATTACAAAGAAGCTTTTGAAAAACACGGTAAGTTATTTGACGAATTAGGCATTAACGTAAATAACGGTATGGCTGGGTTATACGAGAAAATCGAAACTCTTCCAACGTCATTACGTGAAGAAATCATTGAAGATTTACATGCATGTCAAGAACACCGTCCTGCACTTGCAATGGTTGATTCAGCAAAAGGCATCACAAACTTCCACTCACCTAACGACATCATCGTTGACGCTTCTATGCCTGCAATGATCCGTGCTGGTGGTAAAATGTGGGGTGCCGATGGTAAGCAATATGATGCTAAAGCTGTTATGCCAGAATCAACATTTGCCCGTATTTACCAAGAAATGATCAACTTCTGTAAGTGGCATGGTAACTTCGATCCGAAGACTATGGGTACTGTACCGAACGTTGGTTTGATGGCTCAAAAAGCTGAAGAATACGGTTCTCATGACAAGACTTTTGAAATTTCAGAAGCTGGTATTGCAAACATTACCGATCTTGACACTGGTGAAGTGTTATTGACTCAAAATGTTGAAGAAGGCGATATCTGGCGTATGTGTCAGGTTAAAGATGCTCCGATTCGTGACTGGGTTAAACTTGCAGTAACTCGTGCACGTAACTCAGGCATGCCTGCGATCTTCTGGCTTGACCCGTACCGTCCACACGAAAATGAATTGATCAAGAAAGTACAAACGTATTTAAAAGATCATGACACAAACGGCCTAGATATCCAGATTATGTCTCAAGTACGTGCAATGCGTTACACACTTGAGCGTGTAGTACGTGGTCTAGATACTATTTCTGTGACTGGTAACATTTTACGTGACTACTTAACTGACTTGTTCCCGATTATGGAACTTGGTACTTCTGCAAAAATGTTATCTATTGTTCCGCTTATGGCGGGTGGTGGTATGTACGAGACAGGTGCGGGTGGTTCAGCGCCAAAACACGTACAGCAACTTGTTGAAGAAAACCACTTACGTTGGGATTCGCTTGGTGAGTTCCTTGCTCTAGCAGCTTCTTTAGAAGAAATGGGTATTAAAGAAAATAATGCTCGTGCTAAGTTACTTGCGAAGACGCTTGATGAAGCGACTGACAAGTTACTTGATAACGGCAAGTCTCCATCACGCCGTACGGGTGAAATTGACAACCGTGGTAGCCATTTCTACTTGTCACTTTACTGGGCTGAAGCGCTTGCTGCACAGAGCGAAGATGCTGAGTTAAAAGCTAAATTTGCTCCTCTTGCAAAAACTTTAGCTGAACAAGAACCGAAAATTGTTGCTGAACTTGCTCAAGTACAAGGTAAACCAGCTGACATCGGTGGTTACTATGCAATTGATAAAGCAAAAGTAGATGCTGTAATGCGTCCAAGTGCTACATTTAATGCAGCTCTTGCAACTGTTGAAGCTTAATTACTAACTCGTTAGTAAATAGCTAAAAAGCCGGTGTATAAACACCGGCTTTTTTACGCTTATAAAAATAAAAGTCATTAAAAAAGCCCACCTAGGTGAGCTTTGAAAATTTACATCTTATCGATCATTACGGCCACGACCACGTGGTGCTTTCGCATTTGGACGAGTTGTACCATTGGTTTTACGACGTGGTTTTTCACTTTCATCCATCTGCCAGATACGTTTTGTACCAGACTTCTTTGTAGAACCATCTTTATTCTTACGAACCATTGGTTTACCGCCAGTACCACCTGGTTTCTTCACATATGAACGTGAACGATAAGGTTCTTCAGCAGGAACATCTTTAAAGTCAGGGTAAAGCAAAGGCTCAATTTCTTTCACATCCCCAGGTTTTAAGCCGAGTTGGACTAAATCAATTGAACCAATTTTAGTACGAATTAAACGTAAGGTTGGAAAACCAACCGCAGAAGTCATACGACGAACTTGACGGTTACGGCCTTCGCAAATTGAGATTTCGATCCAAGATGTTGGAATATTTGCACGAAAACGTACAGGTGGGTTACGTTCCCATAACCACTCTGGTTCACTTACTTTAATGGCTGTTGCAGGAAGCGTCATACCATCATTAAGTTCTACACCTTTACGAAGCTGTTCAAGAGCTTCTTCAGTCACATCGCCATCAACTTGAACTAAATACGTTTTGTATTTCTTATTTGCAGGGTTAGTAATGAACTGATTCAAGCCACCATGATCAGTTAAAAAAACTAAACCCTCAGAGTCCATATCAAGACGGCCTGCCAAACGCAAAGTCGGGTCATCAACAAAGTCAGAGACGGTCATATGCGCTTCGTCTTTACGAAACTGGGAGAGAACGTCATAAGGTTTGTTGAGAATGACAATTTTCATAAAAAATGACTTCTTCTTTCAAATAACTAGAGAAAACATTGAGGTTTATTTAAGTGAGAAATTTTATTATTTCTCATATAAATCCCAAAAATGATTAAATTCAATTAAGCTATTATGCGTTAAGAAGAGTTGAAAGTATTGTGTATCGATAATTATTTTTGGTTAATTAAGTATTATAAAAAGGGAGAATTCACATAATGGGTTATCAGAAGATCGTGGTTCCTGCAGATGGCGACAAAATTAAAGTAAATGCAGACCTGTCACTGAATGTACCAAATCATCCAATTATTCCTTTTATTGAGGGTGATGGTATTGGTGTGGATATTACGCCAACCATGAAAGCAGTCGTAGATGCTGCGATTTTAAAAGCATATGGTGGCAAGCGTTCGATCGAATGGATGGAAGTGTATTGCGGCGAAAAAGCAAATAAAATTTATGGCAACTATATGCCAGAAGAAACTTTTGAAGCACTTAGAGAGTTCGTTGTATCAATCAAAGGTCCTTTAACGACACCGGTGGGTGGGGGTATTCGTTCACTCAACGTTGCCTTACGCCAAGAATTAGATTTATATGTTTGCGTTCGCCCAGTACGTTGGTTTAAAGGCGTTCCTTCACCAGTTCAACACCCAGAATTAACTGACATGGTAATTTTTCGTGAGAACTCGGAAGATATCTATGCAGGGATTGAATGGAAAGCCGATTCTGAAGAAGCTAAAAAAGTAATTAGATTTCTTCAAGAAGAAATGGGTGTTACAAAAATCCGTTTCCCTGAAGGATGTGGTATTGGAATTAAACCTGTATCGAAAGAAGGTTCGCAGCGTTTAGTCCGTAAAGCCATTCAGTTTGCAATTGAAAATGACAAACCATCGGTAACCCTTGTTCATAAGGGTAATATCATGAAATATACCGAAGGGGCGTTTAAAGAATGGGGGTATGAGTTAGCGCTAGATCGATTCGGTGGCGAACTGATTGATGGCGGCCCATGGGTTAAAATTAAAAACCCTAGAACTGGTAAAAACATCATCATTAAAGATGTGATTGCAGATGCTTTTTTACAACAGATCCTGATGCGTCCTGCTGACTACTCAGTGATTGCAACGCTTAATTTAAATGGCGATTATATTTCTGATGCCTTGGCAGCGGAAGTAGGCGGAATCGGTATTGCGCCCGGTGCAAATATTGGTGGGGCAATAGCAGTTTATGAAGCAACGCATGGTACGGCACCTAAATATGCCGGACAAGATAAAGTAAACCCGGGTTCTATCATTCTATCTGCGGAAATGATGCTTCGAGATATGGGATGGATAGAAGCTGCTGATTTGATCATTAAAGGGATTTCGGGAGCGATTGCCGCTAAAACCGTAACTTACGATTTTGAACGTTTAATGCCGGGTGCAACCTTGCTACGTTGCTCTGAATTTGGTGATGCAATTATTAAACACATGGACGATTAAATAAATCTGCCATGAGAAAGCCCCTCAATAATCGGGGCTTTTTTTATTGCATAAATTCAGGATATTTTGCGGGTTTTGGAAGTTCGATTTTCTTTTGATAACTCTGGTCTAGGGCCTGAACAACGAGAACAAAAGCAATTAAAAAAAGGGGCAAGAACAGAGTTTTCATGATTCGGTTTCTCCGAGAGTTGAGATGTAGGAAGGGCGTACGGGAAATAAAAGGCAAATCGCAAGAAATAGGACGATTCCACCTAAAAGAAAGAGATGTGCGTAAGACCAATGCAAATGATGCAAAGTACTAATGACCACGCCACCTAAAAGCTGAGTGCTAGCAAACCCAATTGTGGCGAGGCTCCATAGCTTTTGATAACGCTGCTCATAAATCTGTAGCAGAATATAAGAGCTAATAAACACCGTTGCAGGAGTGAGTAATCCAGTAAGAAAGGAAGACAACGCGAGCAAAGACGTGGTCTGGGAAAAGAAAGGTAAAACAACAGCGAGACAATAAATGGCATATAACCATTTAATGGTTTGTAAATACCCGATTATTCGGCTCAAGCAGTAAGCGACAAATGCACCAATGCAGCTTCCTACTCCATAGAGAACCCAAAATAAATTCCTTTGCTGTAATGGAAAATGTAGGGTTCCTGATAAGTAATCCATCCAGAATAATGAGTGCGGAATATAAGCAAAAGCACTACACATATAGGCAATAATAATGACCAGACCCAAACGTGATTTTTGTGAGGTTTGTAAAGTTATCGATTGCGATTTAATAATCTGAGCAGTATTAAGGCTTAATAATTGATAAAGAGTTAAGCTTCCTAATAGAGAAAGTCCTGCCAAAATCTCCCAGACATATTGGACAGACATGTTTTTAAGTACAGGAATAATGATGGTCTCAGATAACACGCCTACACCAATCCCGCTAAATCCTAAAAAATTAACTTTCAGTCTTTGATGAGTCGCAATATTTTTCATGGCAAAGCTTGGAGCCAAAATCATGAGTAGGCCGCCTGCAATACCCGAAATGGTGCGCCAGAAAATGAACCAAACTAATGGCATTTGAGTGAAAGCACAGCATAGTAGACTTAAACTGCCTACGACTGCCGACCCAACAATAATCGAAGCAATAGATTTTTCTTTAATGCGAAAGAGTGCCCATAACGCACCGAGAAGATAGCCTAATAAATTTGCACTACCTAAGAAACTCGCGAAATCATGGGGCCAGTGATATTGCTCGATCATCATTGGCATGAGCGCAGTATAGGAAAATCTGAATACTCCAATACCTAAACAAGTCGCTAAAAAGACAAGCAGGCTCATTCGATAAAATGTAGACATGAGAAAGCACTCAATTTTTTTATTATTAAAAGCGAGTTTATTCATCTTTAAAAATGATTTAATATGATAGTTGGTATCTTGTTTTGAGATAGCATTATGTTGCTTAAGTCTCTAGAGTTTTTTTTAGCAGTCGCTGAGAGCGGAAGTTTTTCTATAGCGGCACAAAAAATGTATACGGTTCAATCGAATATCACGAGCCATGTAAAAAAACTCGAAGAAGAATTAGGGGTGATTTTATTAAATCGCCATAATCCAGTGACTTTGACTAATGCAGGGCATCAGTTGCAAACTTATGCCGTTCAAATGCTTGCATTACATCAGAAAGCAAAAAAAATCTTTCAAGAAGGTGGTATTGATCCTGAGGAAAAGATCAAACTTGGAAGCATGGAAACAACTGCTGCAATACGTTTGCCACAATTGCTAAACCAATGCATGCAGCAATATCCGACTTTACCTATTGAGCTTCAAACTCATCCAACAGGTCATTTGCTGAATGCTGTACATGGGGGAGAATTGGACTGTGCTTTTGTGGCATCTAAACATTCCATTCCCGAGTTGTATAGCATTCCTGTGTGGCATGAAGAGCTGGTTCTAGTTTGTCCTAAGCAACAAGAGAGCTTTCCAGAAAAAGCGACTCTAGCAAAAACTAGATTTATTGCATTTCGACAGGGTTGTTCATATCGACATGCAATTGAACTTTTTTTAAATGATTCTGGAATTCCGCCTTCACAAATTATGGAAATGGGAAGTCTTGAAGGAATCGTGAGTTGTGTAGAGTTAGGTGTTGGTTTTGCTTTATTACCAAAATCGTATCTTTCGAAAATTACAAATAAAGTGTCAGTCAATTGTTTTGGGCTAAATACGGACTCTGCTCATTTCACTACATATTTAGTTGCCCAGTTACCAGAAACATGGGGAACCAATTTAAAGCAGTTTATTTATTTTATTGAGCAACAATATGAATTAAAGGTTGCTTAGGTGGTGGTTGATTTTTATGCATAAATATCCTACTTAATCTATGAATTAAAAGTGATATATATGTATTTAAAAGTCATTTTATATTCTCACGCAGGTTTGTAATCATCTTGAGGCTATAAAATTGTTGAAAAGGGTAGTTTATATAGGCCGGCTATGGTCAAATATGCCCCCTTGAAAGATGACACAAGCAATAATTTGGAGTTTGGGAATGAATATACCCTTAATCATCAATATTGTGGTTTTTGTCGGGTTAATATTTTTACTCGCCCAAACACGTAAAACTGACTGGAGCTTATCAAAAAAAGTTCTGGCTGGCTTAGTTCTAGGTGTAGTGTTTGGTTTAGGACTACATTTGATTTATGGCGGTGGCCATCCGATTCTTGCTGAATCTATTAGCTGGTTTAATATCGTTGGAAATGGCTATGTAAAACTTTTACAAATGGTCGTCATGCCTTTGGTATTTGTGTCTATTTTGGGAGCGGTTGCAAAATTACACCAAGCCTCATCTTTAGGCAAAATCAGTTTTTATACGATTGGTACTTTATTATTTACTACCCTGATTGCTGCACTCGTAGGGGTGTTTGTTACGAATCTGTTTGGTTTAACTGCGAAAGGTTTGGTACAAGGTGCCGCTGAAACCGCACGTTTAACAGCCATTAATACAGATTATGTAGGTAAAGTTACCGATTTAAGTGTACCGCAATTTATTCTTTCTTTTATTCCAAGTAATCCATTTGCTGAATTAACTGGTGCAAACCCAACTTCAATTATTAGTGTGGTTATTTTTGCGGTCTTTTTAGGTATAGCAGCGCTAAACCTAATGAAAGATGATGTAGAGAAAGGCCAGCGTATTCTTACGGCTATCCAGACGTTACAGTCTTGGGTCATGAAGTTGGTTCGTTTAGTCATGACGCTTACACCGTATGGTGTTTTTGCGCTTATGACCAAAGTTGTGGCAAGTTCTAATGTGGCAGATATCTTAAACCTAGGTGGTTTCTTGGTTGCGTCGTATTTGGGTTTAGCCATCATGTTTGTTGTACATGGCATCATTTTGACCCTGACAGGTGTTTCTCCGCTTAAGTTCTTTAAGAAAGTTGCGCCAGTTTTAACGTTCGCATTTACCAGCCGTTCAAGTGCTGCAAGTATTCCATTGAGTATCGAAGCACAAACTCGTCGTTTAGGTATTCCTGAATCTATTGCAAGTTTCTCTGCTTCTTTTGGTGCGACAATTGGTCAAAATGGTTGTGCGGGCCTGTATCCTGCCATGCTTGCAGTAATGGTTGGGCCAACGATGGGAATTAACACACTAGACCCTATGTGGATTGCTTCGTTAGTTGGTATTGTGACCTTAAGTTCAATTGGTGTGGCTGGAGTAGGTGGTGGTGCGACTTTCGCTGCGCTGATTGTTCTTCCAGCTATGGGTTTACCTGTGACTTTGGTTGCGCTGCTTATTTCAATTGAACCGTTAATTGATATGGGGCGTACTGCGTTAAATGTAAATGGTTCAATGACTGCTGGTGTTGTTACCAGTCAATTAATGGGTCAGACGGATAAAGAAATATTAAATAGTGAAGATGAAATTGAGTTAACTCAGCATCATTAATAGTTATTATTAAACGGCTCATTCGTCTCTGGATGAGTCGTTTTTTTATGTGTAAATTGCGACTGTGATGCTAATTTTAAAAAATCTGTGTCTGTTTATATTTTAAAAACTTGAAGAAAATAAGTTAATTTAAAAGAGTTGAATATCATGAAAATGTATCAAGTCGATGCTTTTACAAAAGAGTTATTTCGTGGCAATCCTGCGGCTGTCATTGTTGAAAAAGAATGGCTAGATGCAGATTTAATGCAAAAAATAGCACTTGAAAATAACTTGTCTGAAACTGCTTTTGTAAAAATCATAGACTCTGAAAACTATGAAATCCGTTGGTTTACTCCAACAGTTGAAGTCGATTTTTGTGGGCATGCCACTCTTGCCAGTGCTTTTGTGCTATTTAAAGATTTTACCGAAAAAAAGACCATTAATTTTCATGTACAAAACTTAGGTCTTTTTGTGGTTCATCAAGATGAAGACGGCAAAATTAGAATGGATTTTCCAATTCGTAAAGCTCAGCAAGTCGAAGATTATCCAGCTATTTTACGTCAAGCTTTAACCAAACCCTTTAAAGCGGTTTATCAAAATGTTCAAGGGTATATTGTTGAATATGAGTCAGTGCAAGATGTATTAGACGAGCAGCCAGACATGAACTTGCTCAAAACTTTAGGCAAGTTACGTACTGCTGTGACAGCAAATGATATGGATGTTGCAATAACATCAAATACAGATCAGCAATATGATTGTGTCTCTCGTTATTTTGCGCCTGTCGCGGGTATTGATGAAGACCCTGTTACAGGGTCAATTCATACGGCTATAGCACCATTATGGGCAGAAAAGCTTGGGAAAAATAATATTGTGGCTTATCAGGCTTCTAGCCGTGGAGGCGTTTTATATTGCAATATTCTTTCTCAGGAACGTATTGAAATTTCAGGATATGGGAAACTTTATATGCAAGCTGAAATTTTTCCTTAAAATAAAAAGCCGTTTAAATAAACGGCTTTTTTTTCAAAACTTTACTATGAAAGTCAGTTTAAATTTCCTACTATAGTCCCACAACTATTGATTTTTTATTATTCAAATTAATTGGTATTTATATGTTTATGCAGTTTAAACAACTGACTCTCTCCCTATGTATTCTTGGTTTAAGTGCTGCGTCTTGGGCACAAACCACACTAGTAAAAAGCAAGCAAAATATTGAGGAATATAAATTAGATAACGGTTTTCGGGTTGTACTTGCGCCGAATGACAAAGAAAATAAAATCTTTATTAATACCATTTATTTAACAGGGTCATTAAATGATCCGCAAGGCAAAAGTGGTTTAGCTCATTTGCTTGAACATTTGGCTTTTAAGGGGACAAAGAATGTTAAAGGGGAAGAGTTCCAACGTCGTTTAGATCAATATACGTTGATGACGAACGCAAGCACAGATTATTATTCGACCAAATATACCAATATCGTTCGTCCTGAAAAGACTGCACTCAACGAAGTGTTGTATCTTGAATCTGAACGTATGGATAAATTAGTTCTACAAGAAAAATTCGTTCCTTCTGAAATTGAAATCGTAAAACGTGAACGCGAAGTTCGTATGGATCAGCCCTTTGCTGTTTTGATGGATCAAATGTGGAAGTCAGCTTATGGTAATCAATATTTAGGTCGTTTACCGATTGGTGATTTACCTGAACTTAAATCTATTAAAATGTCTGAACTAGACCGCTTTTATCGTAGCTGGTATGCGCCGAACAATGCCGTTATGGTCATTTCAGGTAAGTTTGATAAAACAGACGTCTTAAAAACAGTTGATCAATATTTTAGTCCAATCGCAGCGCGTGAAGTTCCGAAGCCTGTACAGATTCCTGTGCTCGACTCTGCAAAAATAAAAGATCGTCAGTTTGTGGTGAAAAAGGGGAGTGATCTGGCTAAATTCCATATCTATATGAATGGTAAAAATACCAAAATTCAGCCGACCCTCGCGTTAGCTCCTTTGTTATATACCATGCAACCAAGTGGTCATTTATATCAGAACATGGTTGAAACAGGCATTACCACAAATGTTGAGGCGAGTACTTGGTTAGACCAAGATTTTAATGTTGTGTTTCTAGGTGCTATTTATGCACCAAGTAATGACCCTAAAAAAGTTGAAAGCTCTTTACTAGAGGGTATTGAGAAAGGGAAGCCTTTTACTGAAGTTGAATTAAATCGTGTTAAAAGTTTAATGAAAACACAAGGCGATTTAGTCAATAAAGATGCGGTAGCACTTGGTTCACGCTTGAGTGATTACACTGTTGCTGGTGGGCAATGGGATCAATATTTTAAAGACTTAGATTCAGTAGAAAACGTTAAGTTAGATCAAGTGAATCAAACTTTAAAACAGTTCCTCATTTCGGATCATCGTATTGATGGTGATATTTTGCCAACACCTGAAGATCAGAAAAAAGCTCAACAGCAAAATTCAAAAGAGGCACCTAAAACTCTAGATAAAGTTGAAGCAAAGGCAGAGCCTTTAAAGGACCCGAAAGCCTATCGACAAGAAGTGACAGAGTTTTTAAAAGCTTCAAAACAGTATGCAGAAAGTAATGAGAAAAAGATTACCCGTGGAAAACTGAAAAATGGAATGAAGTATGCTTTATTCCCAGTTGAAACACGTGATGATCGTACGTATGCGACGATTACGATGGATTTTGGGACGGAAAAATCTTTATTTAATAAAGGTACGATAGTCGATTTAACCTCATATTTATTACTACGAGGTTCTGATAAATACAGTTTGCAGGATATTGCTGATAAATCGATTGATGCAGGCGGAGCTGCTTATGCTAGTGCCGATGGCAATGGCATGACGATTAACATTCAGTCTAAATCAGAAAAATTTGATGAATTTTTCAAGTTTGTTCTTGATGTCATGAAAAATCCGAAATTTGAGAAATCTCAATTTGATTTAATTAAATCGCAGAGTTTATCAAGTCTTGACCGCCCTTATACTGAACCAGATGTGGTGGCTGGCTTAACACTTTCGCGTTTGCTTGAAGAATATCAACCGGGTGATTTGCGTTATCACTTTGAGCCGGAACTGGCAAAACAACAATTGCAAAATGCCACTCAAGAACAAGTGAAAGAACTGTACGAGAATTTCTTTGCAATGAATCATGCTGAAATTGCTATTACGGGCAAGTTTGATGCGAAAAAAATGCAGAAATTACTGAATCAAGAGTTTAGTGGTTGGAGCAGTAAACAACCTTATCAAAAAATCTTGATTGATCATGTTGATTTTCCAGCGCAGCAAGTTCATGTTTTATCTGAGCAGCGCGAATTTGGTAGCTACCAAAGTGTGCTCGCTCTACCTGTCGGAAAAAATCATCCTGATGCATCTGCGTTAATTTTACTCAACTATATTTTAGGTGAGTCTCAAATCTCATCACGTTTAGCTCAAGAGCTTCGTGAAAAAAATGCATTGGTTTATGGTTTTGGAAGTGGTTTGCAGCTTGATCGTGATACCAATGTTGGGGCCTTAAGTATTAGTGCAAATTATACTTCGGGGCGTTCAGCGCAAGTTTCTGCATCAATACATAAAGTGTTGAATGATTTATTGAAAAATGGTGTGACTGAGCAAGAACTTGAAGCTGCGAAAGCAGATATCATGAAGAAACGTGTTACAGCATTAGAAGATGAGCGTAGTATTCATGGGATGTTAAATCTTCAGCTTGAGTCTGATAAAACATTACAAGACCGTGTTCGACATGACCAAAACTTGACTAAACTGACTGTTGCAGACGTAAACACAGTCATTAAAAAATATATTAAACCTGAACATTTAGTTGAGGTTATGGCTGATCAATATGGTCAGGCAGCAAAAAAATAAAGTCTTCGTTTAAATAAAAAGCCACTCAATTGTGGCTTTTTATTTGGGTATTTAAATCATATTAATGATCATGTTTGTGTGCGTGAAAATCTTCATTTTTACGGAAACGTAAATAATTTTCGAACTGTTCACAGTACTCATCAAAGTTATCTTCAAGCATCATTTGAAATTGTTGCACAAGATAAGACATGACTTGATCTTTAGCATTACGCATTTCATCGCCATCTTTAAAATTATTTGCTGCTACCCATGTGTTAAAACGGGCGCTAGCAAACAACATTGCTGCGCTCACTTGACCACGCAATTCGGCTGGATCTGGTTTCTCACCTTTTGGCGGGCGACAAAAATCATTCGCTTGTTTGATAAATTCATCCGCACGCTCAAAGAAAACCGCATTTAAAGCTTCTTCTTCAGTAACATCTGTTGCATTAATCTTTTGAGACATGACTTATTTCCGCAAAAATAGAACTGCTTATTATAGGCAAAGCCTTGCGGAAACAAAACCTTTGGCTTAGTCTGTAAATAGCCTAAGTATCGGAAGGTTTAATATGCAAGATGCAATCGCGATTCAAAGTCTAAAAACGGATATTGCTTTATTACGCCAACATATTTTTCCACCGCAATATTTAGAGCATGTCGAAGGCCTACCGATTTATTACGGTTTGCAAGAAGAAGTCAAAACCTACTATCAACAATGGCAAGGGTTAATTGAAAGGGCACAAGAGCTTTTTCAGCCGTTTATGGAAGATGAATTACCAGATGCCATTCATTTACCAAGCCATTTAAATTTACCGCTGTTCTTTTTTCATGTAGACCGAATTCGAATTAATAAGACCCGCGCGAAAGAATCTAAAACTTTTCGCGGTGTAGCGAGCTTAATTGAAAAATGTGGGCAGTTCGAAACAGACCAGATTTTTACGATGCAAGAATGGTTGCAGAGCGATGATACGGCGGCGCTGGTTGCCCACCGTGAGTTCATCGACTTAAGAACTTATGTGTTCCAACATGGGCAAAATGAATACACCCGTTCGCGGTTTTATACGAATGGTATTGTGTTAGGCGTTGAGCCACATTTTAAGTTAGTTGATGCGCGTGAGAAGCCAAGAAAGCAGCGCAGTGATAGTTACAATGACCCATTAGCTGATAATGGGGTATGGAAAATATTTGGTAAGTATAGATAAAAAGTCGCTGCACGTTTACAGCGACTTTTATTCAATTACCAGAAAGTTTCGACCTGACTAAAATTGTGTAAAGCCTTTGCCGATTGCTTTTGCAAATAAGGTTGTTTCGCTTTTACCCAGCCTAAGGCAAACCAGAATGACTGATCTTGTTCGACTGCTTTATTAAAAATATCTTCAGCAATAAACAAATCGTTATATTGACCCAATGTATTTTGTACAGGTTGTAGCTGTTTTAAATATTGCTGTACTTTTTTATTAGGATAGAGACTCGAAATAAACTCAACACAATAACGTAGCTGCTTGGCTTGTTTTCGTATTTGATGTTGCTCGATGATTTCAAGTTCAGAGAAAAGTTCGGCATTTTTGATTACTTTATGATGTAGCTTATCTAGACTCTTATTAATATGCTTTTTAAGTTTACTGTTTTTAGCTTTAGAGTTTTGTTCTGAATAAGCAAAAGCTAATAACTCTAGTAAAAGCTTAATGGTGTCTGAAGAAGTAAATAGAGCCGAGAGTTCTTTAAATGACTGTGTCGAAACAGGAAGTAAAAGCTCTGGTGCCCCATGTTGTTGAATGATAGGTAACACTTCGGTACGAATTGCATCTATGTCACGAGTGTCTCCAAGCTTGCGGAAAAGCTCGGCAATTTGTTCTTCCCAAAGCGGGTTTATTTCGTTTGACCATTCTGAAAAATGTTTAAGCGCACTACGTAAACGGCGCAAACTCACACGTGCTTGATGAATATGCTCAGGTTCTGCAATACCATCGGCAATAGCAGCCATATTGGGTAAGAATTGTCCTAAACAATTATCGATGATTTTTTTTAGAGCTTGTTCAGCTGTAATATTTTTATCTAAATTTAGTGCTTTTGAATGAACAGCGGGTGAAACTGCTTGTCTTAGCGCCAATAAATTACCACGCTCGGCTTTACTTCTTACATCAAGCCAAAGCGAGTAACGATTAATCCATTGCTGGGCAAATTGAATAAGCGTTTTGACTAAACCTTGCTTGAGTTCAAATTCGACTTCACAAATTACACTTTGTGTATCTGCTGTTTTTACGACGCCATCATCTAAGCAAACTTCAATAGCCGTATCATCTGCTTCAAACACATGATAGGTACGCTGTACATCAGTCTCAAACTGCAAGCTTAATTTTTCAGCTTGTGTTCCTAAAGCTGCATTAATTAAATCAGTTACGACTTTATTGTCTTGATATAACTCAAGGTTTAAGTCAGGTTCCTGTTCACATTGGCCTAAGTGAACTTCTTCTTCAACACGATGTAGGTGGCTTTGACCAGCGGCTTTAAATGTTTGTACCCATTGATCATCTTCTTTACGTAAACGTAAGGCCATGCCATTTTTTGCGAGCAAACGATCGGGAGTGTCGTAATACTTTGCCTGTAAGTGAATATTTTGTGCTTTATGCTTTTTTAAATATTGCTGGACAGTTTTTTTCTTCGATTCAGGTAACTGAAACTTAAGCTCGACTTCAACCATAATGTAATCTCCCTGAATCAGGTATTTAAACTATCTTTAATCAGTATAATAGTTTAGAGAGAGAAATAATGATTTTGATAGAGAAAGTTACAATCAAACATATGACGCTAGGCTTTTATTTAGGTGTACAATCAGTTAAGTTTTGATCAAATAAAAATCAGGAAGATGATTGTGAATGCACCAATAAACTTTAATCATGAAGCTCAGCCAGAGTTTGAGTTACCTATTAAAAACTATCAAGAATTTTATCATTTTTATTTAACTGAACACCGCAATATCATGAGCAGACGCTTGCATGTAGTCGGTAGTAGCATTGGTCTATATTTCTTTTCAAAAGCAATTCGTAAAAAACAAGCCAAATATGTGCTCTATGGTTTGGTAGCGGGTTACGCAAATGCTTGGGTGGGGCATTTTGTATTTGAAAAAAATAAACCTGCGAGTTTTAAGCAGCCTTTTTATAGTTTTATTTCAGATTGGCGAATGTTGTCTGATGTTGCACGTGGCCGTTTGAGTTTGATTGATCGCAAGCACGATAAAATTCCGAGTTAATTTTACTTTCTATTTTAAATATACCGATTGGTACTGGTAAACCTATATCAATCGGTACTTATGATGACCTATAAATCCGTTATACTAGCGAAGTTTTTAAAAGCGAGAGTAGAGTATGCGCGGTTTATATCTCATTACCAATGATGACCCAATCCAACTATTATTAGAAAAAATAGATGCCGCGCTCGCAACTCGTCAGGTCGCAATTTTACAGTACCGCCGTAAGAAAGTAGAAAAAACCGACCAACCTGCTGAAGTCGAACAGATCAAACTTTTGTGTGAAAAATATCAAGTTCCCTTTGTCATTAATGATGACCTAAAACTGGCTGCTCAGTTTGGTTTAGGTGTGCATTTAGGCCAAAGTGATGGTGAAATTACGGATGCAAAATCACAGTTACCACATGATGCCATTATTGGCCGTACTTGCCTAAACTCATTAGAACTTGCCCAAAAAGCAATTGCAGATGGCGCAACTTATATTGCCTTTGGTGCTGTCTATGCGACCTCTACAAAACCTGAAGCAGGTAATGTTGGAATGGAAGTCATTAAACAAGCAGCAGCTCAATATGATTTACCAATTTGTGCAATTGGTGGTCTAACTGTAGAAAATTCAAAGCCTGTCATTGACGCCGGAGCTGACCTCTGTGCAGTCATTAGTGATATATTAGGCCGATCAACTGCTGAAATTCCTGCCCGTGTACAGGCCTGGGCACAATTATTTTCTTAAGCTTTCAAAATTATTTTTTAGATATTTAAGACGAGCATTTCCATGAGTTTATCTCCAAAGCAAGAACAGTTATTTAAACAAGCCAGCAAACACATTCCTGGTGGTGTGAACTCTCCAGTACGTGCCTTTAATGGCGTTGGAGGAACACCAGTTTTCATCGAGAAAGCGAAAGGTGCATATTTGTGGGATGTAGATGGTAAGCGCTATGTTGACTATGTAGGTTCATGGGGACCTATGATTTTGGGCCATGCTCATCCAGAGATTATTAAGGCTGTGCAAACTGCTGCTGAAGATGGTTTAAGCTTTGGTGCGCCAACTGTTCATGAAACAACGTTGGCAGATATTATTTGTGAAATCATGCCATCTATTGAATTAGTACGCATGACTAACTCTGGTACAGAAGCGACTATGACCGCTATTCGTTTAGCGCGTGGTTACACTGGCCGTGACAAGATTGTGAAGTTTGAAGGTTGTTACCATGGTCACTCAGACTCGCTTTTAGTAAAAGCAGGTTCAGGCTTACTCACTTTAGGTGAAGGTGAGCCGACTTCAAAAGGTGTTCCAGTCGATTTTGCTAAACATACTTTAAC
Organism: Acinetobacter calcoaceticus; assembly: GCF_016508255.1. GTDB lineage: Bacteria > Pseudomonadota > Gammaproteobacteria > Pseudomonadales > Moraxellaceae > Acinetobacter > Acinetobacter calcoaceticus_E. The sequence goes on along the minus strand of NZ_JADVKT010000001.1, from coordinate 624,747 downwards.
GCTTCCTTACAACGATATTGCTGCATTAAAAGAATGTTTTGTGAAGTTCGGCCATGAAATTGCTGGTGTCATTATTGAACCAGTCGCAGGCAACATGAATATGGTGAAACCAATTGATGGTTTCTTACAAGCCATTCGTGATGTATGTGATGAATATAAATCTGTATTTATTATTGATGAAGTAATGACAGGTTTCCGTGTTGCTTTAGGCGGTGCGCAATCAGTATATAACGTTAAGCCAGACTTAACGACTTTGGGTAAAATCATTGGTGCGGGCTTACCTGTTGGTGCATTTGGTGGTAAACGTGAAATCATGGAATGTATCGCACCTTTAGGCGGCGTATACCAAGCTGGTACTTTATCTGGCAACCCACTTGCTATGCGCGCTGGTATCGAAATGTTTAAACATTTACGTCAACCAGATTTTTACAGCAACTTATCTGCTCAACTTGAAAAGTTGCTTGTAGGTTTACAAGCAGCAGCAGATGAAGCGGGGATTCCGTTTAAGACTCAGCAAGCTGGCGCAATGTTCGGTCTTTACTTTACCGATCAAGAAGATATTACGAGCTTTGATTCTATGTTGGCGTGTGATATTGAAGCTTTCAAAAAGTTCTTCCATGGCATGTTAAAGCGTGGGGTAAACTTGGCACCTTCAGCATTTGAAGCTGGCTTTATTTCATCTGCACATTCAGATGAAGATATTGCGTTTACGATTCAGGCTGCAAAAGAAACTTTCGCTGAAATGAAGTAAGCAAAAAAGCCCGTTTAAAACGGGCTTTTTAATTTGAACCATTTTTATATTTGCAGAGAACAATGTTTTATCCTTTACCTCGAAAAATCCAATTAGCAGCAAATACTTCAAATTGGCCGATTGAGTCTACAGAAAGTATTTTGCTATTGGTTGGACTAAATGAGCTTAAAGCACTACCTGATTGGTTTGGGCAACCATTGGCGAACTATTTAGACCTATTGAGTAAACGTGCTCAGTCTCTAGATATTCCAGTCATTTTTATTGATACATCTCAGCTTCAGCAAACCATGTTGCAGCTTGGTCAAAGGCTGTCAGCAAACAGTGAAGCCCAAGTGACAATGGCAGGGTATTTGTCACCTCTTTTTAAACAAGTCATGCAGCTCGTTTTGTCGATTACAGATCAGGTCTGTGTGGTAAATGATGCAATCTTGGCAGGTAATTTAGAGCAGCATATCCAGTGGGTTGAAAAGATCAGTTTTGACCATATAAAACATTTAAATACGCAGAACTTAATCCGCTTATGGTCTTTAAGTGCGCCGTCTGAATATATTCTCTCGGATAAAGGAATTTTATTGGTCATTGCTGAACAGGTTGGGCGGCATCCTATGGAAATTCACCCTGAAATTGATTTACGAAACTATGGATTAACTCAATCTGCGGTGAATTATCTGGTCGACCTATGGCGTGTGAACGGTGCGAGCCTAAGTGCTGAAGAGGTGATGCAAGCACCTACATTGCAACATATTATGCATTTATTGAAGCATTGACTCACTATAGACCCGAAGTGCTCCATAATATTTGCAAATTATGTTGTTAATTTACCCGAACGGCATTGTAATTCGGACGTAAGCTTTTTATTATTGCCCGCTTGTTTTTCATCTTACCTTGGGAATATAACTTTGAGTGATTTTCTAAGTGAACATCTGATCTATCGTGATGATGATTTTATGGTGATTCATAAACCTTCGGACATCTTGAGTGTTCCTGGTAAGGGTGATTTACATGATAGCGTTTTGACAAGGTTGGTTGCGATTGAGCCTAAAACTTTGCTTATTCACCGTCTAGATCGAGACACTTCAGGTATTTTGGTATTTGGTTTATCTAAGCGTGGTCAAAGTACCATTGCGCGTCAGTTTCAAGACCGTCAGACTTCAAAAATATACGAAGCATTGGTTGCGGGTCATTTAGAGGGTGAGGGGACTGTAGATATTCCTGTCATTTATGATCCAAGCCGACCACCTTTACATATTGTCGATGCTTCTCACAACAAGCCTGCTTTAACCCATTGGCAGGTGCTAGAAAATTTTCAGATTCAGGGGCAACCTGTAACTCGTGTGAAATTAACACCAATTACGGGTCGATCCCATCAACTCCGTGTCCACATGCAATATCTTGGGCATCCAATTGTAGGTGACACGCTGTATGCAACACCAGAACAGCAACTTGTTCCGCGTTTGTGTTTGCATGCCAAACAGTTAAGTTTTAATCATCCTGTCACATCAGAAATATTAACTTTTAACTGTCCTGTACCGTTTTAATGTAAAAATTTTAATGCGTGATTTTTTGTAGCAAACTCATTTAATTGGTTTTTGCTTCAAAATTTTGCTTTAAAGACTACATAAAAAGATGCAAAAATAAGCTAATTTGCATCGTACAATATGTAGTGCGAACTTGAGAGAAAGGTGGAAAAATTGCAGCAGTATGCTATTGGTCAACGTTGGCTATCAGACACAGAAACTGAGCTCGGTTTAGGTGTGCTTATTGATGTAGATGAAAGATCTGTCAGCATTTTATTCCCCAAAAGTGATGAGACGCGTGTATATGCACGTAATAACGCTCCACTATCTCGTATCATCTTTAACACAAATGATGAAGTTCAAGATCAGGAAGGCAAGAAGTGGATTGTTGAGTCTGTTGAAGACCGACATGGTGTTTTGCGTTACAACGTTGTTCGTACATTAGAAAATGGTGAACAAGATCGTAAAGCGTTGAATGAAACACGTATTGGCGCTCAAATTCAGTTATCGAAACCTTTAGATCGTTTGCTTGCAAGTCAGGTCGACTATAAAGAGTGGTATGACCTGCGTATTGAAGCGATGCTCATGCAAGCACAAATGCAGAATAGTCCTCTACGTGGTATGGTTGGAGCGCGTGTTGGTCTAATTCCGCATCAGCTTTATATCGCACACGAAGTTGGTAAACGTTTTGCACCTCGTGTTTTACTTGCCGATGAAGTGGGCTTGGGTAAAACAATTGAAGCTGGCTTAATTATCCACCAACAGCTTAAAACTGGCCGCTCAGAACGAATTCTTATTTTAGTCCCTGATTCTCTACAGTATCAGTGGATGATTGAAATGCGCCGTCGTTTTAATTTGCAATTCTCTCTGTTTGATTTAACGCGCACCGCATCTATTAAAGAACATGATCCAGAACTTAATCCGTTCTTAACTGAGCAATGCATTATTGCCAGCGTTGACTTAATGGTTGACCATGATGATTTGCGTGAGCAAGCAATAGAAGCTGGCTTCGATTTGCTCGTGGTCGATGAAGCACATCATTTGATGTGGAGCGAAGAAGAAGGCGGTAATGATCGCTACGATTTAATCGAAGAGCTGGCTGAAAATACGGCTGGGGTATTATTGCTTACTGCAACCCCTGAACAGCTTGGTGTAGAAAGTCATTTCGCACGTTTACGTTTACTTGATCCGCAGCGTTTTAGTAGTTTAGAGCGCTTCTTAGATGAAGAAACTCAGTACCAGCAGACTGCAAAAATTGCAGAAGTACTGATGTCTGATCAGCCTTTAGCACCTGAGCATTTATCTGCTTTAGAGGGGTTGTTAGGTCATAGTATTGAAGACCAGCCAGACCAACGCTTCAGGGCAATTCATGAATTATTAGACCGTCATGGTACGGGCCGTATTTTATTCCGTAATACGCGTGAAGCAATTCAAGGCTTCCCTGGGCGTGATTGTCAGCCAGCACCATTACCAGCACCAGAAGATTGGTCAAAAGATGGAAAACTGCGTGAGCAGATGTGGCCTGAAGAAGCACAACTTGATGGTTCATGGATGCAAAATGACCCACGTGTGCTATGGGTAATGGAAATTCTGCGCAAAGATCTCAAGCATAAAAAAGTGCTTTTAATTGCGCGTAGTGGACCGGTTGTTGAAGCTTTAGAAAATGTATTGCGTTTGCATGCAGGTATTCGTACAGCAATGTTCCATGAAGGCATGAGCTTACTTGAGCGTGACCAAGCTGCTGCTTATTTTGCTGAAGAAAGCTATGGGGCACAAATTTTACTGTGTTCGGAAATTGGTTCTGAAGGCCGTAATTTCCAATTCGCCAGTGATCTAATTTTATTTGATCTACCAGCTAACCCAGATGTTTTAGAGCAACGTATTGGGCGTCTAGACCGTATTGGTCAAGAAAACCGTATTCAGATTCATGTGCCATATCTTGTGGGAACAGCTCAAGAGCGTATGTTCCGTTGGTACAACGAAGCACTTAATATTTTCAGCAATATTTCGCCAACAGCGCAAACGCTGCAAGAAAACTTTATTGTTGAATTAAAAGATTGTTTGCTTGCAGACCAAGGTCAAACATTTGAAGATTTGCTTGAAGAAGTGAATGTTCAACGTCAAGCTTTAGAAGCTGAACTTCAAGCTGGTCGAGATCGCTTACTTGAATATAACTCATGTCGTCCAATTGTGGCGCAAGAGATTGTTCAAGCGTTAGAAGATTATGATGACAATACAACGCTACCAATGTTTGTGAAGCGTTTCATGTCATCAACCAATATCGACTTTGATGAGCAAAGTAACGGTACAGTAATTATTCGTCCAACAGACCAAATGCAAGTGCAAGGTTTAGCGTTAGACGAAGAAGGCATGACTGCTACGTTCTATCGTGATCAGGCTCAGCTTCGTGAAGATGCTCAATATTTAACTTTAGAGCATCCATTCATTGAAAGTGTAATGGAAATGATCCGTACGCAGTCATTTGGTAGTACCAATGTTGCCGTACTCAAATCTAATGCATTGAAGCAAGGTTCTGTATTAATTGAAGTGTGGTTTAAAGTTGATGTGGTGGCACCTAAGGCATTAAATTTACCATCGAGCTTACCTAAGCAGTTAATTCGCGTATTGTTAAGCGAAAATGGTCAAGATTTGTCTGAAAAAATTGATCCAACAATTTTAAAACCTTATTTACATCACTTAGATGGCAATAGCTGTCGTCAGGTGGTTAAAGCTCGCCGTGATATCATTGAGGAACGTTATAAACAAGCGTTGGATATCGCGAAAGTTGATTTGCCTCAGCTTCAGCAGCAAGCAAAAGAACACTATGGTAGTAAATGGCAATATGAAATTGACCGTTTAACTTATCTAAAACAGTTCAACCCAAGTATTCGTCAAGATGAAATTGACCGGTTACAAAAGCTTCAAAAAGAAGGTTTGAGCTTGCTTGAGGGTTTAACTGTTACACCAGAAGCAATTCAAGTATTAGTTGTGGTTAAGCCATAATTAACTCAACATAAAAAAAGCGCCTAAAGGGCGCTTTTTTTATAGATCAATTTAAAATTAGATTAGACCAGCATCTTTTAGTTCTAATTTTAAATATGCATAGAAAATTGGAGCTGCGATTAAGCCACTTAAACCAAAAGTTGACTCAAAAATTAACATTGCCAATAAAATTTCCCATGCATTGGCATTAATTTTATGTCCAATAATTTTGGCATTAATAAAATATTCTAACTTATGCACCAATACAAGGTAGAGCAGAGCAACACCTGCTAGACCAAGCGACACTGTAAGTGCAGCAATAAAGGTAAGCGTATTTGAAATTAAATTTCCTAAAATTGGAATTAAGCCAAATAAGAAAGTAAGAATGGTTAAGGTTTTGGCGAAAGGTAGGTGCACGCCCCAAATCGGTAATAGTACAAACGCAAATAATATAAAGAGCAGTGTATTAATTGCTGAAATTTTAATTTGGGCAAACACTACATTTCTAAAAGAAATTGATAGTTTTTGAATACGTTGAATGAGTAAAGACTTAAATACGGGCTGTGGTGCACGGCGATGAAAGCCATGGATTGCCACCAAAATACCAATAATAAGGCCCATAATCATGGTTACAAAGTTATGTAAGACATCAGAACTGGCATTTTTTAATGTAGTCACGTTATCTTTCATAAACGCGAAAATTTCATCTTTTAATTCGGTCACGCTATCAGGAATATAACCTGGAAGATATTTGCCAATTTCAGCCTGTAAATGTAGTAGTGTCTGATCAACTTTATTGTTGATATTGTGGACGCCTACACCTTTTAAATCATGAACTACAAAGCTAATTAAACTTGTAAAGAAAAAGACGATAAGTGAAACCGTAATAATACTTAATGCAATACTAATAAAAATGCGGGCTCTTTGGCCATCAATATAACGTTCGACAACAGAGCTTAAACTAATAATAATTTCATAAATGAGAAAGCCTGCAAAAAAACTTGCTAATAAATGCAAGGGGATAACCGAAAGCAAAAAAATGCCCATCAGAATATAGCTTGCAATCAGGCTTTGACGATTACTCAAACTTTGCATGTGAATCCCTAAATATCGTGGGGAAATATGGTATGTATCGCTAGAATAATAATTACTTATACTCTTGCATGTTGGTTGCTTCAATCTATGAAGTATCTTTTTATCAAGAAATAGGTATATTTGTATAAAAATGGCTTGCCAAAATGCAAACCATTTTATGTGGAATTTATCGTATTTTTGCTTCGTCTAGATGACGGGCACCTTCTAAAATCATTCTTATCATGATCATTGTTTGTTCAGCAACTTCCGCACGTTGATGAATTGGAAGGTCAATTACTTTGGCACCCATGTGAAACACAAGTTGCGTAATTGCTTTTGCAACGAGTTCAGGATGGTATAGGTGATTGTTATTTAAGCGCTCTAGACGAATTAAATCTTCTTGTAGTTCTTGCTGAAAAAAGTTTAATTGACGATCAACAGCAGCTTTGTAAGAAGTAGAGCCTGTAAAACCTTCGCGTAGTAATAAACTTAAATTACCTTCATCGGCATCAAGTTGCTGAAGAAAAATATCGACAGAACTGCGAATAATGCTTTCTTGTAAGGAGGCACGTAGGCGAGCCTGCCTGATAATTTTACGTAAGACAATACCAGCTCGGTCAATGAGAGAGATCGCTAATTCATCAATATCTTTAAAATGTCGATAGAAACTATTTGGCGCAATTCCAGCCTCTCGTGCTACTTCACGTAAACTTAAAGAGGCGATACTCTTTTGCGGGCCAATTAGATTTAGAGCAGCCTGAAAAAGCTCTTCTTTAGTAATAGTCGCTTTTCTTCCAACAGAACGCGTAGCTGTTTTAATTTCAATGACATCTTGTGTTAATGGTGTGTCATTCAGGCTCTGAGAAAGTGAAGATTGGGTCATGCTGTTCAATATATTTGTAAACTCTCAGGATTATAGCCTTAGAAGGGGGAACTTGTGAAATTGTAATTAAAAGTACGGGTGTATATACAAATATATATACATGTGTATAATAATTAAAAAAGAGCGACAGAGCCTCCAGCTATGCAAGTAATCGAAAAGAGAAATTCTCTATTCAATTCATTGACACAAGCCATCTTTGATAAAGAAACGGCTAACTTCTGGCTACAAAAAGTTAATCCTTTATGGTCTCTAAAACATGGGCTTGTTCAAATTGTAAAAAAAGAATTTGTCACTCATGACATGGTGAGTCTTACACTAAAATGTAACCGTTTAGTGAAAATAGGTGTTGCTGGTCAGCATCATCCGGTCATTGTCGAAATTGCAGGCCGTCGTTATGAACGTACTTATAGCTTGACTCAAATTGACGAACAACATTTACGTTTAACGATTAAAAAAGTGGCTGATGGTATCGTCAGTAACTGGTTTATGACTGAAAGCCAAATTGGCGATATTTTTGAGCTTGGTCAGCCTTATGGCGACATGCAACAAAATATCAAAACACCGAAATTAATTATGCTAGCTGCGGGTAGTGGTATTACACCAATGTTGAGCTTAATCACTGCAATTAAACAAAGCCAGCAGTTTGATAAAGTTCAAGTACAACTTTTGTATTGGGTAAAGCAACGTTCGGATGCAGCTTTTATTGAATACTTTCAAAAAGTTGCAGAGCAATTCCCAAATTTTAGTTATCAGATTTTTTATACGCAAGAAACACCAAATGATGAACGTTTAAATGCAGAACATTTAGCATTAGTAGAAGATTTGGAAAATAGTACCGTATATGCGTGTGGGCCTTCCGGCTTCGTTTCAACAGTGGAACAGCTTTTTGAAAAAGCACCGACTGTATTAACGGAAGCTTTTAGCTTAACTCGTGATAGTACGGCTGAAGTTGGTTATGTAAATGTCACATTAACCCAGTCTAATAAGGTCATTGCAATTCCAAAAGGCCAATCAATTTTGGTGAGTCTGGAGCATGAAGGCCTTAAACCAACACATGGTTGCCGTATGGGAATTTGTAATAAGTGCGTTTGTAGTAAAGCTCAAGGCTCTACACGTAACTTACTTAATGGTAGTGAAAATACCGAACCAAGCCAATTACTCAAAATTTGTGTGAACTCAGCACAATCTGATCTAGTTATTGATCTTTAAGAGAGAACTTTTATGAATATGCCAGTGAAAGTCGAATATTTTAAAAATCCTAAAAATCGAGATTTGACGCCAGCGGAACTTGACGCATTTGCAAAAGAACTCGATCAGATCAAACAAGAAGTATTGGATGATTTGGGTGAGAAAGATGCTAAATATATCCGTCGTGTCTATGCCGCAGTTCGCTATAGCAGCTTTTTGGGCCGCGCATGTTTGTTTGCAGGTTGGTTCCCCCCGGCATGGGTTTTAGGAACAGGTCTATTAGGCTTTTCTAAAATTATGGAAAACATGGAACTTGGTCATAATGTTATGCATGGCCAATATGACTGGATGAATGACCCAAAATTTAATGGTCAAACTTACGAATGGGATACCGTCGGTACTTCTGATAACTGGCGTCAAACGCATAACTATAAACATCACACATATACCAACATTAAAGGTATAGATGATGACATTGGTTATGGTTTACTTCGCTTATTCCCAGAGCAACGTTGGAAGCCTGGTTTCTTGCTTCAACCCATTTATAGCATTCCATTTTGTCTATTGTTCCAGTGGGGCGTAGCGATTCAGAATCTTGAAATAGGTCGTGTTCTTTATAAGCGTAAAACCAAGGCTAAATTTTTAGAAGAGTTAAAACCAGTGAATAAAAAGATTGGTACTCAACTCTTTAAAGATTATGTCTTTTTCCCATTAATTGCGGGTCCAGCAGCTTTACCTGTATTTACAGGAAATCTGGTTGCGAATGGTCTTCGTAATATCTGGACGTTTACGATTATTTTCTGTGGTCACTTTACTAAAGATGCAGAAGTATTTCCAAAGTCTGTTTTACAGGAAGAAAGCCGTGGTCATTGGTATATGCGCCAGATTCGTGGTTCTTCAAACTTAAAAGGTTCAGAAGCATTACATATCTTAAGCGGACATTTGAGCCATCAGATCGAGCATCATTTATATCCTGATGTTCCGGCACGTCGTTATCGCCAAATGGCTCCAAAAGTTGAAGCTGTATGTAAAAAATATGGTCTGAACTATAACAACGCAAGTTTGACTAAACAGTTTGGTCAGGTTGTAGGCCGTATCTTGAAATATGCCTTACCATTTAAAAAGTAAATAAAAAAAGCCCTGATGAGTTCAGGGCTTTTTTATGAAAAGAAATTATTTAAATTGAATTGAACCGTTTGCATTTACAGTGATTTTAGATTCACCAGCCGCCATGTCTTGAGCTGGAGCCGCTTCGGCAGCGGCAAACTTAGCCATACTTGCTCGCATTAAAGGTTGCGGGAAATAGTTGTTAGTATTCAAGTTCAAGTTAACTAGCGTGTATTGGCTTTTATTCCATGCTTGAGTCAACATTTGAGCGCGCTGTTGAAAGTTCTTAGACGCTTCGACCATCAAATCATTTTCAACTTTTTTACGTTGTTCATCTGAAACCGTAAAATTAATTGATTGAGTTTGGAAGCTTTGTTGTAATTCATTTACTAACTGGCTTGCTGCTTTAAAGTCTTTACTTTCAAGGCGAATTTCAGCACGGCCACGCCATTCTTTTAGTTTATTACTATCGTTATCGTAAATTGGATAAGTACTTTGTGCACCTGTTTCCACTTTTACTTGCGGATATTTACGGGAAACGGCAAGTGCCTGATTCATCAGTTGATTAATTTGATTTGAAAGTTCGGCTGGTTGTTTGTTACTTTTTTCAATATATAAAGTTGCATGCATTTCATCATTAGAAACTTGTCGAGAAGCTTCAGCTTGTACATTCACAATATTATAGTTCAAGGCATTACCATCCTGAGCAAAAACCAAAGGGCTAAGGAGAGAGCCTAAAAGAAGGGTTGAGACAGCTAAAGTACGCATAATTTTTCCTTTAAAAATTAATATAAATTTAATTTTTTTCATTAGGAAATGTTAAACATAAGTTATGCATAACTTTTGCAGATTTTGTGGCGTATTTGTAATATTTAGATCAGTTTTTTTAAATTTTGGTAAATATAAATTCTTATAAAAATAAAGACTTAAAAGTAAAGTATGTCAATGTAACTTAAAAAAGCAAAGTAATATAAAAAAAGAATATTTTCTTTAGGTTGTCACATAGTATGATGATAATTCATCATAACTATTGGGATGATACATTTTTTCAATAAGTTTAGATGAGTAAAGTACATAAAAGACGTTTTTTTTCTTGTAAAATTAGGTATCATCGCGCTCCTAGTTAAAAGATATAAAATAAGTGTCTTTACTAGTTCTATAAAGCACCGAGTCAAAGGACCAAAAGTCACCAGACTTATTTCTTTCTACCCCTATCAGAGATGGTAATCCGATATGAGCGTTACTTCCGTTAACCCTGCCACTAATGCTACTAACGAATATTATTTGACTCGCCAAAGTCAAATGGAATCAAATGTTCGTAGCTATCCACGTAAATTACCGTTAGCGATAGCGAAAGCACAAGGATGCTGGGTTACTGATGTTGAAGGTACAGAGTACCTTGATTGTTTAGCTGGGGCAGGTACATTGGCTTTAGGTCATAATCATCCTGCGGTGATTCAAAGTATTCAAGATACATTGGCAAGTGGTTTGCCATTGCATACTTTAGACTTAACCACACCTTTAAAAGATGCATTCACTGAAGCATTGTTAGCATATTTACCTGGTGGTAAAGAAGAATATTGCTTGCAGTTCTGCGGTCCTGCTGGTGCAGACGCAACTGAAGCAGCAATTAAACTTGCTAAAACTTACACTGGCCGTAGTTCAGTGATCAGTTTCTCTGGCGGTTATCATGGTATGACCCATGGTGCGCTTGCTATGACTGGTAATTTAAGTGCAAAAAATGCAGTTAACGGTTTAATGCCAGGCGTACAATTCATGCCATATCCGCATGAATACCGCTGCCCACTTGGTTTAGGTGGTGAAGCTGGTGTTGACGCTTTAACTTACTTCTTTGAAAACTTTATTGAAGATGTTGAAAGCGGTGTAACAAAACCGGCTGCTGTTATTCTTGAAGCGATTCAAGGTGAAGGCGGTGTAGTTACAGCTCCAGTAAAATGGTTGCAAAAAATCCGTGAAGTGACTGAAAAGCACAACATCGTTTTAATTTTAGATGAAGTTCAAGCTGGTTTTGCACGTTCAGGCAAAATGTTTGCATTTGAACATGCAGGTATTGAACCTGATGTTGTTGTAATGTCTAAAGCAGTAGGTGGTGGTTTACCACTTGCAGTATTAGGTATTAAACGTAAATTTGATGCTTGGCAACCTGCTGGTCACACGGGTACTTTCCGTGGTAACCAACTTGCTATGGGTACTGGTCTTGTCGTATTAAAAACGATTACTGAACAAAACCTTGCTCAAAATGCGCAAGAACGTGGTGATTACTTACAAGCTGAATTTAAAAAAATGGCTCAAGAGTTTCCATGTATCGGTAACGTGCGCGGTCGCGGTTTAATGATCGGTGTTGAGATCGTTGACGAGCGTAAACAAGCTGATCGTATTGGTTCGCTTCCTGCAGATTCGCAATTAGCTGCTGCAATTCAAACTGCTTGTTTCAACAATAAATTATTGCTTGAAAAAGGTGGTCGTAACGGTACAGTAATTCGTTTACTTTGCCCGCTTATCATCACTCAAGAAGAGTGTGTTGAGGTAATTGCTCGCTTTAAGAAAGCAATTGCAGAAGCATTGGTTGCAGTACGAGGCGCATAAGTATGGTGGATTTTGCAGAACATCGTAAAGCGTTACTCTGCAATGATGCACAATCCATTGCTGACTATGAGTCAGCAATGGGTGAAGCGGTAAAAGCCGTTTCAGCATGGTTGCAAAATGAGAAAATGTACACAGGCGGTAGCATTAAAGAATTGCGTTCAGCAATTTCTTTCCAACCTTCAAAAGAAGGTATGGGTGTACAGCACTCGCTTCAACGTATGATTGAGCTTTTCTTAAATAAAAGCTTGAAAGTACATCACCCACATTCATTAGCACATTTACACTGTCCGACCATGGTGATGAGCCAAATCGCGGAAGTGTTAATCAATGCAACTAACCAGTCTATGGACTCATGGGATCAAAGCCCTGCAGGTTCATTGATGGAAGTTCAGCTGATTGATTGGTTACGTCAAAAAGTAGGTTATGGTTCTGGTCAGGCGGGTGTTTTCACCTCTGGTGGGACACAATCTAATTTGATGGGTGTATTGCTTGCTCGTGACTGGTGCATTTCGAAAAACTGGAAAGACGAAAATGGTAAGCCATGGTCTGTACAGCGTGATGGTATTCCAGCTGAAGCAATGAAAAACGTCAAAGTTATTTGTTCTGAAAATGCACACTTCTCTGTGCAAAAGAACATGGCAATGATGGGTATGGGCTTCCAGTCAGTTGTTACTGTTCCTGTGAATGAAAATGCACAGATGGATGTTGATGCTCTTGAAAAAACGATGGCGCATCTTCAGTCAGAAGGTAAAGTTGTAGCTTGTGTAGTTGCAACAGCTGGTACGACTGATGCGGGTGCAATCGACCCATTGAAGAAAATCCGTGAAATTACGACTAAGTATGGTTCATGGATGCATATCGATGCGGCATGGGGCGGTGCATTAATTCTGTCAAATGACTATCGTGCAATGCTTGACGGTATTGAGTTATCTGACTCGATTACCCTCGACTTCCATAAGCATTATTTCCAAAGCATTAGCTGTGGCGCATTCTTGCTAAAAGACGAAGCGAACTATCGTTTCATGCACTACGAAGCTGAATACTTGAACTCTGCTTATGACGAAGAGCACGGTGTACCAAACCTTGTTTCTAAGTCATTACAAACGACTCGTCGTTTTGATGCATTGAAATTGTGGATGACAATCGAATCACTTGGTGAAGACCTTTATGGTTCAATGATTGACCATGGTGTAAAACTTACTCGTGAAGTTGCAGATTACATCAAGGCAACTGACGGTTTAGAGCTGTTAGTTGAGCCACAGTTTGCTTCGGTATTGTTCCGCGTTGTTCCACAAGGCTACCCAGTTGAGTTTATCGATAGCTTAAACCAAAACGTAGCGGACGAATTGTTTGCACGTGGTGAAGCAAATATCGGTGTAACGAAAGTAGGCGATGTACAGTCATTGAAAATGACCACATTAAGCCCTGTTGTGACATTCGAAAATGTTAAAAACCTTTTAGGTCAAGTATTGGCTGAAGCTGACCGCATTAAAGATGCGATTGCTTCTGGTAACTATGTGCCACCAATCGACTAATTGAGTTGATACCAAAAAAAGCCCGGTTTATTACTGGGCTTTTTTATTACAGATAATTTTATTCAAGATGTGTATGAGTAAATGAATATATGCACAAACCATGCATATTTTTCAAAAACAAAAATAATTATGCATGATCTATCTTATGCAAATTTCTTATTGTATTGGTATGTCCCCAATATTTTTGGTCACATTGATATAGCAATATCGTACTTACTTTAAATAATCCCGTTTTAACTGAAAAAAGTAAGTGGCTGTAATTACAATTAAGACAAGGAAGAAGAAATGCAACAAGTTAATGTGCTTAATGAATTTAAACTGATTATTAACGGTCAATCTTGTTCAGGTGAACAAGGTGAACTAGAAGTTATTAACCCTGCTACAGGTTTAACAGCTGTGCGTTGTGCAAAAGCATCGGTTGAGCAAGTAAATCAAGCAGTGAGTGCAGCTAAACAGGCCTCTAAAGCTTGGCAACAAGTTTCACATGATGAACGTAAATCGATTTTAAACAAGATTGCCGATGGCATTGAAAAGCACGCAGCTATGCTTGCAGAGCTTGTTGTGCTTGAACAAGGTAAGCCACTTGCGCTAGCACAAATGGAAGTGCAGGGTGCAATTGGTTGGACTCGCTATGCGGCAGCGATGGATTTACCTGTTGAAATTATTGAAGACAGTGAAGCTAAGCGTATTGAGCGTCATCGTCAGCCTTTAGGTGTAGTAGCTTCAATTACACCTTGGAATTGGCCACTCATGATTGCAGTTTGGCATATCATGCCTGCGTTACGTGCCGGTAATGTTGTTATTAGCAAGCCTTCTGAATATACACCGCTATCGACTTTACGTTTGTGTGAAATTATTCAGCAAGAAGTTCCTGCTGGTGTTATTTCGATTGTTGTCGGTGCAGGTGAGATTGGTGAAGCATTATCTTCGCATCCAGATGTACAAAAAGTTGTGTTTACGGGTTCAACCAGAACTGGACAGCACATTATGACGGGGGCAGCTCAACAGCTAAAACATTTGACTTTAGAGCTCGGTGGTAATGACGCTGGCATTGTCTTACCTGATGCAAATATAGATGAAATTGCAGCTAAGATTTTCAATACAGCTTTCTTAAATGCGGGTCAAACGTGTGCGGCGCTAAAACGTTTATATGTGCATGAAAGCCAATACGATGCGTTATCTCAAAAGTTAGCTGATATTGCCAATGCTCAAATATTGGGTGATGGAATGGAGTCTTCTACAACATTTGGTCCAGTGCAGAACCAAATGCAATATAACAAAGTGAAAACTCTTATCTCTGAAGCGATTGAACAGGGTGCAAAAGCACTATCTGGGCAACAGCAGTTACCAGAGCAAGGTTACTTTATTGCACCTACTATTTTGACTGAAGTTGATGAGTCTTGTCGTGTGGTACAAGAAGAACAATTTGGTCCAGTGTTGCCTGTCTTAAAATATACAGATATTAAGGATGCAATTGCACGAGCTAATGCAAGTGAGTTTGGTTTAGGTGGCTCAATCTGGTCTTCCGACATTAAAGCTGCTCAGACTTACGCGACTCAGCTTCAATGCGGTACGGTTTGGGTAAATACACATGCAGAGGTTTTACCGCATGCTCCTTTTGGTGGCTGGAAAATGTCAGGTTTAGGTGCTGAATTTGGTCTGGAAGGCTTGCTTGAAAATACGATTGGGCAAACGCTACACATTAGTAAAATATAAACATCAACTTTAAGGCGGATCTTGTGTCCGCCTTTTTATTCTAAGTTTTTTATCAAAAAACTAACTTGCTTAAGTCGTGTGATGGTAGCCGTGACTTTTAGGTTTGATTAAAAAATGATTCTGTTCTTTAATTTTTTTAAGAACAATGTAAGACTTTATATGACCAATAAAATTATAAGAAAGCAACTTTTCAGTGACGAATTGAGAAAGCTGTTCTAAGTTTTCTGCAACTACTTTTAAAATAAAATCCGCATCGCCACTAATTGAAAATGCATCTTGAATGTTATCTTCCGCTTCAATTAACTCTTGAAAAGCCTGCTGAGATTTTGCCTCGTGTGTTCTTAAATTAATGTGAATCATCGCTGTGACTTCTAGTCCTAGCGCTTGTTGCTGGATACGGGCAGTGTAGCCTAAAATTATGCCTTTTTGCTCAAGTAGCTGTCGTCGTCTAGAACATTGGGAAGCAGATAAACCGATTAAATCTCCAACTTCCTGATTGGTGAGGCGTCCATTCTTTTGTAGTGCCTGAATGATTTGCCAGTCGAACTTATCCATTGCATAAAATCCTTTTATGATACACAAATCATGTATTTTTATTAAAATGCGTTTTCATTATGCACGAAATCTAAAAGGTAGATGAAATATTATTTTTCTATGGAATAAAAATTGGTCTCAAAGGATATAGAGCAATGTTCATAGAAATCGGTGACTTTTTAAATCTTCGTCTAAAACAAATGGGTATCCAACATCTCTTTGGTGTACCTGGTGATTTTAACCTCTCATATCTAGAACAAGTTGAAGCAGATCCAGAACTCGAATTTATTGGAAATTGTAATGAATTAAATGCTGCTTATGCAGCAGATGGTTATGCACGAATCAATGGTTTTTCTGCCTTGGCAACAACCTATGGTGTAGGTGATTTAAGTGCAATTAATGGTATTGCCGGCGCCTATGCAGAAAATGTACCTCTTATTCATATTTCAGGTATTCCACCTTTACATGCAGTTCAAAAAGGTACGTTAATACACCATACGCTGGTCGATGGTAACTATGACAATATCATGAACTGTATGAAAGAGTTCACGGTTGCTCAAACACGTTTAACACCAGCAAATGCTGCATCTGAAATTGACCGCGTTTTGCGCCAGTGTTTCCTTGAACGTCGTCCTGTACATATCCAGTTAGCAGGTGATATTACTCACGTTAAAATTGAAGTAAGTGAGCGTCCGCTCGATTTAAGCTATCCAGCTGTTGAACCTGAGTTATTGCACAGTGTTGTCAATAAGCTTTGTGACATCCTTGCCAATGCAAAAAGTCCAGCGCTTCTGATTGATAATGAAGCTTCAGTTTTTGGTGTGACTTCTCTTCTTAATGATTTATCTCAAAAGTGCTCAATTCCATTTGCAGGTATGAATACTGCAAAAAATATTATGGATGAAGGTTCACCACGTTACATTGGTACGTATGTTGGTGGTGCAAGCCAGCCACATGTTAAAAATATAATTGAACAGTCTGACTGCTTAATTGGTATTGGTGCACGCTTTACCGATGTAGGCTCAGCTGTATTTACCCATCAAATTGAAGCCAAGAACTACATTGAAATAAAATCTTATGGTCTGAATATTTTCGGTCAGGATTTTCCGGGTATTGAGATTGGACAATTACTTGTTGAGTTAAATAAAAAGGTTGCACCGCGTAAAGCGACTAAACCTTTTCTTGAACAACAGCCTCAAAAAGCCTTTGAAGCGCCAGCGCAACAAAAGCTAAGCCAAGATGTACTTTGGAACTATATTGCTGGTTTCTTAAAAGAAGACGATGTGATTATTGGAGAGGTGGGAACTTCAAACTCTGCATTATCTGGTTTAAAACTTCCAGCTACAGCTAAGTACATTGCTCAGCCACTTTGGGGTTCAATCGGTTATACCTTACCAGCTTTACTTGGTAGTTTGCTGGCAGCTCCTGAGCGTCGTCAAATTCTATTTATTGGTGATGGTTCATTCCAGCTCACTGTGCAAGAACTCTCTACGATTATTCGTCATGGTTTAAAGCCAATCATTTTCTTGCTTAACAATGGCGGCTATACCATTGAGCGCTTAATCATGGGTGAAAACGCGGCTTATAACGATGTGCAAAACTGGAAATACACTGAAATTCCAGCTGTATTTAACGGGAAAAAGGGCCATACCACCTATGTCGTAGAAACTGCTGGGCAGCTCAAAAGTGTCTTAGATAATATTCATCAAAATGATCAATTAACTTTTATTGAATTAAAACTACCAGCAATGGATGCACCAGTGAGTTTGAAAAAATTTGCTTCGGTGATTGCACGTTTTGACTATGGCGATCGTGGTTACGAAATTTTAAAGGAGCGTTCCCAGCCTATTAAATGTAAGGATGCAAGCTCGTTTTAAATAGAAGATAGGAAAATTCTTCTTAAAAATTAAATGGACTCATATTAAAGCAAACGTATTTCCGAAGGTCGGTTTCTGGCCTTCGGATATGGTGCTGAATAAAGGTGTACAGGAAGTGACACCAACATTGGAGATAATGTTATGGATGCAAACAATAAGCACGAGTTAAAACAAGGCTTATCCAATCGGCATATTCAACTCATCGCGCTTGGAGGTGCGATCGGAACAGGATTATTTTTAGGTCTTTCTCAAACAATTAAACTGGCAGGTCCTTCGATTTTATTAGGATATGCAATTGCCGGAATTATCGCTTTCTTAATTATGCGTCATTTAGGTGAAATGGTTGTTGAAGAACCAGTCAGTGGTTCATTTAGTTATTTTGCCAATAAGTACTGGGGCAAAATGGCTGGTTTTATGTCTGGCTGGAACTACTGGGTGTTGTATGTACTGGTGAGCATGGCTGAACTTAGTGCAATTGGAACCTTTATTCAGTTTTGGTGGCCTGAAATTCCGACATGGATGACTGCTTTATTTTTCTTTATTTTAATTAACGGCATTAATTTGGTAAATGTCCGCTTCTTTGGGGAGTCTGAGTTCTTATTTTCTTGCATTAAGATTGTTGCAATTTTAAGTATGATTGGCTTTGGTACCTATCTCTTATTTACAGGTTCTGCTGGTCCGCAAGCAGGCATTGCAAATTTATGGCAACACGGTGGTTTCTTCCCGCATGGGATTCATGGTTTTGTCATGGCTTTGGCCGTCATTATGTTTGCATTTGGTGGTTTAGAGCTAATTGGTATTGCTGCGGCTGAAACAAAGAAACCTGAAACCACTATTCCAAAAGCAGTGAACCAGATTGTTTATCGTATTTTGATTTTTTATATCGGGGCAATTGGGATTTTATTGTGCCTTTACCCATGGAATATGGTTGCAGAAGGTGGTAGCCCATTTGTCATGATTTTCCAGTCATTAAACAGTAATGGCGTTGCGAACGTTTTAAACTTTGTTGTCTTAATTGCTGCCATTTCAGTTTATAACAGCTGTATTTATTGTAATAGCCGTATGTTGCATGGTTTAGCAGAGCAGGGTAATGCTCCGGCATTTTTGAAAAAAGTAAACAGTCGTGGTATTCCAGTTCCAGCCGCAGTTCTTTCTGCATCAATCACAGCAATATGTGTGGTCGTAAATTACCTGATCCCTGGCCAAGCTTTTCAGCTCTTTATGATGCTTGTTGTGGCTGCACTTGTCATTAACTGGCTTATGATTTCAGTGACTCATTTGAAATTTACGAAAGCAATGAAATTGCAAAAACGTCAAACCAAATTTCAAAGCATTCTTAGCCCATGGAGTAATTATTTAACCATTAGCTTTGTATGTTTTATTCTTATTATTATGGCAATGACGCCAGATATGAGATTGGCTGTTATTTTAGGCCCTATCTGGCTTGGTATTTTAGCACTTATGTATTTCTTAAAATATCGTAAAAAAATGGTTGTGCTTCCAGAAGTTCAATCTAGTTGATAATTTAAATTGACAATGATATTGCGGTTACCTGACACAAGGAAGGTAACCCTTTATCTTTTGTCATATTATTTTCATGTTACAAAGAAATTATTATTTATTGCAATATTTAATAAGATTTTTGGTCATAAAATTATTTTTAATAGTACAATTGAAAATAGAGTTAAATTGTAGATTTTTAAAATATTTATAATATCTTTTGATTTTATATTTTATAAAAATTTAAAATCTATATTTTTAATCAGTGTCATAATACAGACTACTATACAAGGTAAAATGCCCACTCGGGTTTAATTAAATATCTGATAATAGATAAAAAATAATAATGTGACAATTAACAATATCGAAATCATTAAAGCGTCATCATACTGTAACTTAATTGTCATATTTTCTATTCACAATGCAGCTATCGAAGAGCGTACAAGCACTCAACAAAAAGTGACGTACAACCTATTGCATTAATGAGAGAGAACAGAATGCGCTTAAATCCACGTCAAATCGCAATTGCGTTAGCAGTAACTGGGGCAGCTGTAACAACGACTGCAAATGCAGCTCGTGATACGATTCAAATTGCTGGTTCTTCAACTGTATTACCATTTGCCAGCGTTGTAGCTGAAGAGTTTGGTAATACATTCCCTCAATTTAAAACTCCTGTAGTTGGTTCTGGCGGTTCTTCTGCTGGGTTGAAACAATTCTGTCAAGGTGTTGGCGATAACACAATCGACGTTGCTAACGCTTCTCGTAAAATTAAAAGTACTGAAATTGAAGCTTGTAACAAAGCTGGTGTAAAACAAATTCAAGAAATCAAAATTGGTTATGACGGTATCGTATTTGCGTCTAACTCACATAAAGCAGCTTATAAATTAAAGCCTTACCATATTTTTGCTGCTTTAGCTGCACAGTTACCTTCAAAAGGTAAATTGGTTCCAAACCCATATACAAACTGGAACCAGATTGATAAATCACTTCCAAATGAACCGATTACACTTGTAATTCCTGCGTCTAACCACGGTACTCGTGAAGTTTTCCAAGAGAAAATGGTTGATGCTGGCTGTGAATCGTATGAATACTTCAAAAGCCTAGAAAAAGATGCTCAGAAGAAAGCATGTTCAACTTTCCGTAAAGATGGCCGTGTAATTGAAATTGCTGGTGACTACACAGAAACATTAGCTCGCTTAAAGACTTCTCCAAGTGCAGTAGGTGTGTTTGGTCTAAGTTTCTATGATATGAACCGTGACAAGTTACGTGTAGCATCAGTAAATAACGTTCTTCCATCTGAGAAAACAGTATTGAACGGTACATATCCTGTATCTCGTCCATTGTTCTTCTATGTGAAAGGCGAACATTTAAAATCAGTTAAAGGCTTACCACAATACGTAGAATATTTCGTAAGCAAAAAAGCAACTGGTAAAGGTTCTAAAGCTGAGCGTGATGGTTTAATCGCAATGTCTGATGCAGAACGTGCAAAAGTTTTGGCTGACTTTAAAGCAGGTAAAACTGTTAAATAAGCTAGTTTGGAATAGGGGCTGGTGATCTTGAGAGTTCATCAGCCTTTTTGTCTAACTTGTTTTTTCCAAATTATGACAATTGAGAAAACAGTGGAGAGTACATGAATCTGCTACTTATCGGTGTGCTGTTAGCCCTTGTGGCAATTGCATATCAACTTGGGCTGAGAAAGAGTCGTAGCCTAGCAGGTAAGGGAAGCAACTCAGCGACGTTACATTCTCGTCCTGGTTATTATGGTGCATTGGTTGGGCTTTGGTGCGGTATCCCTGCTTTTTTAATTTTGATCATTTGGAGCTTGGTTGAACCAAGTATTTTAAACCATATTATTTTTAATAATATTCCAGCATCGATAAGTGCTTCACTTGATGAAGCTGGCAGAAGTGTATTAGTTGATCGTGTTCAATCAATTGCTTCTGGTTTTGGGGTAAGTGATAAACCGGCAACCTATGAATTAGCTGCTGCACAACAGTTCGCAAAATTTCAAACCATTGGTTCTTTTGCCAAATTTGCTGTTGTTGTTTGCGCAGCTTTATTGGGTTTAGTGTGGGCAAAGAAAAAAATTAATCAACAATATCGTGCGCGTAACCAAGTTGAACGTGCAATTAATGTTGCTTTGATTTTATGTTCTGGCGTTGCGATTTTAACAACCATCGGTATTGTGATGTCGATGTTTGGTGAAGCAATGCACTTCTTCCGTTTTGTAAGCCCGCTTGATTTCTTCTTCGGGACAGAGTGGAACCCAGGCTTTAGTACTTCGGGTAATGCTGAAGGTAGTTATGGTCTATTGCCATTGCTATGGGGCACACTCATGGTCAGTGGCATTGCTTTACTCGTTGCTGTACCAATTGGACTAATGATTGCCATTTATTTAGCTGAATATGCTTCTCCATGGTTGCGCTCATGGGCAAAACCAACAATTGAAGTTTTAGCTGGTATTCCAACAATTGTTTATGGTGTTTTTGCCATGATGATTATTGGACCATTTTTCAAGACAGCTGGTGCTTACGTTGGTCTTGAAATTAATGCGACCAGTGCTTTAACTGCTGGTTTTGTTATGGGAATCATGATTATCCCGTTTGTTTCTTCTTTATCAGATGACATTATTACTCAAGTACCTCGTGCTTTACGTGACGGTTCTTTAGGGCTTGGAGCAACTAAGTCGGAAACAATTCGTCAGGTTGTTTTACCCGCGGCTTTACCGGGTATTACGGGTGCCTTTTTATTAGCTGTTTCTCGTGCCGTAGGGGAAACCATGATTGTGGTTTTGGCAGCAGGGAACAGTCCACTTTTACATGCAAATCCATTTCAAGCCGTTTCGACAGTGACCGTTACGATCGTAAAACAGTTAACTGGTGATACTGACTTTGCCAGCCCACAAGCTTTGGTTGCATTCGCGTTAGGTCTAACACTATTTGTGATTACCTTATGTTTAAACATTGTTGCACTGTACATTGTGCGTAAATACCGTGAGCAATACGAATGAGTACATCAAATACATCGTCTCCTATGGATCAGAACGTATTTGATCCAAAAGCTGCTGCTGAATCACGTGAACGACGTAAACAGGTCATCGAAAAATCTTTGGCTAAACGTCATCGCAAAGAAAAAGCTTTTCGTTATGCTGGTTTCTCGGCAGTCGTAATTGGACTTGCATTTGTTGCGCTATTGTTTAGCAGTATTTTGGCAAAAGGTTTACCTGCTTTTTGGCAAACGAGTATGAATGTTCCAATTTACTTTGATCCGAAAGTGATTGATGCAGGTCCAGTACCTGTTCGTGGGCAAGGGGAAACACCTGCACATTATCAAGAGCGTTATATCAATTGGCAAACCAAAATGGGTATGGTGGA
Organism: Acinetobacter calcoaceticus; assembly: GCF_016508255.1. GTDB lineage: Bacteria > Pseudomonadota > Gammaproteobacteria > Pseudomonadales > Moraxellaceae > Acinetobacter > Acinetobacter calcoaceticus_E. The sequence goes on along the minus strand of NZ_JADVKT010000001.1, from coordinate 602,102 downwards.
TTGGGATGGCATTATTGTAAATGGAATGATTGCCAAAGACCCTACACTTGCAAATGAACGTGATCATTTAAGTAGTCTTTATGCAAGTTCAGAGGCTTATCGTTTACGTGACATGGTTTTTGCGGACCCATCATTAATTGGTAAGAAAGAAAATCTTAATTTCTTGGGTGATGCCAATGTCGATGTTTGGTTAAAAGGTAATATTAACCGTTCATTGCCAGATGATCAGCAACAACTTGAACCAGAAGTTCGTAAACTTGCAGATGATCTAAAAGCAAAAGGTCTTCTTGAAAATACGTTCAATTTGAACTTGTTTAAGAATCCGGACTCTCGTAGTTCACCCGCAATTAGTGGTCTTGCAGGTGCATTTATGGGTTCATTATTCATGATGCTAATTGTGATCCTTATTGCAATTCCAATTGGTGTTGCCAGCGCAATTTATCTTGAAGAATTTGCTCCAAAAAATATTCTTACAGACATTATTGAAGTCAACATTAATAACCTTGCTGCTGTTCCTTCAATTGTGTTTGGTTTACTCGGTGCGGCAATTTTTATTGGCTGGATGCATTTACCTTTATCTGCTCCGTTAGTAGGTGGTTTAGTTTTAAGTTTAATGACATTACCGACAGTCATTATTACGACTCGTGCTTCATTAAAAGCAGTACCACCTTCTATTCGACAAGCTGCACTTGGTTTAGGAGCTTCTAAGTTCCAGACCATTTTCCACCACGTTTTACCATTAGCTTTACCAGGCATTATGACAGGCTCGATTATTGGGGTTGCCCATGCGCTTGGTGAAACTGCACCTTTACTTTTAATTGGAATGAGCGCATTCGTTGCAAGCATTCCAACGACTCCATTTGATCAATCAACTGCTTTACCCGTCCAAGTTTACTTATGGCAAGGTAATGAGTTGCGTAACTTCTTCGAAGGCCGTACTGCCGCTGCGATTATCGTACTACTTGCATTAATGATTGGTTTAAACAGTCTTGCAATTTGGTTACGTAAAAAGTTCGAAGTGCGTTGGTAATAGAGGATAAATAATGAATACTATTGATATTACGAATTCCTTAGAAAAGGATAAGTTAGTGAACACTGAACAATCTCAATTTACAGATAAATCGCACAATCATGGCACTTCATATGTTTCGCATTTTGAACCACAAACTTCAAAAAAGCAGAACTCAACCGAAATCAAAATTAGTGCACAAGATGCCCATGTTTATTATGGTGATTTTGAAGCGATTAAGGGTATTGACCTCGATATTTACAAGAACGAAGTTATTGCCTTTATTGGACCGTCAGGCTGTGGTAAATCTACTTTTCTTCGTACGATAAACCGCATGAATGACACAATTGATGGTTGCCGTGTAACAGGTAAGATTACACTCGATAACCACAATATTTATGACCCAAACCTTGATGTCGTATTATTACGTGCTCAAGTTGGTATGGTATTCCAAAAGCCAAATCCATTCCCTAAAACTATTTTTGATAACGTAGCTTATGGTCCTAAACTTCATGGCTTGGCACGTGATAAATATGATCTTGAAGAAATTGTTGAAAATAGCTTGCGTAAAGCGGGTTTATGGGAAGAAGTGAAAGATCGTTTGAATCAACCAGGTACTGGTTTATCGGGTGGTCAGCAACAACGTTTATGTATTGCACGTACCATTGCGGTAAGTCCTGAAGTGATTTTGATGGATGAACCATGTTCTGCACTTGACCCAATCGCAACAGCAAAAATCGAAGAATTGATTTCTGATCTATCAGAGCAATATACGATTGTCATTGTGACTCACTCAATGCAACAAGCGGCACGTGTTTCAGATCGTACGGCTTATTTCCATTTAGGTGATTTGATTGAAGTCAACTCAACTGAAAAAGTATTTACTCAACCTGACCATCAGTTGACGGAAGCGTATATTACTGGACGATTTGGTTAACTCGTAGTTCATATAAGAAAAAGGGCCATGTGCTCTTTTTTTTATTTTTATAAATGAAAATGAATCTATTTTGCAAAAACGCTATTGAATTTTAATCAAAAGGACCACATCTTAAGGCTATAAAAGATAACTTATGAGCTTAGAATTTTATGTTATTCCATTTGCCTAAACTCCCTGCAGAAATACGTGTGAGTCATTTAAATGCACGTGTAAATGAACAGAGAAAAAAAATTGCACAAACAACTGCAAGTCGTTTAGAACTTTTACAATTGGCTCAACAACTTGCTAAAGAAGCTAAAATTCGCCGTAAAAATAATCAGAAAATCTTTGTGTTAGATTTTAAAGGTGATATTCAAGCTTCAGCAGTTGAAAACTTGAGAGAAGAAATTACCCTCATTTTAGCTACTGCTAAAGCAGGGCGTGATCGCGTCGTTGTTCGCCTTGAAAGCCCTGGCGGCATGGTACATGGTTATGGTTTAGCAGCAGCTCAATTGGTGCGCTTACGCGATGCAGGTTTCCATCTGACGATTTGTGTAGATAAAGTGGCAGCAAGTGGCGGCTACATGATGGCATGTATTGCAAATGAAATTATTACAGCACCATTTGCTATTGTTGGTTCAATTGGTGTAGTTGCTCAAGTTCCAAATTTTAATCGTCTTTTAAAACAACATAATGTTGATTTTGAGCTTTATACCGCAGGGCAGTATAAACGTACTGTGACTATGTTTGGTGAAAATACACCTGAAGGTAAAGCGAAGTTCGAAGAAGAGCTTCAACAAACTCATGTGTTATTTAAGCACTTTGTTGAAAAGTATCGACCACAGCTTAATGTTGATAAAGTCGCTACAGGTGAACATTGGTATGGCGAAGATGCGCTTAATCTCAACCTTGTTGATAAATTACAAACATCTGATGAATATCTATTAGCTTTATTAGCACAGCATGATGTCTATGTGATTAACACGCGTAAGAAAGCAACCTTAGGTGAAAAGTTGGGTTTGCAAGCGGCACAGATGGCAGATAGCTTGATTCCAGCTGTAATGAACAAAGTCGTAGATAGCTTGGCGAAAGCTAATTCAACTTTAGTTCAAATACGCGATACTAGATTTTAATTAAGCTAAATTTTTGAAAAAAAGAGTATCTATATGGGTACTCTTTTTTTTATGTGGGTGATGAAAAGAATCTGATTAATATTTGTTTAAGTTTCAATTGTCACAGTCATAGTTAACTTTTCAATTTTGAGCTTTTGTGATGTCAAAAACATGGACACACATTGATATTTTAATACGCATTTTACATATAACTATTATGCTTGGCTTTATTGGTGCTTATTTTACAGGTAATAATGAAGATCTACACCAAGTCCATATGATGTTTGGTTACATACTTCTTATTAGTCTTACCGTGCGAGTAATCTGGCATTTTTTGAGTCCACGTATTTCAAATACAAAGCCCTTGGGTATTAAAAAGCGAACTAATGTGGCGATGAGTGCGATCAAAAAAACTTTGAGTCATACCAATCTAAAGAGTATTTTTTCTAAAAATTCAATTCATTCAATTAGCGTTGCACTTTTTCAAGTTTCCATTGTTCTTATTTTTATTGTAATCCCAATTGTGGTGGGACTAGGGTATGCGACTGAGCATTTTAATTATTCTCTAAAAGGCTTACACGAATTTTTTGCAAACTTATTTTTAGCTTTGGTCTTGTTGCATGTTTCAACTCTTATTCTAAATAGCATTTTTGCAAAACGTTTTCAGGGATGGAGTATGTTAAAAATGACTCTATCAGATGAAAAAATAACTAAATTTGCCGCCTTATCTATTTTGATTCTGATAGGCATTTTTAGCTTTTTTTACTTACGAAAATAAGAGGACGGTTTTAATATATGTGAAATTTAGTAAATACTAGAACATGTAATATTTAAAGTTAATATGAATTTGATAAGAAATAGATATTTTAATTAAAAGTCAAAAATAATTATTGATAAATATACTTTTTGAATTGTGATAAACACATGGTTTTGATATTTTAAGCAGCAATAAAATAGCTTTTAGATGAATCATTTAAAAAGTTAGACATTTAAAAATATAACTGAAATTCAGGATAGGAAATAATGACAAGAATAATTGTGGCATCCAAAGAGGGTTTGGACGTTCTGCAAGATGGTCAACTCAATAAAGTAGTTTTAAACCAACCGGCAATTATTCAGATTGGTGTTAGCCAACAAGATATTGCATCGATGGTTAAACAAGGTGGAAATTTAGTGATCCATTTGAAAAATGGAGAAACTCTTGTTTTAGAAAATTTCTTTAATGAAGTAAATAATACAACAGATCATTCACTTGTTTTTCCAACTGAACATGGAAAATTTGTTGAAGCACAATTTGATGCACAAGGTAAGGTTATAGATTATAAAGGTCTAAACTATGTCACAGATTTAGCCTATACAAGTACTAGCCAAACAGCTTCAACGATGGCAGTTGATGATTCTCCAACTTTTTCGATGGGTAATGTGCTAAAAGCAGGTTTAGCAGTTTTAGCTGCTGAAGGTTTATACCTGTGGGCTTTTAATAAAGATGACAAAAATAACTCACCAACTGCCCCTGATTTAATTGCACCTGCTGCTCCCACTGCCACGCTTGCTGATGATACTGTTACGATCACTGGTAAAGCAGAGGCTAATGCAAAGATTTATGTTCAGGATTCGAAGGGACAGATTGTTGCTTCGGGCACTGTCGACAACAATGGTAATTTTACTATTAAACTTGATAAGCCATTGGTAAACGGCGATAAAGTAGCTGTTATTGCTCAAGATGCTGCTGGTAATAATTCTAAAGTTACTGTTGTAACTGGTACAAAAGATACGATCGCTCCAGATGTTCCTCAAGCTCAATTGAGTGATGATGGTACATTGGTGACTGGTAAAGCAGAAGCAAATGCAAAAATTACCGTTTATGATGCCACTGGCAAAGTATTGGGAACAGTTTTTGCAAATAAAGATGGTATTTATGCTTTAAAACTTACTCCACCATTAACTAGTGAAGCAGGGGGTAAGGTGGTTGCCGAAGATGCTGCCGGGAATAAATCTGAGGAAGTTAAAATTATTGCTGGTAAAGATACCATACCACCAGCTCCTCCTTTTGTTGAAGTAAGCAAAGACGGCTCCGTGATACATGGTAAAACAGAAGCCAATGCCAAAGTTCAAATTAAAGATGCAGATGGTAAAGTCATTGGAAGTGGCACAGCAGATGCTCAAGGTGACTTTCAGATTACACTTTCACCCGCTTTAAAAGATTCACAAAAAGGAACGGTAGTTGCCGAAGATGCTGCTGGTAATGTATCTAAGCCTGTGGAAATTACGCCGGGTTTTGATTCGATTGCACCAGATAAACCTACAGCTCAAATTAATGCAGATGGAACTTCTGTAACGGGTACGGCTGAAGCCAACGCTAAAATTGAAATTAAAGATGTAACAGGTAAAGTCATTGGCACAGGAACAGCCGATGCTGACGGTAAATTTACGATTACTATTTCTCCAGCATTAACTGATAATAACCATGCTGCTGTTTCGGCTATTGATGCTGCAGGAAACAGATCTGATAATCTGGATATTATTGGTACAAAAGACACCATACCTCCGACAAAACCTATATTAAACACTGTAGAAGATAATGTAGGTGAAATAAAAGGTGCTATTACAGCAGGTTCAGAAATGGATGATGCTAGGCCAAAACTCACAGGTTCAGGTGAAGCAAATGCGACACTCACTATTTATGATAATGGTATTGCAATTGGGATGGTAACTGTTACAACTGGTAGATCTTGGACATTTACATTTGATAAAGACCTAACAATTGGTAAGCATGTAATTACTTTAACTCAAACGGATGCAGCAGGGCTGACCAGTGAAGCAAGCTCTCCATTTACCTTTTATCTAGTTGCACCGAAAACCGCAAGTCTGGCTGATGCTTCAGTAGATACTTTGGGCACACATGGGCCGTCTTTGGTAGATAGTGTTGGATTGAGTACTTTAAAAGTAGCGCAAAATATAACACCTGAGACGAATACCCAGCAGAAAACTATTCCTTTAGAAGATTTATTAAAAAGTTCTTCTGCAAGCGAATCAGATCCAGTGGCAAAACTCTTAGCATCGACAGCATTAAAGCCTACACAGGCACTTGAGCAAAGCGATGTAAATGCTTCAGTTGACCATACAACGACAAATCTTGATCATCTTTTACCAAATACGACCTCTTCACCTCTGCAAAATATTTTAGAGCAAAGTTATCCGGTTGTTTAAAGTACTCTTTATAATAAATAAAAAGCGCTCATAGAGCGCTTTTTATTTATGTCTTATTATTTGATTTTAGGCGTTTTTATAAGAGCTGCAAGTCCATATACAATTGCACCAATCGTTGCTAATAACATATCTTTATGAGCATCCCACATATCGCCTTGTTGTCCATTATAATTCTCGGCTTGTTCAGGTGATAACCCCATTGCAATTACCCATTCGATGAGTTCATAAAAAACACTAGATGCCATCACAAACTGGACTACAAGTAAAAATAGACTAAAGGGTTTTGCAGTCGGTAGCCAAACTTGAAAAACGCGATAAATAAGAGGGTAGAGTAAAGCACCGTATGAAAAGTGGACAAGTCGATCATACATGTTGCGGGACCATCCCATGTATTGATCTAGATTAAAATGGAACACATATTGAATCCAGTCATTGTAAGGAACATATGAATACAGGTAATGTGCACCGATAATGTGAATCAACAAAAACACTAAAGAGAAAGTAAAACTTAAAAAATCGAGACCAATCTTTTTAAAAATAATGAACAGTAGAACTAACATAAAAACAGTACCCACCTGATGAAGTAAATAAGCTTCAAATTCAAGGGGCTGAATGCCTGATAGTATAATCGCAATAAAAATAAGGCTAAGAGCAATATAGTGTTTAAGTTTGAATTGTTTTTCGATCATTTTATAAAGACTTTATTGTGCTTTTTATCAGTGTAATAAAAAAGCGAAGCCTAAGCTCCGCTTTTTTAAACTTTTTAATTAGATTTTGCTAATTAAATCGTTAATTTGTTTTGCTTGTTCAGCTGCATTACCTGTGTAAGTTGCAGGAGTAAGTTCAGCTAAACGCGCACGTTCTTCGCTTGGTACTTGAGAAAGTTCATCACCATTTACGAAATTAACCATCATGTCACGAGTCATTGCTTGACCACGAGTTAATGCTTTTAACTTTTCATATGGCTTTTCAACGTTATAACGACGCATAACAGTTTGAATTGGCTCTGCTAACACTTCTTGAGCTTGATCAAGATCTTCAAGTAAGCGATTTGCATTAAGTTCAAGTTTACCAACACCTTTTAAACAAGCATCAAAAGCAATTAAACTTTGTGCAAAACCAACACCCATATTACGAAGTACAGTCGAGTCAGTTAAGTCACGCTGCCAGCGAGAAATTGGTAATTTTTCGCCTAAGTGTGCTAATACGGCATTTGCAATACCTAAGTTACCTTCAGAGTTTTCAAAGTCAATTGGGTTAACTTTGTGTGGCATAGTTGAAGAACCAACTTCACCATCTTTTAATCTTTGTTTGAAATAACCTAAAGAAATGTAACCCCATACGTCACGGTTAAAGTCGATTAAAATCGTGTTGAAGCGACGTAGCGCATCAAACAACTCTGCCATGTAGTCATGTGGTTCGATTTGTGTCGTGTACGGGTTGAATGCTAAACCTAAAGATTCAACAAAAGCTTGAGCATGCGCAGCCCAGTCAACATCTGGATAAGCAGAAAGGTGAGCATTGTAGTTACCTACAGCACCGTTGATTTTGCCTAGTAGCTCAACATTTTCAAATTGTTTGATTTGGCGAGCTAAACGGTATGCTACGTTTGCCATTTCTTTACCCAAAGTTGTTGGGCTAGCAGTTTGACCATGTGTACGTGACAACATTGGTTGTTCAGCATGCGTTGTTGCCAAAGCAGAGATCGCATTTAAAATTTGCTTCATGCTTGATACTAAAACTTCACGACCATTTTTAAGCATAAGTGCATGAGACAAGTTATTAATGTCTTCTGAAGTACATGCAAAGTGAATGAACTCACCCGCATTTTGTAATTCAGTAATACCTGCAATTTTCTCTTTCAAGAAATATTCAACAGCTTTTACATCGTGGTTCGTTGTACGTTCAATTTCTTTAATGCGGTTAGCATCTTCTTCAGAAAAATTGCTAACAATTGCATCTAAAGCTGCATTTGTTTCATTTGAAAAAGGAGCAACTTCAACAATTTCTGGACGGTTAGAAAGTGCTTGTAACCAACGCACTTCTACAGTGACACGAGCATGAATTAAACCAAACTCAGAAAGAAAAGGGCGTAGCGCATCACATTTGCTGGCATAACGTCCATCTAATGGTGATAGTGCGGTTAAAGCGTTCATAACGATTCCTTAATGTTGGAATAAACATAAAACTAAAAATAATCTCTTTACAGCCTTAGATGACTTGGTACTGTAAACGAGCAAGTGCTTGAATATCCTGTAGCAATTTACGTTTGCTAAAAATCATGTTCCACGAACTACCACCGAGTTGTCGCCATAAATGGGCCATTTGCAAGCCAGTAAATAGACAAGCGCGGATGCGGTTAGTATGGTTGGTATCTTTAAATGCTTCTGCATTACCACGAACTAAAATGCGCGGGTTAATCTGCCCCGCAGTATCAACATAGGTTTGAGCCAAATTGGCTAAAATGCTTGGATGTAAGTAGTTATTATCAAAAAAAGAAAGCTGTTTTAAAATCTTTTGCTGAGCTTTTTCAATGATTGCGACGTATTCAGGGTTGCTATAGACCTTCTTTTCTAATTGTAAAAGGGACATAGCGTATGACATTGGAAGCTTGGCAGTGCCCATTTTTGGAAGGCGAGATTTAGGCATATTTGTAAAAGGTTGAGTAATACAATTTTCGAGGGTCTTAAGCCCTAAAGAAATATCTGCCAACTGATTAAAAAAATCTAATGTTTGGACACCATTGTTGACTGTAGGACGAATATTTAAACTCGCTTTGATTAACAGCTCAAAATAGAAGTTACCACTTTCACCAATACTCTGCTGACCCGTTAAGGCTGTCATATGCGTGAGCTGGGTGGCCTGAAATACCCCAGCCAAGGCAAGGGCACGGTTTTGGCGAACATTCAAGGCTTGTGATTGTTGAAATGGTAACTCCACCATGCCATTCATTCCCTTAAATAAAATTTGGTGTAGGGGCATTTGTATGGTGAATGACACCCCCGCCTAAGCAAACTTCATCTGAATAAAATACAACGCTTTGACCCGGTGTAACCGCGCGCTGAGGTTCATCAAACTCAACTCGTACACCGTGTTCACTATTTTCATCAATAAAAATCGTACAGGCTTGATCAGGTTGGCGATAGCGTGTTTTAGCTGTACAGCGTAAACCTTCAACTGGAATATTCTGTTCACCCGCTACCCAGTCAATTGACTCACTCCAAAGCTGTGTGCTTTGCATGAGTGGGTGTTCATGTCCCTGACCAATAACAAGGCGGTTATTAGCAATATCTTTATGAAGTACGAACCATGCACCTTCAGCTGCACCTTTCAAACCACCTAGACCAATTCCGCCACGTTGACCGAGCGTATAGTACATCAGACCGTGATGTTCACCAACTTCTTTACCTGTATCAAGTACAATTTTTCCAGGTTGAGCGGGTAAATATTGTTTAAGGAAGTCATTAAATCGACGTTCGCCAATAAAACAGATTCCTGTAGAGTCTTTTTTCTTGGCTGTAGCAAGATCCAGTTCTTCAGCAATTCTGCGGACTTCTGGTTTTTCAATCTCACCTACTGGAAATAGAGTTTTATTAATTTCTTTACCATGAACAGCATGTAAGAAATAGGTTTGGTCTTTATTGTTATCTACACCACGTAATAATGGTGCGTAAGCTTCGCCTTTTGAGTTGTATGCGGTTTCACCACGACGAGCATAATGACCAGTCGCGATAAAGTCTGCGCCTAAAGTCATGGCATGATCTAAAAATGCACGGAACTTAATTTCTTTATTACATAAAATATCTGGGTTTGGCGTACGTCCAGCTGCATATTCAGCCAAAAAAAGTTCAAACACCCGATCCCAATATTCCATAGCAAAATTTGCTGTGTGGAGTTTAATACCTATTTTATCAGCTACTGCTTGAGCATCGGCTAAATCTTCCATTGCCGTACAGTATTCCGTGCCGTCGTCTTCCTCCCAGTTCTTCATGAAAAGACCTTCAACTTGATATCCCTGTTGAAGTAAAAGTGCTGCAGAAACAGAAGAGTCTACACCACCAGACATACCGACGATGACACGTTGTTGCATAGGACTAGGCATCCAAATGAGAAGTTAATGAGGGAGAGAAAGGGTGCTCATAAATAAGCGATAAAGGATAATGGTGGCCTTTCATGGCATCTTCAACTGCTTTTAGCACGAGTGGACTACGGGCACGAGCAGATTCTTTGAGCTCATCTGGTGTCATCCACACAGCAGCTACAATATTTGTATCGAGTTGAGGATTACTTTCAACCTGAGTCACATGTGCCAGAAAACAGAAGCGGTAATAAGTACGATCCGGAAACATGGGCGGGGTATAAGTATAAATACCGAGCAAGGCATCAATTTCAACATGATGACCCGTTTCTTCGAGTGTTTCACGAATGGCTGCTTCTGTTAATGATTCACCACATTCCACATGACCAGCAGGTTGGTTAAATACTGTGTGTACAAAACCTTCGCTATGTTCTTCTACAAAAAGATAGCGTCCGTCTTTTTCTACGACTGTAGCAACGGTAACATGAGGAGTCCATGCGGCCATAAAAAAGCACCATGATTTAAAAGTCGTATGATACGAAATTTAGGGGTTTTTGGCTACGGGGATCTGCTAAACGATATGAGCAATCCTACAAAACCATATCGTTTAAAAAATCAAAATTTTATTACTGGCAATTCATAAAGATAATTAATCTTGATTTGCTTGAGCCGTTTTATGATTATTTTGTACTTTCACATAATGCCTTGCCGAATAAGGAAGGAATGCTAATTCTTTTTCGGTCAGTGGTCGCACTTGCTGTACTGGGCTTCCTACATATAGATAACCACTTTTTAAGACTTTACGTGGTGGAACCAAACTTCCCGCACCAATCATCACATCATCTTCAATAATCACGTCATCGAGAACAACAGTATTGATTCCGATTAAAACACGGTTGCCGATGGTGCAGCCATGCAACGTCACATGGTGGCCAACGGTTACATCTTCACCAATAATAAGAGGTGAGCCATTAGGTTTTGCATCATTCTTATGGCTAACGTGCAACATACAATGGTCTTGTACATTACTGTTTTTACCAATTTGAATACTATTTACGTCACCGCGAATGACTGCAAAGGGCCACACAGAAACATTTTCAGCTAAGCTAACTTCACCGACTACAACAGCCATGTCATCGATATAACATGTTGCATCAACTTGAGGACGGTGTTCAAGATAAGGACGTATGTTCTTTGCCATGAGGGATATCAAAATAAAATTTAGACGAATTATAAAATAAAAAAGCACTCAGGCTAAATAGCATGAGTGCTTAATTCAACTATTCAAAAATTAGAATAAGTTGCTGAAGAATTGTTTAATATGGTCGATTAAGCGTGCAAAGAATCCTGCTTCTTCAACTGGCTTTAGTGCAACTAATGGCTTTTCAGCAATTACTTTGCCATCTAAGCTTGCAACAAGTTTACCCACAACTTGGCCCTTTTGAAGTGGCGCATTTAAGTTAGGTTGAACGACTAATTGAGTTTTAATGCCACCAGCTTTACCTTTAGGCATTGTTACACTAAAGTTTTCAGCTAAACCTACTTGAACTTCGGGTTCTTTACCAAACCAAACTTTTGCTTTTGCAAGAACTTGATTTGCTGGTTGAACATTTGCAGTTTCAAAGTTTGCAAAGCCCCAAGACAATAATGTACGCGTTTGGTTGGCACGTTCATTAACGCTATCCGTTCCAAAAATAACGGAAATGAGACGCATTGGACCGCGTTTGCTTGAAGTTGTTAAGCAGTAACCCGCTTCATCTGTATGGCCTGTTTTTAAACCATCTACGCTTGGGTCTGTGTAAAGCAAGGCGTTACGGTTACCTTGCTTAATGCCGTTAAAAGTAAAGTCTTTTTCAGAGTAGATTGGGTAATATCTTGAGCTGTCTTTAATAATATGTTGCGCTAAAACAGCCATATCTTTAGCACTTGAATAATGGCCTTCTGCCGGTAAACCAGTTGAGTTCATAAACTGGGTATTTGTCATACCGATACGTTTTGCTTCCTGATTCATCATATGAGCAAAAGTGCCTTCATTTCCGGCAATATGTTCAGCCATTGCTTTTGATGCATCATTACCAGACTGGATAATAATACCACGAAGCATTTCTAGAACAGTCGCCGTACCATTTAAAGGGACATACATACATGATTCAGAGCTACTTCCTTTACACCATGCAGATTCGTTCATACGAACCTTTTCACTCTCGGTAAGCTCACCTTTTAATAGTTTTTGTTCAATGATGTAGCTTGTCATCATTTTAGTCATTGAAGCAGGGGCAAGCTTTTCGTTTTCATTTTTAGAAGCGAGAATTTGTCCTGTCTCATAATCCATTAATACATAAGACTTATTATTTAATTCTGGCGGAGCTGATAAGACAGTTGCTGCATAAGAAAAACTTGGTAAGAGGAGGAGTGCAGCAATAGCGCTTTTTCGAGTCATTCTAGGTAATTCCAATATCTTGTATGAAGCAGAAGAACCTAGCATTTTAGGATAAAGCAAAGCCGACTTCTATGGGGGAAGTCGGCTTTTTCAAACAGTATTGTAACTCAAGAGTTTTTTACTAATTTAGTTTTGCGATTGATACGCTTTTACGTCTTGACAAACTAAAGTGTTTTGCTCGTTACCAGCAGCTTTTGCATCATTACGTGCTTCTTTTAGGACTTTCTTGAAACTTTTGTCTTTCGTACGTTTCTCTAAAGCTGCAACTGGATCGGCTTCATTTGGTAAATAGTCTTTTACAAGACGCTCATAACCTTGAGCAAATTCTGCATCTTTTTTACCAATAAGGCTTGGACAAATTTCAGAAAGTACTTGAATTGCAGCTAATTCTTCAGGAGTAGTGCCTTGTTGAGGAGTCACTTCAACAACATTTTCATTTTCGGTTTTCTTTTCAGTTGTTTTCTTCTTATCAGCAGCAAAACCAACTGTTGCCATGCTCATAAGTAAAACCAAAGAGAGCGATTGAACTAAGCTTTTCTTCATAAACATTGATAACCCGAAATAAAATTTTTAAATACGTCGATAGCTTAACCAATTTAGAGGTTAAAAAAATGGAAAAAATGTATTGTTATGTTGGTTTTCTGCTTAATGCCAAACAGAAAACCAAAAATGAATAAATCTCTATTCTCAATAAGAGTAAGATCTATTCCTTATAATTAACGATCTCTTCACAGAGCTCATGTTGCTCATGATGGTCCATTTGTTTTGCCGCAAGACGTGCTTCATTTAACAAAGTTTTAAACTCTGCATCATTTTGTAGAGTAAAGAGGGTAATTGATTTATTTGAATACCCTTTAAGATACATCGCGATAATTTTTTGAGTATTTGACTCAAATTTTTTATTTGTGCCTACGAAGGCCGGACAAATTTCTTGCAAAACTTGCGTTGCGGCAATGTCATCTTTAATTAAGCTATCAGCCTCTTGTGTTGAGATATCCTCATCTGCAAAAACAGCTTGCGTACACAATGTGATACTGATCCCCAATACCTGAAAAAAAGGAGCAAAAGTTTTCATTTTTTCACAATTTTATAATGCTATGGAGGCATAAATATATATAATTCAACAAATAATTCAATTGTGAAAACCTTTAGGTTCATCTGTAGAGAAAGATTTTAGTGAATATTTTAATTGCGAATGATGATGGTGTTTTTGCACCAGGTATACAGGCTTTAGCTGAAGCATTAAGACCACTTGGACGTGTGGTGGTGGTTGCACCTGAAAGTGAAAGAAGTGGTTTTTCAAGTGCATTGACATTAGATCGACCATTGCGTCCAATTCAAATTGCCGAAGATGTATGGGCAGTGAATGGTACACCTGCAGATTGTGTTTATTTATCCATGAATGGTTTGTTCGATTTCGAATTTGACTTGGTCGTGAGTGGAATCAATAGTGGCGCAAACTTAGGTGATGATGTTTTATATTCTGGAACAGTTGGTGCTGCGTTTGAAGGCCGTTTAATGAAGCAACCCGCCATTGCTGTTTCTTTAGCTGGACCTGATGTGCGCGCTTATAACGATAAAGAAGATTATGCTCAGGCTGCACAGTGGGTTCATGATTTTATTGCAAGCGGTTTACCATCTTTGCCACCACGACATATCTTTAATATCAATATTCCTGATGTGCCGCAGTTAAAAGGAGCACAAATTACTTATCAGGGACGCCGTGCTCAATCTAAACCTATCACCAGTCATGTCGATCCACGAGGGCGTCAAGTTTACTGGATTGGGTTAGCAGGTGAGGCCGTTACAGATCCACAGCGTGTTTCAAGCCAGATTCAATCAGATTTCTTTGCGGTAGCAAACGGGTATGTCAGTGTTACACCTATTCAAATGGATGCAACAAATTACGCCGTTTTAGAAGACCTACAGGTCAGTTTGAGTCAATAATTTGCTTCAAATGTTATAACTTTGTGAATAAAGAAAAAGAGGAACGTGTTTCCTCTTACTTTTTTGGTACTCTTAGCCGAAATGATTTGTAGCATTTAGTGAGGGAGATCAATGCATTTAATTGGGCAACAAAGCAAGGTGAATATCCAAAAAGACAAAATAATGAAAATTATGCTGTTATCTGTAGCTGTAGGTTTGACCATGGCTATGGCTGGATGTGCTTCTAAACCACAAATTAATAATAGTTCTCGCTATTCAATGGCTCCTAACTATTACACAGTTCGTTCAGGTGATACTTTAAGTGGTATTGCAATGCGTTATGGTCTGGACTACATCAGTATTGCCGAAATGAATGATATTCCCGCACCATATCGTATTTATGTCAATCAATCGTTGCGTTTGAAGAAATCTTCTTCACCAAGAACAGTATCTACGCAAGTCGTGGCGCAACCTGAACAAATTAAGCGTCAAACCATTGCGTTACCAACCACGTCACAGCCAGTAACTCCGCCAACAACCGCACCGTCAATGAATACTACAGTGGCTTCGGTTGCACCAAATTCGAGCTTACGTTGGATAAAACCGACTAATGGACCAGTGATTCAAGGGTTTAATTTGGCAAATAATGTCAAGGGAATCCGTTATGGTGGAAATCAGGGTGATCCTATTTATGCCGCAGCCGATGGACAAGTCGTCTATGCAGCGGATGGCTTAAAAGAATACGGAAATCTGGTTTTAATTAAGCATATTGACGGTTATATCAGTGCGTATGCCCACAATAGCAAGATGTTGGTGAAAAGCGGTGATAATATAACTGCTGGACAAAAAATTGCCGAAATGGGATCTACTGGTGCATCTCAGGTCATGCTCGAGTTCCAGATTCGTTTGGATGGAAAACCAATTAATCCTATAAATCTTTTACCAAAATAGCTAATGCAAAAAACTTAGGTTTCCTCGTATAATGTAATTGGTTGCTTTCATTACAACAATAAGCATTTTTTATAAATTTAAAATTAGATTTGAGGAAACCTATGTTAGATCAGCTTCGTGCGATGGGTGTTTTTGCTTGTGTGGTCGAAAAAAGTTCATTCAGTGGTGCGGCTCGGGAATTAGGAATTACAACAAGTGCGGTGAGCCAACAGATTCGCTCCCTTGAGAATGAAATGGATGTAATTTTATTACATCGTTCCACTCGTAAACTTAGTTTGACAGAAGCCGGACAGGCTTTTTTTTCAAGCTGTCAAGAGATGTTAGCGGCTGCGGAAAGGGGAAAAATCAGAATTAATGAATTGAGGGATGACTTAATCGGGGATTTGCGTATTGCAACCACTCCTGATTTAGCAGTTCAACACCTCATTCCTGCATTATCTCACTGGATGTCAGCTCATCGCGGTTTATCTGTGCATTTCGAAGTTGGGCATCGCTATATCGATTTAATTGAAGAGCGAATTGATATTGCAGTTCGTATGAGTTCTACACCTGTAGAAGAGGATAGCTCAGTTGTTCCAATGGCTTTTGTTGATCAAATTATGGTGGCCTCTCCCAGCTATCTCAATCAATCAAGCCCAATTTTGCATCCAAATGATTTAAACAATCATGAGTTGCTTTCTATCAATGCAATGAGCGAATCACGTAGTTTTCATTTTCAACATGCCAAAACTGGTGAGAAATTAAATATTGAAATGATAAGCCGTTTGCAAAGTAATAATTTGCAAGTTGCGAAAGCGTTATGTCAGCAAGGACATGGTATTGCCAGAATTTTATATTTAGATGCTCAAAAAGAACTTAAGGCTGGTACTTTAATTGAAATCCTTCCTGATTGGAAACTCCCTGCTTTCACTTTATATGCTGAGACCGCAAAACACGATCAACAACCGATGAAAATTCAGCGTTGTCTTGAAGCACTTAAACAGTATTTTAGCCAGTTGGCTGGCGGACGAGCGATGCAGATCGTTCGTTAATTTTGCAAATCTAAAAGTAAAAAGGGCCTGTATTTTACAGGCCCTTTTTTATTACTTTTGTTTTAGTGTGGCAACTTCTTCCGCATTCTCTTGTGGCAGATCATTAGCAGTAAGTTCTTCATGCTTCTTAATTTTTTTCTTATTTTTCTTTTTCTTTTTTGGCTCTTCTTCAATTTCAGCACCATCTTCAATGGCTTGCCAATATTCAAGTTGTTCCATTACTGCCGCATAAATTGAATTTTTGCTGTACTTACCCTTTTTATCGAGTGTACCGACTGGACGAGCCATTAAAATTTCAAGTGCCTGATCAATCGTATCAATCGCATGGATATGGAATTGACCACTGCGAACAGCATCAATAACATCTTGACGTAACATTAAATGCTGCATGTTTTGACGAGGGATAATGACACCTTGTTTACCTGTCAAACCTTGCAATTTACATGCATCATAAAAGCCTTCAATTTTTGCATTTACGCCACCAATTGGTTGGACTTGTCCTAATTGGTTCATAGAACCAGTAATCGCCCATGATTGATCAATTGGTATCTGGCTAATTGCAGAAATTAATGCTGAAAGTTCAGCAACAGTGGCACTATCACCATCGACTTGACCATAGCTCTGTTCAAATGCAAGCGCAGCGGAGAAATGTAAAATCTGTTCACGGCCAAAGTGAGCTTTTAAGAAGCTAGACATGAGTAACACGCCCTTAGCATGAAGTGAACCACCAAGTTCTACACTACGTTCAATATCAAGAATATCACCGCCACCTTGATAAACAGACGCTGTTAAACGTGAAGGTAAACCAAACTCAACATCTGCGTAATGAATAACGGAGAGGGCATTGATCTGACCTAAACGGTATCCCGACGTTTCGATTAATTGTGTACCACGTGAAAGATCTTGCCAGTACAGTTCTCTTAAATAGCCTAAGCGATATTGACGATGTTGTAGAGCTAGGTTGATATGCTGCTCAGTAACGATCTTATCTTCGCCTTTAAACGCATGGTGATGCGCTTCTCGAATGAGATCACCTAGAGTAGATGCATGTAATGATAACGAGCTTTGGTCTTCAGCTTGGCGGCTAGAATCAGTGAGCAAAGCTGCTAAAGCGCTACGATCAAATGGTAATAATTTATCAGCTTGTACATAGTCAGCAATCAACTGCATATAAGCTTGTTCATTCGTTTCATTGCGTTGAAGCGTATCGGTAAAATCTGCACGAATTTTAAAGACACTGCCAAGTTCTGGTTCAACTTCTAAAATTTCATAATAAATTTCAGGCTCAGCCATTAATATAACTTTAATATCGAGCGGAATTGCAGCAGGTTCAATCGAAATGCTACCTGTTAAAGTCAGCATATGTTCGAGTGAAGATAATCTAAGTTGCCCAGATTTAAGAGCGCGTTTTAAACCTTGCCAAGCATAGGGTTGTTCTAGTAACTGCTCAGCTTCAAGCATTAAAAAGCCGCCATTGGCTTGATGCAAGGAACCAGGACGAATCAAGGTGAAATCTGTGATAATTGTGCCGTTATGGGTGAGCTGTTCAACGTGACCAAGTAAATTGTAGTGTGTTGGAAAGTCTTCAAAAATAACAGGAGCACCGCTATTTGGTTTATTTGCAACAATGACATTGGCTTGATAACGTGCAGGAACACGATTGAACATTGATGGCCCAAAATCATCTTCATCTTGTTCTAAAATCAGTTCGACATTATCAATAATATCTTTAGCATATTGTTTTAAGTAATCTTCAAGTCCTTTCACCTGACCGTATTTATTTAAAATAAGATCCATTCTTGGCATAACGACTTGCGTTGCAATATCTCGATTTAACACAGACACTTTGTCACGTGCATCATCTTCTAAATCACCTAAATGTAAACCAAGGCGATCCAGTTTTTTATCCATATAACGAATATTGGCCGCAATTTCAGCGCGTTGTTTACTATTTAATGCATCAATATCAGTTTGGGTAAGCTCTTGAACTTGATCATCTTTGACTTGCACAGGTACAAAGCCGTGTTTCTCATTGCGGGAAATGAGTTTTAAGTCGAGTTCTTCACCTTCTTTGGTCAGTTCAACAAGCGCTTGTTGCTGTTCATCACCTGTTACCTGACGGATCTGTTCAATACGGTTATGATAAGTTTCTGCACTAAAACGGCGTTCAAGTTGTTTTAAAATAATTTGCCAAGTTTGTTCATGTGTCTGTTGAAACTTAGTCCCTTGACCTGCTGGAAAACGTAGGGCAATAGGTTGACGTGCTTGTTTGAAATTATAGACATACACCCAGTCATCAGGCGTTGGCATGGTTTTGGCGTGCTGCTGTAACAAACGTTTGATCATGGTACGTTTGCCTAAACCAGCAGTTCCTACTGCAAAAATATTATAGCCTGAGTAGGGCAAAGAAATTCCTGCCTCTACTGATGCTTTGGCACGATCTTGACCTAAAAAATTATTAAGAGGTTTGATGCGTTTGGTTGAAGCTGGAATTTTTTCAAAATCTGGGATATGTGTCAGTTGTTCAGGTTTTAAAACTGTCTTGTCTAAGGTCATTTTTATATCAGGTTGCTCAAAAGCTGAAGGAAATGCATTTACTGTGACGTTTGTGGTGTTTGTTTTAGCGAGTGATAAAGTTGAAATAGTCACTTGATCAAGTTTTTGTGTCACTGTTGATATCCAGCAAAAGAAAACGAAGTTTGAACCTTAAAGGTATACAGGTTTAGCATAAAATATCAAGCAAACTTGCGGTTTTTATCGCCAAACCAAAAATGTTTGCATAAAGAATCTTGAAAGCAATTGTAAGAAGGGTTTGAATAGGCACATTTATAATTTATGGAAAATAAAAAACGAATGACCACACAAGCTTCGGGTTGGGTCTCGGCTTTTAAAGCATTTTTAGATCGCCGTGCATTAATTATGCTGTTTCTTGGTTTTTCTGCCGGAATACCAATTTTATTGATTTTCTCTAGTCTCTCTTTATGGCTAGGTGAGGCGGGTATTGATAAAAGTGCAGTCACTTTTTTCAGTTGGGCAGCTTTAGGATATTCCTTTAAGTTTGTTTGGGCCCCTTTAATTGATGAATTGCCAGTACCAGTTTTGACCAAAGCTTTAGGTCGAAGACGAGCTTGGTTGCTGATCGCACAGTGTTTAATTGTAGTTGCGATTTGTACTATGGCTTTTTCGGACCCTGCTTTAGGCCATGCCTATCTTGTTCAAATGGCAGTAGGTGCTGTGTTGCTCGGCTTTTCGGCAGCAACGCAAGATATTGTAATTGATGCCTATCGTATTGAGTTGGCTGAAACTGAAATGCAGACAGTGTTAGCATCGACCTACAATGCTGGTTATCGAATCGGAATGATTGTGGCTGGAGCGGGGGCGTTATTTCTAGCTGCACATTTGGGAACTGCTAAAGGTAATTACATTTACGAAGCTTGGAAAATGACTTATTTAACCATGGCAGCAGTCATTTCTGTAGGTATTATTACAACTTTGCTTGTTCGTGAGCCTAAGGTTAATCGAGTATATAAAAGCTATAAGAGTAGTGATTATTACCGCTTGGTCTTCGTATTTTTTGTAGCCGTTATTTCATTTGTCTTAACTTATATTTATTCAGGCCAAATTACTGAGGCAATTTCAAAAGCCGGCAATATTGAAGATAGTGCCAGTTTGTTTGGGTTAGAAGCTTTAAGATTTTTAACGGCGACAGGTACTGCCATTTTAGTCGGTTATATACTGGTTAAAATGGGTGTGGTGAACCAGCAAATGGCAAAAGAAACTTGGATTGCTCCAATTCTTGATTTCTTTAAGCGTTATGGCGTTAAACTTGCATTAGTGCTTCTACTGCTGATTGGTTTTTTCCGTATTTCAGACATTATTGCCGGTGTTATTTCAAATGTCTTTTATCAAGACTTAAACTTTAGTAAAGAACAAATTGCTGAAGCTGTAAAAGTTTACGGTATTATTTTTAGTTTACTTGGCGGCTTCTTAGGTGGCCTTTTAGCTCAACGCATGAATATTATGAAACTCATGTTTGTTGGCGCTGTATTGGCAAGCTCTACTAACCTAATTTTCATCGGTTTAGTGAAATCAGGTAAACCACTCGATATGGTTGATGTCCAAGTTGGAGACAATCATTATAAAGTTAAGCCAGATGAAGTCGGTTATTGGAAATTGAAAGTTCCGAGTTCTAGTTTTACAGGTACAAAACAAATTGATGTTAAAGCTGGATATGCATTACCCAATCAACAAGCCGATACAATAGTCCGCGTTCAACCATTGGTGACTACACAATCTGAGCATGTGCCTCTACAAATTTTACCTTTAATGGGAAGTGATCAAATATCCTCTAAATCTTCCGAAGGCAGTGTTGTTGTTCGTGGGCAGTATTTTGGGAAAGTTTTAACTCCAACTCAAAAGGTTGTAGTGAGTCTTGATGGACAAAATTTTGATGCAAAAATGACAGATCAAAAAGGCGTGTTCAACGCTGCAATTGATATGCAGAAATTATTGTCATCACCAAGTAAGCAACTGACTGCTTCAGTTGTTGATGGAAATCAAAAAGTATTATCAATTTCTCATCACTATGAAGTCGCTTCAACTTCGGTACCAAAAACTGAATTAGATGTGAACATTGAGCCTTTACCATACATTGACACTCAATCAGGTAAAGAGGTTGAGCTTAGTGGTAAAGTTATCAAACCTTATAGTTCACTATGGCTTTATTGCGCGATTGTTCTTGATAACTTAGCTTCAGGTCTAGCTGGTGCGGCATTTATTGCATTTCTTTCGAGCCTAACCAGTGTGTCATTTACCGCTGTTCAATATGCAATCTTCAGCTCACTGATGACACTTACGCCGAAACTTTTAGGTGGATATTCAGGTACCATAGTGAGTAATATTGGATACCCAAACTTCTTTTTGATGACCACATTGATCGGGATTCCAATCTTAATTTTAGTAGTTTGGGTTGGAAAACTACTCAAAGATCATCAAACACATGAAACAGAAAAGGCAGGTGAATAAACATGCGAATGCTTCATACAATGTTGCGAGTAGGCAATTTAGAACAATCTTTAAAGTTCTATACCGAAGTATTAGGAATGAAGTTACTTCGTAAGCGTGATTATGAAGAAGGGCGCTTTACACTAGCATTTGTTGGTTATGGTGATGAAGAAACCAATACTGTGCTTGAACTCACTCATAACTGGGATACTTCAAGTTATGAGTTAGGTAATGCTTATGGTCATATTGCCATTGGTGTTGATGATGCTTATAAAGCGTGTGAAGAAATTAAAGCGCGTGGTGGCAAAGTCGTGCGTGAAGCAGGCTCAATGAAAGGCGGTGTTACCGTTATTGCATTTGTTGAAGATCCAGATGGTTATAAAATCGAGTTGATTCAACAAGATGCTAATGCAATGAATAACTAAATAAATGACTTAGGTGATTTAAGATTTAGGTCTTAAAAGTCTAGCTTTATTTTCAGAGCCCAGTATGATGAATATCCGACCGAATGGTCAATTTATCAACTGGGTTTTTTATTTATCTAAAATAATCATAGGATGTGGCTATGTTGAAGTTATTGGCACTTGATCGATTTACATTTTTGTTGGTTGGAATGGTCTTACTCGCAACATTTTTTCCAGTCAGTGGTCAAGCAGCACAATATTTCAATACACTCACCACAGTCGCGATTGCAATATTATTTTTTTTGCATGGTGCGAAGCTGTCTCGTGAGGCTGTAATTGAAGGTGTTTTGCATTGGAAAATGCATTTACTTGTATTCGCATTTACTTTTTTTGTTTTCCCAGTGATTGGTCTGTTGGCTAAGCCGATTCTGTTACCTCTATTAGGTCAGCAGCTGTACTGGGGGTTTTTGTTTATGTGCTTTTTACCCTCCACGGTTCAATCTTCTATTGCATTTACATCAGTTGCAAAAGGGAATGTGGCGGGAGCAGTCTGTAGTGCATCTTTTTCAAATTTGATTGGTATGTTTATTACCCCAGTCTTGGTTAGCTTTTTTATTTTAGGCCAAAGCCAACATGGGTTCGATCCGACTGCGTCAATTATACAAATTACATTATTGCTGTTAGTGCCATTTATTTTAGGGCAAATATTACGTCCTTATATTTTTCCTTATATGGCAAAAGTTCCTAGTATTGTAAAAGCATTCGATCAAGGCTCAATTTTGATGGTGGTGTATGGCGCATTCAGTGGGGCAGTGGTCGCAGGGCTTTGGCATCAAGTGAATTGGAAAACCTTACTTATTTTAGTGGTGGCTTGTTCAGTTCTTTTAACCATCATCATGCTATTAGCACTTTATCTACCTCGTGCTTTTGGATTTAACCGAGCAGATCAAGTCACAGTTTTCTTTTGTAGTTCAAAAAAGACGTTGGCAAGTGGTGTGCCAATGGCGCAAATCTTATTTATTGGCCAGCCTTTAGGCATGATTGTGTTACCTATTATGATCTTTCACCAAATCCAATTAATGGTGTGTGGGGTAATAGCAAATTACTGGGCTAAATCTAAAGATTAATTCGCAAAAAGAAATTATTTGACGTATAATCTTGTCCACTTGTTGTGCTTAGCTCTAACCCTAGAGGTTTCGGTGGGCCAAAAGAATGGTCTGTTGTGGTGTTGATCTGCTCATTTTGAGCTTTCCTCGATTTATTTTGAGAGTGATCAATTGCGATGACAGCTTAAGCCTTTCTAAATTAGGAGTAATCGACGATGCGCGCCGATATTCACCCAAAATATGCAAAATTAGTAGCTACTTGTTCTTGCGGTAACGTAATCGAAACTCGTTCTGCTTTAGGTAAAGACACTATCTACCTTGACGTATGTTCAGCTTGCCACCCTTTCTATACTGGTAAGCAAAAGAATGTAGACACTGGTGGTCGTATCGACAAATTCAAACAACGTTTTTCTGGTATGTCTCGCTCTATCAAGCGTTAATACTGCAAAACGAAACAAAAAACGGGCTTTATGCCCGTTTTTTGTTTATGAAGGACAAGACCATTATTGATCTTGTACATCTGTTAATCGATCCAGTTTTTTCTGGAAATAGCGACCTTGCAAGAAACGTGCTTCTACATTCCAGGCATTGGCAAATAAGTTCATATCGTTAAGATCGGCAAGTAAAATTCCTACAGGTTTTACCGTCAAATACTTCAGAACTTTTTCTTGTAATTGCGTTAAACCATCGTCTGAGTTTAATAGCTCTGTCTTCTTCGATTGCAATTTTAAATATTGAACATCGAGTTGTTGCAGAATCGATTCACTATAAATAGAAGATGTGAAATCCCGAATTGAAATTTCTGCGCCGTGTTGACGTAAGCGGGCTATTTGTTGCTGCACAATTGAAAGATGTGGCTGAATAGCTTGCTCTGAAAATTGTAAAATCAACGGGCTGTCTTGCTTACTACCAATAATGGTGAGTAATTTCGAAATAAGCTCAGGGAATGATTTATCTTTGAGTAAGATATCAATATTCAAATTAATAATCAGCTTAGCTTTCGGGTACTGCATAATGAAATTATGTAGCTGCTTACAAGCCTCGACCAAAATCCAACGGTCTAATTGAATAGAAAGCTCGCTGTCGTCTCTAAATGCAGCTAAATCGTTTAAATCATGCCACTGTTCATCTGCAATAAAACCGCTAGTCACTTCATAGTTATGGGTTTCTTGATCATGCTTATCGTAAATCTGCTGATATTTTAAATGGATTTCACCCCGAGCTAGCTGTTGCTTTAATTGCTGCAATAGAGATGATTGCACAGGAGCATCAACATGCTGAAGGGTTAGATCAAGTGATATAGAGGAACTGGTAGGTACAGAAGAGATAATATCGATTGTTGGAGTGATCTCAATCTCTGACTTTGCCTTAGGTAGCTCTTGCTGATTTGTTTGATCAAGAAGATTTGCAAAGTTAGCTTCATTTAATGGTTCTGTAATTTGAGCATAACTCAATTTGAGTTGTACTGAGTAATTAAGTTCATTAACCGCTAATAAATGCTCTTTTTGCAAACTTTGCAGACTAGCCAATTGGGAGTTAAGGACGGTACTGTTTTCAGCTTGTAAAACCCCAAGATATGCCCCAAGTTCAAGATTGAAAATCGGCATTTGTGCTTGTTCTTTCAAAAAGCTTTGTAGCTGATTGAAATATTGTCCAGGAGTTTGCCAATCTAGTTGAAATACACGCTCTGGGCACTGACTTAATCTAAATAAAACCAAAGCATTTGCTTGAGCAGGGTGTGTCGATATTTGTCGATTAATCTGTTGCCAAGGTGTGATTGAACCATAACTTTTTTCAGAAAAAACTGTATTTTCAGGTGTTTGTAAATCTAGTTGATAGTCAATGGTTAACTGTACGGCGTCTTCTTCCTGACTGGGAATAAATTCAAGTTTTAAAGCATTATTACCTGAAATTGCCGCATGTTGACTCTGGATTTCAAAACGAGCTTGATCAAATTGACCTAATGAAATCTTCTTAAATCTTTGTTTAAAAATATTTAAATCATTGGGTTGTAAAACATCTAATATGGGCAGGCCAATAATCTCTTCTTCTTGCTTAAAGCCAAAAAGGGTGAGGTATTCCGTATTTGCCTTAACGTGCATCCCTTCTTGAAAATGGGCAACTGCTTTATGACTGTTATTGACCAATGTTTGTGTATGAGAATGAATAGTTTCTAATTCATTCGTTAGACGTTGCTCGGTTTGCAACAAATGGCTATACGACAAGGTCCGAATAAGCGTGATATAAAAATAATCTAATGGTTCTAATGGAACTACATCATAAATACCTTTATGAATATAAGCCTGATATTGCTGAGCTTGGTAGTCCTCAGGTTGCAATAACAAAACAGGTAAATGTGGTTGCTCAGATGCTTGAATAAGGGAGAGGGTTTGTTCAATTTTTAGGTCATAAGCACGGCCAAAAATAATAGCATCCCAAGGCGTATTTAACTGTTTTTCGAAACTTTTTAGATCATCAAGTAATAAAGCATGGACTTGATAATTATTCCCCAATAATAAATTTAAAATCTGGTTATAACGTAGCTGGTTGTCATCAATAATGAGTAAACGTGTTTCGGTACGTTTTAACTTTTTAGACAATAAAGAGTTTCTCACTTTAGTGCTTCCCATAAATCTTGACTGCTAGAGTTGCTATTCTTTTTCATCATGAACTGATCAAGCAGATTTTGTTGCTGCTCATTGAGTAGTTCGAAATGAAATTGAATAAAACTTTGAGTAATGAGTTGTGCTTTGAGTAGATACACTTTGATTTCTTCTGTCCCCAATCGTAAATGAATTGTTTGTTGCTCTCTAAAAATTTGTGACCCCGGTAAAATCAGCGTGTTTTGTATTTCTTCTAGGTTTTGTGTTTGTAGTAATAGTGCTGGATGATAATTGCGAGTATGACGCTCAGCTTGAATATGCACTGCACAAGGGAACATGGCCTGTGACAAAATCTCGAGACCTAACTCTAGAGATTTTTCTGTCGACTGTTTAATCCAGCGGATTACGCCACCACGCCATTGTCCATGCAAAGTTTCTTTAACTAAAATATATTCACCGGTTCTAAGGTTTTTCGGTGCTTCCCCAGACCATTTAATACGATATCCATTGACACTAATATCGAGAACAGTAGTTTGATAAATTGTTTTGCTTTCACGACTTAAGCGTTGATAGGAGCTTGTTTGTTGTTCTTTTTTCTCTAAATTTGATAAAACTTTAGACTCACTTTGTAAGTTGTAGTTATTGTTAAGTTGTAGCGTTTCTTCGAAGTTCTTTGCTTTTGAGAGATAGAAATGAGCTGTACTTAAACCAAAACAAATTTGGAGTTCGGCATTATATTCATAACGTTCATGACGACGTTGAGCCGTAGTGCCTAAAATAGTTTGAACATGAAACTTTAAAGCTGGGCTTAAATAAAACTTTTCATTTTTGGAAATATATTGCGCATTTTTATGCATGGTTGCAGTGACATGTTCAAGCAAAGCTTGGGTGCCTATAAAAATGCTTGGGCTAAAGTTAGAGCTGCGTTTAGTGTTATAGACTGGTGGATGGTCTTTACTTGGGTCGACCACATATTTCGTTAATGCTGTATCTTTTGGCAAAATATGAATCATTCTTGCCCAGTCAAAACTACATTGAAATAATGCCTGAATTTCGGACTGGCGAATTTGGTTCGTATTTAAAATATCGAGCAAAATCAGTTGGGCATAAGCTTGAGTAATATTCGCTAGAGGGTGGTGTATCCCCTGAATATGATTAATATTTACCAGATGATATTTATGTTGAACCGCGGTTTCATAGAGGTGATGTGCAATTAACCATTGCCCTTTGACCGGTTCGCTATAAAGCATGTGCTGTTGATATAAGAGACTGGTTAATTGTTGTAGGGCATGAAAAGTCGATAAAGTACGTGCCGTTTGCAAATTCTTTTTTTGTTTATAGGCAAACAGTGAAAACTTTTGATGCTGCAATTGCTCATGGCTATTTTGCGCAATATTTAAATAAATACTGGCGAAATAACAACGGAGCAACATTGCCAATTCAATAATATGTTCGTTGCGGTCTGTACTAATCACACCTTGGTTAAAAAAGTTTTTTTCTAGACTTGCAAGAACATTGTTAATAGTGGGGTGAAGCGTTTGTATAAGATCAAAACGTAAGGTTTCACTACATTTTAATTCATTGAGCTCTAAAATAGCGGTGAATAATGCTTTGGATGTATCGCCAAGTTGCATAATAGAAAGGGTAGTGACCCATTCGTTAAGATCTTTAATATTGGCTTCACAAAAGCTTAACCGTTCACGAGTGAGTGCGGTTTGATTGTGAAAAATGTCCGATAGTGCATTATTCATCATCACTTATTATATAACTCAAAATGTTGTAGCCCCAAAAAGCGGTGTTTTATTCTTTTCGCCCGCAATTTCCCTGACGAGTTTAGGAACCAAATACCCCGGTAGGTTCGCTAACACATCACGATATATATCATCTATCTCAGATGGTATTAAATCAAAATGTTGTGCACCTTTTACTTTATCTAAAACATGTAAGTAATAAGGCATAACGCGAGCTTCAAATAAACGATAACTTAAATCAATTAATGTTTGAGCAGAATCATTAACGCCTTTAAGCAATACCGCCTGATTAAGTACAGTAATGTGCTCGGCAGATAACTGCAACAATTTTGAACAGGTAAAGTCATCGAGTTCAGAAGCGTGGTTTGAGTGTACCACCAGAATAATACGCAGCCTACTGTTTTTTAATAAAGAAATAAGCTGTTCGTCGATACGGTTTGGAATAACAATTGGAACTCGTGAATGAATTCTCAGAATCTTAATTTGTTTGAGAGATGATAAACGTTCTAGCCAAAGTGCTAATTTACGGTTAGAAAGCGTAAGGGGGTCTCCACCACTCAAAATGATTTCATTAATATTGGGATTCGCTTCAATATAATTTTTAATATTTAGCCAATCGTCATTTTTCGGTAAATTTTCTTGATAGGGAAAATGGCGACGGAAGCAATAACGGCAATGTACGGCACAAGCACCCGTCAACGTCAGTAAAAAACGTGATTTATATTTATGTAAAACACCTGGTAATTGATTTGCTGCTTCTTCACCTAAAGGATCGGTTACAAATTCAGGATGTTCTTCGAGTTCTAAGTGATGCGGTAAAACCTGTAGCAAAAGCGGGTCAAACGGGTCTTGAGCGTTCATTTTTCCGACGAACGCGCGAGGAACACGTAATTTAAACTGTTCAGAAGCCAGAATCGCACCTGATAATAGCTGATCGGTGGATAACTCGAGTAGGTTTAGCAACTCCAAAGGATCTGTAATAAGGTCACTCAGTTGCGATTGCCAGTTTTGCTCTTGGTATAAATAGTTTATCATTTGACACGATTAAGATAATGCAACAACGCATTATATCGCATAGTTGACTTGTTAAGTTTGGAGTGTGCCAGTCATGGCCAATTATTCTACAAATGATTTCAAGCCGGGCCTTAAGGTCATGCTTGACAGTAACCCATGTTCAATCATGGAAAATGAATACGTAAAGCCAGGTAAAGGTCAAGCGTTCAACCGCGTAAAATTACGTAACCTTAGAACTGGTAAAGTTTTAGAAAAAACTTTTAAGTCTGGCGATACTGTAGAAGCGGCTGACATCGTAGAAGTAGAAATGGACTACTTATACAATGATGGCGAGCTTTGGAACTTCATGGATCCTGTAACTTTTGAGCAAATCGCTGCAGACAAAACTGCAATGGGCGATGCAGCTAAATGGTTAAAAGATGATTCAAATGAAAAATGTACTATTATGTTGTTCAACGGCGTGCCTTTAACTGTAAGCGCACCGAACTTCGTAGTATTAAAAATTGTTGAAACTGATCCAGGTGTACGCGGTGATACATCTGGCGGTGGCGGTAAACCAGCTAAGCTTGAAACAGGTGCGGTTGTTCGTGTTCCGTTATTTGTTCAGCAAGAAGATAGCGTTCGTGTAGATACTCGTACTGGCGATTATTTAGAGCGTGCATAATAGTTAAAAAATAAACTATTATCGAAGGGATGATGTAAATCATCCCTTTTTTTATGCGAAAGTATAAGAGGAAAAAAATTAAAGGAGGAGTAGAGTCACAAGGATTAGTCGAGAACAGTACATAACAATATAAAAATGCTGTAGTTATTTATTGAGAGGTTAAGAATGGACACAATGCAAGCGAAATCTACGCTTCCCTCCAAGCTGGTCTGGAGCCTAGTGGCAATTATAGGTGCAATTTCTTTTGGGATGCTGGCACTCAGTCGTGGTGAACATGTCAATGCGGTTTGGCTTGTACTGGCTGCAGCATGTGTATATAGCATCGCATATCGATTTTATAGTCTATTTATTGCAACTAAAGTATTTGAATTAAACCCAAGACGTTTAACCCCAGCACATCGTTTAGCCGATGGTCTGGATTATGTTCCCACCAATAAATATGTGCTTTTCGGTCACCACTTTGCGGCAATTGCTGGAGCGGGGCCATTGGTCGGACCAATTTTGGCCGCACAAATGGGTTTTTTACCAGGCACCCTCTGGCTACTGGTCGGTGTGGTTGTCGCTGGTGCAGTACAAGACTTTTTAGTTCTATTTATTTCAACACGCCGAGATGGTCGTTCGCTCGGTGAAATGGCGAAACAGGAACTGGGTTCTTTTGCTGGTATTGTTGTAATGCTTGGCGCGCTTGGGGTAATGATTATTATCCTTGCGGTATTGGCTTTAGTTGTGGTTAAAGCACTTGCCCATAGCCCATGGGGTGTTTTTACTATTGCAGCGACTATTCCAATTGCGCTGTTTATGGGCGTTTACATGCGATTTATTCGCCCGGGACGTATTGCAGAAGTTTCTATCATTGGCTTTGTCTTAATGATGCTTGCAATTGTTTATGGTGGACATGTTGCAGCAGATCCTTACTGGGGTGAGTTTTTCACCTTAACTGGAACACAGCTCACTTGGTGTTTAATTATTTATGGTTTCATTGCTTCAGTATTACCCGTTTGGTTACTGTTAGCACCACGTGATTACCTATCAACTTTCCTTAAAATTGGTGTCATTCTAGGTTTAGCAGTCGGTATTATCATTGCATTACCTGAGTTGAAAATGCCAGCAGTGACTCATTTTATTGATGGTACTGGTCCTGTTTTCTCAGGTAGTTTATTTCCATTCCTATTTATTACCATTGCTTGTGGTGCCATTTCAGGTTTCCATGCCCTTGTATCAAGTGGTACAACGCCAAAACTTATTGATAACGAAGCTGATATTCGCGTGATTGGTTATGGCGGCATGCTCATGGAGTCTTTCGTCGGCATTATGGCGATGATCTGTGCAACTGTCTTAGACCCAGGTGTGTACTTTGCAATTAATGCGCCTGCGGCTGTACTGGGTACAACTGTAGAAACGGCGGCAGAAGCTGTTCGTAATTTAGGCTTTGTGGTTACTCCTGAAATGCTTACATTGTTAGCTCAAGAAGTCGGAGAAACTTCGATTTTATCGCGTACGGGTGGTGCGCCTACCTTTGCGATTGGTATGGCACATATCATTTCGGAAATTTTCAATAGCCGTTCAATGATGGCTTTCTGGTATCACTTTGCTATTTTGTTTGAAGCATTATTCATTTTAACTGCTGTTGATGCGGGAACTCGTGCTTGTCGTTTTATGGTGCAAGACACAGTGGGGATTGTTATTCCTGCGGTTAAAACTTCAGGTTCATTCATTGGTAATTTAGTAGGAACAGCCGTTGCGGTAGGTGGATGGGGCTTCTTCGTCTATCAAGGTGTAATTGACCCATTAGGCGGTGTTAACTCTTTATGGCCTCTGTTTGGTGTTGGTAACCAAATGTTGGCTTCGATGGCACTCATTTTGGGTACAGTCATTTTGTTTAAAATGAAGAAAGAAAAGTATGTTTGGGTGACAATCTTCCCAACAATTTTCTTATTCGTGACTTGTATGACAGCAGGATGGCAAAAGATTTTCCACGAAAATCCAAAGATTGGTTTCTTAGCGCAGGCACATAAGTTTTCTGATGCAATTGCTCGTGGTGAAATTCTTAAACCAGCCAAAACTATTGCTGAGATGCAAAACATTGTGATGTCGAATCAGATCAATGCTGCGCTTTGTGGCTTCTTTATGATTGTATCGATTGTCATGATTATTGCGTCAATTGGTATTGTACGCCGTGCTTTGGCAAGTCCAACACCGACTGCAAACGAAGCACCTGCGGTATATGCTGATCCGGAAGTGGTAACCCCACGAGGAGAGTAAAGATGAATTTTAAATTTGCAAAAAATGGAACGGTCATTATTGCGAAAATCATCAAAATGACAGTGCTTTCGCAAAAAGAGCTATTACTTTCTCCAAAGAATTGGTCTCGTATTGCCACGCTGTGGCAGCGTTTGCAGCAAAGCTTTCGACTCATGGTTGGTGTTCCAGATTATCAAACTTATCTGGAGCACATGAAGGCTCATCATCCTGATTTAACACCAATGGATGCTAAGACTTTCTATCGTTATTGTGTTGATGTGCGTTATCCATCGGCAGGCGGTACTTTGAAGAAATGTCCTTGTTAAGTTGAGAGTTAAATTCAGCTAAACAAAAACGGTATGTGGTTAAACCCTGTACCGTTTTTGTTTTTGGGAAAATGAAAAAAAGTTTGCTTAAAGTCTGCTCATTTGTATTTTTTTCAATTGAAAATCACTTGTTTTGCTTTTGAAAAATGAATATTATGCTCTCCATTCTAGGTGTATAGCTCAGTTGGTTAGAGCGCTACGTTGACATCGTAGAGGTCTCCAGTTCGAGTCTGGATATACCTACCAAGACATTAAAGTCATATAAGCTCGAATAGCTTATATGATTGAAAAAGCCCTAAACTATAATGGTTTAGGGCTTTTTCATTACTTTGTATAAAAGGGTTTGAAATATAGCGATAAATTGAAGCCTATAAATTTACTAATACATTCCTAATTCACAAAACCCCCATACCCCCAAAATTTCCCATCTTTATAAACCCCTCTTAAACAATCACTTATTCATTATTTATTCTTACTTTTTAATGATCTAATTTAAAACAAATGTCATTTTGTGTGCTTGACTGCTAAAGGGCAGAGCACTATCCTTTGCCTGCTGGCCACATTGCCAGTCGGTTTTGACAGACCGTTTCACTCACACATCAGAGCTATTCCATCTGAGGAACAGTTTTGTGTGTACTCTCGTTCCCTCCCGTAGCGGTAGGACGGGAGAGGGACACCTATGGTGTGCTAGTTGAGTGACTAGTCTGTCAACCCTTTTCCGTTCTGCCACCATAATTCTTAATTAATGCTCTGGCAGAACTCCCTATAAAAAGGAGTTGGCTTTGTACATTCTTAATTTCTTGGCAACCTTTGCCAAAAGCTATAACGACACGACTTAAACTTTTAAAGCAGTTTGATCATCTAAAGATTTTCAGGCTTTAAATCATTTCGTCTAAAAACTTAATCAACAATGAAACTTGAGATGTGCCACGCACAGTCTTCACGGGCTTTGCTATGCCTTTTTTTCTCCCAAAAAGAGTAGCGGCTTTTATATCTCATTTATATACAACAAAAATTTAATTTATAACGGTAAAACTATGCCACATTCAGATCTCTCATTTCGTGCTTTAAGCGTGCTTCATACCTCTCGATATCTTTTTAATAAATATGGCTTTCACAAAGTTGGGGTGGACCGAATTATTGAATCTTCAAAAACGCCTAAAGCAACTTTTTATAATTATTTTCACTCAAAAGAACGCCTCATTGAAATGAGTCTAACTTTTCAAAAAGATGGGCTTAAACATGAGGTGCTTTCCATTATTAATGTTCAAAAAAATTTAACCGTAATTGAAAAATTTCGCAAAATTTATTACCTACACGCTGACTTAGAGGGACTTTACCATTTGCCATTTAAAGCTATTTTTGAAATTGCGAAAACACATCCAAAGGCGTATCAGGTGGTCGTTGAATATCGAAACTGGTTTATTAATGAAATCTATAATTTGCTTTTAACCACCAATGTCAATGCTGCAAAACAAGATGCATACATGTTCTTGTTTGTGATTGATGGGGCCATGGTTCAACTTCTAGACCCCAACAAACCAGATGAAAGGGAGAGGTTACTTGAGCATTTTTTGCTGGGGTTTATTTAATCCAAATAAAATTTTATAGAAATAAGAACTATTTAAGTACCTCCGTGTCATAAGGGTTTTAGTTTTTTTCAAATATTCATCTAGTAAAGCTACGTAAAATAAAAATGTTTAATTTTCTACTTTAAAAGTAATTTTTAGGTTGATGGTAATAAAAAAGGGGATATATCCCCCCCCTTTTTTAATCATTGTTTTTACCAAGATGAATCAAATTGAATACCGAAATTAAAATTATGGCTAGTTATTCTTTTGAAAATTGATGGTTATTAGATATTGAACAAATGCAGAATTGTAAATACGAATAAAACTAAATTGTCCTATTGTATACAGTAACTGTCCGAATAAGGAATAAAAAGAAAATATAATCATAATATTTTAAAGTTTTGATTAGGTAGGATTCTCTTGAATAAAAAATTCCATAAAGAAAAAGTTGTATTTAAGTACCCCATTGAAAATAATGCATGTTTTCTTTTTACTTCTTCTTATGAGTTGTTTGGGCTAATACGTAAAGCTACTAAGGAAGAAGAATTATTAGGTACGAGGATGGATGAATTTAAAAATATTGATGAATATTGGTTGGATGAATTTAGAATTAATAAATAATATATACAAGATATAAAGTCATATTTTTGTTCTGAATTTTCATAGAAGTTCAAATTTTTTAAATATTTAGGACGATTTTTATATTTAAATGGACATGTTGTTATTACTAATATAAATGAGATCAGGAGAAATGGTAACTAAAATAAGGGTAGAAATATTAATATTCTTGAATATAACTACTTATTTGTGAGAAATTTCACATAATAGGTGGCATGTACGAATGTTAATTTCTTTGCTACTCTTTTTATCGAGGACATCCCAAGAGCCTCACTTTGATTAGTTCTAGAAATAAGAACAGCACCTAAGAGCTTTCAGGCATTCTTAGGTGTTTTTTTTTATAAAGGTAAGTAATCTTCATCTATTAGTATTTTTAATATTTGTCCTTTTTAAACCTATATTTGTCCACTCTGAATTAAAAATATTGAATATAATTTTATATATTGTTGAATTTTATACATTTTTTAAGTTATATTTTAATGTGGGTGTAGGTTGAATATGAATTTCTATTCTTTTGCAATGTTTTTTTATATTATTATTCTCATAGTATCAGTTGTACTATCGGTAATATGGTTTTTAAGTCAAAAAGATAATCCATATTTAAGTTTATTTGATAAGCTTCTCATTCTAATATTTAGTCCGATTATATCATTAATACTATATTCATTTATACTTGTCATATATAGTTATTTTTTTGAAAGATCTTTTTAATAATTACTGTTTCGATATTTTTGTGGTGAATAACCTGTCCAACTTTTAAATGATTTACTGAAACTAGTACTGCTTTTAAAGCCTAGTTGATAGGCTACCTGTTTGAAATTTAGCTTTGTCATAGTTAGTAAGGTAATTGCCTTTTTTATTTTATACTCAGTAACTAAATTTCTAAATGTTTCCCCTTCAGCTTTTAGCTTTCTTCTAAGTGTACGAGGATGCATATTTAGCTGGTTAGCTAATGTTTCTTCATTAGGAAGATCATTTCCAGATTGATTAAAAATAAAATTAATTTTATTTTTTAGTTCACTGTCTGTTTTTTGAATTGCTTTTGAAAGTTCTAAAAAATGTAAAATTTTTTCTTCAATTATAGAAAAACTTATAGGATCCAATTTTTCCGTAAGTTTAGATCTTGACACCCCAAAAGAAATTCTATTTTCATTTGAATTATAAATTATTTCACAATTGAAATATTCTTTGTAGTAGTTTGGCTCTGCAGGAGGGGCAAATGTTACATAGATTTTTTTAGGATAATCAATAAAAGGAACTAAAGTTTTAACAATATTTAATAGTTGACTTAAGTGATATTCTACAGAAAAAATATAACCATCCTCATTAGTGAATTGGAATAGTAATGGTTCAATGGTAAAATAAAAATGCCGATCAAAGAACATTTCGATCTTTGCAAATGGAAAAGTATGTGTTTGATGGTCTATAATAAACTGTAATGCTAAAAGATAATTAGGTTGTATTAATGCTCCTAGTTCTAGTATCCATAATTGAGATAAATTAACTTCCCCCATATCTAAGGCAAGATTTTTCAATTTAAGTTTTATACAGTAATTAATTAAATATTTTGATAAATTGTTATTAAAGTCTAAGTCAAAATTTAACTCACGACAAATAGAGCCACATATTTTTTCATAATAGTAGTTATCAATAAAATTGTTTTGTAATAGATATTCACAAATTATACATGCATGCTTAGTTCGTGTAACCATAATTAAACTAAATACTACCAAGTCAATATTTAATAATAGTTATATCTTATAGAAAGTTATATGTTCTTTCTTTTTCATTTGATGCTTGATTGGGACATTTTTATGCCTAATATGGTCTGTATATAATATATTTATTGGTTTATTTATTTATAATTTTATGTTTTTTATTATATGTATTGGTATTTTGTATTTTAAAAATGTAAAATATAAAGTAAATTTAATAAAAATAACTAAAATATTTAAAAAATAATATTTATCTTTAATTTATAACTTATTTTTTCAACAAGTATAGATAAATTTTATGTGAAAAATAACATAAATTGTTTTTTGATTTTTATTAAATTGACTGGTAATTTTAAAGCTGAAAGTATCCCCAAGTACTTTCAGGTATTTGGTTTAAGTGGAACTTACCATTAGTTGAGCCACCTAAGGCTATTATAAAATATTCTTAGGTTTTTTAATTTTTTGCTTTTATTTGAGTTTTGTAGATGAATTTGTTTAGTCCTGCTAAAAAGCTTAGAAACGTTTATTTTCGTTTTGGAGAGCATGAGTTTATTTTACTATCAGTTTTTATTTTTTCAGCTTATAAACAAAATTGGAATTCTAATCAAATTAATAAAGTTTTAAAAGAAGCTAGAAAGTCAGATTATAATCATTTGATCAATACACTAAGAACTCATTCACTAAAATGAATTTAAATTTAAAATTTATTTACTCTTAAATTAAATTGGTTGTAGTAATTTAACTAATATATTATTTTTAATATTAATCTAAATAACCGATTTTAAATTTTTTACTTTATTTTAAGAAGTAATCGATATCTTTGAATTTAACAGGCATTTACTAAAAAACTTCTTATTTTGTAGCCTGTAATATTAGCTAGTGCATCTGCTAGTAAATAGTAGTCATGAGTAAAATAATTAATAGTTTTTTGATAGTTATCATAAAAATTAATAATATTATCTAGTCTAAATCTTGTGCAGCATGTTATAAACTCCTATTTAGTATCTTATGTGATCTAAAATAGTAATTTTGATAATAGTATATGAATTTTATGATTGGTATTTTATATTTAAAAATATTTAATCAATTTGGGAAAATTAAGTATTACAGAAAATAACCCTGTATTGAATTGTTGTTATAACCTGGCAATTAATTAGGAATCTTAATGATGCAAATACTCAAGTAATCGGTTTGTTAGTTTTTAAAACTTAATCAAGTTGCATTACATGGAATGTTCAAAACTTCTATTTTTATTTTAAAGGATTTTCTTTCTAAGTCCTCAGGTCCTCACTTAAAAATGCATTAGTAATAAGACCTCTGAAAGATTATAAGTTATCTTTCAGAGGTCTATTTTAAATATTAATTAACGTATTAGACTTACCAAGATGACTCTAGTTGAATACCGAAATTGGAACCATGGCTAGTGTTATAGAAACTACTATCCGGATAAATTGAGTCTCTCAACTTCTGCTCATCATCATTCCAGAAGGCGTAGGTATAGTATAAACGCAACTCAGGTCGGTCATAAAAACCTGTTCCCTTCATTGACCACGTTGGAGCAATCGTCAGTTTGGTTAAGTTACGGTTTTGATTGTTACTATCTATCTGGTCAAATCCAATTTCTGTTGAAATCTTGAAGTGATCCTGCACGACATAAGCAACACGTGAACCTATCGAGAACCATTCACTATCATCCTGATTTTTGAATTGATCCTTTTGGTAGAGGAACTGTGTCTGACCATTAAACTTCTTATTGTCAGTTTCCCAATCCAGAACTTCAATGAATCGTAGTGATGAATTATCACGGTCAAGCTCAGGATTACCGGTATAACTTAACCCCATTCCGGCACCTTCACCATATTGCAGCGCAACTGTATTCTTACCATTGAGAACGTTCGAAGTTACATTCTGAAGGGTTAATGCCCAACCTGTATGATCTCCGTCTACAATCGATAAACCAGTGTTGAGCTTGTTTGTACTGTTAAGCTCGATACCTTTAACAGTGAAGTCATGTCGATTAATGTATTCCTTCTGGAATAAATTATCCTTTCTGGAAAAAACATAACTTAAAGACAGGTCATTCACTTTATAGTCATCAATACCAAATCCTGTTCCACTTTGGTTCCAGTAAAAGAAATCTGACATGTTGATATCATTACGATTGTAATAACGTCGACCTACCCAGAAATTACCACCATTTAGAAAGGAAACATTAGTCCAATCTAAATAAATTTGAGGCAGGCGAGTAAAACCATTTTCACCATTAAATGTTAAGGCTTGACCGTATTGGTTATAAAATGCTGCCATAGCATTAATATTAATTTTGGAGTTGTCTGAAAGGGTCAATAAATTTTGAGAAGCAGCAAGCTCTCCATATTGCTCACATTCATTTCCTAAACGATATTTGGATGGTGCACCAGTGAGTTGAAAACACTCTTGTGTTTTTCCATTGTCAGTTACCCCCATTCCGGTACGGAAGTAGCCGCTAAAATCAGCAGCAGAAGCAATCTGAGATAATACAAAAACTGTTGTTCCAACAATCCATGGGGTTCTTTTCATTTAAAATTCCTTTTTTTAAGCATGTGTTTATCTAACCCCACTTATAAATTAAGTAGGGTTGGATAGAGGGATGACACGGGGTTTACTTAATTCGGATTAGTTCCGTTATAAGCATTCTGTAGCAAATGACGGATCGCATTCTTCTCGATAGGTTCCGGGTTCCAGTATGGGTTTGCTAAAGCAATATCCGTTGCTTTATCCAAATCCGGTTCTGTTAAACCTAATAATGCGAGAGAAGTTGGACCGTCAAGGTCTTTTATAAGATTAAACAAGGCATTTGCTGCCGTACTACCAGCGGGAGCGTTTAAAGCTCTTTTAATACGTTGCATTGCTTCTGGCGTAGCTTTCTCGTTATAAGCAATAGCATGAGGGAGGACTACAGTATGGGTTGGGGCATGTGGCAAGTTAAAGCTTCCACCTAATGTATGGCAAAGCTTATGATGAATAGCCATTCCGACATTACCTAAAACATACCCACATAACCATGCTCCATATAGGCATAAACTTCTTGCCTCAATATCCTGAGCATTATTTTTTAATTTACGTAGGCCTTCGGCTAAAGCGCGTATACCTTCTTCAGCCAAGAGTGACATAATAGGATTACCATTCTGGGCGTATAAACCTTCAGCA
The DNA here is from genome assembly GCF_016508255.1 of Acinetobacter calcoaceticus. Taxonomy (GTDB): domain Bacteria; phylum Pseudomonadota; class Gammaproteobacteria; order Pseudomonadales; family Moraxellaceae; genus Acinetobacter; species Acinetobacter calcoaceticus_E. The sequence goes on along the minus strand of NZ_JADVKT010000001.1, from coordinate 563,223 downwards.
GCATGTGCAATCGCATTAATACCACTAGTAATTGACATCTCTAGTGGAAGAGTTAATGTCAACTCAGGGTCATAGATGACTGTTTTAGGAAGGACACGAGGATCTTTCCCTGTTTTCTTGATGCCATTTTCAGTAATTCCATAAACTGGAGTCATTTCTGATCCAGCATAAGTAGTAGGAATTGCTAAAATAGGTAGATCATATTCTAAAGCAATAGCTTTACCTAAACCGGTTGTAGAGCCACCACCAACGGCAATAGCACAGTCAGCCCCTAATTCTTTAGCTACTTCTCGAGCTTCTTTAGCTGATTCAATGGGTACATGCATGACAGCTTTTGAATAAATACCTACTGAAACATCACCTAGAATTGAAGAGATTTTTTCGGCTAATTCAACTTGTTCCGGAGTACATAAAACTAAAGCTTTTTTTGCACCCAGAAGCTCAATCTCTCTTTGCAAAAATTTGATAGAACCAGCACCAAAAATTACTCTGCTCTGAGGAATATCATAGATAAAATCAGTATTCATAATAGGCTCGCTTAAGGTAAAGGGGTAGGCTGGTATGCGTAAAATAGCCATTCGTTATTTTCTTTTTTCCAAATAGCTAGAGATTTATTTCTAAGTGTTTTTTCAACAGTGCCAGCGATAAGTTCTGAATGCATTTCACCAAAAACTAATGCTAGATCACCAAAAACTTTAATTTTACTAACGGGGTGGGTGATCCATTTGTAATCATAAAAACCACCAAATAATTTATTTAGGTATGATTCTCTAGTATCTGTTACACCACTAGTATGTGTATAAGTCATATCTGGGTGAGCCAATTTTGCAAAATCTTCATATCGTTTCTCAACGATAGCTTTGAATCTCTCATCTTCCAGACGTTTAATTAAAATATCGTCCATATCAATTACATTTCGTTATAAAACATAATTTCATCCTAACGATTTTTTTTATTTTAAAAATACTGATTTGGAAAAATATATTTTCATTATTGGAAGAATAAAAATAAGGCAGTTTTTTATTTTAATAAGAGTCCAATATTTAAAATTAAATTTTTAAATCTCATTTAAATAAACATAAGTATCCTATTCCGAATAAATACAGAATAGGATACTTATTTATAAATTATTAACTTACTTTTTCAATAATCAAAGCAATCCCTTGGCCTACACCAATACACATTGAACATAAGGCATAACGACCGCCTGTTTGCTCAAGCTGGTTTAAGGCTGTGGTCACTAGACGTGCACCTGATGCACCCAACGGATGACCCAAAGCAATCGCACCACCGTTTGGATTGACCTTGTCAGAATCATCTGGCAAACCTAAATCACGGGTCACAGCTAAAGCCTGTGCAGCAAAAGCTTCGTTAAGCTCAATCACATCCATCTGATCTAAAGTCAGATTGGCTTGTTTAAGTAATTTTTTAATGGCTGGCGCTGGAGCAAAACCCATAATGCGGGGTTCTACACCCACTGCGGTTGAAGCAATGATCTTGGCACGTGGTTTTAGATTGTAAGCTTGAACAGCCTCATCAGAAGCAATGAGTAGAGCTGCGGCACCATCGTTAATGCCCGAAGCATTACCCGCAGTGACAGAACCATCTGCTTTAACCACTGGTTTAAGTTTGCTTAAAGCTTCAATCGTAGTTGATGCACGTGGATGTTCATCGGTATCAATCACAACAGCATCCCCCTTACGCTGAGGGATTTCAACTGCCACGATTTCTTTAGAAAAAAAGCCTTTGGCTTGCGCGCTTGCGGTGCGTTGTTGGCTCGCCAAGGCAAACTGGTCCTGATCTGCACGATTCACGTTGAACTGTTCAGCTACGTTCTCGGCAGTCTGGGGCATGGTGTCTACACCATATAATTCTTTAAGTTTAGGGTTAATGAAACGCCAGCCCATGGTGGTGTCTTCAATCTTCTGGCTACGACCAAAAGCACTGTCAGACTTACCCATCACATAAGGTGCACGACTCATGCTTTCTACACCACCTGCAATCACCAAGTTAGCTTCGCCTGCTTTAATGGCACGGGCAGCAATGGCAATCGCATCGAGTGATGAACCACACAAACGGTTAATGGTGGTTGCTGGAACCTGATACGGTAAACCAGCAAGCAGTGCTGACATACGGCTGACATTACGGTTGTCTTCACCGGCTTGGTTGGCACAGCCATAGATCACATCATCGACCTGTTCCCAATCTACATTCGGGTTACGTTGCATTAGTGCTTTAATCGGCACAGCACCAAGGTCATCGGCACGGACAGGGGCAAGACCACCGGCATAACGGCCGAATGGAGTACGGATGGCATCGATGATATAAGCGTTTTTCATTCTTACATTTCCATTTTGAAATCTGTTGCTGTCATTGCCACAAATGATGGGTTTATCCATTCTTCCTTTGCATAGGCAATGCCTCACTTTTGACAGGGCAAAAGTGACAAAACCCTTTGTTACTCAGACACAACATCCCTGTTGTGCTGAGCAACAAGGCGACATCCATGTCGCCACCTCGTATCCACTAGCAGTTTGCTATCGTGACAGGTGACATGGATGTCACTCGTTGGACAGGGAGGCAAGGAAGCCTCCTCTGTTCAACATAGATTTTTGTTACTTTTCATCTTTGAAAAGTAAGGTATTGCCTATACAAAAGGCTTTTGAATATCAATGTAATTCAAGGCCGTGATGCTATTTATTAACTGTAGCGATTAGATCATTTACAAACTTAAACCGTTGCATCAATCAAAGTTGCACCCGTTAAATCTTGTAACTCTTCAAAGCTAAGACCTTCCACTTTCTCAAGCACCTTTAAACCATCGGTGGTCACATAAATCACACACAGGTCCGTGTAAATACGGTCCACACAGTGCTTACCCGTTACAGGATAAGTTAGCTCGGCAACAATCTTCGGTTCACCTTGCTTGGTCACGTGGTCCGTGGTAATAAATACTTTCTTGGCACCCACTGCCAAATCCATTGCACCACCCACCGCAGGAATCGCATTTGGCGCACCGGTATGCCAGTTCGCCAAATCACCATTGGCTGCAACCTGAAAAGCACCCAGCACTGCAATATCAAGATGACCGCCACGCATCATCGCAAATGAGTCGCCATGGTGGAAAAAGCTACCGCCTTCAAGCATGGTCACAAACTCTTTACCTGCATTAATCAGCTCAGGGTCTTCTTCACCTGCCGCTGGCGGTGGGCCAAAAGCCAGTAAACCATTTTCAGAATGAAGGAAAATATCTTTGTCATTAGGTAAATAGCTTGCGATCTTGGTTGGTAAGCCAATACCCAAGTTCACATAGGCACCATCTGGAATGTCTTGTGCCACACGTTTTGCAATCTGGTCACGGCTGAGTTTCTGGTAGCTCATGTTATTTCTCCTTATTGCTTATTGTGCGGGCTGTACTTGTACAACATGCTGTACAAAGATACCCGGGGTAATGATGTGCTCTGGATCTAGTCCACCTAACTCAACTACCTCAGAAACCTGAACAATGGTGACATCAGCAGCCATGGCCATGATCGGACCAAAGTTACGTGCAGATTTACGGTAAACCAGATTGCCCCAACGGTCGCCCTTGTAAGCTTTAATCAAGGCAAAGTCAGCCTTGATTGGATATTCGAGTACGTAGTCTTTACCATCAATCTCACGGGTTTCTTTGCCTTCAGCTAAAAGTGTTCCAAAGCCTGTTGGGGTAAACACAGCCCCAAGCCCCATACCGGCTGCCTGAATACGGCAAGCCAGATTACCTTGCGGTACCACTTCAAGCTCGACCTTTCCGGCACGGTACAATTCATCAAACACATAAGAGTCAGACTGACGAGGGAAAGAACAGATTACTTTTTTAACTGAACCAGCTTTAAGCAGTTTAGCCAGACCATAATCGCCATTACCGGCGTTATTGCTGACAATAGTTAGGCCTTTAACACCCAGTTCAATCAGTCCGTCAATGAGTTCAGCGGGTTGTCCTGCGGTACCAAAACCACCAATCAGGATGGTTGCACCATCTTTAATCTGCGATAGGGCACTTTCAATTGATGTACTAATCTTGTTAATCATTCTCTTAGTTAACCTTTTGTTTATTTAGAACAAAGTCAAAATTCAAGGTATAAAATGGTGTGTACTGGAAATTGCCATTTGGGTCTAAGCCTTCTTCATGGCGTACCCATTTTGCAATTAATGAGGAACGAACACCAAAGACAGCATCTGAATCTAAATATTCACCATCTTCTTTAAAAACATGGGTTACTAAACGTTCATAATTAGGTGCAGTAATCATGAAATGAAGATGGGCAGGTCTCCAAGGGTGGCGATTGAGTGCTTCAAGCATTTTTCCTACAGGACCATCATGTGGAATTGGATAGGCTTCAGGAACGATAGTTTGGAAATAATAATGTCCTTGAGTATCTGCTTTTAAAACAGCTCTTCCTTGATATGCCTGTAAATTTTCTTTCTGGACATCATAATATCCATCATCATCGGCCTGCCAAACTTCAATAACGGCATTGGGGATAGGTTCTCCATCTATTCCTTGGATATTTCCACTTACAAACCAAGGAGTACCATTAACACCTTCACTAATATTTGAACCAAGTTCTAATTGAGGAGCATTTTGTACATGGAATGGACCAAATACAGTAGCTTCTGTACAACCTATAGGTTTTTTATGATTTTGAGCTATAACTAGAGTTGATAAACCTAATGTATCTGAAAGCAAGATGAATTCTTGTCGTGTTGAGCTGCAAATTTGACCTACATCAGTTAAAAATTTTATCCCAATTTCCCATTCTTCTTCCGTAAGCTCAACTTCACGGGCAAACGAGTGTAAATGCTTTACAAGTGAATGCATTATGTCTTTCAGACGTTCATTTGATGATGATGAGTTGCGTTCTATGACAGCTTGCGTGATTGTTCTTTCATCTAAATTTTTCATCAACTTTTTTCCATAAGTAAGATAGCTTTTTCCATTTTTCTCATGCTAAGCTGACATAAAATGAAATAAAATATCACGAAGGAAAATCTTTATTTCATTTTAGGAATAATTGAAGGTGAGGATATGGACCGTCTTACAAGTATGGAGTTATTTGTTGCAGTCGCTGAATTAGGCACATTAAATAAGGCAGCAGAAAAACTTGAGATTTCGAATGCTGCTGCAACGCGCCATATTACTGCTTTAGAAACTAGATTGAATGTTCGGCTTATTGAAAGAAGCACAAGACGCCTAGCGTTAACTAATATTGGCATTGAATACTACAAAAAATGTAAATCATTTTTAGCTGAATTAGATCAAAGTGAAGCTGAAATTACATCATCTGCAGTTGAACCAGAAGGTACCGTTACAATTACCTCCTCGGTCTCATTTGCCATTATGCATATAGCTCCTTTAATACCTAAATTCAACAAGTTATATCCAAAAATTAAAATAAATATAATTGGTGCAAATCGATACTATGACATTATTGATAGTAATATTGATATTGCAATTCGTACTCGAGAGTTTGAACCTGATTCTAATTTAACAATAAGAAAACTTGCTACAACGCACCGGATCCTTGCTGCATCATATGACTATATAAAAAAAAGAGGAAAGCCAAAAACCATTGAAGAATTAGCTGATCACGATATTCTTCTCTATAGTCATGCTCATAACCCTAAAAATTTATGTTTTCAAAAGGGGGATGAAGTAAAAACTTTTGCGACAAATCCGCTTCTTGAAACAAATGACGGGCAAATAGTTCGAGCTGCAGCTTTGTGTGGCTCGGGTATTCTAATTCAGCCTCTTTATATTATTTATCAAGATATTGTCGAAGGCCGTTTAATTCCTATTTTGACAGATTGGAAGCTACCTGAGTTAACGGTAAATATAGCCTTCCAAAGTCGCCAATTTATGCCTATCAAAAATCGCTTATTTATTGACTTCTTGATGGAAGACTTTAAGACTAAGGAATATGAAAGATACTGGAATAGTGTTCAGTAAGTATCTGATTAAACTTGTTAATTAATATTTTCTCCTTTAATAGGGAAAAGATTATTTCAAAGATGAAATAATCTTTTCCCGAAAAGCGCTTTATACCTATAAAAGAAAAAGATAACTTGCACTCATTAGGAGTATTAATGATTTTACAGGAGTTAAACCGTGCAAAAAGATAAGTTGAAAGTTGCTCTACTTGGTATTACTCATCCTCATACATCTGGACGCGTCAAAGCTTTACAAAGACGTAGTGACATTGAGATCTATGGAGCAGCTGATCACAGTGAGCTTTTAAAGCCATTTTGTGATGCATTAAACGTTAATATTACTACGAAAGAAGAAATTTTAAATAATCCTGAAATTGATATTGTTTTAGTGCATTCAAAAAGTTATGAGATGGCTGATTTAACTATTGAAGCATTAAAAAAAGGAAAAGCTGTCCTTGTTGAAAAACCAGCAGGTCGTGGTGTTCAAGATACACAGCGCATTGTTGATGCTGTAGATGAATATAATGGTTTTGTTCAGGTTGGTTATTGTTGGAGATTTGCTCCTTCAATCAATGCCATGCAAGAATGTTTATCTCAACAAAAGATTGGTAAAGTTCTACAAGTGCGTGCTCATGCTGGTTGTTCACATAATGAAGCTGAAACAGCACATATGAGACAACCTGGTGATCTTGGTGGTGCTTTCTTTGTGATTGGTTGTCACTTATTTGATCGAGTACTTCACCATTTCGGAATGCCTAAATCTGTGAATGCCCGTATTACCAAATTTAATGGTTTTAAAGGTGATGAATCTAGAGAAGATGCTGCAGGTGCTATCCTCAATTACGATGATAAAATTGTAGTTGTAGATTTTATGTCTTGGGACGTTCTACCTTGGACTGAAAGTTGGGATATGACAGCTTATGGTACGGAAGGTATTATGTCATCACGCTCTCTACCTTCTTCTTATAAGCTTTATCAAACAGGTAAAGTTGAAGGAACGACAGAAGGGTGGACTGAGTGGCATGAAACCAGTTTCCCTGAGATATGGGCTACTAAGAAAACTGAATATTCACCAGACATTGCAGAAATTGGTAACCCAATTTACTTTGATCGTGAATTAAATGCTTTTCTTGATTCTTATCTTAATAAGAAACCTTCACAGGTACCAGCTTCACAAGCTCATAATATTTCGATTCTACTTGCTGCATTATTTGATTCTGCAGGAAAGAGTGGCGTTGAAGTTTTTATCTAAAATAATATCTTTTAAAAAGCAGCTATTTATAGCTGCTTTTTTATTTCATTTATGAAAATCTTATTTTCCAACTTAATAATATAATCTTCAAAAATATTATTCTATATTGAAAGAGAGCTTTAAATGGAATTAAAAGATTTAAATGGAATATATCAATGATTTAGAAAATAGCAGAAATAAACGTCATAAAATAGCAATTTGGTACTCAATTGGATTATCTGCTATTGCTGGTCTCTTATATGGTACAGATTTAGGCGTTATTTCAGGAGCTTTACCTCTATTACATAAAGAATTTCAACTAACTCCTCTTTTGGAAGGTTGGATTGTTGGTTCCTTAATGGGAGGGGCTGTATTAGGTGCTTTAGTTGCTGGACAAATATCAAAAATATATGGCAGAAAAAATGCAATTTTAATCTCAGCGATTATTTTTCTAGCTGGAGTTTTATCTGTTGTTCTTGCCCAGTCTATAAATATTTTGATAATAGGCAGGGTTTTATTAGGAATAGGAGTAGGCATATCCTCTTTCGCAGCTCCACTTTATGTATCTGAAATTGCTCCAAAAGAAACAAGAGGAAAGGCGATTTCTGTATTTGATTTTATGATTTCATTTGGAATTCTAGCTACCTTCTTCTGTAACTGGCTCTTTAGTTATTTAGAAAGTTGGAGAGCTATGTTTGCTGTACTTTTTATACCGGGTATTTTATTACTTTTAGGTACGCTGATAGTACCTAAAAGTCCACGATGGTTGGCTTTACAAGGTCGAGATCAAGATGCTTTGGCTGTACTAAAGAAAATCAGAGCAACCGACCAGGAAGCATTATTAGAACTAAAAGATATTCATGAAAATATTTTAAAATCAGGACGTAGTAAAGGATTTAATTTCTTTCTTAATAACAGGAATTTTAGACGTTCAGTAGGGTTGGGTATTACTTTACAAGCGATGGGACAATTTACAGGCATTAGTATTGTATTAGTTTTTGCACCAAAACTATTTGAATTAGCTGGTTTTGTGGGACTTCAGAACCAGTTGTTATCTACAGTTTTACTTGGGGTTGTGAAAGTAATTTCTAATATTGTCGCTTTTATGATTATTGATAAGTGTGGACGAAAACCCATGCTATATGGCGGTTTTAGCGCAATTGCAGTTGGCTTGGGATTAGTTGCCTATAGTCTATTCAATACAATTCCTATATTTGCGTTACTTGGATTAATTCTATTTATGATCGGATTTTCATTTTCAGGTGGGCCGGTTGTATGGACACTGAGTTCAGAGATACAACCATTACAAGGCCGTGATTTCGGTGTTACCTGTTCAACATTAACGAATTGGTTATTAAATATGTTTTTAGGCACATATTTTTTAGTAGCTGCTGCAAAGTTTGGCGCAGGTGAAACTTTTGCCTTTTTGGCAGTCTTAAACTTTTTATTTCTTATATTCTTTTACTACTTCGTACCAGAAACTAAAAATATTCCTTTGGAATATATTGAGAAAAATTTATTAGAGGGGAAAAAATTAAGAGATTTAGGAAAAAGCGCGGACGGTTCTGTCTGAGTTTATATGATGATCAATAAATATCTCCACCATAGATAAAGGGAAGTTAACTATGTATCAAGAAGTTAGAGTTTTGGCTAAATTGGCTATAGAGCCAGAACAAATTGAGAAAGTAATTCATGCATTTAAATTACTTATGAATGAGACTAGAAAAGAATCGGGTTGTTTACAATATGATTTGCACCAAGAAGTACATGATCCTGCTACTTTGATAATTTTTGAAAGATGGAAAACTGAAGCAGCTCTTGAAGGACATTTAAAAACAGCACATTTCATGTCATGTTTTAATAAGGTAGGTGAGCTTATTAAATATAATGAAACACGGATCATGAAAAAACTTTAATCTTGGAAGTAGAGTTTTGATTTAGATATTTAAGATAATATTTTTGAACTTAAATTTAGAACTAGATGCTTTTAATATTAAAAGCATCTAGTTCAATAAGATGAAAAGAAAAACTATATTTTTGTTTGAGTTTTTTCAACAAAGAAAGCAATAAAAATAATGATTAGACCGCCTAAACTTAAAATAGACCCAATTTGAATTGGTGCCAACCAGCCTAGATTATGAGTTAATACCCAACCTCCTAAATACGCACCTATAGCATTAGCTAAATTAAAAGCAGAATGGTTAAGAGATGCTGCTAAACTTTGAGCCTCACCTGCAACTTCCATCAAACGCATTTGAAGCGTACTTGCTAAGCCAATTACAGTCATGCCTATCAGAAATAAGCCAATAAGTGCGGTATAGATATGATCCATCATAAAGCTTACTAACAGGAAGGTAATTACTGAACTGATTAGAACTCCTATAATTGTTTTATTTAAGTTTTTATCTGCAAAATGTCCTGCTACTAATCCTCCAATAACCATCCCCACGCCCCATACAGCAAGTGCGAACGGAACAACTGTAATATCAGCATGAGTATATTCGGTTAAAATTGGGGAAATGTAGCTATAAACTGAAAACATACCACCAAAGCCAACAGCACCTACTGCAAGCGTTAACCATATATTTATATTCTTAAGACCAGCTAATTCATTTCGTACACTAGCTGTATCATGAACTGGAATATGAGGAACAAAGACGATAATTGCGATTAAAGTTAAGAATGCAATAATTGCAGAAAACTCGAAACCTGAACGCCAGCCAAATTTTTGACCAATCCATGTAGCTAGCGGAACTCCAATAACAGTAGCTATAGTAAGCCCCATCATCATTAAAGCCACTGCTGTAGAGCGACGATTAGGGTTAGCAAGCTGAGCAGCAACTAGTGCTCCTACACCAAAGTAAGCTCCATGAGGAAGTCCTGCAATAAATCGGGATAATAAAACTGTTTCAGGAGTGTTAGCTAAAGCAGTAGCGGCGTTTGCAATACCATAGAACAACATGAGTACTAGTAATATTTTTTTACGAGGAACTTGTGCACAAGAGATAGCTATAATTGGAGCACCAATTACAACACCTAAAGCGTATGCACTAATAAAATTACCCGCATCAGGAATAGATACATGTAAATCTTTAGCAATTTCCTGTATTAAACCCATGGCTACAAACTCAGTTGTACCAATACAGAATCCACCCATTGCTAGCGCTAGGATAACTCCAAATAACGAATAAGTGCGTGATAAACTAGAATTAGATGTCATAATTAAAAAACATAAAGTAGGTTTTATTTTACAGATAAAAAAAGACCTAAGAAGAGAATCTTAGATCTTTTAAAAGCTCAAATTAAATTAACTATAGAAGTCAAAACCAGTTGTTAAACCAGCATCTGCCATAAGATCAGCACCTAGTAATGCGCTTGAACCTGAAGACAATAAGAATAGAATGGTTTTTGCAACATCATCAACTTCTAAAATTTGACCATATGGTTGGCGATTTGCACGTTTAGGGTGGAAAGTTGGATCATTTACAGAGTCAACATGACGTTTAAATAAACCTGCCATCATTGGTCCAGGACTCACGATATTTACTTTTATGCCATCACGAGCATAGTCAAGAGAGGTTGTACGTGCCAATTCGCGTACGGCTGCTTTTGATGCAGAATAAATTGGTAAACCTTGTTCTCCAAATGTTGCACAGATACTACCGATTAAAACGATACTACCTTGTTTATTTGGAAGCATTAAAGGCAATGCTGCTTGAAGGGCTTGGATTGTACCTAAGATATTTACATCGAAAACTTTTTTGATACGGTCTGGTGTCACATCAAGAATACGGTCAACATCTGTAATTGCCGCGCACGGTACTAAACCGACATGTTTAAAATTACCTGCTTTTACTGCTTCGGTAAGTGCAGTCCAAGATTCAGGGTTGGTAATATCCCCTTGGAAATGTTCATAATGATCTAATGCATCCAAAGCTGCTGTTTTTGCTGCAATATCAAGACCAAAAACTTTTACATTAGATTGAGTTAATGCGATTGCCATCGCTTCACCAAGACCTGAAGATGTTCCAGTAAGAATTACTGCTTCAGGTAAATCAAATGCAATTTGTTGGTATAGGCTCATTTATAAAACTCCGTTTTTAATTAGATATAGGCCAGAAAGTTTTTTTATTCCTGTATTTTTATATTAGATAAAAAAAACTATTAATGAAGAACATAAATTAAAAACAGTTTTTCTAAAATAAAATTAAAAGTTTTTATTAAATATATAGATGTTTATAAAATATTTAATATTAAAGTAATTTGATTGTATTTATTATAAAAAACCCCAAAATATTATTTGGGGTTTGATTATATTAAGCAGTTACATCGTTAAATGCATTGATTGTTGTTTCATACGCATTTTTTGCCATTTCATCAAGACTTAAAATACGATGATCTTGTGAAATAAGTTCAACACCATAATAAGGTTGGTTGAACCCAGCCTTTTTGATTTCATTCAAGAAGAGGGGGATATCAAAAGAACCCTGACCACAGAGTTTGCGATGATGAGTAGAGTCGTTAAATAAGTCTCCTTGAACTTCATCAGCAGCATCGTTTAGTTCAACAGATTTAATAAGATGAGCTGGAACTGTTCTGATTTTTTCAAAATCAATATTACCTCGAGCCAGATGCCAGATATCTAAACATAAGCCACCATTAGCATCACCTGTGTCAACAACTTTTAAGCCATCTTCAAGAGTTGCTAAGCGTGAGAAAGGCATAATTTCTAAAGCTACATTTGCATTAACTTGAGCAACTTCTTTACATAATTTTGAAAACTCTTCAGACATTCTTTCTAATGAGTTAGGAGAGTTTTCAAATGGTCGTGCTCCAATTTTAAGGTTGCACATACCTAACTCTGCACCTAGCTCAATCATTTTTGAGCGTTCATAATCAGAAACTTTTCTAGCCTCACCATCAAGATACCAATCAAGTAAAATCTCAAGTTCAAAGTATTTAATATCATTATCTTTAAATAATTGGCGAATAGTTGCTGCACTATTCTTTTCTAAATTTGCTTGAAGATCATTTAAAACTAAGCCAATACCTTTCCATCCTGCTTTAGATGCAGCTTCTACACGTTGTTGTAATGAAAATGGGCTAATTTCTGTTGGAGCACCTGGGTATACGTTTCCAGCCAATGTCCAGTATGCAGCTAGTAAATCTGGTTTGTTCATGAGATTTTCCTTTAATTCATGTGTTGAAAAAGATTATTTAAAATTAACGTGTTTATAACCGGTAAGGTCTTGAGTGACTGCACACCAGCAGATGAGGGCATAACAGATAGCAGGAACAATGAATGCTGTTGAAATACTTGTGATATCTGAGAGATAACCCATAACAAGTGGTAGGATTGCACCGCCTACAAACATCGTAACCATGAGTGATGCTGCCATCTGAGATTTTTTCCCAAGACCACGAACACCCATTGAGAAGATCGTTGGATACAGAGTTGATTTGAATAAGAAGAGACAGATGAGCACAACTACAGAGATATAGTCATAACCCAACATTACGAATAAGCAACCTAGAACACAGACTGAACTATTAAAAATTTGAAGTTTTCTAGGGTCTACACGCTTCATAATGAAGATACCCAAGAAGCGGCCAGACATATAACAGAACATTGCCATTGATAAGAAGTAAGCTGCTTTACTTGGAGTAATTCCGTGCCAATGCTCGATCACATAGTTAATGAAAAAAGCACCGATACCAAAATGGGCTCCGTTATAGCAAAACTGAGAAAGCATAGCTTTACGAACATTCTTAATTTTTAATAAAGGAATATTTTCGTAAACAGTATCTTCAGGACGAGGAGCAATACTGTTCTCATCTTCTTTATTCGTTTCTGGTAACTTGATCGAAATAATATATACAACGACACACAACACTAGAATGGAAAGTACAGCATAAGTCATCGTTGCAGGTTCTACATAGAAGCCTCCAACAGTTCCAGCTGGAATAAAAAATACGGCACCACCTACTAAAGGTCCACACATACCACCCATGCCGCCAAATGCCTGCGCCATAGTTAAACGGCGAGTCGCATCTTTAGGATCACCCAATTTAGTAGCATATAAATTACAAACAATTTCTAAGCAGGCCAAACCAGTTGCTAAAATAAAAATCGCAGTTAAAAAAGCTGAGAATGTTCCAATTTGTGCTGCAGGAACAAAGCCCATACAACCAATTGCGAACAGCAATAATCCCACGATAATTGAGTTTTTATAGCCATATCTCTTCATAAGCAATCCTACTGGAATTGCAGAGAGGAAATAAGCACCTAAATAAGCTGTTTGGACAAATGCAGATTGGCCATGTGAAATGTGGAAAACATCCTGAAAATGCTTATTCAGTACATCTAGTAGAGTATGTGAGAACGCCCACATGAAATTGAAAGCTGTAACGATGATCATCGTTGCTTTTAATGTAATTACTTTCTTTTTCATTGGCGTAACTGTAATTTTACTTAAACTCGCATCCATTGCTAGTTTCCTTGTAAATGATAAATAGCTTCTCAAAGAAGTATGTAGTGAACATACTTCCTGAGCTATTTAAATAAGTCGTTAGGAACCTTATTCTTAAATAAGAAATAACTTATGCAGCAAGCGACTTTGATGGACCTTCTGGATTTACGGTAATAGCTTTATTACTTTCTACTGATTCCATTGCACAAACTGCTAGATAGAGGGCTTGAAGTCCGTCGAATAAATTAGTCGGGAATTCTTTTCTTTCCACAAGACTAGAGACAAAAGCATTAAATTCATTTCTATATGAACTGGTATAGCGTTCTAGAAAGAAATTTAATAAAGGTTTTTGTGAGCTTGTGAATTCTTGAGTATATTTTTTCAGAGTTGAAGGGCGATGATTTTGGGTTTTTAATAACCCTTGAGAACCTAATACTTCAATACGTTGATCGTATCCATAAACTGCTTCACGGCAGTTATTAATAATACATTGCTTACCAGATTTAGTTTTCAAGGTAATACTGCAAGTATCATAGTCATTAATAGTAGCTAATTCTTCGTCTACTAAACGGCTTGCTGTAGCAAAGATCTCAATTGGTTCTTCACCAAGAATATGACGAGCTGTATCGAAGTCATGAATTGTCATATCTTTAAAGATGCCGCCAGATGTCTTCATATATTCAACTGGCTGCATTCCAGGGTCACGACTTGTAATGATAACTTGGCGAATCTCACCGATTTCATTATTCAAAATCGCTTCTTTAATCGCAATTGTATCTTCATCAAAACGGCGGTTAAAAGCTAACATTACTTTGCCATTATAACTTTGGATTTCTTGCACAGCCGCAATTGAGCGTTCAAAATCTAAATCAATTGGCTTTTCGCAAAGAACTGGTTTTTTACGTTTTACTGCATGCAACATTAAGTCGACATGTAAATCTGTTGCGGTTGCAATAACTACGGCGTCAACGTCGTCTCTATCAATTGCTTCATAATAGTCATAACATGCTTCACAGTTAAGTTCATTAACAAGCTTTTCTACACCTTCTTTCCATGGATCTGCAATGAGTTTAAGTTCACATTGCGAATTAAGAAAAGCGCTTTTAGAATGAATTTGAGCAATACGTCCTGCGCCTAAAATAGCAACTCTTAACATTTCTTACTTCCTTTTAGAAAATAGGTAATCATGAAAAAATACCCTTGTTGATAATTAGGGTATACAAGCGGTTTTTGAAAAAGAATAGCTATTTCTAAAAACACTTTTTCATTTTTGAAATTACCAGATGGTGATCCATTAACATTTTTATAGTTAGATTAAAACCCCTTTATTTTTCCAAATAATGCAAAAGACATTTTCCATTTTGACATTTTTTTCCAATTTTGACGCTCCTATACTCCAGATCAATTGATAAGAACCATCCCCAACAAGTAAATGTTGGAAAAAATTGATGAATGAGTAAGTGCGACAGGAAGGTCGTAAGTATAAAGGAGAAATAAATTAGGGAACTTTCTCAAAGATCTAAATGAATATGTAGTTGGTAAAAAAAGTCTTAAAGGATCCATTTGGATACTTCTGACAAACTAATTTCAAGCAGTCATGCAGATTGTTGAATGGAATTCAAAAATATCTGCAGATAAAAATTGTGCTTAAAAGCTAAAGGAAATTTACAATGAATATGTATAAAACTCTAACCACTTCTGTAGCAACTATTGCTTTAGCAGCATTTGCTAATTGTACTTATGCCGCAGGTGAGTTAATTGGTATCGCTATGCCAAACAAAACAGAAGCCCGCTGGATTATGGATGGGAATAATATCGTTAATAATCTTAAAGCTAAAGGCTATAAGACGGATTTACAGTATTCAACTTATGATGTGCCAACTCAGATTTCTCAGATTGAAAATATGATTACGGCAGGCGTTAAAGTCCTGATTATTGCGCCAGTTGATGGTGCGACAGTATCTAATGTGCTACGTAAAGCAAAACAAAAAGGTATCACTGTAATTTCATATGATAAATTGATATTGAAAACCAAGGATGTTGATTATTATGCAACTTTTGATAATTTTCAGGTCGGTGCACTTCAAGGTGTCTCAATTGTCAAGAAACTTGGATTAGACAAAGGTAAAGGACCATTTAATATTGAGCTTTTTGCTGGTTCTCTTGATGACAATAATGCTCATAAATATTATGCAGGTGCGATGTCTGTATTGAATCCATATATCGCCAAAGGCAAGTTGGTGGTACGCAGTAAACAAACTGATATTAACAAAGTCGCAATTCTACAATTTGATGGTGCAAAAGCCCAAGCTCGTATGGATAACTTGCTCAGTGCTTTTTACAGTGGCAATCATGTAGATGCTGTTTTAGCACCCAATGATAATATTGCAACAGGTATTATCTCTTCAGTCAAAGGTGTTGGCTATGGTCGTCCTAATCAGCCAATGCCTGTAATCACAGGACAAGATGCTCAGATTGCGAATATCAAAGCGATTATCCGTGGCGATCAGGCATCAACTGTATTTAAAGATACTCGTCTATTAGCCAAAGCAGCTGCTGATATGGTCGATGCAATTGTCACACGTAAATCTGTTCCTATAAATGATACAAAATCTTATAACAATGGCGCCAAAGTTGTGCCGACTTATTTAGCAAAGCCAGTTCTAGTTGATAAAACTAACTGGAATGCAGCACTTGTAACATCTGGTTATTACAAAGCAAATCAACTGAAATAGGCCTTTAGAGCATTGCTCACTTCAGTTTTTTCATAAAGAAAATAAGTTCTGAATATGGATAAATGCTGGTCAGAATTCTGACCAGTAGAGGATTACTGTATGGAAACAATACTTGAAATGCGAGGCATTAAGAAGTGTTTCGGGCGGGTTCAAGCTCTAAGTCATGTAGATATGATTGTCAAAAAGGGGGAAATTCACGCAATTTGTGGTGAAAATGGAGCAGGTAAATCGACTTTAATGAAGGTACTAAGTGGCGTATACCCTCATGGTTCTTTTGATGGAAAAATTATATATCAAGGTGAAGAGCAAAAGTTTTCGAGTATTCACGATAGTGAGATGAGGGGAATTATTATTATTCACCAGGAACTAGCTCTAGTACCTATGCTATCCATTACAGAAAATATATTTCTAGGTAATGAACAGTCTAAATTGGGTGTTATTGACTGGAACACTTCCTATAAGAAAACCAAACAAGTACTGGCTAAGGTCGGGCTAACAGACTCTCCAGATTGTTTAATTGGTGATCTTGGAGTAGGCAAACAGCAGCTAGTGGAAATAGCAAAAGCTTTATCTAAAGAAGTCAAACTATTGATATTAGATGAGCCAACAGCAAGCTTAAATGACAATGATAGTGATCGTTTATTAACACTTTTATTAGAACTGAAAGCTCAAGGCGTCACTTCAATTATTATCTCTCACAAACTTAATGAAATATCTAGAGTAGCCGATAGTATCACGATCATACGTGATGGTGCCTCTGTAGATTATCTAAATTGCCGTGAAGAAGAAGTAAGTGAGGATCGGATCATCAAGGCAATGGTTGGCCGTGAAATGGAGGACCGTTATCCGAAGAGAACACCAAATATTGGTGAAGTTTTATTTGAAGTTAAGGATTGGCGTGTAGATCATCCAAACCATGCATCACGTGAAGTAATTAAAGGCATCAATATAAAAGCGCGTAGGGGAGAGATTGTCGGAATTGCAGGTTTAATGGGGTCAGGCCGAACTGAGCTAGCAATGAGTATATTTGGAAAATCCTACGGTAAAAATATACGAGGCACAGTTTCTATCCATGGCAAACAAATAGATGCTTCTACTGTACGTAAGGCAATTAATAATGGCTTAGCTTATGTGACCGAAGATCGAAAAGGTTATGGATTATTACTTGAAGAAAGCATTAAGAAAAATACTTCTTTAGCAAACCTTTCCGGAATTTCCGAGCATTTAGTGGTTAATGATCATCAAGAAACCAATATTGCCAAAGAGTTCCGTAACAAACTTCGGATTAGAAGTGCAGATGTAGAACAGCATACAGGTAATTTGTCGGGTGGAAATCAGCAAAAGGTAGTCATTAGCAAGTGGTTGTTTACTGCACCTGACGTTCTAATTTTAGATGAACCTACACGTGGGGTTGATGTAGGTGCGAAGTATGAAATCTATACGATTATTGATCAGGTAGCCCAAGAGGGCAAATGTATTGTCATGATTTCTTCTGAGATGCCTGAGCTTTTAGGTATGTGTGATCGGATATATGTCATGAATGAAGGAAAGATTGTTGGTGAGTTTCTAGCTAAAGATGCAAGTCAAGAAGCCATTATGCGATCTATTATGAAAAATGGAGTTAATTAAAATGAGCAATATCAATAGCGCAGAAATCTCGAATAATACTAATGGCAGTGGAAACAAAAAATTCAACACAAATTTTCTGGCACAAGGATTACGGGAATATGGTCTATTATGTGCCTTAATTATCATTGTGACCTTTTTCCAATTTGCTACAAATAATGTTTTGCTACAACCATTGAACCTAACAAATTTAATCTTGCAGAATAGTTATATTGTCATCATGGCACTTGGTATGTTGATGGTGATTGTAAGTGGACAAATTGATCTTTCGGTGGGTTCAGTCGTTGGATTTATTGGAGCGTTAGCGGCTACCCTAATGGTCACTCGTGGTATGCCGTTTGTACCTGCAATGCTTATTTGTATTCTTGTTGGTGCTGCAATAGGTGCTATTCAAGGGTATTGGGTAGCTTATTGGAAAGTACCTTCATTTATTGTCACACTAGCTGGGATGCTTGTCTTTAGAGGATTAACATTAATTTCTCTTGATGGTCAATCTGTTGGACCATTTGAAGACGGCTTTAATATCATTAGCTCTGGTTTCATTCCTGATTTCTTTGGTATTGAGGGAGTACATGTCACCTCACTTTTATTGGGACTTGTAGTAAGCATAGCCTTTTTTTACATTGAGTTTCGCCAACGTCGTCAAGCTACATTACATGGTATTAATAATGGTTCGATGACTCTTTTTATAGTGAAAAATTTAGTTCTAACTGCTGTTATTATTGCATTTTCTTACTTACTTGCCTTATATCAAGGTATGCCTATTGTTTTGATCATCATGGGGGTTTTAGTAGCACTTTATACCTTTATTATGAATAAAACGACTATCGGCCGTCGTATCTATGCAGTTGGTGGGAATGCAAAAGCAGCTAAACTTTCAGGAATAAACACTGAACGTGTAATTTTCTTTTCCTTTGTAAATATGGGGGTGTTGGCAGCATTTGCAGGGCTTATTTTTGCAGCTCGTTTGAATAGTGCTACCCCATCAGGCGGCTATGGTTTTGAACTAGATGTGATCGCAGCTTGTTTTATTGGTGGAGCTTCTGCTTCTGGCGGTGTCGGTAAAGTTTTTGCTGTGGTAATTGGTGCATTTATCATGGGCGTTATGAACAATGGTATGTCTATTATGGGCATTGGTGTTGATTACCAACAAGTTATTAAAGGCTTAGTTTTATTAGGTGCGGTACTGATCGACGTCTATACAAAGAATAAAGGTTAAGTTGTAACCTCTGAATTATGTAACCTTTCATTCTTTTTGAAAGGTTACGCTCTAAAAGCCTTGCCCCATAAGGCTGTAACCTCAGTAACCTTTGTAACCTCTAAAATTTAGCTAATTCTTAATTAGAGTGGGAAAATAGGTATTGATATAAAGCTACAGCAAAGACAGTAGGAATATTTTTGTATCATGACTTGTATCATTAATATTGTATAATTTTTTAAATATTTAATTATCAGTATCTTGTGATTTTGTTTGGTATTGGATATACCTACCAAGATTTATCAAAGACTTATAAGCGAATCAGCGGCTTGTAGGTCTTTTTTTATGCCTGTTTCTTATTGAATTTCTAATGTAAAATTGGGAAAAAGCTCCAAAAATGCCAAATATGTAGGCAGAGCTGCGACAATTCTGCGACTTAGATCTGATGTAGTATAAGTATTAAATTTATGAGCGTGTTTATATAAATGCGTGAATATTCTTATTCTAATGGACACCAAATTTCACAAACGAACAGAGAGTCGTATCTAACTTGGACACTTTAAATGGGAATAACAACTCAATTTCGTATAAGCGCCATTATGTTAAATAGTAAAGCTACACGAAATGGCACATATGATGTAAATATGAATAGAATTGGAGATTGAATACTGTGTTTGAAAATTTTAATAGAAATATAACTTTTTTAGGTGAAGAGATATATGACCCTAATTCATTTATAGGTTTGTGGCTCGATGACGGTGTTTGGTCTGATCTTGAATACTGGAAATTAGAAAAGGATTTATTAAGTATCAATTTTCATTATCCAAAGAATACAACGATTCCTCGAAATATTTTATGGGGTGTTATGAGGATCACGCAATTAATGATTGTTCCTGATTGGGATAATTTTTCTATTTTTAAAGAACATGAATTATATACACTAGATGAAGATTGGGGAATTCCAACTATTTTTGATAGATATGAAAGATTTAAATATTTATTAGGAATTTTATTTACTGATGAGACAGATCTAGATGACATAAATTTTGGATATAGTTTCAAAGCTAATTAGAAGTATTAACATAATACACGTTATACTTAATACTTTAAATTTTTCTTTAAGTATCAATACTTTAGTAAAATTCGTTCTAGGTTTAGTGCACTGGAACGGCTTTTTAGTGATTTTCATGTTATACGGTCAATAAATAATCAAAGTTCCACGGTGTTATGTAGTCTCATTAAACCCGAAAACAGAAAAAAATATTCAGATGAAATAAGAATAAATGTCCAAGTAGTTATTGATTGTGTAGGGTGGTACTTATTAAGTTTTGAGCACAACTTATTGATAAGCACTCAGAATCCAGAACATCAGCTTTTTATAAATAAAATAAATATATATATTAGAAAACTTGATTAATTTTATTTTTCGTATACAATGAACATAACTAGAAAAAGTCATGTTTGGTAAATCTTCTCTAAGTACCGCAGTATTAGTCATAATCCTTCGTTTTTTTTAGATTTTAAGCTCCATTCTTTATTATTTCGATGTTACTCATAACCAATAAACTGGTTTAAATTTAAAAAAAATAGGATTTATTATGTCTAATTCAAATATCATGAAAGGTACTGTTAAGTGGTTTAACGAAGCTAAAGGTTTCGGTTTTATCCAACCAGAATCAGGACCAGACGTTTTTGCTCATTTTAGCGAAATCACTAGCTCGGGTTTCAAAACTCTTGCTGAAGGTCAACGTGTTGAATTCAGTGTTACACAAGGCCAAAAAGGCCCAAATGCTGTAAATATTGTTGCTCTATAAATAATTATAAGCACTAATAAATAAAAGCACTAATGGGTGCTTTTATTTGGTTTTAAATTAATTTTAAAGTTTTTTAAGATTATAAGTAAGTTTTAATTTAGGATATAAATTGTTAAAAATAAATGATTTAATTGCAAAATCTAAAAATGGTACAGAAATTCTAGTGTCTTTAATTCCTCTAAATAGAATACAAAATACACGTGAAGGTTTTAAAACTGTTGAAGTTGGGAAAAGAGTTCTTCTTTCCTCTGGAATTGAAGTTGATTTAAATTTAGATGGGCGTACCTTTTATGCCTCTATAAATCAACTATTTAAATTAAATGATAAGGTTTGTTAAAAAATCAATTTGCTATTGGATATTTAGGTAGATCCATTATTTCTGCCATAATTTTATTAGGATATCGTAATGCTTAAACAAAATATCAGTGTTAAAGACCAGTTCGGAATTAAATATGCCATTCAGGCAACCGTAGATAATTATTTTGCTAATACTCAATGTTTTTCTAATTTAAAGTACATTACAGTTGAAGGCGAAGACATACGTCCGAGTTTCGAAATGTTTTTCCAAAGTACTTTAAGTGATAAAATTTTTAAAATTGATAAAATAAATTAATGTATCAATGCAGTACATTTAACGCGGCAGGATAGAGTTCTTCTAAGAATTTAATAATAAAGTGTAGGTGGTGAAAGCCACACTACCGCATTTCTATCCCCCAAACCCCACTTTTATAAACCCAAAATTAACAATAACTTATTCGTTAGATATACCTAACAAGACATTAAAGTCATATAAACTCAAATAGTTTTATATGACTGAAAAAGCCCTAAACTCTAATGGTTTAGGGCTTTTTTATTGCTTTATATAACGATATTTGAATAGATATATTTTTTCTTTGGAGCAAATATTAGTATTAGGTAAACACCACTGATGATCAGAATGAAACCAATAAAATAGCTAATACATTACACTCTTATATACATCGTTCATGTGGCATAGCTATCTACCTCATAAGTAGGAGAGGTAAAGTTGATAGAAGTATTCTGAATTCAAATACTATGGGGATAGACTAATTTTTGTGCTTATGGTCCCCCTTATCATAGGGAGTAATATCTTATTGATTATTAATGCTCTTGATTTTTATATTTTGATCAATGATAGTGAGCTATAGGTGTTAGTGCTTCTATATAAGAATAATATTTTCATATCAAGGAGATATGGATGAGTTCACATGAGATTGGTCGTCAAAAAATGTCAGCAATGACATTGGGTGCTTTAGGTGTAGTTTTTGGGGATATTGGTACTAGCCCGCTTTACGCTTTTACCCAATGTTTTCATACATCACATAATGTTCCTATAAATGAGGCGAATGTTCTAGGCATTTTATCATTGATTTTTTGGGCACTGATGATCGTGGTTTCCTTGAAATTTAGTATGTTAATTATGCGTGCTGATAATCATGGTGAGGGTGGCATCTTAGCATTATTAGCTCTTAACATGCACAATAAGCAAATTGGGCCTAAAGTACGCTTTGGATTAATTACAATTGGTTTGTTTGGTGCTTCATTATTTTTCGGTGATGGCATTATTACCCCAGCCATTTCAGTATTGTCAGCAGTAGAGGGATTGTCCGTAGCAACCCCAATTTTTACACCGTATGTGATACCAATTACGATTGTGATTCTAATTGGATTATTTATGATTCAGAAAAAGGGAACTGGATCAGTAGGCCGTTTTTTTGGACCTATCATGCTACTCTGGTTTTTCTCAATAGGTTTTATTGGCCTATCTCACATTATCAAGAACCCTTTTATCTTGAATATGCTTAATCCGTATTGGGCTCTTCCTTTCATTGAAAATAACCCTGTGACTGCATTTGTAGTTATGGGAGCAGTTGTATTGACGATTACAGGTGGAGAGGCGTTATATGCGGATATGGGCCATTTTGGTCGTAAGCCAATTCAATTGGCTTGGTTTTTTGTTGCGTTACCATGCTTGGTATTAAACTATGCTGGACAAGGGGCATTGATTCTGCAAAACCCGCAGGCCATCGATAATACTTTTTTCATGATGGTACCTAAAATAGCATTATATCCTATGATTGCTTTAGCAACTGCTGCGACAGTAATTGCCTCTCAGGCAGTTATTTCAGGTGTATTTTCTATGGCACGTCAAGCTATCCAATTAGGTTATTTACCACGTTTTGCTATTGATCATACTTCTGAATCTGAAATTGGTCAGATTTATATACCAGCATTGAACTGGATGTTGCTTGGTATGATTATTAGTTTAGTACTTATGTTTCAATCTAGTGCTAGTCTAGGCTCTGCTTATGGAATTGCAGTAACTTTGACTATGTTTTGTGACACTATTCTAGTTGCTTTCATCATGTATCACTTATGGAAATGGCCTTCGTGGGTCATGTTATTAATTGCGATACCTTTGCTAATTCCAGATCTCCTCTTTATTGCTTCAACTTCACTAAAAATTGTAGATGGTGGTTGGTTCCCATTAATGATGGGTGCAATCACTTTTATAATTATGACAACATGGCGCCGTGGACGTGAATTGCTACTGAGCAAGTTGCAAAGTGACACTTTGCCATTAGATTTATTTATTCAGAGCTTGCAGTCTAGTGTTTATATGGTGAGTGGAACGGCTGTATTTATGACAAGTAGTCCAAAAGTTGTTCCTCATGCTTTATTACATAATTTAAAACATAATAAAATACTTCATGAACGTAATATTTTGATCACCATGAATACTCGTGACATTCCATATGTAGATGAATCAGAACGTATTGATGTTGAAGTATTAGATGAGCATTTTTTATGTGTCGCTGCTTATTATGGATTTAAAGAGCAGCCAAATGCACCTCAAGCATTAGAGCAGGCTTTAACTAAGTTGAATCAACCATATAACATTATGGACACGAGTTTTTTTGTATCACGTGAACGTGTAATTTATACCGTAGGTGATGGTATTGTTCCATGGCGTGAAAAACTATTCATTTCTATGCAACTTAATACGAGTCCTGCTAGTGATTTCTTCCAGATACCATCTAACCGAGTGGTGGAAATGGGGAGTCAAGTAGAGATTTAGGGATGCCTTGATTGATTTTATATATGCGGAAATAAGAGGCTTTTTAAAGGCTTAAATCTAGAAGATTTAAGCCTTTTGTTTTCATTATTTAAAAAGCCCCAAATTATCAGGGCTTTTTAATTTAGTTTTCAATTTCTAAATCATACATTCTTTTCAATGAAGCCTTTAATTTTTCATCTTTAGTATCGGCAATGTACATTTGCATTTTTTGCTTGTACTCGGGATGACCTCCCTTGTATTTCGCAAATAAGTATGAGAACTCGCCTAGTTTGTAGTTTGGGTCTGTTTTGTTTTCTGGTTTGTCTAGTTCGACTTTTAGAACACCTGCTACATTGTCATAGCACTTATTAATCAAAGTAGCTTCTTTCTTTTGCAGTGTTAGTAATTGGCATCTAAATGTAAGCCTTGCTGTATCATTTGGTCTGTCTGTAAGTTGCTTATCATTTAATGCGTGTGCCTTGTCATAGTCATTCAAAATCATATAAATATTCATTTGAAGTAGTTCACGTTTACGCTTGTCCGTGATTTTATCGACCTCGGGAAGTATTTCCCGCATGTGCTTCTGTAAGACTTTTATATCTGCCATAGAGTATTTTTCAACATACTCATTATGTTTATCAATGATTTTTTGATCTTCGGCAGAAACCTTCTGAACCATATTTTCTTGTGGTGTTTTTGTACTGTCTTTAGTGGAATTTGATGCTTTGCTACAAGCAGTAACTCCAAATACAGAAATGAGAACAATAGTACTGATTAATTTTCTATTCATGATTTATATTTTGAAGCCGAAGTTAATATAAAAGAGAGCTTAGTAAGAAGCATTTGGATTTGAGGGAAATTATTTTAAAAAGCCCTAAATAATTAGGGCTTTTTTATTACTCACTTTCGACAATCGTCTTCACCGAGTTCATCTTTAGTATATCCCTCATTTAGTTTTTTTAACCATGTTGATTGCTTGGCATCCACCCAAGCATAAACTTTCTGATAATCAACTTGAGACTGAGGGGATAAGTCTTTTTTGTAATGCTGAAGAAACTTAGTTGTCCAACAAAGTTTATTTAGTTGAGCTAAGGAAAGGCTTTCTTCAATTACAAAGTTATTTCCAATTTCTTTTTCAAGCTCGCTTAAAAAACCTGCTTTCGTTAAAGTGGTATACAGCAAAGCATTTGTAACTTTATTCTTTTCGGATGCTATAGCATTTTTATAGACTGGTTGATCCATAATCAGCATATTTACTGCGCCACGGGTTGAATTAATAACATCTTCTCTATAATTTTTAACTTGTGTGTTTGCACAACCATTCATGAAAAGCATAAACAGAGGGGTGCAGATAAATTTAATATAAGTTCTGTTTGCTAACATTATTAGGATCTCTATTGTATTGTCTGTTTTTTACATCGAAAGCCCTGAATAATCAGGGCTTTTTTAATCTAGTTTTCAACTTCTACATTATAAATTGTCGTAAAAGACGCCTTTAATTTTTCATCTTTAGTATCTGCAATGTACTTTTGTATTTTTTGCTTATATTCCAGATGACCAGCTTTGTACTTAGCAAGTAGGTATGTAAACTCGCCCTGCTTATAATCAGGATTTGTCTTGTTTTCTGGCTTATCTAGCTCTACTTTTAAAACTTCCGCTGCCTTGTCAAAGCATTGAGAAATTACTTGCTTATCTTTTTGCTGCAACGTAAAAATCTGGCACTTAGAGATATATAAAGCAGGATTATCGGGATGTTCTTTAATTTGATTAGCATTTAATGCAAGAGCTTTATCATAATCTTGCAACGTCATGTAGATATTCATCTGCATAAATTCGCGTTTGTTTTTATCCGAGATTTTGCTAACTTCTGGCAATACTTCTTTCATCTTTTTTTGAAATTCTTCAAAGTTACCTTCACGGTAGTATTTAAAGTAGCTTTCATATTTATCAATGATTTTCTGATCTTCGGCAGAAACCTTCTTGACCACTTTCTGTTGGGGCTCTTTTTTTACATCTTTTGCTGAGTCTGTAGCGTTACCACAAGCGCTAGTAAGTGCCGCAGTACAAATAATGGAAAGTAATAAAATGTTCTTCATGCTTTACGTCTTGATGCCGAGGTTATTGTGAATGTATGGGTTTTATAGGCTGGATTCGGAACCACTTTACCATTGTCAAACTTGCCCTCAAAACTTAGTTGAAGCTCAACGGTTATAACCTCTAAATCGGGGGCAGGTAGCGTAATGTTACAACTCCCGACAGGATGTCTATCATTTTCTGTGTTCCAGAAACCTTTACCAACTTTTAGAGCGATAGGGCTACAGATTGGTTGTTTATTCTTAAACAGTCGTACTGTGCCGCTTGTAAAGATTTGTGCATCTGCTTTTAACGAAGGTGGAAAAAGAGTAGCTGTTATAAAAAGATTTCTTTTTTGAATTTTATATGACACTTCAAAAGAACAAGCCCCTGACATCGCTTGCATCGCAATACCAAATATACTTGCTTTATCTTGGTCATACGGCAATAGAAAGTTTTTAAATTCGACAATCTCGGTCTTCGTATTATCAATATAATAATTTTCGTACTCATCTTTAACAAAGCTGTCTATAGTTTGTTGCTGACTTTGAGCCATTGGTGCCGAACTCGATTTTGCAGATGATCCAGCACCACCGCCATTATCCTGAACAACTAAATTTTGTTGCGGAAGTAGCTTACAGCCACAGGACAGGGAGTCACCAACACGCGCCGCCATTTTGCCAAAAATATTCATGCACGGATCACCCGATACAATAGTGGCTACTAATTTATGCGTAGGGCAGGTGGCTTTATCACCTGTGCAAGCTACAGCTTTCCCATCAATTAGAAATAATGAGTTTCCGCTAATTACTTTGCCGCCGCCTGTAGTCGGGCAACCTATGGTTATATAGGGTGTAGCCAAATTATTATTCCTTGTTATTTTCATGAATTGGGCGAATGATAGCAAAGAAAAATATACAGATCTGTCTATTTTTTAGAAAAAAGTATGTGACCTCTAAAATATTCCTCCTTTATAAACCCCACTTAAACAATCACTTATTTATTATTTAGCCTTACTTTGTTAATGATCTAATTTAAAACAAATGTCATTTTGTGTGCTTGACTGCAACAGAGTTGGGCACTATTCTTTGCCTGCTGGCCACATTGCCAGGCAGTTTTGACAGACTGCTCATGAACTTCCGCATCAGAGTTATTCTTTCTGAGGTATAACTTTGTGTGGTGACTACTCGTCCCTTTCCCGTAGCGGTAGGACGGGAGAGGGACACCCTCGGGTGTGCTAGTCTGAGTTCATGCTAGTCTGTCAACCTTCTTCCGTTCTGCCACCATAATTCTATAAATGTCTGGCAGAACTCCCTATAAAAAGGAGTTGGCTTTGCACATCCATTATTTCTTGGCAGCCTTTGCCAAAAGCTATAACGACACAACTTAAATCATCTTTGAACAGCTTGATAACCTTTAGGGTTTTCAGGCCTTAAGTCATTACGGCTCAAAAACTTAGCATCAACAATAAAACTTGAGATGTGCCAAGCACAGTCTTTATAGGCTTTGCTGTGCCTTTTTTCTCCCAGAAAAGGTACAGGCTTTTTATATCTCTTTTACATACAACAAAAATTTAACTTATAAGGGTAAAACTATGCCAAATTTAATTCTCCCAACGCGTGCCATAGAAGTTGTTAATACATCAATTCATTTGTTTCACCATCACGGATTTCATACCGTTGGAATCGACAGAATTATGAGAGAAACAGCAGTGGCAAAAATGACGTTTTATAACTACTTTCACTCTAAAGAGCGGTTTATTGAAATCTGTTTGATCGTGCAAAAAGAGCGATTGAAAGAAAAGGTAATTTCAATTGCTGAGAACCTCAATCATACGAGCGTAATGGATAAACTGAAGCAACTCTATTTCTTACACACCGATTTAGAAGGGCTGTATTACTTATTATTTAAGGCAATTTTTGAAACGAAACTGACCTATCCAAAAGCCTATACAACCGCTGTGAGGTATCGAACGTGGCTCACCAATGAAATCTATAGTCAGCTTAGATTGCTAAAAACAAATGCTTCCTTTCAAGATGCCAAACTATTTGTATATATGATTGAAGGCGCAATTATTCAGCTTTTAGATTCGAATAAGCCTGACGAGAGGGAAAGGATGCTAGATTGTTTTTTGATAGGGTTAACTTGCAATTCATAAAAACTACATTATATTTAATGGGTTATATGATTTAAAAAGGCCCTAAATTATACTAATTTAGGGCCTTTTTATCGCTTTATAGAAACTCATTAATGAGATCAATTTTAGTATCATTGTATATATGGTGCTCTTTCATTGAGCGCCTTTAATGATAGTTCGAGAAATTTTCTTTTAGTGAGTTTAAAAAAAGCTGTACCTTTTTTGGAATTTTTTCGTTGTAAGGTGTAGTAGCGTAAAAATAAACTTGAGAAGAAAACAGATTATCTGAACAATTGACAATAGTGTGACTCTCTTCATATTTTTTTACTAAAAAATCAGGTGCAAATAAAATACCTTGATTGTTTTTACAGAAATCTAAAAGTATATCGATGTTGTTGCAGATTAACTGCGGTGTTGATTTAATCAAATTGTTTCTTAAATCTTCTTTTGAATATAATAAAATATTATGTTTTTTTAGATCTTCTGGATTTTTGGGTTTGCCATGTTTTTCTAAGTATTTGGTTGTTGCATAGAAATTTATTTTACATGCATTTAAAATAAAAAAGTGATCTTCTTTGATGTCCTCTTTGATTTTTAGAATTAAATCAAATTTATGTTCATTAATATCGCTCAAATTGTCCGAAAATATAAGTTCAATTTCTATATTTGGATATTGTATTAAAAAATTGGAAATAATATCTGAAAAACCCATTTGGATAAAAACATGCGGCACATTAATTTTTAAGATACCTTCGGGGTATTTTTGATCATACATGAAATCATTAGCAGCCAACTCTAGTTCTTTGGTAATCACTTTGCATCGTTGATAAAACTTTTCACCTGAGAGAGTTAGATCCATTTTTCTTGTGTTTCTAACAAATAAAGAGGTACTAAA
Source organism: Acinetobacter calcoaceticus (assembly GCF_016508255.1). Classification (GTDB taxonomy): domain Bacteria; phylum Pseudomonadota; class Gammaproteobacteria; order Pseudomonadales; family Moraxellaceae; genus Acinetobacter; species Acinetobacter calcoaceticus_E. The sequence goes on along the minus strand of NZ_JADVKT010000001.1, from coordinate 533,995 downwards.
TAGGCTTTCTAAATGGAATATTCTTTTTGAGACTTGATCTCTAGTAATACCTAAATTTCGAGACGCATTACTAAAATTTCCATTTTCTACAACACTGATGAAAGTATTAATACAGTCTAGTTTATCCATTGAACTTTAACGAGGCAAATTGGTGTTTTGCTAAACTATATTAGGATTTTTTAGTTAAGCAATCATTGTATCCTTAGAGAATACAGTTTGTATTTAAATAGGGATCTAGTGATTTACGTTTATTTTTGATTTCATATAAGCAGTCTTCTTCGGTAGGTGTGCTTAATGATTAATAAAAGAGATAATTATTAAAAATATTTCATTTAAAATAATAATTTTAAAATTTAAAGATTTAAAAGTAACTATTTGTACTTGTTTTTAAGTTGTAGGTTTATATTTAATTTTCAATTTTATTAATGCTCAAGTAACCAGACGTTCAAGTATTAAAAATATTGAATATAGTTGAGATAAATAGATGAGCTACTTAATCAATAATAACCCGCAGTGGGTAAGACGAATTTTATCAACTCCTTGGTTACTGCCAGTTTTAAGACTTGCTTTAGTTTCGGCCTATTTAGTGGGTGGTATTAACAAGTTAATAGCGTTTCCTATGGCTGTAGCGGAACAAGCGAGCTTTGGTTTACAACCTGCTTGGCTTTGGGCTGCTACAGCGATTTTTATTGAAATTGCAGGTTCATTTTCTGTGATTTTTAATCGCTTTATGTGGTTAGGCGCGGGCGCATTGGGCTGTCTGACTGCCGTGGCGATGCTTGTTGCAAACGATTTTTGGAATCATACAGGCCCAACATTTTTCAGCACGTTTAATAGCTTCTTTGAACACCTTGGTCTCATCGCTGCTCTAGTTATTGTGACCATCCTTTCTAATCAACAAACGAAGTAACAATAAGCGATAGCATCCAATTTAAACAGGAGCGTTTTATGCGTAAATCATTATCAGCTTTACTTTTAAGCACAATGTTAGTGGGCACCAATGTTGCCTTTGTTCCTCAAGTTTTAGCCAAAACAACAACGAGTATAAAAACTGAAGCACCGGGTGTAGCTGCTCAATACGATACAACACATGTGTATGTTAACCCCGAAGACTTTGATAAATTTACCGATAGCTTGGTCGCAACATTTGGGGGCACCAAATCAAAACAAGGTGTTTTTCAGGTGACTCCAACCCCAAGCCAGACCATGTCTCAGCTTGTATTGACCCCAGTTGGCACAGTGTCTGTATTTGGTTTTAAAACCCCAATTCCATATCCTTTTGGTTTGGAAAGAACAGGTTACTTAGTGAAAGATATGGATGCAGCCATACAGTCTGCTAAAGCCAACGGTGCAGATGTGATTGTTGATGCATTTCCTGATCCGATCGGGCGTGATGCGGTCATCCAGTGGCCAGGTGGCGTGAATATGCAGCTTTATTGGCACACCACTAAACCTAGCTATAACAAATTAGAAACTGTTCCAGAAAATCGTATTTATATTTCAAAACAGAGTGCTGACTCTTTTGTTAAAAAGTTCGTCAATTTCTCTCATGGCAAAGTAGTTTCAGATAATCCGAAGGCGGCTGGTGTGGAAATTGGACGTCCAAATGAAACTTATAGACGTATTCGCATTGAATCTGATTTCGGCAAAATGGCTGTTTTCGTAACTGATGGACATCTTCCTTATCCATATGGGCACGATATGACGGGTTATGAAGTCAAAAACTTATCCGACACTTTAGATAAAGCGACAAAAGCTGGTGCGACAGTTCTGGTCAATGCCTATAAATCAGAGGGACGTGAGGCAGCGATGGTACAGTTCCCTGGTGGTTATATTGCCGAAATTCATGCATCTATAAAGTAATTTATTGCCTTAATTATTGATAGAAACCAACACTCATATTGTCTAGGGGCAATGTGAGTGTAAAAGACTAAGTCTCTGCAATGACCTACTTATTACCACGGATACCAATATGGCCCAGCATATTTCTGTTGATAGAAAATATCGAATTAAGTGCTCAGAAACTTACCTTAAAATAATTAAAATGAGTTTATTAATGACGGGTAGTTTATTTTTTTATGAATTTGCTCATGCAGAAAAAGAAGTTTCAAATACAAATGCATGTCCAACTCGTCCAAAGATTTCAACGAATCGTTGGCAAGAAAATTGGGATGTTTTAAAAAATCCGTGTGTACCAAAGAAAATAGGGGATGATTTTAAATATATTCCTTTTGGGGATCATAATTATTTGTCATTAGGGGCAAATATTCGTGAACGTTTTGAAATCAATAATAATGCGAGATTTGGCAGTGGAAATAATCCAGCAGACAGCTATTTAATTCAACGGCTACAAGTTCATGCCGATGCACGTATTGGCGATCATTTACAATTATTTACTCAGCTAAGTGATGCACGCGCGTTTGATAAAAAGAATATTAGTAGTACAGATCAAAATAGACTAGATGTAGAACAAGCTTTTATTGCGTGGGTAAGTCCTCTAAATAATGGAACTTTTAAATTTAGGGTAGGCCGCCAAGAGATGGCTTTTGACTTACAGCGTTTTATTTCAAATCGCGAAGGTCCGAATGTGCGGCAAGCTTTTGATGGAATCTGGTCGGGTTATGAATATGGTGAATGGAGAGTTTTAGGTTATCTCACAAGACCTGTTCAGATTGAAAAAGATTCAACTTTTAATGACCACTCAAAAAGCAATTTAAGTTTTAGCGGTTTTCGCGTAGATAAGCAAAATGTGTGGGGAGGTGAGTTATCGGGTTACTACTCGCGTTATGAACGGGATAATGCTTCATTTCCAAGCGTGAAGGGTAATGAAGTTCGAGACTTATACGATTTTCGTCATATGGGTAAAAAGAATAATATTGACTGGGATGTTGAGGGGATGCTTCAGCATGGAAGGATTGGAGCGCAATCTATTCAGGCATGGGGGCTTAGTAGCATTACAGGATACACTTTTGCTGAACAGTCATGGTCTCCGCGTTTAGGTGTCCAGTTTGATATTGCCACAGGCGATAAAAACGCCAATGATAATCAACTCAATACCTTTAACCAGCTCTTTGCAAACGGGTCATATTTTACTTTGGCGGGTTACAGTGGCTACAGCAATATTATTCATATAAAAACCTCTCTGACACTTAAGCCTTCAGATAAACTCACCCTATTAAGTGCAATCGGTCTTCAGTGGCGTGAAACCACCAATGATGCAGTTTATTTCCAAGGCAATAACAGCATGGCGAACACAGCAGGGCAAGGTTCAAGCTGGACGGGTGCATATATTCAACTTAGAGCAGACCAAAAAATAAATTCGAATCTGTCTGTGGCTGCCGAAGGGGTTCACTTTGAGGTTGGAGATACCATTAAGAGGGCTGGTGGGAAGGATGCAAATTATCTAGGACTTGAACTTAAATATGGGTGGTAAAATATGAACACAGATCTGATGCAAACTAAAATTGGTCACTATCAAAATTTAAACATTGAAATCGTGACTTGGGACTGTACCACGGCCGAGGTTGAGCTTTCCTGTGCTTGTATTTTTGAACATGAAATGAATAAAAGTTCTTTTTCGGGCGGGTTGGCACATTTAAATGATGCTCTAAATGGCAGACTATGTGAAATACGGAAAAATAACTGGTTTAGTGCGAAACTCAATGACTCTCTTTTAATAAATCAAACGCCTTCAACCATACAGGCAACTAAAGTTCTGCTTATAGGCATGGGAGCGCCAGAAGATTTCACGTTAGAGCGAATCGAGACTGCGATAAAAAGTGTTGTAAGAACAGCGCATCAATTGGAGCTCAAAAGTGTGGCATTTGCACCGAGTCTTTTAGATACAGGTCTGAATCCTCCCACTGGTTTAAATGAACTGATGCTAAGAAGTTTAAGAGAAGAATTAGACAAACATCATCAGCTTTATTTGCAAAAATTAGTCAAAAAATCTGAAATTGAAAAATGGGTATTTGATGCGGGTTTTCAAAATTATGATGCTAAGGCTGAGCAATATATCGCGTCTTTTGCTAAAGTTTTTACTCAAGATTAATTTATGTTTGAAAAAAGAGTTTGGTAAAGTGGCATAAAAATAAACACGTTTTTAATTTAACTGCATCAACCTGAATGATGCAGTTAATTAATAAATATTAAGAAATTTCTAAAATTTTTTGGGCGATATATAAATCTTGGATCGATAACCCTGAACTATCATAAACTGTGATTTGTTCCTGAGACTGTCTACCTTGAGCGTTTGCTAGAAGCACATCACCTATATTGATTAAAGTTGCAGACTCAGGTGCATGTTGAAACTCACCAATGAGTTTAGATTGGACATTCAGGTCACAAAATAAACCGCTATGTGAAAATAACTTTGGTGGAAGTTCTTGCTTGCCTTGTTTATCTGAACCCATAGATGAAATATGAGTGCCAGCTTTGACCCATTCCGCTTTAAAAAGCGGAGTGTGGGAGGAGGTTGCGGTCACAATAATATCAGCGTGTTCACAGGCTTCTTTTGCACTCATAATTTGAAGCTTAACCCCTAATGGTTTGAGGTCTTCTGCCATTTGTTCAGCTTTACTTTGGTTGCGTCCCACTATCAAAATTTGTTCGAGATTTCTAATTCTTACTAAAGCCTCACACTCATATTTGGCCTGATTTCCTGTACCAAATATGGCTAATATTTTTGAATCTTTTCTTGCCAATATATGGGTAGCAACAGCATTAGAAGCTGCTGTACGAAATGCATTAACTTTGCCTGCTTCGATAGCTGCCGCCATTTTTCCATTGGCTTGATTAAATAATAAAATGAGTGCGTTATGCCGAGGTAAACCATGTTTAGGATTATCTTCCCAAAAAGAACCGACTTTAAGACCAGCTAAGTGCTGAGTAGCAGATGATTTAACACTAAACGTATTTTTTGTATCAGATGCTTGACCATGAACCACAGGAAAACTTTTAGTATCTGGTTGAGTTGCAGCAATTAAAGCTTGGTAAATTGCATCATAAGCGAGTTCATGATTGATAAGAGCAGAAGATTCAGACTCAGAAATAAATCTCATCACCATCTCCAAAAGTTTATTTAAATTAAGACACGAACACGTCGAGAGACGAGTAGCATGTAATGCCTATCTATGACGTATTAACTGAACTCATAGATAGGCACTAACTTTTATTAAGCAGATAAAAACTCTACATATTTAGAAATATCGACATTGCCACCACTAATAATGATGCCTATACGTTTGCCTTTTAACTCATGCTTTAAATTACGTGCAGCAGCAAATCCGAGACATCCTGTCGGTTCAACCACCATTTTCATTCTTTCAGCAAAGAACTTCATACAGCTAATGAGTTCTTCGTCTTCTACTGTCAAAATGTCATCTACATTCTTCTGAATAATAGGAAATGTTAATTTGCCTACACTTTGAAGTTGAGCACCATCGGCAATTGTTTTAGGTATATCAATCTGAACAATTTCTCCTTTTCTAAAAGACATTTGTCCATCATTTCCTAGGGCAGGTTCAACACCATATATTTTACAGTTCGGAGAGAGCTGGCGAGCAGACAGGGCAGAACCTGCCAATAAACCACCGCCCCCTAAACATACAAACAGGTAATCTAATTCACCTACTTCTTCAAATAGCTCTTTGGCAACCGTTCCTTGACCTGCAATTACATGAGGATGGTCATAAGATGGAATGAGTGTCAGGCCATTTTTTTCAGCTATTTCTTTTCCAATTTGTTCCCGACTTTCTGTATAACGGTCGTATTCAACAATAGCGGCGCCGTATTCACGCGTTGCTGCCATTTTTGCGGCAGGTGCATCTTGCGGCATAACGATTATGGCTGGAATACCAAGAATCTTTGATGACAGCGCAATAGATTGCGCATGATTTCCCGAAGAGAAAGTGACCACACCCGCTTTTTTTTGAGCTTCACTAAATTGTAAAAGTGCATTCATTGCACCACGAAATTTGAAAGCGCCAACACGCTGAAAATTTTCACATTTAAAGAATACTTCTGCTCCAAATTCATTGTTAACAGTACGTGAAGTTAAAACAGGGGTTTTATTTACAAACTCTTTTATGCGTTCAGCAGCGGCTGCGACATCTTCATAAGTGGGAAGGGTTAAATTTTTCATAATTAAACCTAATTCTATTCAATGTGTTTGGGTGCAAGATTTCGTATTGCTTAAGGAATACACAATATATTGACCTTGTTTAGATAAAATATATATATTTAGATAAAATGTCTAATTTTATTTTCTAATGCGATAACAATGAGATATAAGATTTTGATTTACATTAAGTTTAAAATTAGATAAAAAGTCTAAATTGCTATTTGCATACTTTACTCTAGGGTTTGAAATAGTAAGTAAGTCATTAGGAGGAAATAAATTGGGAAATCGTGATAAACATTTACTCACACAGCTAGATACAATCGCAAAGGGGTTAAGTGAAACGCTATCTCCTTTTTGTGAAGTTGTCGTCCATGACTTAACAAATCCTGAGCATGCCATACTTTCCATACACAATAACTTATCTGGCCGAAAAGTAGGAGATCCAGCAACCGAGTTAGGGCTGGCGAGAATCATGTCTCCAGAATTTCCAAATCTTATTTCAAACTATGCAAACCAGTTTGCGGATGGGCGTCCCGCAAAAAGCACGTCTATTGGTATTAAAGATGAAGAGGGCCAGTATGTGGCCGCTTTATGTATGAATATTGACTTAACCCTATTTAGAGGGATGCAAAGCGCTTTAGAGCATTTTACTAAAATTGAAACGGATAACATTATTGAAAACTTGGAACCAAATGGGACTGAAGCAATCCGAAAATATATTGATCAATTTGCCTCAAAACATGCAACTACACCACGTATGTTAAAACTCAATGAGAGAAAACAATTAATACATGAATTAAAGAATAATGGCTTATTAGAAATTAAAAAGGCTGTAGAGACAGTTGCTCAACATTTAGGTATATCAAGAGCGAGCGCTTATTTGTATGTAAAGGAAACTTAATAGATTTTTTAAAAATTTATAAAATTAGAAAAGTTTGTTTTAAGCTGTATTGAAATGGGTGTTGAGTAACTTTTGTGCTTTCTGGAAGGTTGCTCATCCATTTTTGTTTTGAAAGTTTTATCTTATTTATCAAAAAACAACTTGTTTATTCAGCAGGGTTTATTTAAGTATTTTAAAATTTTAGCTTTTAAAGCTATAAAGTAATTTTTAACTCATAACTTGAGTAATATAAAAAACCCTCCTAAAAGGAGGGTTATAACTTAAATGAAAGGTTTAATATATTTATCTACAACATATATAGAGCCTTTTTTACTTAAATGCCCATAGTCAAGTTGAAGTAAATCATCACCATCATTTGTTTCACAAAAATATTTATTTTCATGAAAATCACACATTTGTTTAATAAGTGATATATATTTAACATCTTTAATGTTAAGTGCTTTAACAGTTTGCTCAGCTTTAATATCATCTTCTATAATTTTTAGATCCAATCCATTGTCATTAATTCTAGAATGTGTATAGAAGTTGGCATCCTTGATCTTAACTTTTGGTAATGATGGATGCCATTGAGGAACAGCACCTACTATAATGATTTTCTCAACACCATAGCTGTTAAGCATTTTTATTATTGAATTCCAATCAGATTTATCATGCTCATTTTGTTGTGCAATTATAACATAATCTGGCTTAAGTGCTTTTATGTTTTCTAAAGCTAACTTATTTGCTTGACTACATGCTTGTTTAAGTTCACCAGTTAATTCCGTTGGTTCAGTTAAGGATGCTTTGCAACCAGATGAACCAATTTGATTGAATGCATAATTTGGAAATGTTGATCTTAAGCCTAAAGATAAAGCTTGAGAGTGTGAATCTCCCCATAAAAATATGGATTTTACGTTATGCTTGGCGCTTAAACATGAAGAATCAATGTTAGTTTTACCACTATTTATGAGGTTAGAATAAACATCACACTGTAACATATATGCTTTATCAATATTTTTATGCTCATTTAAATATTTTTCTACAATTAATGCTTGTGGTGTATTTGCAGCATATCTTATCTTAAGATTAGCTCCCTGTGTTAAAAAAATGAAAGTAGATATCGCAACTATTGATGTACAAGAAGATATAATAATTAAGTTTGGTTTTAGAATTGATTTTCCTTTTAATTTATTCCCAATATATTTTTCAATATATTTTCCAGAAAGATATCCAAGTAAAATTGAGGCAAAAACTCCTAATACTATAAATACTATATTATTTTGTTGACCTTTATGAAACATCCAAAAAACAATTGGCCAATGCCATAAATAGATAGAATAAGATGATGTTCCTAGAAATTGAGCAAATCTATTGTTTGTGAGAATAGATTCTTGGTTCTGTGTATATAAAATTAATGCCGTACCAATAGTTGGTACTAAAGTGTACAAACTTGACCAAGGTGTCTGCGAATTGAATAAATATAAAGATGAAATTACAAGTATAAACCCAGTTATTTCTAAAAGATATTTTGTTGCTTTACTGATATTGGGTTTTGGGATGAAGTATAAAAATCCTCCTAAAACCATCTCCCAAGCTCGCGTTGGCAATAAAAAGAAGGATGCTGAAGGACGACTTCCAGATATATAATATGCCAATGCCAGTGAAATCAAAAACAATCCAATTAATGAGTATATGGTCTTGTTTTTTAATAATTTAAAACTAATGATTAGGAAAATTGGTAATAATAAATAAAACTGCCATTCAACAGATAATGACCAAGTATGCAATAATAATTTTTCATGTGAATCTACGTCAAAGTAGCCCGATTCACGCCAGTAAATTATATTTGAAATAAAAAATAAACTGGCAATTATATGCTTGCTTAATGACCTAAAGTCAGTTGGTATTAATTCTAACCAGCCGATTACAAGTAAAAACGCACACAATACAGCAAGTGCAGGAATAATACGGATAGCTCGATTGGTGTAGAATTGTAAAATAGAGAAGTTATCTTTTTTTAAACCATCCATAATGATTTTTGTCATTAAAAAACCGGATATAACAAAAAAGACATCAACACCTATAAATCCACCAGTAAATCCGAATATACCAAAGTGGAATAGAACTACGAAAGCAACCGCATAGGCACGTAATCCATTTATATCAAATCTAAAATTCATTATTAAAATTTCTTAACTTATTTGGTGTGAATTCTAATCAAGAATCATTTCATTATGCAATAAATTTAGATCACTTCATGAAATAAAATTATGATTAATGAAACTAGCCAATATATAGAGCTGTAGTGTAATTTTTTATTTAAATATATTAATTTAGTAGATTGTTATTAGGCATTATTAGGCATTATTAGGCATTATTAGGCATTATTAGGCATTATAGGCATTATTAGGCATTATTAGGCATTATTAGGCATTATTAGGCATTATTAGGCATTATTAGGCATTATTAGGCATTATTAAGTATCGGACTGTTTTTTTAAATTGCTTTTCTCAACAATCGAAAAAATTATACATCATCTGGCGAGCATGATTATTCATCTTCATCCACTCATCATCTTCAGACTCGAACAGCTATGATAGCGGCGGTGGAGGAGATTAAAAAAGCCCTTCTGTGAAAAGGGCTTTTGATTGATTTAAGGTAAGTCAAACCAAATGAATTGGCTATCTTCAAGTGCTTGAATTATTGCTTTCTCTTCAAATACTAAAGCATCACCCGCTTTGACTTCTTGATCACCAATACGGATCACACCTGAAATAACGTGGACATAGTTCACTTTTTTAACGGTGTCTACATTTAACTCACGCCCTTTTTCTAGTACTGCAGATTTCACTTCTGCATTTTGACGAATGTGCATAGGTGCATTTGCATCAGGACCTGCAATTAAATGCCATTTGTTTGGGTCTTTACGTGGGTCAAGATTAATTTGTTGGTAATTAGGCTCAGCATCTCTTACATTTGGAATAATCCAGATTTGTAATAAATGTACAGGTGTATCAGTGTTGTTGATTTCACTGTGTGCAACACCTGTGCCGGCACTCATGAGTTGCCATTCACCTGCTTTAATCTGGCCTTCATTTCCCATGGTGTCACGGTGTGAAATCGCACCATCTAGCACACAGGTTAAGATTTCCATATTGTCATGTGAGTGTGTACCAAAACCATTATGAGCATCAATTCTGTCGTCATTAATCACACGTAGTGCGCTAACACCCATATATTTAGGATCGTACCAACTACCAAATGAAAAGCTATGATAAGACTCTAACCAACCTGCTTTAACGTGTCCACGATCTTCACTACGATGTACGTAAGCATTCATGATTCTATCTCCCAAATTTTTTATTTATCTCTTGATAAATATATTAGAACTATAGAAGACGTGAAAAAATACGTTAACTGCAACATGTCGTTGCGTAATTGATATGATTGTAGTGTTTTTTTATTTATCTATGCATTTTTGATGATTAAAAAACCTGCCACAAGGGCAGGTTTTTTAAAGAATATATTGATTATTCAAGGAATTTAACAGTCACGCCTGCACGTACTTTATTTCCTAAATCGTTAGCATCCCAGTTAGTTAAACGGATACAACCATGTGATGCTGTTTTAGAAATTAAAGATGGGTTTGGAGTACCGTGAATACCGAATGATTTTTTGCTTAAACCAATCCAGATATTACCGACAGGAGCGTTAGGACCTGGTGGTAAAGAAAGTGGTTTTAAGTTTTTACCTTGTACGAAGTTCGAAGGTGAATAGCTGTACCAAGGGTTACGAGCAACACCAACTACCTTGTAAGTACCGGCCGGAGAAGGCGTATCAGTACTGCCAATTGTTGCAGGAAAGGAGCCTACCATTTGATTACGGCTGTTGAATAAATACAACTGCTTCGCACCTTTATGCGCAATAATCAAGTGAATATCTTCTGGTAAGTCATTGCGCACATTTGGCACAATAATCTTTTCGCCTACTTTTTTAAATGTAGCTTTTGGATTTAATTTTTTTAAGAAAGTTTCATCAATATGGAACTTTTCGCCCAACATTTCGGTAACACGAGTGTAGTACAAACCTTTCATTTTGGCTTGTAATGCATAGTCAGAAGGAATTGACTCGGCATATGGACCTTTTAAGTCAGCATCAGAAATAGTGTATTCAATAAATGCTGGCTTGGTTTGTTTAGCAACTAATGCATCCCAAGTTTCTTTGGTCAGGTCACCAGTAGGTGATAAACCATTCATTTGCTGGAATGATGCAATCGCTTTTAGCGTATTTTTACCACTCATTCCGTCAATTGCGCCTGGTGATGCATGTGCATTATTAAGCATCACATGTGCACGTGCATAGACTGGAAGTTGGCCTTTACCAATATTTTCAGACCATTCTGCCGAGTTTAAGCCATCTAATGTCCATGAAGCAGCAGACACTTGTGCAGTCTTAGACGTTGTTGTGCTTTTAGCAGTTGTTGGTGTAGACGCAGCAATACCAGACTCGGCATTTGGGTCTTCTGTTTTCTGCAAATTCTGTAATGTTGTTGACGCTCGATTTAGATCATTTTGTTCTTGAGCAGTAATTTGTGTTGGAGCTTGAGCTTGTACAGTTGAAGCTGCATCTACTGCTAGAGGATCAATCGGATCTTCTACAGGAGCTGATACCTTTTTAGGGTTCAGGGGTTGCTCAGTTGTTGAAGCAGCAAAAGCAACATTAGCAATAATACAACTTAAACTCATAGCGAGTAATGAGCGAACAAACATGTAATTCAACCTTAAGAATTTTCATATAAGCAATAGGGGGATTGATCTGTTCTTGAAGTGCAAAAAATCACCAATAACTCATTTATATGAGTCCAAGATTGGTAATTTAGTGATTAAAAGAATATCAATGACCCCAATGTAACATGTTGCAAGTATTGCAGAAAACCTCGCAGCTTGCAGTAGACTTTTGTGTAAATATGCATTTTTTAGTAGATTGACAAGTTTTTTGTATGAAATTGAAATTATAAAAATGCCTCTGTTTTTGATATGATGCTGCCACATAAAGAAGATAGAGATTGGTAATGACGACTTTGAAAAATGATCGTTTCCTCCGTGCTTTGTTACGCGAACCTGTAGATACCACGCCGGTATGGATGATGCGTCAAGCAGGGCGTTATTTGCCTGAATATCGTGAAACCCGTTCAAAAGCAGGCGACTTCCTATCTTTATGTAAAAATACAGAGTTTGCCTGTGAAGTAACTTTACAACCTTTGCGTCGCTATGATTTAGATGCAGCAATTTTATTTTCAGATATTTTAACAATTCCAGATGCACTGGGTTTAGGTCTTTATTTTGAAACAGGTGAAGGACCAAAATTCCATAAAACAGTACGTACCGAACAAGATGTTGCTAATTTACCTAAGTTAAATGCAAAAGTAGATCTTGATTATGTGATGAATGCTGTAAGCACGATTCGTTCTGCTTTAGGGGGGCAAGTTCCACTGATTGGTTTCTCTGGTAGCCCTTGGACTTTAGCAACCTATATGGTTGAGGGTGGTTCAAGTAAAGAATTTCGTTTTACCAAGCACATGATGTATGCACAACCTGAAGTTTTGCATGCCTTACTTGACCATTTAGCAGATTCAGTCATTGACTATTTAAACGCTCAAATTGATGCAGGTGCTCAGGCAATCCAGATTTTTGATAGCTGGGGCGGGGCATTGGCTCACCGCGAATATGTCGAATTCTCTTTGAACTACATGAATAAAATCATTGCAGGTTTGCAACGTGAGAAAGATGGCCGACGTATTCCGATTATTGTGTTCACAAAAGGTGGTGGTCAATGGTTAGAGCCAATGATTAGCACTGGTGCAGACGCTTTAGGGTTAGATTGGACTACGCCATTAAATACAGCTCGCACTACGGTGGCTGGGCGTGTAGCTCTACAAGGAAATCTTGATCCTGCTGTTTTATATGGTTCGGCTGCTTCAATTGAAAAAGCAGTGAAAGCGATGTTAGATGATGCTTACGCAAATGGTGAAAAGACAGGTTACATTGCTAACTTGGGCCATGGGATTACTCAGTGGGTAGATCCTGTTCAACCAAAAATCTTTGTAGATACAGTACATGAGTATAGTGCTAAATATCTAGGATGATTTTTGTGCAACATCTAAATTTACCATTTCAATTTATCATTAAGGCTGTTTCGGCAGCCTTGTTTGGTATTTTGCTTTTAATTGCTTTCGCTCTAACAGCGCCGATGGGAAGCCATGAATATATGGGTTTTTATCGTTATGACTATTTACTCATATATGCAGTACTGATCCAGATCTGTTTGCTCTATTTAAAACTGGAGTCGTGGGCTGAAGCCAAAGTGATTGCTTTGTTTCACGTTATGGCGATGGTCATGGAAATCTTTTTGACGCATCCGGGTATTGCTTCATGGCAATACCCGCAGCCTGCTGTATTTAAAATCATTACGGTGCCTTTATTTGCAGGCTTTATGTATTCGGCTGTAGGTAGCTTCTTCGCACGGTCAATACGACTGTTTCAAGTTTCTTTTGAAAAGCTTCCAAGTTTTGGAAGTATGCTTTTATTGGCACTTTTCTCATATATAAACTTTATGAGCAAATTTTTTGTCCCAGATATTCGCTATATTTTATTTGCGATTAGTATTTTAATTTTTTGGAAAACAAAAATTTATTTTCAATTAAATCAACATAAATTTAAAATCCCGATGTTGCCTGTATTATCTACCCTCGCTTTTCTGATCTGGATTGCTGAAAATATAAGTACATTTTATAAAATCTGGCTTTATCCAAGTCAGGTCAATGCTTGGCATATGGTGGGTTGGGGCAAGCTAGGATCATGGTATTTATTATTAATTTTGAGCCTAGTGCTAGTGCTTAAAATATTAGGTAACAGAGATCATAAAGGTAACTGGAATTTAAGATAATTTTTCTTTTGCACTTTTTATCATATTGTTTATTTTTTAATTGCTAAATCACAGCCTTCTCGTTATCTTTAATATGGTGTAATGAGAATTACACATAACAATACAACACATAAGAAACAATCAATAATGATTTTTGGAGATATACAACTATGTTAAAAAAATTAGCTTTAGCTGCTTTATTAGCAGCTGGTTCAAGTGTTGCAATGGCTGACAATGATGTGGGCTGTGGTGCAGGTACACAAGTATGGGCTGGCAAAAAAGGAGTAGCGCCTAAAATTCTTGCTGCAACAACAAATGGTATTTTTACTAACCAATTATTAGGGATCACTTTCGGTACTTTAGGCTGCCGTCAAGGCGGAACAGTAACAGCGCAAGTTGTAACATTCACAAATGAAAATGCAGAAGCTTTAGCACGTGATATGGCAGTAGGCCAAGGTGAAAGCCTGAATGTACTTGCTGAGTTAATGCAAATTAAACCTCAAGATAAAGACCGTTTCTTTAAAGTTTCAAAAGCAAACTTTGGTGAAATCTATTCAGCAAATAACCAAAACACACTTCAAGTTTTAGCATCATTGCAAACTGTAATGGCTAAAGACGACGTTTTAAAAGCTTACGTATAAGTTTGAAACTGAAAACCCTGTCGTATGGCAGGGTTTTTCTTATATTTTAATGATAAAAATTGATGAGCTTAATGAAGTCAGTTGTTTTAGTTTTTGCCTCTTTGGCAGTTAATATTGCGTATTCAGCAGAAATAAATCCATCTATTCAAAAATATCGGTCAATTGCAGAACAAAAAAAATTAGATCAAGACATTACATGGCAACGGCTCATGTATGCCAATAAAAATCAGAGAAGTGATGTAACTTATCCAGGTTATTTCCTATCTGAACATGGAAAAAATAATTTAAAAGAAGAGCTTAAGGCTGACATTTCTGCATTATTTACGCCTGCTCAAGATAATCAATCTATTCGTTGTAAGTTTCCAGCGCGCAGCCAATGGCTCCTACAAAAAGTAGGTATTCAAGAAAATGAATTACCTCAAGTAAAATGTTCAGAATTTGAAAATTGGATTGGGCAAATTAAGCCTTATAAAGCGACATTAATTTATGCGACTGATTTTATGGGCAATCCAAGCTCGATGTTTGGTCATACTTTATTGCGTTTAGATCCAAAAGATCAGCAACAACTAAATTTAGTCTCTTACGCCGTAAACTATGCTGCAACAGTGGCAGGTAATGATAACTGGTCATACGCATGGAAAGGTTTAACAGGGCAATATCCAGGTGAATATTCGCTGATGCCTTATTATCGTAAGGTAAAAGAGTACGGTGATTTTGAAAGTCGAGATTTATGGGAATATGAACTTAATTTATCGCCTGAAGAAACGCGTTTTGTAGTCGCTCATATTTGGGAAATGCAACATGTGAGTTTCCCTTATTATTTTGTGAGTGATAACTGTGCTTATCGATTATTAGGATTAGTCGATTTAGTAAAGCCTAAATCTAACTTACAAGAGAAATTTACTTATGCTTCCATTCCCATGGAAACCATTAAATCGATGCAGCAACAAGGGCTGACCAAAGCTCCTGTATACCGGCCTGCTTTAGAAACCCAGCTATTGGCCCAAGCCCATCAGCATGGTGCCTCGTTAGCAAAAGTGGCTCATCAAATTGCGATGATGCCCATTCAGCAATCTTCTCAGATTTTAAAAACATTTAGTGAGCAAGATCAGGCTAAGATTTTAGAGATGGCTTACGATGATTTATATCTTCAATTTACGAGTCGTAAAATAGAAGAAAGTGTTGCTCAGCCACAGTTACGTCAACTTTTAGCGCTAAGAAGTCAGATTGATTTAGACAAACAACGTCAAGAGCCTAAGCGTCCTCAAAAAGAGCCAACACAAGGTCATAATGCACGTAATATTTCATTGAAAGCAGGTGAGGTTCAAGGAAACAAGTTTATCGAACTTGGTCATCGGCAAGCCTATCATGACTTAATAGATCCTCAAGGGGGGTACCGTGCTGGTACTCAACTACTATTCTTAAATGGTAATGCGCAGTGGCGTAATGATCATTTAAAACTAGAACATCTTGATGTGTTGGAAGTCAATTCCTATAACCCGATACAACCTTTTAAAATCCCTCTGAGTTGGGGATTTAACTTAGGCTGGCGTCAGGAAGCGATTCATGATGGAAATTTTAGCGATGAAAAACAACATGGTGTAGCGAATTTTAATGCTCAGGTCGGCTACAGCCTTGCAGACTATGAGCGCAAACATATTTGCTATGGGCAAGTACAAACCTACGTACAAGCAGGTTCAAATCTAGATAAGGGATGGCGTGTGGGAGTAGGCCCGACTTTAGGGTGTATGAATCAATGGTTTGATCGACTTAACTCTGTGGTGCAAATTGAATTGCCATATTGGGAAGACCAAAATCAATGGAATTTAAGAGTAAATACCCAGTGGCAATATGTGATTAATAGTAATAATGCCATTCGATTAAACTGGGATTATGAACAACAAAATCATCAAGACTGGATGAAATCAAGTCTAGGGTATGTTTGGTTCTTTTAAATAGTCTTTCGAATTAGAAAAAGCGAGAAATGAATGAGAACATTTCTCGCTTTTTTGTTTTAAGAAAAGATTATTTCTTTATTGCATTCAGCACTGCATAAGCTGCTTTAATACGCTCTTCATTTGGAATGCGTTTATTGGTTAGCATGACTAAACCGATATTCTGCTTTGGAATAAAGACAACATACGTTCCAAAACCATTGGTTGAACCCGTTTTGTGATAGATCTTAACGGAAGGTTCTTTTGAAATAGCAGTGACTTTATTTGATTTCATCACAATTTGTTCAGAATTACTGTCTAATAAAGTTTGTAAAGGTGCTGGATAAGAGAATTCTTCCCAACCTAATGCTTGATACATCGTGCCGACTTGGTAGAAACCTTTGTGAGTTTCATTAATTGCGCGTTGGATATCGGTTGGATATTTTTGTGGATTTAAATTGGCGTTAATAAAGCTCAGCATATCTGGTAAGGTGGATTTAACACCGTAAGCAGGGGCATCTAATGGTCCTGGGGTAACTCGAATTGGCTGATTTTCTTGGTTATAACCAAATGCATAGTTTTGCATTTGATTTTTAGGCACATTCACATAACTTTGTTTTAAATGAAGAGCCGGAAAAATTGTATTTTCTAAGACCTGATCAAAAGGTTTATTCATAGACAAAGCTATAACCTTTCCAAACAATCCAATACTTGGGTTTGAGTATTGTCTATATTCACCGATCGGATTTTTAGGTTTCCACTCTTTGAAAAAATTTAAAACTTGTGAGTCTGTTTGCACTTCATCTGGGAATTGTAAGGCGAGGTTCCCACTGGTATAAGTTGCAAGCTGGAGTAAGGTAACTCGGTCTATAGGTGTGTTTTTTAACTCTTTCCAATATTTTCCGGGCGTATCTTCAAAAGAAATTGTTCCTTTTGTTTTCGCATATCCACCTGCTGTAGCAGTAAATAATTTACTGACTGAACCTAGTTCAAAAATCGTATTGCTATTTACTGTTTGCTTGTCTTGAACAGATCTTAAACCATAATACATTTCATACTTTTTATTATTTTGAATGACACCAACGGCCATACCGGGAACATTATATTTTTCTAATAATGGTTTAAAGTTTTGATCTACCAGTTTTTTGATCTCTTGTTCTTTTGGGGTATTTGTATTGTCCGCATAAATTGAGGTATTAAAAATAAAAAGAGAAGGAAGAAGTAAATAGGAAATTTTTTGGAATCGCATGATTAACTCATAAATCATTTTAAAATGAAGATGGGTACTTTTATAACAAAAATCACATGATTTAATTGTTATGTTTTATAGAATTAGTAAAGAATTAAGATATAAAAAAGCCCAATAATTGGGCTTTTTATTTGTCATTAAAGATGACTTAGTAACTCTCAGGTACAGCACTCAAGAACTCACGACGTGCCTCTTTATCAGTTTTAAAATCTCCGATAAATGAAACGGTACGTGTGGTTGACTCTTGTTTACCTACACCGCGCATCATCATACACATATGTGCTGAATCGATAACTACGGCTACACCGCGTGCTCCAGTCACTTCTGACACAGCTTCTGCGATTTGCTGAGTCAAATTTTCCTGAATTTGCAAACGACGTGCAAACATTTCGGTAATACGTGCAAATTTGGATAAGCCAAGAACTTTGCCTTCTGGTAGATAGGCAACATGGACACGGCCATAGAATGGAAGGAGATGATGTTCGCAAAGCGAATAAAATTCAATATTCTTCACCAATACCATTTCATGGTTATCTGATGGGAAAACAGCATTATTGGTGACTTCTTCTAAAGTTTTACTATAGCCAGAAGTTAAATATGAAAAAGCTTTAGCCGCACGCACAGGCGTATCTTTAAGGCCGGGACGATTAAGATCTTCCCCGACGGCAGTCAGAATATTTGCGTACGATTGCTGCATAGACATAAGAATGTTCACTTACACTGGTTGAACAAAACGGCATTCTATCAGAAAACTATAAAAAGTCTGAATTCTGTAGAAAATGCCGATTATTGTTGGTACTTGGGATTTTTTTCTGCGCGTTTAAGCAGTACGAGAACGGCGCCTGTGCCACCTTGATTTTCTGGAGCACTCACAAAAGCCAAAACATCACGATGTTGGCGCAACCACCCGTTAACATAGGTTTTTAAAACTGCTTCAGGACCTTTGCCGTGTACGATCTTGATGACATTTTGATTTTCATCTTTTGCCATCTGGATAATTTGTAAAACTGCGTCACGTGCTTGTTCAATTGTACAGCCGTGCAAATCTACGGCTTCAAACCAACGTATTTTCCCAGCTTTTAAATCTTCAAAAACTTTATGCTGAAGGGTAGCAATGCGATAGCTTAATGTTGCTTGGCTTGCGACAGGATTTAACGCAGCTTGGGTATCTGATAACTCTGCATGTTCGGTATCACGGCCACCTTCGGCAGCTGCGCGTTTAGCTAATGTTTGAGCATCAACTTTTCTGGCGCGAGTTGGTTTGACATCAGCAACATTACTATTATTGATGCGTTTAACACCTGCAACAGCTTGTTGAAACAGATTTGTATCTTCCAATTCTTCAGAAACAGCCTGAGATTGTTTGACCTCAGGCTGATTTGCGATTTTGCTTGAATGAGGATTGGAGATTTGCTTTTTAAATTGCTTCAATAACTTTTGTTGCTCTTTAGAAAGCGTTGAATCTTTATTACTCATATATCTTCATTAAACCGTTTGAGGTTGCCCAAAAAGGGCGGTAAAGGCTTGATCTGGTCTTGGCTGTTTCATAAAACTTTCGCCAACCAAGAATGTGTGAATATCGTGTTCTTGCATCATACGAACATCATCTGGAGTGGCAATACCACTTTCAGTTACAAGTAAACGTGAAGATGGAAGCAAGTTTTTCAAACGAATAGATGTTTTTAAATCTACATCAAAGGTTTTTAAATTACGGTTATTCACACCTAATAAACATTGCTCAGATAACTTTAAAGCGCGTTCCAGTTCTTCTTCGTCATGAACTTCAACCAATACATCAAGTTGATGTTCAAATGCAGTCTTAGACATTTCTTCGAGTTGTTGATCTGACAAAGATGCAACAATCAATAAAATACAGTCAGCATGTAAAGCACGTGCTTCAACTACATTATATGGATCGATCAGAAAGTCTTTACGCAAAGCAGGTAACGCGCAGTGGCTTCGAGCAATGGCAATATTTTCATCTGCACCCTGAAAGAAATCAACATCAGTAAGTACAGATAAACATGCTGCTCCAGCTTGTTCGTATTGTGCGGCAATTTCGGCAGGATTGAAATCTGCACGAATAATACCTTTCGATGGAGACGCTTTTTTAATTTCAGCAATCACGGCAGGGCGCTTGTGCTGTAAAGCATTGGCGAATCCTCGTACTGGCGTCGCAGCTTTAGCAAGTTCTTCAACGTCTTGCAAATTACGTTGTTTTAAACGCGCAGCAAGTTCCTCATGTTTACGGTCAACAATTTTACCTAAAATGGTATTTTGAATATTAATCATGAGAAATCCTTAATCTGCCTGAGACTGTTTTAATGCTTTGGTAAATTCAGCCAAAACACTCATTTTCTCTAAGGCTTGTCCGCCATAGATAATATCTTGCGCGAATGTAACAGCTTGAGCATAAGTTTTGGTAATGCCAGCCACATAAATTCCTGCACCCGCATTGAGTGCAATCATATTTGCTGCTTTTTCGCCAATGTCAGTTTTATTTTTGCCTAATGCATCTTTAATCAGTTTTAAACTGGCAGCAGCATCTGCGACGACCAAACCGTTTAAAGTTTGTGATTCAATACCGACATCTTCAGGGTTGAGTGTCCATTCAGTAACTTCGCCATCTTTCAATTCTGCCACCGCAGTAGGAGCAGCAAGGCTAATTTCATCGAGTCCATCTCTTGAATGAACAACCATGACATGTTCTGCACCCAGTTGTTTCATGACCTCGGCAATAGGGCGGCAAAGTTCATCTGAAAACACACCAATCACAAAACGTTTTACTCCAGCCGGATTGGTCAGTGGGCCGAGTAAATTGAAAATGCTTCGAATGCCAAGCTCACGACGTGGGCCAGCAGCGTATTTCATCGCTTTATGATGGTTTGGTGCAAACAAGAAACCCACACCCATTTCACGGATACAGCGTTCGGTTTGTTGCATATCTAAATCAAGATGAATACCTGCTTGCTCAAGTAGGTCAGATGAACCTGATTTACTTGAAACGCCACGGTTACCATGTTTTGCAATGGTTGCGCCTGCTGCTGCAATTACAAAGCTAGACGCTGTAGACACGTTAAATAAATTTTGACCATCGCCGCCAGTACCCACAATATCAACTAAATGGTTGATATCACTCACATCAATTTTGATCGCAAATTCACGCATGACACGTGCGGCCGCCGTCATTTCGTCAATGCTTTCACCTTTCATGCGTAGGCCCATCATTAAAGCACCAATTTGTGCTTCGGTTGCTTCACCTTGCATGATGCTGCGCATAATTTCTTCCATTTGAGGCTGAGTCAAATGAATGTTCTTGGTAATGTGGTTGAGCGCCTGTTGGATATTCATAGTCATGATTTACAGCATTAATGATTAAAATTTTTAGGTGAAGTTGATCAAGAGTGGGAGGTTCGGCCTATTGCGTTCCATGATTCACTAGCTACAGGGAGCTATGTTAGCAGAAAATAACCAAAGATTTTTGTAGTTCCTTAAGAGTTTTAAAATTTTTGCTAGTTTACTGCGTTGGTTTTATTCATAAATACAATTTATTTAATGAAAAAGGTTTTAGTTTGTTGTGAGTTTTTATGATAAATAATTAACCATTTGGTATATCTTAATCATCAATATATCTAGAAAAAAAGCGTATAAATCAAGCAAATAAAAATGGATATAGTAGGGCGATCTTTATTATATCTATCAATAAATATGTATTTAAATAACTCGAAATATCTAGGAGCTTTAAGAAATAAACGCTCATTTATTTTTGTATTTGTTGCATTGCTTCATCCATTAGAAAGCTACGCAGAAGAAGCTGTTGAACAATCACAAAACCAAACTAAACCAGATAAAGTGGTCCGCGTTGCTGTGACAGGTTCAAGGATTTCAAAAGCACAAAAAGATGGTCCGACCAGTGTGACTGTGATTACCGCAGCTGATATTGAAAAACAAGGTTTTAGTAATGCATTTGATGCACTCAATAACCTGACGCAGAACACAGGTTTTGTACAAGGTGCAGATTATGGAAATACTTTTACACCTGCAGCTAACGCCATTAGTTTACGTGGCTTAGGGCCGAACCACACTTTGACTTTGATTAATGGACATCGAGTTGCAGACTATCCTGTACCGTATGATGGTTCTGTCAACTTCGTTAATTTAGCCAATATTCCAACTGCCATTATTGACCGTATTGAAATATTAAACGGTGGTGCCTCTGCAATTTATGGTTCGGATGCAATTGCGGGCGTTGTAAATATTATTCTGAAAAAGAAAACAGACGGCACACAATTTAATATCAAGGCAGGTGGAACCAAAGAAGGCGGTGAAAATTTACGTTTACAACTGAGTGGCAGTAAAACTTTAGATAAACTCAATCTCGTTTATGGGGTTGAACTCAGTGGCCGTGAGCCGATATGGGCAGCCGATCGAGATTTTATGTCGAGCCGAACACGTTTGGGTGAGAAGCCTGACACAGTTGTAGGCCGAAAAAATGCCAATACGGGTAAATATCTTTCAATTGGAGGGTGTGAGGCCTTTAATGGTTTATTTAAGGGCTCGGTAAATAATATAGGGCAAGCAGGTGCAGACAATTGTGCCAGTGGTTTGGCACGACCAACCTATTGGACTGTTCAAACCCAAAACCGCAGTCAAAATGGTTATCTCGGTTTAGATTATGAGTTAAATGATAAAACTCAATTATTTGCCGATGTTTTAATTGGTGCCAATCAAATCGAAAATAATACCCGTGGTCCGACATGGACTTCTTTAGGTGCATCGAGTGGTTATTTCCTCAATCAAGATTCAGGCAATTATGAAATTTGGAATCGCCGTTTTGCACCTGAAGAATTAGGTGGGGTAGAGCGCGTAAATAAAAAGTGGAAAGAGCTTTCTTCTAACTTAAATTTCGGAATTCGAGGCGATATTGGCGAGACGAGCTGGCGTTATGAGGCGGCCTATAATGGTTCCATTTATACCAGTGACCTAAGCCGCCAAGGCTTATTACGTTCGAGTGTCGATGAATATTTCTTAGGTCAGCAACTTGGTACAGATGCAGATGGTATTCCTATTTATTCGCCTCGCTTAGATCGTTTAAGTCGACCACTCACAGCAAGTGAATTTGAAAGTATTTCGGGCACAACAAAAGAAAAAGATAAGTCGTGGGCGCAAAGTTTAACCTTAAGCGCGAATGGTGACGTATTTAAGTTACCTGCAGGAACGGCCAAACTTGCGACTGTGGCCGAAATTGGGCGTCAAGGCTTTTCGATTAAGCCAGATCAGGCACTTGAAAATGGTGAGTATTACAATGCAAGTTCTAGTGGTGAATATGGGGGAACACGGACCCGCCAAGCACTCGGTGCCGAATTATTCTTACCTTTAGCAAAGCCCTTAAATTTAACGCTGTCAGGGCGTTATGACCGTTATGCTTTGTCAGAAAACAGTATTGATAAGCTAACTTTTGGTTCAGGTCTAGAGTTTAGGCCCCATCCGACTTTATTGGTGCGCGGTAACTACGCGACTAGTTTTCGTGCACCAGATATGAACTATCTGTTTTTAAATAAGCAAAAAGGTTATTTCCCAAGTACTACCGATTATTTACGTTGTAGTCAAACGGGACAAGCTTTAGATAAATGTAGCTTTAAAGATTATTCACCTGGGGCAAACTATACTTTAACTGGAAACAAAGAGCTAAAACCTGAAGAGGGTAAATCTTATGGTGCAGGTTTTGTTTGGTCACCCACCAATAAATTTGATATCAGTGTCGATTACTGGGATATCAAAATTGATAATCTTGTGACAAATTTAAGTGATGACAAAATTCTACGTTTAGAAGCAGATTGTCGTTTAGGCAACCAAGATATTAACTCTGCTGCCTGTATTGATGCCTTGGCTCGCGTAGAGCGTAACCCTGCAAATGCAGTTGTCGATCCGAATGTGATTAAGAATATTAATATTGTTCCGATTAATGCTGCATCAGATCATACCCGTGGGATTGATTTCACTAGCAGATGGCGCTGGAAAACAGAAAGTTTGGGTAACTTCTTATGGACGGTGAACTATAGCCGTGTACTAGAACATGAATATCAACAATCAAAAGACGGTGAGAAAGATGACTATTTAAAAGATTTAACCATTCCTGATTGGCGTGACCGTTTTAATACCAGTCTAAGCTGGAGTTTCGGAGATTGGGCGTCAACAGTATTAGTTAATCGTTATGGCAAAATTCCAAACGGTGACCAAACTGTTTACTTAAGTCCAACGTATTTGGTGAACTGGAGTGGTACTTATCAAATCTCTCCAAAAGCCTCTGCTTCAATCATTATTAATAACTTGTTTGACAAAGTGAAACGAGATGACACAGGTGGTTGGCCGTATTATCCGGTAGGATCATATTCACCATTCGGCCGTCAAGGTTGGTTGGAGTTTAACTATAAATTCTAAGAATGATGTGTGGATGCAGCAAAGTGGTACAGCATTTGCTGCATCTTTTTATTTAAAACTACAGAGGATAAAACCCCTTATGCTGGTCAAGCCTTCATTTAAAAAAAGATTGCTACTTACAACATTATTATCTTTATCAGCAACGCAGATTTTTGCGTCTAATAACAGTGAACAAGTCCCGATTGGTAAATTACCCGAATGGGTCGTACCCGAATCTTATGATTTAGATTTTAAGATTGATCCCTCACAAAAAGGCTATACCGGTAAAACCACTATTCATTTAAAACTGGCTCAAGCTACAGATCACATCTGGATTCATGGTAAATCTTTGACGGTGAAAGATGTGAGTATCACGTCGGCAGAGGGCGTCAAAACCACGGCAAAATATGAGCAAGCCTCCGAGATCGATGGGGTAAGTAAAATTAAATTTGCCAAGACTTTGCCCGCAGGCCAGTATCAACTCGTTCTAGATTTTAATGCGGCATATGACCAACAGCTCGATGGTATTTATAAAATCCAGTTTGAAGGTAAACCCTATGTGATGACTCAAATGGAAGCGATTAGTGCACGCCAGTCATTTCCGTCATTTGATGAGCCACGTTTTAAAACGCCGTTTAATATTCGTTTGACGATTCCAAGCAAATATTCAGGCTTCGCCAATACCCAGCAAACATCTGTGCAAGCAGACAAATCGGGTTGGAAAACGCTAAGCTTTGCACAAACCAAACCACTGCCAACTTATTTACTTGCATTGGCTGTCGGACCGTGGCAATTACAAAAAGGGCCTGATATTGGGTCTACTTCATGGCGTAAGCAGCCGATCCAGTTACGTGGCATTGCACCCGATGCTAAAGCTGAAAAAATGCAGCATGCCTTATCTGAAACACCAGCCATTTTAAAAACTTTAGAAGATTATTTTGCCTTTGGTTATCCATTTGACAAGCTAGATTTACTTGCAGCACCAGACTTCGCAGCGGGAGCCATGGAAAACCCAGGGCTTATTACTTTTAGAGACTATCTAATGTTGTTAGATAAGGACTCACCAGTCTCTTTTGTACAAAATTCATTTAATGTCAATGCACATGAGCTGGCGCATCAATGGTTCGGTGATGTCGTCACGATGCCGTGGTGGGATGATCTGTGGCTCAATGAATCCTTTGCCACATGGATGCAAAGTAAAATCACTCAAAAATTACATCCCGAGTTTAATGCTAACTTAGAACGTATTGCGGATACCGCAGATGCCATGAAAAGTGATAGCTTGGTGAGTGTACGTCGTATTCGTCAGCCCATTTTAAGCAATGCCGATATTCAAACAGCTTTTGATGGCATCACTTATCAAAAAGGTGCGGCTGTTTTAAATATGTTTGAAAGCTATTTAGGCGAAGAAAAATTCAAACAAGGTGTACGCAATTATATTAATAAGCACCAATATGGTAATGCGACAGCCAATGATTTAATTAGTGCTTTAGCAGAGCAGTCTGAGCAAGGTGAACGTTTTGCCAAAGCGATGAAAAGTTTCCTTGACCAACCTGGTGTACCTTTACTCAATACTTCACTACAGCAAGAAGGCAATAAAGTCTTTTTAAATGTGAAACAAAGCCGTTATTTACCTGTGGGTTCAAAAGGAGATGCAAGAAGCTTATGGGGAGTTCCGTTATGTGTGCGTTATGAAGTTCCAAATGCAGGCAGTAAAGTTCAGTGTGAACTGGTAGACCAAGCAGAAGCCAAAATTGAACTCAAAGGTGCCAGCCTTGGCAGTTGGTATATTCCAAATGCAAATGCGGCGGGATATTACCAATTTAGTTTGCCTCAAAAAGAATTTGCTCGTCTGACTGCTGCTACAGAAAAGCTTTCTAATACTGAACAGTTGGCTTATGCCTATGCAATTTCCGCCGCATTTAACCATGGCGATATTAATTTATTGGCTGTAGTAGATGCTGCGAAGAAATTTGCTAATTCGAATAGCCGACAAATTAGTACTGCGTTGTTTTTTCAGTTAAGTGCCATTCATCGTCATGTATTGAAAACAGAAGTTGAACGTGAACATTTTAGAAAAGTTTTGGCAAATTTATATTTACCTAAATTAAATCAGTTGGGTTATGTAAGCAAAACAGGGGAATCAGCCGAAGACAGTTTATGGCGTAGTGAGTTGGTTAAGTTTCTTGCTTTAGATATCCAAGTTCCAGAAGTCCGCACACAACTATTAAAACAATCAGATGCTCTCTTTGCTCAAAAGCAGCTTAACTTTGCGCAAGTAACACCTGAATTATTACCCACCATTTTAGCTGTACGTGTACAAGAAAAAGGCCAACCTGCTTTTGACCGTTTATCTGGAGAGTTACAACGTGTGACTCAACCGACACAGCGTCTTGCGATTCTTACGGCACTAGGTTCAGCAAATCAAGAAGCAACACGCCAACAAGCACGTCAGTTAATTTTGAACCCGCGTGTTAAAGTCGGTGAGGTTCGTACCGTGGTTAACTCGATCAATAAATATGGAGATGAGCAAGGTGGCTTGTGGTCTTGGTTTAAAGTAAATCATGATGCCGTTTTTGATCGTTTAGGTAAATCTTCGGCTGGGCGTTTCCCTGCTATGTTTAGTGGGGCGGCATGTACACAACAACAAGCGACACAGTTAAATGATTTTTTTGCACCACGAACTAAAGAGTTGGTCGGTGTAGAAAGGGGATTGAAACAAACCAAAGAGCGTATTCAACTCTGCGAATCTTTGGTGGCTAAACAAGATGGATCGATTGTGCAACAGTTAAAGCTGTAATTGATTTAGCCATAAAAAAAGCCAACTCATTGCAGTTGGCTTTTTTATTTAGGTTACTTATCAAATCATTCTTAAAACAACTTATTCGAGGCTACCTTATGCGTAGATGTCTAAAAAGTTCTTAAAGATTTGATGGCCATGTTGACTCAAGATTGATTCTGGGTGGAACTGCACACCTTCAACAGGCAATGTCTTATGTTTAACACCCATAATTTCTTCCATTGAGCCATCTGCTTCATTGGTCCAACATGTTACTTCAAGGCAATCAGGCAGTGTTTGCTGATCAATCACCAAAGAGTGATAACGAGTTGCTGAGAATGGGCTAGGAAGATTACTGAAAATACCTTTATTGCTATGGTACATATCAGATAAACGTCCGTGCATAACCGTTTTGGCTCTTACAATGTTTCCGCCAAAAGCTTGCCCAATACTTTGATGCCCTAAACACACGCCAAGCAAAGGAATTTTTCCGGCAAAGTGATTAATTGCAGGAATGGAAATACCTGCTTCACTTGGAGAGCAAGGGCCAGGACCAATCACAAGATATTTCGGTTGCCATCGTTCAATATCCTCTAATGTGACTTGATCATTGCGAACAACTTTTACTTCCTGATTCAACTCGCCAAAATATTGGACGATGTTGTAGGTAAAAGAGTCGTAATTGTCGATCATTAGAAGCATTTTAGATTCAACTCGCTAATAAGTAAGGGAATTTTATTTTGATGTGGTTTTGATACTCAATTTGGTACTCAAGATTGAAAAAGTACTCATGTATAAAATAAAGCCACCTCAATAGGTGGCTACTATATCAGAATTTTTATATTCTTCGACTTTATCTTTTACAGAGGAAGTGCACCCACATACATACTTATAAATTAGTTAGTTGGTTATTAAAATATAGATGAGGTTAAAAGCGAGTTTTCAATATGTAGAGCAAGTCCTTGCCCTGTGTGACACGAATGTAGTTATAGATCAAATGAGATGGTGATCGATTAAAGGTAGTATATGATGTTAAATAAACAAGGTAAGATGACAAAACTTATTGTTAGTTTTTTCATATTCTTAACTGGATGTAACTTATCCGCTAACACTAATTTGTCCCCAAAGAAAATCTATGAGCTAGATTTAACTGATCAGGGAATTAGTCCTGAAGGTGGTGGGATTGAATTGAAAAAAGAGAAAAATTATTGTTCTCTTATATTGAGCCTTTATGAAGAAT
The DNA here is from genome assembly GCF_016508255.1 of Acinetobacter calcoaceticus. Taxonomy (GTDB): domain Bacteria; phylum Pseudomonadota; class Gammaproteobacteria; order Pseudomonadales; family Moraxellaceae; genus Acinetobacter; species Acinetobacter calcoaceticus_E. The sequence continues at coordinate 505,807 of NZ_JADVKT010000001.1, read as the reverse complement.
CTGGACAAGAAAAATATAAGTTCAATTTCAAGAAGGATAGTTTGATTAATACAAATTATCTAAAATACAGATATGAGAATGGCTTAATAGAAGCTAATGATGAATTAGATGATCTCATTGCTGATGATAGTAAAAAATCAAATAAAGGCGTTATGGAATTAATCGCCAATAAATCATTTGTTGGAAACAAAGATAAAAATATTACAAAAGAATTTGAATTTTATAAGAAAAAAATTCCTAAAAGTTTATTGGACAAAGAATGTAATTAAATGGAAAAATAATAAACAGATTAGAATAGATATTTAATATGCTTTCTAATTCTTTACATATCTTAATAGAGCTTAAGTCAAAGCCTTGAATCTTTCAAAGCTTTGACTTGGTTTAACGCTATTAAATATTTAAATAGCTCGAGTGTTATAAATCAGCCAGTCTAAAACTTCTCCAGACAAATGTTCAGCTAGTCTGTCTTGAACAGTTTGATGGTAGTGGTTTAGCCAATCTTTCTCTTCCTTAGTTAGCATATCAACAACGATACAATCTAAATGGATTGGGCAAAGTGTGAGCGTTTCAAACTCTAAAAAATCACCGTAGGTTTTTTCAAATCCAGCATGAAGACAGTTTGCAACGAGGTTCTCAATGCGAATACCGTATTTACCTTCATGATAAAGTCCCGGTTCATTGGAAAGAATCATTCCTTCGCGTAATTTGCTGTAGGCATGAACAGGTGCGTAATAAGAAAGAACTTGCGGACCTTCATGTACATTAAGCGCAAAGCCTACGCCGTGCCCAGTTCCATGACGATAATCTAGACCTTGTTGCCATAAAGTATGTCGACAAATTGAATCGAGCAGAGGTGCTGCTAAACCTTCTGGATAAATGGTTCTAGCTAAAGCAATATGGCATTTTAAAACCAAAGTATAATCACGTTTTTGTTCTATCGTTGGCGTACCCACTGGAACAACACGAGTAATATCAGTTGTTCCATCGGCATACTGACCGCCAGAGTCAATCAGCAATAAACCATCGCCTTCAATAAATGAGTAGTGCTCTTCAGTTGCACGGTAGTGCGGTAATGCTCCATTGGCATTAAAGCCGGCAATTGTTGAAAAACTTGGCCCTATAAAGTTGTCTTGTTGAGCACGGAAGGCTGTAATCTTTTCATCAATTGTCAATTCTGAAATGCATTCACCATGATGAAGTGCTTTGTCTAACCAATGGAAAAAGTGGCAGAGTGCAACCCCATCTTTAAGCATGGCATTTCGTATATGAGCAATTTCGCTGGCATGTTTACGCGATTTTAAAAGTGTACTTGGATTGATGTCATGTACAGTCTGAATATCATTTGCGATGACTTGTTCATGAAAAATCGATACTTTAGCCGGATCTAAAAGTACAGAAGCATCAGAAAGATTGGCTAAAAACTTAGCTGTATCTTCGTAGTGGCATATTTCAATACCATCGGCTGCGAAAGCTTGTTGAGTGTTTCTATCAACTTTGTCAGCATCAATAAAAAGAACAGTTTTTGTTGCACTGACATATAAATGTGAGAGGAACACAGGGTTATATTCTACATCTTTCCCACGTGCATTTAAGATCCAAGCAATATCATCTAAAGATGAAATGAAGTGGCCTTTAATATTTTTACTATTTAAAGCTTCACGAATAGCCTGAATTTTCTCTTTACGAGATAGGGCATTTAATCCATTAGTCATTAAATAGATTTTTTGTGAAGGAAGTTCAGGGCGATCAGCCCAAATAGCGTCAATTAAATCTTGTTGGGTTTCGAGTTTGTAGCTTTTAAGTCTTGCAGTATGCTCAAGAGCTTTAAATTGTTGAATGGATAATGTCTGTCCATTTACCCCAATCACTGATCCCGCTGCCAAGTTCTGTTCAATCCATGCCAAATGTGTTGAAGACTCATCGCTCGTTAGTTTTTGAAGCTCAAAGCCTGTTCCTACAAGTTGTTGTTCGGCTTGTACCCAATAGCGCCCATCGGCCCATAGGCCTGCAAAGCTTTGAGTCACTACTAGTGTTCCAACAGAGCCACTAAACCCGCTGAGCCACTGTCTTGCTTTCCAGTAATCTGGTAAATATTCTGACATGTGAGGATCGGCACTCATGACAACTAATGCATCAATTTGTTGATTGCGCATCATTTCGCGAAGTTTCTCAAGTTTTTCTGGAACAGTTAAAATGCTCATATGGTTTCCAATTCAGGTTGAACTTTACTGGTACTTTTATTCATTAATCTATTGATAGGTTTCTTTAATAAAAATAACACGATTGCGCCAATCACTAACGCTAAAACACATCGCATAAAGAGGGTAGGTAAATGATTAATACCATCTGCCGATACGTGCCCGCCAATTAAACCAGCAATGAGATTACCCAAAGCTGAACCTGTAAACCATAGACCCATAATTTGACTACGGATGACATCAGGTGCAAGTTTAGTCATAGTTGATAAGCCAATTGGGCTTAGACAAAGTTCTCCGATAGTAAGTAGAAATAAAGTACCGACTAACCAGAATGGTGAAACTAATCCACCTGCAATAGCAAAACGGCTTGCAAGTGACATTAATAAGAAACCACCTGCAGCGAATAACAGCGCAATAATAAATTTGCTGATATAGCTTGGGTCTTTATTTACCTTACCTAGTCTAGCCCAAAGCCAAGCTGCAACCGGAGCAAAAACAATAATAAACAGAGCATTGATTGATTCAAACCATACAGTTGGGATCTCAAACCCGAAAACGATACGGTCCGTATAATCTTGTGCAAATAGAGTAAAAGTTGTGGGTTTTTGTTCAAAAGCTGACCAGAATAGGGCAGATGCTGCTAATAAAACGAAGCAAATAATAATTTTGAATTTATCATGCTGCTCTAAATTCAGGAAAAGGAGTAAATATGCAAAGTAAGCAATAATTCCAATGCAAATTACGACTGTTAGATAAGTGGCTACCGCGACCGGATTAATATGGATTACGCCAAAGAAAGTTAATGCAATAACTGCTGCAACAGCGAATAAAAAGCTAAATACAATTTTAGGCGCATTTTTATTTTCTACCATAGGTCTATTGCAGTTATCAGTTTCTTCACGCAATTCATTAAAATTTTGGAGCTGCGGGACAGCCAAAAAGCGGAAAATTAATAAAGCAATTAGCATCCCAATGCCACCAATCCCAAAGCCTAAGTGCCAGCCATAATCGCGAGCTAATAGACCTGTAATAAGCGGGGCAATAAACGAGCCCATATTAATTCCCATATAAAAAATGGAGAAGCCGGCATCTCGTCTACTATCTTGTGCTTTGTATAAAGTTCCTACAATAACTGAAATACAGGTTTTAAATAAACCTGATCCAAGAACAATAAGAACTAGACCGAAATAAAAAAAGAATTGATCAAAAATGGTAGTGAGGGCAATAGATAAATGACCTAGTGCAATAATAATAGAACCGTACCAGACAGAACGTGCTTGACCTAACCAGTTATCAGCAATCCATCCACCTAAAACAGTCATTAAATACATAGAACCAGCAAATAAGCCAACAATTGCTGCTGCGGTTGGTCGATCAAGTGCTAAACCACCGTCATTTACCATTGCGACCATGTAAAGAACAAGTAAAGGCCGAATTCCATAATAAGAAAATCTTTCCCAAAGCTCTGTAAAAAATAAAGTTTTTAATGGTTTTGGATGGCCGAAAAAAGCTTTGTCATATTGTTCGAGTTCATGCTTCATTTCAAATCCTTTGAACATATTTGTAGTTTAAAAAAACAAAACTTTTAGTTTGTTTAGTTATAAAAAAAAGTTATGTTTTATTTTTTAGATTTTTTTAATTTTAAAAGCAAGTTTGTCATGTATAAAAAAGGTATATACCAAAAGGTAAAAAATAAAAAACTAGCAATGATATTGGAAGCAAATTAAAACAATAGAAGGGAGTTGCACCAAAGCTGACCAAAAACCTATGACATAAAGAGACTTCAGTCAGGCAAAATTAGATTTTTTAACAGATTTAAGCGTCTCTTTTGACATAAGTAAAAATAATTTCATAAAACCTCGGTATTTTAATGGATGAGGCATGAGGTGATAGATGACTTAGTTTATTCTTTTCATTCATTGCAATAAGAATGTCAGCTTGCTATATAAGAAAGTATTATGATCATGAATTGCTGTTAGATATTGATGCAGTGAATTATATTGGCGCAACAATTTTGCACTAAATTGGGGCGATTGTGAGCCATTCATATATGCCATAATTTGAAAATGTCTGAATATGGTGCATTTAACTATGCAAACAGTATAATGGGTTCAGGACAAGGGACCTAAATCATCGATAGTTATAAGCAATTCAATGTTTTAGGTAAGTCTTATAAAGTTGGTATGAGAATTGCTTTATATATACCAGCAATTAACACGCACTTAACAAGTGCAACAAAATTTCATTGGAGCAAAATGAGCATGGCGAACAAGGTCCTTCAACTCATACAAGAAAGTGGCGCAAAATGGGTCGATTTTCGCTTTACTGATACTAAGGGTAAAGAACAGCACGTAACTTACCCAGCTGATTCTATTGATGAAGATACTTTTGAAGACGGTAAAATGTTTGATGGTTCTTCAATCGCTGGTTGGAAAGGCATTGAAGCATCTGACATGATTTTACGTCCAGATGCAGAAACTGGTTTTGTTGACCCGTTCTTTGCTGAGCCAACTGTAGTTGTGACTTGTGACGTTATTGAACCTTCAACTGGTCAAGGTTATGAGCGTGACCCACGTTCGATTGCTCGCCGTGCAGAAGAATACTTAAAATCTACAGGTATCGGTGATACTGCATTCTTTGGTCCAGAACCAGAATTCTTTGTATTTGACGAAGTGAAGTGGGACATCGATATGTCTGGCGCTCGTCATACATTAATCGCTGAAGAAGCTGCTTGGTCTACTGGTAAAGACTACGAGTCTGGTAACTCTGGTCACCGTCCACGTGTTAAAGGCGGTTACTTCCCAGTTCCTCCAGTTGATTCTTCACAAGATATGCGTGCAGAAATGTGTGCAAAAATCGAAGACATCATGGGCCCAGGTCGTGTAGAAGTACATCACCACGAAGTTGCATCTTGCCAGTTAGAAATTGGTGTGAGCTTTAATACACTTGTACGTAAAGCTGACGAAGTTCAACAGTTCAAATATGCTGTTTGGAACGTTGCGCACCAATATGCAAAAACTGCTACCTTTATGCCTAAACCAATGGTAGGTGATAACGGTTCTGGTATGCACGTTCATATGTCTATCTCTAAAGATGGCAAGAACTTGTTTGCTGGTGATGAATATGCAGGCCTTTCTGAAATGGCGTTGTACTTCATCGGTGGTGTGATCAAGCACGCTCGGGCATTGAATGCAATTACAAACCCATCTACAAACTCATACAAGCGTTTGGTTCCTCACTTCGAAGCACCAATTATGCTTGCTTACTCAGCGCGTAACCGTTCTGCGTCTATCCGTATTCCATACGTTTCTAGCCCTAAAGGTAAGCGTATCGAAGCTCGTTTCCCAGACCCAATGATGAACCCGTACTTAGGTTTCGCTGCATTGTTAATGGCTGGTATCGACGGTATCCAAAACAAGATCCATCCGGGCGAAGCTGCTGATAAGAACTTGTACGATCTTCCTCCAGAAGAAGAAGCAAAAATCCCAACAGTTGCACATAGCTTAGACATGGCTCTTGAAGCACTTCAAGCAGATCACGAATTCTTGTTAAAAGGCGGCGTGTTCACTAAAGAAATGCTTGATGCATATATCGAACTTAAAACTGAAGATGTACGTCGTCTTAACACGACTACTCACCCAGTTGAGTTTGATATGTACTACAGCTTGTAATACATATTTTCATAAAAAAGCCTGCATAAGCAGGCTTTTTTATTGCTTGGAATGTTGATTGAATTCTCTACGTTTTTTATCAAAAAATTGGGGTAAACTAGGTGCGAGTTTTCATGTGAGCAGATTATGCGTAAACGGCAGCCAGTACTTAAACAGGAAAAGAATTTAAATCCTGAGTTGAAAACATGGTTGTATGCGTCTGGTTCACTGACCCAACAATTAACTGAACTTGGTGGTGGGCAGTTTAGTGTAAAGCCTTTTAAAGAACATTTTCAGCGTTTAACTTTTGCAGATAGCCAATGGATGAAGATGTCTCATGCCCATACCTCATGGGTCAGAGAGACTTATTTGTATGGCAGTGAAGCAGAACCTTGGGTCAAAGCAAAAAGTATTTTTCCAATTCAAAGCTTACAAAAAAAAGCACGTATATTTCAGCACATTGGTTCTACACCCATTGGCTTTTTTTTATTTCAAAGAACAACACCACTTTGTGACCGCCGTGTCATTCGTTTGCCAGAAGGGTGGACGAGACAAAGTTGCTATACTTGGCATGGTTGTAAATTTATTGTTCAGGAAACCTTCCTACCAGCTTTTGAAGCTTTTTTATATCAGCAGCACGACAAGGAATTACGATGACGACTGCAACAAGCATAACATGGCGCCAGCGCTTAGAAGCTTATTATTATCTATGTCGATTTGATAAGCCAATTGGTACTGAACTGGTTTTTTGGCCAACCATGTGGGCGCTTTGGATTGCAGCAGAGGGAATGCCACCTCTACATATTCTTTTGGCGATGGTATTAGGTACAATTTTTATGCGTGCCGCTGGTTGCGCAATTAATGATTTTGCAGACCGTAAAGTAGATGCCCATGTTGAGCGGACAAAAACACGTCCTTTGGCAACAGGGGTAATTAGTCCAAAAGAAGCGGTGTATGTATTTTTAGCACTAGTATTTGCCAGTGCTTGTACGCTGTTCTTTTTACCTATAGCAACATTTTACTGTGCATTAGGAGGGTTGGTTTTAGCATTTGTATATCCTTTCATGAAACGTTATACCCATTTGCCACAAGTGGTTTTAGGTATGGCATTTTCTTGGGGAATTCCAATGTCATTTACTGCAATGGGTAAGCCTTTAGATATGACGTGCTGGCTTCTTTATTTTGGTAATCTGGCCTGGACAGTGGCTTATGATACTCAATATGCAATTACAGACCGTGAATATGATTTAAAGATTGGTGTGAAATCTACCGCTATTCTTTTTGGTCGATATGACATTCAGATTATTGCGCTTTTACAGGCAACCAGCCTTGTTTTGATTGGTGCTGCGCTATATTTAGAAAATATCTTATTTCCATGGGCGATCATCGCTTTAATTATTGTTGCATTCGATTTTATATATCAAACAATTAAAACCAAAGACCGCAACCCTCAGGTTTGTTTCTGGGCATTCCGTCACAATCGCTGGGTTGGATTAATCATTTTTCTAGGAATATTTTTAAATTTCATATAGTAAAAATGACCATGAGGTTGAAAAGTGTTCTATGCAGAGCACTTTTTTTATGTCTTAATATTTGTGCATAAAAATTATGCGGAATAAATAACACATAAAAAGGACATTCTATGAAACGGTCAAAAATTGCTTTAGCTATAACATTATCAGTTTCAGCATTATTTCTTACAGCGTGTAATGATAACAATGACGATTATACTGGGATAGATTCAAATAAAACCTTTTTGTCTGAAAGTAATTACGCTATTGATCAAGTTGATAATGCTTCATCGATCAAAGTCATGACTTATAACATGACAAATGTTCAAGGAAAAACAGCCACTGCTACCGCGATGGTATTGTTTCCAAAAGCAACGCAACCTAAAGATGGTTATCGAGTGGTTGTGTGGGAACATGGAACTGTTGGAGTGGGTGACGGTTGTGCACCAAGTAAAAATACAATTAATCCACGATTTAAAATTCTAGCTGAAAGTTTGTTAGCTGCGGGTTATGTAATTGTGGCACCAGATTATGAGGGTTTAGGTACACCAGGAGTGCATCCTTACTTAAACTTATCAAGTGAAGCAAAATCTGCACTAGCGGCAGTCAAAGCAGCAAAAGACCATTATGGTAACCAATTAAAAGGTGATTGGATGTCAATTGGCCAGTCACAAGGTGGGCATGCATCATTGGGCACTGCTGAATTTGCCAATACGGATGCAAGTTATAAAGGAGCGGTAGCGGGGGCACCGGCATCTAGCTTGGGCACAATCATTCAAATTTATATTGATCCTGCAATGAATCAAGACAGTGGCTATAAGCTTAGTAAATTAGATCAGGCAATTGCAGTACGCAGGCAGATTGATGCAGCGATAGCTGCAGGACAAATGTCTCCAAATGATCCAATGGCGCTTGCTGTACCAACAATTGATAAAACGGCAGATGGTTATGCCGAATTGCTAGCATATGCTGCCTTTGCAAGTGCAGGGATTAAGGCACAACAACCAAATTATGATATGAAGTCAATCTTTACCTCAGGAGCGGCTGACATTGCTGAATTGGCTTATGGTCGTACAGGAGATGATGGTGCATGTTTAAGTTATTCTGCACCTGATACTGCAAATGGCCTACAAGAGAAATTTAAAGCGGGAATCTTAGCTTTCTTGGCAGATCCTACACACCAAATTGCGCAATACGGTATTGATCTGAATAAATTCAAAGCAGATCAAGTTGTTCAAAATTTCTTGACAGCGACTCAACCCGCGACAAATGCTACAGCCGAGAAAGTTATTAAAGCACCTGTATTTATTATTCAAGGTGAAAAAGATCAGGCAGTATTGCCTGTAGTAACGCAAGCCTTATTCGCAAATATGAAAGCGAATGCTTTAAAGTTTTTCCCTCAAGCAGCCTACGATAAGGGTTATAACTTAACAATTGTACCGAATGCGATTCATACACAAGCAATCGTATGTCAAAATGCAAATGCTGTAGATTTTATTCAAACTAATATGTCAGCAGGTACCGGTATTGTGCTAACTGATGCGCAGAAAGATGCTAGCCAAAGTCCTCACTGTACAGGCAAATTCTGAGTTTTATTTACTTAACTAGACGTTATCTTAAGAAAAGAGCCTCTTTATAGTGGCTCTTTTTTTGTTATATTGTTACGCATCTTAAAATTGATACCGTTTGAGTTTAAATCACTTATGAACCAGCAACCTGTTGAGAAAAAATCTATTCCTTGGTTATTAATGGGATTAGGTTTACTTATTCCTTTTCTGATTATTGGAATACTTTTCTTGGCTGCAAAGAGTGATGCTAAGACTAAAAAAAAATATGAGCAGCAACGTATAGAAATGGCAAAACGAATAGCTGAAAAAGAAGCGGCAAATTCTGAAAAAAAAATAAAAGCTGTCTTTAATTAATGAATATCCTTTTGTAGCTGACGTACAGTCGGGATATTTGTATAACGTCTTACTATGTAACCTGCTTCTGTGAGCATTTGATCACGAATACGATCTTCTTCCGCTTTTTCAAGATGGGAAGGGTCATCTAGCTCAATAATGGCAATCACTTCCATCTTTTCGTTAAGCACAACAAAGTCGGTAACTTTTCGGTTGAACTGGCTACGAATTTTGTAGTCCTTACTGGTAATTAAAGCGCTAAAAGCCACTTGTGCTAAAACATGATAACTTGGAAAACTTTGTTTTAAGCGGATAAACATTTGAGTTTCAAAGTTGGTAATGACAGGACGAGCAAAGAATTTTTGTTTTGGAAATAAGTAGGGACGAAAACAAACAAGAAGAAAAATGCAGGTGCTTACGCAACCTAAAACTATAAAAAATAAATGACTCGATTCGAACATGTGAAGGCATCATACAAATAAAAACCCACTCATGATGAGTGGGTTTTTAAGAATCTTGGCTCTCCAACCTGGGCTCGAACCAGGGACCTGCGGATTAACAGTCCGTCGCTCTACCGACTGAGCTATTGGAGAATCTGGAAAAGGATTTTAGGCAGGAAAGGGTGTAAGGTCAAGGGTTAATAAAAGAATTAGTATGAATATCTAATCGTTTGGTTTAAAAATATTCGAAACATTGATTTTATTAAAAATAATAGAAAAGTATTAAATGACGGGAAAAGAAAAAGCCCACAATAGATGTGGGCTTTTAGAATCTTGGCTCTCCCACCTGGGCTCGAACCAGGGACCTGCGGATTAACAGTCCGTCGCTCTACCGACTGAGCTATGGGAGATTAGTAGATGGCTCTCCAACCTGGGCTCGAACCAGGGACCTGCGGATTAACAGTCCGTCGCTCTACCGACTGAGCTATTGGAGAATCTGATGCGCATTTTATGGATGAAATCTAAAAGCGTCAATAAGAATATTAAAGAAAATGAATCGTTTGCTTGATTAATATGCTTTTAAGGTACTAAAAATAAAAAAACCACCCAAAATAGGGTGGTTTTTTTATAAAGAAATAAAATTATTTCTCTACGCCTGCTGGTTGGCCTGCAAGTTTTGCATTTGCATAGTCCCAGTTCACAAGGCTTTCTAAGAAAGTTGCGATGTATTTAGGACGTAAGTTACGGAAATCGATGTAGTAAGCATGTTCCCATACGTCAATTGTTAATACAGCAACTTGACCGTGTGCAAGTGGAGTGTCTGCATTCGAAGTTTTAGTAATAGATAATTTACCGTTTACTTCATCAGCAACTAACCAAGCCCAACCTGAACCGAATTGAGTAGTTGCAGCAGCAGCAAATTCTTCTGCAAATTTTTCGTAGCTACCAAAAGCTTCTTCAATTTTAGCAGCGATTGCGCCAGTAGGCTTGCCACCACCATTTGGTTTCATAGAATTCCAATAGAATGTATGGTTCCAAACTTGAGCAGCATTGTTGAAAATACCAGCTTTAGATGCATCACCAGCTGTTGCTTTAATGATTTCTTCTAAAGTTTTACCTTCAAGGTCAGTTCCTTTGATTAAGTTGTTTAAGTTAACAACATAGGTATTGTGGTGTTTGTCGTGGTGGTATTCTAAAGTTTCTTTACTAATATGTGGCGCTAAATCATCATAGCCATATGGAAGTGCAGGTAAAGTAATGGTTGTCATGTTCCTATTCCTTGCATTTGCTGGGTTATACAATTAAGTGGCTCTATTGTAAATGATTCTGTTCACAATAGGGCATCGTTTTAAAGAACTATACACAATAAAGATCTAATTAATACGCATAACACAGATTGAAAAAAAGACTTAATTAAATCGGATTATTCAATTCAAAATATTCGGTTTCAATTGCAAACTGCTTTGAAATTGCTTGTGCTAAACGTTGAACTCCATAGCGTTCGGTTGCATGATGACCACAAGCAAAATAATGAACCCCTAATTCTTTTGCTTCATAAAAAGTTCGTTCACTGACTTCGCCTGAAATATACGCATCACAGTTTTGCAAAGCTGCTTTAGCAATAAAATCTTGAGCACCACCCGTACAAAATCCTACTTTTTGAATGCTTTCTTTTTCGGCTGGCAAATGAATTACTTTAAAATCAAAACAGTCTTGTAGTTTTGCCTTAAAATCTTCAACAGAAAGAGCTTGTTCTAAATATCCAATATTACCAATTGGATGTTTTTCGGCTAAATCGAGTGGTTCTAAATGTTGCAAGTTTAATTTTTCTGCAATCGCTACATTGTTGCCCAAAGTTGGATGTGCGTCTAAAGGTAGGTGGTAAGCGACTAAAGAAATATTATTTTGAATTAATTTTTTGATGCGGTTGCCGCGCATTCCTGTAATTGGGTAAGGTTCGCCTTTCCAAAAATAACCATGATGTACAAGTAGTAGATCGGCATGCTGCGTAATCGCTGCATCAATCGCATCTTCGGAAGAAGTAACCGCACAAACGATACGTTTTACTTCAGTTGAACCTTCAATTTGCAGGCCATTCGGTGCGTAATCTTTAAACTCTGCTGCTTTTAAGGTTTGGTCGCACCACTGAATAATTTCATGCAAATTCGCCATGATATGTCCTGAATTGAGTAGTAAATAATTGCTAAAGCTATAGAAACATATTTTGTTGTGTAACTAAAGCTAGACAAATCTTTTTTGAGTTTTTTATGTATATCGATATATTTAATTTAAAATGCTTAACTGAAAACTCTTTTTGTTCAATATATTAATTTAATTAAAAACTTCTTTGCGTAGAGGATATGAACGTGCGCCGCACCTTTACATGGTTACCTTGGGTGTTACTTATTATTGTAATTGCCAGTTTTATTGCATGGCAAAAATACCATCAGCCGAAACCAACTGTTGCAGTTGATGGGGTGCAAATGCCTGCCGAAAAAGTTGAACCATTGGTTGATACTTCACGAGCAGGTAGGGTGGTGTCTTATAGTGCTGCGGTAAAAGTTGCAGCACCGGCAGTTGTTAATATTTTTACGACCCAGAAAGTTAAACAAAATCATCCATTGTTAAGTGATCCAGTATTCCGCGAATTTTTTGGAAATCAGGTTCCTGAACAACAACAGCAAAATGAAAATAGTTTAGGCTCAGGGGTTATTGTTCGTGCTGATGGCTATATTCTTACCAATAATCATGTGATTGCTCAGGCCGACCAAATTGTAGTTGCATTACGTGACGGACGCCGTGCGGAAGCAACTATCGTTGGAACTGATCCTGACACAGACTTGGCAGTCATTAAAATCGATTTAGATAAATTACCCGTGTTGCCATTTAAGCTCAGTGGTAATGAAGTGGGGGATGTTGTCTTGGCGATTGGTAATCCATTCGGAGTAGGACAAACGGTAACTCAAGGGATTGTTTCCGCAACAGGTCGCTCAGATTTAGGTATTAATACCTATGAAGATTTCATTCAAACAGATGCTGCAATTAACCCAGGTAACTCAGGTGGGGCATTAATTGATGTTGCTGGTAACCTAATCGGGGTAAACACTGCTATTTTCTCGCAGTCAGGTGGCTCTTTAGGAATTGGTTTTGCAATTCCAGCTAAAATTTGCCAACAAGTATTAAATTCAATTTTGAAAGATGGTCGCGTTGTACGTGGATGGTTGGGCATTAGTTTAGTGCCGCCTAAACAAGAAGATGTATTGGCACCTAAACAACAAATTGGTGTGGTTGTTGCGGATGTTCTGAAAAGTGGACCAGCAGCTTCAGCGGGTATTAAAGTGGGAGATAAAATTGTTCAGGTAAATAATGAACAAATCACTTCGGCATCCCATTTGATTAATTATGTTGCATTACAAGCGCCTAATAGTGAAATTAATGTGCTGGTTGAGCGAGCTGGGAAGCAAGAAAAGTTTGTGGTAACAGTTGGGGAAAGAAAAAACCAAAATACTCAATCTCAATATATACCGCTGCCTAAACAATAAAGATAAAAAAGCCTCGTAATGAGGCTTTTTTGTTGGCTTAAATTAAGAATGAGTGAGGGTTTGATATTGGTGTTTGAATTCAGTTAAGGCATCAATACGATATTGAATTAACATTTCACCAATTTCAGCACCCTTAATGTTCTCAGGTAAATCATGAACTTTAATAGAGCGGACCACTTGCATCGCATCTAGCATGTACTGAGCTTGAGGATAGGGACGATTTTCTAAACCTAGTCTTCCTTTAGCATCGCATTCACATGCCTGTACAAAAGCTTCCACTCTCTCAGGACGACGCAACACATCAAGACGCTGTAATAAACGCCATACAGTTCCGGGTTTTAACGACATAATCTGATGACATTTTAAGTGCTCTTTGCACACCGATAAGGCCAACTGTCGAGTTTGAGTAGGAACTTTTAAACGTTCACATAATGCAGTAACTGGTTTCACGCCACGTTCCTCATGCATGATGTGGCGAGGAAGTTCGTTCACTGGAGTTAATGCTTTACCCAAATCATGTACTAAAACAGCAAACCGAACATCAAGGGAGTAGTTTGACTTACAAGCTTGTTGTAAAGACATTAGGGTATGTATGCCGCAGTCTACTTCCGGATGATATTCAGGTCGCTGTGGTACACCAAACAATGCGTCAATTTCAGGAAAAAGATGTTTTAAAGCACCGCAATCACGTAGTGTCTGAAAATACACATCTGCATGATCTTCTAAAAGTGCACGGGAAGTTTCTTTCCATACCCGCTCTGGTGTTAATGCATCGAGTTCACCTGATTCAGCCATAGTCTGCATGAGCTGTAATGTTTCAGCGGCAATATGAAAGCCATAGCAAGAATAGCGAGCTGCAAAACGAGCGACACGTAAAACACGTAATGGATCTTCAGCAAAGGCATCTGAAACATGGCGTAAGGTTTTATTTTCTAAATCAGCTTGTCCGCCGTATGGGTCATATATATTTCCATCTTGATCCATTGCAATGGCATTGATGGTTAAATCACGGCGAATTAAATCTTCTTCTAAACTGACTGTGGTATCAGTAAAAAATTGAAACCCATGATATCCCTTACCGGACTTTCGTTCAGTTCGCGCAAGTGCATATTCTTCTTTAGTTTCAGGATGAAGAAACACAGGAAAATCTTTCCCTACAGGTTGAAAACCTTGGGCGAGCATATGTTCAGGTGTTGCTCCGACCACAACATAATCTTTTTCTTGATAGGGATGCCCAAGTAGAGAATCTCGGACGGCACCGCCTACTAAATACACTTGCATGAAAAAACCTCTATTCTTCAAGCAATCATGCTACAGAATAGAGGTTTTCTCAAGTCATTAGAGGGGCTTTTCGTAAAAAGCAGTTTCTAAATTAATTTTCTTGTTGTTGGATTTCAGCAACAGTTAAAGCTGTCATATTAATAAGACGGCGAGTAGTCGCAGTCGGAGTTAAAATATGAACAGGTTTAGCAGCACCTAGTAAAATTGGCCCAATAGTAACGTTGTTACCAGAAGTCGCTTTCAACAAGTTAAATGAAATGTTTGCTGCATCAAGATTTGGCATGATAAGCAAGTTTGCAGAACCTTTGAAACGTGAACCTGGGAATGCAAATTGACGAATATTTTCATCTAATGCTGCATCACCATGCATTTCACCTTCAACTTCAAGTTCAGGAGCTTGTTCAGATAAAATGCGGTAAACTTCACGCATTTTTTGAGCGCTTGAATCTGTTTGATCGCTACCAAAACTTGAATGAGAAAGTAATGCTACGCGTGGAGTAATACCAAAACGACGTACTTCTTCAGCAGCTAAAATTGTCATTTCAGCAAGTTGTTCAGCAGTCGGGTTAGTGTTTACATAGGTATCTGCAATAAACAAATTGCGATCTTCAAGCATTAGTGCATTTAGCGTAAAGAAGTTATTCATACCTTCTTTAAGACCGATGACATTGCGTACAAAGTCAAGGTGAATGTTATAGCTACTGTAAGTACCACATAACATACCGTCTGCTTTACCAAATTTAACCAGTAAAGATGCAATTAAAGTTGAACGGCGACGAGCTTCACGTTGAGCATATTCAACAGTAATGCCTTTGCGTTGCATTGTTTGATAGTAATCTTTCCAAAACTCTTCATACATCGGGTTTTGTTCTTGATCAACAATTTCAATATTTACGCCATGTTGTAAACGTAGGCCTAATTTTTTGATGTTTGCCTCAATTACAGCAGTACGACCTACTAAAATTGGTTTCGCTAAATCTTCATCAACAGCAATTTGTACTGCACGTAATACGCGCTCATCTTCACCTTCCGCATATGCAATACGCTTTGGATCAGCTTTTGCTTGAGCAAAAATTGGTTTCATCAAGAACGCAGAGTTATATACAAACTCAGACAATTTTTGACGATATACAGCGAAATCTTCGATAGGACGAGTTGCTACGCCTGAATCCATTGCAGCTTTAGCAACTGCTGGTGCAATTTCTAAAATTAAACGTTGATCAAGAGGGCGTGGAATTAGATAGTCACGACCAAATGAAGCAGATTTTTCACCGTATGTTGCTGCATCAGCTTCTACATGAGCCATACGCGCAATTGCATGTACACATGCAATTTTCATGTCTTCATTAATGGTAGTTGCACCAACGTCAAGTGCACCACGGAAAATGTATGGGAAACATAATGCGTTGTTTACTTGGTTTGGATAGTCAGAACGACCAGTTGCCATAATGACATCAGAGCGTACTTCATGTGCATGTTCAGGTAAAATTTCTGGATCTGGGTTTGCCAAAGCAAAAATAATAGGGTTCTCAGCCATCTGTTTCACCATTTCTTTGGTGAGAATACCAGCAGCAGAAAGACCCAAGAACATATCAGCACCACTCATTACTTCATGAAGCTGAGATGCTGTAATATCTTGAACATAACGTTTTTTAGATTCATCTAAGCCTTCACGCGAAGTCGTTAATAGACCACGAGAATCGGCAACAATAATATTTTCTTTTTTAGCACCAAGCGCACAGAGCAAGTCTAAACATGAAAGTGCTGCTGCACCTGCACCTGAAGCTACGATTTTGATTTCATCAATTTTCTTATTTACAAGTTGCAATGCATTGAGCAAAGCTGAACCTACAATAATACTTGTACCATGTTGATCGTCATGGAATACAGGAATTTTCATGCGTTCACGAAGTTTCTTTTCAATATAGAAACATTCTGGTGCTTTAATGTCTTCGAGGTTGATACCACCGAAAGTTGGCTCAAGAGAGGCTACAATATCTACAATTTTATCTGGATCGTTTTCTGCAATTTCGATGTCAAATACATCTACACCAGCAAACTTCTTGAAGAGAACGCCTTTACCTTCCATTACAGGTTTAGAAGCCAATGGGCCAATATTACCTAAACCAAGAACGGCTGTACCGTTAGTTACTACAGCAACCAAGTTTCCGCGTGCAGTATATTTAGCAGCAGTTGAAGGATCACGTTCAATCTCTAAACATGGCGCAGCAACGCCTGGTGAGTAGGCTAGAGCCAAATCTCGTTGGTTGACAAGTTGCTTACTTGGGGTGACGCTGATTTTCCCTGGATTTGGGTATTCGTGGTAATTTAAAGCGGCCTGTTTTAAAGATTGATCGTCCATCTGAGTCTCTATTTGATACAAAAAAGCAAACTAGTCAAATCACTCATTCAGGGAGAAGGCAACTCTATTCTTTTACTATGCTTAATTTTTTACCAATTAAGAGAATAGTAGACGAATTGCCAATAGCCCTGTAGTGAGCTAAATGCTAAAGAATATAACACTACTTCTTTATTTCTCACAGTCAAAAAAGCTCATTTTTGGAAAAAGCGCTATATGTAAAATAGTCTGTTAGAGCAATTAAGAAATAGGCGGATTGGTTTGTAGATAAGGGATAACCTGTTCAGGAGGGATTGGGCGACTAAAGAAATAGCCTTGTAAAAAATCACATTGCTGTTTTTGTAGGTAGATCACTTGTTCTTTTGTTTCTACACCCTCAGCAACCAATTTGAGCCCCATGCTTTTACCCATGGCGATCATGGCATTTACTATGGCTTCTTGTTTGTGATCACCAATTTTAGAAATAAAGGCACGATCAATTTTTAATA
Organism: Acinetobacter calcoaceticus; assembly: GCF_016508255.1. Taxonomy (GTDB): domain Bacteria; phylum Pseudomonadota; class Gammaproteobacteria; order Pseudomonadales; family Moraxellaceae; genus Acinetobacter; species Acinetobacter calcoaceticus_E. The sequence goes on along the minus strand of NZ_JADVKT010000001.1, from coordinate 488,437 downwards.
CATCAATAGGATATTCTGTTAGATAAGCTAAAGATGAATAGCCTGTGCCAAAGTCATCAAGAGCAATTGAAATATCTCTTTGTTTTATAGCATGCAATAAGGTCTTTACATTGTCTGTATTATCTAAGAGTGCAGACTCAGTAATTTCAAGCTCAAGGTCTGCACCATCTATATGATATTTCTGTAAAATTTCATCAATATCATTGAGTAATAAGCCTCGATGTATTTGCTGGGCAACAATATTTACCGAGACTTGAATATTTGTGTAGTGTTGAGATTTCCACTCTTGGAGTTGTTTCCCTACTTTATCTAAAACGACTTTGCCAATGTCTGAAATTAGGCTACTACGTTCGGCAAAAGGGATAAACATATTTGGCATAACTAATCCCTTTTCAGGGTGTTGCCAACGAATTAATGCTTCAAAACCTATAACTGATTGATCGTTTAGATTAATTTTGGGTTGGTAATAAACTACAAATTCATCATTTTGAATAGCTTTACGTAATTCTTGTTCTAAATCGGCAGTTTTATATGCATGGTCTGTTTTATTAGAATAGTAAGAAATGGTATTGCCTCCTAAGCGTTTTGCTTCTGAAAGTGCTTGTTCAGCATGATTGTTGAGATGATCAATTTGTCGACCATGCTCTGGAAAACATGCTACACCAATAGATGCAGTAATAAAATATTCTTGATTATCAATGTAAAAGGGTGCATTAAGTGCTTGTAAAATATTCTGGCAATATTGTTCAATATTTGGATGAATTGGAGAAATTTCATAAATAATTGCAAAATCATCACCATTTAAATAGGCAACCAACATTGCATTGATATTGATTAAGCGCAATCGCTGCGCAAACTGTTTAAGTAGTTCATCACCACTATCATTATTTAAAAATTCATTAAAAGCTCGAAAACGGTCAATATTAACGCGTATTAGGGCTAAATTTTTAATGTTATATGAGGGGTTTACCAGATATTGATGTAGTTGATTGTAGTAGTAAAGACGATTAGGCAAGTGGGTGAGACTATCGTAATTTTTTAAATAAGATAAGTGTTGCTCTTGGCGTTTTTGTTCAGTGAGATCCCGTGCAAATCCAATATAATTTGTGATCTGATTAAATTCATCTTTGACTACATTGATATGTAGCCATAAATATACGCCTTTGCCTGAAGTAAATTTTTCATCAAATTGACCTATATACTCTCCCGTCTCAAGAAGCTGCTGTGTAATTGAGCTATGAAATTGCTGTTGTTGCTCTTTTTGGTTAATTGCAATGCTAAATAATTCTTTATTTAATAATTCTGGTTTAGAAAAGCCGGTTAATTTTTCATAGTAAGGATTAATATCAATGTAGTTCAGACGGTCATCTAAAATAAATATCCCTTCTGCTGCTTGCTCAAGCACAATTGCCGATAGTCTTAAATGCTCCTGATCTTTTTTTTCTTGATGTATATTTCGGGTCATTCCAACCATACGAAGCGCTTTTTGTGTTTTTGGATCTCGAGTAATAACTCTTCCTACATCGTGAATCCATCGCCATGAACCATCTTGACGTAAAATCCTGAAATTTATATTAAAATGATCTGTAATTCCTTCTAGATGTTGCTTTAAGCGCTCATCAAAAAGTTTTTTATCACTTGGATGTATACGTTCTAAAATGGTATTGAGGTGAATAACTGTTGTTTGAGACTGCTTTTGTTGATCAAAAAAAGTAATTTCTAATTTTTGATTTTCAATGTCCCAGTCCCATGGTCGAATTCCAGCAGTTTCATGAGCAAAAGCTAAATTGTAATGATGGCTTTCGAGTTGCTCATTCATTTTAGTGAGATCATAGGTTCGTTCACGTACCTTTTGTTCCAGTAAGTGATTATTAAACTGAAGCTGAGCTTCGATATCTTTCGACTTATTCACTTCTTGTTGAAGTTGAACACATAATTCTTCAGCCCATTGAGTATGTTGATCTGAAATTTTTACAAGCTGTTTATTTTTAAAGAGAAGTTGTGAAATCTTTTGATAATTACGTTGAGTTGCATATGCACAAAGTATGGTCGCTACAAAGGCAAGGTTATAGGCGAAATAAAATGGTAACTCAGTAATGGGTTGGTGCGTAAATTGAGCGATTAATAGTGGTAACGTGCTGGGAATAAATAAGAGATAAAAATATCGGGGTTGTTGTGTTAAAAAAGTAAGGCCAATGATATGAGCCGAAGTAATAAATAAGGCAATCAAGATATGGGCATCTGGTACGGTTACTAACTCGGGAGGAAGATAAAAATGGATAATAGTAATATTGATTCCAAGTAAAATTCCCGAAATAAGGCAAATAGCTTGAAGGGTAAGATCAGATTTTTTAGCAAAATGAGTCGTGCGATAATGAGTTAAAATATTGGGAATAAACAATAAGCAAATAAGAAAGATAATTGTAAAACCGATAGACCAAGTAAAAGTTGTTATTGAAGTTGAAAAATAATATGAAAAAATGGCATAGGAAATGAGGCATAGCAGTATCAGACTAATCAAATACCAGCGGATATATTGTATTGAAAGTCTTAGCTGTTCAACTTTTGTTTGATGTTGTAGATATTCTTCCTGAAGCCCAGACATAAGATTTTTCTATCCTATTTTTTTACATATATACAGAAAGAATCTGATTTATCAGTGATAAAAAATTTGAAATTTTACTCATACAATAAAAGTAAATTAACTTTAAATAATGATTTAATCAATGTTCAATGAACTTAGGTGGATAAAAATCGATAATTTAAAATAGACAAGGCAACTACAGGTGCAGTTTCTGTACGTAATACACGGTCACCAATACACCAGTTCATAAAACCAGCTTGATTGGCTTGAGTAATTTCATTTTCACTTAAACCGCCTTCTGGTCCAATCAGTAAAGCAAGTTCAGGTTGTATACCTGCTAATACATCTTTTTGTTCTTTTTCTGGTGCTAAAACAAATTTCGATGCCGGAAGTTCCGAAGAACTTAACCATTCACTTAGAGAAATGGGTGCTAAAACTTCCGGAACTAGGTTAAGTCCACATTGCTCACAAGCGGCAATCGCAACAGCTTGCCAATGATCTAATTTTTTTTGATCTCGATCGTATTTTAAGCGCATTTCACAGCGTTCGCTGGTCAATAACTGAATTTTACTTACGCCAAGTTCAGTGGCTTTCTGAATGGCATAATCCATTCGATCACCTTTACTCATGACTTGACCAAGAACAGCTTTAAAAGGGGCACTACGATTAGACGGGTTAAAAGATTCAAGTGTGACAAACGCATTTTTTTTATTAATTTCGGTCAGTGTTGCTATATATTCACCACCTTGACCATTAAAGAGAATAGCTTGTTCTTGTAATTGTGCACGTAAAACACGCACCCAATGATGGAATACCGATTCAGTCAGTTGAATTGTTGAGTCAACTGTAAGTTCAGTTTCGATAAAAAAACGATTCATTGGGTACGCCTTACAAAATTAATTTAAACCAAGATCAACGACGAGTTGACGAGTTGGTTCGACTTGATTCATTGAATAGAAATGTAAGCTTGGTGCACCACCTGCAATCAGGCGTTCACTGAGCTTAACAACAACTTCATGACCAAAAGCTTTGATACTGTTACTGTCATCGCCATAAGCTTGTAACTGCTTACGAATCCAGCGAGGAATTTCAGCACCCGTACCATCTGCAAAGCGAATTAAATTACTTGCATTAGTAATTGGCATGATGCCAGGCGCTACCGGAATATTAACACCAGCTTTTGCCAAACGCTCTATAAAGTAAAAGTATGAATCTGGATTGAAGAAAAATTGAGTAATTCCAGCATTAGCGCCAGCTTGAACTTTTTCAATAAAACGTTGGATATCTGAATCAAGGTTCTCAGCTTGAGGGTGCATTTCTGGATAAGCTGCAACTTCAATATGGAAATGATCACCTGAATGCTCACGAATGAAACGTACTAAATCTTGAGCATAAGGAAGTTCGCCAAGTCCGACTTGACCAGAAGGTAAGTCACCACGTAAAGCGACAATACGGTTAATGCCTTGAGCTTTATATAAATCTAGTAACTCAGCAATACGCGCTTTATCATCACCAATGCACGAAAGGTGAGGTGCAACAGGTGTACCTTTACCATTGAAATCGTCAATAGCAGCAAGAGTACGTTCGCGAGTAGAACCACCAGCACCATAAGTAATCGAGAAGAAATCTGGATTTAATAGTTGTAATTCTTGATGAACAATACGAAGTTTTTCAGCACCTGCATCAGTTTTCGGTGGGAAAAACTCAAAAGAAATGGGTATACGTTTAGTCATGTCAAATCCTTGTAAACAGCGAAACAATATTTTTAGAAAAAAGGGCAGACGGTTCACCGTCTGCCCTTAAGTTCTTAGTATTTGTATGCGTCAGACTTGAATGGTCCCTCAACAGCAACACCTAAATAGCCAGCTTGCTCTTGAGTTAATTGAGTAAGTACACCACCAAAACCTGCAACCATTGCCGCAGCAACTTCTTCGTCAAGTTTCTTAGGAAGAACTTCTACACGAATTTTTGCAGTTTTTTCGTTTGCAGGAAGATCAGCAAATTTCTCTTGGAATAAGTGAATTTGACCTAAAACTTGGTTAGCAAAAGAACCATCCATTACGCGTGATGGGTGACCAGTTGCATTACCTAGGTTTACAAGGCGACCTTCAGAAAGAAGAATGAGGTAGTTATTTTCATCTTCTGAGCGATAAACTTGGTGAACTTGTGGCTTAACTTCAACCCACTTGTAACCGCGTAAATAAGCTGTGTCGATTTCTGTGTCGAAGTGACCGATGTTACATACAACTGCACCAGCTTTTAAGCTATCTAACATTGCAGCATCACATACGTGGTAGTTACCAGTAGTCGTTACAACAAGGTCAGTGTTGCCAAGTAAGTCTTGGTTAATATCTTCTTTTTTGCCTGTTTGTACGCCGTTTTTGTATGGAGATACAACTTCATAGCCGTCCATACATGCTTGCATTGCACAAATTGGGTCAACTTCAGTTACACGAACAATCATGCCTTCTTGACGTAAAGATTGAGCAGAACCTTTACCAACGTCGCCATAACCGATAACAAGCGCACGACGGCCAGACAAAAGCATGTCAGTTGCGCGTTTGATTGCATCATTTAATGAATGACGGCAACCATATTTGTTGTCGTTTTTAGATTTAGTAACTGAGTCATTTACGTTAATAGCAGGAACTTTCAAAGAACCGTCTTTCCACATTTCGATAAGACGCTGAACACCTGTAGTTGTTTCTTCAGTAATACCGTGAATGCGTTCTAAAAGAGCAGGGTATTTTTCATGAACAAGAGCAGTTAAATCACCGCCATCATCCAAGATCATGTTGGCATCCCAAGGCTGGCCATTAACATTAACTTGTTGTTCAAGGCACCATACATATTCTTCTTCAGTTTCGCCTTTCCAAGCAAAAACAGGAATACCGCGAGCAGCAATTGCAGCAGCAGCATGGTCTTGAGTCGAGAAAATGTTACATGAAGTCCAACGAACTTCAGCACCTAATTCAACAAGCGTTTCAATAAGAACCGCTGTTTGAATGGTCATGTGAATACAACCAAGGATTTTTGCACCAGCAAGTGGTTTAGACGCTGCATAACGTTTACGTAAACCAATTAGAGCTGGCATTTCTGCTTCAGCAAGTTTGATTTCTTTACGACCGTAGTCAGCAAGTGAAATGTCAGCAACTTTATAATCTGTAAATGAAGCATTAACCGCGTTCATTACGATCTCCTTAATTAAAAATAAAAATTGATCATTATGTTCGCGGATGCCGTTGTTGGTTAAAACGAGTGTTTAACCGATTGTCGAGCCTGGCAAATTGATCTTTAGTACCGATCATTTGTCGCAGCATCCCTCGACTAGCGCAACATTGTACTTCGAAAAGCTTTTAGTGCCAATCCAGTTTTGTTTATTATCTGCTTAATTATCTTTATAGATTTAAATTATGGCAGTAAATATTCCCCAAGCATTAGCGAACCTCGAAGCAAACTGTGGGGTTTTTGCGGTTTGGATGGTGCTACATCACCATGGGATACAAATTGATATTGCTGAGCTGATCAAAGTTTGTCGATATGATGAAGATGGCACTTATACCATTGCTTTAGCTGTTGCTTTAAAGAAATTTGGTTTTGACGTGTCATTTCATTCAGATGTAGACCCTAATATTAGTACAAGCGAACGAATGAGCTATAAAGAAGCAAAAGTTCTAAAAATACCAACTGGACCAGCGCTGAGCTATCAGGATATTCAAACTGCAATTCAAAATGGAAAAATGGTCATTGTCTATTACGACACATTAGAAAATGTAGGGAATCAGTCGCTCATTTATTCTATAGACTCAAATGAAATTTGCTTTTTTGATAGCTTTGAGCCTATGCCTGTGGCGATTTTTGAAAAGCAACGTCAAGTAGAAGGAATTTGTCGGCAGGCCATTGTGATTGATGATCGGAAGTTTCAAATTCATTCGACCAAATTAAATTAGATTAAAAAGAGCCAGTCCGACTCTGGCTCTTTTAACGTTATTTTTGTTGGTATTCTTGAATCACTTCTAAAGCCGCACGAAAGGCTTCTTGAGTAGCAGGGGCGCCGCAATATGGCAGACTATGCAATAACGTTTCTTGAATTTCTTCAACAGTACAGCCATTGTTGAGCGCACCACGGACATGACCTTTAAGTTCTGTTGGTGACTTAAGTGCGGTTAACATTGCTAAAGTAATTAATGAACGATATTTACGTGGTAACACACCTTCACGTTGCCAAGTCGAACCCCATGCATGTTCATTAATCCAGTCTTGTAAAGGCTGGGTAAATGGAACGGTATTATCCTGAGCACGTTTTACAAAAGCTTCTCCCATTACTTCTGTGCGAACTTTTAATCCATTTTCGTAATCTTGCTTAGACATTAATTTCTCCTAAAAATAAAAGCGTCGTGTGACGCTTTTATGGCTGTTTATTAATTAATGCGAATCAAAGGTGATTGCAATAGTGAATTAGTGGAGCCACCAGTCACTAAATTTGATGAGGATTTGATAAAGGAAGATCTTTATTTAAATGTTCATCAAAAACATCGGTAAGCATGCTGTCGAATCGAATTGCGTTGTATTGCAATAATTGTTGAGCTTCGTTTTCAGAAATAAAACCTTCTTTTGTAGCTTGTTCAATATTCTCTTCGAAAGTAAGTCCTGTAAATTTACCTTTAGATTCAGCTTTCTTAAACTTATCCCAAAGCGGTTCAAGTGTTCGCAGAATTTGGAAGGCATGTTCTAAACGGCCTGTGACATCGTCGGCTTTGGTTGAGTAAAACACATGGTGTTTAAGTTGCTCTCTAAATGGATGTTCTTCCATCATAAGCTCAGCGACTTGCTGTTTTAACTCATCATCGGGTTTTGAAATGACACGACCAAAAGGGAAACAGATCCATTTCACAAATGCTGCAGAAAGCTTGGCTGGGAAGTTCTCAAATAAACCCCAAAATGCTTCCTGAATATTCAAGAAAGCTTTTTGTAGAGCTAATTTAGCATGAAGTTGTTCAGCTTCAGTTTTTTGTCCAGCTTCATAAAACTTTAAAATCGCCGTAGAGATAAATAGATGAGCATGGATGTCGGCCAAACGTCCTGACAACATTTCTTTGCGCTTTAGATCACCTGCAAGTAAGCCAAGCGCCATATCAGAGACAAGCGAGAAGTTGGCACTAAATCGGTTAATGGTTTTATAGTGGGTTGCTGTAAATTGGTCGGCTGATTGTGGAGCATCACTTGAGCCGCCTGTCCAACCATAAGCAAATGATTTTGCTCCACGGTTAAAGGTATAGGCTAAATGTTTAAATAACAGATCATCGAATTTTTTAACTGCATTGGTTTTATCTTCAGATTGAAGGAGTTGTAACTCTTCAAAAAGGTAAGGGTGACAACGCATTGAGCCTTGACCAAAAATCATGAGTGATCGAGTTAAAATATTTGCGCCTTCCACTGTAATTGCGATTGGAATTGCTTGATAGGTAAGCGCAAGGAAGTTGCGAGGGCCAAGTTGAATTGCACGTCCTCCCGCAATATCCATTCCATGATTGACCACTTTGCGCATCGTTTCGGTTGCATAATATTTTGCCATCGCAGTCATCACAGCAGGTGTTCCGCCTTGATTTAGACCACAGGTGACTAAATAACGGAATGCTTCAAGCATATAAGCATCACTGGCAATTTCACTGGTCGCTTCTTGTACACCTTCAAATTTGCCTACTGAAATATTAAATTGTTGGCGAATTTTGGCAAAAGCACCAACGGTTAAATAGCTCATTTCACCTGCTGCTGTTGCTAGAGCTGGAAGGGAGATACCACGGCCCACACCTAAACATTCCATGAGCATCCGCCAGCCTTTACCCGCATTTTCTTGACCGCCAATAATCCAGTCAATTGGAATGAAAACGTCTTCTCCTTCTACGGTTCCATTCATAAATGGAGAGCCAGGATAATGTCGAGCGCCTATTTTTACACCCGCATGACTGGCAGGAATGAGTGCACAAGTAATTCCGTACTCATTTTTGCGTTTATCACCGAGTAAGCCGTCTGGGTCATAAAGTTTAAATGCAAGACCAACGACTGTGGCAATCGGTGCAAGGGTAATCCAACGTTTAGAGAAATTCATGCGCAGACCAAGAACTTGAGCACCTTCATGTTCACCGTAACAAACGACCCCAGAGTCGGGAATTGCACCTGCATCTGAACCTGCTTCTGGACTGGTTAAACCAAAGCATGGAATTTCTTCACCTTTGGCAAGGCCGGGTAGATATTGCTGCTTTTGAGCATCAGTACCGTAGTGCATGAGTAGCTCACCCGGTCCCAACGAGTTTGGAACCATACAACTCACAGCAGTGGTGAGAGAGCGTGAAGCAATTTTGCTCATAATACGGCTTTGTGCAAATGAGCTAAATTCTTTACCACCAAAAGATTTGGGAATAATGAGGCCTAAAAAACCTTTATCTTTAATAAATTGCCAAACTTCAGGAGGAAGGTCTTTTAAGTGATGATGGATTTCCCATTCATCTAACAAGCTACAAAGCAGTTCAACTTCATTGTCAATGAAACTTTGTTCTTCAGCTGACAAGGTCGGGTAGGGATAATTTTCAAACTGAGACCAATCGGGTGCCCCCATGAATAGCTCTTTTTCCCACCAACTGGTACCTGCTTCTAAAGCTTCTTGTTCTGTCGTACTAATGCTTGGCATCGAATTAGCTAAAGTTTTATATGCAGGTTTAGTGATCAGGTTAAATCGTAATGGCTCAACTAAAATAATGATGCTGAGCGCAATCATTGGAATACCTAAAAGCAGTGACCATGGTGTTAGCAAGAATGCCGAAAGTAGGGCAACAATAATCGCTACACTGCTACCAATAACTTTATTTAAGTTAAAGAAGAAAATCGCCCATACTGCAATAAGCTGAATAATAATACTTAATATAAAGAGTAGGAAAATCATACTTGCTCCTTACTAGATAAGCCCTCAAGTGAATGACGTTACAAAAGCGAGGAGATATTTAAGGCTTAACTAGCTGTTTTGTTGCTGTTTAAATTTGAGTTTTTATGTCGCAAATATTGATGTATATGCTAGCGCAGGGATATATCGTACTTTCAGGTATAAGATATTTTTGAGTGAAAGTGTAATGGGTTGTTTTATCGATTTGTCAAGAAATGTTATTGATTTTCTTATACAAATAAAAAGCCCTCTGTGTTAGAGGGCTTTTTATAGATATTTAATTTATTAAGCTTCGACGACCTGAACTGCAATTTTCTTAGCAGGATCTACTTTACGACGAACTTCTGGTACTGGTTCACCGTGGTATTGACGATCAGCAAAGTAACTTGAACGAACCATTGGTGCAGACCAAATATTTCTAAAGCCAAGTTTGCGGCCATGCTCTGCATAACGTTCAAACTCTTCTGGAGTTACAAAGCGGTCAATTGGCGCATGTTGTTTAGAAGGCTGTAAATATTGACCAATAGTGACATAGTCAACATCATGGGCACGTAAGTCATCAAGTAAAGCAATAACTTCTTCTTCTGTTTCACCAATACCGACCATCAAACCACATTTAGTTGGAATGTCTGGGCAATATTCTTTAAACATTTTTAATAAGTTTAAAGAGTGCTGGTAATCTGAACCTGGGCGCATTGCTTTATATAAGCGAGGCACAGTCTCAATGTTATGGTTAAATACGTCTGGTGGACATTCGGTCATAATGCGTAAAGCAATATCCATGCGTCCACGGAAGTCAGGTACTAAAATCTCAAGCAATGTAGTCGGGCTAAGTGCACGTGTTTCTTTAATACAGTCCACAAAATGTTGCGCACCGCCGTCAAGCAAGTCATCACGGTCAACCGAAGTAATTACTGCGTACTTGAGTTTCAGATTGGAAATAGTTTCTGCCATGTGACGAGGTTCGTCAGCATCTAATGCATTAGGACGACCATGTGCTACATCACAGAAAGGGCAACGGCGGGTACAAATGTCACCCATAATCATGAATGTTGCTGTACCACCACCAAAACATTCTGGTAGGTTAGGACAAGCAGCTTCTTCACAAACGGTATGGAGTTTTTGAGCACGTAAAGTCGTTTTAATACGCTGAACTTCTTCTGGTGCCGTCATCTTGACACGAATCCAGTCAGGTTTACGCGGCACTTCAACCGTAGGTACAACTTTTACAGGAATTCTTGCGACTTTTTCTGCGCCACGAAGTTTTACACCCTGTTCAGGTTTACGGTGTTCTGACATATCTAACTTTTCCACTCGTTTATAGAGACATTGACATTGTATTATAGCGAACTTCTACAGTTAATAGCGGAAAATAACTATTCATATAATAAATGTGGCTATTCAGAAATATAGGGTTGAGAAATACATAAAATCACCGCATATTAGTCATAATCTATTATAAAATATGGTCATTCAAGAGAGGAAGGAGCTTTCAATGCCACGTAAAAAAGAGGTCGTTAGTGGGAATTTCGTTAAATACGATGCGGTAGTTCTCGGTTCTGGACCTGCAGGTGAAGGCGCGGCAATGAAGCTTGCAAAAGCTGGTAAGCGTGTTGCAATTGTAGATGTGCGTGATCAACTCGGTGGTAACTGTGCTCACGTAGGCACCATTCCAAGTAAAGCATTACGTCAAACAGTTTCTAGCATTATTCGCTATCAGCGTGATCCAATGTTTCAAAAAGTAGGTGAATGGAAACAGTTCACCATGAAACAGGTTTTGCGTAATGCACATAAGGTTATTCAGCAACAGGTTGATACACATACGCGTTTTTATGACCGTAACAAAATCGGTGTATTTCACGGCCGTGCATATATTCAAGACAAAAATACAGTTTTAGTTTTTAGTCATGAAGGTATTAAAGAAACAATCATCTGTAAGCAAATTGTGATTGCGACAGGTAGTCGTCCATACCACCCGCAAGGGCTAGACTTTGATCATCCTCGCGTATTTGATTCGGACAAAATTCTTGATCTTGATTATTCAATTCAAAAAATCATTATTTACGGCGCAGGCGTTATTGGTTGTGAATATGCCTCAATCTTTATTGGTTTAGACCATAAAGTTGACTTGATTAATACTCAGCAAAAATTATTAAGCTATTTGGACGATGAAATTGCCGATGCTTTGTCTTATCACTTACGCGAACAAGGTGTATTGATTCGTCACAATGAGCAAATGGATCATCTTGAAACGTTTGATGACCATGTCGTTCTGCATTTACAAAGCGGTAAAAAGATTAAAGCCGATGCTATTCTTTGGTGTAATGGTCGTTCAGGTAACACAGAAGGTTTAGGCCTTGAGAACGTTGGACTAGTACCAAACAACCGTGGTCAGCTTTCAGTAAATGATCAATATCAAACTGAAGTTGAAAACATCTATGCTGCTGGTGATGTAATTGGTTGGCCATCACTTGCTTCTGCTGCTTATGACCAAGGGCGCTGTGCTGGCGCAAACATGAGTGGTGAAGATGCGAAGCCAGTACGTGATATTCCAACTGGTATCTACACCATTCCGGAAATCTCATCAATTGGTAAAAATGAACAGGAATTAACGGAAGAAAAAATTCCGTATGAAGTGGGTCAAGCTTCTTTCCGTCATTTAGCTCGTGCACAAATTACTGGTGATACAGTAGGTGAGTTAAAAATTCTTTTCCACCGTGACACTATGGAAATTTTAGGTATTCACTGTTTTGGTAATAACGCTGCCGAAATTATCCACATTGGGCAAGCAGTTATGCACAGCCCCAATAATACCTTAAAATATTTTGTTGAAACGACATTTAATTATCCAACAATGGCTGAAGCATATCGCGTAGCTGCGCTCAATGGTATGAATCGCTTATTTTGATTTTAAATAAGTTTTTAATAAAAAAGCCCGCAAATCTGCGGGCTTTTTTATTTTCATTAGACCATACGATTTTTATATTTTTATGACAGTTTTAAGGGATGATTTACGTGCTTTATATTTTAGTGTGCACAAAATTATTTATTAAAATATTTATATAAATCAGGTGTCTGTTTCCAAAAAAATATGGAAAGAATAAAAATAGTACCTATTAGAAAAGTCATAATTGTTTTCAAAAGTAAGGCATTATGCGTCTGAATGACGCCACCGAGCCAGTCTCCCAAAAAGAACCAACTTGATGGGTGAAAAATACAATATCACTTAGCATCGATATATATTTTACCCCACACATATTTGCCATAATGCCGTTCGTGAGCGGAACTGTAGAGAGCCATGAAAGTCCCATAATGATCCCAAAAGCATATAATAATGATTTGTTGTAGAAGATATATCGATAAATATAAATGTGGGGAATAGCGTTTAATAAAAAAGATAATGTAATTTAAATGGTGAAGTGTTTTATGAGAAAAGAGTAGAAGCAGACATCATTTTGATCTCCGCTTCTTGTTAAAATTAGGCAGCCGAATTACGTTCAAGTAATGCCTGTTTGAAAAGCACTTGTTCTTTTTGTTTGTGTTCAATTGTGAAGCGAATCAAAATTACACTACAGCCAGCGACCATGACTAACCCACCTAAAATAAATAGACAAGTTTGCACATCAAGCAAGCCTTTAAGTAAGAAGCCCGCTGCAACAGCGCCTACATTTCCTCCTGCACCAATAATTCCTGCAACGCCGCCTAATGCATTACGATCAATAAATGGTACGAGTGCATATGTTGCTCCACAGGCCATGTGGGTAAACAATGCAAAAATGGTCATAGAAATAATCGCGAGGGTAACAGCATTCATTTGAGAGAAGAGTATTAAGAATAAGCCTTCACCTAAAATCATAAGTACAAGCACTTTTGTACGGCCATCTAATCCTTTTTTGAGAGCCACTTTGTCAGAAATAATGCCACCCAGTGCGCGTGCAAATAATGCAAGAAGACCAAAGATCCCAGCAGTTAAACCAGCAGTTTTTAAATCCATTTTGAATTGATCAACATAGTACATTGCCGCAACGTTATGGATGAAAATCTCAATACCGAAACTTGCACCATATGCCAAGAATAAAATCCAGACACGATAGTTACGTGCGGCTTGCATTAAAATTGCCGTACCACCTTTTTTACCACTACCGACCTCAATACCATGTGCACGAACTTCTTTAAAGTTCCCTTGAGGGCAATCTTGAGTTAATTTCCAGTAAAGAATGCCAACGATAACCATCATTATGCCAGGTACGATTAATGCCACGCGCCATCCCATGGTTTGTTCAACACCAAACATCACAATTGCACCGAGTAATAAAGGCATTAAAGCTTGTGTTGCTCCACCGCCAGCATTTCCCCAACCTGCGGCAGCTGCATTTGCTGTACCTACTATATTCGGAGCAAACATCACACTTGTATGATATTGAGTAATTACAAAGCTCGCACCAATAGCACCAATAAGTAAGCGAAAGAACAGAAACGATTCATAACTATTGGCGGCAGCTACACCAAATACTGGAATGCTACCTACTAATAAGAGAGTGGTGTACGTAATTCGTGGGCCGTATTTATCGCAGAGTGGTCCGACAATGAGCCGCACTAAAATCGTAATGGCAACAGCAGCAATATTAATATTGGCAATCTGATCTTTCGTTAAGCCAAATTCACCTTTAATCACTGGCATTAATGGAGCACATGCAAACCATGCGAAGAAACACACAAAGAATGCAAGCCAAGTCATATGGAAGGCACGCATTGCTGGAGTAGAAAAACTGAATAATTTAATCGCAGTTGATTTCTTTGCATCTAGATTGATATTTGAAGACATACGCCGTCCCCCTGAACTGAACGAAATTTTAATTTGCATGGCAAGAAGTTGCCTATATGCAGACCGATCAGAGCGGACGTCGTTGGCCGTCTTTGTTTATTCATTGAATCAGCGTTGATTCATCATGCTATGAATAATGCAAATGCTGTGCCAAAAAATGAATTTTACTAAAAAGGAAAAATTAGTATTTAATTTTATTCATTTAGTTTGTGATCAGAAAAACAATTAAAAATGATTATCACAACGAAGAAAGATAATAACAAAAGCGATTTTTAGATTTATCAGTGATTTTTATTAGAAAATGCTCATTTTTTTAGCATTTTGATTTAAAAAGAAGCAATTTGAGGGGGATCGAAAGAAAGCTATAAAAACATGCATAAGTTTTTATAGCTTTATATCTAACCGAATTTAGAAGCGATAACCAACGCCAACATAGGTAATGATTGGGTCAATATCAATTTTAGTATTCGCTTTAATTAGCTCTTTACCTGTATTTTGGTCTGTTACAGAGATTTTTGCTTCACTATTCATTTTTGAATATGAAACTGAACCAACAGCAAACCAGTTCGGATTGAAGTCATAAGTTGCCCCTAAAGTAACAATCGGCGCAAAAGTATCGGTCGCTTCTAGTTTTACGATAGGATTCGCTGAGGATGTCTTACCATCCAGTGCTGCTCCAGCTTTACCATCATGAATATTCTGAATCATATGACCCGCTTTTATCAAATCCGACTCAATGCCCGAATTCATTTCTAATCCGTTGAAATAAGCATACATCACACCTGCACCTACGTATGGGCGGAATTTATTCACCCCAGATTTACCAAACTGATATTGCAGCTCTACAGCAGGTAACCAAGCACGTGCAGTAGCAGCTTTACTACCTTGAGTGAGGTCAGTGATATGAATATCTTCTTTTAAGCCTATTGTGCCAAGAGCTGTATTTGCTGAGCCAGATAATGGTGCATAAATATTACCTTTACCTTGAATATCAACTTTAGGAGGAATCCCAGCTTTAATTTCTAGAGATAAATTATCTGTAAAATTATAATTCGCCATGATCCCTAATGTGTCTACATCCTTTGCTTCCAAACCCGTACCTTGACTCTGCCAATTTGATAAGCCATTTACCGTTGCTGTTCCTGTGAGTATTGAGGGTAGGGTATCTGTTGGTAAAATCTTGATTGCATCATACAAGAGTGGATTAGAGCTTCTGTCAGCAGCGTTTAAAACAGATTGTTTTGACACAGGGCCTACTTTAGAGGTCGTTCCTTCTGCGACACTAGTATTAATGTTGACTGGATTTGCGCTTCCTTGCGGCATGGCATGTAACCAACCTGCAGAGACTGAAAAACGTTTGAAGCCATCACCATCCTTTAAACTAAAATATGGAGAAGTGGCGTAGGTGACTGTTGGCAGAGCAAAAAAGGCAGCTGTCATACAAAATAATGACTTTTTCATCATAAAGGGACTCCATGTCCGACATTTGTTTACTGATTTTTATTGAGCCAACCATACCGCGTTTTATTAAAATGATTGTTTATTAAAAATTAATAATTGTAATTTTTTTGAAATAATTGTTTATATTTGGCAATATTTGTTAATTTTAAATACACAATAAATAATAAAAGGCTACATAAAGTAGCCTTTTATTAAATGTAATTAAATTATTAGTTGAAGCGTGATAGGTCTTCTTCTGGACGCGCAGTTAAAACTTCAATACCAGTTTGAGTCACTAAAATAGTATGTTCAAACTGAGCTGAAAGTTTATGGTCTTTGGTTACTACAGTCCATTTGTCTCCAAGCAATTTAGTCTGCCATACGCCGGCATTTACCATAGGTTCAATGGTAAAAGTCATGCCTGCTTCTAAGCGCATGCCTGTGCCAGCTTGACCATAGTGCAATACTTGAGGTTCATCATGGAAAACAGTTCCAATACCATGGCCACAATATTCACGGACTACACTAAAACGTTCTGATTCGACATATTTTTGGATTGCATGGCCGATATCACCTAAATATGAACCATCTCTAACTGTTGCCATTCCTCGATACATCGCTTCTTGGGCAACCTTACATAGACGGTTAGCTAAAATGGAAGTCTCTCCACCAACGACATACATCATGTTTGTATCGCCGTGATAACCATCTTTAATAACAGTCACATCAATATTAAGAATATCGCCGTTTTTTAAAGTTTTATTTTCAGAAGGAATGCCATGGCAGACAACATGGTTAACCGAAGTACAAATAGAGTGCTGAAAAGCAGGGCGTCCAGGAGCGCCACCATAGCCGACACAGGCAGGAATAGCATGCTGTACATTTTCAATGTGGTTACGGCAAATGGTATCAAGTTCAAGTGTACTTACACCTGCCTTAATATAAGGCTTGATCATCTCTAGAACTTCAGCCGCCAGTCGTCCTGCAATGCGCATTTTTTCAATTTCATCTGGAGTTTTGATTAATCGACGTGGAGCTGTATAAGTACTGTTCATGATCTCTAAAAACTTTTGGTAATTTACAAGTGTCTATGGTATAAATAGCCGCCCATTTTATCAAATGCTTTTCGTGAATATCTTTTACGAACAATTTTGATAGATGGAGTAAAAAATCCGCACATATATCGTCACATTACTCTGGGTGCCTGTAAAAGGGTGGAGAATGCGGATATATGGAGGCCTAACCCAAACTTTAAGGTAAAGAAAATGGCAGATTACAACGTAAGCATGCGCGACCTTCTTCAAGCTGGCGCGCACTTTGGTCACCAAACTCGTTTCTGGAACCCAAAAATGCGTCAATACATTTTTGGCGCGCGCAACAAAATTCACATCATCAACCTTGAGCACACTGTTCCTGCGTTAAATGATGCTTTGAACTTCGCTAACCAATTAGCAAGCAAAAAGAACAAAGTTTTGTTCGTTGGTACAAAACGTGCTGCTTCTAACATCATCCGTGAACAAGCTCAACGCGCTGGTCAACCATATGTAGATCACCGCTGGTTAGGTGGTATGTTGACGAACTGGAAAACACTTCGCCAATCTATCAACCGTTTAAAAGATCTTCAAACTCAATCTCAAGATGGTACTTTTGCTAAGCTTACTAAACGTGAAGCTTTAGAACGTGCTCGTGAGATGGAAAAACTTGAGCGTTCTTTAGGCGGCGTTAAAAACATGGGTGGTTTACCTGACGCGTTATTTGTAATCGACGTTGATCACGAAGCGATTGCAATTAAAGAAGCGAAGAACTTGGGTATTCCTGTTATCGGTATCGTTGATACAAACTCTAACCCAGACAACGTTGATTACGTTATTCCGGGTAACGACGATGCGATCCGTGCAGTAACTCTATATGCTTCTGCTATGGCTGATGCGATTCTTGCTGGTAAAGAATATGCTCAATCACAAGCAAATGCACAAGCTAAAGGCGAAGAAGCTGCTAAAGAAGCTCCAGAGGCTTAATGCATTTTGATGCAAAATTGTCATTTTTGCGACATGTAATGGTGGCAAATTAAGCGTCAAGAAAGCAGAACGGTCCAGAGAACACTTTGGGCCGTTTTTGTTGAACAGATTCATTTTTCTACCGTATTTAGGAGATCAACATGACTGCAGTTACTGCGAGCATGGTAAAAGAATTACGTGACCGTACTGGTCTTGCAATGATGGAATGCAAAAAAGCATTAACAGAATCTAATGGTGATGTTGAATTAGCGATTGATAACCTTCGTAAATCAGGTCAAGCAAAAGCTGCTAAAAAAGCGGGCAACATTGCTGCTGATGGTGCGATCACTATCGTTCAAGAAGGCAATAAAGCGATTCTTTTAGAAGTAAACTGTCAAACTGACTTCGTTGCTAAAGACGAAAACTTTGCTGGTTTCTCTGCTAAAGTTGCTGCTGCTGCACTTGCTGCAAATGAAACTGATGCGACTAAAATTGCTGAATTGAAACTTGAAGATGGTGCTACTGTTGAAGAAGCGCGTATTGCACTTGTTCAAAAAATCGGTGAAAACATCCAAGTTCGTCGCGCGAAAATTGTTGAAGGCGAAAGCTTGGCTATCTACAAACACGGTTTAAAAATCGGTGTTGTAGTTTCTTATACTGGTGATGCTGATACTGGTAAAGGTATTGCAATGCACATTGCTGCATTCAACCCAGTAGCTGTAAATGCTGAAGCTGTTCCTGCTGATCTTATCGCTAAAGAAAAAGAAATTGCTGAAGCGAAAGCGTTAGAATCTGGCAAACCAGCTAACATCGTTGAGAAAATGGTAAGTGGTTCAGTTGATAAATATTTGAACGAAGTTGCTCTTGATCGTCAAATGTACGTAATTGACAACGACAAAAAAGTTGCTGATGTATTAAAAGCAACTGGTACTACTGTTGCTAACTTCGTACGTTTCGAAGTTGGTGAAGGTATCGAGAAGAAAGTAGAACTTAGCTTCGCTGAAGAAGTTGCTGCTGCTCAAGCTGCTGCGAAGTAATTCGTATCACAATAAAAAAAGCCCCATTGGGGCTTTTTTTATCTTAATTAAAATGAGGACATACAATGACAAATAAAAAGAATCTTACTATTGGCGGTGTCATTATTTTATTGATTGCTGCATATTTTGGTCTAAATTTATCTGGTCATAAGCAAAATCAATCTCCATCATCAACTATACCCGCAGCTCAACCTAATGAAACTACACTTTCAAATAATGGGGCGGATACCATAAAAGCTGCTTATGAGCAGAGAAAAAGTAATGTTCAAGTGCAGGGAAGTGGTCGAGTAAAAGCAATTTTAAGAGAGGATAATGTGGGGTCAAGACACCAGAAATTTATTCTTGTATTAAAAAATGGCCTTTCAATTTTAGTTGCACATAATATTGATTTAGCACCTAAAATTCCTGATTTAAAAAAAGGTGACGTGGTAGAGTTTTATGGTGAATATGAATACAACCCTAAAGGCGGAGTATTACACTGGACTCATCGTGATCCACAAAATCGTCATGAAAGCGGTTGGCTCAAACATGATGGGCAAATCTATCAATAAAGCCGAATAAACTAATAAAGAGATTGTTTTTATAGAGCAATTTTATTCTATTCAGTTTCTTAAAACATGCTATGGTTTTTTTATTGAATGGATGAGACGTATCTATGCAGCGGGAGCAAGCCGATTATCTGCATGTGCGAGAGCTAGGCGGTTTAGAGTTACTAAAAGCACATTATCACCAAACACAATTTTCGAAGCATACTCATGAAGGGTACTGTATCGGTGTGATTGAAGAGGGAGCACAGTCTTTTTTTAGGACGGGCCAGCTACATGTGGCTCCCAAAGGTGATATTATTTTGGTCAATGCTGACGAGATTCATACGGGTTCATCTGCTGTTGAATCGGGTTGGCGATATCGGGCGATTTATCCTACACCTGAAATGTTGGCAGAAGTCAGCCAAGATTTTTTTGAAAACTCGCACGGTGCGCCTTGGTTTCCTCAAGCTGTCATTCGTGACCTCGGCTTGGCACAACAGCTTTGCTTGCTTTTTGATTTATTAGAACAAAAAGATAATTTCCTACTTAAAGAAACCATGTATTTGTCTACTTTAGCTTGTTTAATGAAGCGACATGGTAAATCAAATCATACTTTTTGTGAGTTGCCTGAAGCCTATTCAAAAATATTAAGAATTAAAGAATTACTAATAGAAATGCCGGAAACAAATTTTTCTTTACAAGATTTGGCTGACATGGTGGGGTTGAGCGCCTGGCATTTCTTAAGACAATTTAAAAAATACGTGGGTTTACCGCCTCATGCTTGGCTTGTGCAAGCACGCTTACAGAAAGCAAGGCAATTATTAAAACAGGGTGACCAGATTGCGATGGTGGCACAGCAATGTGGTTTTTCTGATCAAAGCCATTTTAATCGTCACTTTAAAAAAGCAATGGGAGTCACGCCTACTCAATATGTAGCTAGTCTAAATAACTAAATTATTAAAAACTTATTTACAGCAATTTTATTCAATATAAATCATGTCTCATTGCGCATTTTATAGAGAGATCTTTTGTATTGAGTTTATATGTATGAATATTCAGTTGCATCAGTGGGTGGGGTTTCCAAAAAATAAACCATCTTCTCTCTTTTTACGCGGTGCAATTGATATTTTACCGTTGTCAATTTCTGTTATTCCATGGGCAATTTTAGCAGGCTCTATGACAATTCATGCAGGGTTATCTTTTTATAAGGCGCTTGCGATGTCCGGAATTATCTTTGCTGGAGCGGCTCAATTAGTTAGCTTAAGCATGGTAATGGAAGGCGCATCCGTTTTTACAATTTATGTGACGATTTTCTTTTTAACGGCTCAGCATTTTATTTATGCATTAACTTTAAGAAATGACATTTCTATTTTGCCTCTTTCGAAACGGTTAAGTTTGGGTTTTTTATTAACAGATGAATTATTTGCGGTATGTGCATCTGGACAAAAAAGACAACCAGAATATCTGCTCGGAGCGGGTCTATCTTTTTATTTATTCTGGGTGGTTTTTAGCTTGGTGGGAATACTTTTAGCAACAGTGATTCCTGATTTACTAAATTATCATTTGGATTTTTCAATTGTGGCAATTTTCATTGCCATGATAGTGCCGCTATGTAAAGGGTTGCCTGTAGTCGCTGGTGTGCTAATGACTTGTTTAAGCGGGTTTTTCTTTAAATTTTATCAGGTTGAAGGAGCGATTTTACTTTCAGGATTAATAGGAATGTTGGTTGCTGTTTTAACTGAAAAAATAGGTAAGGAGTAATAATATGTCTTGGTTCATGATTTTAGGCTTGGCAACAATCGTCTTTTTTAATCGTTATTATTTTTTAGAACCGAATGTTAAAATTAAATTACCTCTTATTATGAATAGGATGCTTAATTATTCTGCACCCTGTTTATTAACAGCAATTTGTATTCCGGTCGTTTTTTTTGATGGTGATAATTTAAAGGGAATTATAGATAATCCTTATATTTATGCAGCAATCTTTTGTATTGTGGTTGCCATATATCTAAAAAGGGTACTTTTAAGTGTTATCGCTAGTTTAGTTTTTTTCTATTTTATAAATTTTCTAATAAATCAGTAAAATGTAAAAAGCTGAATCGAAATGATCCAGCTTTAATTTAATAATTAGGAAATAGCGTGTTTTTGTCTGCTTTTCCATTTAGGTAAGACTTTCCCTAGGTAGGCATCCATACACCAGACTGGACCAATGAGTAGAAATTGTAAATCTTTAAAAAAAGATGGTTTTTTGCCCTCGATTTTATGTCCATAAAACTGTCCAACCCAAGCAATCACAAAAATGGTGATATAAAATCCCACTCCGATAGGTAGGGTGTAAATGAGCCATGCCATCACAACAAGTAAAGCAGCCATTGCAACAGCAAGTACAAGATCTAAACGCGCATAAAATACTAAAGTGAGTACCAGTAATAGAGCGGTGAGTAAAGTGTTGAAATGGGCAATGATTCCAATAATAGAAAATAAAATGGCAGGAACACAGAGCCAGTGAATTTGTTTATTGGTTGGGTTTTGATGGCTTTCGCTATATTCATCAAACCATTCTGTAATGGATTTCATTGAGGGCACACTCCTTGTTTTAACTTTGATTTATTTTTTCTGAGTATACTTTATCCTGTTCTTCAGGTCGGTCACAAGAAACCGATACTATTCAACTGTAGAAAATTGGCAATGAAGTGCTTAAAAAAAGCATGTAAAAACCATAATGCTTTAGTACTAGAAAAAGTACTCAATGTAACCTAGAGAATGAAGCAATTTTTCAGAATATTTTGCATAGGTTGCTAGATGATGAAATCATCAAAAAAATTGTAATTTTGAGATAGGTGGGAAAATTGTATGAAAAAGCTCTACTCATCTACTCTAAAAACGCCATAAATAGCCCTAATTTTGGAAAGATGGTACTAGGGTAGCGCAAATTTAATAAAGTCGCTCTAAGCGTGATTTAGGAGTGAAATAAGTTCAGACAAAATAAACCTAATTTTTTGTGGAAAAAATACGCAAATTTAAGGTTTGAGAGGGGGTAAAAAAGAGGATTTTTTTAACCAAAGTTAGAAATGATTTTCATCGTTTAAAATATAAAAAAGCCGCAGAAAAATTGCGGCTTTTTACATGAACTCGAAAAGCTATAACTTATGAAGTTGGGCCATCAACACGTTCAATATTTACTTTTGCAGTTCCCGCATTGGTAATGCCAAGACGTTTAGCTGCACCGTATGATAGATCAAGTACACGATTACCATGGAAAGGGCCACGGTCATTTACTTTTACAACCACACTTTTACCATTGTCTTTGTTCGTTACTCGAATGTAACAGTTCAATGGTAGGCTACGGTGGGCAGCAGTTAGACCATTCATATCGAATGTGTCACCACTTGCTGTTTTGCGTCCATGGAATTGACGACCATACCATGAAGCCATGCCAGTTTGGCTAAACTTACGAACAGTGTTTGAAGCTACTGTGTTAAGTTTTTCAATCACTGAAGGCTCATCTTCAGGGATTTCAATTTTTGCTGCGATCGCTTGACGACGGATTTGATCGCCAGAACGTTCAGTGATTGAAAGACTGTTAATGTTAGAAAAACGAGAATTAAAATTTTGAGTATCTTTACTCAATACACGAGCTGCTAAATTAGAACCATCTACATCACTATTTAACGATGATGATTGCACCATTTCAGCGTGCAATGGGGCCATGCTTAAACTAGCCGTCAGTGCAAGAACGTATTTCAGCGATAACTGCATTTGTATAAACTCCTGAGAACATGTACTTTTTTCTTTCAGCGATTAACTGAAATTTAAAGTGAACATGTCTGATTATTCACTTTTGCAATTGCTACATTGGGGTGGATAATATTCATCGCTTACGGAGAGTGTCTAGTCTTTAACGAGAAATCGTTACAAAAAGGGCAAAAACTTACAGTTATGGGTTAAAAAATAATCAAAAGTGTAACAAGAAATTAAATTTGTGCATATTGTGATCTGTTTAACAAAAGTATTTATTGACTTTTACATAAACTATAAAAAAGCTAGCCTATCGGCTAGCCACTTCAGTTCCTAATAACCATACTGCAGTCGCATACATACGGCTCTTATTATAGGTCGTAATAACTTGAAAATTCGGGTAAGTTAAATAGTAAATTGGACCATTATTGTCTTGTAATTGAATAACATTCACCATATCCAGATCATCAATTTTAACTAAAGGATTTAATGGTGAAATACCGAGTGTCTTTAATGCACCATAGGGAAAAGGTTGCATTAAATCTTTAGCAATAATACTTTCCGGATTTGAGCCAGTATAACGTGCCATAAACCCGATAGGTTGGTCGCGTTGCCATCCTTGTTTTGCTAAGTAGTTTGCGATTGAACCGATCGCATCTTCTGCAGAGTTTCTTAAATCGATATGTCCATTACCATCATAATCGACCCCATATTTACTAATATTACTTGGCATAAATTGTGGATAGCCAATTGCACCTGCGTAGGAACCTACAATACTATTTGTTGGATAGCCTTCTTTATAAGTCCATGCGATCAAAGCCGCTAGCTCATCACCAAAATATTCAGCACGGCGAGGGTAGCCAAAAGCAAGTGTGGCTAAGGCGTCACGCGTAATAAAAGAACCTTTATTTGCGCCATAACCTGTCTCAACACCTAAAATACCCAAAATGACAGCTTGAGAGACACCATATTGTTGTTCAGCGCGATTTAAAGCATCTGCATATTGGTTTTTAAAGCGAACACCACGTTGAATAGTACCTTCTACTAAAAACATAGAGCGATAATCATACCAAGGTTTACTTTCACCTGGACGAGTCATAATATTTATAATGTTTGGTAAATTTTTTGCACCACTCATCGCAGCATCAACTTGTTCACTGCTTAAACCATAAGTAGTCATGGCTTTTTGTTTAAAATTTAAATAATTAGGATTCGTTACAAAATCATTGGCCTGGGCAAAATGACTTGTGCTGATGAGGCCAGTACACAAGGCGAGTACTTTTAAAGTTTTATTAACAAATTGAGACAACATATCTTTTTTAAATTCCAGATTATCGATGTGTATGAATAGACATGACTAAACCAAAAGTGGCCATTAAAGTAATAATAGCGGTACCGCCATAACTCATAAAAGGTAAAGGAACACCCACTACAGGTAAAATACCACTGACCATTCCCGCGTTTACAAATACATAAACAAAAAAAGACAAACCAAATGCGCCTGCAACTAAACGTCCATAGTTATGGAAGCTCTGTAAACCAATCTGAAAGGTTCTAAAAATAATAGCAAAATAAAGAATAACTAATATAAGTACACCAATGAGCCCAAATTCTTCGGAATACGCTGCAATAATAAAGTCAGTATGACCTTCGGGTAAAAAGTGCAAATGTGATTGAGTTCCTTCAAGAAATCCTTTACCTGAAAAACCACCAGAACCAATAGCAGTTTTAGATTGAATAATATTCCAACCTGTACCGAGTGCATCTGCCTCTGGATTAAGCAACGTTAAAACCCTTTGACGCTGATAGTCGTGTAGAAGAAATTCCCAAGCAATTGGAATGACGATTGCTGCGCAGGCTCCTGCGGCACCAATCATACGCCATGATAATCCACTTAAAAATAAAACAAATATGCCGCTTGCTAGCACTAAAAGCGATGTCCCTAAATCTGGTTGTTCCGCAATCAGTAAAAAAGGAATACCAATTAACATTAATGATAAAACAACTTGTGAAAAGCTAGGGGGGAGAGGTTTTCGTGCTAAAAACCATGCAATCATCATGGGCATGCCGATTTTCATGAACTCACTGGGTTGAACACTTCCAAAACCAGGAATATCAATCCAGCGCTGAGCACCCATTCGGACTTCACCGAACACTTTGACTGCAACGAGCGCAAATAAGCCAAATAAATAAAAATATGGGGAAAAAGCTTGATAGACCTTGGGGGGAATTTGGGCTAGACCAAACATCACTAAAAAGCCAATACCAAAACTCATGGCTTGTTTACTCACTAACCCTACATCTTGTGCAGAAGCACTATATAGTACGGTTAAACCTAATAGCGCATTTAAGAGCAGAAATAGGCATAACCAAGGGTCAACATGGAGTTGTTGCCACTTCGAAGGTTGCATAGCAGTGCTAAGACCATCTCGGGGAGCTTGGCGTAAAAATTTATATTGTGGGCTAGGAGACATGCGGCGTTAACTAAGGTCAATCAGTGCTTGGGGCATGCTAACATAAACTTGGTTAATGGCAATGTATATCAATATTTTGCAATAAAAAAACCTAGCTCTCGCTAGGTTTCCGATAGTCTATTTTTTATTAGTTAAAGAATAAACCATCATGATATTCAGCCATCGCTTTAAGTTCGGTGCGATTTAAACTTGGAATCAGTTTATCGATTGCAATGTGAACAGCTTTTGTTACAGCTGCTGCACCAATATCGGCTGCTTTACGCTTAATCATGCCAAGGTCTAATGTTTTATTAAAATCAGACATGAAGTGTTTGATCATGGCATCGCCAAACTGTTTATATAGTTCAGCTAAAGCAGCTTTATTAATGTCATTGCCTGCTTCAAGCTCAGTAAAGTTATGCTTAAGGTTAGTCACTAAACCTGCATCTAAATTTACGCCTACTTTATATTGACCTTGTGGGTCTTTAAATAAGCTTTTTTCAGAAAACTCTACCGACTGTTTAACGACATCATTTGGTGCTTTGCTTAATAATTGCTTTAAAAGAACAGCAACAGTTGATTTGACATAACCTGCTAGTTTTTCGGCAGTATCGCGTTTTTCACTTGCAGGAAAATGCTGTACTAACTGAATTAAGACATTATTAATAATTTCTTCATTAAGCTGTAAAGCGATCTTATCGCGAAGTGGATATAAAGGTTCACTAGAATTCTTATTCGCAATTCCAGTTTGCATATCGTTCAATAAGCCTTCAGAAGGGGTAAAACCAAAAAACGGCATGGTGTATCCTCAAATTATTCGTTTTATTGTCGTGCCAATCGAATCGGTTTTGGCATCCATGAAAGATCCGATACTCGGCAAGGGTTAATATCAAGTCCGCCGCGACGAGTATAAGTTGCATAAACCATCAGCTTCTCAGGCTCTAGATTTTGCCAAATATCGGCAAAGATCTGCTCGACACACTGTTCGTGAAAGCCGTTATGCTGACGGTACGAGATAATATAAGCTAAAACACTACGATAACAAGGTTTTTTGCCTTTAAAACGGATGAAAACCGTGCCCCAATCTGGTTGTCCCGTGACTGGGCAGTTACTTCTCAAAAGATGAGAATACAGTTCAATTTCAATTTCATCACCAGACTCATCTTGTTTTAAAAGAGTCGCATCAGGATGTTGTTCTAAACGTTCTGGAGTAAGGTCATCAATGCAAATGCCTTGAGGTTTAGAAATATCTAAATCATCAACCTGAAATAGAGTCAGCTCAACTTTTGCGCCTGCCGCAGTTGATAGATCTTTTTCAACTGTTTCAATAAATGACTGTTTAGAGTCAAATTGAGTGAAGTTAAGACTATTGAAGTAAAGTTTTAATGACTTTGATTCAATCAAATTCGGTGAAGAAGCGGGCAGTGTAATTCTGCCAATAGCAACTTGTGGAATACCGTGCGAGTTTAACCAAGATATTTCAAAAACATGCCACCAATCTTTACCTTGCGTAATGCCTTCAATATGCGAGTAGCTTTCACGAGACTGAGCACGGGCAATTGGAAATAAAACATCAGGTTGATAATTAGTTGGATATTGGGTTTCTTTACCCAATAAAGACTGTTCTACACTCATTCACGCATTCCTGAACCACGAGCAAGTAAATAGTAAGCAATTCCATAAAGTACAACACAACATAATGTCACAATGATTAAAGAGAACGTAACGTTCACGTCACTATGACCTAAAATGCCGAAACGGAAAGCATTTACCATATAAACAATAGGATTAATTAAAGAAAGTTTTTGCCAAAAAGGACCAAGTGCACTAATGGCATAAAACACACCGCCTAAATAGGTTAAAGGTGTAAGGACAAACGTTGGAATAATAGAGATATCATCAAATGATTTTGCATAGACTGCATTAATAAAACCACCTAACGAGAAAAGAACCGAAGTAATTAAGACTGTATATATAGTTACAAACCAGTTGTGTATAAAAAGGTGAGTAAAGAACATGCTCATCGCAGTCACAATTGTACCCACTAATACACCACGGCAAATACCACCAATCACATAACCCCACAGAATAATATGTAGTGGCACGGGACTCATGATGAGTTCTTCAATGCTTTTTTGGAATTTTACACTAAAGAAACTTGAAGACACGTTGGCATAACTATTCGTAATGACAGCCATCATAATTAAGCCAGGCACAATAAATTGCATATAGCTCACGCCACCCATTTGTCCAATGCGTGAACCCACCAAATTACCAAAAATGACAAAGTACAAACTCATCGTAATTGCCGGTGGTAATAAGGTTTGTGGCCAAATGCGTAGAAAACGGCGTACTTCTTTACGAACTATGGTCCAGAGAGCAATTTGCAGTTGGCTAAAATTCATTTTGCCTCTCCTTCAAGATTTTTCTCGACCATTTTGACAAATAACTCTTCTAAACGGTTCGATTTATTACGCATACTACGAACACGAATACCTTGAGATTCTAATAGCTGGAATAGGTCATTCAATGTATGCGCTCTATCCATCGTTACTTCTAAAGTATTGCTATCAATTAAGTTGAACTTTACACCAATAATGTTTAACTGAAGCGGCCCAATCGGTTCGGCTAAATCGAAGATAAATGATTCTTCATTGAGCTGATTAAGGAAGCTCTTCATGCTGGTATCTTCTTTAATTACACCGCGGTCAATAATCGCAATTTGACGACACAACATTTCTGCTTCTTCTAAATAGTGGGTCGTTAAAATAATAGAAGTACCGCTTTCGTTCATTTCGGTCAGAAAATCCCACATAGAACGGCGTAATTCAATATCTACACCAGCAGTAGGTTCATCTAAAATAAGAAGTTGCGGTTCATGCATCATGGCACGAGCAATCATCAGACGGCGCTTCATACCACCAGACAGCATACGTGCTTGTATATTGCGTTTTTCCCACAGACCGAGTTTTTCTAAATAATGTTCGGCACGTTTTTCTGCTATCTTTTGATGGATACCGTAATAGCCAGCTTGAGTGACTAAAATATCGAATGTTTTTTCAAACTGTCCAAAGTTAAATTCTTGAGGGACAACACCAAGCTGCTGCTTTGCCAGAGAGGGGTGGGTGTCAAGATTATGTCCAAAAATCTCAACTGTTCCTGAGGTTTTTTTCGTGAGGGAGCTGATAATACCAATGGTTGTTGATTTGCCGGCACCATTTGGGCCTAACAACGCATAAAATTCACCTTCAGGCACAGTGAGGTTAATACCTTTTAACGCCTGAAAACCATTACGATATGTTTTGGACAAATCTCTTAAAACCAAAGCATCAGTCATGAAATTCTCACATTATGAAAGAGGGGTATATTTTGAGCGATAATGATTAATAAACCAAGTAAAATAGTCGGAATTTTATAAAATTAAGATAAATTTAGAAATTATTATATAAAAGCTGGCGCGCTCGGCGGGGATCGAACCCACGACCCCAGGTTTCGGAAACCTGTACTCTATCCAACTGAGCTACGAGCGCATGCGTGGGGCACATCATAGGAAAAAAACACTTGCAGGTAAAGCACGAAATACATGCCAAGTGAATTTAATGCTTAATTAAACAGCAGGTTGTTCATATTTTATATACTTTGTTAAAGAAGCTGAATTGAATAGTTAATTGTACGTAAAGCTCTTGCAAGTTCCTGTGGGGGAATGCGCGATTCTTGTAAACAGGTAATCCATTGCATCTGACATAATTTAAGCTCTTGTATTGTTATAGTTTTCTCTATTTTTTGAACAAGTGGTTTGGTCATTAGTCCACAATAATTGCTAAGTGTGTTCATCATTAACTGCTGTATTTCTTCAAAAGAAAGAGTCTGAGCAGGTGCTGCTGGTTGAGAATATGAAGAACAAGAGGAATCTAGCATTTTTTCTTGAGAAAGCTGGATTTCACTAACAAGATGAGTGGATTGCAGTATAGCGCTAACAACAGTTTCTTTTTGCTTTACTTTTACATTATTTGTTGTTGATGTTTTTAAAGTAATTTCTTCATCAGTAGAGGCTTCGGCAGAGGAAATTGGGGCAATAAGTTTTAAGTCTATAAGTTGTTGAATTAGTTCTGGTGATGCAATACGTTTTTTAAATTCATCATTTAAGTTTTGAAAATCTTCATGGTCTATTAAGAGTAGCAAACGCCTTTGTTTTGCATTTAAAACAATATTGCGTTGTTGAAGTGCAACTCTTCCCAAATTGGTTCTATAAAAACCAGCCATTACTTTTCCCCAATATAAAAAATAAACCAGACTGTTCAATTTTCTCAGTTGAACAGTACTGTTTTTAATAAAATATAAATGGGGTTAACAATAAGTCCTAAAAATGACAGTATGATGAATAATCTATAAATATCATTTGGTTAAATTGTTAAAACGCACTTTCCAATGCTTTTCGAAGATAGGCATCAAGCTCATCTTGGCGTAATAGCCATTGAATATAGTCTTTTGGAAGTTCAGCAATTGGAGTGCCTTTATGCTTACCAAAGTTAATAGTAGTTGGGATACGTGCTTCTTCTGAAACTCGGTAAAGCTCTTCAATATCTTGAATATTTAAATGATAGACAATATGCATCAAAATATTAGCAGTTAAAATAATATCGGCATCGGCACGGTGAGCACCTTTAAGCATTTCCCGAGCTTTGCTGCTGCCTTGAGAAATCATATAGATGAGTGCTGAAATATTGTGGGCTTCGGCATCTGCCCAAACTTTACGTGCTAAAGCTAAAGTACAAATTGGTTTAATATTTGATATATCAATACCGCAACGAGCGATCGCAGCAATATCGTAATCAATGTTATGACCAATAATATAAGTTGTGCTATCAGGTAATTGAAACGTTTTATAGTGGGGCTGGTTTTCTAAATCTGACTCCAATATATGGTGAACTGCCATCGCTGCATAAGAAATAGGAGCACCCACTTGATAGAGCTGATCAAACAATTTGCTTTTATCTAAGGTAAGTTTGCCTTCGTTAAGTTCAATCGGGGCATATGCAATTTCAATAGGTAAACCATTTAGTGTATGAGTTTCTGTATCTAAAATAATGGCTTGCATATTTGGCCCTTTAAACAATCACGAGTAGCTATGAATGGTAACAGTTGGCTATTCACTTTAAAACATGAAGAGAGGTTTGATGCGCAAGAAATTCAATTTATGTTGAAAAGTAGAAGATTTTGGTGCTAATTTTGATCAAATATAACTTGCGAAAAATTAAGTTTAGGCGTAATTCTTTGTAAGACATTTAAAATGTTCATTAAAAACTAAAGCACAACAAAAATTGAATTTAAGGGATATATCAATGAAAATTAAATTGTTAATGACGAGTGTTCTTAGCACAAGCTTATTGTTGACTGCGTGTGGAGGAGGAAGTAGTGATGACAGTTCGCCAAGTACTGATCCATCAGGTACTCCAGCCAATAATATTCAAAACCCCGTTGTTAAGGTAGATGCTTATACGAGTACTAACTTAGGGAGTGTTGCTGCTGAAAGTAGTATTTTGACCTATAAAATGTTAGGCCAAAGTGGGCAAGAGGTACAGGCAACCAGTCTAGTATTTACACCAACTACACCGCCACCAGCTGGCGGTTGGCCAATTGTAGTTTGGGCTCATGGAACGACAGGGGTTGCAGATGCATGTGCGCCAAGTAAATCTGCTTTAGAAGACAGTACAAAAGATTTAATTAGTAAGTTACTTGCAGCAGGCTATGTTGTTGTCGCACCTGACTATGAAGGCTTAGGCACACCAGGCATACATCCATTCTTAAATGTTAAAAGTGAGGCCTTTTCAATTACGGATGCTGTAGTTGCAACGCGTAACTATTTATCTCAACGTAATTTATTAACTTCGAACAAATGGGTAACTGTAGGACATTCTCAGGGTGGGCATGCGGCGTTGGGCGCTGCACAATATGCAAGCCGTGCACAGCTAAACTATAAAGGTACAGTAGCGGTAGCACCTGCTTCTAATCTAAGTTTTATTTTAATTGCAGGTGAACAAGCAGTTGCTAATGCAACTTTGGATAAAAAGATTCCGATGTATGCACAGCTTGATACATATACTGCTTTAGTTACAGCTGGCATTCGAAATACACAGCCAAGTTTTGATTATTCGCAGGTATTTACTCCACAAACTGCAAGTACTGCACAGCAGGCAGAAACGATTTGTGCGGGACCATTAGCGCAAACTTTTGCTGTTAATATGCAAACCTATGCAGAAACACATGGCGGAACACTCGATGGTTATACGCGTACACAAACCAACTTTATGGGTGTGCCAATTGTTAAAACATTCTTAGATAAAGATTCTCAACCTCTACAGGCAAAAGTATCTACACCAATTATCATTTATCAAGGGCAAGCAGATACAACGGTTCCTAAAGTTGCTACTGATATCTTGATATCTAATGCCACTGTCGTAGGCACAAAAATTAATAGTTATGTAACGGGTAACTGGGACCATGAGACGGCGATGAGCAGTAATGTAGATAACATTGTTGGAAATGTTCAGACTTTATTGGCTGGTCAATAGAGTTATTGATATTTAAAGTCTTTTTAACTTTGTTGTAAGATAAAATTAACGATGGGAAGTTTAAAATATAAGCTTTAAAAGAGCTTTTTAATTGATTTATAAACAATGGCTCATTTTTTATAAAACTTGAGCCATTTTTATTTAAAACTGAGCTAACTTGATTCTGTTTAATTATAAAGTTCATGCTACAATATGTCGCAATCTTAGCACGGCTTAAAAGCCCTAATTTATAGGACCCCCGCTAATGTTTGCCAATATTTCCATTTCTGAATTTGATCCAGAATTAGCTCAAGCAATTGCTTCTGAAGGTGAGCGTCAAGAAGCACATATCGAGTTAATTGCATCTGAAAACTATTGCTCTCCTGCTGTGATGGAAGCGCAAGGATCAAAACTTACGAACAAATATGCAGAAGGTTATCCAGGTAAACGCTATTATGGCGGTTGCGAATATGTGGATATCATTGAGCAAATGGCGATTGATCGTGCTAAAGAACTTTTTGGTGCTGATTACGCAAACGTTCAACCACATGCTGGTTCACAAGCTAACTCTGCTGTTTATCTAGCGCTTCTTAACCCAGGCGATACAGTTTTAGGTATGAGCTTGGCTCACGGTGGTCACTTGACTCACGGTGCGAAAGTAAGCTTCTCTGGTAAAACTTATAATGCGGTTCAATACGGTCTAAACTCTGAAACAGGTGAGATCGATTACGAAGAAGTTGAACGTTTAGCATTAGAGCACAAGCCACGTATGATCGTTGCTGGTTTCTCTGCTTATAGCCGTGTTGTAGATTGGCAACGTTTCCGTGACATCGCGGACAAAGTTGGCGCTTACTTGTTTGTTGATATGGCTCACGTTGCAGGTCTTGTTGCTGCGGGTGTATATCCAAACCCAGTTCAAATTGCTGACGTAACAACAACTACGACTCATAAAACACTTCGTGGTCCACGTTCTGGTTTAATCCTTGCAAAAGCGAATGAAGAAATCGAGAAAAAACTTCAATCAGCTGTATTCCCTGGTAACCAAGGTGGTCCATTGATGCATGCGATTGCTGCTAAAGCAATCTGCTTCAAAGAAGCTATGTCTGATGACTTTAAAGCTTACCAACAACAAGTTGTGAAAAATGCTCAAGCTATGGCTGAAGTATTGATTGCACGTGGTTACGATGTTGTTTCTGGCGGTACAGACAACCACTTGTTCTTGTTATCTTTAATCAAACAAGACGTAACTGGTAAAGAAGCAGATGCTTGGTTAGGCGCTGCTCACATTACTGTGAACAAAAACTCAGTTCCAAATGATCCACGTTCTCCATTTGTGACTTCTGGTATCCGTATCGGTACTCCAGCAGTAACAACTCGTGGTTTTGGTGAAGCTGAAGTTCGTGAACTTGCTGGTTGGATCGCTGACGTGATTGACAGCAAAGGTGACGAAAAAGTTATTGCTGATGTAAAAGCGAAAGTTGAAGCTGTTTGTGCAAAATTCCCTGTATATGCACACTAATTTGTGAATATATAAAAAAAGCGCCGTAAGGCGCTTTTTTTATATCAGGTTAATTATGTGAAACAGCCTGCCAGCCACCACCTAATGCACGAATTAAATCTACGCTAGCAATGATTCTACTGCCGTTAAGCTGCGCAGAAAGTTGCTCTTGTTGCAAAATAGTACGATCAGAATCAATGACATCTAGATAACTAATCGCACCTTCGCGATAACGTAAATGTGAGATTTGATTTGCATGACGTGAAGAAGAGAGTGCTTGATTTTGAGCCTGAATTTGCTGATCAAGAATCCTTTGGTCAGATAAACCATTTTCAACTTCGCGAAATGCATTTAGTACAGTTTGGCGATAGTTTGCGACACTTTCTTCATAGGTGGCTCGTGCTTGCGCAACGCCAGCCTTACGTTGTCCACCATCAAATAATGGTAAAGACAAAATGGTGCCTGCGACTGGACCAAGCAAAAATGTACGGCTCGACCATTTACCTAAATCACCTAAAGTTGATGATTCATAACCCAGTGCGCCTGTCATATCCAGTTTTGGGAAGAAAGCAGCACGTGCAATACCAATTCGGGCGTTATCTGCTGCCATTGCACGTTCAGCCGCTGCAATATCTGGTCTGCGCTCAAGTAAAGCAGAGGGTAAGCCTGCTGGGAGACGAATGCTGTTTGTTGCTAAGGGTTGAACGACTAGATTGAAATCAGCTGGTGTTTTCCCTAGCAATACGGCAAGCGCATGTTCAGCATTCGCTCTGTTACGGGCAATGTTCAATGCATTGGTTTGTGCTGTTGCAAGTTCAGTTTGTGCTCTGAACACATCTAACTCACTGACTAAACCATTGCGAAATCGAGTTTGTACCAGATCTCGTGTCTCACCTAGCAATTTAATTGTACGATTATAAATTGCTTGCTCAGCATCAAGTTGTCGAATGAGAAAATAGCCTTGTGCAACATCGGCCTGTAAGGCTAAAAGTGCCGACTGATATAAAGCTTCTTGTTGCTGTACATCAGCCGTTGCTGCATTGACACTGCTGGCAATACGACCAAATAAATCGAGTTCATACGACACATTAGCTTGAGCACGCCATAAGGTTTGCGCAGACGTATGGGCATTGTCATCTAAACCTAATGAAGCAGGGGATGGCTTTTGACGTGTTGGGCCAAAACCTGCACCAATACTTGGTAGGCGTTCGGCCTGTGCTGCCGAACGTAGTGCACGAGATGCCTGAATATTGGCAGCAGCAGCTTTGAGGTTTTGGTTACCCGCAATAGCTTGTTGCTCTAGTTCATTTAACTGCACATCATTAAAAACTCGCCACCATTCGCCACGTGATTGTGCATCGGCAGGTTGGGCGATTTTCCAGTTACTATCTTCAAGTTTAGGGTCTGACTCTTTAAATTTGACTGGAACAATAACCTTGGCTGGTTGATATTCGGGAGCCAAAGAGCAGCCTGCAAGAAGCAGGCTCCCCATGAGTGAGGACAATAACCATTTTTGTTTCAATGCTGTCATCAAATGTCCTCCTTAGTGGTCATGTGGGTTGGCTAGTGGTGCTTCATGTACAGCCGCCGAATGTAATTTATGTTTGCTATTCAATGTACGAATCAGGACATAAAAGGCAGGGGTTAGGAATAAACCAAAGAAAGTTACCCCAATCATGCCGAAGAATACGGCAATACCCATGGCATGGCGCATTTCAGAACCCGCACCTGTAGAAGTCACTAGTGGTATGACACCCATAATGAATGCAATAGAAGTCATTAAAATTGGGCGCAAACGTAGACGACTTGCTTCAACCGCAGCTTTGAATGCCGTTGCTCCTTGCATTTCCAGTTCACGAGCAAATTCGACAATTAATATGGCGTTTTTACAGGCCAGCCCGACCAGTACCATCAGACCAATTTGGGTAAAGATGTTGTTATCTCCGCCTGTCAGCCAAACACCCGTCAGAGCTGCCAAAATCCCCATTGGTACAATTAAAATTACAGCTAAAGGTAAAGTTAGACTTTCATATTGAGCGGCTAAAACTAAGAACACCAGTAATACGCTAATTGGGAATACCCAGAGTCCTGCATTACCAGCCAAGATTTTTTGGTAAGTTAAATCTGTCCATTCGAACTTAATACCACGTGGTAAGGTCTGTGCAGCAATACGTTCAACCGCAGCTTCTGCTTGGCTAGATGAATAACCCGGTGCAGGGCCACCGTTAATATCTGCTGAGGTATAGCCGTTATAACGAACTACCATTTCTGGGCCATAGGTTTGCGTTACATTAACTAATGAAGATAACGGCACCATTTGTCCCGCACTGTTACGGGTTTTAAGCTGCAAAATATCTTCAGGATTAGCACGGAAAGGAGCATCGGCTTGCGCTCGAACCTGATAAACACGTCCAAAGCGGTTAAAGTCATTTACGTATTGAGAACCTAAATAAATCTGCATGGTGTTGAACACATCTGTGACAGCCACACCTTGCTGCTTAGCTTTTACACGGTCTAAATCTACGTTCAGTTGAGGTACATTAATTTGATAACTTGAGAACATTGGACCAAGTTCAGGCGCTGATTTTGCTGCTTTCATAAAGTTTTGTGCAGCATCGTTCAAGGCTGAATAGCCTAAGGCACCTCTGTCTTCAAGTTGTAGTTTAAAGCCGCCCATGGTCCCTAAGCCCATCACTGGTGGCGGTGGGAAAACAGCAATATAGGCATCTTGAATGGCTGAATATTTCTGGTTTAAGGCACCTGCAATTGCATTGGCAGATAAGTCTTTAGCCTTACGCTCATCAAATGGCTTTAAGGTCACAAAGACAATACCTGCGCTTGAGCTGTTGGTAAAACCGTTAATTGATAGGCCAGGGAATGCAACGGCACTTTCTACACCAGGTTGTTTAAGAGCAGTGTCACTCATTTTACGAATGACTGATTCGGTACGATCTAAAGATGCGCCGTTTGGTAATTGAGCAAAGCTAATCAAATATTGTTTGTCTTGAGCGGGAACAAAGCCACCCGGAACAATATAAGAAATACCAACTGTTAAGCCTAGCAGAGCAGCATAGACACCCATTGCTGAAGCTTTATGAGAGATGACACGACTCACGCCTTTACCATAACGGTCTGAGGTGCGTGTAAATACACGGTTAAACAGTCCAAAGAACCGTCCAAACACGCGGTTCATTATGCGTGTTAATACATCAGGTTTAGCATCATGTCCTTTCAGTAACATGGCTGCCAAAGCAGGGGAAAGGGTGAGCGAGTTAAAGGCTGAAATGACTGTTGAAATAGCAATAGTCATGGCAAATTGTTTATAAAATTGGCCCGTTAAACCTGTCATGAAAGCAAGAGGTACAAATACTGCAACGAGAGTAAGAGCAATCGCAATAATAGGCCCACTCACTTCTCGCATGGCGCGATAAGTTGCATCTCTTGGACTTAAACCAGCTTCAATATTCCTCTCGACATTTTCGACGACGACAATCGCGTCATCGACCACAATGCCGATAGCAAGTACCATCCCGAACAGTGACAGTGCATTGATGGAATAACCAAAAGCGAGCATGAGTGCGAACGTACCAATAATAGAAACAGGTACTGCAAGCAATGGAATAATGGAAGCTCGCCATGTTTGTAAGAATAAAATAACAACCACCACAACCAGCGCAATTGCTTCAAGCAGTGTATGAACTACAGCTTTAATACTGGCACGTACGAACTGGGTTGGATCGTAAACAATGTCGTATTTAATTGAAGATGGGAAATCTTTTGAAAGTTCCTTCATTGTGCTACGCACTTGATCCGAAACTTGCAAAGCATTAGCGCCAGGTGCTTGGAAAATTGGAATCGCGACGGCTTGTTTGTTGTCGAGTAATGAGCGTAAGCCATATTGTGAGGCTGCAAGCTCAACACGGGCAACATCACCCAATCGGGTGACCGCGCCATCTGGGGCAGTTTTTAAGATGATATCTGCGAATTCTTGCTCAGTCGTTAAACGACCTTGAGCATTTACTGAAAGTTGTACAGGAGAGTTAGTTGGCGATGCACCAATTGTACCTGCTGCAACCTGAATGTTTTGTTCACGGATTGAATTGACAATTTCAGTTGCTGTGAGATTCCGCTGAGCTACTTTTTGTGGATCAAGCCATACACGCATCGCGTAATCACCAGAACCAAATAAACCGACTTCGCCTACGCCTTGTAAACGTGCCAGACGATCTTTCACGTTCAATACTGCATAGTTACGTAGATAAGTCATGTCATAGCGATTATCTGGTGAAGTCAGATGCACAACCATGGTTAAAGTCGGTGAGCTTTTTAAAGTGGTTACACCCAAACGCTGTACATCTTCAGGCAGGCGAGGCAGGGCCTGAGACACGCGGTTTTGAACCAGTTGTTGTGCTTTGTCTGGGTCAATACCTAGCTTGAAGTTGACAGTAATGGTTAAATTACCATCACTGTTTGCCTGAGATTGCATATACAGCATGTCTTCAACGCCATTGATCGATTCTTCAAGCGGAGAGGCGACAGTTTCTGCAATCACTTTTGGGTTTGCACCCGGATATTGAGCACGTACGACAACAGAGGGTGGAACAACTTCTGGATATTCAGAAATCGGTAATTTGAATACCGAAAGTAGACCCGCGAGCAGCATCAATACGGATAACACACCAGCAAAGATCGGCCGATCAATAAAAAATTTAGAAATATTCATATCTGATTAACCTTTTGCCGGAGTTGATGTTTTATCTGTTGGCTGAGGTTGAGCGGGAGTAGTGTTAGCTGTGATTTGTGCGTTTGGCATAGGAACCAGATGGGGAGTAACAGGATCTCCTGGTCGAATACGTTGTAAACCATTCACCACAATGCGATCACCAACTTGTAATCCACTATTAATAATTTGCAAACCATCTTGTTGTGTGCCGAGTTTCACTTCGCGATAAGCAGTTTGATTTTTAGCATCGACAACCACAACAAAGCGTTTATCTTGATCGACACCAATCGCAGTTGGGCTAACAAGTATGGCTGCACGAGGTTGACCACCGCCTAGACGAATTCGAGCATATAAACCAGGAAGTAAAACCCCATTTGGATTGTCGAAAGTCGCGCGAACACGAATCGTGCCTGAAGTAGTATTTAGGTTGTTATCAATAGAATTAATATTACCTTCACGTGAGAAACCGGATTCATTTGCAAGCCCCATATAGACAGGAACTTGTGCGGAATTACGCTGATTACTGATGTATTTCAGGTAAGTTTGTTCATCAACATCAAAAGATGCATAGAGGCGAGATACAGACACCAAGCTTGTTAAAACTTGTGCTCCACTCCCAGCAGAAACGACATTACCTACTGTCACCTCAGCACGAGAAATTCGGCCACTGACTGGTGCAGTAATGCGAGTGTACTCAAGATTTAAGCGTGCAGACTGAACAGCCGCTCTAGCTGCTTGCAGGTTGGCAGTTGCTGAGCGTGCTTCATTTTCGGCCTGATCCAGCTCTTGACGAGAGACAGCATTACTTTGAATTAGACGTTGAATACGGGAAAGATTAGATGCTGTATATGTAACTTGTGCTTCAGTTGACGCGAGTTGTGCTTGAGCACGATTGAGTTCTGCTTCAAAAGGACGGGGATCAATCTTAAAAAGTAAGTCGCCCTTTTTGACTAGGCTGCCATCTTTAAAATGAACAGCAATGAGTTTGCCAGAAACTTGAGGCCGGATATCGACTTGATCAATCGCTTCTAAGCGTCCGGAATATTCTTGCCAATCGGTAATGGTTTTACTAACCACAGGTGCTACATCAACAGTAGCAGCTTGTTGAGCTGCGGCTGGTGCAGCTTTCGCATCGGCATTTTCATGTAAAAATATAAAACTACCACCTGTTGCTAAGAGAGCAACAAGAACGGCAGACAGTGCGAACTGTTTTCGTGATAATGACATGGGGTGCTCCTACTTATTTGGATACCTGTTTTCAGACTTTTAGTTATGGTCCGTATGGGAGAAACAGGGTTTATGCAATGGACGGAGCATAAAAGTTTGTCAATCACGAATAAATATATTAAATTCGATAACACTATTCGTATTTTTATAACAATTGATGTGTTTGAATTAAAAAATGCATTGATAGGAGTGTGCGTGTGGATCTATTTCATGCCATGAAAGTCTTTAACAAAGTTGTCGAAACAAATAGTTTCAGTTTAGCAGCTGACAGTTTGGGTTTACCGCGTGCTTCTGTGACGACAACCATTCAGGGTTTAGAAAAACATTTACAAGTTCGTTTGCTTAACCGTACAACTCGTAAAATCAGTCTCACACCCGATGGCGCCGTATATTATGACCGGACAGCCCGTATTTTAGCGGATGTTACCGATATTG
This sequence comes from Acinetobacter calcoaceticus, assembly GCF_016508255.1. Taxonomy (GTDB): domain Bacteria; phylum Pseudomonadota; class Gammaproteobacteria; order Pseudomonadales; family Moraxellaceae; genus Acinetobacter; species Acinetobacter calcoaceticus_E. The sequence goes on along the minus strand of NZ_JADVKT010000001.1, from coordinate 448,465 downwards.
AATCTTCCTTTCATGATGCAGAGCGTGGTCCACGCGGGCGACTCCGCATTGATGTTAAAGCTTCGATTGGGCGCATGATCTTAATTCCAATGCTCTGTGATTTCCATACACGTTATCCAGATATTGAATTGGTGATTGGCATGAGCGACCGGCCAGTAGATCTGGTACAAGATGCTGTGGACTGCGTGATTCGTATTGGAGAACTAAAAGATTCGAGTCTGGTTGCCCGTCGTATTGGTACCATTCAATGTGTGACGGTTGCTGCACCTCGCTATTTGGCGGAACATGGCGAACCCAAAGTCATTGATGACTTAAAAAAACATCAAGTCGTGCATTACTTTAATAGTCGTACTGGACGTAATATTGACTGGGATTTCATGGTGAACGGTGAAATTCATAGTATTGGTGTGAAAGGGCGTGTCTCTGTCAACGATGGTGATTCATATATCGATTTGGCTGTACAGGGTTTTGGTTTGATTCAATGCCCGTATTATATGGTGGCGAAACAGCTAGAAGAGGGCTCACTTAAGGAAGTGCTGACTGAATGGTTGCCAGCACCTATGCCAATATCAGTCGTATATCTACAAAACCGTCATTTATCGCCTAAAGTTCGCGTATTTGTTGATTGGGTGGCCGAATTATTTGCAGGTTGTCCATTGTTGAGTGGTTGTTCAATGTTATGGGATCAGAAATGTGAGTTTGCCAGTGCCAAAGAAAATAACCATGAATACACCATTCGGACATTAGTTGAAAATGAAAATATGGCAGAAGCCTATACACTCAAGAATTAAGCTTAAAGTTTGAGTGATTTTTCAACATTTAATCAGTTAATACAATCCGCTGTTTTGACATCTTCATAAATCCTTAATTTATGGTATAGAAATTGCAATTCTTTCAGCAGAAGAGTAATTTTGAATACTCAAGTTTTTATCACCTTATTTGGATTTTAAGGAGAAGCTTCAAGATGGCAAGCTTTATGAAAAAAATGTTCGTTTCAACAACTTTAGTTTTGGCTGCTGTTGCGACGAATGTTCAAGCAAAGGATTGGAAGGTGATTCGTTTTGGTACTGAGTCGTCTTATGCGCCGTTTGAATATAAAACACCAGATGGCAAGTTAACTGGTTTTGACGTTGATTTGGGTAATGCAGTTTGTGCAAAACTCAAAGCCAAATGTGTTTGGGTTGAAAACTCTTTTGACGGGATGATTCCAGCACTTAAAGCGAAAAAGTTTGACGGCATTCTTTCATCAATGACAGTCACTGATGAACGTGCGAAACAAATTTTGTTTAGTAGTAAAATCTACAATACGCCAACGCGTATGGTTGCAAAAAAAGGCTCACCGTTATTACCGACAGCTGCATCACTGAAAGGTAAGCGTGTAGGTGTGCAACAGGGCACCATTCAAGAAACTTACGCGAAAACCTATTGGGCGCCAAAAGGTGTGAGCGTTGTTCCTTATCCAACTCAAGATTTGATTTATCAAGACATGATGTCAGGTCGTTTGGATGCAACTTTACAAGATGCAATCATGGTTGATGGTGCTTTCTTAAAACAACCAAAAGGCAAAAACTTTACTTTTGTTGGTAGCAATGTAGTTGATGCAAAAACACTGGGTGTAGGTGCAGCGATTGGTTTACGCAAAGAAGATGCAGATTTGAAAGCGAATATTGACAAAGCACTCGCAGCAATCATTGCGGATGGTACATACAAGAAACTCGAGAAAAAATATTTCTCCTTTAACATTTATTAATGATGTGAAAAATGTCGGCTTATTGCCGACATTTTTAAATCTATTCTCATCTCATCAATATTAGATATTGTTTTTAAGGAGAAGATGAGTCATGTTTTTTTCTGGCTATGGGCCACTCCTTCTCAGCGGAACATGGATGACTATACAGCTTGCGCTGTTGTCACTTTTGCTTTCTGTCATTATTGGCTTAATTGGTGCGAGTTCAAAACTCTCTAATATTAAAGCCTTACGTTATATTGCGACCGCTTATACCACACTCATTCGTAGTGTACCTGACTTAGTGATTATGCTGCTGTTATTTTATAGCTTGCAGTTGGGTTTAAACCAAATTACTGAATCACTGCAAATGGACCAAATTGATATCAACCCATTTGTGGCTGGTGTGATTACTTTAGCGTTCATTTATGGTGCATATTTTACCGAGACCTTTCGTGGTGCATTTCAATCGGTTCCAACAGGGCAAATTGAAGCAGCAATGGCCTATGGCATGACCCCTTGGCAGGTTTTTCGACGTGTTTTATTCCCTCAAATGATGCGTTTTGCATTGCCGGGTATTGGTAACAACTGGCAAGTCTTGATTAAGGCAACCGCACTGGTTTCAATTATTGGCCTGACTGACATTGTAAAAATTACGCAAGATGCGGGTAGAAGTAGCATGCAACTGTTCTTTTTTAGCATCGTGGCTGCTGCAATCTATTTGGCAATTACTACCATATCGAATCTGATTTTAATGTGGCTTGAACGTCGTTATTCTGCTGGTGTGAGGAAGGGACAATTATGATTGAAATCCTTCAACAATATTGGCAATCATACCTTTGGACCGATGGTCTACAGATGACCGGTGTCGCGATGACTGCTTGGTTATTGGTGCTTTCTATTGGCATTGGTTTTGTGCTTGCAGTACCTCTGTCTCTTGCACGAGTATCAGAAAATCTTTGGTTGCGTGGTCCAGTTTGGTTGTTTACCTACGTTTTTCGTGGCACACCACTGTACATCCAATTGTTGATTATTTACTCAGGCATTTACAACTTTAATTATGTGCATGAACATCAGGCACTCGATGCATTTTTTCGAGAGGGCATAAATTGCACCATTTTGGCATTCGCGCTCAATACTGGTGCATATACGACTGAAATTTTTGCTGGAGCGATTCGTTCTATTCCACATGGTGAGATTGAAGCTGCCCAAGCTTTTGGTATGTCAAAATGGAAACTCTACACACGTATTATCATTCCGTCGATGTTGCGCCGTGCTTTGCCATTTTACGGTAATGAAGTCATTTTAATGTTGCACGCGACAACTATTGCATTTACAGCAACTGTTCCAGATATTTTAAAAATTGCGCGCGATGTGAATGCGGCAACCTATGACACTTTTAATGCGTTTGGAATTGCTGCGGTGTTATATGCGATGCTGGCATTTATTTTGATTTGGATATTTCGTAAGTTGGAAAAACGTTGGTTGGCATTTTTAAAGCCATCGAATCATTAGGAGACATAAATGGAACACGTTGCAAAACTAGTGATTCGTGATTTACACAAAACATTCGGCGATCATGAAGTACTAAAAGGGATCTCACTTGACGCAAATGCTGGCGATGTAATTAGTATTATTGGTTCATCCGGTTCAGGTAAAAGTACCTTGCTGCGTTGTATCAACTTTTTAGAACAACCGAGCAATGGCACCATTAAGCTCAATGGTGAAAAATTACGCACAGTCTTTGATAAAAAAGGCAATTTAAAAGTGGTTGACCCAAAGCAACTACAAAAAATGCGTACCCAGCTGATGATGGTATTTCAGCATTTTAATTTATGGTCTCACATGACAGTGCTTGAAAATGTCATTGAAGGGCCAATTCATGTGCTTGGGGTAAAACGTGCTGAAGCAGAAGAGTGTGCACGGAAATATCTACGCAAAGTTGGATTGCCTGAAAGCGTTGAGAGTAAGTATCCAGCATTTTTATCTGGTGGTCAGCAGCAACGTGTAGCGATTGCTCGTGCTTTGGCTATGGAACCAGAAGTTATGTTGTTTGATGAGCCAACCAGTGCGCTTGACCCAGAGTTGGTGGGTGAAGTATTAAAAGTAATGCAGGGTTTGGCTGAAGAAGGACGTACCATGATTGTGGTGACACATGAAATGGGCTTTGCGCGTCATGTGTCTAATCAAGTAATTTTTTTGCATCAAGGGAAGATTGAAGAACAGGGTCATCCTGATGAAGTACTCAATAATCCGAAAAGTGAACGCTTAAAGCAGTTTCTAACGGGCAGTTTAAAGTAAGCTGTCATACCGAGTATGGTGAAATTTTTTATAAAAGATTCTCACCGTACTCGGTTGTTTTTTAATTATATTTTATAGATGAGTATTTTTAGAAAACACATTAATAATGATAATGCCTGCGATCATTAAAGTAAGACCAATGCAGGCTGCCAAGTCTAAATGCTGTTTGTAAAATATCCAGCCAATTGCAGAAATTAAAATAATACCTGCACCCGACCAAATAGCATATGCAATTCCGATCGGAATTGTTTTTAGCGTCAGAGACAATAAATAGAAAGCAATTGCATAACCCACAACAGTAATAATCGACGGAATTGGAACAGTAAAACCTTGAGATGCTTTTAAAGCTGAAGTTGCAATGACTTCACAAGCAATCGCAATTGCTAAATAAAGATAAGACATGGGGAGCTACGCCAGAATGAGTTTTAATCAATCTATATGAAATATTGAAATGGTTAGATCAGTTTTAACGATTGTTCAATTTCTTTGGTACACAAATACAAGTAAATTAAACTGAACTGATCATTTGATTTTATCACTTGCAAAGTGGTCTCAGCTATTTATTCGTTTATTTAATCATTGATCCGTGCAGTCATTTAGAGGATCAGCGCCTTTAGCTTGATCCTCTATAAACTTTTTAAAAGATAGATTAGCCGAGCAAATTTAATCCCTTAAATTTCTCTAATAGTTGATCTTGGGTTTCAATATGTGCTGGATCTTGTTTTATACAATCGATTGGACAAACCGCCTTACATGTTGGCGCATCGTAAAAGCCTACACACTCGGTACAACGAAGTGGATCAATTTCATAAACTTTGCTCCCTTCAAAAATAGCGATGTTCGGGCATTCAGCTAAGCACATATCACAATTGATACATTCACTTGTAATTAAAAGTGCCATTTTTAACTCGCTGAATAAGCTAATGTCGATGCAGTAATACTTTCCTTCGCATGTGGTAAGTTGCGTACGAGTAGTGCATAACTGATATCAACATCTTGGGAGAGTGGAATCTCAACGAAATGGCCTGAACCTTTGGCATCTATAATTGGGTTACCTTTTAAATCGCGCATCTCGGTTAAGCTAAAGGTAATATTGCCTTGCGGTGTCATCAGCTCAAGTGAGTCGCCAACCACAAAACGGTTTTTAACCTCAATGCGAATATAGTCGCATTGACGTTCTAAAACCTCTCCACAAAATTGTTGATAGTCAAAATGTGATGAGCCATCGGCATAGTTTTGATATTCACTGTGCACATGACGTCTTAAAAAGCCTTCGGTATAACCACGGTTTGCCAAACCTTCGAGCTGAGACATTAAGCTTGGGTCAAATGGTTTTCCTGCTAATGCATCATCAATCGCTTTTCGATAAATTTGTGCGGTACGGGCACAATAAAAATAGGATTTAGTACGGCCTTCAATTTTGAGCGAGGCGATGCCCATTTTGGTTAAACGATCTACATGTTGTACAGCACGTAAATCTTTCGAGTTCATAAAATAGGTACCGTGTTCATCTTCTTCGGCAGCAAACATTTCTTCATCATTACGTTGTACTAATAGGGTTTGAGCCGAGGCTGTTTCTGATTGTGCTGATGAGCAGCAAGACTTTTCTGACTCATTGAGCTGAGTGACTGGAATTACATCGCCGTTTGAATCTTCTTGAGCTTCATGCAGCTTATAGTCCCAACGGCAAGCATTGGTACAAGCACCTTGGTTGGCATCACGTTTGTTCATGTATCCAGAAAGTAAGCAGCGACCTGAGTAGGCCATGCATAGTGCGCCATGCACAAAAACTTCAAGTTCAATATCTGGTACATGTTGCTGGATTTCTTCTATCTCTTCTAAAGATAACTCACGTGACAAAATGACTCGGCTTAAACCGTAATCTTTCCAGAATTTAACAGTGGCCCAGTTAATGGCGTTGGCTTGAACCGATAGATGAATTTGTACATCAGGAAAATGCTCTCTCACCATCATAATTAAACCCGGATCAGACATAATGAGTGCGTCTGGTTGCATAGCCACAATCGGTTCAAGATCACGAATAAAGTTTTTTAATTTGCTGTTATGTGGCTGAATATTAACCACAACATAAAACTTTTTACCCAAAGCATGAGCTTCATCAATTCCAATTTTTAAGTTGTCATGATCAAAAGCATTATTACGCACACGTAAACTGTAACGTGGTTGGCCTGCATATACGGCATCTGCACCATAGGCAAATGCATAGCGCATATTTTTGAGTGAACCTGCAGGAGAGAGGAGTTCGGTATTCATAAAATAAAAGGCATAAAAAATTTATGGTTTTATTTTATTAACTCTGCATTTTTGATTCAACCTACTGAATTAGTAGGGATTTGGCCTATATCTTTTTGCGCGGGTAGCATATTTTTTGCTAGCTCTCCTAAGCGCATCAAAGCATTTAACATTTTTGGGTTCAACTCAAAACAAGCTGCTATACGTAAACAATGACTAAAACGTTTATCAGCCGAACATAAAACTCCCGGCATACATAAGATTTTTTCATCCATTGCCTGATGAAACAGTTCTAATGTGTCGATAGATTCGGGTAACTCTAACCATAAAATAAATCCAGCTTGTGGGCGACTGACTCGAGTACCAAGTGGGAAATAACGACAAATATAAGATTTGATAGTGTCAATTTGTTGTTGATAGCGTTTTTTGAGCTGACGTAAATGCAGGTCATAACCACCATTTTCCAAGAAAAGTCCTAAGGTTTCGGTGAGTAAAGCAGGCTCGGCTACCGTTGTTGTAAATTTTAGCTGCTGCACAATATTACGGAAGCGCCCAGCTTCTAACCAACCGATTCGATAGTCCGGCGCTACAGTTTTAGTATAACTGCTACATACCAACACCCATCCATTTTGGTCAAATGCCTTAATGTTGGGTAAGAGAGGTTCGGCTAGTTGCAATTCGGCATACATCGCATCTTCAATAACAGGAACTTGAAAATGATTGGCTAGCTCTGCCAAGCGACGGCGGCTGCTTTCAGGCATGCTGAAACCGAGGGGATTGTGTCCTGTTGGAATCGTTAATATGGCTTGTACACTTTGAGATTTTAAGAGTTCTTCAAGTGTATCTAGACACATGCCTGTATGTGGCGAAGTGGGAATTTCTACAATTTTTCGGCCTAAATTATGCAGGAGCGGGTACAAATTATGAAAAGTCGGGATCTCAAGGGCGATGGTGTCACCCGCTTGAGTTGTTGCCATAATCGCGAGACTTAGAGCCTCCATGGTGCCATGAGTCAGCACAATATCATCTGCTGAAAGAAACATGCCCAGTTGCAAGCTTCGTCTAGCAATTTGTGTGCGTAGTCGTACTGACCCGGGTGGTAAAGTATAGCTTTTAAAAATATCTGGTTGTGTCCGTAAAACTTGAGCAGTTAAGCGTTTTAGACGTTCAATTGGGTAGAAATTTTCTCCTGAGGGGCAAGCTAGGGCCAAATTAATATAGTTTGGGTCCATTTGCTTTTTAACGATTTGAGCGAGGAAGCAGCTAATGCCTGAAAGTGGCACTTTTTCTTCACTCACATAACGTTCTTCGAGTTCTAGCAAGTTTGAAGGTGCATGACAAACATAGTAACCAGATTGAGGACGAACAGAAATCAAACCTTGATCTTCAAGCTGACGATACGCTTCTTTTACGGTGTTAATGCTGACTTGATAATGGTTTGCACAGTCTCGTATTGATGGTAGACGCGAACCAATAGGCTGCCTTCCATTATGGATTTGAAGGGTTAAGTCATCACTCACTTTTTTATATTTGTACATATCAATTCATTAAAAAGCCAAAGCAATGGGTACACTTTATAGTGATCTGTTATTTATCTCAAATATTGTGATGACTTTAGGTTGGTCCATTTAATCGATTTCTGAACTTAAAAACTGTGTCTATTATTTTTAATAAAAACTGATACTGTAACCATTAAAGATATCTCAGTAAGATCAAAAGCATGGTGAGGATTTAAAACCATAATTTTTAATATCAAAATGAGTAGGAGTGGGTCTATGTCCGTTGTAGCATTTAAACAAGTTGATGTTTTTACTTCACAAGCATTTAAGGGAAATCCTGTCGCGGTGATTATGGACGCTAGTACCTTAACATCTGAGCAAATGCAGGCGATTGCCAATTGGACCAATCTCTCTGAAACTACATTTGTACTGCCTACCACAGATTCGCAAGCCGATTATCAGGTTCGAATTTTTACTCCGCAAAATGAATTACCATTTGCAGGCCATCCTACAATCGGCACAGCCCATGCTTTACTTGAAGCTGGTCTAATTACTGCTAAAGAAGGAAAATTGGTACAGCAATGTGGTGCAGGTTTAGTTGCTCTTACGGTAAGTGAATTGAATCATATTTCCTTTGAACTACCACAACCTAAAATTACGCCATTAGATACGACACATACTCAAAAATTGGCAGATATTTTAAAATGTCAGATTGACACTCAATGGAATGCTGCATTGGTTGATGTTGGGGCGCGTTGGGTTGTATTACAAGCGGTTAATGCCGAAGCTGTTTTAGCGACTCAACCAGACTTCGCTGCTTTAAAACAACATGATTTAGAAATGAAAGTTGGTGGAGCGACGGTTTATGGTTTTTATGAAAATAATGATGAGCAAAAACATATAGAAGTTCGTTCATTTGCTCCTTCAATTGGAATAAATGAAGATCCAGTTTGTGGTAGTGGTAATGGTAGCGTAGCGTCTTTTATTCGTTACCATGGTATTTTGCCCGCACAAAATGATCAGGTGCTTTCTTCACAAGGTCGCGTTTTAGGACGTGACGGACAGCTTCAACTAAATTTATATCAAGATAAAATTTTAGTGGGTGGAAGCGCTGTTACCTGTATCGATGGTACGATATAACCTATAAAACAGATATAAAAAAACCGAGGTAAAGCCCTCGGTTTTTTAATTAGAAAAACTTATTTTTCTACGAAAGCACGTTCAATCACGTAGTCGCCCATTACACCCATACGAGGTGATTCAACTAAACCGTGTTGGTCAAGTAACGCAGCAACATCTTTCAAGAAAGCAGGGCTACCGCAAAGCATTGCGCGGTCAGTTTCACGGTTAAATCGTGGTAAACCAACTTTTTCGAATAAAGCACCAGTTTCAATTGCAGTTGTTACACGGCCTTGAGTGTGGAAAGGTTCACGAGTTACAGTAGGGTAGTAAACAAGTTTGTCTTTAATACCTAACTCTTCAAAGAACTCATGGTTTGGTAATTCGTTCAAGATAAGGTCTTGATAAGCTAATTCAGAAATATAACGTGTACCATGAACAACGATTACTTTTTCAAAACGTTCGTAAGTTTCTGGGTCACGAATAATTGATAAGAATGGTGCAAGGCCAGTACCAGAAGATAAAAGGTACAAGTTTTTACCCGGTAAAAGGTCATCATGAACCAATGTACCTGTCGGTTTTTTAGAAATTAAAATTTCATCGCCAACTTGTACTTTTTGCAAAATCGAAGTTAAAGGACCATCTTGTACTTTAATTGAGAAGAATTCTAACTCTTCTTCGTAGTTTGCACTTGCAATCGAATACGCACGCATTAACGGTTTGCCATTCACTTCAAGTCCGATCATTACGAACTGACCATTTTTAAAACGTAAGCTAGTGTCGCGTGTAGTTTTAAAACTGAAAAGGGTGTCATTCCAGTGGTGAACATGAGTAATGCGTTCGACGTTAAAAGCAGCCATTAAAGGTCTCGATCACGATTAAAAGAAAACAGATTGCTATTCTAATCTAAATTCATTCCCGATAAACTGAATATATTTAATTGTGTTTATAAGAAAAAGTGATGATCAATTCTGTCACCCTTCCCATAATCGGCCACATGTGCTCTCCATATCGAGAAAAATTCGGTATTCCACGCCAGCCTAATTTGGTAAATATCGAGTCATATATCGACATGGTAGAACCTTATAATGACTTGTTGGCTTTTGAGGGAATTGAACAATTTAGTCATCTCTGGCTAGTTTGGCAGTTTCATGACAATAAAAATCAGGGTAGTGCAGATAAATTCCGTCCGCAAGTTCGTCCTCCACGTTTAGGGGGTAATGAAAAAATTGGCGTATTTGCTACACGTAGCATGTATCGACCATCTCCAATTGGACTGTCAGTTGTAAAGCTGAATAAAGTGGAAAAAGTCGGTAAGTCAGTACGAGTGTATGTCACAGGAAGTGATTTATTAGATGGAACTCCAATTCTAGATATCAAACCCTATATTCAATATTCTGATGCGATTGCTGATGCACAAAGTGGTTATGCACATGCAGAACCAGAGCGTAAATCAGTCATTTGGTCTGAACCTGCTCTAAATGCTCAAAAATATTTTTTACAAAATAAAGAAATGAATGATCAATATCTTGATGAGCTTGAGCAGGTATTGGCTTTAGACCCTCGGCCTGCCTATCAAGAAGATCCAGACAGAATTTATAAAATGAAATTTTCAAGTTTCGATATTCATTTTAAAGTCGGTCAGATTGAAGTTACTGTAGTGGATATGGTCAAAGCTTCTGCTGTGCAATAAATTATACTTTAGAACCAATGGATGTTGAGCCAAAGTAAAGTAATGAATATAGCCATATGAATCAGCTGGGCGGGAACGAAAGCAAGAGCATAGGGTAGCCCGCCCGAAATTGCAGAGTTTATACTTTTGGCAATAGCATGCACTGCAAAGCCTCCCATAAAAGCAATTAATAAAGGGGACATATGAGCACTATCAGGTTCACCTTGTACAATTACCGCGATAATAGCCGCATGTATTTCAAATAAAGATGCGAGTAGGGTTCCCGCAATTAATCCGGCATCCCCTAAATATAAATTTAAGCCATAGACCCCCGACTGAATGATAGCGAGTGTTGCAGCAATAATAATGGCTTCTTTAAGACTAAACATTCTTGAATCTAATTCTGGAGTCGAAGTGCTAGGTTCGGCTTTTCGTAATAAAATGAAGGCCCAGACGGCTAAAACAACTAATGCAATAAGTGTAGGAAATATAATGAGCTTAAACCAAGCAAAGCTAATACCGATCACAATAATTAAAGTTTGAATAAGCGTTGAAACGCAAGACATCAGGGCTGCACCCGCGTTTGTTGTTGCATTTGCTCGACCAGAGCGTACTTCTAAACCTAAAGTGGCAATGGCCACTGTACTGGAAACAAAACCTGAAGCCAAAGAAGAAAGTAATAGCGCATTTTTAGAAGATAATAATCGTTTAGCAATATGAGCTAGTGCCTGTACAAATAAAATTAAAGTGAGCAATTTTAAAATAACATGAGGATTTAAAACTGGTCCCCAAAAGGGCTTATTCGGGACTAAAGGTAAAGCAATTAAAAGTAGGGCGAGTAGAAAAATTCCATCGCGTAATTCTGCTTCGGTAATCCACTGACTGGCGATACCATGCATAGACTGCTTAGCTATTAAGATAGCGGTCATGATGACTGCTAAACTTGCTGCCAATGAAATATTCCAAATACAGAGTGCTCCAATGAAATAAGTCATGATAAATGCAAGTTCGGTAGTAACGCCCGGATCATTTGGCTGGTTTTTGAGGGAAACGATGCTGATTGCACCGATGATTAAAGCTCCAACAATCCCAATTGAAATGCCGAATAAAAAACAGATCGCGCCTAATAAAGCACTAATTGCAAAAGATCTGAAACCAGCGAAAGTTTTATATTCGTGTTTGAGTTTACTGCGCTCTCGTTCTAAACCAATTAATAAGCCACAGCCAAGGGCAGCAGCAATTATAGTAATGAATTCCTCAAAGGATGCAGTTTGTAATGACATTGTCATTGGAAGTTCCATGTTACTTCCTCTTATGCTTATCGTTATATGTGGATTTTAATCATTTTAAAATCATGTGTTCGTTTCCAGTTTATGCTTTTTATTATAGTCAGCATAGTATCTTTTTTAGGCATAGCAACATACAAAATATTTTTATAAACATGACCTATGACGCAAAAAAATATCAAGTTGAGAATTGGTTTAATTATTTGAAGTTGAAGGATATTTAAATAATGGATTTAACGATTTTGGGGTGAGCTAAATCTAAAACATCTCTGCTATATTATGAAAATATATTGGGGATAACGCATGAATGCACATGTAGAAATAGATACCTATTGGTGTCTAGAACAACTATTACAAGAAGGCCGTATCACAGAACGAGATAAATTACTGGTACAGTCAAGCCACCGCCAAAAAGATCAGTTGAAGTGGCATCCTTTACAGTGGATTGCACATTTTAATTTAAAAGATCAGCAGCACACACAGGCCCATTTAAGTTTAAACCGTTTGTGTTTATGGTTTGCAGATCGGGTTCAGCTACCTTTATTTGTGATTGATCCTTTAAAAGCAGATGTGAGTGCTTTAACACAGGTAATGTCGCAAGAATTTGCCATTCGTAATCATATTTTAGCTGTTGAAATCCATGCCGATCGAATTGTGATTGGAACAGACCAGCCATTTCAAACAGATTGGCTCAATAATCTTGAACGAAGTCTAGCTCCTAAAAAAATTGAGCGGGTATTACTTAATCCCGAACAGTTGCAACGTTATTTACGAGAATATTATCAGGTCAGTCGAGCGGTAAACTCAGCTCAAAAAGATGCAGCTCATGATCGTGATAACAAAAATGTTGAGGCTCTTTTACAACTTGGGGATAGTCAAAATCCTGATGCCAATGATCAGCATATTGTGAAATTAGTCGACTGGATTTTACAGTTCGCTTTTGAACAAAGTGCCAGTGACATTCATATGGAACCGCGTAAGGACAATGGCAAAGTCAGGTTCCGTATCGATGGTGTTTTGCACACCATTTATAACATGCCTTCAAATACGCTAACCGCAGTGATTGCACGTATTAAGATTTTAGGACGTTTAAATGTCGCCGAAAAGCGCAAACCGCAAGATGGTCGATTAAAAACTCGGACACCAAAGGGCCAAGAAACAGAGCTACGTTTATCGACCTTGCCCACTGCATTTGGTGAAAAACTGGTTATGCGTATTTTCGATCCCGATGTCTTGGTACGTTCTTTTCATCAACTGGGTTTTGAAGAGAGCTTATTACAACAGTGGCAACAGTTAACAAAAAATAGCCATGGCATTATTTTAGTCACTGGTCCTACAGGTTCAGGTAAAACGACAACGCTATATTCTTCGTTAAAGCAGCTTGCAACAGATCAGGTCAATGTCTGTACCATTGAAGATCCAATTGAAATGTTAGAGCCTAGTTTTAACCAGATGCAGGTCAACAATGCAGTTGAATTAGGCTTTGCAGATGGTGTTCGTGCGCTCATGCGTCAAGACCCTGACATTATTATGATTGGGGAAATTCGTGATCAAGATACAGCGAATATGGCCATTCAGGCTGCATTAACAGGTCATTTGGTATTATCAACTTTACATACCAATGATGCGCCGTCTAGTTTGACTCGCTTGCATGATTTAGGCGTGCAACCATTCTTGACAGCAGCCACAATTTTGGGTGTTCTCGCACAGCGGTTAGTACGACAGCTTTGTCCCCATTGTAAACAACAAACTCATATTAATGAGGACGAATGGCAACATTTAACATTCGACTACATTATGGAAATGCCAGAAAGAGTGTATCAGGCAGTAGGGTGTGAACAATGTCGTCATACAGGTTATAAGGGACGAATCGGTATTTATGAATTTATGCCAGTAAGTCTTGAGCTGAAGCATCTTATCAGTAGCCATATGACATTAAATGATTTGAGAACACAAACTAAAAAAGAAGGTATAGAACCCTTAAGAATTGCGGGTGCTCGTAAAGTAATTGATGGCCTTACGACATTGGAAGAGGTATTACGAGTTGTGCCATTAAATTAAATTTTTCTTAAGATTCACCTCATTTATACATGATGAACTTATGTTATTCCAAGATGTGATTTTAAAGGTGGTTTGATGAAAATGCTTAAAGCAATGATCCTGACTACAGGTCTAACAGCCTCTGGTGTAGCTATGGCGAATACACCTGTGAATCAGTCAGCAATTGCTCCAGTATCTGTAACAACTATTAAGCATGTATTAACAGTGAAAGATAATACAACGGTAAAAGTACGTGGTCAGGTTGTAAAATCTTTAGGCGATGAAAAATACCAATTTCGTGATAAGACCGGTAGCATTACAATTGATGTAGATGATGAACTTTGGCAAGGTCATCCTATTTCACCAAGTACAAATGTGACTTTAATTGGTGAGGTAGATATCGACTATAAGCCTTTAAAACGTGTAGAAATTGATGTGAATCAAGTTCAGTTCTAAAGTTGGTCTCTAGTCTGCTACTTTTAGCCGCATTTAAATGATGCGGCTTTGCTTTTTTTATAAAGGCTTGGCAAGATCAAATCAGGATATAACAGGAAAAATAGATGAGAATTTTGCTTGCAGAAGATGATCGCTCTCAAGCTGAAAGTATTCAATCATGGTTAGAGTTAGACGGTTATCAGGTCGATTGGGTGGAAAGAGGGGATTATGCGCTTACAGCAATCGAACAGCATGACTATGGCTGTATTTTGCTTGATCGAGGACTGCCGCAATTAGCGGGCGAAAAAGTTTTAACAACGATCCGTCATAAACAAAAAAATGTTCCAGTTATTTTTATTACAGCCCGTGACAGTATTCATGACCGGGTAGAAGGACTAGATTTAGGTGCAAATGATTACTTGGTTAAACCTTTTAGTTTAGAAGAATTATCTGCGCGAATCCGCGCTCAACTACGCAAACAAACTTTGAGTCAGCAATCAATCTTAGTGTGGAGAAATCTGCAACTTGATACACAAGCGAAAGTTGTATTATGTGCTGGAAACTCTATTGATTTAACAGCAAAAGAATTCCAAATATTACGTAAGTTGATGGTGCGGCCTGAACATATTATTACAAGAGATCAATTAGAAGAGGCACTCTATGCATGGGGTGAGGAAATTGAAAGTAATGCAATAGAAGTATTTATTTATCAGCTGCGTAAAAAAATCGGAAGTAACTGTATTAAAACCATACGGGGGTTAGGTTACCGTATGGGAGATTTAAAATGAAATCGAATCGCTCATCCTTGCAGTCGCAACTGGTTAAAACCACGATGTGGAGTAGTATCGTGGTGGGGCTACTGGCTTTAAGCTTACTCACTATATTTTCTATTTATCACAACATGGCAGTGCAAGACGAAATCATGGATGAAATTTCAGATACCTTGCTTGTTTCAGATCTTTCAAAACATCCTATGAGACAATTTGATGAGCTGAGTGATGAATTTGATATCCAGTATGAATTATTAAATGCCGATCAATTACTTACTCATTCTGATACCTATCAGTATGAGCTTTTTGAACAAGGTAATTTGTCAAAAGGTTTTTCATATTTTTGGTTTGATGGCCAATTATGGAGAAGTCTTGCTGCCCAGCAAGTGGACTCACAGTTACATGTCGAAGTCTTTCAGCCCATTAGTACCCGTATTGAAGAGGTTTTTAAAGCGCTTGCAGGCTATAGTGCACTCATGGTGTTATTCTGGCTTTTACAATGGGCAATTGTACGTTGGTGTACCAAGCAGCAATTAGCTGCTCTAAACTTATTATCTAAACGTATTGCTCAAAAAACTGCATCAAATTTAGAACCTATTCAAGACCCAGATGTCATTACAGAAATTCAACCTGTTATAGATGCGATAAACCAGTTACTCGCAAGGCTGCAAAGGGCATTAGTAGCTGAACAGCGTTTTACCGCAGATGCTTCTCATGAGTTACGATCTCCATTATCTGCAATACAAATGCGTCTTCAGGTTTTACAACGTAAATATCAGCAAGTTCCAGAACTTCATCAGGACTTTGAGCGTATACAAGAAGATGTTTCAAAAAGTACAAAAATACTTGAAAACTTACTCCTTCTTGCCCGCTTGGAACCTAATGAAGCAGATCAGCCCGAACTTCCTAAAACTATTATCGATTTAAATTACTTATTAGCCCGAGTCATAGAAAGTGTGAATTTGGATGCGCAAGCTAAACAGATGCTGATAGAGACAAATACCTTATCAATAGAAACTAAAACGTTTGCGAATGAAGAATTACTCTTTATTGCGTTTAGAAATTTATTTGATAACGCCATTCGTTATAGCCCAGCTTTAGGCTCTATTCGTGTTGAGATTAGTCAGGATGAACAGCAAATTAAGGTTTCTATAGAAGATGCAGGAAATGGTGTAGACGATGAGGTGTTGCAACGTTTAGGGCAGCGTTTTTTTCGGGTATTAGGCACTCAGCAGCAAGGTTCAGGGTTAGGAATTTCGATTACACGAAAAATTATTGAATTGCATAATGGTGAATTACATTTTATGCATGCCGAACTGGGTGGTTTGAAGGTGGAGGCTAATCTTCCTTTATAAAAAATAGCATGGTTACCCATGCTATCCATTTTTTGTTTTCCCACGAATGTTATTGAAACGCGAGTGTATTTTTTATTTAGTTAAAATAAGACGATTATTACGAGTGAGGCGTAAACGATATTCCTCGCCAGCATGCATAATGCGGATTTCACGGCCTAATGCAAAGAGGTTATTAGAATGTAACATTGGTAAGGCATGAGCTGTTTCATTGTTACGGGTAAATAGGCTAAAAGGTGCGTTCATTTGTTGTGCTCCGTGGTATGTTCTTGAACGATTTAAATGATAATCATTATCGAATAGGTCTGTCAATGAGATTTTAAAAATTTTATAAAATGATAAAATTTGCTTACACTTGAGAAAAATTTTAGAGAGTAGAAAAATGCCCAAACCGATAGTCGATGTCGCTATAGCAATCTTGATCCATCGTGGAAAAATATTAGTTGGATGGCGTGGGGAGGAGCAGCATCAAGGTGGAAAGCATGAGTTTCCTGGTGGCAAAGTTGAGCAGCGTGAAACACCCGAAGAAGCTTGTCGCCGTGAAATCTATGAAGAAGTCGGTATCGGTTTAAAAGATTGGCATCAATTTGATTATATTCACCATGAGTATGATGACATTATTGTCAATTTACATTTATTCCATAGTTATGTGCCTGATGAACTATTAAATCTTATTCACCAACCATGGGTATGGTACACACGGGAACAGTTACTTCACTTAAACTTTCCAAAAGCGAATAAAGACATTATAAAACGACTCTCTTGGCCCCATCTCATCAAAATCAGCAATATGTTTGCATCGGTAGAAAGTAGTGATGCTTTATTGTATTGGCGTATAGAAGATGAATCTGAACAGCAATTTATAGAGCAATTAAGCACTTTACATGAAAATCAGTTATCAAATTTAATCATTAATATTGATATTTGGCAGCAGTTAAGTCCTGAGTTAAAAAAGCAGATTAAGACCGTTCATTTAAAACAATCTCAGCTCATGAATTTGCATAAGGGCGATTTAAAGGTCGGTTTACGATATATTGCAGCTTGTCACGATGCAGTTTCTTTAAAACAGGCTGAGCAGATTGGCTGTGATGCAGCTTTTATTAGTCCAGTAAAACCAACAGTAACTCATCCAGAAGCCGTGGCGTTAGGCTGGGAGCGTTTCGCTGATCTAGCTCAAAATAGCCAAATTCCAGTTTTTGCATTGGGAGGAGTGCATCCTAATGATTTAGCCACTGCACAGCAGCATGGCGCATATGGCTTAGCAGGCATTCGTAATTTCTAATAAGAAAATAAACAAGCATTAAAAGCTAGAGTGCTTTTAATGCTTGCTCAGCTTCTTGAATAGTTTTTTGATTATTACGTTGCTGTCCAGCTTTTAAAATAGTCAACCAAAGCTGCTTTTTCATTGCCTGACTTTGAGAAAAACTCAAACCACGTCGTGCCAAAGACTCAGCATTAGAATATTGCTGTTTATGATTTGCCGTAAGTGCAAGAAATAAATAAGTCTCAGCCGCTTGTGGTGCTAAACGCTGTGCTTGAAGCGCATAGCGTTCAGCTTCTGACCACTGCTGATTTTTGTAAGCCTGCTGTGTTTTTTGCATTAAGACTTTAAATGCAGGTAACTGACTTCCATCATCATTAAAGCGTTGGACCTTCTTTTGCTGTGGAATAATAACCTGTAAATTTTTGCGTTGAATTTCTGGATGCTCATAAGGTGTAATTTTTACACCTGATGGAGTTTCCGTATTTTTCTTCACAGGTGGAGTTGGTGTTTTCTCTTTGGACTCAGAATGATCAGGCAGAGTTGTACAACCGACCATAAGTACAGCACCAATATAAAAAACACCTTTCTTCAACATATCCTACTTTCCTGTTAACGCTTAGTTGTTATAACTACCACTTGAAATCACATGTGAGTTATTGGACAGATCTTGTTGCATCTGATTTTCACTATCACGAATATAGTTATCGGTATTATCCGGTTGAGAAGCTGGTGTTGTGTTATCACTTTGTGGCGTATATGTTGGATCAACTTGATAATAAGGCGCTGCACATGGCGTAGCACGATGTGGAACTGTATGCGTTAGCATTGGAATATACATAGCACCATCACAAGCCTGCGCAGATAAATCACCTGATGCACGATCAATCCACTGCCATTGTACGGTGTCTGGTTGACGTAAATTTACAGGGGTTTGGCGTAATTGCTTCATTACACTTGTCCACACAGGCAATGCCCCCGATGAACCAGTTAAACCAGTCACTTTATTATCATCTAAACCTAGCCATACCACAGCCACATGATTGCCTGAATAGCCTGCAAACCATGAGTCACGTGTATCGTTCGTCGTACCAGATTTACCTGCTAATTTTAAAGTTGGCGCTAAGCTGCTATATGCTGAACGGCCTGTACCTGAAGACATGACCTGTTGTAGACCATAATTCATGATATAGCCAACAGATGGATCAATCGTTTGTTGTACATTCAGACCGTAACGATCAAGCAAACGACCATTTGCATCTACAACAGAGCGAATTGCGCGAGTTGGATATTTGAAGCCGCCTGTAGCGAAGTTTTCGTAAATTCCAAGTACTTCCATTGGTGACATATTAACT
This sequence comes from Acinetobacter calcoaceticus, assembly GCF_016508255.1. Taxonomy (GTDB): domain Bacteria; phylum Pseudomonadota; class Gammaproteobacteria; order Pseudomonadales; family Moraxellaceae; genus Acinetobacter; species Acinetobacter calcoaceticus_E. Next base: position 429,396 of record NZ_JADVKT010000001.1, on the reverse strand, counting down.
GCACCGAGGAAAATAGAAGGGTAGGCCGGAATTGGTGATTCAACACCAAATTTTCTTAAATTATTGGTAAACGTAGATAAACCGAATTCTTGACCTAAACGTACAGCAGAAAGGTTATATGAATTTGCTAGTGCTTCACTCAAGCTTACAATGCCATGTCCACCACCACTATAGTTTTTCGGTGTCCAGCTTTTACCGCCGTCTACAGGAACACTAATCGGTGCATCTTCAATTTGGCTTGCCCAGTTATATCGTCCAGATTCAATAGCACTTAAATAAATCACGGGTTTCAATAAAGAACCGACTTGACGTTTCGCATCTAAAGCACGGTTAAAACCAGTAAAGTCTTGTGTAGAGCCAACTGCTGCAATTAACTCACCATTTTCAGGATGTGCAATCAGCACTGCACCTTGCAAGTTTTTCAAACGTGAAGGATTGCTACTAGTCAAACGATCTACAGAGGCTTTGAAAGCATCTTGAACTTGAGTCTGAGCAATTGGGTCCAGTGTTGTGAAAATACGCAAGCCTTGATTGGTTAAATCGCTTTCTTGATACTCTGTACGTAATTGACGACGTACAATATCTAAAAAGTCTGGGAATTTTGCAGGGCCTAAACTTGGTTTACTTAATACATTTAAAGGACGTGCAATTTCATTTTCATATTCGGCTTGAGTTAAATAACCCATCACAAGCATGTTATTTAACACGGTATCGCGGCGTTTTTTTGCACCTTCAGGGTTTTTCCAAGGGTTATATAAAGAAGGTCCTTGAACTAAACCCACTAAATAAGCTTGTTGTGCGACACTGAGTTCACGTAGCGGTAGACCGAAATAAAATTGTGAAGCTAGACCGTAACCATTAATTGAGTAGCTACCATTTTGGCCAAGATTCACTTCATTTAAATAGGCTTCCAAAATTTCATCTTTGCTGTAGTGCAACTCAATCAATAACGCCATTAATGCTTCATTAACTTTACGTTTTAATGTGCGTTCAGGTGTGAGATAGAAATTTTTAACTAATTGTTGGGTAAGGGTTGAACCGCCTTGTCGTCTTCCGCCTGTAACATTACTCACCAACGCACGGGCAGTACCACGAATTGAAATGCCATGATGATGGTAGAAGTTACGGTCTTCGGTAGAAATTAAAGCTTCAATGAGTGGTTTAGGAACACTATTGAGTTTAATGAGTACACGGTCTTCATTGTGCTGAGGATAAATTCCTCCAATGAGTAAGGGTTCTAGACGTGCTACCCCAGTTGAGGAGGGTTTAGTGCTTCGGACTTCGACAACCTGATCATTTGCAAAATTTAACTCTAATACTTGTTCTGGTTCAACACTATCACCATAGTCAAAACCACGGGTGTGAACATACATATTGCTGCCTTGAGCAACATAAGTACCAGATTTATCATAACTACTTGAAGTTTTATAACCCAGTAGCTTTAATTCTTGAGCGAAATTTGCTTGGCTAATAGGCGCGTTATTATAAATTTCCAAAGGACGTGCAAAGACTTTGGCAGGAATATCCCATCGCTGTCCTTCAAATTTTTCACGGATAATATTATCTAAACGAATCAGATAGATACTAAGAGCAATAAAAGCACCAATGACCAAAATGGAAAAGATTAGCGCAAAGAAACCGATACCACGTTCAAACTTCATAAAAATGAGATAAAACCCTAACAATGCCTATAATGATGCGATAGCTTGTCATCAATTTGCAATGATAAAACTGTGAATAAATGGAAAACTTATATTGAATTTTACAGTATCTTGTTGTTATGTTTTTTTAAATTAATCGGGTTAATGTTATTATAGGCGCGTATCGCAGCGGAGCTTACTCATTCGTGCAAATTTCACATAAGTCGTTCAGAAACGTCGGGTTAATAGGTCGACCAGATAAATCATCAGTTGTAGAAACATTATGTTTGATTCATGATCATTTGTTGAATTTAGGCTTAAACCCCATTTTTGATCAGGAAACTGCCGAATTAGTGCCCTATGATCATGCACAGGTAGTGAGCCGTCATTTATTAGGTGAAGTTGCTGATTTGGTGATTGTAGTTGGAGGCGATGGTTCGTTACTCCATGCCGCAAGGGCTTTGGTTCGTTACAATACGCCTGTTATTGGAATTAACCGTGGTCGTTTAGGTTTTTTAACCGATATCAAACCTTCTGAAGCTATTTTTAAACTCGATCAAGTGCTGCAAGGGCATTTCCAACTTGATCGCCGTTTCTTACTTGAAATGGAAGTGAGAACGAATGGTGAAGTCATTTATGATGCAATTGCTCTAAATGATGTGGTGCTGCATTCGGGTAAATCGGTACATATGATTGACTTTGAACTCAACATTGATGGTCAATATGTCTATCGCCAACATAGTGATGGTTTAATTGTTTCTACTCCAACCGGATCAACTGCTTATGCTTTATCTGGTGGCGGACCAATTTTACATCCAAGTATGGATGCCATTGCATTAGTTCCAATGCATCCCCACACATTATCATCACGCCCAATCGTAGTCGGCGGGCAAAGTGAAATTAAAATCGTCATTCGCAAAAATCGGGTATTACCGATGGTGAGTGCAGATGGGCAACATAGTGTATCGCTGAATGTTGGAGATAGTTTACACATCCGTAAACATCCATTTAAACTCAGTCTATTGCATCCACCAGGTTATGACTTTTACATGGCTTGCCGTACCAAACTTGGTTGGAACCAAGATTTTGAATCTTTTCAAAGAGATGAATCATGAATATTGAACAAATGCTATCTGTTTTAAATCCTGAGATTGTAGAGCGATTAAAAACAGCAGTAGAAATTGGTAAATGGCCAAACGGTGTTGTTTTAACGAAAGAGCAGCGTGAGACTTGCATGCAAGCTGTAATTGCTTGGGAGTTAAAGAACTTACCGGAAGAACAGCGTACTGGTTATATTGACCGTGGTAAGAAAGAAGAAGGTGAAGTTTGTGAAGATGATCATCACAAGCATGAACCAGAATTTAAACCGATTCGTTTTGTTTAATTTAAGAAGCTCAGTGATTACTGGGCTTTTTTATGTTTATCAAAATATAATAAAGAATCCTATGAAACGTTTAAAACCTGTTTACGTACTATTATTTCTCACATTGTTTAGTGGTGCTGCATTAGCGAAACAACCCATTGAATGTTTACTCAACGTGAAGGTTGTTGCGAGTCAGAAATACACTTCACCTCAAGCTGAATATACAAGTATAAAGAACGACGGTTATCCCATGTTATTGATTGGGATTCAGGTGCTAGAGTCGCAAACATTACGAAGCTCCCAAAAGATCAAAGCGCATCATTTATATTGTAAGACACTTATTGGTCAACAACGAGATGCTTATCTTTCGGGTTCCTACGATTCTAATAAGATTACAATCAAAATAGGTGATCACTTGAAACTAAGAAATATTCATTCTTCAGGTCAGGAATATCCATTTTGGCCAGATTTTTATTATGTTGAACCTTAAAACCAAGGCTATCTGATATAACCTTGGTCATTCGTATACTAGAAACGACTATTCCACAACGCTTTGGCTTTATCCATTGCATCATCATAGCTATTGACTACACCCATGGCATACAGCGCGATTCCCATGGTTTCAACGACCGCCATTTCACCATATTCATGGTGCTGTTGGCCTAACCATACAGCTTTAAAAGTTGCTAAATCTAGTTCTTCTTCAGTTGGACTACGTTCAGGCGTAAGCTTCGGTAACTCATGCTCATAAAGTTCACCGTTTTTAATACCGCAAATTAACGTTTTTGCATCTGGATTTCGCTCAAACTCACCGCCTTCACCCTTAATGACTGCACTATTCTGATAGCCTAAGCGCAGTGCACTATGTTGATGAGAGGTTCTGTAGGCAGGGTGGAATATCGCTTGCAAGGTGGCCTTAGCATTAAAAGGATTAATTAAGCGGGCTAAAGTATGAATAGGTGAGCGTAGGCCCATTACATTTCTTAAAGAAATTAGTTCACTTAAAACCGGTGAAATCACTTCTAGTGGTAAGTAGGCAAAATTTTGCTCTGCTAGATGTGTACGAATTTCTTGTTCTGAATGACAAATTGGGTAATCGAGATATTCTAAAACCTGCTCGGTATAGACGCGGTTAAGCGTATGGCCTGAAGCACCATGCATAACGATTTTATAACCATGTTGGGCAAGGGTAAGAGCTGCTAATAAAAACCATGGGTAATGTTTACGTTTTCCAGCATAAGATGACCAGTCTAAATCGACATCTAAAGGCTTAAAATTAAGTTGATCGCGAGTGGCTTGCACGAATCCTGCGAGTTCATCAATAGATTCTTCTTTAACCCGAAGCAACATTAAAAAAGCGCCTAGCTGTACATCTAACACTTCACCTTTCAAAATCATGGTAAATGCCTGATAAGCTTCTTCATAGCTTAAAGAGCGGGAACCACTTTTTCCTTTCCCTAAAATACGGACATATTGAGCAAAAGGGTGTTCAGCATCTTTATAGATATTACGTTTAGTATTCATCATCGTTCAAAAGCAATAAAAATGTGGGATGTAGGCAGCTCAAAATGAAATGTCCACAAGTGTTTAATCAATATGACATAAAAAACTGCTGAAAAAATGTCAAAAGTGTTTCTTATACTAAAGTCTTAGGGTTGCCTGAGTGTTTTTTATGCGTATTAGCCAAAAAATTAACCGAATTGTTATTTAATTCGAGTAAACTTTCTTGTGCTTTTTTGAGCACTCATATCATAATTTTCTGTGATTCTCCTATATCTTCAGCTTTTTATTAAAAAAGTAAGAGGTTATTTCTAACTACTCAAAGTGGTTAGAAACTTCAGGTATTCTCCTGTTTTAGAAAACAACTTTTTTTGTTTTCATTGAGGTAGTAGGAAGGTTTTTTGTTTACAAAGAACCGTTTCCCTTTTGCGGTGTTCATGTGAAAGGTTAGGGCTGTGTATTCGTAAAGAATAGACGTTTCATTTTGGTATTTCCAACGGACTTGGAAATATAGATTGAAGTAAAGTTATGGCTAAAAAACCGATTTATAAATCACTTTATTTTCAAGTGATTATTGCGATTATTGCGGGTGTTTTGGTAGGGCATTTTTCCCCAAGCACAACGCAAATTGTCAATGGTGTCGAACAACATATCCCAGGTTTAGGTGAGCAACTCAAGCCATTAGGTGATGCCTTTATTCGTTTGATCAAGATGATCATCGCCCCCGTTATTTTCTGTACCGTGGTCAGCGGTATTGCTGGCATGGAAAGCATGAAGTCAGTCGGAAAAACTGGCGGCGTCGCGTTGTTATATTTTGAAGTTGTTTCAACAATTGCACTTCTGATTGGCCTTGTTGTAATTAACATTGCCAAACCGGGTGTAGGGATGAACATTGACCCTACAACTCTAGACACTTCGGGCATTCAAAAATACGTCAGTTCTGGTGAGTCACAATCTACCATTGATTTCTTAATGCACATCATCCCTGATACGGTTGTTGGTGCATTTGCAAATGGTGAAATCTTACAAGTCCTTCTTTTTGCAATTCTCTTTGGTTTCGCTTTACATAAGTTAGGTGATGCGGGACGCCCAGTTCTAAAATTCATTGATCAAGTTGCACATGTGTTCTTTAACATTGTGAACATGGTCATGAAACTGGCTCCGATTGGTGCATTTGGTGCAATGGCCTTTACCATTGGTAAATATGGCGTTGGTTCACTCGTACAGTTAGGGCAATTAATTCTCTGTTTCTATATTACGTGTCTACTCTTTATCTTCCTGATATTAGGAACGATTAGCCGTATGAGTGGATTTAGTATCTTGAAGATGATCCGCCTGATTCGCGAAGAGCTGTTAATTGTACTTGGTACATCTTCTTCTGAATCTGTTCTACCTCGTATGTTGCGTAAACTTGAAATTGCAGGTTGTGAAAAATCAGTCGTCGGTTTGGTTATTCCAACAGGTTATTCATTTAACCTTGATGGAACGTCAATTTATTTGACCATGGCTGCAATCTTTATTGCTCAGGCAACCAATACGCAGCTTGATATTCAACATCAGATCACTTTGTTATTAGTGCTCTTAATTTCATCTAAGGGTGCGGCAGGTGTAACTGGCTCTGGCTTTATTGTTATGGCAGCAACTTTATCTGCTGTAGGACATATTCCAGTTGCAGGTTTGGCATTGATTTTAGGTATTGACCGTTTCATGTCTGAAGCTCGCGCATTAACCAACCTTGTTGGTAACTCATTAGCAACAATTGTGGTTGCAAAATGGGTCGGTGCTTTAGATAAAGATAAGCTCAATGATGCTTTAAATAATCCAGAAGAAGTGGATAGAAAAATGCTTGAGCAGAAAAGTATAACTGCTGAAGCATCTCACTAAAAATAAATATTCATAAAAAGGAAGCTCAGGCTTCCTTTTTTATTCGCTGACTGAAAAGTACAGTATTAATGAGTAGCTAAGCCATGACAGTTGTGAAAAAAATGATTAGCATGCACAGCAATGAGATTCGATAAAACAATAAAGCTGAAGGAAAATATTATGTTGGCATACGATGCAGATTTAGAATTATTCCGTGATAATTTTAAACGTTTTATGAATGAGCATATTGCTCCACATTACGACCAATGGGAACGTGAAGGAATTATGCCACGTTCAGTCTGGAATCAACTGGGCGAAAATGGCTTTTTATGTGTAGATGTTCCTGAAGAATATGGTGGTTACGGTGTTCCTACGCACTATTCATTAATGTTAGTAGAAGAGTCTGCACGTGCTGGTTTTTGTGCATTATCAACAGCTATTTCTTGTCACTCTGAAATTGCTGCGCCGTATATTTTACATATTGCGTCAGAAGAGCAAAAACAATATTGGTTACCGAAAATGGTAACAGGTGAAGTTGTTGGTGCGATCGGTATGACTGAACCAGGAGCAGGTTCGGATTTACAGTCAATGCGTACCAGTGCCATTTTGCAAGACGACCATTATTTATTAAATGGTTCAAAAACATTTATTTCAAATGGACAGCATGCTGATCTTGTTGTACTCGCAGTTAAAACTGATCCTCAAGCCCGTGCTAAAGGTGTGTCGTTATTATTGGCAGATACTCATTTGGAAGGCTTTAAAAAGGGAACCAATCTCGACAAAATTGGTTTACATTCTCAAGATACCTCGGAGCTGTTTTTTGATAATGTGAAAGTACCTAAAAACCAGTTGCTCGGTCAAGCAGGGCAAGGTTTTGCATATTTAATGCAAGAATTACCACGAGAGCGTACTGCAATTGCGGCTACTGCACTTGGAGCAATCCGTGGAGCAATTGACTTGACAACAACTTATGTCAAAGAACGTCAAGCATTTGGTCAACCAATTTCACAGTTCCAAAATACACGTTTTGTTTTAGCGCAAGCGAAAATTGATGAACTGGCAACAGCCGCTTTTTATGACAAAAATCTAGCTTTATATCAAGAAGGCAAACTGGATGTTGAAACAGCTGCCGCATTGAAAAGTTTCAGTAGTGATATGCAAATGAAAGTGGCAGATAATTTACTGCAACTGTTTGGTGGTTATGGCTATATGACAGAATATCCAATTTCACGTTTCTTTGTAGATGCCCGTATTCAACGTATTTACGGTGGAACAAATGAAATTATGAAAGAAATCGTAGCACGTGGATTAATTGGTAAAGCCTAATTAAAGAGGTCTAAAAAAGTCTGCCTTCGAGCAGGCTTTTTTAGTTACTTTGTAGGTCGATGAATTATAGGATAGTTTTCTTGTCTTGGTAATTGCTGTAATGCATGATTGATCTTTCTTAAAAACTCGTCGGCTTCACCTTGACGGAATGAGTCTTCAGTGTATTCACTACGTTTTTGAATAACGACACCACAACCAGTTATTTCCATATTTTTAGGATTAAATGACCAGTCATTTGGATTCTTTAAGTTAATGTTTAAATCACTTTCACAGCTTTTCCATAAACGTGAAAACTCATTTGATAATTCTGTTTTAAATCCTCGTGCTGGATAGACCGAGAAGCCTTTCATTTCAGGATTAGAAAACTGTGTGAACCTGTCTACTGGTATACCACCCCAAATAATTGCTGTATTTGCTGGTAAAGAGATATCTGTTAGATTTTTCTCTTTTAAGGCATCTGTTTGCTCAAATTTCTGCCTGAAATGTTGCGACTGATAGGTCAGCTTGGTTTGGGGTGGGATAGGAATACCACGAACTTGATTACTGGCAGTCGTCATATAGTACGGAGAATTATCAGTACCATTGCATCCTGCAATGATTGGGCAACCGCCACATGCTGTTAGATTGAAACCTATAAAGCCTAGTAAGCTTAAAACAATAATTTTATTCATTCTATTTTACTGTTGTTATGACACCTTTAGGCAGTATAACTAATCTATGCATTGAGACGAGGGTTCTCTCTAAAATAACCAATGTGCTCATTTAAAAATTTGAGTATGTTTTTATTCAGCTATTTGCTGCACTCGCTCATCAAATAAAGATTTACGGCTTTCTAGGTTTTTTGCTGAGGATAACCAACAGCGACAATCATGAGTGGGTCTAGTCCTAATTTTGTAGAACCTGCACCAATCGTTTGAGCAATATATTGGCGGCACTCGGAAATGTAGCATTCCCATCTAATATATAAAGTACTGGATAACCGTATTGTGGTGGTGCAACAGGCGGTTTATAAATTTGAATAAGATAATCATGACCCGTATTTTTAGATTTGAGTTGGAATTGTGCTTGGTTGTTATCTAGAAGGATTTTTGATTAATTTGGTGGATAAGTCTGAGCCAAAACAGAACAACTTATTAAAGAACTCAGAAGAAAAATGTAAGGAAAAAAGAAAAATGATTTATGCATAATAATAGGAAGTTTAAATTATATTATAAATCACAAATGAAAATCATTATCAAATAAAGTGATCTGAGGAATTCGACTAAGATGGTTTAATGAAAAAAGCCAATACAGCCATATTGCCTAACAAATCAAAGCAGACTATTGTTATACTCTCGTTTAAAAGATGATTTTGCTGAGGCTGCCTTCCAATGATCAACGATGATCAAAACAAAACGACTTCTCTTAGTTTAGAACAAATTCGCGAAGATATTGATAGCGTAGATCAACAGATTCAAGAATTATTAAATCGCCGCGCAAGCCTTGCTGAAGCTGTTGCAAAAGCTAAATTTGCTTCCGAAGAGAATCCTTTGTTTTATCGTCCTGAACGTGAAGCGCAGGTCTTACGTAAAGTTATGGAGCGTAACCAAGGTCCTTTGTCTGATGTAACCATGGCGCGTTTGTTCCGTGAAATTATGTCTGCTTGCCTTGCTTTAGAAGCGCCGCAAAGTATTGCATTTTTAGGGCCAGAAGGTACTTTTACTCAATCTGCTGTGCTTAAGCATTTTGGTAAAGATGCGGTTGTACGCCCACTTCCAACGATTGATGAAGTCTTCCGTGAAGTGGAAGCAGGTAGTGCACATTACGGTGTGGTTCCAGTTGAAAACTCATCTGAAGGTGTTGTAAACCATACCTTAGATTGCTTTAAAACATCGAATTTAAATGTGATTGGTGAAGTTGAATTACGTATTCATCATCAATTTCTTGTTTCTGAAAATACACGTAAAGACAGTATTAAGCAGATTTATGCGCATCAGCAAACTTTGGCCCAATGTCGCCAATGGTTAGACGCGCATTATCCGGGTGTTGAGCGTGTTGCTTTAAACTCAAATGCAGAAGCTGCGCGCCGTATTCGCAATGAATGGCATTCGGCAGCCATTGCATCTGATATTGCAGCGGGCATGTATAACCTTGAAATCTTACATAGCAATATTGAAGATAATCCGGAAAATACCACACGTTTCTTAGTGATTGGCCGTGAAAAAATTCCACAAAGCGGTAATGACAAAACATCATTATTGATTTCAGCGCATGACCGTGCAGGTGCTTTATTAGAGATTTTAGCGCCATTCGCAAAACATAATATTAGCTTAACAAGTATTGAAACTCGTCCAGCATTACCTGAAAAGTGGGCATACGTATTCTTTATCGATTTAGAAGGTCATATCGAACAAGAGAATGTTGCTGCTGCGATTAATGATATTCGTCCAATGGTGAAAGAGATCCGTATTTTAGGTTCTTATCCTGCGGCTGTTCTGTAATTACTTATGTTGGAATAATGACATGCATCAAGATGGGCATGTCATTATGCTTAAAAACAAATTGTTCAATGAGTTAAATATTCTTGAGCAAAAGCAAAGTTGAAGTTATGTCACACCCCTTATTTAAAAAAGTTGCATTTATTGGTTTAGGGCTCATTGGGTCAAGTTTAGCTCGTGTTATTGCTGCAGAAAAGTTGGCGACGACTGTTGTGGCATCTACACGTTCACAAAAAACTTTAGAAGATGCAAAATCACTTGGTTTGATACATGAAGGTTTTTCCGATCCTGTAGAAGCCGTGAAAGGGGCAGATTTAGTCGTTTTAGCCTTGCCTGTACGTGCTACACAAAAAGTGCTTGAGCAAATTAAACCTTACTTGTCAGGAACCACCATTTTAACCGATGTGGGTAGTACAAAAGGTAATGTTGTAGATGCTGCAAAAGCTGTATTCGGTGAAGATCTACCAGAAGGTTTTGTTCCCGGACATCCTATTGCGGGTAGTGAACATACAGGTGTTCATGCGGGTAAAGTTGATCTATTTGCCAATCACAAAGTGATTTTAACGCCGTTACCAACAAGCGCAGAATGGGCTGTTGATAAACTGATTCAACTTTGGTCGGCAGCAAAAGCCGAAGTCATTTGTATGGATGTAGCCAAGCATGATGAGGTTTTAGCACATACCAGTCATTTACCGCATTTAATGGCATTTAATCTGGTCGAGCAACTGGCGAACCGTGAAGATAATTTCGATATTTTCCGCTATGCGGCAGGTGGTTTTCGGGATTTCTCCCGCATCGCTGCGAGTGATCCACAAATGTGGCATGACATTTTCTTTGCCAATAAAACAGCAATATTAAATGCCGTGGATGGTTTTGAAAAACAGCTTACCGTACTTAGAAAATTGATTGAAAGCGAAGACTCTCATGCATTGATGGGATTACTCGGTCATGCACAGGCTGCACGTCAGCATTTCAATCACATGTTAGCCAAAAAACCTTTAATGGAGAAAAATAAGGTGACACAGCAATTCAGTATCTTACCGGGAAATAAAACTTTTAAAGGTAAATTTACCGTACCGGGTGACAAATCTGTGTCACATCGCTCCATTATGTTTGGTGCTATTGCCGAAGGAACCACGCATGTAACTGGTTTCCTTGAAGGTGAAGATGCACTGGCAACTCTGCAAGCTTTCCGTGACATGGGTGTAAGCATTGAAGGCCCTAAAAATGGTGAAGTGACCATTCATGGTGTAGGTATGCATGGTTTAAAGGCGCCTGCAAGTGCTTTGTATATGGGGAACTCTGGAACAAGCATGCGTTTGCTTTCAGGTATGTTGTCAGCTCAAAAGTTTGATTCAGTGATGACAGGTGATGCCTCTCTCTCTAAACGTCCAATGGAGCGTATTGCTAAACCATTACGTTTAATGGGTGCGCAAATTCAAACGACAGGTGAAAAAGGTACTCCACCTGTAAGTATTACTGGTGCTCAGCAATTAAAAGGCATTCAATACGATTTACCTATGGCATCTGCTCAAGTCAAATCTGGTATTTTACTTGCTGGTTTATGGGCTGAAGGTGAAACCTCGGTAACAGAACCAGAACCAACACGTGACCATTCAGAACGTATGCTTCGTGCCTTTGGTTATGAGGTAAAAACTGAAGGTAATAAAATTTCCCTTGTGGGTGGTGGCAAATTAGTCGGTACCGACATTCAAGTTCCTTCAGATATTTCATCTGCTGCGTTCTTTATGGTGGGCGCTGCGATTACTGAAGGTGCCGATGTTGTTCTAGAAGCAGTAGGGATTAACCCAACGCGTACGGGTGTAATCGAAATTTTAAAACAGATGGGTGCTGACCTGACTGTTGAAAATGAGCGTATTGCTGGTGGCGAACCTATCGCTGATATTCATATTAAAGGTTCACGTACACTCAAAGGCATTCATATGCCAGAAGATCAAGTACCTTTAGCAATTGATGAGTTCCCAGCATTATTTATTGCTGCTGCTTGTGCCGAAGGTCAGACAGTATTAACTGGTGCGGCTGAGCTTCGAGTGAAAGAGTCTGATCGTATTCAGGTGATGGCAGATGGCTTAAAAATCATGGGTATTGATTGTACGCCTACCGATGATGGCATCATTATTGAAGGTAAGGGTAAGTCAGGTGATTGGTCACCAATCTTTGCGGGTGGTGAAGTTGAATCACACCATGACCATCGTATTGCAATGAGCTTTAGTATGGCAGGTTTGCGTACTTCAGGTCCAATTACGATTCAAGGTACTGAAACGGTTGCTACTAGTTTCCCAACTTTTACTGAGTTGGCGAATCAAGCAGGCTTAACAATCGAAGTTAGCCAATAACTTTTCACCTAATACATTTTATAATTGCTAACACAATAGCAACGGCAGCAGCGGGCTAAAGGCTTGGCTGCTGTTTGTTTATTGCTTATGCTAAGTGCAGATAATGATAAAAGTGTTAGGACAAAGGATGAAAAAATTACAATTTATTGCCAGTTGCCCACAACATGGGGTACTTGATCATCCACCAAATGAATGCCATATCACCCAAGAGTATGTTGCGGCTTTACTGTTTAAACAATTGGGGCATTATGGTTTTGATGCACAGCATATTGTGCATGAACATGAAAAAGTAGAAGTGAGTATTGATAATCATCTTTTACCCTTGTCTATTACTTGTCAAAAAACAGATCATGATGGGCATTTGATGTGTGAAATCTCTGCCAATCCAGATGAAGAACTAGACTGGTTTGAGAAAATTGAAACACAAAGCATTATTCGTCAGCTTGCGCAGGCTGTTGAAAATAGTTTGAAAGCAGATCAGAGTTTTTCAGCATTTGAATGGAAAAACTAAGGAATACTAGTGTTTAGAATTATTCACAAAGGACGGCTTTTTAGAAAAGTCGTACAATCTCTTTAGATTAAATATAAAAATACAAAATCTTTCCCGAAATCCCTACCTATCTTTAATGTATTGTGTATATTGAAATTATTAAGATATTTACATAATTAGAGTGTGGTTTTCATGACACAAGTTGATATTGCAGCATTATCTCCTCAAGTTGTTTGGCAGCATTTTCAAACACTTTGCACAATTCCTCGTCCATCAAAGCATGAACAGCAGCTTCGTAAATTTTTACAAAACTGGGCACAAAGTCGGAATTTGGAAACTTACGTAGATGAAGTCGGTAATTTAATTATCCGTAAGAATGCGACTGCGGGTAAAGAACATGTGTCTGGGGTCATTCTTCAAGGCCATTTAGATATGGTCACACAAGCCAACACTGGCACAGTACATGATTTCTTTAAAGACCCAATTCGCTCAGTTCTTGAAGATGGCTGGTTAATTGCTAAAGATACGACTTTGGGTGCTGATAATGGCATTGGGGTAGCCCTAGCTTTAGCTGTATTAGACTCAAATGATATTGCTCATGGCCCAATTGAGGTTCTTTTAACTGTTGATGAAGAAGCGGGCATGAGTGGTGCACGGCTTTTACAGGCAGGTGTATTAAAAGGGAAATGGCTATTTAATATTGATACTGAAGAGTGGGGTGAGCTATATCTCGGCTGTGCTGGCAGTATTGATGTTGAAGTTGAACAGTCACTTACTTATGAACCAATTCCTGAAAACTTGACCGCTGTGAACATTCAGGTTGCGGGCCTCAAAGGTGGACACTCTGGTGTAGATATTCACTTAGGACGCGGTAATGCCAATGTTATTTTGGCTCGCTTTTTATATCAGCATTTAGCACAACTTGGTGGTCGCCTTGTCGAGTTTACAGGTGGTACAGCTCGTAATGCTTTACCTCGAGAAGTAGTGGCAACCATTGCAATTTCGCCTAACCAGTTACCTGAATTAGAAAAATTACTCGCTGAATATCAAACGACATGGAAAAAACAGCTACAGGGTATTGATGACAATCTACAATTAACTATTCAACCGAATAGCTCTGAAGTGACCGAAGTTATTGCTTTGCAACAGCAAGGCGAATGGCTGCAAGCTTTGGCAACAAGTCCATACGGCGTTGCAAGTATGAGTCAAGCTCTTCCAGATGTGGTTGAGACTTCAAATAATATTGGGGTTGTAAAATTAAGTCGAGAGGGGGGAAAAGCTGTTTTAATGGTCCGCTCAATGGTGAATCAAGAAGCTGAAGATTTTGCAAAGAAAATTCAGGCGCATTTTAGTCAATTTAATATCGCCTCTACACTCACACCATTAGTTTCGGGTTGGACACCAAATCCTGATTCGGCTGCTTTAAAGTGCTTACAACAAGCCTATCAAAAGGCGTTTAACATTGAGCCAAAGCTAAAAGTGATTCACGCAGGCCTAGAGTGCGGCATTATTGCCGAGCACTATCCAGATTTACAGATGGTTTCATTTGGACCTGATATTCAAGGTGCGCATGCACCGGGTGAGCGAGTAAAGGTTGATACTGTAGATAATTGCTGGAAGTTGTTGGTGACGGCTTTGGCATCTGTAGAGTAATTTTTTAGAAATAAGAAGCTCAGTCATGAGCTTCTTAAACTTTGACTTTTACATGGAAATGATCTGGATTTAACTCGATAATTTCGATTTCACAATCAATAAATTTTTCAATCATAGCTGCTTGAGTGCGAGTGTGTTCGCTAATAAATTGAGCCGTGAATTCACCACCTTGGCCTAACGCCAAAGGTAGAAGTAATTGATCTGCCAAATACTCATCTACAACAGCTTGTGAAGATAAATATAGCTTTACATCTTTTGCTAAAAGATCAGCTATTTGTTCTGCACTTTTGCGCATCTCGCCTAAAGCTGTAAACACTTGAGTATGACACTCATGTTCAACTGTCACATAAACTGTATTACCTTGGCTAATCCCATTTAAATGAAATTGTTGTTGAGTATCCAATTTCAGGGTTTTATTTAAAGTCACTAATTCTCGTTGAGCAATTTGTGCTTCTTCTGAAAGGTTCAGAGTGGCTGCAAAAGCCTCCATGCATTGCAAAGCACCACGATTTAATAAATTTAAGCTGTTTCGATGTTGCCATGGCTGAACGGTAATCTGAATTTCACCTGCACCAATTGGAAAAAAGCCAGCTTTGTTTAATTTAAAATCGACGTTAATTCCAATCTTCGCTAGAGCAGGTAAAAAGCAATGTTCAATAAAATCTGCTGTTGGTGCAAGTGGATTATGTGTACCGCCTGAAATGGTGAGTTCGCTGGCTTCACTTTGTAATAACAAAACAGGCAAGAGGGTTTGTAAAACCAGTGTTGTACTACCTGCAGAGCCGATTTGAAATTGATATTTCCCACTTTGAACATGTTGAGGTGCGAAATATAACCGTTGGCTATGTAATTCAGCACCTTTCACATAAGCTTGGCTAATTTGTTGAGATGCCTGCACACAAACCAAATGTTGGCGCATTAAACCTGATTTTTTACGGCCTGCACGAATATTGATTAATTCAAAAGACTGACCTGTAATCATTGAAAGCGCAAGGGCAGTTCTTAAAATCTGTCCACCACCTTCACCTTGTGATCCATCAATTTGAATGGCTTTTGGCATATTTGCCAAAACTGTATTCACTTCTATTTTCCTTGTTTTTTAATTTAATGAACATACTGTCAGTACATGGTAATGCGAAGTAACGTGTAACTTTGCTTTAGACAAAGGTTTGCTAGGTGCATGGTGCTGAACCTGATAAGTGAATATCGATGCACGGCTCACATGCTGCCATAGCCGCCTGAATTATTTTCAATCCCTCAGATCGGTGAAAAGCAGGATCTTGTACTCGCCCAGTATGCCCAAACTGTGATTGTGAAAATGATTTCACAAAATCTAGTGTTTATTTGATTAAATCAATTTGCCA
Organism: Acinetobacter calcoaceticus; assembly: GCF_016508255.1. GTDB lineage: Bacteria > Pseudomonadota > Gammaproteobacteria > Pseudomonadales > Moraxellaceae > Acinetobacter > Acinetobacter calcoaceticus_E. Next base: position 413,363 of record NZ_JADVKT010000001.1, on the reverse strand, counting down.
GTTGGCGGCTTGAATTTTGATATTTAAGTCGCGGAGTTTTGCACTGATATCATCAGCCTGCTTTTGTAAGCTGGAAACAGGAATAACTTTCTTCCACTTAATTTCACGTGAACTATAACGATCAGGCTCACGATTTGTATTGGCAATCGCATCGATTAAAACTTTATGCTGTTCGGCATAGTTATCTCTTAAGCTCAATAGTGATAATAGCGTTTTCCCATCTTCTAGCTTTGCTTGTGCATTGGTTAGATGAATACAATAAATTAATTCATTGCTTTCTTGGGTTAGGGCAAATACCTGTTTGATCAGTTCATTTGGATCTTCACTAGGTTCATCACCATCTTGTACCAATACATTAGTGTTGATTCGTTGTTTTAAAGAAGCGAGCTTTTTTTGTTGATCGCTTCGAAGTAAAAGTGCTTCAGCGAGTTTCATTTTATTTACCTTTTATTCAATATGTACAATAACTAATTTCGAAATATCTTCTAATTGCATACTAAATTTTGCACATTCAGTAATGTGTTCTAAAGTTTCATCTTCATGCCAAGTGGTCATGAAGCAGTGATCGACTGGTGGTTGATAGTTATAAAAAGCTAGATACGTTTCATCTAAAACATCATCCCAAATAGAACTCTCATGTCCTGTAACCATTGCTTGAATACAGTGTTTGGAATAGACAATCTGCTTACAAATCCAATTACGCCATTCAGGCAAAATTTGATCAGTATTGACAGCTAGGATGATGTAATAAGATTGCTCAGGTAGAGCAAGATGCTTTTCTTCATTTGCCCTGATTCTATAGCTTCGAATATCTAAACAATCTTTTTCCATATTTAACCCTTAACACACACCACTTGTCTTAATGTATAAACCACTTCAACCAAATCGCTTTGTGCTTTCATTACATCTTCAATTGGTTTATAAGCCGATGGAATTTCATCAATAACAGCGGCATCTTTACGGCATTCTACACCTTCAGTTTGTGCAATCTGATCTTCAACAGTAAAACGTCGTTTTGCTTCAGTACGGCTCATCACACGACCTGCGCCATGTGAACATGAACAGAAAGATTCTTGATTTCCAAGCCCACGCACAATAAATGACTTCGCACCCATTGAACCCGGAATGATTCCATATTCACCTAAGCGCGCACGGACTGCACCTTTACGAGTGACCATCACTTCTTCACCGTAGTGTTCTTCCTTTTCTACATAGTTATGGTGACAATTCACTGCTTCCAAACGTGCCTGAAAAGGCTTTGGTACAATGGTAGCCAAGGCTTTAATTGCAGATTGCATCATGATCTCACGGTTCTTCATGGCAAAGCGTTGAGCCCAACCTACCGCAAACCAATAATCATCAAAATGTTCAGTGCCTTCAACTAAGTATGCTAAATCTTTATTCGGCAAGTTAATGAAATGCTTCTGCATATCTTTACGTGCAAGCTCAATAAAATGATTACCGATGGCATTTCCTACACCACGGGATCCTGAGTGCAACATAATCCACACATGATCATGCTCATCTAAACAGATTTCGACAAAGTGGTTTCCTGTACCTAATGTTCCCAAATGCTTGCGGTTGTTGGTATTTTTCAAACGTTGGTGTTTTGCGCAAATGTATTCAAAATCTGCAACCAGATCGGCCCAAGCTTGATCTACCATTTCTGGTGGAGTTTCCCATGAGCCGCGATCACGTCCGCGCTTCGTCATTCCATGTGGAATTAAACGTTCAAGTTCAGTACGTAAAGCATGTAAGTTATCTGGTAAATCTGAGGCAGTTAAACTGGTACGGGTTGCCATCATTCCGCAGCCAATATCTACACCTACTGCAGCAGGAATAATTGCGCCTTTGGTTGGAATCACGCTACCAATAGTTGCTCCTAAACCGAAGTGTACATCTGGCATTACAGCCATCCACTTATAAATAAAAGGCATTTGTGCCGTTTGCAATAATTGTTGTTTTGAGTTGTCATCAACAAGCACGCCTTTAGTCCACATTTTGACTGGCACACTTTTTTCATTTTGCAGAACTTGATAAGAGCGTTGTTGCTGCTTTTGTTCAAATTGAGCTTGTTGGTTAATTTCTTCAACGACAGACATTTTCTTTTCCTTTCAAAGCCTGCCTGCCAAGCGTTTACAGGCAGGTGTTATTCATAACATCCAAATGATGTTGTGTGCTTGTACTATTGCACTGAGTGTGCCAACTTTTTAAAAAGTATTTAATTTAAATATAAGAGTTTGAAATTTATATAAAAAATAATTTAAGGTTGTTAAAAATAAATTTGGATATTAATTATTAATATTTAAAAAATATCTAAAAATATATTTAAGTATCTTTTTAGATATATTAGGTTGGCTCTAAAATTTCTTTTCGACTTTTAAAAGCTGTCCAGCTTCATTTAAAGTAAATTCATCAAAATCATTGGCTAAATAAAAATGACCGTTATAAAACTGGCGAACTTCTTCAGTAATAGCTTGCTGTCCAGCTTTATCCTGATGGCGAGGGCTAAAATGCGTCAGAATTAAATTATCCAAAGATTGCTGTTCTGCAAATTCAGCCACCATTTTTGCTGAGCTATGCATTGGACCTTTGCCGACTTTATCTAAAACCGTTTGTAAATAAGTCGATTCGTGAATAAGGAGTTGGGCATCTTTGCAAGCGTCAGTTAATAGTTCAGGTTGGTCATTATCTCCACCTATAATTGCATGAACTTGCTGAGTTTGAATTTGGATAAAGTCTTGAGCCTTTAAAGTTTGTCCCTCAAATTCAACATTGTAGCCTCGCTTTAAATGGCCCCACATATCGCCTTGAGGTACGCCAAGCTGAGTTAATGCTTGAATATCTAATTTTTTCTGGCTAGATTTTATGTAAATGCTAAATGCAAAACTTGGAACACGATGGCTTAGGGGATGTGCTTGAATGATGAACTCATTGGTGATCTGTTGTGGCTGCATTGCTTCATTCACATCAATAAAATGCAGTGAATAGGGTAAGTGTAAGTCTGTAAGTTGGGCTGTGATTTCAAACCATTGCTGAATTTCTTTCGGAGCTATAACGGTTAATGGTTTAGTGCGGGCATTCATACCAGCACTTGCCAGTAAACCTACTAGACCATAACAATGGTCGCCATGAACGTGTGTAATACAAATGGCAACTAGGTTTTGTAGAGAAAGTTTGGCTTGTTGAAGGCGGTGCTGAGTACCTTCACCCGCATCAATTAAAATCCAGTCCTTATTTTTACTGTTGCGAACAGCTAATCCCGAAACATTACGTGTCAGGGTGGGCACACCTGAAGATGTGCCTAAAAAAGTAAAATGAAGCATATTCTTGGAATTTTTTGGTCAAATGCGTATTGTATATTATAGACACTTATAAAATTTTATAGAAATTATGGCGGATGTAAAGAAAACAGTCGTTATTGGCTTTGTTGGTTCTACCCTTGATCAAGGGAGAAAGCCAGATCGTTGGCAACGTTGGCGTCCCACGATTAGTCTGTTAATGCATGAAGATTTACTTGTAGATGAATTGGTATTGTTACATGACCGACAACATCATAATTTAGTTAAATCTATAGCCTTAGACGCAAAAGAAATTTCTCCACAAACACAGGTTGCTGGACATAAGGTCAGTATTAAAGACCCTTGGGATTTTGCCGAGGTATATGGAGCGCTTTATGACTTTGTAAAAACCTATCCGTTTGATGTGGAAAAAAATAACTATTTATTGCATATCACAACGGGAACACATGTTGCCCAAATTTGTTGGTATTTATTGGTAGATGCGCATTATTTACCAGCTCAACTCATTCAAAGTTCACCTAATCAACCAAAGACACCAGAGGGTGAATACAGAATTATTGATTTGGACTTGTCTCGATACGATGTTTTAAAACAGCGATTCGATGATGAACAAAAGCAAAATTGGCAACAGCTTAAAGCGAATATTTCTACTCATAATAAAGCGTTTAACCAACTTATTGAGGAAGTTGAATTAGTTGCAACCCGTTCTAGTGCGCCTATCTTAATCATGGGTGCAACAGGTGTTGGTAAGTCTCATTTGGCAAAACAGATTTTTCAGTTAAAGAAAGATAAATTCCAGTTCAGCGGTCGCTTTATCGATGTTAACTGTGCAACCTTACGTGGCGATAGTGCCATGTCAACCTTATTTGGTCACATAAAAGGTGCATTTACAGGAGCGGCTGCTTCTCGTGCTGGTTTATTAAAAAGTGCTGATCAAGGAATTTTATTTTTAGATGAAATTGGTGAGTTAGGGCTTGATGAGCAAGCAATGTTACTAAAAGCACTAGAAGATAAAAGCTTTTTTCCTGTTGGGAGTGATAAGGAAATTCAGGCAGATTTTCAACTAATTGCAGGTACTAACCGTGATTTGCGTGATGAAGTCCAAGCTGGCCGTTTTCGTGAAGATTTATGGGCTCGTTTAAATACGTGGACGTTCTTTTTACCAAATTTAAAAGACCGAGTAGAAGATATTGCACCAAACATTGAGTTTGAGCTACAGCGCTTTGCGGCAATTCATCAAAGACAATTACGTTTTCAACGTGATGCTTTAGAAATGTATTTGAAATTTGCTAAATCAGCAGATGCAACTTGGCAAGGTAATTTTAGAGATTTAGCAGCGAGCGTAACTCGTTTGGCAACTTTATCGCAAGGTGAGTTAATTCACAGTGAAACAGTAAAAAGAGAAATTCAACGCCTAAAGCAACTTTGGCTCATTCAGACAGCATCTTGCAACGGTGGAGATGCAGACATTTTGTTGAATTATTTGAGTTCTGAACAACTAGAGCAAATAGACGAGTTTGATCAGATTCAATTACGTGGCGTGCTTAAGGTTTGTGAAAATTCAAAATCAATGGCAGAGGCCGGAAGACAGCTCTTTTCGGTGTCTCGTAAACAACGTAATACAACCAACGATAGCGACCGGGTGAAAAAATATTTGGCCCGCTTTGGGCTAAGTTGGAATAGTTTTTAGTAGTTACAGGGCTTATGAAATGATGGACATAGATTTGATCTATGTCCATCAAACTAAATTATTTCATGATAATAAAACGTGTAATGATTTGACGAAGCTGTTTTAAATAGCCTGTAAAGAAGTGATTGGCGCCTGGTAAAATCGTAATTGGATGCTTCTGCGGTTTTGCCCATGCAATTGCATCTGAAAGCAATGTAATGTCATCTTGCTCACCATGAATGAGTAGAATATCACCTTGAATTTCTGGTGTTTTATAGTGGCGTAAACCCACTACAGTAGCCGTTGGTAAACCGCACAAAATTAACTGTATAGGTCGTAATTCAGGGGGCAGCTGTGCAAAGCATTTTGCCAGAACATGTGAGCCGAAACTAAAGCCACCTGCATAAAATGGCAGGCCTTCATGAAGCTGACGAACATGTTCAATTACAGCCAAGATATCTTCAGTTTCACCATGGCCTTCATCATGAATACCTTCACTGCCGCCTAAGCCACGGAAACTAGGACGATAAACAATGCAACCATATTCATTAAAGATTTGGGTTAAAAGGGCAGGGACTTTATGTTGAGGGGTTCCACCTTGCAATGGGTGCGGATGACAAACAACCGCAAAGCCTTTGATTTCACCTTCAGGGCGGTCAACGAAAAGTTCAATTTTACCTACTGGACCCTGGATGAAAGTTTGCTCAGACATATAAGAACCGCTAAATAACAATACGTGATACTATTTTACCGATAGTCGCCATTGAAAACACGAGTTAGCATTAAAAAATATCTACTGTTATAGTTGGTATTAAGAATAATTTTTTCAGGTTGTCTATGCTTGCTTTAATTTCTCCTGCAAAAACTTTGGATTATGAAACAGCGTTACCTACAGATGAGTTTACTCAGCCTCGCTTGCTAGATCATTCAGCGCAATTAATCGATGTTTGCCGTAAACTTTCTGCTTCACAAATTGCGAGCTTAATGAGTGTTAGTGAGAAAATTTCTACCCTGAATGCGAACCGATTTAGAGATTGGAAATCGGAATTCGATTTTTCAAACGCGCGTCAGGCGATTTACGCATTTAAAGGCGATGTGTATACAGGTTTAGATGCATACCACTTAAAAGACAAAGATATTGCTTTTGCACAGCAGCATTTACGTATGCTGTCTGGATTATATGGTTTATTGCGTCCTTTAGATTTGATGATGCCTTATCGTCTTGAGATGGGCACTAAATTAAAAAATACGCGTGGACATAATTTGTATGAATTCTGGGGTGACATTATCACGAACCAGATTAATGAAGACTTGGCAGCAATTAAATCTGAATTGCTCGTAAACCTAGCTTCAGATGAATATTACAAATCTGTCAATGAGAAGAAAATTAAGGCTGAAATTGTTAAGCCTGTTTTTCTTGATCAGAAAAATGGTAAATATAAAGTCATTAGTTTTTATGCGAAAAAAGCGCGCGGTTTAATGGCTCGTTTTATTGTTGAAAACCAATTAAATAAAGCTGAAGATATTCAAGCGTTTAATACAGATGGTTACTACTTTGATGCTGATAACTCATCGGCAAAAGAGTTGGTATTTAAAAGGGATGAGCAATAATCCTAAGAGTGAAAAATATATGATGATGCAGCTTTATTTATCAAAATTGAAACATGTTTGGTTTGAGCTGCATCAGCATTATCATTTTTCTGAGCCAGACAAAAGCTTCAATATACTTATCGCTGCTTATAGTGAAAAGCAGCGATCCTATCATACAGTTCAACATTTATATGAATGTTTAAGTCTGTTCGAATCAGTTCAATCTAAATTAAATGATGTACATGCAGTTGCATTGGCACTTTGGTTTCATGATGTTATCTATGACCCGCAAGCTAAAGATAATGAGCTTAGAAGTGCTGAGTTATTTGAACAATATATGGCTCAAGATTTATCAGTAAATATAGTTCATAAAGTAAAGCGTTGGATTCTTGCCACGCAAAAACATGTACCGACTAATGAGTTAGATTTACAATTTTTGTTGGATATTGATTTAGGTATTTTAGCTGCTACTCCAGAGCGTTTTCTACAATATGAACAGCAAATTCAGCAGGAATATTCTTGGGTTGATCCAGACGTATATTCCATTAAAAGAAAAGAAGTTTTAGCGCATTTTTATCAGTCTGAGCCACTTTATCAAACAGAGTATTTTCAACAGAATTTTGAGCGGAGAGCGAAAGAGAATTTAAGGGAACTACTAGATGGAAAATAGTTTAAACACTCCTAAATTCCCAAACATAAGTGCTAGGATGGCATTGGCAGAAAGATTGAAATTATTTTATCACGATGAAATGCAAGATTGGGAGTACGAAGTTGCTGATGTAGAGCATATAGATGATTTTTTGAGTGTGTATGGTCTAAATGATATTACAGAAGATGAGCGATTTCTGTTGATTGAAATGCTTTTTCAATCTTTTGAAGAAGTGGATGATTTAGAGGGGGATATTCGTTGGTATCATACATTATCTCTTGTTGAAAATAATCTTGATTTGCATACACAAACAGTGCTTTATTGGGCAAATGGGACAGAACCATTTGAGGATAGTTGGAAGATAACACCTTTTATTAGGAAACTGAGAGATCAATATAATTTGAACTGAATAAATATTAGATTTGAATGATAAGGAGTGATTTAAGAATGGATTTAAAGCTCTAAAATGCTCAGTAGATCAGCTTTAGTCACTTGTCAATTTGATATGCCTTCTATAAGGTCAGATAAATATAGGTAAAATATAAAAATAACTTTAGAAAAATATTTAAATTGAACTAATAACTATTGGGTTAGGAATAATATTTTATCTCTTTAATGAAGATAGTTTCCCCTTGATTAAATAAATAAGATGAGTAATTGTCATTATGTTTAATTTAATGTTTGCGTATGTAGCGGGCGAACTGTGTTCGCCCTAGAACATGCAGAGTTAACTTATTTAAAGAAATAACCTGTCTCTGGTGAACTTGCATTTGCCATACGTTTGCGTGGCATACGTCCAGCTAAAAATGCTTCACGTCCAGCTTCAACTGCTTTTTTCATTGCAGAAGCCATCAATATAGGATTTTGAGCAGCAGCAATCGCTGTATTCATGAGTACGCCGTCACAACCAAGTTCCATAGCAATAGCTGCATCACTTGCTGTACCAACACCTGCATCTACCAAAACTGGTACTTTTGCATTTTCTTTAATAATTGAAATAGTGTGCGGGTTTAAAATACCCAAACCTGAACCAATGAGACTACCTAAAGGCATAATCGCAACACAGCCCATACTTTCAAGTTCTTGAGCAATGATCGGATCATCAGATGTGTAGACCATAATCTCAAAACCGTCGTCAATCAAAGTGCGAGCCGCTTTTAAAGTCTCAGTTACATTTGGATATAAGGTCTTTTCGTCGCCCAAAACTTCAAGTTTAACTAAATTGTGACCGTCTAGAAGCTCACGCGCTAACATGCAAGTACGCACTGCGCTATCAGCATCAAAACAACCTGCCGTATTGGGCAAAATTGTATATTTCTCCGGTGGAATAACAGAGAGTAAATTTGGCTGATCTGGGTTTTGTCCAATATTCACACGGCGGATTGCGACAGTTACGATTTCAGCACCACTCGCTTGAATGGCTAAATCTGTTTCATGTAGGTCTTTATATTTGCCAGTTCCTACCAATAAACGAGATTGAAAAGAACGTGAACCAATAATGAGAGGGGTGTCTTGCATGGATAACTCCGACTTAGCCGCCGCCAACAGCGTGAATAATTTCGATACGGTCATGTTGAGCAATAGTGATTTGCTCTAATTTGCTTTTTGGAATAATTTGCTGGTTATATTCGACAGCAAATCTTTTTCCTTCAAGTGTTAAAGCCTGAATAAGTTGCATGAGGTTTTGACAAGGCGTGTCCGTTATTTCGCCATTTAAATAAATTTGCATGATCACATTCCAATTATTTTGCGTATTTGAAAGCATTCCAAGCCAAAACGAGCCATCCAGCTATCATAAATGCTCCACCAATTGGGGTAATTGCCCCTAAAATTCTCGGTAATCCAAGTGCCATGATATAGAGTGAACCACAGAAGAATAAAATACCGATCTGAATCAATATAAATGGTAATTTAATGGGGAACGTAAGGATGACTTTGCTTAAAATACCAAGTGCTAAGAGACCTAAAGCATGGTAGAAAAAATAGTCGGTTGCAGTATGCCACCAAACAAGTTGCTCAGGACTCGCGTGAGCTTTAAGACCATGTGCTCCAAACGCACCCAACATGACTGCAAAGGCAAGATTAAGGGCTGAAATGGCAATCCACATAACAAAAACGCAAATGAATAATGAAGGGCAACGTTATCATAGATTGGGTTGGCTAAACATAGCCAGATAAAACAAAAGGGCTAATCGCCCTTTTATTTTTAAACTTATTTTAGCTTGCAGACATAGCAATTTTAATTTTTTCCATTGCATTCTTTTCAAGCTGGCGAATACGCTCTGCTGATACATTATATTCGGCCGCTAACTCGTGGAGAGTAGACTTGTCATCATCTAACCAACGACGTTGTAAAATATTACGCGAACGATCATCTAACTGATCCATTGCATCATGTAAAGCAGATGTACTTTGCTCTTCCCAGTCTTCATTTTCAACTAAACGAGCTGGATCATAGCGGTTATCTTCAAGATACAATGCAGGTGCAGTATGTGGAGTGTCATCGTCGTCGTCGCCTTGAGCTTCAAAAGCAGCGTCATAAGCAGTTAAACGACCTTCCATCTCCAGAACTTGTTCTGCAGTAACATTTAAGTCATTCGCAATCGATTGAGCTTCTTCGAGCGTTAATTTTTTACTCGATTTTTTTAAACTACGTAAATTGAAAAATAATTTACGCTGTGCTTTAGTCGTTGCAATTTTGACAATACGCCAGTTGCGAATAACGTATTCGTGAATTTCTGCCTTAATCCAGTGGACGGCAAAAGATACAAGACGCACGCCCATATTTGGGTCGAAACGCTTCACGGCTTTCATTAAGCCTAAATTACCTTCTTGAATAAGGTCGCCTTGTGGTAGGCCATAACCTGCATAGCTGCGCGCAATGTGAACGACGAAACGTAAATGCGACATTACCAGCATTTTTGCGGCATCAAGATCTTGGTCATAATAATAACGTTCAGCAAGTTCTTTTTCTTGCTCGGCCGTTAAAATAGGAATCTGATTGACAGTACTGATATATGCACCAAGGTTTACACCGGGCGCAGACAATGACAGGGGCATCAATTGATTGCTGCTGTCACTCATGATTTCTCCTTGTAGGATCGGATGGGATAACCAATAAATTCATCTTAATTTGAATCAGCTTCATAATTAAGGAAAATTGGGTAGAGAAATGTAAAATTTTATGCAATTTCTAATCTTTTAGTTTAGCAAAGAATTATTGAGTTTCAATTAAATAGTGAAATTCTCTTTCAGATATATGTGTAGTCTGACACATAAAATGGTGTAAACCACAGTAACGAGTTACATCTATTTCACTATGAGGGTCAGAAGATTTTAATAAGAATAGCTGTTTACCCGATACTTTTTTGAGTTCGCGTTTCAACATTAATAAAGGCATCGGACAAGGTTGGCCCAAGGCATTAATTTCAATGGGTGCTGTAGTAGAAGAAGTATCGGTCATTCATCATCAAAACAACTAAAAAAGACTATTCTAACAAATTTTTTTATAAACGCTGCACATTTTATAAAAGAAGAAACAAGCAATTACCTATAAAAAATATTGTAATAAGCTGTTTAAAAAAAGGACTAAAAATACGGGGAATAATTGAAAAAAATTCTATTAATTGTCATAAACCCGTGGTAAGCTCGAACCGTTTTAGGATTTACCGCACACTTAAATTGGTTTAAAAATCTTATAACAAATGGATGTAACCGGAAATTGTTGATAGTTTTACAGAATGATTACAAGCTTTAAGATTATAAATATTTTAAACACTTGTTTGCTCTGCTGTTTGCAACACCGGAAGGTCCTTTTTTCAACATCTGAGGATTGACTTATGACAGCTCGCGAACAAGGCGTAGTAAAGTGGTTTAACGACACTAAAGGTTTTGGCTTTATTCAACGTAACGGCGGTGACGACGTATTCGTTCATTTCCGCGCAATCGTAGGTGATGGCCACCGTTCTTTACGTGACGGCCAACGCGTAGAATTTAGTGTGGTACAAGGTCAAAAAGGTTTTCAAGCTGAAAACGTTCAGCCTTTAGACTAATTCATCTTTTGATGAATCATGGACGCTCCAATTTTTGAATTGGGGCGTTTTTGTTTATAATGATCTTCTCATTAGAGAGATTGTTTGTTAGAGCACGTATTTATGACATCTGGTTTTGAAACCTTGAATTTACATCCGCAACTTAAAAAGGCGATTGATGCTTTAGGGTTTAAGCAAATGACCCCGATTCAGCAAAAGGTTTTAAAATATACGTTGGGCGGACATGATGCAATTGGTAGAGCGCAAACAGGAACGGGTAAAACTGCTGCTTTCCTTATTAGTGTAATTAATGACTTGTTACATAACCCAATTCAAGAGCAGCGTTTTCGTGGTGAGCCACGTGCCTTGATTTTGGCACCTACCCGTGAATTGGCATTGCAAATCGAAAGCGATGCAAAGTTACTCACAAAATTTTCAGATTTACACATCGTGACACTGTTAGGTGGCGTAGATTTTGATAAGCAAAAGAAACAGCTAGATGCTAATTTTGTCGATATCATAGTTGCCACTCCTGGGCGTCTCATTGATTTTGTAGAACAAAAAGAAGTTTGGCTCGATCAAATTGAATTCCTAGTCATCGATGAAGCAGACCGCTTATTGGACATGGGTTTTATTCCTTCTGTAAAACGTATCGTGCGTTATTCCCCGCGTAAGGAACAACGTCAAACCCTCATGTTCTCAGCTACATTTAGTTATGATGTGCTTAATTTAGCGAGACAATGGTTGTTTGAACCAATCACTGTTGAAATTGAGCCTGAGCAAAAAACCAATAACGATGTTGAGCAACGCGTGTATGTCGTTGCTAAACAAGATAAATATCGTTTGCTACAAGATATTTTGCGCGAAGAGCCTATCGATAAAGTAATGATTTTTGCTAATCGCCGTGATCAAGTACGTCGTCTTTATGATCATTTAAAGAGAGATGGATATCGGGTCGGGATGCTTTCAGGTGAAATTGCTCAAGATAAACGTTTAAAAATGTTAGATCAGTTTAAGCAGGGTAAAAATAACATCATGATCGCAACGGATGTTGCGGGCCGTGGTATTCATGTTGATGGCGTATCTCATGTGATCAACTATACTTTGCCTGAGCAATCAGATGATTATGTGCACCGCATTGGTCGTACAGGCCGTGCTGGATCACAAGGTGTAAGTATCAGTTTTCTTTCAGAAGATGATGCTTTTTACTTGCCAGAAATTGAAAAAGCAATTGGTAAGAAATTGCCATTAACCCGTCTGGATGGGTATTGCTAATAAAAAAATCCCAATCATTTGATTGGGATTTTTTTTGATTAATTAATTTTACAATAGAAGGTGAGCGTGGTTTGGTAATCATCATCTTTAGCGAGTGATGCATTTTTACCAGTTAATGTGCCAATAACACCAGCTGCGGCTTCAACCATTTGACCAGTTTTCTCGCTTACTACATCTTTTAATACACCGTGATATGTTGTTTTTTCATCTACAACAACAGGTGTAGTATTTTTTGAACAAGTTTTTTGAGCAGCACTAATCGCGTTATTTTTCGCAATTAAATTTGTTTTACCAATGCCAGTTACCTCAAATTGATTATTTTCTTTTTGAACCGCTAAAGTGTTTTTAGGGGTGGTGGCACAAGCGCCAAGTAATAAAACAACACTGCTTAAAGCACTTGCTAAAATTATTTTTTTCATGATTCACCTAATATCGCTAATCGCCAAAATAATTATATATTTGAACACAGCTTTTCTAATTGTTTTTGAAGACGTTGTATGAGTTTTGATGTTTTGTATTAAAAAATGTCAAAGCATGAGCTGATTGTTTTTATGTTTTAGATACGATGGTGGATTATCTGTAGATTATGCTAATCTATTTTGAATTTTTTGAGTTAGATCAATATTAATGACGGATTCAGCAACACAGATAATTCATCAGAATATTCACCAACGTCAATCTATTGGTCAATTGATTGAGCCTGCACCAAATGCAGATCAATTAGAGTTGGCTTTTCAAGCTGCCTTAACTGCTCCTGACCATCATAGACTTAAACCAACACGTTTTGTTGTCATTGAAGCTGAACAACGTGCTGCTTTTGGTGAGGTTTTAGCGAAAGCATTGGCTGATTTAGGGGAAACTGACTCAGCGCAACTTGAGCGGGTTAAGCATCATCCTTTTCGTGCGCCGTTACTTATTTTAGCGCTTACGCAATTGCAAGACCATCCAAAGGTTCCGCATTTTGAACAGATTTTAAGTACGGGGGCTGCTGTACAAAACCTTTTGTTGTCTTTACAAGCTCAAGGTTTTTCTACCATGTGGCGTAGTGGCGCTGTTGTCGAATCAAATTGGTTAAAACAGTATTTAGGATTGCAACCACATGATTTAATTTCAGGTATTATCTATGTGGGCACAGCAGCTAAAGCGATTGCACCACGTGCAGATATTGAAAGTAAAGAATTCGTAAAAGTTTGGCAGGCGTAACAGTCTGTAGAAGTAAGAAATAGGATAATAAAGCATGACTGAATTTAAGTTTACAGATTTAGTGGAACCTGTTGCGGTCGATAAAAAAACGGCATTACGTATTACTGTTTTAGGTGGAGGCAGCTTTGGTACGGCAATGGCGAATTTAGCTGCACGTAATGGTTGTGACACCATGATCTGGATTCGTGATGCTGCTACAGCAGAAGAAATCAATAAAACTCATATTAATAAACGTTATTTGCCAGACTTTGTTTTAGAGTCATCATTACGTGCTGTGTCTGACCTAGAACAAGCGGTGTGTGATCGAGATATTATTTTGGTGGCCATTCCTAGCCATTCATTTCGTGATGTATTAAAGCAAATTGCGCCTTTTATTACTGCACAGGCGGTTGTCTCTTTAACGAAGGGTGTCGAGGCTAAAACTTTTAGCTTCATGAGCGATATTATCCGTGAAGAATTGCCGGAAGTTCCTTATGGGGTGTTATCTGGCCCAAATCTCGCTAAGGAGATTATGGCAGGTATGCCATCAGGTACGGTTATCGCCAGTGATTCTGAATTAGTTCGTTATGCGGTGCAGCACGCGCTTCATAGTGCTTTATTCCGAGTTTTTGGTAGTGATGATGTGCATGGTGTGGAATTAGGTGGTGCACTTAAAAATATTTATGCCGTTGCAATGGGAATTGGTGCTGCTTACAAGATTGGTGAAAATACCAAGAGTATGATCTTAACGCGTGCTTTGGCCGAGATGAGCCGTTTTGCAGTTAAGCAAGGGGCAAATCCGTTAACGTTCTTGGGTTTATCTGGCGTTGGTGATTTATTTGCAACTTGTAATAGTCCATTAAGCCGTAATTATCAGATTGGTTATGCTTTGGGCTCGGGGAAAACACTTGATCAAGCGAGTAAAGAGTTAGGGCAAACAGCGGAAGGGATTAATACTATTGTTCAGGTGCGTGGTAAAGCTGAAGAACTAGATGTATATATGCCTATCACAAATGCCTTATATGAAGTTATTTTCGAAGGCGCACCCCCTTTAAATATTGCTTTATCTCTTATGAAAAATGGACATCGTAGTGATGTTGAGTTTGTTTTACCTCATCATGAAGTCTGAAGAAGAAATGTCATAAATTGCGGTTATAATGCAAGAATTATTAACAAGGAATATTTATGCAACTGACATTGGTTCGTCATGGGGAAGCCGCTCCTCCAGTGAATGGTAATGACACTAAACGTCCACTTACTGCTCGTGGGCATGCTCAAGCTGAGCAGACAGCAACATTTTTAAAAGATATTGTTAAGCCTGATATTTTTGTAGTGAGTCCTTTATTGCGTGCTCAAGAGACTTTGGCGCATATTCAAACTTATTTTAAAGATGTACCTGTGTTGTTATGCGATAAAATTAAACCAGATGATAATGCCAAAGAAGCTGTAGAGTGGTTGTCTCAGGTTCCCTATGAGTCAATTGTAGTCGTGTGTCATATGAATGTAGTGGGGCATATTGCCGAATTACTGACGCATGAAAACTTTAATCCATTTGCACTTGCCGAAGCTCGAATTTATGATCAGGCTGTTATTGCAACTGGTTTATCAACACAAAAAAATAGTTTTATACCCACAATATAATTAAAAAGGTCATTTAGCCCATTATGCTGTATTTATGGATGCCTGAAACCAATGGAATATGGCATTGGTCTAACGGAGAAAACTGGTTGCAGGCAGCAAGTCTTGATCAATTAATACAAGACCTGCAATTACATCAAGGAAGAGAAGCTGTCATCTTTTTCCCTAGTCGCCATGCTCAGGTACTCCAGCAGCACATGGCAAAGTCTCATTACAAGCAACTCGGGGCAGATGGTGTTAAATATTTGCTTGAAGAATTTGTAACTTTGCCTATTGATCATATGAAGGTAGTTCATCATTTTCATGCTGATCAACTCACCGTATTGGGAGTGGCAAAAACAACAGTTGAAACATGGCAACATGCAATGGCTTTGCTGCCTATTAAACTTGTTGCTTTGTTGCCAGATTTTCTGATTTTACCTGAACCTCAAGAACAGCAAGTGGTCTTATGTAATGTTGATCAGAAGTTACTTGTACGTGAAAGTAAGTGGGTGGGTAATTCACTTGATGATTTAGCATTATTTTTAGAGTTTCAGTCAGTCGAAACACATTATCAGTATAGTGGTTTGACAACAGAGCAACTCGAAAGCCTAATTGCAGCTTCAAGTGCTGAGCAGCGTTCAGAATTTATTTATCAATTTAAGGGTTTAGATAAACCTAAACAGCATCCTTTTAATGTTCTGCCTAAAGCGAAAGGGCAAGAGCAAGCGGTTTCTGTTTATTGGAAAGCATGTGCTGCTGTTGTTTTAGCAATTATAGTGGTTCAGTTTAGCTATGATTTGCTGCGCTGGGTAAAGTTAAGAAATGTGGCTAATCAAACCGCCGAGCAGACGGTTGAACAATATAAACATTGGTTTGGTGCGTCTAGTCGTGTAAATGAACAAAATATAAAAAGTCAGTTTGAAAGTCATTTACGCATGAGTAAGCAAGGTGATGCACAAGCACTGTCTTTATTGAGTCGTGTTGGCCCTATTTTAATGCAAAAACAAATTTTAGCTCAGCAGTTAACTTATGATGCATCAACACTAACTATGGCATTAAAAGCAAAGTCAGCCGATAATTTACAAGCTTTAACACAGCAACTTAACCAGCAGGGATTCAAAGCTGAATTAGGTAATGTTCAGGCTGATGGTGGTGGGGCAATTGGGGTGGTGAAAATACAATAATGAAAATGTTAGCTCAATTGCAAAACCGCTTTGATCAGTGGATTGAACAAATCACTCAATATTTAGATCGTTTAACTGTGCGTGAGCGGGTTATGGTGGTCTTTACTACAATCTTTGTTGTTGTAGCCATTATAGGGGCTTCTCTTTGGAAAATGCATTCCTTGGCAGAGCAACAACAACAACGCTTAAATGATTTAAAAGATTTGATGGTCTGGATGCAGAGTAATGCAGTGACCATGAAGCCAGCGAATGAACTTGAGTTGGCTCAATCGGAAAAAATACAACGAGTAGCTCAGCAGCAAGGCTTAACGGTCACTTCTCAACAAAATGGTGAGCAGTTACAAATTATTGTTACTCATCAGAATTATGCAATTTTAGCGAACTTTTTAACCCAACTTGCACAAATGGGGTTAAGTATTCAAAAAATGGAAATGGTTTCAAGTGACGGACAGATTAAATTAACAGCGACGGTTCAATAACATATTAAAATATGCTGTTCTTAAGCATGGTGTTTTGTGCTACCTGTGCCTATAATATGCCTACCTAAAATCAGTAGATTGTGATTGGTATGTTATATTCACTTGCTCGCCCGATGTTGTTTAGTTTAGCACCAGAGCGTGCCCATGAATTAACATTATCTATGCTTGATAAAGCACATAAGTTTGGCCTGCTACGTCAGAGCGTAGAATCAAAACCAACAACCTGTATGGGAATTGAATTTCCAAATCCGGTAGGTTTGGCGGCTGGGCTTGATAAAAATGGTGCACATATTGATTCTTTAGCCGGACTAGGTTTCGGCTTTATTGAAATTGGAACAATTACACCTCGTCCTCAGTCGGGTAATCCGCAGCCACGATTGTTCCGTATTCCAGAAGCGAAAGCCATTATTAACCGCATGGGTTTTAATAATGATGGTGTTGATAAACTTGTTGAGAATGTCAAAGCTTCAAAATTTAAAGGAATTCTAGGCATCAATATTGGTAAAAATGCAGATACACCTGTAGAAAATGCTGTTGATGATTACTTGATTTGCCTTGAGAAAGTTTATAATTACGCTTCCTATATTACCGTTAATATCTCATCTCCAAATACTAAGAACTTAAGAAGTTTACAAAGTGGTGATGCATTAACTGAATTATTGCAAACATTAAAAGAAAGACAACTCGAGCTTGCCGAGCAATTTAATCATTATGTTCCTTTGGTTTTAAAAGTTGCACCTGATTTAACATCAGAAGATGTTGAGTTTATTGCAGCACAATTATTGCAATTTAAAATTGATGGTTTAATCGTTACTAATACGACCTTATCTAGAGAAGGTGTAGAAAATCTTCCTTATGGTAATGAGTCGGGTGGTTTATCCGGTGCGCCTGTTTTTGAAAAAAGTACCGAATGCTTACGTTTGTTTGCCCAAACGTTAAAAGGACAAATCCCATTAATTGGCGTGGGTGGAATTTTGTCGGGTGAACAAGCAGCAGTCAAACAACAAGCTGGAGCAACATTAGTACAGATCTATAGCGGACTTATTTACACTGGCCCTATATTAGTAAAACAATGTGTTGCAGCCATGATTTAAATGAATATGAACACAATTGATATCATTATTCTGATACTTTTGCTCATTGGGGGGCTAAACGGTTTGCGACAAGGATTTATCAAAGCCTTTGCGAACTTGGTAGGATGGGTCATTGCATTAATTATGGGTGCAAAATATGCTGTCCTCCTTGCGCCGTCCATGTCGGGTTTGAGTCATGATCCGGTTGTTCAAAAAATTGCAGCTTTCGCATTTATAGCACTTATGATCATTGTTTTAACATGGATCGTCACTGCATTTTTAAATGGTCTCTTGAAAAGTCTGAAATTGGGGCCATTAAATCGTTTAGCAGGTGGTGCTTTTGGTTCCTTAAAAGGCTTGTTGGTTGTGTTGATTACAATGCAGGGCGTAGGGCCTTGGGTTGAAAGTTCACCAAACTGGAAGCAGTCCATACTTATACAATTTTTACTGCCTTATGCACCTTTAGCGACCGAGTTGTCTAAAGACGCAGCAAGTGAGGCATTCCATCAAATAACATCTGGAGGTAGTGCATCAAGCACCCCTTCAAAAACAATGGACGAATCGGATAAGTTAGAAAACCGATCCGACCATTCGACAAAGAATCCTTTTTATTAATTCCTAGCTTGTCTGCGAGGTTGCTATGTGTGGAGTTGTTGGTATAGCCGGTAAATCGCCAGTGAACCAAATGTTGTTTGATGCTTTAACGATGTTGCAACATCGTGGGCAAGATGCAGCTGGAATAGTAACCTGCCATGAAGGCCGTCTTTTCCTTCGTAAGGATAACGGTATGGTCCGTGATGTTTTTCATACTCGTCATATGAGAGCATTACTTGGTAATTATGGTATTGGCCATGTACGTTACCCAACTGCTGGTTCTGCTAGCAGTGCTGAAGCACAGCCATTTTATGTGAACTCACCTTACGGCATTACGCTTGCGCATAATGGTAATTTAACCAATGCCGAAGATATTCATGATGACCTGTTTAAAACAGATTTACGTCATATGAATACTGATTCTGACTCAGAAGTTCTTTTGAACGTATTCGCGCATGAGTTGCAGAAGAACGGTACTTTAAACCCTACACCAGATGATATTTTTCACACAGTTACTCGTGTACACGAGCGCTGTCTAGGTGCATATGGCGTAGTGGCGATGATTACTGGTCATGGTTTGGTTGGTTTCCGTGATCCAAACGGTATTCGCCCACTAATCTATGGTTCACGCATGACTGAACAAGGCGAGATGGAATACATCATCGCTTCCGAATCAGTTGCTATTACAGCTCTTGGTTTCAAAATTGAGCGTGACATTGAACCAGGTGAGGCAATTTTTATCACTGCTGATGGTGAATTGTACTCAAGACAATGTGCAGCTAATCCAAAATACCGCCCATGTATTTTTGAATATGTTTATTTTGCGCGTCCTGATGCCATTATTGACGGAATTTCAGTTTA
Source organism: Acinetobacter calcoaceticus (assembly GCF_016508255.1). Classification (GTDB taxonomy): domain Bacteria; phylum Pseudomonadota; class Gammaproteobacteria; order Pseudomonadales; family Moraxellaceae; genus Acinetobacter; species Acinetobacter calcoaceticus_E. The sequence goes on along the minus strand of NZ_JADVKT010000001.1, from coordinate 393,854 downwards.
TAAAGCCCGTTTAAAAATGGGTGAAAAGCTTGCTCATAAAATCTTACGTGACTGGGGTGAGGACCATGATATTGATGTGGTTATTCCAATCCCTGATACGAGCCGTACTTCAGCATTAGAACTTGCAAATATTCTAGGTGTTAAGTTCCGTGAAGGTTTTATGAAAAACCGTTATATCGGTCGTACCTTCATTATGCCGGGTCAGCAACAACGAAAAAAATCAGTACGCCAGAAATTAAACCCTGTAGAACTTGAGTTTAAAGGTAAAAATGTTTTACTGGTTGATGACTCAATTGTTCGTGGTACTACCTGTAACGAAATCATCCAGATGGCACGTGATTCTGGTGCAAAAAAAGTATACTTTGCATCAGCCGCACCTCAGGTTATGTATCCAAACGTTTACGGTATTGATATGCCTGCTAAAACTGAGCTAATTGCTTCAGAACGCAGTGTAGAAGAGATCCAAGAAATTATTGGTGCTGATCGTTTAGTTTTTCAAGAATTGGAAGACTTAAAAAATGCTGTACGTACTAGTAAAGTACCTGATCTAACTGAGTTTGATTGCTCTGTATTTGATGGAATCTATGTCACAGGTGATATTGATGGTGCTTATCTAAATAATTTGGAGCAGAAGCGTAATGATTCTGCAAAAAAGAAAAAAGATGGTTACATTGATGTTAATGTTGATGCTGCTTCTGTAGATTTAACAGGCATTAAAGAAGAATAGAAATAGCTGAAAAAAGCGGGTGTTTCCCGCTTTTTTCTTTTATGATGAAAAATAACAATGTAATTGGGAATATTTACATTGAAAGAAGTAAGCCACTATCTAATCGAAAATAAGAATATGGCATGGTCCATCACTATGTGTTTGGTTGCTGTGCTGCTTACTATTTTTATCTTAAATTTAATTTTAGGTTTGCTCGTCCATTTTTTTGATTATAGTCAACCCATTTGGTGGCACACTTTAAGTCCTTATTTTGTCGCGCTATTACTTTTTATCATGGTTTGGTCGGTAGTTACTGAACTTTATATCCTGCGCAAAGGTGGACACTCTTTAGCAAAACAACTTAAAGCACGTCGTTTAGTGAAAGAAGAAAGTACTCCCGAAGAACTTGCAGCCTTAAAACTTACTGAACAATTGGCGCAAAACTTTTCACTTAAAGTTCCAACCTTATATGTTTTACCTGATGAAGTGGGCGTAAATGCGCTTACGGCAGGTTTCCATCCTAAGGATATTGTGATTATTTTGACATGGGGAGCTCTGCAAAATCTGGATAAACTTGAACTATATGGCTTGTTGGGTCATGAGTTTAATCAGATTTTATCGGGTGAAGCTGTTGAAAATACAAAGTTAAAGATTTTATATAGTGGATTAACAACATTTAGCCAATGGGGCAGTAAATTAGCGAAACAAGGTTTTAAGCGCTATAGCCCGGGCTATAAACATAAGTTTGAAACCGTTTTTGTTGCGGTGGGTGGTGTTATTTGGTTGGCTGGAAGCCTAGGCGTACTGATCACCCGATTTATTAAATATTTAACGCTGAGTGGTCGTACATTTCGTAATGACCAAAAAACGGTACGCTTATTGCAAAATAGTGCTAATACTCAGACTTTGTTGCGTATTTATGTACACCATTCTGGTTCTCAAATTCATAGCGCTTATTCTGAGTCAATCGCGCATATGTGTTTTGCTAACTCACTTAGCCCTCAAAGCTGGATGAATATCCATCCGAGCATTCGTGAACGTATTTATGAATTAAACCCGACTTTGCTACAAGATTTACAATTAGAAAATTTAAAAAAACTCCGTAATCGTCCATTATTTAGTTTATTTCATTTTTTAGAAGAATCTGAGAAAGAAATATATATTCCGTGGTCATCTCCACAGCCTCTGCCTTTATTAAGGCTATCGCCGATTAGTTTTGCATTAAATGATGCCATTAAACCTCTTAGTAGTGATGTGCGCCGCAATAAAAAGCGCCCTGAGTTAATTCAGCGTGCGCTACAAACTGCTACGGGTTCACGTGAGGTAATGGTCGCTATTTTGATGATTCGTCAATATCGAGAATTTATCCCTAAAGATGCACCAGTGAGTCATGCCATTATTGATGCCTTATTAAATCTTGATGGTCGTATTCATATTCAAATATTTCATGATGCGTGTAAAAACATTGGGCATATGCCAGCTAGCATTGCGCGGCAATTTCTTACTAAGCTAGCGCTCATTATTCAAGAAGATGGTGAGATTGGTTTGCTAGATGCACTTTTGTTGGAACGGGTTAAATATGAATTGAATTTGATGCCGTTACATTTACCAACTGCGTTTGAAGAAGTAAAACCCCAGATTGTCCGTTTGATTGATGCCTTGCTTCACGTTCAGCAGATTAATAGTCCAAATCAGTTAGAAGTGCGTGACCGTATTTTACGTTCACTACTCAATCCAGATGAAATGTATGTCTATGATGAGATTTCGGATGAGCCCTTAGATTTGGCCGAAATTCTAAATGATATTGCAGGGTTATTGTTGCGTGACCGTCTTAGTATTTTGGCGATTGCAGAAATGTGCTTGTGGAGTGATAGGATTATCACACAAGATGAACTGGATGTACTTGAATTGCTTTATTGGCGTTTTGGCTTTGAGACAGAAGAAATTGTAGATCAAATGCAAAAAAGAAATAGTGTTATGATTATTTAAAAGACATCTACGATTATAAAAACAACTGAATGAAATAAAACACTGAAAAAAAAACTCAAGCCCGTTAGAATGTAGCTTGAGTAGAGCTATTGATTCAAACATGATTGGGCAGCAAAGAAATATACTGGCAACTTTAGGAATTGATTTATGGATTCCTAAGACACAAGTGTGCCAAAAAAATAATGCTCAAAGTCTTTGGCGAGATCATGTAGTTGAAGAACCTGAGCCGATTATATTGCCTTCAGTAGAACCAGTAGTTCTTGAGCAACCCACAAAGCCACAAATCAACGATATTCCAAAAGTTGAACCTGAAATTGAGGCACCAGTTTCAATACAGGCTCAACCCGTTGTAACTCCTAACAATGAAGTACAAGCACCTGTAATTAAGATTGCATCATTTGAGTTGCAGGCTTTTTCTCTTGAAAAATGTGTTATTTTTTTAGATGTTACGAATTTAAGTGAAGAAGAAAAACAGCTTTGGAGTAACATACAAAAAGCAAAAATTGGGCAGTATGCTGAATTGAAATGGCCTTTCCCGTTGGCTACTTATCAAGATCAGCGGGGTGCTGGTTCATATATACAAGGCTTTTTAGATGCTGTCGCAGCAGAGAAGAAGATATTGTGTCTTGGTGAGTGTTCTTATATTCAACATGCCAATATTATTCATTTAGCGAGTTTAAAAGAAATGCTGGAGAAACCACTCCTTAAAAAAAGGTTATGGAAATTAATGCAAGATAACAACGAGTAGTAGGGATTTACATGAAAAAAGTTGTAGTTTTTAGCCAAATTGATGAAGAAATTTTGTCTCGATTACAACAGAATTATCATGTTGTAGTTCTTAACCCAAAAATGGGTGACATTAATGAACAAATACGACAACACATTGTAGATGCTGACGGGATGATTGGTGCAGGACGGTTACTCAATGAAAGTAATCTTGCACCAGCCCAAAAATTAAAAATTATTTCATCTGTAACCGTGGGCTATGACAATTATGATCTAGCTTACTTAAATAAAAGAAAAATCTGGTTATCAAATACGCCTCATGTCTTAACTGAAACAACAGCTGATCTTGCATTTACATTGTTATTAAGCGCTGCTAGAAAAGTTCCTTTTCTTGATCATTGGACTAAACAAGGTGAGTGGAAAAGAACTGTAGGGTCTCAGCAATTCGGTTTAGATGTTTTTGGAAAGACATTAGGAATTATTGGACTCGGCAATATTGGTGCTGCAATTGCACGACGTGGTTTTTATGGATTTAACATGAATATTGTTTACCATAATCGTCGTGAAAAGCCCGAATTAGCTGAACCATTAAACGCAGAATATCTTGGTTTAGATCAATTACTACAGCGGTCCGATTTTGTAGTAACCGCAGTTGATTTAAATAATGAATCTAAAGCCCTAATGGGTAAAGCTCAGTTTGAACTTATGCAAAAACACGCTATTTTTATTAATATTGCGCGTGGTTCTGTGGTTGATGAGCAAGCTTTAATTGAGGCTTTGCAGCAAAATCAGATCTTTGCTGCTGGCTTAGATGTGTATGAAAAAGAACCTTTACAAGATTCGGCACTTTTTAAATTGCCGAACGTAGTCACTTTACCTCATGTGGGTTCAGCTACTGCTGAAACCCGTAAAAAAATGGCAAATCTTGCCTATAGAAATCTGGTTGAGGCTTTGGAAGATAAAACTCCTAGATATTTGGTAAACCAAAACTTTATATAAGTGATTAATAACACTTCATTGCAAAACTAGTCAATTTCGAGTGATATAGTAAAAGTCTATTGATTGAGCATAATTTTTTATGGTTCATATCAGTAGGCTTTTTTTATGGTTTAATTTTAATAGAGAAAAACTTTTGAGATTTTTGCCAGTTATTTTAAGTGCGACTTTTATAGCAAATGCTTCGTATGCGCAGTCTTTCGACCCTCAGCCATCTGCGAATCAGGTGGAAATTCCAAATATTGGAAGTGGGATAGGCTTGCTTGATCAACAAAAAGAAAAATTTATTGGCGAAAAAGTTTTCCGTGAAGTTCATAAGCAGATGCCAGTTATTCAAGATATCTGGCTCGAAGACCAATTTTTTCAAGTATTTTCAAATATTTTGAGTGAGACCCAACTTGGTCAGCCTATTGGTCTAGTTGTTATTAAAGATCCACAAATTAATGCTTTTGCTGTTCCTGGTGGCCTATTCGCGCTCAATACTGGGCTTATTGCTTCAGCTCGCAATATTGATGAAATTGCTGGGGTTATGGCACATGAGATTGCACACGTATCACAAAGACATTTTAGTCGTTCAGAAGAAGCCTTCAAGGGGCAAACTTTATTGAGTTTAGCAGGGCTTTTAGCAGGTGTGGCAATAGCTGCACAGGGCGGTGGAGATGCAGGAGCGGCAGTGATGTTGGGAACACAAGCTGCATTAATGGATAGCCAGTTAACATATAGTCGAAACCAAGAACGTGAAGCAGACCGTATTGGTATGCAATATATGTATGCAGCGGGTTATAACCCTCAAAGTATGGCAGATTATTTTGAAACAATGCATCGTACGACTAGTCAGGTAAGTTTTTTACCAGATTTTTGGCTGACCCACCCATTGACGACTGAGCGTATGAGTGAAGCTCGACTTCGTGCAAACCAAATGCCTAAAGTCAAAAATCGTATATATGATGTCGATTTTGAAATTTTAAAATGGTACACAATGGTGGTTTCAGATCAAGCTACTGAAAATCAGCTACAAAGTTTGGCTTCACAAAAAAATATTGCTGGTCTTATTGGTTTGGCAGCTTTTTATGTAAAACAAGGGGATTATGCACAGGCACAGTCTACCTTAGATCAAGCAAAATCTAGTGGGAAACCTCTTGTTACGTTATTGCAGACAGATATTTATCTGGGGCAAAACAAGCTTGATCAAGCGTATTCTTCAATTGCCTCTACACAAATGACTATGCCTGAGAATAGAGCTTTTAGTTATAAAATGGCTGAAGTATTGTTACGTCAAGGAAAATTTGCACAAGTTCAAACTCTTGTTCAACGATTTATTAATAAAAACCCAAGAGATATACAAGGTTGGCAATTTTTACAGCAAGCCGCTAATTTGGACAAAGCAGGGCCATTGAGAGCAGTCAACGTTCTACGCTATCGAGCCGAAGCTGAATATTGGTCGGGGAGTGAGGAAAATGCAATTAAATCAATGTTACATGCCCAGCGATTAGCAAAAGATAATCATGCAATGTTAGCTAGAATAGACAGTAGATTGAAACAAATGCAAGATGAGCGAAGAATGAAAATTTAAATATATATTTTTCAAAATTTTCAGATATGCAAATGCGTACAAACTAAAAGAACTTTTAGCTTGAAGGAAAGAATTTAAGAGAGGAAATTAAGCTAATTTAGCTTTAATTTTTGCTGAAACTTGAGAAGGATCGGCACGCCCGGCTATGATCGGACGTAGAGAATTCATCACCTTACCCATATCTTTCATGCTAGTTGCTTCTTGAGCAGAAATCGTTTGCTCAATGAGAGAATCAAGCTCTTCCTCAGTCATAGCTTCTGGTAGAAACTGAGATAAAATCTCAGCTTCGGCTTGTTCTTTACTAGCTAAATCATCACGACCAGCACCTTCAAAGGCTTTGATCGATTCTTTACGTTGTTTAATTTGCTTTTCAATGACCGCAAGAACTTGAGCGTCGTCAAGCTCTTTGCGCTCATCGACTTCGATTTGCTTAATTGCTGCTTGTAGACCACGCAAAACCGTCACTGTTGCCATATCTTTGGCACGCATAGAAGTTTTTAATGCATCAGTAATTTGGTTTTTTAAAGTAGTCATAATTTAGCAGTCAATCACAAATTAATTAGTAAAGGCGAGTAGTACGTACAGATTCGCGAGCCAATTTCTTTTGGTAGCGTTTAACTGCAGCAGCTTTTTTGCGCTTACGTTCTTGAGTTGGTTTTTCGTAGAATTCGCGTTTACGAACGTCAGCTAAAACACCAGCTTTTTCGCATGAACGCTTGAAGCGACGGATAGCTACGTCAACTGGTTCGCCTTCTTTCAACTTAACTTGTGGCATGTAAAATCCTCTAGATTATGGATAAGATCAAGCACACTATTGTGCCGGATCACAAGTGAAGGTCAGTATTTTACTCATTTACAACTCATATCACAAGTCTATAATAGCGATTGCAATATTTTGACTCATATAAAAGGCAGTTTTGATGATTGTTTTAGGCTTGGAAACTTCTTGTGATGAAACAGGGTTGGCACTTTATGATAGCGAACTCGGCTTGCGGGGACAGGTTCTTTATAGCCAGATTAAACTTCATGCCGAATATGGTGGGGTAGTTCCTGAACTTGCTTCTCGTGACCACGTTCGTAAATTAATTCCTTTAATGAATCAACTGCTTGAGCAAAGCGGAATAAAAAAACAAGAGATTGATGCGGTTGCTTATACGCGCGGTCCTGGTCTAATGGGAGCCTTAATGACAGGGGCTTTATTTGGAAGAACGTTAGCTTTTTCTTTAAATAAACCTGCAATTGGTGTTCATCATATGGAGGGGCACATGTTGGCACCTCTACTCTCAAGTCAACCACCCGAATTTCCATTTGTTGCGTTATTAGTTTCAGGTGGACATACACAATTAATGGCAGCTCACGGTATTGGTCAATATGAACTCTTGGGTGAGTCTATCGATGACGCAGCTGGTGAAGCTTTTGATAAAGTTGCAAAAATGATGAGCCTGCCATATCCAGGTGGCCCCAATATTGCGAAATTGGCTTTAAGTGGTAATCCGTCAGCGTTTGAATTTCCACGACCAATGCTTCATCAAGGCTTAGATTTTTCTTTTAGTGGTTTAAAAACAGCAGTTTCTGTGCAATTGAAAAAATTGAATGGTGAAAACCATGACGCCGATATTGCTGCTTCATTTCAAGAAGCAATTGTAGATACGCTTGTAAAAAAATCAGTAAAAGCCTTAAAGCAAACTGGACTAAAGCGTTTAGTTATTGCTGGTGGTGTGAGTGCAAATTTACGTTTACGTGAGCAATTAGAAGCTTCATTGGCGAAAATTAAAGCGCAAGTTTATTATGCAGAGCCTGCTTTATGTACTGATAATGGAGCAATGATTGCATTTGCAGGGTATCAGCGTTTAAAAGCTGGTCAACATGATGGTTTGGCTGTAACCACAACCCCACGTTGGCCAATGACTGAATTGTCTATTCCTGAATAAAATTACTCATCTTCAAAGACAGCTTGGTTTTCGATATCAATGTATTCGATATAGCCACGCCCTTGAACTTCATTGCCGAAATAATTGCCAGTGAAGATATAGCCACTGGCATAACCTCGCCCATGTCCATAGCGGAATGGGCAATCAATTTCAGCCTGTATATTCAATATAATTTGTTTGGCCTCATTGCGAGTAATCCAAGAAAAGAGTTTTGGAAGGCGCATTTTTTGACCGCTTGGTGAGACGTACTCATCTGCTTGATGGGAAATAATATCAAAGCTGACATCTGTATAAATTTCTGCGGGGCGATCAAGATATCTAATATGTAGGGTATAAGCTGCCGCCTGTCCTGCAATATCAGCTTTGGTTAGAAGAAGCTGTGTATTTTTATCTAAATTAATAATTTGATAAGTAAAAAAATCAAGCGGTAGTTTATAAGCTTGTGGAAGAAGTTCTTTCACAATCCCATGTGGGCCAACAGCTCGGGCATATTCATAAGTACAAAGTCCTTGGCTTTCAATATGTTGGTCTTGATAGTTTAAAAAGCCTTTAAATGTTGCTAATAGACTAAAATGATCATAGATAGGTGTTTTTATAAACCAAGAAATATGTGAAGTGATATCGATATCAAAGTCGAAATCAAGCCCCTCATAATGTCCATTAATATGAATTTTTGGGAATTTTCCTTGTATTGAAACTTCCTGACCAAGTTCTATTAAACTTCCATCTTTATTAATTTTTGTCTCTTTGGGAATGATATAAGCCTTAAGCAAAGCTTGCTCAAGAGCGGCGGTACTTGAAAAGAATGTGGTAGTTTGTCTAGGGTTTCCAGTAATGATGTCATCATGGTCAAAGGCGAGAGCACCTGGTGTACCCAACAAAATCATAATGTTGAGATAACGATGTGGTTCAGGTAGAAGTGGAAAAAAGATGCCGTAATGTGTCCAGCTATAATATTTTTCATCAATTCGAGGCTGAATAATCTGAGGTTTGTTAAAAGGAAGAGTTGAATATTTTTCTGCTTGATCTAAAGCACCTTGTGCGAGCAATAAGCTTTTACCAAGAAGCTTGCTTCCTATAGAAATTTTTGGCAATTGTTTTTTCATATTTAAACCTAAATGAGGATAGGACTATCTCTGTTTTAGGTTATGAAAAACAACTGCCAAATCTAAGCTGTTTTCAGGCCAAAGCTAAGGCTTTGCGGGACAATTGTGGTTTAATTGTTGGACAATTCTTTTAAGCCATTTAAACCAATCCAGTGCTTTGAGAACTGGTAGGCAGCGCGTCCAGAGCGTTGCCCACGCATTTGACACCAACGTAAACTTTCCGCACGTACTTCATCTGTAAAAGCTATGTTTGCCTTATCAATATAATGCTCTACGATTTCTAAATATAAACTCTGGTCCATTGGGTAAAAAGATAGCCATAAACCAAAACGGTCTGATAAAGAGATTTTTTCTTCAATCGCTTCTTGAGGGTGGAGTTCCGTATATTGGGGAACATCAACCTTGGTTACTGGTGTATTTTCATGCATAAACTCGGGTAACAGGTGGCGACGGTTACTGGTTGCATAAATAATAAAATTACTTGAACCTGACTGTAACGAGCCATCTAATACACTTTTTAAACTACGATAATTTTCATCTTCAGCATTAAAAGCTAAGTCATCGCAATAAACGATGTATTTTTCAGGGCGGTTTTGAATAATTTTTTGAATTTTAGGTAAGTCTGCTAAATCATTACGCTCAATTTCAATTAACCGTAATCCTTGAGATGCATATTCAGTGAGTAAAGCACGAACAATAGATGATTTACCTGTACCACGTGAACCTGTTAAGAGCACATCATTTGCTGGTAAACCATTTAGAAATTGCAAAGTATTTTGAATAATTTTTTCTTTTTGACGCTCTATGCCTTTTAGGTCATCAAGATAAATATCTTTCGGCGTATAAATGGCTTTAAGTTGCTGATTTTCCCATCTAAAAGCAGATGCTGTAAAGTCTGTCTCTTGTTTAGGTTCAGGTAAGACCTGCTGTAGCTGATTTAATACAAGTGATAATGTTTGAACTAAATTGTCTGGTAAATCAATGGTAGCCATGGTTAATCAATCATGTTAAACAGTAATTTATTAGGATACTAACACCGAAATTCACAGGCTGACAAAAAAGTTATTGCCTATACAGTTTATCGGTTTTGCAATTGATTGAAATGTTCAGACCGCGCATAGTGTTGTCATGTCTATTCAGTAAAATCATCTGTGAAGATGAGGACGAAATATGTTTGAAAAAATACGAAGTGATATGAATCCGCATCAGGCTTACCGTATCAAAAAATTACAACGTCAGTTAGACATGGCCGAATCTTATGAAGAGTGGAAGTCTTTTGCATTAAAACTAGATGAAGAAACTGGTGTGCAAGAGTGGAAATTTGATAATAGTTCGCCTTACTTCGATGCAGAGCTAATTTCTTATAGATACACTTTACTGAAAAGATACCGTCAGCAACATCGAACCTTAGACCTCATTTATTTACTCAAAGAAGGACTAACCTACGATATTGCAAATATTGGTCACCCGATGCTTTTTGCTGCAACGCATGTGGGAACAAAAAAGTTAATTGAAGATTATATTGAAGAAGTGAGCCAAAGCTTGGCCTATATTGCTTCAAGTGAATGTATTACTTTCCAGCGAAAAGAAAAAATCGAGTTTTTTGAAAATTGTGAAAAAGCATATGGACAACCAGCCCTTATGTTCTCGGGTGGTGCGACTTTAGGTCTTTTTCATACCGGAGTATGTAAAGCACTCATTGAACAAGATTTAATGCCTAAAGTGCTGTCTGGCTCAAGTGCAGGGGCAATTATGACAGGCATGCTCGGAACTTCTGCCAGTGAAGATGTCCAAAATTTATTAAATGGAGAACAATTCTTTAGTGATGCTTTTCATTTTAGAAAACTTCGTGAACTCATTAAGGGTAATGGTGGTATTGCGGATGTTCACTATTTGAAAAAGTTCCTTGTTGAAAACTTAGGTGATCTTACTTTTGAGGAAGCTTTCAAAAAATCTGGTTTAAACATTAACGTTGCGGTTGCACCTTATGATGCAACAGAAAACCCGCGAATCATGAATGCTATTATGACGCCAAATGTTTTAGTGTGGAGTGCAGTATTGGCTTCATGTGCTGTACCTGTGTTATTTCCACCCGTGCGTTTAACCAGTAAACGTTATGACGGTGAACACACGCCTTATATGGCAAACACAAAATGGGTAGATGGCAGTGTAAGAAATGATTTTCCGCAAGAAAGAATGGCGCGTCTATATAATTTAAATTACACCATTGCTAGTCAGGTTAACCCACATATTGTTCCATTTATGCAAAATGATGCAGACCGTTTTCGTAAAGACGTTTTAAGTTGGCCTGAACGGATTTTAAGACGTCAAGGTAAAGTGTTATCGATGGGAATAATGGATTTTACCCGTCAAAGACTTGGCTCTATTTCTCCAATTAGACGGTTACTCGATCATGGATATGGCGTAATGGGGCAGCGTTATTATGGCGATGTTAATATTATTGCTAAATATGGCTTGAGTCACTATACCTATACTTTACAAAACCCACGGCCACATTTGTTTAAACGTTTGCAACGAGAAGGGGAACGCGCGACTTGGCCAAAAATTTCTTCAATTGAGACGCATGCTCGTATTGGTAAGACGATTCAGCATTGTTTAGAAGTTTTGCGTTTTGAAGAAAAGCAACAACAACCAGAGTCGTATTATGCTGAAGCATGATTTTGCTTCGCATATAGAAAACTTAAAAAGTGTAACAAAGCCTGAGAGTGCCGCTTTAGGGCGGTATCTATGGGTGTGTAGCATAGATAAAAAAGACTATTGGTTAAAATATCATTCGCCTGAAACTCATGCTCAAAGTGAGCAAGATTTTTTGCATGAACTACAATTTTATGAAGATATTCATCACAAGAGGGCGAAGTGGCTTTTACCGCATACAATTATTGAAGCCACTACGATTTCTCAATTGCAACAGACTTTGGGCAGGGTTCTAATTTTACCTGATACAGAGGTGTGGTTTGGCCCTTTACCTTATAAATATGATTTAACTGATATTTATCAAACTATTTTGTTGGCATTGGAGAGGCTTGCAGAACTTCATGAGTTGGGTTGGATTCATGGAGATATTAAAAAAGAACACTTTCGAGGTTTTGAACAAAAACCTTACTTAATTGATTTTGAGAAAATACGGTTCATATCAGCCCCTGATTCTGTAATTGATGCTACACCGCGCTATATGGCACCAGAACTATTTCATGGTTTTCATAAGAGTGTACAAAGCGATTTATATGCATTTGGTATAGTCTTATATGAATGGCTAACCCAAACTCGCTTAAAAGCAGGCAGTTACTATGATTGGGCAGTGTTGCATTGCCAAAATTTAACCATTCAATTACCAACACAATTTATGAATTTTTATTCTTTACTCTATGGCTTATTGCAAAAACAACAACAAAATCGATTCTTAAATGCTGCTGAAGCGATAAATTGCCTAAAAGCAGTTTCAATCTGATAAAAATCATTGATCTAGTTTCTGTATACTATTTACTCGGTCAGGAATTTTTGAAAAAAAAACACTTGTCACTGCAAGTTCTTATCGCTAATATACACAGCCATCGGGGGGCGTGGCGAAATTGGTAGACGCACTGGATTTAGGTTCCAGCGCCGCAAGGTGTAAGAGTTCGAGTCTCTTCGCCCCCACCACTTTAAGTTTAGACTTAAAGTTCGATGTAGATGTTAAGTCATCTAAATCTTGGAAGAGGATTGGTGTAATGGTAGCATGACGGTCTCCAAAACCGTTCGTCAAGGTTCGAGTCCTTGATCCTCTGCCATATTTATTTTAAATAAATGTCCCAGATGGGGGCGTGGCGAAATTGGTAGACGCACTGGATTTAGGTTCCAGCGCCGCAAGGTGTAAGAGTTCGAGTCTCTTCGCCCCCACCACTAAAAGAAGCAAGACGATGTTCTTGCTTTTTTTATGATTAAATGATTAGTTGTTTAATCATAAATATAGAGGATTGGTGTAATGGTAGCATGACGGTCTCCAAAACCGTTCGTCAAGGTTCGAGTCCTTGATCCTCTGCCAATGATTTAAAATGAAGCTCCTTTTTGGAGTTTTTTTATTGGCTGGATTTTGATAACAGAATTTCATTCTAATTTTAGTATCTTAAATTTATTCGTATTTTAGACAACCATTCTAAATATCCTTTTATCAATTTTTTATAAATCTTATTTTGTGAAATAAATAAATTTGTTCTAAAGCTCAACAAAAGCTGTTCATTAACTTTTTATTATTATATTTTTAGTTTTATATACCTATTTAAATGAATTGCCCCATACCGAAAAGTATTGGGCAATCAAACTATAATTTCAGACATTATGGTTATTTATTTTTCCAAGATAATTGTACCTGATCGGCAATAGCGGGGTAGTCCATGATAAAGCGAATATGCGACTCTACACCGGTTTTTAAAGTTGCATCATCTACAATAAATTCGGGACTATGGTTAGGGGCAGCTTTAGTCATATCTTGATTTGGGGGAGTTGCACCAAGAGAGATATAAAGGGAAGGCATCAGCTTTCCATAGTGAGCAAAGTCGTCACTCGCACTCGCATTATTATCCATCACATGCAATTGTTTTTTTCCGACAGTATTTTCTAAGCTTGGTACAATTAATCGAGTGAGTGTTTTATCGTTGTACGTTACAGGTGCATAAGGGGAGAGTTCAATATCGGCTTTAACATTGTTTGCTAGCGCCGTATGAGTCACCATTTCTGGTAATTCCTTAAGAATATTTTGACGAATATCTTCCTGATTTGTGCGGATTGTTCCTTCCATATCAACTTCTTTAGGAATAATGTTTCCAGCGGTTCCACCAGAAATATGCCCTACTGTAATAACAGCCATACCCTTTGTCAGATCAGAACGACGACTAATCATCGTTTGTATGTTGTTGATTACAGCAGCAGAAGCAACAATTGGATCTTTTCCAGCCCATGGCATCGATGCATGAACTTGTTGCCCCGTTAATTTAATACGAAACTCATCCGCACTATTTAACATAGCTGCATCTTTGTAAAAAATATTGCCGCTTGGTATGCCTGAAACTACATGAATACCAAACATGACTTCTGGTTTTGGATTTTTTAAGGCTCCATCAGTAATCATTTTGCGCGAGCCAATTTGATCAGCTTGACTAAAACCAGCTAAATCAGCGGCTCCTTCTTCGGAGGGTTGAAATACAAAAACAACGGTGCCAGCAAGTTTATTTTTGTTCTCTGCTAGTATTTTTGCTGCTGTTAATAGCATTGCCGTATGAGCATCATGTCCACAGGCATGCATAACTGGTTGTAGCTCTCCTTGATATTTTGCTTTCACTTTACTTGCATAACTTAAATTTGTTTTCTCTTCAATTGGTAAGGCATCCATTTCAGCTCTTAATGCCATAACAGGCCCTGGTAAATCACCTTTGAGGATTCCAATCACACCTGTTTTGGCAAAACCTGTTTTAACCTCAATCCCATAAGATTTAAGTTCACTTTGAACCAACTTAGAAGTTTTAAACTCCATATTACCAAGCTCAGGGTTTTGGTGAATTTGGTGGCGGAGCTGAATGGTTTTAGATTCATTTTTAGAAACAGAGTCTTTTATCCAATCTGCAAAACTTATTTGAGCTGCCAAAAGTAATGGTGTAGCTAAAAGTAATTTATGAGATCCTTTCATAATTTTCTCAAAATAGTTATAAGATAAATAATCCATGAGTTATGCACCTGTCCTTAAAAGTAATAATTAAAAATTAAATTAAACAAATTATTCGTTGAGCCTGTATCGCCATATGAAAGAGCATCATAGCTTCCACCGATAAGGGGATCATTTTTGCCCATAATATATTCAGCAACGAGACTTAAGTTCTTATATTCAAAAGCGGTTCCAACTACATTTCGAGAGGAGTCTTTAAAATCTTGCTTATCTTTTTGATAAAGGCTAAACATCAAGTAGGGAGTGATATTTAAGTTTGGATAGACATTTTTAAAAGTATAACTAAGGTCCGCGGTATAAAATGTGCCTTGATTTGCAACAGTATAGATATCATCAAATGCGCCCATAGTTGATATATCTGGGTTTACTATATCTCCTGTTGAAACCTTATTTTGTCCGCCAATTAAGAGAAATTGCAGATTATCGTAAGCAATTTGACTAAAGGCAGACCATGCTTCTCTGTGTCCGTTATTTCCATTTCGCTTATTTTCTATATCCGAATACCAATACGAAGCTCCCACAGAAGTTTTTAAGTGATCGTTTTTTAAAATGTTTAAGTCTTGATTAATTCGACCCACCCACATTTTCTTTTCTTCAAGGCTCGTTAGTTGGGTGTTATCAGTTCTAATATAATTTGCAGTGTAGCGCGATGCTTCAGCATTTGAGCCATGATATGTGCCTGCATCGGACGGGAAGTAAGCGAGGTCTATGGTTGTGTGGTTTAGAGGCTTAAATTGATAGTTAATGCCTAAATTATGAATATCTTCAATACCGACTTGGGTGTTAATTCCACCAATATAATTGCTTTCCCAGTAGCGAGATGGGCCAAACGGTAAAGTTTGAATTCCAACTGTTAGATTCTGCTTAGAATTGACTTCATAGTTTAACCAACCATCAACTAAAGATGAGAAATCGCATAGTTTGTTAAATTGATAACAGCGATATTCCATATGCCCAGTTAGTAAGAGAGACTTATAATCGAGATTAATTTTTGCAGAATTAAAATTAATATGGTGGTCGTCCTCTGAATAATCTTTACTTTGGAATTTGGCTCTTAAATAGCCTGATAGTTCTAGTGAACCCAGCGTTGAGGCTGGATTTCCAATGGTTAAATCAGAGGCGTGAGTTGAGGCTGCAATGATGCTTGAGCAGATCACTGCAAGTTTAGTAAACTTCACTTTTAATAGTCCTTTATGTTTTAGAAGCCATCTCTGTAAAGAGGGGGCTTTACGCTGTGCGAATTACATTTCTTTATGACAGCCAATCTCTACGATATCCCATCGTCTATATTTACTATTCAGATTGAACTGTTCATCCATGTCAGTTTTTTAAGAAGAGATAAAATCAAAATTTACATGATTGCTAACGCTCCATGGGTGGAGGAAGTCGATTGAACATTCTTTATAAATTTAATTTTGTGAAGATGTTTCGCAACTACATCTTGCTCCATACTAACTTCCTGTTCTGAGTTTAAAGTTTTAGGTAAAACGGTCAGTTTTATGACATATACAATTCAAAAAATAGATAAATTGAATATATGAATGTATATTCATAGCTTTACATGTATATACAACTTTGTGTATTTAAAATAACCTGTGCATCGAAGGGAATGCAATACTCTCAAGGTGTAAATATGATTAAATTACCTTAAGTTATTGAAATTTAATTTCTTTATTCTGTTTTTTTGTATGTTTGGAGCTTTGAGAAATTTTCACTTTTATTTTTTAGTTATAGCTGCTTGTTTTACAGCACTATATTTTAGATTTTTTATTTTAAATTATAAAAAAAATTGTATAAAACTCTTGAATAGAAATTTATTTGGTGTATCATGCTCTTAACTAGAAAAAAGTCTTGTTAGTAAATCTTCTTTAAAGTATCGTAGTTTTAGTCATAATCCTTCGTTTTTTAAGATCTTAAGCTCAATTTGTTATTCTTTTTTCAAAGTTATGTTAGTGTCATTAACCAATGGCTCTAAAATATTAGAAATCAGTAGGATATATCATGTCTAATACAGTAAGTGGTACAGTAAAATGGTTTAACGAAACTAAAGGTTTCGGTTTCATTCAACAAGATAATGGTCCAGATGTGTTCGCTCACTTCAAAGAAATTTCTGGCTCAGGCTTCAAAACTTTGCATGAAGGTCAACGTGTAACGTTTACCGTTACTCAAGGGCAAAAAGGCCCAAATGCTGTAAATATTATTCCACAATAATATTTCAGTAAGAAAAAAAGCACTATTTAGTGCTTTTTTTTATTGCGGTTTTTAAAAGAAATACAATTGCTCTTTTAAAAGCTATAAAAGCCCTCGATAAGAGGGCTTTTTATTTTATAACTAATAGTTTGTAAGTCTAATAAGTTTTTGCCATCACTAATGAGTGTCTATTTAGGGCATATGTTTAGTGTGGGGGCGAAATATGAATTATCAGGAAGAGATATATGTTAGATTGGAAAATCTTTAGATAAAGAAATTTATATTTCACGGAATTGTTAATGAACGTTCGACTGTGTTATGCCAGCCAACGAAATGAAAAAAATGAAGATTTATTACAAGATTTACGTGATATTTTGACAGAAGCTAGAGATTTTAATGATTTAAATCAGATTTGTGGCGTACTCTATTATGCAGACAATGCTTTTTTTCAATGCTTGGAAGGCGAGCAAGATGTAGTAGAAAGATTATTTGAAAAAATTAAAAATGATCAAAGACACTACAATATTAAATGGCTGTGTACATATTCCATTGAGGAGAACTCGTTTCAGCGTTGGTCAATGAAATATGTACAGCGTAATACAAATATTGAATCTTTCTTTGTAAATATGGGAGAAAATAGCTTTAATCCTATTCGGCTCGATCAGGAAAACCTCAAAATTTTCTTAAATGAATTACTGATTGCTGAGCAAAGCAAGATTAATACATTTAGGAAAGTTGGGATGGTCAATCGAGGTGTGAATCCATTTTAGCTATTTGAATGCCATACTAATATGGATGGTCTTGAACTTGGGAATTATTTTAGTCATGACTAAATATACGATTACCGAAGTCGAGAACATCCATATCACTTCTAAGCTTTGGCTAATGACAAACATTGCCCAATAAAAAAAGCTAAACAGAGCAAGACATAGGCCATTACCTTTGTAATACCAAGTAATAAATATGCCAAAGAGTGCCGAAGAAATAAATAGATTAGTCGTTTCATTCATGCCTAAATGGTTGAATAAAATAATCAGTAAGCATAAAGCTAACATTGATAGTAAATATACAAATATATTTTTTGCAATAAACATTTTCTATACCCTATCTGATGATTAAAAAAATATCTTTCCTCTGTTTCCAGAGGAAAGATAGTACATATTAATTTTTTGAGATTCTTTTTCTATTATTGAGAGTTTTTATATTAATAAAGATTGCTTTATCATTTTCTCCAGATCTCTTTATTAATATTAAGCTTTCTATTTAATAGTGAAGAGTGCCTATATGTACTGAAATTAATTATAATAAAAACAATTAGTTGCAACATAAGCTTTGGCTTACATGATTGTAAGAAATTGCCTACAAATGTATAAAAAATGATCAAATTTTACAAAGTTAATTTTAATAAAAATTTATATTTTACAAATTCTTATGTTTATTTGAGGTTGTAGTGAACTTTACATTAATAACAAAAATTAACATCGAATTTGATCGGTAAATTTATCTAAATAAGAAATTGAATACAAAAATTATCTCTTTTGAAAAATAATTTTTATCGATTGATAAAAATAGATATTAAGTAAAGTTTAATTTAATAATTAAAAGTTATATATCTGAGGAAATATGATGATTAAAAAATATGGATTTTCTCATTTGTTTTTTTTAAGAACTTTTAATTACTAATAATGAAAAGGCGGTGAGATTTTCAATTTCGACTACTTTGGGGGAAAGGGACTATAAGATGCAATAATTGGTTTTTTAATTTTGAAGATAGGCATGACCAGTAAAATGGGCATGGATTGTTTCAATAACCGTATTGGTATCTTTTGAAATATCAACCTAGTTAGTCATAACCAGCCCATAGTTTTTGAAGTTTAGCCCTGAAACGGTACGAAATAGATGAAATCAGTTCTAGAAGATTTGTGCAAAAATTTAAAAAATTAAGATGCTAAAAACCAGCCTTATGTTTTACTAGGCTGGTTTTCATTACTATCTAAAACGATTAACTTGAGCGTTCAACTAACCACTGACTAATTTCAGGCCAGACGGTGGCAGGTGCTTGGCTTCCAGAAACTACACCCATATGGCCACCTGGTACGACCTTAAATGTTTTATCTCGGCTACTAATTAAATCCATGAGCGGCTTAACTGCATCAGCAGTCACAATAATGTCTGTAGCACCACCAACTGCTAACACCGAACATTCGATATCTTTTAGATTTGCCGTAAGTTCGCCGAAGTTAATTACACCATTTGATAACTCGTTATCAATCCAGAAACGAAGGATAATGTCGCGCATAACCCCACCAGGATAGGCCAACATGTTATCGATAAATGAACTTGCGGTTGCATGATCAATAATAAATTGTCGGTTATCAAGATTTTTAAAAAGTTCCCAATATGTTTTTAAATTTCCAATCGGGTCAGTGAGTTTAAACCCCAGCGTATTTAACCATCCATGAATATGAAACACTTCACTTGGTACGTGTTCACGAATACGAAAAGGGGTATGTTTGCGGACCCATTGAGCTGGTTTTGTTAAGCTGCCATAAACTTTACCCATGTAACCTGCTTTATGAGTATCAATAGGCGAAGCCAAAATAATCAGGTTTTTAATATCTTTATCTTTAAATAGGGCGGTATAGCAGAGTGACAGTGCGCCACCCAAACTCCAGCCATGTAAAGAAAGTTGTTGTTGTCCACTATGGATGCGGACTTGGTTCAACATCTCAGGCATGAAAACCTTAACATAGGTGCCGAAATTATATTTTGCCTGATTGAGCGTAGGAACACCCCAGTCAATTAAATAGACGTCAAAACCTTGTGCTAAAAAGAAACGTATGAGACTGCGAGTCGGGAACAAATCATAAATTAGCATGTTAACTGCTAATGGCGGAATGATAACTAATGGTACACGTTGCTTATGCGTAGAAACCTCAGTTTCATTTCGATAATGTCTTAAACTAATGATTTCATGCTTGTAGATGACATCGAAAGGTGTTTTTCCAGATAAGGCAATTTGAGGGGTTCTAAAAAATAGATCTGATGCATTCGTTAGCATGTGAGGTAATTTTTTACCTGCATGTTCGTTAATGGATCTTTTAATAGATTGTACCTGCGGAAGGTTTTGTCGAACTTTAAGCAATAAACTCATTGGATATAGAACCTATAAAGATGTTGCCCAGAGCAATGATGAGCTGTTCTTCTGTGGATGTTAAAGGGAATGAAGGCTAAGTTCAGTGGCTTAAAAGACAGTATTTTATGCTTAAGGTATCAAGGAGTAATTATTCATAATTAAGAATAATTTTTATTAATTATTTGAAATTAATAAATAAATTTATTTTTCTGACTATTTTTGTATAAAAATCTTAAAAAATTAAGATTTTTTTAAGAATAGTGAAAATTAATTGGTAGGGTAATTTTGTAAAGTTTATTTGTGTTTTTTTTACAGATTAAAAAATAAAATATAATTATTTTACAATCTCTTAGGAATGTAATTAGAAAGTAGTATATATGGAATTTGTTTTTAATGGTTTTTATACGCTAATTTCCGCGGTCATTGTCCTTTTGTTAGGCCGCTTTCTTGTTAATCGAATTGATTTTTTAAAACGCTACAATATTCCCGAACCAGTTGCGGGTGGTTTGGTGGCTGCGGTAATTTCTTTACTTGTTCACACATTGTGGGGATACAGTATTGTTTTTAGTAGCGAATTACAGACTAGCTTTATGCTCGTATTCTTTGCTTCAATTGGCTTAAGCGCCAATTTTATGAAGCTTAAAGAAGGTGGTATGGCTTTAGTCATCTTCTTAATTTGTGTTGCATCATTCATTGTTGTTCAAAATGCTGTAGGTATGAGTCTTGCGACTTTACTTGGTCTTGATCCACTTATTGGATTAATTGCAGGTTCAATTACTCTAACCGGTGGTCATGGTACAGCAGGGGCATGGGGTGAAATTTTAGAAACTCAGCATGGTATTCAAGGTGCGTTGGCACTTGGTATGGCGAGTGCGACTTTTGGTTTGATTATTGGTGGTGTGATTGGTGGCCCGTTAGCAAAATTGCTGATTAACCGCTATAGCCTTGCACAACCGAAAACCAATGCTGAAATCCAACATCGTGATGGCCATGTTGAGCAAAATTCGGATGACCTTGCGCCGTTTGAAAATCCTCATCAAGTTCGTTTAATTACTGCTGACAATGCAATTACCACATTAGGTATGTTTGCTGCTTGTTTGGCATTTGCTGAATTTATGACAGGCTTTAGTAAGGGAACTTGGTTTGAGTTACCAACCTTCGTTTGGGCACTCGGCGGCGGTGTAATCTTAAGAAATATTTTAGAAAGCGTATTAAAGGTTGATATTTTTGATCGCGCGATTGATGTTTTTGGTAATGCCTCATTGTCACTTTATTTAGCAATGGCTTTGCTTTCACTAAAATTATGGCAGCTTGCTGACTTAGCTGGACCACTTGTTGTTATTTTAGGTGCTCAAACCATTACCATGGCGTTATATGCGGCATTTGTGACGTTCCGTGTGATGGGCAAAAACTATGATGCTGCGGTTTTATCGGCAGGGCATTGTGGTTTTGGTATGGGTGCAACGCCAACAGCGGTTGCAAATATGCAGGCCATTACCAATATGTATGGTCCATCGCATAAGGCATTTTTAATTGTTCCGCTTTGTGGTGCATTTTTTGTCGACTTAATTAATGCGACAGTCATTCAGCTCATGTTGAAATTTGTTGTTTAATAAAAAAAGCCCGTAAGGGCTTTTTTTATGACTACTTAATTACGAACATGAAAATAAAGACATTTCTTGTTCATAGGGATACTCTAAATTTTTATTTTCGCGTGATTTAAGTCATTTTGTTTTTAGGATGCTTCTTCTCAAAACTAATAATCGCCCTTAAACATAGTTTCACATAGAATAAATTGCAGATAACTAAAATGAGAAATGTATGAGCTCAGAAGCACATTCAATTAGCTTGGTTGGCCCCGTGGTTTTATTGGCGGCTGCTGTAATTGCAGTTCCGATTTTTAAACGAATTGGTTTAGGTTCGGTATTAGGTTATTTAATTGCAGGTCTCATTATTGGGCCATTCGGTTTTGCTTTTTTTCAAGATTCCGCCGCAATTTTACATATTGCCGAGTTAGGCATTGTGATGTACTTATTTGTGATTGGTTTGGAAATGCAACCATCACATTTATGGAGCCTTAGACGCGAAATTTTTGGTCTTGGCACACTACAGATCATAAGTTGTGGCTTGGCTTTGACTGGCGTAGGTTTGCTATTTGGTTTTACGTGGCAAGTGGCTTTTATTGGGGCCGCAGGGTTCGTATTAACTTCGACCGCTATTGTGATGCAGTTATTAGGCGATCGCGGTGATTTGACGCAGCCTCGTGGGCAAAAAATTGTAGCAATCTTACTATTTGAAGATTTACTGATTGTTCCATTGCTGGCTATTGTTGCTTTTATGGCGCCAAATCATGTGGTCGAAAGCACATCTGTACGTTTAGAAAATATAGGAATTGGTTTAATCGCAATTGCAGGTCTTATAGCGGCAGGTTATTGGTTACTTAATCCGTTATTTAGACTCTTGGCTGCTGCTAAAGCACGAGAAGTGATGACTGCTGCTGCATTATTGGTTGTGTTGGGGGCGGCATTACTCATGCAAGTGAGCGGGTTGTCTATGGCAATGGGAGCTTTTTTAGCGGGTGTGCTTTTATCTGAATCAACCTTTAGACATCAAATTGAAGCGGATATTGAACCATTCCGAGGAATCTTGCTGGGCCTCTTTTTCCTTGGCGTCGGTATGTCATTGGATTTATCAGTTGTTGCTCAAAACTGGCAGCTCATTGTAAGCGGTGTAATTGCCCTCATGTTTGCCAAGGCTCTCATGATTTATATTGTTGCTCGCATAACTAAAAGCCCTCATACAGAAGCGTTGGATCGTGCCTTACTCATGGCGCAAGGCGGAGAGTTTGCCTTTGTACTTTTTTCTGCTGCGCTAAGTGCACAAGTCATTGACAGTACCATTAAGTCTAATCTTACCGCTATTGTTGTACTTTCAATGGTTTTGACTCCAATTGTAGGTATTATTTTTAAACGGTTTACTCAAGCTAAAGCGAATGTTTCATTAGAAAACGTCAATATTGCCGAGGGCTTAAGCGGTAGTGTTTTAATGATTGGATTTGGGCGTTTTGGACAGGTAACAAGTCAATTACTATTGGCGAGAGGGGTAGATGTCACCATTATTGATAATAATATTGACATGATTCAAAACGCGGAAAAATTTGGTTTTAAAATTTATTATGGCGATGGTTGCCGCTTAGATATTTTACATACTTCTGGTGCTGCAACAGCACAGGCGATTGTGGTGTGTGTAGACAGTAAAGACACCACCAATAGAATTGTAGAATTAGTTACCCATGAATTTCCTTTAGCGAAACTATTGGTCCGTTCGTATGACCGTGAGCACTCACTACATTTAGTTAAACACAAAGTAGACTTTATGATTCGTGAAACGTTTGAATCTGCGATTAAGTTTGGGGAAGTTATTTTACAAGAACTTGGTGTAGATGAAGACGAAGTCGTAAGAATTAGCGAGGAAATTCGAGATCTTGATAATGAGCGTTTTGAAACTGAAATTGCAGCAGATGATGTATATGCTGGCGTTGGTTTGCAATATACACATGCTCATCATCCAAGACCAACTGCACCATTAATTCGACCAAAACGAGAAGGGCAGATTTTAAATAAAGAAGATACCTCGGACAACGAGTCTTGATGCGTGTGAAGTTTAGTAAGAGTTCTCTTTAGCAGAACTTTTACTAAACAATAAATGCGATGCACCTATCAACCAAACCTCCTTACCCATTATAAGGCCGACTATAAATGCTCTAATGCTGTTCCTTTAACTGGGTTTCTGCGCCAGTAATAGGGCTGCAAAAATCTAAGAAAAAGTTTCCACGGTGTGATCCAAGCAATGCGTCGGTTGGCTTTTTTATTTTGAATCATTTGTTTTGCTAAATACGCACAAACAATTTCTGGTGGGTCAATCACAAAGAAAAATAATCGCTTCATCTTTCTCCAGTTTTGGATGTTTCCATTGGTCCAAGACGAAACTAAAAGGTCAGTTGCAACCATGCCCGGACTAAGCGTGCCCGTTAAAATCGGAGTCGATTTTGTTTCTTTATAAAGTGCTTTACTAAAATAACTTACGGCTCGTTTGGTGGTTGCATAGGGCGTCATTCCTGCACTCCATTCGCCGTTGCTACCCCAACCCTCCATGTTAAAGATTTGACCATAACCTTGTTTTAGCATTCCCTTTAGAGCCACTTGTGAGCCAAGCATGGTGCCTAAAATATTGGTTGAAACGGCCATGTTTAATTCTTCAGGTTGAAGGTCAACAAAGTCTTTTGTTGGGTGGCAGCTTCCTGCGTTATTGACCCAGACGTTTACTTGCCCGAAATGGCTTATGGCAAAATCCCAAAGCTTTTGTACATCGCTTATTTGGGTGACATCACAGCACACACCACTCACTTTTTCTTTATTAAAATGTGTTTCTAAATGGGCAAGAGCATGGTTTAAGTGCTCTGGATTTCGTCCAGCAATGACAACAGAACATCCAAGATCTAAAAAAGCATGGGAAAGGGCTAAACCAATACCTTTAGTACTGCCTGTAATAACCACACTGCAAACTTCAGTTTTGGGTAAACTCATTGAACTCTCTATATAAAATCTTTAAAAATAGTTAAATGACTGGATGCTAGTTAATTTTTTGCTCATTTAATAAGAATAGATAGACAATAGATAAACTTATCATCGAAATATTCATCACGATAGGGTTGTAAGGCAAAATAAGCGTAGAAGGTATTAAAAAACCAATTAAAAGGAGCAGGCCGAGTAAACCTAAAATACTTAAATAATGAATATATTTATGGGCAGAAAAGAGAAAACATAAACCAAAAATCATTTCGGCAATACCACTCGCATGGCCTGCTACTTTTGCATTTTCAAGAGATAGTCCGACCCATTGCCATACAAAGATTTCATCAGAATTAAGAAAAAGAAATTTGGGAACCAGTCCTTGATAAATCCATAAGAAAGCAAGCACAAAGTTTATAAATTTTAATGCTTTAGAATTTTTCATTAATGTTCTCTAAGAGTTCGAAATTTCAATTGTCATGGCTGTGGCTATTATCTTTTTATTTAATTTATTCTTCAATAGAAATGAGATAAATCTGCTCCCTACATCCATTTTATTATTGATTTTAAGAATGATGTGAGCATTATATACAAATAATATATTTTGATTTTATATTAAAAACATAGGAGAAGTAGCTCCTATGTTTTTACATTTATGGTTCACTGACTAATCTCGATATATTTTTTAGAAGTATATTTCTTAGAAACTCTTTATAACAATCATTTGTATTTTTGTTTGAATGTTGAACTAAATATCCATTAAGTTGTGTGATTATAATAAGAGCTCTTTCTTTATATTCTTCTGATGAAATTTCATTATGAATAGGGAGGATGATTTTATATATGAGTTCAAAATTATACTTTTGTATGATTGACAAAGAGTCATATACGTAGGGTAGGTGATCTGAAATAGAAAAGAACTCTTTAAATGTGTTGGTGATGATGGGTTGTTCTATTTCATATATTATGTTGGTAATAATATTCATAAACCGATGTAAAGGCGGCTCATTTGCATTTACGTTGATTAAAATTTCAATTCGTTGTGTATAGTCCAAAATTAATTTATTAAGTAAAGCTTTTAGTAAGATATCTTTATTTTTGAAATAATGCTGTAAGGTACTTAAACTAATGTTTGATTGAGTTGCAACTCCTCTCATACTAAAACCAGAATAACCTTTCGTAAGGAAAACTATTTCAGCATTTCTTAAGATTTGCTTTATTCTTTCTTGTCCTTTTAGTGTGGTAAAGGACTTCTTTATTTGCATAGTATCAAAGGTATCAATTTTGATCATTATCCAGCCTGTAAGTACTATTTAAAAAAAGGCATTCTAAACCATGAAAATAGAAAAATATAAATAAAATATTTAAATTCTATTAAACTAAATATAGGTCATGTGACCTATATTAAAGAACTATAGGTCATATGACTTAATTAAAACTCAAAAAATAGGTCGTATGACTTAATCTTGTTTGTATAGTAATAGTTAAAATAGGTCGGCCTACCTATTTTAATTGATGGAAATCGTATTAAATTTTGTTAAATTTATAAACGATTGTATTTGAAAGGATATTTTGGGTTTTCAATTAAAAGAAAGATATTTATTTTTTCTATTTTTTTGCCTTTTTTCTAAAGTGTAGATGGGTATTTAATCACATGTTTTTATAAGCTTTTAAAAAATGATTTTAAATAACTCAACATAGTCTTTTTGTAATATGTATATACAAGTTAAATAATTGTTATTAAATTGTGAAAAGAATCACACAATAGTAAAAGATAGTTTGTTTTATGTATAAAACAAATTGGATGTATTTTATTTATCATGTTTGATTCATTTTGTTCTACAAATCTAATCATTATATATGTAGGTTATGAATATGAGAAAAATTCAGAAATCACTTCTTGCAGCATTAATAGTTGCTGGTTATGCGGTAAATACTCAAGCAGCTGTTACTGGACAGGTTGACGTTAAATTAAATATCTCGACAGGCTGTACTGTAGGTGGTAGTCAAGCTGAAGGAAATATGAACAAGTTTGGTACTTTAGATTTTGGTAAAACTTCTGGTACTTGGAACAACGTATTAACTGCTGAAGTTGCTTCAGCAGCATCAGGCGGCAATATTTCTGTAACTTGTGACGGTACGGATCCTGTTGATTTTACAGTCGCAATTGATGGTGGTGAACGTACAGACCGTACTTTAAAAAATACTGCTTCTACTGATCTAGTTGCATATAACGTTTACCGCGATGCTGCTCGTACCAACCTTTATGTTGTAAACCAACCACAACAGTTCACTACAGCGACTGGTCAAGCTACAGCGGTGCCAATTTTCGGTGCAATCGCTCCAAACACTGGCACAGCAAAAGTTCAAGGTGATTATAAAGATACTCTATTAGTCACTGTAAATTTCTAAATATAAAAAGAAATAATTAATTGAGTAGCAGGTTTACTCAAAGATGAGTGAACCTGTTTTAAATGGAGGGGAGATGATATTAAATCGCGGTTCAGTATTTATAATTTTATATTTTCTAATTTGTTCGGTAAATGCAGGTGAAATTGGAGCTAAATTAACTAGCCAAATTGAATTACTACCTTCTTGTTCTATTAATAATAAAGTAGTTGAAAATAATACAGCAAATTTAAATTTTGGAACTGTTGATTTTGGAGAAGCTACTTCCGCTTTTAATGGAGTATTGGAAACAAGTTTAATTAATAATGGAAACTCTGGTTTACAGATACAATGTGTTGGTATTTCAACTGTAAAACTAATATTTGGAGCTGGAAATAATGATAGTAAAGTTCCTACTGTATTTTCACAAAATTATTATCATGCATTAAGTAATGGGAAAGATTTTGTTGCTTATAATTTGCTCTATGGTTTGAATAAGCAAGTCACTAGGGTAAACGATGCTTTTATTCTTAATGATATGAGTAATAAAAAAAATATCGATATTTTTGGTCAAGTAACCCATGACGGTAGTGGTATATCTAAGGGTGAATACATAGATATAGTGCCAATTACGATTGAGTTTTAAGGAAATGAAATATTTTTATTTTAAAGCAATATTATTGCTATCTGTTAGTCAATTTATATATGCAGCAGACCCTCAATTAAATTCGAGTTTTAAAGTTCAGGCTAAAATTGAAAATGGTTGCTCAATAGATAATATCGAACAAAAAATGGATTTTGGTCAATACTCGGCTTTATCAAAAGATAAAGTAATTGCCAATGTTATAAATAGTAAAGGTTCTTGGAATATCCGTTGTACGGAAAGTTTACCCGTGAGTATTTCTATAGATAGCGGTGAAAATTCACAAAACAATATAAGACGTATGAAAAATGGCTCATCTTCGGATTATTTAACTTACAGACTATATAACTCTAGCAGTTTATCTACTGAATATGTTGTAGGTAATAAATATTTATTGCCTGCAACTACTCCTGAAAACCGTCTGGCAAATTTTGAAATATATGGTGTCGTTGATTTAGAAAATAATAATGAACCACATACGGCCGGAATTTATAAAGATACTGTTTCAATAATGATTACATGGTGATTTGTATGAAAAATTCTGCATTTATTAAAAATGGCATTTTAAAATCTTTTTTATTTGCAAGTACATTATCACTTGTTACACCTGTGATGGCGCAAGCAACTTTTTTGATTTGGCCGATTTATCCGAAAATTGAAGCCAATGAAAAGGCAACGGCGGTTTGGCTGCAAAATACGGGCAAGACCGATGCGATGGTACAAATTCGGGTGTTTAAATGGAATCAAGATGGCTTAAAAGATAACTATAGTGAACAACCAGAAATTATACCAAGCCCACCTGTAGCCAAAATTAAAGCAGGCGAGAAGCACATGCTTCGTCTAACCAAAAGTACCAATTTGCCAGATGGCAAAGAACAATCATATCGCTTGATTGTAGATGAGTTACCAATTCGCCTTTCTGATGGAAACGAGCAAGATGCTTCTAAAGTGAGTTTCCAAATGCGTTACTCAATTCCATTGTTTGCCTATGGAAAAGGGATTGGCAGTGGTTTAACTGAAGAAAGCCAAAAAGCGAATGCAAAAAATCCTTTAGCCAAACCAGTTTTACAGTGGTCAATTCGCAACAATGAACAAGGTCAGCCTGAGTTATATTTGAAAAATAATGGGCAAAAATTTGCTCGTCTTTCTGCACTTAAAACTTCAAAAACTGGCAATGATATTTCTTTAGGGAAAGCTGCTTTTGGCTATGTTTTATCGAATAGCACTATGAAGTTTGCCCTTGATAAATCGATTGCAAATGAGTTGTTAAAAACTTCTAAAATTTATGGTGTTGATAGCTCAGGCATAAAACAAGAGTTGATCGAAATCACCAAAATGGAGGATCCAACATGATCCTTCGGCATAATAATTTATGCAAAAGTATTTTGCTGATTTTGTTGTCGGGTGGGTGCTTAAATATTACTCTTGCTGGCGATTTGCCTCCACCACCAAAAGATATTAACGAAATTAATCAATTGTTTAAGCTGTACCTAGACTTGGTTGTAAACCAATATTCAGTTCAGCAAGTTGTACCTGTTATTGTTAAAAATGATGAGTACTTTATACAAAAAAATAAGCTGATTGATGAGTTAGAAATTCAAATTCCTCAAGAATTACTAGCAAACAACGAGACCACTTTAACCAATCAAGATGTCTTAACTTTGGGGTTAAGTGGCGATGCGAGTGATTGGATATCTTTAGATAAATTGAAAGATGTAAGCTATGAATATCAATCATCAAACCAATATTTTAAGCTTAACTTTCCACCTGCTTGGATGCCGACTCAAGTTTTGGGTAAAGACTCATGGTATAAGCCTGTCGTTGCTCAGTCTGGTATAGGGCTGCTCAACAACTATGATTTTTATACTTATAGACCGCATCAGGGTGGTTCAACCAGTAGTTTATTTACAGAGCAGCGTTTTTTCTCTCCGTTAGGGGTCATTAAAAACTCTGGTGTCTATGTCAAAAACCAATATAAAAACGAAGGTAATGCCGAGTCTTTAGACAATGATGGCTACCGTCGTTATGACACTTCTTGGCAGTTTGATAGTCAAAAGAGCGCTACATCTTTTCTATTGGGTGACATTATTACCGGTAGTAAAACGACTTGGGGAAGTTCTGTTCGTCTGGGTGGTTTTCAGGTACAGAGAAACTATTCAACCCGACCAGATTTAATTACCTATCCCTTGCCGCAGTTTATTGGACAAGCCGCTTTGCCAAGCACAGTCGATTTAATTATTAATGGGCAAAAGACTAGCTCAACTGAAGTCCAGTCTGGCCCATTCATATTAAACAATGTTCCCTTTATTAATGGTAAAGGGGAAGCCGTTGTGGTTACGACCGATGCGGTCGGGCGACAGGTTACGACTGCCGTACCGTTTTATATTTCCAATACTTTGCTAAAGCCCGGACTATTTGACTACTCATTGTCTTTAGGGAAAATTCGTGAAGACTACGGACTGAAAAATTTTTCTTATGGAAAGTTTGCAAGTGCCGCCGATGCCCGATATGGGGTAAATGACTGGTTAACTATAGAAGGGCGTACCGAGCTTTCTTCAGACCTACAGTTATTCGGTGCAGGGTCTGTACTCAAGCTTGCAAACTTAGGGGTACTCAGTGCCTCTTTTACCCAAAGTAAAGCTGATAAGTCTATGTTTGATGATCGGACGAAAGACTTACAGGGTAAGCAATATACCGTTGGATACAGCTATAACCGCAATCGGTTTGGTTTTAGCATTAACCATAACCAGCGCGATGATGAATACACCGACCTTTCACGGCTGCAATATAGCAATTTAATTTCGGTCAATAGTAATGAAAGCTTAACCGCCAATACTTACTTTGCGACCAAAAACTCAGGAACCTTTGGTGTCGGTTATATCGATACTAAGGCAAATGATTTTAAAAACCGTTTCTTGAACTTGTCATGGGCGCCAGTTTTACCGACTTATATGAATGGCGTAACCGTTTCACTCAGTGCAAACCGTGATTTTATTGAAAAAGAATGGAGCGCTGCACTTCAGCTTTCGATCCCACTGTTCCAGCGAAACGCTACTGTAAACTCGGGTTATGCATTTAATAAACAGGGCGATACGGGCTACGTTAACTTCAACCGTTCTGTACCATCCGAAGGCGGTTTCGGTGTCGATTTAACCAGACGTTATAACGAAAATAGTGAAGATTTAAATCAGGCACGAGTTAACTACCGCAACGGTTATATTAATACCGACTTTGGTCTGTCTGGAAATCATGACTACAACTACTGGTTTGGGTTATCTGGTTCCCTCATTTATATGGCAGGCGAAGTATTTGCTTCAAACCGTTTAGGTGATTCTTTTGCATTGGTCGATACCAATCAAGTACCTGATGTTTTGGTCAGATACGAAAACAGTTTAATTGGCCGTAGTAATAAAAAAGGCCATATTTTTGTGCCGTCGGTGACGCCTTATTATTCGGGTAAATACAGCGTCGACCCAATCGATTTACCTTCAAACTTTACCATCACGCAAGTTGAACAACGTATTGCTGCTAAACGCGGTTCGGGCGTTGTGATTAAGTTCCCAGTTCATCAGTCTATTGCTGCCAACGTTTATTTGACTCAAGCAGACGGCAAACCTATGCCTGTCGGTTCAGTGGTGCATAGAGCTGACCAAGAGTCGTCTTATGTGGGAATGGATGGCATTGCCTATTTAGAAAACTTAAAACCAAACAATACCGTGACTGTTCAACGTTCTGATCAGAGTGTGTGTAAGGCAGATTTTTCTGTAGATGTAGAACAAGCCAAGCAACAGATTGTGGTGGTTAAGCCTGTTACGTGTCATGAGGTATCTTTACCATGAATATAAAAACAAAAAAATTACTCAGCCATTTATGTATGTTTTCTGGATTGATGCTGGCTGGAAATTTGGCTCATGCTGCATGTAGCGTAAATGCTTCTGGCTCATCTTCCATTTCGGTTCCATCTATTTATTTAATGGAAAACGGTGAAAACTCTTCACAGTTTAATTCGGGTTTGTCGTGTACGGGTTTTAGTTTGGCTTTAGCGAACATGACTTATTTAAAATATCGGGTTGAGCAAATGTCGAATACGTTTACCAATGCTCAAACCGGAGAAAAACTCAATGCTGTTATTTTAGACAGTAATAATGAAATTATTAGCTTAGGCCAAGAAAAAGACTTGAGTAGCTTTACACTGGTCAATCTTTTTAGTGGGCCAGATGGTAATTTACCTTTCTATATACGTCTTCCGGCTGGGCAAAGCGTCTCACCGGGTGTGTATCAGGCCGATGTACCATTACAAGTAAAATGGTTTTATTCCGTACCCGCGGTTGCGATTGTGGGAATCGGGGTGTTCTTTGAAAGTCCTGGGTTTAAACGGGGAGTATTGGGAATTGGTTTTAACTGGGGAAGTGGAGTGGACTCGCTTGGTTCACTCTCAATTACCGTACTTCCAGACTGTCGAATTTTAACTCAAGACGTAAACTTTGGTACGGCTGCTTTTGCTTCTAAGCTTGAGCCTGTTCAGTCGTCTATGGGAATACGTTGCTCTGTAAATACACCGTATTATGTGAGTTTAAATGATGGACTTTCCCCACAAAATGGCAACCAACGTGCCATGAAGTCACAAACGGGAAATACATTTTTAAAATACGATATTTTTAAAAACTCCTCGAATGACCGATGGGGAAGTGGTAACGAACGTTGGTCGAGTTTAAATGCGACCATTAACCCCGGTGTACATAATGGGGTAACGCAGCAGAGTTATGTGTTCACCACAAAAATTGTCGATGAAAATGCAGACACCACACCAGCGGGAACGTACCAAGACACAGTCACGGTACAAGTCGAGTTTTAAAAGTTGTGTTATGTGAAAGATAAAAGCTCAGTTCATGGGCTTTTTATCTTGGAAAATAGTTTACAATCAAATAATTAATTTAGGATTTAACTTTAAATCAATAAGGACACAGTATGTTAGTTATGTCTGATAAGCAACAGCCTAAACATATGTTGACTAGCATAGACTCATACATTCCTTTTTCTATTGAGTTCTCTGAAAATAGACTAGCTGATATATACTGGCGGTGTGGAAATGGAAAAACTTGTTTATTTGAATTAGGTTTAAGTAACACTGGCGAAGTAATTAATATTACTCTTGTATCAATAAATTATAGTAACATTCTGAAAAATAACAGTAAGTATGAAATTCCATTTCCTATGGAAAATTTCTTACCTAAATTTGATGTCTCAGGTTGGAATACAATATCTGAGGATCATTCAAGCTTATTTAAAGACAATTTTAATTATGAACTACAATTAACTGTAGGTTTAGATTACTTAGCATTAAATTTTTTAAATATTGAAAAATCAAACTATTACTTTAAAAATGATGAATTATATTTTGGTTTTAACTCTAATAAGGAACTATCATCAATACAGTTAACTAATATTGCTGCTGAAGAAATAGAAATCATAAAAAGAAATTTTTAAAGTAAATACAAATTAAAATATCTAATTCACTTAAATTGTGACCAAGTTGGCTAAAACCTCTATTTTTTGTATCAAGTTTATTTTTATATAGATGTGGAATGTTTTTTAACCGAACTGTCATAATGAAAAGTTAAGTTAAGCCCATAACAAGAAAAGATGAAGATTGTTGCGAACAATAAAATCAAAAAGCAATTTTTAAGTAAAGCTGGTCTGTTGTAATTAAGCTAATTCGAAAGAATTGGCTTTTTTATTTTCAACGATATTTTGCTTATAAAAGGTATTCTGATTTTAACTATTCAGTTTGTTTTAGATTACTTTTAGAGATTGTTTAGAATTAATATCTAATTGAATTTTAATACTAATTAATGAGCTAATTTCTATTCAAAACTAGATTGATCTTCCAAACTATACACATTATTCTCTTTTCTTTTTATGGTAGAGCGAAAGAAGGACACTTTAGGGTGTGCTGGGGTCTAACCAGTCTGTCAACCTTCTTTCGTTTTGCCGCCATCATTTAATGGTATCGTTAAATTTAAGTTAAATTAACATTTAGCTTAACTATCTAATTAAATGAAAAACAATAATTATTTAACCAATTTCTAGCCAATATCACATTGACACTCTAAACCTTGCCGATTATCCTTTGCCTGCTGGCCTACATTGCCAGTCGGTCGTCGCAGACCGAACTTCAAGAGCATTAAAAGATTCTTCTTTTAGTGTGTACACCCTCGCGCCCCCTCTATGGTGGAACGGAGGGGGACACCTTCGGGTGTGCTGGGTCTCTTGAAGCCAGTCTGCGAACCCCTTTCGTTCTGCCACCATAATTCTATAAATGTCTGGCAGAACTCCCAATAAAAAGGAGTTGGCTTTGCACATTCTTAATTTCTTGGCTCTCGATGCCAAAAGCTATAACGACACAACTTAAAAATTTAAAGCAGCTTGATAACCTTTAGGGTTTTCAGGCTTTAAGTCATTACGGCTCAAAAAACTTGCATCAACAATAAAACTTGAGATGTGCCAAGCACAGTCTTTACGGCTTTGCTGTGCCTTTTTTTCTCCCAGAAAGGGCACAGTTTTTTATCTCATTTAGAAACAACAAGAATTTATAACGGAATAACTATGCCACATTTAGAAATCTCTTCCAAAAAATTACAGGTTATCCATACCGCCATAGATCTATTCAATATCTATGGGTTCCACAATACGGGTGTGGACCTCATTGTTAAAAAATCCAAAATTCCTAAGGCTACTTTTTATAACTACTTTCACTCTAAAGAACGCTTCATTGAAACGTGTGTGACCTTTCAAAAAAGCCGACTCAAAGAAGAAGTGCTTGCCATTATTTATTCAAATCGTTATCGAACCTCAAGTGATAAACTCAAAGAGATTATTGTTTTACATGTTAATTTTAATAGCCAGTATTACCTTTTACTTAAAGCCTTTTTTGAAACTAAAGCAGTTTATCCACTAGCTTACCGTATGGCGATTGAGTATAGAAAATGGCTGACTCGGGAGATTTTTGAACTCATTTTTAGCCTAGAAACCCATGCATTAAAACCAGATGCCGACATCGTTTTAAACTTAATTGATGGCTTAATGTTCGAGTTTTTAAGTACAAACAGCTTGGAGGATAGAGATGTGGTTTTAGAATATTTTTTTAAGCCAAAGGGTTAAGCTCAATGAATTAAATAATAGAAATATAGAATACCTATAATCATGCTTGTTTTAAGGATAAAGGTAATTGAGTACTCTTTTGGGCTTTACAATACAATGCTCAGAAAAAGTTGGTAAGTTATGATGAATAAAGTAGAACTACTATTAGATTCATCTAACCAAAAACTATTTGGTTGTCAGAACAAAGAGATTTAAAAGCCAAAATAATTATGTATTTTTATATGGATACTAAAAAAGTTAAGCCAAAGACACTTAGTATTCCAAATATGGCCACAAAAGTAGGGAGAGCCTTAGCATATTTTTTTAAAAGAATAGATAGAGTAATCAAACAAGCGAAATAGATGAATGGGGATACAATTATAAATAACCATATCCAAATATAACCGCTTCTTCCTTCAAAAAAGGATATGTTAATTGTCAGAAGTTGGGCAATTAAGCTACCAATGGCCAAGCTGGCTGGTAAACCCAATATGAGATAACAGATAATAAGCCCAATGGGGGTACGTTGCTTGACGGATGAATTTAGTAAGTTCTTATTTGTTTTCATAAAGTATTACTCTTAAAGTTAATGTATTTTTTACCGTCCTTTAAATATATGCATGTTATTGTAATAAATGATGACAGTCTCATTTTAATCTGAAACCATCCATCATGAACGTAAATTTATTTTTTAGAAATATAGCGTTTGATTTACATTTAGCTAGTCTCTAGCTCAATTAATGTATTGATATAGTTCCACGTTTTCTGAGGTCGGATCGGGCCTGTTTCACAGACAGAACTATTGATTATTCCATCCAGAAGTGAGAGAAATAGATGGGTTAGAGCTATAGGGTCCTTTAGTTCTAATTGGTTCACAATCGAACTTGTCGTGTCGAATAACCAATCTCGGTATTCATTTAGTACGACTTGAATGGATGGATATAAGTCTCCTACATCCATGCGTGCTTTATGAAATGGGCATCCTCTGGCACCATTTTGATTCACCCAGTCGATATGCCACATATAGAGTTGTTTTAGTTTCTCTAAAGGAGTTCGTCCTTCCGAGATATGCTCTTCTACAGCAAGCTGAATATCGAGTTTTAATTCCTTTAAGCAAGCGAATACTAGTTCTTCTTTAGATGGGAAATTCTTATAAAAAGTCATTTTGGCTACATGAGATTCCGCAATAATACGGTCTATACCAACACCGATATAACTTTCCTGAATAAAGAGCTGGGTTGCAGTGTTCAGTATAATTTCTCGTTTTGATTGTTTTTTAAATTTTATTTCTGCATTCATAATAGGTTAGTGTAATTTGCTGAAGTATTAAGCTTTTTATTTTAATGTATAGACGGGTTATTAAACTAGTCACTAGAGGTGAGATTGATATAAGAAAATAGACAGAATTGTATGTATTTAATAAAATATGTTCGATTTTGACTCAAATTTATAAAAATGTAAGGATGCGCGTAGGGGCATTTTTATAAAGAACAATAAAATATCCTTCTTTGAAAAAGAAAAAATTAAAATAGCAATACGAAGAGTTTTGCTCGTCAACAAAGTTGCGAAAATAAGTCATTAAATATGGAGTTGCAATTCAGGTGAGCAAAATGAAAAATCAGTGGATAACAGACGAAGATAGAGAATTAAGCGATAGCTAATAAAAAGTGAGGCTGCTCGAGCCTCACTTTTTCTTTATGGCCTGCTGTACGGGCTGGTATTGGAATCAGCTTGAGATCATGTTTTCAAATTCCCACTGACATTCAACCCATAAAAAGCGATGTGTTACCGCAACTTAGGCCTTTGACTTATGGTCTCTATTTCAATTCAACCACAGAATCTGTACATATTATTCAGCAGTTTCAACAATATATTGAACAACATCTATAGTGGTTTTACCGCAAAATTTATATTGACTGAGATCGATTTTAGATTGATTTATATTTTAATTTATCTTAGTAATAAAAGAGTTTTGTGTGACGCAGTAAAAATTATAAATTTCAGAGTATAACTATGCAGCTTAATGAATTAGCAGGTTGTGAGGAGTGCGATACAGTCTATCGTAGGACTCCGCTTGCTTACGGGAAACGAGCTTATTGTGTTTGCTGTGGTGCTGAACTCTATCGACATACAAAGTCTTTTACTTCGTTACTTGCTTTGATTTTAACTGCCATCATTGTATTTATTCTTGCCAATAGCTTTCCCATCGTAAAAATTGAATTACAAGGAAATACTTCCGAAACCACTCTACTTGGCGCCGTATGGGTCATGTTTCACTATGATCGCGCTTTTGTTGGTGTACTCATTTTAATCACTACTTTTATTGTGCCACTTGCCTATCTTTTATTACTTGGATATGTGTTTACATCGGTGGGCGTATTTAAAAAAAGGCCTCAATTTCTAGTGATTGCATTGCGTACACTTTTCTTTATGAGAGTGTGGGGAATGGTTGAGGTCTTCTTAATTGGAATTTTAGTCACACTTGTGAAATTAATAGGAATGGTTTTGGTGATTCCTGAAGTTGCTTTATGGGCTTTCGCGGTTTTAAGCGTATTGTTGGTCTATATTACTTCAATCAAGGTGAGTGATATATGGAACGAAATTGATAGGTCACTGCCATGAAAACAATCAAACATGTGATTCATCAAAAAAGCTCGCCGCACAGTATGGTTCTTAAAAAATATCCAAGAGCCAAAGATCTTTCATTAATTTTATGTCATTGCTGTGGGTTATTAAATTCTTCTCAGGTTGAAAACAAACGACGAGCTAAAAGCCATCAAGTCTTACGCTGTGTTAGATGTAAGAGTGTGCTGCATTCACGTAAGCCAGCAAGTGTAAACCGAACCTTTGCCTTGGTGGTGGCTGCAACTATTCTTTATATTCCAGCCAATGTCCTTCCAATGACGGTGACTGACTCACTTTTAGGTCAGCAAAAAGATACGATCATAAGTGGGGTAATCTACTTTTGGCAAAATGGAGACTATTTAGTTTCTGTTGTTATTTTTATGGCCAGCATTTTCATTCCTATGTTGAAACTGCTGATTTTGTATTTTTTATTAATCGCGGTATATCTACAGAGATCGGCCGGCTGGAAATTTTTACCCGAGCAATGCGTTAAGTTATACCGAATTGTGGAATTTATTGGGCGTTGGTCAATGATTGATGTTTTTGTGGTGGCATTATTAACAGCCCTCATTCAGATTCAATCACTTGCTACTATTTTAGCAGGGCCGGGTTCTATTGCTTTTGGCGCAGTTGTGGTTTTAACGATGTTTGCATCACTGAGCTTCGATCCGCGTATTATTTGGGATAATGCTTACACATCTCAAGATAAAAACGGACCAACATCTTTTTCTTCTGAAAAAACAACAATTATTCAGGCAGCACATCCGCCACTGAATAATGATTCTATTAATCCCAGTCAATAAAAGAACAATGAGTATGTCTGAAAATGAAATAACCACTGGTAACTCAGATCATCACAATGCCGATGTTGAACTGGATAGCATGAATGATTTACCAGAACCCCAAGAAAAGAGAAGCCGATGGAAGCCTCTATTAATCTGGCTCATTCCATTAATAGCGCTTTTAATTGCACTTTCTTTAGCAGTAAAAACGTTGCTGTCTCATGGACCAACAATTGAAGTGTCTTTTAGAACGGCTGAGGGGCTTGTCGCGGGTAAAACGACGGTCCGTTATAAACAGGTCGATATTGGTTTGGTACGCCAGATTGATCTGTCAGATGACCGTTCGCACATTATTGCTAAAATTGATCTTCGCAAAAATGCGAGTAACTTTGCTGCTAAAGATTCGCGGTTTTGGGTGGTTCGACCACGTATTGGGACGAGTGGTATTTCAGGAATAGACACATTATTGTCAGGTTCTTATATTGAAGTGGATGGTGGTAAATCACCCGAAGAAAAGAGTGAATTTACTGGGTTAGAAATACCGCCTGTCATATCTTCGGATGTTCCGGGGAAAGTATTTTTCTTAAAAGCGGAGGATTTAGGGTCTTTAGATATCGGGTCTCCAATTTATTATCGTCGAATTAATGTGGGGCAAATTACTGCCTATAAACTGTCAGATGATGGTAAGAACGTTGAACTGCAAACCTTTATTCGCGCGCCGTATGATAAGTTCGTGACTACAGATGCACGTTTTTGGCAGGCCAGTGGTATAGATGTGACCTTAAATGCTTCAGGCTTTAATTTAAATACTCAATCGCTTGCAAGTATTGTTGCAGGTGGTATTGCTTTTGGTTTCCCTGAAACCTCGCATGCCACTATGGCGGCGAATAATAGTCGCTTTAGTCTTTGGGATTCAAAAGGTGAAGCATTCAAAGAGCCAGATGGTCAACCACGTGGCGTGATTATGTACTTTGACCATTCACTACGTGGATTATCTGTCGGGGCACCAATCGATTTCATGGGTATTGAAATTGGTAATGTTAAATCAATTAATGCGGAGTTTTATAACAACTATAAGCAGATTCGTATGCGTGTTGAGGCTGTTATCTATCCTTCGCGTGTTGAAAATGGTCAAGCGCTTAATCCAAACAGCAACATTTTCAAAGATTTTGTTGAACATGGATGGCGTGCTCAAATGAGAACAGGTAACCTGCTCACGGGTCAAAACTATATTGCCCTCGATAAGTTCCCTAAAGCGAAACCAGCCACATTACAAATTTTGAGCGATGATCGTGTGGTGATTCCAACTACACCAACTGAACTGAGTGGCTTACAAGCACAAGTTTCTCAAATTGCTGACAAGTTAACTAAATTCCCATTAGTTGAGATTGGGCAAGATGTGCGTAAAACGCTCAACAATATGAACACCGCTATCGCTTCTACCGACAAACTGATTAAACAATTAGATGGAAAAGTTGCACCTGGTTTACAAGCAACCTTAGACGATGTTCGTAAAACTGTCAGATCATCTGAGTCTATTTTGTCGAGCGATGCGCCATTACAACAAGATGTACGCAAAGCATTGCAGCAAATGACACGTGCGGCAGCTTCTTTACAGTTAATGTCAGATTATATTGAACAACATCCTGAATCTATTATTCGTGGTAAGCGACCAGAGGCCAACGATGAAAAATAAAAAGAATCACTCCTTACACTCTAAAGCAGCCAAATGGCTGCTTGGAAGTGGCCTGTTTTTAACAGGAGCTGCTATAACAGCCTGTTCGAGTTCACCAACTCCCAATTATTATACGATTAGCCCGAAAGTTACTCCGGCGGTCAACTCAACGATTCGAGTGATTGAAGTTTTACCAGTTGGACTTCCAGACCGTTTAGACCGTGCTCCTTTGGTGCTACAAGACAGCAATGGTAAGTCTACCGTCTTGGATAATGAGCGTTGGACTTCGACCATGAGTACGCAATTACGCGATACTTTATCTGCGGGTTTACAACAAAAATTAGGCGCAATTGACAGTTATAGCAGTGGTCTTGCTGGAAACAATCAACCGTTATATCGAGTTTCTACAGACTTTTCTCATTTTGATATTGTAGATAAAAGCAATATTAACGTTGCTGTGTCTTGGGTGGTGAAACGTCAAATACCACCAACTCAATTAGAGTCAAATAATGCGAAAGTCATCACGAATGCAGGATCTCAGCTCAATTGTCGAATTGCTTTTAAGCAGCCACTCGATCAAAAAGCTAAAAAACTCGAAGCCATTGTGAGTGCGTCAAGTGAGGCAATGACCCAAATTATTAATACGGTTTCTGCTTCAATTGTGGCGTTAGATTCGAATAAGAAAACGATAGGTAATGGGGTAACGTGTTCATAACTATACTTTCTTACGATTTTTAGAATTACTTCAATTTATAGCTCCTTATCTTTAAGGGGCTTTTTTTGTATTTAAATGGGATTTTTTTGCTATAAACAGAGCAATTTTATTCTAGCTAGGCTTCTTTAAAAAAAGATATAGATAAGTTTTGCATAAATAGAAGGACTGAAAAAATGAAAACAATTGGTTTATTAGGTGGAATGAGTTGGGAATCTACGGTTCTGTATTATCAGCAAATAAACAAAATGATTCATAGTAAATTAGGAAAATTGCATTCAGCTAAAGTCATTATTAATAGCGTCGATTTTGAAGAAATTGCAGCGCTGCAATCTAAAGGGTTATGGCAAGAGGCAGGAGCGTATTTAGCCGAGCAAGCGCTAAATTTAGAAAAAGCAGGGGGCAGATTGTATTTTGGTCTGTACCAATACTATGCATAAAATTGCGCCTCAAATTGAAGAAGCTATTACCGTTCCATTCATACACATTGCCGATGCGACAGCAAAAGAA
Organism: Acinetobacter calcoaceticus; assembly: GCF_016508255.1. GTDB lineage: Bacteria > Pseudomonadota > Gammaproteobacteria > Pseudomonadales > Moraxellaceae > Acinetobacter > Acinetobacter calcoaceticus_E. The sequence continues at coordinate 352,739 of NZ_JADVKT010000001.1, read as the reverse complement.
ATTTTGAGTCAAAACATTGGTAAAGTCGCACTTTTAGGAACGGCCTTTACGATGGAACAGGATTTTTATAAAGATCGTTTGGCAGAGTCAGGAATAGAAGTAATGATTCCTAGTGAGGAAAATAGAAAAATTGTTCACAAGGTAATTTATGAGGAGTTATGTTTAGGCATCATCAATCCAGATTCAAGACAAAAATATATGGCAATTGTTGATGAGCTTATAGCAGAAGGCGCCCAAGGAATTATTTTAGGCTGTACTGAAATTTGTATGTTGATTGGTGAGCTTAAATTTTCGGTTCCTTTATTTGATACGACGGCCATTCATGCAAAAGAAGCGGTCAGTTTTAGCTTAAATGAAAATAAAAACGCTCATAGCCTCCTCAACCTACGGATGTCTGCTGCGAACATTATTTAGCAATATTTTAAATATTGTCCTTGTCATTAATCGTTAAGCCTGTGTCGTCAAATGTAAAGTGGTGCATATCCTAACTATTGTAATTTTGGTTATTGCTTTTAAAGGCAGTTAATAAAAAACCAAAAGATGGAATAGGACATGACGTTGAATAAAGCTATACGTTTCTATGGAACAGGAACGCCCGAAGTTATGCGCTATGAAGAAGTGGAAGTAGGCGAACCAAAAAAAGGAGAGGTTTGTCTACGCCATGTAGCGGTTGGTTTAAATTATGCCGATACATATTTTCGTAATGGAACTTATAAAATTCCAATGCCTAATGGCATGGGTGTCGAAGCTTCAGGTGTAGTAGAGGCCGTCGGTGAAGGCGTTTCCCAATTTGCTGTAGGTGATCGAGTTACTTATACAGGTTTTTTAAATACTTTAGGTGCATATAGCACTAAACGCCTCATTTCAGCCGATACTTTAATTAAGTTACCCGAAGAAATTTCTTGTGAAACCGCAGCCGCTATGACAATGAGAGGGCTGACCGCCGCTTATTTAATGCGACGTATTTATGACTTTAAAGCTGGTGACTCAATTTTATTACATGCAGCCGCTGGTGGTGTTGGGCTGATTGTTTCTCAGTGGGCTAAATTACTTGGTTTAACTGTTATTGGTACAACATCTTCAGAAGAAAAAGCGGCCGTAGCACGAGCGCATGGTTGCGATCATGTCATTAACTATAGCCATGAAAATGTTGCTGAGCGTGTACGCGAGTTAACAGGTGGCGTGGGTGTAAATGTCGTTTTCGATAGCGTTGGCCAAGCTACTTTTATGAGTTCATTAGACTCACTCAAACGCCGTGGTTTGCTGGTGTGCGTGGGCACTGCATCTGGACCAATTCCTGCTTTTGATCCAGTATTACTTGCCGTGAAAGGTTCACTGTTTATGACACGTCCAGCGTTGGCCGATTACATTGCAGATCCTGCCGAGAAAAAAGAACTGGCAAATGAACTATTTGATCATGTTCGACATGGACGAATCAAAATCGAAATTAATCAGCGTTATGAGCTAAAGGATGCCGTGCAAGCTCATCGTGACTTAGAAGCACGTAAAACGACAGGTTCATCAATCTTTGTAATTTGAAGGGATTTCTTATGCAAATTGAACAGTTAACTTGCAATATTGGGGCGGAGTTAAGCGGTGTAAAACTCGCTGATGCAATTCATGATAATGATTTATTTTCTGAAATTCGTACCCAATTGCTTAAACATCGTGTTTTATTCTTACGAGACCAGCATTTAACACGTCAAGATCATGTGGCATTTGCAGAAAAATTTGGACAGCTAGAAGATCACCCTGCTGTAGGAAGTCATCCTGATCATCCGGGTTTAGTGCAAATTTATAAAAACCCGGAAAGCCCAGTCGATCGTTATGAAAATGCTTGGCACAGTGATGCGAGTTGGCGCAAGGTCCCACCAATGGGATGTGTACTGCATTGTGTCGAATGCCCACCTGTAGGCGGCGATACAATGTGGACGAATATGGTTATGGCCTATGCGTCTTTACCTGATGATATTAAAGACAAGATTGCAGACTTACGTGCTTACCATAGTATCGAGGCCAGTTTTGGTGCTGCAATGCCGCTTGAAAAACGCTTGGACTTAAAAGCAAAGTTTCCCGACGCTGAGCACCCTGTAGTACGTACTCATCCTGAAACGGGCGAGAAAATTTTGTATGTCAACGCTTTTACTACACATTTCAGTAACTATCACACCAAAGAACGTGTTCGGTTTGGACAAGATGCCAATCCGGGTGCAGCTGAGCTATTACGTTATTTAGTTTCTCAAGCATATATTCCAGAGTTTCAAGTGCGTTGGCGTTGGAGGCCTAACAGTATTGCAATTTGGGATAACCGCAGTACACAACACTATGCCGTTATGGACTATCCGCCTTGTCACCGAAAAATGGAGCGGGCAGGCATTATTGGTAACGCAACCTATTAAGCGTGTAGGTTAAATAATTTTATCTAATTGAAAATTCTAAAAATATATAAGGAGATGAACATGCAATTCTTTGACGACTCATTGCACCCAGAAAATATGGAAAAAGTGGTCATTACCGTTGCACCGTATGGACCGGAATGGATGCCAGAAGATTTTCCCGAAGATATTCCTGTAACAATGGAAGAGCAAATACAAAAAGCGGTCGATTGTTATGAGGCTGGCGCTACCGTGCTGCACTTGCATGTACGCGAACTCGATGGAAAAGGCTCTAAAAGACTCTCAAAGTTTAATGAACTCATTGCTGGCGTACGTGAAGCTGTGCCAGACATGATTATTCAGGTGGGTGGCTCGATTTCATTTGCACCAGAAAGTGAAGGTGAGGCAGCACTATGGTTAAGTGACGACACTCGACATATGTTAGCTGAACTTACACCAAAACCTGATCAAGTCACGGTGGCTATTAACACCACACAAATGAATATTATGGAATTGCTCTATCCTGAATATTTAGAAGGGACGTCATTGGCACATCCAGCGATTCAGGCAGCCTATGCAGAGATGACTGTGCCAGCAGGCCCTGCATGGCTGACTGAACATATTAAGCGCTTATGTAAAAACAATATTCAACCGCACTTTCAATTAACCGGCATGCATGGACTTGAAACTCTGGAGCGTATGGTACGTAAAGGGTTGTATATGGGGCCGCTCAATTTAACTTGGATTGGAATTGGTGGTGGTTTTGATGGTCCAAACCCATTTAATTTCTTTAATTTTATTCATCGCGTACCTGATGGATGTACTTTGACTTCTGAATCACTGCTCAAAAACGTATTGCCTTTTAACACCATGTCGATGGCAATGGGTTTACATGCTCGTGTTGGGAATGAAGACACGATTATTGATCATCACGGACGCCGTTTTTCATCTGTAGAACAGGTTAAGCAAACGGTTCGGATTGCACATGAATTAGGCCGTGAAATTGCATCAGGTAAGGAAGCCCGTGAAATTTATCGTATTGGAGTGCAATACAACAGTGTTGAAGAAACGCTAATCGCAAATGGTATGTCACCTAACCGCCAAGCAGGGCAAAAAGGTGTTCCTCAACGTAATTAACATGATGAGGTCTAATGGAATTTAGACCTCATTTGTAGTGCACAGTACTCGCGTTAATTCTTAAAACGCGATGCTGCACTGGCTAAATAGAAATTATAAAAAATACAAGGAGGTCGTATGAATGCACATCAGTATTCAGATCCGGTGAGTAGTGTTGATACATCAATCGGTATTCCTCGTCGTTATGCGTGGCTCGTTTTTGCTTTGACTTTTGGCTTGCTCATTTCAGATTACATGTCACGACAAGTATTAAATGCAGTTTTTCCCTTACTTAAAAGTGAGTGGTTACTGAGCGATAGCCAGTTAGGTTTACTCAGTGGCATTGTTGCTTTAATGGTGGGTTTATTAACGCTACCGCTATCTTTAGTGGCAGACCGTTTTGGACGAGTTAAAAGCTTGGCCATCATGGCGACACTATGGAGTCTAGCGACTTTAGGGTGTGCACTTGCAGAAAATTATGAGCAAATGTTTATTGCCCGTTTTATGGTTGGTGTGGGTGAAGCTGCCTATGGCAGTGTTGGGATAGCCGTTGTTGTTGCTGTCTTTCCTAGAGAAATGCGCGCAACGCTAGCAAGTGCTTTTATGGCTGGCGGTGTATTTGGTTCATTTTTAGGGATGGCTTTAGGCGGTGTTATGGCACAACACTTTGGCTGGCGTTGGGCTTTTGGGGGTATTGCTTTATTTGGATTAATTTTAGCTTTTATATATCCGGTTTTGGTCAAAGAAAAAAGAATAGTTTCATCTCAGCCAAAACAAAGAAAGCAAAGCAACGTATTAAAAAATCAGAACCCTTTAAGAAGCTTGTATTCAAGTCGTTCAGTTATTGCAACTTACATTGGCAGCGGACTGCAATTGTTTGTTGGCGGTACAGTTATTGTCTGGATGCCGAGTTATCTCAATCGCTATTACGGCATGAGTACCGATAGAGCAGGAGTGATGGCTGCTCTCATTGTACTTTGCAGTGCGGTGGGTACTATTTTATGCGGCATGTTGTGTGATTATTTAGGTCGTAATCGTCCTGCTCGTAAGGTCAGTTTAGCAATTACATACTGCTTGGTGGGTTGCCTAATCCTATCCATAGCATTTGCTTTGTCAGCTGGGCGTAGTCAGCTCATTTTAATTTGCCTTGGTATGTTTATCGCTTTAGGAACCAATGGGCCATCAAGTGCCATGGTGGCTAATCTCACCCATAACTCAGTTCATGGTTCAGCTTTTGCAACGCTCACTTTGGCTAACAATTTTCTTGGTTTAGCACTTGGTCCTCTGGTCGTTGGCAAAATATCTGATGTGATTGGTTTACAAAATGCATTTCAACTTATGCCATTGGTCAGTATTGCCGCCGCTGCCGTATTCTTTTATGCCAAGCGCCACTATCACAAAGATATGGCTCGTTTTAGCGCTCAAGAAATGAATCAATCTATCGCCCAGTCGGGTAAACAAATAAAACAATGCGGGATGAATAACAAATGATGATTCGGCAATTACATATTGATGTATTTTTTGACTTTATTTGTCCTTGGTGTTTGATCGGAAAACGTCAGTTGCTGATCGCTATCAATAGATTTTATCAGCTTAACCCTCGAGTGAAAGTTGTAGTGCGTTGGCGTGGTGTTCAGCTTATCCCTGACTTGCCGATTGAAGGTGTACCTTTTCAAGCTTTTTATTTGAAAAGGTTAGGGAGCTTGACCACGGTTCACATGAGACAAGAGCAAGTCAATAAAGCCGCCAATCAGGTAGGACTCAAAATTGATTTTGAACGAATTAAGCGTATGCCAAATACAGCGAAAGCCCATCGACTATTCGAAAAAGCACTCAATATAGGCAGTCCTGAACAGTGCAATATGCTTCTAGAACAACTATTTTCTGCATATTTTTATGATGGGTTAGACATTGGAAACACAATCACTTTATCCAGAATAGCAAAACAGTGTGGTTTTTCATCTGAGCTTATAAAAAGTGCGCTTATTCAAGATCATGAAGATTTTATATCTGCAAGTACGGGAGGCAATGGCGTGCCTTACTTTATTTTTGATAGCGGTTCCGCGTTAGTCGGAGCACAGTCAGCAGATGCACTTTATCAGGTAATGCGTGAGGCATTGGTTGTACAAGGAGAGTTGATATGATCAATCGATTTGAAGTGCCGATAGAGAAAATACCGAACGCTGGTGAGCGGGCGTTTCTTAAAGTGGGGAGTAAAACCCTCGCGCTATTTAATATTGCGACTCAGTTTTATGCAATCGATGACAGTTGTCCTCATCAGGGCGCCTCACTATTTAGTGGACGTTTAGAAGGTCGAGTCATTCAGTGTTGTGCCCATGGTCTACGCTTTGATTTAGCAAATGGCTGTTTACTTAATTCTTCTCAGCTCAAAGTTGCAACTTATCCCGTAGAAGTGAGTGGGGAAAAGATATTTATTGTGATGGGTTCTGGGGAAAATCATGGCTAGTTTAGTTTTGAAAAATTTTACCCAGCGTACACGAGAATTAGCACCTGGTTTTATTGTAAGTTCGGTTGTTGCAGCGGCTGCCTGTTTTTTATCTGAGCACTATGGTGCCCCAGTCATGTTATTTGCCTTGCTGTTGGGAATGAGTCTGAATTTTTTAGCAGCTGAAAGTAAATGTAAGGCGGGCATAGAGTTTACTGCGCGTACTGTGCTTCGGATGGGAATTGCTTTACTCGGCATGCGTATAACTTTGGGGCAAATTACTGCACTAGGGTGGCAACCTATCGCTTTAGTCATAACGCTTGTTATTGTCACAATCTCGGTTTCAGTGATTACTGCCAAAATTTTAGGGTTTAAAAAATTATTTGGTATGTTAACGGGTGGGTCGACAGCAATTTGTGGTGCTTCGGCTGCTTTGGCTCTTTCTGCTGCATTTCCTAACCATCCGCAAAAAGAAAAAGCGACCTTATTTACCGTCATTGGTGTGTCAGCACTCTCAACCTTTGCAATGATTGTATATCCCATGATTGCCAAGTGGTTAGAGTTATCACCCCAAGCTGCTGGTATTTTTCTTGGTGCTACCATTCATGATGTCGCACAAGTGGTCGGAGCCGGTTATAGCATGTCAACCGAAACAGGGGATATTGCTACTGTCGTTAAACTCATGCGTGTTGCAATGCTACTTCCGGTTATTGTTTGTGCCGCAATGATTACCCGCATGCAAGGTGCAGATTCAACAGGAGAGCGGCCACCATTACTGCCTTGGTTTGCTGTTGGCTTTTTAATTCTCGCTTGCATTAACAGTACGGGATGGGTGCCTATAATCATTCAAAATGGAATCAATGATTTATCACGCTGGTTTTTAGTGATTTCAATTAGTGCTTTAGGAATGAAAACTCAGTTAAAAGAGCTGGCTTCTGTTGGTATTAAACCTATTCTGTTGATGGTAGGTGAAAGTGCCTTTTTAGTGGTATTGGTGTTGGCCCTAATGCATTGGTGGTTCTAATTTTAATAAGTTAAATAATTTAAGGAAGTTTTGGGACAAATTCACCAACGCTTCCTTTTATAACTCATACAATTTCAACTTTATTAAACTGTAGTAAGTTTGAGATCAAAACACATTAATTCAGAAGGGCTTTGTTTTGATTGCGCCACATGGTAGGTGACATGCCAAATTGACTAATAAACCAACGGGTAAAAGAACTCGGCATTGAGTAACCTAAAATATCAGACACTTGAGCGAGTGAATAATTTAGATTTTTTAAATAACGAAATACGAGGTCTTTACGTACTTCATTCATTAAGTCACTAAAACTTGTATGCGATTCTTCTAAACGACGTTGTAATGTACGCACATGAATGCCGTGTGCTTGGGCAATTTGGTCAATGCTAGCGCGACCCATTGGTAAAAGAAGATAGATACTTTTTCGAATATCAAAAAGTATGGTTGATTCATTGTCATTTTGCAAAATATCTAAATAACGTTGAGCATGGTTGGCCATGGCTAGATTGGCTTGCGGGTTTGTCGTATCGAGTTCTGCTGTGGTGCAGACAATGCCATTAAAGTCACTACCAAACTCTAATGAACAACCAAAAATACGCCGATGTAATGATAAGTCACTTGGTTCACTATGGGTGAAATGCACACTTAATGGTCGCCATTTTTGCATCAGTAGAGCTGCACAGAAACGATGTGTAATGCCCACGGCAAGTTCTGTTGCCTGACGACTATATCCCCAAGTTGTCGTTACAACTTCTTCGCGAATAATGACCGTATGACTCACTTCTTCAATATAAATTTCCAGTGAGTTATTAAATAAGTTGCGATATCGAACAATGGTTTGTAAAGCATCACGTAAAGTATGCTGATAATTGAGTAATAGACTAATTTCTCCAAAATCTGCGATTTCACGCTGTTCTGCCATATGCAGGCCAAACACATCGCAACCACTCATTTGAGCTGATTCTTCAAGCAACGAGATTGCTTTATCTACTGGAATACGTTGCTTATCATTATTTATTTGAGTTTGACTAAGACCCACACGTGATAATAAAGGGTAAGGATTAACATCTAATTGTTGGGCAACTGCCAAATAGTTTTTTAAAGAGGCCGTATGCGCAAGAGGGACCATTTTATTATCTCCTTGTTCTTAATAAGCCATATTCCTTACAGCTCCTATTTAGTTATAACCAAAATATCCACATTACAAAAGCTTTTATTTAAGTGCTGGAGCATAAAGTAATGTGGTTTTGTGAGGCTCTCTTTTCATTTATTTGTAATGACTAAAATATTTAAAAAATTTTGACAGTTCTGTCATCAAATGAAAAGTCTCTGACGCCTTATGTACATCATTCAAAGAAATGAGTCTTTATTGTGAACTTAAATTTTATACAAATTCTTATGCATTGTAGATGACTAGGTTCACAGGTGTCGAAATGGAAAAAATACAAACTAAAGCAACTATTTTAATTATTCCGGGGTTACGTGATCATGTCGAAATGCATTGGCAAACCCTCTTGGAAAAGCGCCTGGCTAAGGTATGTTCTGTAGCTCCTGTACAAACGAATAAACTCAATTGCGAAAAGCGAGTTACTGCAATCCAAAAACAACTTGAACAAATACAAGGCCCCGTCATTTTGGTTGCGCACAGTGCTGGTGTGCTAATGACCATACATTGGGCCGCGAAATATCAACGACCTATTCAAGGTGCTTTACTGGTTGCACCTCCTGATTTAAATGAGAGTTGGCCTGAAAATTATCCGAATCCAGCCACACTTAAACAAGAAGGGTGGAGCCCTTTGCCAAATCAAAGCTTACCTTTCCCAAGCATTTTGGCGGCAAGCACAAATGACCATTTAGCTCGTTACGAAGTTGTAAGTGATATGGCAGCAAAATGGGGAAGCCAACTTGTAAATTTAGGTGATGTGGGACATTTGAATCCTGCATCTGGTTTTGGGTACTGGCCAAGAGCCGAGCAATTTATTCAACAGTTAGATCAGGTTGAACAACCTGCCTAGTAGAAAAAAATACCTGCTTATGTAAATCCTTTAAAGGCCAAGGGATGGCTTTTAGTCATAAGCATAAATAATAAAAATCATATTTATAGGGAGATAATATGATGAGTCATTACATCTATTTAAATCAAATCAATAATCATCTTTTATACATTCACAAAATAGGCGTTTCATTAAGTCTGATTTTATTCATGTCTAAAGTGCATGCGGGTAGTTTTGATTTTGATAAAGACTGGCAACTAGAATCAAAAACGATATTAAGTTTAGGCACCAGTTGGAGTACACAAGATCCATCTGCTTCATTACTTTATCGACCCGATGCAAACAAAATAGGTAAACAAGGTGCTAGCATTGATGTGAATGGTGATGATGGGCGTATGAATTTTAGTAAATATGATGCCATTTCACAGATCATCAGAGGCATAACTGAAGTTAAGCTAAATGGAAAACAGCAGGGTGCGGTCATTAGTACTAAATATTGGTATGACCATGCCTATGAAACTGGACACGGAGATTTAAAAGCTTTTAATGACTCATCTTGGCCAAGGTTAGCAAAGTTCAAAGGTATCGATTTATGGAATGCCTATATATGGAAAGATTTTGAACTGGCTGGTGGAAAAAGCATAAATTTAAAATTAGGCAAACAGACATTAAATTGGGGGAAATCTCAGTTTTTCCAAAACGGTTTAAATTCGGTGAGTGCATTCGATTTTGCTGCAATTAACCGACCAGGTGGTGATACAAAAGAAAGAATCATTCCAACCGAAATGTTTTCATTCGATACAAGCATTAATAAAAATTTGAAAATAGAAGGCTTCTATCAATTTAAATTTAGACCTTCAGTTGTTGATGGCAGCGGAACTTTCTTTGAGATTTCAGACTTTGTGCCCGAAAATGCAGGTCCAGTTCTGATTGCTGGAGGTGGAGACAAATTATCAGATACCGCAATTCGTTTACGTACCTATATTCCACGTGCAGAAAGTAGAAAAGCAAAGGATAACGGTCAATATGGTATTGCTTTAAAACAGACATTACCAAGTTTAAATAATGCTGAGTTAGGTATTTACTATGCGAACTACCATAGCCGTAATGCAAACTTTGATGGAACCGCTGTAACGGCATCGGGACCAGAGCATTTTAATACCGCGAGTTATTTTTCTATCTATCCTGAAAATATCAAAATGTTTGGATTAAGTTTGACTGGGAAAGTTGGAACAACAACCGTTTTTAGTGAATTAACCCACAAACCAAATCAGCCTTTGCAATTAAATGGAACCGATATTGTCTATGCCCAAGTGCTATCGGAAGGCACACCATTTGCGCCGCCGGGAAAAACTGTTGAATTAGGTCAATATATTCAAGGATATGTACGCTTACCCGTCACACAATTTTCGGTTGGGGCAACTGACAGCATATTTAATATTTTAGGTGCAGATTCACTGAATTGGTCTACAGAGTTTGCCTTAAATCATATTGCAAATATTGGTAATCATCGTATAGGGCGTACTGGCGCTTTTGGGCGTAGTGAGCTTTCAACAGGTGCTTATAATCCTGAAACAGGAGCATTTAAATGTACGCCTTATGGTACGGCTAATCTTTCAAATGAAGAAATTGATCAGTTAAATGCGAGCTTTTGTAATAAAAAAGGATTTTTTGACGAATGGTCCTTTGGCTATCGCTTACGTGGGGCATTAAATTATCAAAATATTTTACCGTTAACTGTATTTACTCCTAGTCTTAGCTTTAGACATGATGTTTATGGCTTTAGTCAAAATTTTCAAGAAGGGCAAATGAGTGTAAGCGCGGCGTTATCTATGACCTATAAGCAAAAATATACTACAGAGATTGCTTATAATAACTTTTTTGGTTCCAATGAATTTAGCACGATAGATGATCGAGATTTTGTATCCTTAACATTTAAAGCCAATTTTTAATTTCTTAGCTCATGATAAGTTAGAATAAATGACAATTAAGTAAATTTTTGATTCATAGGGATAAAGAAGTTTTTTTTAAAGCCATAAACAAAAGACCCAATTAAAGCTTCTTGTTTAATTGCAAACATAAACTACGCTATTTCTATTACGACAAAAAATAAATGGAGATCACCCATGTCCACACGTTTTTTACTGCCAATTTTAGGCACGACGGTTTTAGTGATATTAACGGGATGTGCTTCATCTGCTCAATATTCTATTGCAGAAAGTTATGGTCCTGAACCAAAACTCCCCGATCCTAAATCAAGTTTAATACCTACGGTGAATATTGCCCCTGCGAAAGGTTGGTCTCAAGGAGAAATGCCAAAACCCGCTGAAGGTTTAAAAGTGAAGGCATTTGCACAAGGTCTAGAGCACCCAAGGTGGCTACATGTTTTACCTAATGGGGATGTATTAGTTGCTGAAACCGATGCACCACCTAAGCCAGATGACGGTAAAGGAATCAAAGGTAAAATTATGACAATGGTGATGAAGCGTGCCGGATCATCCCACCCAAGTGCAAATCGGATTAGCTTACTTCGTGACACCAATGGAGACGGAATTGCCGATCAAAAGACGGTATTCCTCAAAAACTTGAATTCACCATTTGGTATGGCATTGGTGGGTAATAACCTCTATGTCGCCAATACAGATTCACTCATGCGTTTCCCTTATCAAGACGGTGAAACTCAAATTACAGCAGCTGGAACCAAAGTGTTGGATTTACCGGGTGGGCCTTTAAATCACCACTGGACCAAAAACGTTATTGCGAATCCTGAGGGTACAAAACTATATATTACGGTGGGATCAAACAGTAATGTGGCAGAAAATGGGCTAGATAAAGAAAAAGGCCGTGCACAGATTATTGAGTTTGATATTGCAAGTGGACAAGCAAGACCATTTGCAACTGGATTGCGTAATCCTAATGGAATGGCATGGCAACCTCAAAGTGGCCAGTTATGGACAGTAGTTAATGAGCGTGATGAGATTGGCAGTGATTTAGTACCCGATTATATGACATCGGTTAAAGATGGCGCTTTTTATGGTTGGCCGTATAGTTATTATGGTCAACATGTAGATGTACGAGTAAAACCACAAAATCCAGGAATGGTTGCCCGAGCGATTAAACCCGATTATGCACTAGGTAACCACACAGCATCTTTAGGCCTTGCATTTTATGCAGCCGAACTCATGCCGCAATACCGAGGTGGGGCGTTCATTGGTCAACATGGGTCATGGAACCGTAAACCCTGTAGTGGTTATAAAGTAGTGTATGTACCATTCAGAAGTGGTCAACCTTCAGGCCCGCCACAAGATGTATTAACTGGTTTTTTAAATGAAAAAGGTGAAGCTCGTGGGCGACCTGTGGGTGTCGCAATAGATTTCTCTGGAGCAGTGTTAGTCGCCGATGATGTCGGGAATACAATCTGGCGAATATCTCCAGTTGCAGAAACAACTTATGAGGCTCCAGTGAGACGTGCTATAGGAACTCCACCGACTACAACCCCATAAAAACGTATCGAAAATATTTGATTAGCATGGGCAGCCTTTAATTTGTATAGAGGCTTGCTCATGTACCCATTATTTAATTTTTAAATAACTGAACAAAAAAAATACTAATTGGACTTTATAATCCAGCTTCTGAAGAATGAATATGTGAAAACGATTTGGTGTGGTTGGTGGAGGTATTGCTGGATTGGCTTTAGCAAATAATTTAAGTAAACATCGCTATTTAAATGTTTGAATTACCTTTTATTATGCATTCATTTAAGATGAGCTTGAGCAGGTTTAACCGGAGCGATGATATTGTCGCTAGAAAATGGTTAATTAAATCTGTTGGGGAGATATTTGAAGTTTTATAAAATAAATAATTCAATTGTTTTCTATTTTTAGAGTAGCTTTGGTTAATTAAACTTGTTTCACAATTCATTATTAAATTTTGATACGATTCGCACTATACAAAATAAGAACTGTTGATATAAATCATGACCGATCAATTAAGAGCAAAATTTGAGAATTTAGAACTGAACGCTGGTTTGGGGAAAATTAGTGCTTTCATTTCAATGTCACTAAGCTTGCTGTGTTTATTTGGGGCATTGTGTTTTTTATTTCCCAGTGTATTAACGACACCAGAACTTCGTCCTCTTTATGCAAAGCACCACCATATTTTTTATTTTAGCCTTATTGCAGGCATTATTATTAGTGCTGGTTTTGGTGCCTTCAGTGCAATTGTTCGCCAAAATCGTTACGGATTTTATGGGCTGTGTTTTTCACTTGTGGCAGCAGTTTTGGGCTGTGGGGTAATTGAAGCACCCGTTTTACCAAGTGTACCTTTTTATGCAGGTATTGATTATTTTGTACTGACCTTGTTCATCTTAGCTTTTATTTTTATTCCGCTAGAAGGTTTTTTTGCTAAAAATCCTGAACAAAAAATATTACGTGTGGGGTGGGTAACTGATATGAAGTATTTTATGGTTAGCCATGTAGGCATTCAATTATTCAGCTTTTTAACTGTCATGCCTATTCAATATTGGATTACACATTTGCCTGATAATCCGATTGTGCCTTATATCCAAGCTCAACCGATTTGGCTGCAATTTATTGAGTTACTGATTGTGGTCGATTTTACGGTGTATTGGTTACATCGTGCTATGCATGAAGTTAATTTCTTATGGCGCTTTCATGCGATTCATCATTCGACTGAATATATGGATTGGTTGGCATCTTCACGCTTACATGTCATTGAAGTGCTGATGACTCGCTTTATTGCAACATTGCCGATTTTCCTTTTAGGTTTTCATACTTCTGCCGTTTTTGCCTATTTAATCTTTATTTCATTTCACGCTATTTTTATTCATTCTAACGTCCGTTTTCGGTTTCCGTATTTACGCTGGATTATTGCGACACCAGAATTCCACCATTGGCATCACTCTTCTGAAAAACCAGCTATTGATAAAAATTACGCTGCTTTTATTCCTCTATACGATGTCATTTTTAAGAGTGTGTATATGCCCAGTCATTTGGCGAGTGTATATGGGACAGTCGGCTATAAAATTCCAAATAGTTTTGTAAAACAATTTACGTGGCCATTTAAAAAGTATGTAAAACGTTTTTTAAAACCTTGGCGTGATCAGTAAATCTTAAGTTTTAGTCCAATAAATGTAGGATGCTTAAATGACATGTTTAAGCATTTTTTTTGGCATCTGCCGCTGCAAAATGAGCCATTTGGTCAGCATAAGCTTTTTGAAAAGAAGGACGTGTAGTCGCTCTCTGAACATATGCGAGACAATGGGGAAATTCTGTTAACCCATCAAATTTATTCACCAAACGTAATACGTCAGCCATGATAATATCAGCAATAGAAAATGACTGCGTTAGCCATTCGCGTTCAGCAAGAAATGACTCCATATGCTGGAGTCGAGAGAGAAGAAAGGCATCAAATTGTTTGTGGGCGGGTGTATCTGTCTGAGCATTAGAAAATCTTAATAAAGCCCAAGGAAGGCTCGCCATTTCTACTGAATTAAGTGCGGCAAATAACCATTCTATAACTTCATTACGCTGTTTTTGATTTGTAGGTAAAAGTACATCACTACGTTCACCTAAATAAAATAGGATAGCGCCACTTTCAAAAATTGAAATATCGCCATCTGTTAGCCAAGGAACTTGTCCAAAAGGCTGGTGAGAAAAATGATCGTCTCGTCGTTCATAAAAAGATACGCTATTTATTTTATAGGGCATTTTTGCCTCTTCTAAGGCCCATCTTATCCTTATATCTCTTACAAAACCTCGTGGTAGTTCTGGAACCCAATCAAAAGTTGTTAAAATGAAATTATTCATAATAAATTTCCTTATATTTTATAATGATAACTAAAGAATACTCTCGAACCTTTCTCTTGTTTTATATTTAAACTCATCTTGCGAATGAATCTTTATATTAAAAATAGTCTAACGAATTTCAATAGATATCAATGTAGTAATCAGAAGCTAAATTATTTATTTAAGTATCATTTGTTTTAAGTTATTTAAGTCAGCTTCATTTGAGGCTGACTTTTTAACGCATCATTATTTACTTTTAATATTTTTAAAAATCATAACAAGTGCAACAAGAGCTAGGCCAATAATTAAACTCATATAAATATTAGCACTGTTCATAAGTCCGATTTTACTCACAAAATAGCCTGCAAGAATTGCCGGAATACTAAATGCTAGATAACTTTCAACAAAGAATGCAGCCATTAAGCCTGCACGTTCTTCGGGCAAAGCAAGAGGCATGACTGTACGAATAGCTCCCATAAAAGCTGTACCGAAACCGACCCCAGTAATAATAGAGCCCACGAACAAGGTAACAGCACTGGTAAAGTTGACTGCTAAAAATAAAATTGCTGCACCAATAATGATTGATAAGGTACCGGTCAGCAAAATACGAAAATTTGTAGATTTTCTAAGGGTTAAAATACCGGCAGCTCCTGAGAGAGCGAGAGCCATAAACATAATCCCGTTTAACCATGCAGAAGATGTTTGGAAAATCTTTGCGAGTAAAGAAGGCATAAGCGACAAGAAAAACCCGCTCACCATCCAAAGTGCAATGTTAATAGGACTAATACTTAATAGCGCGCTCCTTGCTTGATGGGGAATAGCCATATTGGGTTTTAAAGAGGCTAGTGCACCAGATCTTTTTTGTGCAGTTTCAGGGCTAAGAAAGCTTAAAAGGAGTTCACATAAGAAAAAGACGCATAAAAACTCGAAAACAAGCTGTAGGGGCTGAGATGAAAATTGCAAAATAACGCAAGTAATAAAAATACCTACAGCCATCCCTACCATGGGAGCAATACTATTAATTAAGGAACCCTGATGTTTACTGAAATCTAAAATTGCAGCTCCTATTGAGGAAACTGCAAGTCCTGTCGCGATACCTTGTAGACCGCGTGCAATAAATAACATAGAAACATCTGAGGCAAAAAGAAAAAAACTCATCGCAACAATTTGGAGAAAAATTGCTGAAATGATGACAGGGCGACGCCCGATGTAGTCTGAAAGAGAGCCAATAATGAGTAACGATGCAAGTAAAGTAAAAGCATAAGTGGCAAAAATTAAAGTCAACGTAACAGGCGAGAATTGCCATGCTTGCTGATATAGACGATATAGAGGTGTAGGGGCGCTAGAAGCCGCCATAAATGTCATCAATGTAATGGTATTTAAAGTTAAAGCAGCTGCTGAACCTAATTTAAAAACGGGTTTGGAATGTTTTAAACTTGAATTGTTCATAAGAGATGCATAACATAAAAGCGAATATTTAGCTTTTATACATTATTTTCACACTAAAGCAAAGAATTAGCTTTAGTGTATTTTGTATATATAAATAATGTTTTTGAATTGGTTTTAAATTTAAGTAGAGCAAATTAATGGTAAAAGTTGTTACTGGATTACGTCCGGGTGGTCGCAGTGAAAGAATTCAGACCGCTGTACACCAAGCTGTAAAAGAGCTGCAAAAAACATTTGATCAAAGCCAAATTACAATACCGTTAATTGCTAATCAAGCTGGGGTAACACCTTCAACAATTTATCGTCGTTGGGGAGATATTAGTCAATTATTTTCAGATGTTGCACTTAATGAACTTAAACCAGATATGGAACCTAAAGATTTAGGTTCATTCCAACTTGATGTGACCGCATGGATTGAACAGTACTTTGAAGAATATTCTTCTGAGGTAGGGCAGCTATTGTTACGTGATGTGCTATATGCAGCAGATTCTTCAAATGCTAGAAAATGTGAAACTTTAATTATTCAGCAACTTGATATTATCCAAGAAAGAGCTAAATCGCGTAATGAATCCACGATTGAAAATCAAGAAATTATTGAAGCAGTTATTGCGCCAATGTTATTTCGAATTTTATTTACCGATCGCGATTTATCTGTAAGCTATGTGCATAGTTTGCTAAAACAGCTGTTTAAAAAGCACACCTAAAATTGAGTTAAATGACAGAGACAGAAGGTCAAATTTAAAAACAAAGCGTGAAAAATTTAATTCTTATAGCATCAGAATTCACTTATATCAATTTTACTTATTATTTTTAAACTAAATTCTCATAATTTATAATTAATATGTTTATATTAAAATCATTTATTTTGTGAATGATGGTGTCAGGTCTGTAAAATAAGTTCTTAAGGTGAGTTTTAATACTCTTTGTGATATAAAATTTTAATATAAATAATAGGTTATTAGTAAAATTAACTATTTTTCTGATTTTTTAAATATAAAAATAAAATGGATTCTATACAAATTAATGCATGATTTTTGAATTTTACATTTTTTAAATTTATAACACAGGGTGTTTTTTATTCTTTACAATGGCTTTCCCTTGTTAAAGCAGCTTGTGGTGCTCGCTTTATATTTTATTTTTTTATCCCCACCGAAAAGGTATTTAGATAATGGATTTCAATACCCTTGACCAAGAAACGGTACAGAAAAAACAGAAGTTTCACCAAATTTTGTATGTACAGGTCATTTTTGCAATTATTTTAGGCGTTTTAATTGGTCATTTTTACCCTGAACTTGGGCAGAGCTTGAAACCGCTTGGTGATGCATTCATCAAGATCGTCAAAATGATTATTGCTCCCGTAATCTTTTTGACTGTGGTCACCGGTATTGCCAGCATGACGAACATGAGTCGGGTTGGGCGTGTGACTGGTAAAGCAATGCTGTATTTCATTACTTTCTCAAGTCTTGCACTTGTGGTTGGTATGATTGTGGCAAATATTATCCAACCGGGTAAAGGTCTAAACATTGACCCAGCGACCTTAGTCAGCGATAAGGTAAATACTTACGTTGAGAAAGCTCATGCCACTAATATTACTGACTTTTTCATGAATATTATCCCGCAAACCTTGGTCAGTCCTCTGGCAGGTGGCGAGATTTTGCAGGTATTATTTGTCGCTGTACTATTTGGTATTTCTTTGGCTGCTTTGGGTGACCGAGCACGTCCAATTACTGATTTCTTAAACAACTTAACTGCTCCAGTTTTCTACCTGGTTGGTATGTTAATGAAGCTTGCCCCAATCGGTGCTTTTGGTGCGATGGCTTTCACGATCGGTGCGTATGGTATTCAATCAATTGGTAATTTATTGCTGTTGATCATGACGTTCTATATCACGGCTATATTATTCGTTTTAATCGTTTTGGGTGCTGTGGCTCGTTACAATGGCTTTTCAATTATTGATTTAGTTCGCTATATCAAAGATGAGCTTTGGTTGGTTTTAGGTACAAGTTCTTCTGAAGCAGCTTTGCCATCTTTAATGGACAAAATGCAAAAAGCGGGTTGTGAAAAATCAGTTGTAGGCTTGGTTATTCCAACGGGTTATTCATTTAACCTTGATGGTACAAATATCTATATGACTATGGCAGCTCTGTTTATTGCGCAAGCCTGTAATGTAGATTTATCAATTAGTGAACAATTTGCTTTACTTTTAGTTGCGATGGTAAGTTCTAAAGGTGCAGCAGGGGTGACTGGTGCAGGTTTTATTACTCTAGCTGCAACTTTATCAGTTGTACCAGCTGTTCCTGTCGCAGGTATGGCTTTAATTCTTGGTATTGACCGTTTTATGTCAGAGTGCCGTGCTTTAACAAATCTAGTAGGTAATGCATGTGCAACAATTGTTGTGGCACGTTGGGATAAGGCTTTAGATAAAGATCTTCTTGATAAAGCATTAAAGAACCACAAAGCAGATTAACCTTGCAAAAAAAATCTGTAGCTAAGGGCAATTTGGGAGAGTAGCCCTGCTACAGATTTTTTTGTTTAATATCTAAAAAATATATACTAATTAAGCCATTCTAAAGTTCTGCAACACTACTTATCTTTCAAGAAAGACAATACCGTAATTCAAATCAAGTCGCGAAAAAATTATGCTTTTAAGTGATCTTCAAACTCTTCACCTAATTGCATAGCTAATGAATTGCCTGCTAAATCACAGGTCACCAAACCATATTCTTTTTTAAAACTAAAAGTAAAACCTTTCCCGTCGGCAAGGTTTTTAACCGAATATCCTAACTTTTCTAACCAAATACGAAACGCAATTAAATTTTTAGCTTTAACAACCTTTTTCACGTGAGAACTCCTTCTATCCGTGGCATTACATCTTATTTATTAATAGGGTTTTAATTAGATTTTTTAAAGGGGGAAAACTTTGTTTTATTTTGCAACTTGTAAAATAAGTAAGATAAAGAAAAGAAAGATTTCATTTTTATAAAATTGTGAATGTGTTATGTAACTAAAAAATAATAATTTTTTATTTATAGTGCTGTTTATGTGAGTATTTAAAAAAATTAAAAATTCGATAATATTATTTAAAATAATGGATAAATAAGAATCGAGTAAATGTAAAAAATAATTACAGGCAACAGGTAATAGGCAAAAAGATACAGTTCTTAAAATAAAACTGTATCTTCTTTTGAAAGCTTAATTTTAGAAATTATCTTTAAGAGCACGTAAGTGGGCGAATTCTTCAACACTTTCTGCGCGAAGAAAGGGGTTGGTTGCTAATTCAAGTTCAATAGTGCTGGGTAATGTAATTAATCTTTGTTTACGTAACTCGCGGACTTCTTCAGCTCGCTCTGACAAAGCATGGTTATGTGGTTCTACTGTTAAGGCGAATTCAGCATTTGAAAGCGTGTATTCATGTGTGCAATAAACTTTTGTGTGGGTTGGTAATGCTGCTAGACGGCTCAGGGAGTGATACATTTGTTCGGCTGTGCCTTCAAATAATCGACCACATCCCATTGCAAATAAAGTATCGCCACAAAATACAGCTTCTAATTCTTCAATAAAATATACGATGTGTCCTAAGGTATGACCTGGGGTTGCAATAATCTCTATTTTCAAATCATTAAATTTTAGATGATCGTCATGTTGTAAGGGGTTAGTAATTCCCGGAATTTTTGTGAGTTCATCACGTGGACCATACACAGTAAGATTTTGGGCAGCCGTTAAATCAGCAACACCACCTATGTGATCTTTATGCCAATGTGTAAGCCAGATTTGTTTTAAATTTAACTGATGATTCTGACAAAATTGAGTTACCAGTTCTGCTTCTGTTGGGTCGACTGCAACAGCTTCTTGAGTTTCAGTATCTTCTAAAATCCAGATATAGTTTTGGAGGGCATTCTGTACATCAATAAAATGAATTCTATAACGCATTGTTTTATCCTGAAACTAAATCCAAAAAGTAAATGAATAATGACTACTTCTGATAATACCAGAAAATGGTATTGAGCCACGCACTCAACTGTCTTTAAGAAAAGGACTCTATAAAACAAAAAAAGCCCCCTATAAAGAGAGCTTTTTTTATATGGATGACTTAACGTACCTTCGCGAGCCAGTTCCCTAGCGTCTGTACAATCTGTACCAATAGTAATAGGACAATTACTGTTAAAATTACAACGCTTGTATCAAAACGTTGATAACCATAAGAAATTGCTAAATCACCAATACCACCTGCGCCAACTGCACCCGCCATGGCAGTTGCACCAATAAGGCTGATTGTAGCTGTCGTAAGGTTTAAAATGAGTGAACTGCGTGCTTCAGGCAAAATAAAGCGGGAGATAATTTGCCAAGGTGTAGCACCCATCGCTTGAGCAGATTCAATAATTCCTTCATTTACTTCAAGCAATGAAGTTTCAATCAGACGTCCCATATAAGGGCCAACATAAATAGTCAATGGAACAATAGCTGCCCACGTACCAATTGAAGTACCTACTAATAACTTAGTAAGAGGAATCACTGCAATAAGTAAAATAATAAAAGGAAGAGAGCGTAAAGCATTTACAATTGGATTAAGTAAATGATAAATCACTTTATTGGGTAAAATGCCTTCTGGGCGGGTAACTAATAAAATAATTCCCTGAATAAACCCCCAGATACCACCAAACAAAAGTGCGAAGAAAACCATATGAAAGGTTTCTTGCAAAGCGGTAACGAACTGATCAATAGAAAGAGAACTGTGCCAGAAAGGTTGAGTAAGTTCAGTTAACCACTGTACGATAAAATCTCTCATACTTGATCTCCTGATTGAACCACACCTACTTCATTTTGCTCCAAAAACTCAATAGCCTGTTTAATTAGCTGAGGATCACCTAGAAGCTGCACAAACATTTGACCAATGACTGTGCCATTAATTTCAGTCATGTTAGCAAATAAGATATTTAAGCTAATATCGAATTGTTTAATCAGTGACTGAATTACAGGTTCTTGAGCAGAACGCCCTAAAAACTGCAAACAGTAAATACTATGATGATGCTGGTTTTCGAGCTGATTTAAAATATTCACAGGCAACTGTTGATGTAAAACAGTTTGAATGAAGTTTTTAGTTGTCGGATGTTGAGGTTTACTAAAGATATCAATCGTTGAACCTTGTTCAATGACTTTACCTGCTTCCATCACAGCCACATGATCACAGACAGTTTCAATGACATCCATTTCATGGGTCACCATCACAATCGTGATTTTTTGCTCTTGATTGATTTTCTTTAGTAGCTCTAAAACTGACTTGGTTGTTTGCGGGTCTAGGGCAGAGGTTGCTTCATCACACAAAAGAATTTTTGGATGATTTGCCAAAGCACGGGCAATACCGACACGTTGCTTTTGGCCGCCAGAAAGTTCATCTGGGTAAGCATCTTTTTTATGCTTAAGGTCAATGAACTCCAATAACTCATTCAAGCGCTTTTCACGTTCTACCTTATTGTAATTCAGTAGGCGCATTGGCATTTCAATATTTTCAGCAACCGTCTTGGTTTGTAACAAATTGAAGTGCTGAAAAATCATACCAATATTTGCACGTTCCTGACGTAATGAACGCGCATCCAAAGCAGTGAAGTCCTTTTGATTAATGATAACCTGACCTTCATTTGGTCGTTCAAGTAAGTTAATCAGGCGGATTAAAGTACTTTTACCTGCACCACTATAACCAATGATACCAAAGATACTACCTTCTGGAATTTCCAAATTAATTTGGTCCAGTGCGCGTATGGTTTGGCCTTTAAGCTGATAGTGCTTTGAAATGTTTTTAAATTGAATCATGTCGTCAAAAAACTATGCTGAAAAGAAAAAACAGGCAAAGAGACTTTGCCTGTTTCGCGTTGCGGGTATTATATTACTATTTAGCTTCTGTGAGGTAGCTGATTGGCTGATTCACGTCAACTTTTGTACCACCAAAGTGTTGTTCAACGTATTTTTTCACAGCTTCAGTGTGATATAGCTGACCAACCTTTTGAAGAGTAGGTTCATCTTTACGCGATTCTGCTGTTGCAAGAATGTTTACGTTGAGTTTTGTGCTGCTGTCTACTGGCTCATAGAAAATAGAATCTTTAAGCACATTTAAACCGCCTTCCATTGCTAAAGTATTACCTAAAACAATTGCATCAACTTCATCTTTTACGCGTACAGCTGTCGCCATTTGGATTGGTTTGATATCAATTTTTTTACTGTTGTCGATAATATCGTTTGGAGTGCCTTTAGCTGGGTCGAAATCAGCTTTAAGCTTAATTAAGCCTGCACTTTGTAATAACAATAATGCGCGAGCTTCATTTGCAGCATCGTTAGGAATAGCAATACTTGCACCTTGTGGGAGCTCATCTACTTTTTTATGTTTACTAGAGTAAATACCCATTGGTTCAAGATAGGTTGTAGAAACTGGCGCAATTTTGTCTTTGTTGGACGCATTGAAGGCAACTAAATATGCATAAGATTGGAATGCATTTAAGTCAACTTCTTTATTTGCAACAGCTGTATTCATCGACACATAATCAGTGAAATTTTTCACTTCAAGCTTAATGCCAGCTGCTTTAGTTTCCGGTAGAGTTGAAATATAACGCCAGATATCAGCATCAGAGCCAGTTGAAGCAATAACTACAGTTTGTAGTTGTGATGAATCACTACCTTTCCCGGCTTGTGGTTCACTTTGCTGTTTACCACAGGCTGCAAGTAATAGCACAGACACGCTTAAAAAAAGACTGATCAGCTTTTTCATGTAAAAAAAGTCCTGATTAAGAGAAATCAACTGTTCAAGTTGGCTCTCGACTAGAAAAGAATGAGTTTTGTTACAACATCACAAAGTTTTCAATGCTAAAAGTTATAACTTTTAGTTCTTTTCTAATTCTTCAGATACTTGTTTTAACGTTTTGATCTGCACATGATGAAACTATTTTTACAGCAGTTTGATCATGTATTATCAGTCTTTAAACGATGTTCAAAAGTATTGAATGTTAAAAAATTACTATCATCTTTAACAGAATTAGACGATATGCCATGATATTTAACAGCACATTAACTTTGTGGAATGTTCCAACGCTTTAACTAATGATATCAATAAAAACATATTCAATATAGTGGACATGTTTCGATCTTATGAATTGGAATTGAATAAAAGTTAAGATTTATATAATTTTTTGTGATAAGCAAGATTGAAATAAAAAAAGCCCTCTATTCAAGAGGGCTTTTTATAAATTGAGATTTTTTATTCAGCTTTTTCACGTGCAATTGCGCGATAGCCAATGTCACTACGATATTGCATGCCCGTAAAGTTAACTTGTCCGCATACTTCTAGCGCATTAATTTGTGCTTCAAGAACGCTATCGCCTAATGCTGTTACACAAAGAACCCGACCACCAGAAGTCACGATGTGACCATCTTCACGAGTTGCAGTGCCAGCGTGGAAAATTTTAGTATCTTCAGGTGATTGTCCGATACCTGAAATTACATCGCCTTTGCGTACACTATCAGGATAGCCTTCTGCTGCGAGAACAATACCAATTGACTTGCGGTCATCCCATTCAGCTTCTTTTGGTAAGTTACCAGCAATACCGGCTTCTACCAATTCAACAAGAGATGATTTTAAACGCATCATGATCGGTTGAGTTTCTGGGTCACCAAAACGACAGTTAAACTCGATCACACGTGGTTGACCTTGTTCATCAATCATTAGGCCAGCATATAAGAAACCAGTGTAAACATGTCCATCAGCAGCCATACCTTCAACAGTCGGACGCATGATTTCAGTCATAACGCGTTCGAAAATGTCAGAAGTTACAACCGGAGCAGGAGAGTAGGCACCCATACCGCCTGTGTTAGGGCCTTGATCGCCTTCAAAAATACGTTTGTGATCTTGTGAAGTTGCCATTGGTAAAATATTTTTACCATCAATCATACAAATGAAAGAAGCTTCTTCACCTGCAAGGAACTGTTCAATCACAACGCGTGAACCAGCATCACCAAATTTGTTGCCTGCAAGCATGTCATCAATTGCTGCAAAAGCTTCTTCGTTGGTCATTGCAACGATTACGCCTTTACCAGCAGCAAGACCATCAGCTTTAATTACAATTGGCGCACCATTTTTTTCAACATAAGCTTTAGCTGTATCTACTTCAGTGAAAACGTCATAGAAAGCAGTTGGAATGTTGTGGCGCTTTAAAAAGTGTTTAGCAAATGCTTTTGAGCCTTCAAGCTGTGCTGCATATTGAGTAGGTCCCCAAATTTTTAAACCTGCTTCACGTGCAGCATCCACCACACCATTAACTAATGGTGCTTCTGGACCAACAATAATAAGATCAACATTATTTTCTTTAGCAAAAGCAATAATTGCAGCGTTGTCTAAAATATCAAGTTGAACATTAATGCATTTGTCTTCTGTTGCAGTTCCAGCATTACCTGGTGCGACAAAAACTTGATTAACATTAATATCTTGCGCGATTTTCCATGCTAAAGCATGCTCACGACCACCACTACCTAAAACTAAAATATTCATTTTTAATTTGTTCCTTAACTTTAATCCTTTTCATCCCCCTCTATCCCTCAAGGTGGAGAGTTAGCTCCATTGTTGTGGAAAACCCTCCTGAATGAAAGGAGGGTTAGGGAGGACTAAATTTAAATTAGTGGCGGAAATGGCGCATACCAGTGAAGACCATTGCAATACCAGCTTCATTAGCTGCTGCGATTACTTCTTCATCACGCATAGAACCGCCTGGTTGAATAATGCATTTAATGCCAGCTTTAGCAGCATTATCAATACCGTCACGGAATGGGAAGAATGCATCAGATGCCATTACAGCGCCTTCAACAACCAAACCAGCATGTTCAGCTTTAATGGCAGCAATACGAGCTGAGTTAACACGGCTCATTTGACCTGCACCTACACCAATAGTTTGGCGGTTTTTTGCATAAACAATTGCATTTGATTTTACATATTTCGCAACTTTCCAAGCAAAGATGAGGTCATCAATTTCTTGTTCAGTTGGTGCAATTTTGGTAACTACTTTAAGATCATCTTTAGTGACCATGCCCAAGTCTTGATCTTGAACAAGTAAGCCACCATTAACGCGTTTATAGTCAAGTTGTGGGGCACGTGCGTCAATCGCAGGTAATTCGCCACATACTAAAACACGGACATTTTTCTTAGCGCCAGTCACTTCAAGCACGCCATCAGCAATACTTGGAGCAATAATGACTTCAACGAATTGACGTTCTACAATTGCTTGAGCAGTTGCCACATCTAACTCACGGTTAAATGCAATAATACCGCCGAAAGCAGATTCTGGGTCTGTTGCATAAGCTAAATCATAAGCAGCTTTAATGCCGTCTAAAGAAACAGCTACGCCGCAAGGGTTAGCATGTTTTACAATTACACAAGCAGGTTTTGCAAATGATTTAACACATTCAAGTGCGGCATCTGTATCTGCAATGTTGTTATAAGACAATTCTTTGCCTTGTAACTGTTTAGCAGTAGAAACAGAAGCTTCTTTTGCATTTGCCTCTACATAAAATGCAGCAGATTGGTGTGGGTTTTCACCGTAACGTAGATCTTGTGCTTTGTTCAATTGAGTATTGAACGTGCGAGGGAATAAATCAGCTTCGCCTTCGGTCTTGCCAACGCGAGCGCCTAAGTAAGAAGCGATCATGCCATCATATTGAGCAGTGTGTTCAAATGCTTTAACAGCTAAATCAAAACGTGTTTCATAAGAAAGTGAACCAGCAGTTTTTAATTCATTGATTACAGTGTCGTAATCTGAAGCATTTACTACAATACCTACTGAAGCATGGTTTTTAGCAGCAGCACGAACCATTGTAGGACCGCCGATGTCGATATTTTCGATTGCATCAGGAAGAGTACAGTCAGGGTTTGCAACTGTTGCAGCAAATGGATAAAGGTTTACAACAACAAGATCAATCGGATCGATGTTGTGTTCTTTCATTACTGCTTCGTCTAAACCGCGACGAGCAAGGATACCGCCATGAATTTTTGGATGTAATGTCTTAACACGACCATCCATCATTTCAGGGAAGCCAGTATGTTCAGATACTTCAACAACTGCGATATTATTATCTTTAAGCAACTTGTATGTGCCGCCTGTAGATAATAGTTCTACCCCTAAAGCTGCAAGGTTTTGAGCAAATTCGACAATTCCTGTCTTATCAGATACAGAAATCAAAGCACGTTTAATAGTCATGATGTTTAATTCAACAATTTCAAGTCTACGGATTAAAACCAATAAGCATAAAAAAATGCCCACGAAGTCGTGAGCATTTTATCATTTATTCACTCATTAAACCGTGAGCTTTTAACTTTTTGCGTAAAGTGCCACGGTTGAGTCCAAGAATCTCTGCAGCACGGGTTTGATTACCACGTGTATATTCAAGAACTACAGATAAAAGAGGTTTCTCCATTTCTGCTAGCACCATGTCATATACCTGAGATGGTTGCTCACCTTGCAATTGTGCAAAATAATGGCGAACTGCGCGATCAACATGGATGCGAAGAGCAACATCAGATTGTGCAGTAAAAATAGGAGATTTGCTATTCATGCGAGTTAATCCGAAAATCAAATACTAGCTTGGGTAAAGTAGTATATAAATGTGGTCTAAAAATACGGAGTCCTGTTTTAGATCCTAAAACAGTGACTCTAAAACATAAGAACAATTAGCTTGCCATAAATCTTCGTATTGAGTAAAAAATAAGCGTAACAATAATTAAATATTTGTTACAGCCCCCTCAAAAACAAAAAAAGTTAGGCTATGTGCTTAAGTAGAAAAGCACACATGCTTAACAGTATTTTTTTTGGATTGAGAGCGAGGAGTATATGAGTCAAAGCTTTCGTGGCGCGTATCATACCATTGTCTAGGAAAAAGTGAGCAAATTAACTGCATTTTTTTTTATTTTTTTTTCACTTTTTTTACATTTTAGGGGTGGACAATTTCTAATCGATAATTTACTAGGCTTTTTTTGCTTTTGTTTAGCTCAAATTGGAATCGGAATGGAGTGTTAGAGGGGATGCGCTGAATACCTTGTAAGTTTTCAACGAGATATTGTTGAGGAGTTAATATCATTTCCTCTGTTTTGTTGGACTCTATTGCAAAGCTCAACTTTAGATTGGGAAGCTCAATACTTTTATCATTCTGATTAATCAATATGCCTGAGAATTGTGTATGACTTGTGTCCACTTTGCGGAGTTTTAACTTTTCTATATAAATAAGTTGATATTGTTCTGTTGACTTATTGCAGTGCAGTATTTGGCAAACATAATTAAATGCATGGCTTACGGTTGGGCTAGCATGCATGAGTTTAGGATTAAACCAGAGAATTTGAAAAGTAAAAACTAAAATCAAAATAAGGTTAGCAGAGCTCCAGAGCGTATAGTACAGCCAACTATGTTTTTTATTATTGTCTTGTTCCTGTGAGGATGTTTGTTCAGCTAAATTAAGATTTGGTAGAGCGTTAATAGCTTCGTTATGAAAATAATTTAAGTTGTTGAGGTAGGTTAAAAGATCAATATTTGAATTCTCAACTTTTTGATCAAAGATATCTAACACGTGAGAATGTGTCATATATCTCGTTTGCATTGAACCGTTGACTAATGTAGATGAGTTGGCCATAACAGGCTGTTCAATATTAATCAGATGGGTGAGTGCATTAAAGTTCGAATCACATTTAGGGCAACAAACCATACCCTGAGCAACAGTTAATTGAGTAAGAGATACTTTATAGACTGTTAAACACTTAGGGCAGCGGGTTTGTTTTTCATTCATGAGTTAAGAAATCTCAATTTATTGTTTTACGTTTTCCTGAAATGCGACACCAATTTTCTTCGCGTTTTTCGACATCTAATATATCAAAAAATTCAGAATAAACACGTGAAACATCAGTAACTTGCTCTTCAATTACACCTGCAAGTGCGAACTCTCCCTCAGATTTAAGCAAATTTGCAAACTCTGGCGCAAGTGCCATTAGTGGACCCGCTAAGATATTTGCAACTAAAACATCAGCCTGTTGAGGTTTAAATTCTTGATCAAATTCTTCAGGAAGACCTACATATAGTCGATCTAATACGCCATTAAGCTCAGCATTTTGTTTTGTTGCTAAAACAGCCTGAGGGTCAATATCAGTGGCATATACTTTTTTAGCACCTAATAATAAAGCTGCTACACCTAAAATGCCTGAACCACAACCATAATCAATGACGATCTTATCTTTAACGTTAGTTTTACCTAGCCATTGTAAACATAAGAATGTACTGGCATGGTTACCTGTGCCAAACGCAAGACCTGGGTCTAACTTAATATTAGTTGCATCAGCTTCTGGTGGCTCTAGCCATTCAGGCACGATCCAGAACTTTTCCCCAATTTGAATTGGCTCGTAATAATCCATCCATGCGCGTTCCCATACCTGATCTTCAAGTTCTTCATGGCGTATAGGGGCGTCTGGAAGTTGAGCTTTTAAGAAAGCTTCTAAAGTGTCAACATCAATTGGTTCTTGTTCGTCTTGTTGATAGATACCTGTCACAATTACTTTATTCCATAAAGGTGTTTCACCTG
The DNA here is from genome assembly GCF_016508255.1 of Acinetobacter calcoaceticus. Lineage (GTDB taxonomy): Bacteria > Pseudomonadota > Gammaproteobacteria > Pseudomonadales > Moraxellaceae > Acinetobacter > Acinetobacter calcoaceticus_E. The sequence goes on along the minus strand of NZ_JADVKT010000001.1, from coordinate 323,943 downwards.
GTAATGGTTCAAGTAAAGCCTGATCTTCAGCATCATCCAGAGTTACGCTTACCGCACCTAGAGACATTAAAAGTGTTTCTGTGAACTCAACTTGTTGTTGATCAACGGTAATGTGTATTTGTAACCACTTCACGAAAAGGACCTAAAAATTTTATTTAAAGGTCTATTGTAGCGGACTAAAGAGTTTTAAAAAAGAAAGCGGCCCATCTTTAATGGACCGTCTCTTAAAAATTATGATGTAGTATAGGAAAAAGAAATGGATTTCTTTTTCCTTAAGCTAGAGTTTTATTAAGGAGCAGGAGCTTTAAATTGTAGTTTACCATTTTCGTTTGGTTGGCAAGTACCATTAAAGGTTGCGCCATTATGACTGTAAGAAACCCATTCACCCTGACGTTTTTTAGCACAAGCTCTTAGCTGTTTTTGCATCTCTGATTTGCTTGACTCAGCAGCATGATGAGCTGTTTTGCTTGATTTAGCCATATGAGTCGATTTAGCAGTATGATTAGTCGCAGCGTGGGTCAACGTTACGCCTGAAAAACAAAGGAGAGAAGCGGTTAAGATTTTTAACATGGTCGTTTTCATTTTGTGTTCCTTCTTGTTGCGTTAATTCTAAAGTGATAGAAGTACTGTACGTTTTTTATTCTAAAATGAAAAAAATTAAAAAACATTCACTTTGTATTGAATTCATGAAACAAATTGTCAAAACATGTGGCGTAGCGTAAATCATGTGTCGACAATTTTGTAATTATGTACATCAATAAGCAGATAATTTTGCTATAATGTTCTGTCTTTTTTTTCTGGTGTTTTTGTACTCATGCACTACCCTAAAGTTTATGATGTTATCGTTATTGGTGGCGGTCACGCAGGTACGGAAGCGGCTCTCGCTGCTGCGCGTATGGGACGACAGACTTTGCTTTTGACCCATAACATTGAGACTTTGGGCCAAATGAGTTGTAACCCAGCAATCGGTGGTATTGGTAAGTCACATTTAGTACGTGAAATTGATGCGCTTGGCGGTGCAATGGCTTTAGCTGCCGATAAAGGTGGTATTCAGTTCCGTATTCTAAATTCACGTAAAGGTGCTGCAGTGCGTGCAACACGTGCTCAGGCTGACCGTGTTCGTTATAAAGCTGCTATTCGCGATACTTTAGAAAATCAAGCAAACCTTGATATTTTCCAGCAAGCGGCTGATGACCTGATTGTTGAAGGCGATACCGTTAAAGGTGTTGTTACTCAAATGGGTATCCGTTTTGACGCTAAAACAGTTGTGTTGACTACGGGTACATTCCTAGGTGGTGTTATCCACGTTGGTTTAGAAAAATCGAGTGGTGGTCGTGCAGGCGATCCTCCTTCAATTGCACTTGCTCAGCGTTTACGCGAATTGAAATTACCGGTAGGTCGTTTAAAAACGGGTACACCACCACGTATTGATGCGCGTTCGGTTGACTTTTCGGTGATGATTCCGCAGCCTGGTGATTTCCCGTCTCCGGTCATGTCATTTATGGGTGATGCCTCTATGCACCCTGAACAAGTAAATTGTTATATCACGCATACAAATGAAAAAACCCATGACATTATTCGTGGTGGTTTAGACCGTTCACCAATGTATACCGGTGTTATTGAGGGTGTAGGTCCACGTTATTGCCCATCAATTGAAGATAAAATTCACCGTTTCGCTGATAAAGATTCACATCAAGTATTCTTGGAACCAGAAGGTTTAGATACACACGAGCTTTATCCAAATGGTATTTCGACTTCTTTACCGTTTGATGTGCAGTTTGAACTTGTACGCTCAATTCGTGGTATGGAAAATGCTCATATCTTGCGTCCAGGTTATGCAATTGAATATGACTATTTCAACCCGCAAGCTTTGAAATTCACGCTTGAAACCAAAGCGATTAATGGCCTGTATTTCGCAGGACAAATTAATGGTACAACCGGTTATGAAGAAGCTGGTGCCCAAGGTTTACTTGCAGGTTTAAATGCTGCACGCCGTGCGTGGGAGCAAGAAGAGTGGACACCTAAGCGTGACCAAGCTTACATGGGTGTATTGGTTGATGACCTCATCACTTTAGGTACTAAAGAACCATACCGTATGTTTACGTCACGTGCGGAATATCGTTTGATGTTACGTGAAGATAACGCAGATCAACGATTAACAACTGTTGGTCGTGAACTTGGTTTGGTTGATGATGTACGTTGGGCCGCTTATTGTGAAAAAATGGAAGCGGTTGAGCGTGAAACTTCTCGTCTACAGCATTTATGGGCCGCACCGAATAACCCTATGGGCAAAAAGTTCGTTGAGATGACGGGTGCTGACTTAAGTAAAGAATGTAGTGCGATTGATTTGCTTAAACGCCCTAATATTAACTTTGGTCAAATTGCGGAACTTACGGGTTCTGAAGTTTCTGAACAAGTTGGTGAGCAAATCGAGATTGCTGTGAAATATGAAGGTTATATTAACCGTCAGCATGAAGATGTGGCACAGTTAAAACGTCTTGAAGAAACCAAAATCCCTACTGATTTTAATTATGATGTAGTGTCGGGTTTATCACGTGAAATTACTCAAAAGTTAAAAACAGTTCTTCCGGAAACATTAGCTCAAGCGAGCCGTATTCCTGGTGTTACACCAGCAGCTGTACAGCTTGTAATGATCACAATTCGTAAAAACAATATGATTAAGAAAACAGCTTAATCTCTTAAATGTGAAAAAGCCCAGTTAATACTGGGCTTTTTTATTTTCTGTTCAAAAAATATATGGAAACTTCCTAAGGAAGAAAATAGATTTTGCTTCCTTTTTTTCTTATTTCACATATTTTGAGTAGCTAGTTATATTGAATTCACGTTCAAACAAAGAGGGCTTTAACTATGACAATGAAATCAATTCTCTACAATAGAGATGCAATGGCATGCCAGTGCTCATGTTTAAAATAGCGCAAAAGAAAGAGCAGATCAGTTTTGGGGGGAGAACACATTGATCTGAAGGTAAGTATAAATATAAGAGCCAATATAAAATTAAGAAAATTATAATTCAAAATCTAAAGAGAACCTTATGGTTCTCTTTTTTATATCTATTTACTCTCAGATTCAATTTCTCGTACAGCATTGTGTACTTGAATGGGCTCGATATGCAGTAATTTCTTACCAAAACTACGTAGCCACCATACTAATTGAGATGTAAAAGGTACGGTTGCTGTAACTTCGACGATATTTTCTTCAAGTGGAACTATAGTTTGGTCCTTGCTTAACTGACTTTCATAGAAAGTTCTAGCAGTTTGCTCTGTCATAGTTAATGTGAGTTGGATTGATTCAGTTGGCTGTTTGTAGTCCACTCTAAAGCCTAAAGCACCTGAATCGATATAATGATCAATATCAAAGTTGACAGGGTGTAGGGCTCGACTATCGAGTACTTTTGCTGATTTAAAACGGTGCAAGGCAAATGTTTGAACTTCGGTTTTGTCATGTCGTGTGCAAATTAAATAAATTACTGCACCTTTTTGTACCAAAGCCAATGGATTTAAAATATAAGTTTTATCTTCACCTTGATTAACTCGCGCTCGATAAATACATTCTATTTGTTTGTCTTGGAGTAGACCTTCATAAATTGCTTGTTGAGCATTTCGATCAACTACAGGCGGAATAAGCGGTTGGCTTGCCGGTACGATGCGTACTCGATTAATCCATTGTCTTACGTTGTTTTGTGTAGATAGGCTGCGTTTAGCTAAATCAAACCAAGGACCCATCTCATCAAGCAGGCTTGGGGGAAGCAAGTGTTTAAGATGCTCTTCAACCATCATAAATGTTACTGCTTGAGAGCTCGTCATGTGAGGTAAGCTCTGGATGGGTGCATCGGATTGCCACCGCCAGCCCTGAGGTACGGCTTTATTACTTTCAATTGGAAAGCGCTGAGCAATTTGATTTAAATCACGCTGAATTGTCCTTAAACTGATATCAATACCTTCACGTTCAAGCATTTCTTGTAATTCGCGTGTCCCGATCCATTTACCGGTCGGTAGGCGAGACAAGATCTGCCATTGGCGATATAAACTATTCGAAGTTTCTTTTTCTATTACAGACATAAGCGTAATACATCTATATCCAATTGCTTTGGTGTCAACACAATAAAAAATCTTTACACATTTAGCAAGTTTGTCAGATTCGGTTTACAGATCCTTTTGCAATCGATGTTAAGATTTGGAAGAAGAAAGTTATAACAAAACACCGTAAAAATATTAAAGATATATAAATGGCACTGAAATTGCTTATTTGAAAATGAAATATAGATAAATGATAAGACGAGGTGGTTATGTCAGAACAAGAGCATGAATTACATATAGATAATGATTTTTTTATACAAGAGCAGACGGCTAAAGCATTCATTAACCCAACCTCTTTTTTAGAACATATTTCCGTAAAAACTAATCTATTTGAGCAGCTAAAATCACAGTTTTTTAATGAGATGCTAGATGATGTAACATCAAATGGCGCGGCTTCAAAAAAAATTGAACAATGGTTGAGTATCCGTACTCTAGATGAGCTAAAACAATTGAATGCTCAAGCAAAGCAGCATTTTCTTTATCATGGGATTACTTTTAACGTATACGGTGATAAAGAAGGTACAGAGCGAACAATTCCTTTTGATTTAATTCCAAGGGTGATTGAAAAAAAACAATGGGAGAAAATAGCTTCGGGCTGTGCACAGCGTGTTAAAGCATTAAATTACTTCCTAGATGATATTTATCATGGGCAACATATTTTAAAAGAACAACTCATTCCCGAAGAGCAAATAATGGGGAATGAGGCTTTTCAGCCACATATGCTTAAACATTCTCTGAAAGGTAAAATTTATTCACAAATTAGCGGAATTGATATTATCCGTGATGGTGAGGGAGAGTTTTTTGTACTAGAGGATAATTTAAGAACGCCTTCTGGCGTGTCTTATATGATTGAAAGCCGAAATATTAGCCAACAATTGATGCCTGAGTTATGTGCAGCCAATAATTTACAGGGAATTGAACATTATCCAAGACTTTTAAAAGAAATATTGCAGGAGAATTCACCTGCGGATAAACCTTTTGTCGTGATACTCACACCGGGACGTTTTAACAGTGCTTATTATGAGCATGCTTTTCTAGCGCGTGAAATGGATGTGCCACTGGTTACAAATCGGGATTTATTTGTAGAAAATGATCAAGTCTTTATCAAAACTATTCGTGGGCGTCAAAAAGTAGACGTAATTTACCGCCGTTTAGATGATGATTTTCTAGATCCTTTGGCATTTCGACCAGACAGTGCTTTAGGGGTAGCAGGTCTTATGTCTGCTTATTTGCAAAAAAATGTTGTGATTGCAAATGCGCCTGGAACAGGTGTGGCTGATGATAAGTCTATTTATCCTTATGTAGACCAAATGATCCAATATTATTTAAATGAAACCCCAATTCTAAAAAATGTACCTACTTATCAGTGCCGTAAAGATGAACACCTAGATTATGTACTTTCTAATCTGGATCAATTAGTCGTTAAAGAAGCACAGGGCTCGGGTGGCTACGGCATGCTAATTGGGCCTAAAGCCAGTTCGTGTGAAATTGATGATTTTAGAAAAAAATTGATCGCCACACCTCATATGTACATTGCACAACCTACCTTGGCCCTATCTGTTGTTCCAACTTTAACTACTGCAGGGGTGGCTGAACGTCATATTGATTTACGTCCATTTGTATTAAGTTCGCCTTATCGTACAGAGATTGTACCGGGTGGCCTAACACGAGTGGCCATGCAAGCTGGCTCTTTAGTCGTAAATTCGTCTCAAGGTGGCGGCATAAAAGATACATGGGTTGTTGAAACATTACATTCCTGATTGTGGGTTAACGAGGAACTTTATGGTTTTACTCAATTCGAGTGCGCATCAAATCTATTGGTTGGGTCGATATTTAATGCGAGTTAAATTTGCTGCCTCTCATTTACCTTTTACAGAAGATGAGAAAGCAACAAAATTTGCAGCAGCATTTGGTTTGGTCATAGAAAATGCTGAATTACTAAATCACTATATGTTAGACAAGAAGCAAACATTTTCATTACTGAACCAGTTGGTTATTGCTAAAGATAATATTCAGGAACTAAGAGGCATATTGTCGTCAAATGCTTATGCAGAATTAAATAATGTTATCAACACGCTTCAAGCTCAACCTGATGCATTGAGGAAAGGTGTTGAAAGATGTATTCAAATACTGGAAGCGGAGAGTGAAGACATTTGTTTGTTTCTGCATTTAGGTCAAAAAATAGAGCAATTTGATATAGAACTACGTTTTGGGCAGGATTTATCAGCCCTCGTGTCGGAGTTAAATGTGGTGGTGCAGCGGCTTACTGGCTTAGGTTGGGAGAACGTAGATGAAAATTGGCAAGTACTAAAGCATCAGCTAACGTGGGATGCTTATTATACTTTTACACAGCAGTTGGAATATATGTTTGAGGTCTGATTATGAAATTGATGGTTAATCATCAAACGCATTATAGCTATACTGAAACTGCTCAAAACAGTATTCAGTATATTAAAATGATGCCTCAAACATCGCCGCATCAACATGTTATGAATTGGGCAATTAGTGTGCCGGGTGACAAAACGATAAAAAGGGACATATTTGACAATGTATGGATGACGGCTAGTCAGCGCTATCAATACCAACATCTTACATTTATGGCTCAAGGAATCGTTGAACTTCAAAATGTAGAGCTGGGTTGTGTAAATCTATCTACACCTACAAATTTGTTTTTGCAGATGACTAGTGCAACCCGATGCGATTTAGAAATGTTGGACTTTGCCAAAAATATTGTAGTCGTCAAAGACCGACAACATATTGCGTTATTAAGCGAATATATTTTGCAGAAAATACTTTATCAGCCTGAAAGTACATCAGTTCAGACAACTGCAACAGAAGCATTTCATGCTGGACAGGGTGTATGCCAAGATCATGCTCATGTTTTAATTGCGATGTGTCGTGCGCTACAATTACCAGCACGTTATGTCTCTGGTTATCTATTTGATCAAAACTATCCGCACCTAGCCAGTCACGCTTGGGCTGAAGTATTTTTAGAAAATCAGTGGTATTGTTTTGATGTAAGCAATCAGTTGTTTACACCCAAACATCATATTTACCTTGCAGTTGGACGTGATTATCTTGATGTTGCACCTATTCGTGGTGTAAGAGAGCAAGGTGGAGTTGAAAACATGATGTCTGTGGTTCAAGTGTTGGCATGTTGAATGTAAAGAGAATGAAATGACCTATTGTTGTGCGCTAAGATTGGAACAAGGTTTAGTGTTTATTAGTGACACGAGAACTAATGCAGGAGTTGATCATATTTCTGTGTTCCGAAAATTGCATACTTTCGGTGTTACCGGAGAACGTTTTATTGCTTTGCAAACAGCAGGTAATTTAGCAACAACACAAGCCGTGATTGGTCATTTACAAAATGCGCTTACTTTACATCAGGAACCTAATTTATATAGTGTTAATACGATGTTTGAGGCGGCTGAACTGATTGGTAAAACCTTGAAAACGGTTCTAGAGGATATTAGTTCGGATACTCAAGAACAAATGAATTATGCCTGTAGTATTTTGGTGGGTGGACAAATTAAAGGTGGCGACATGCAGCTTTATAATGTCTATCCACAAGGCAATTTCATTTGTGCAACAACAGATACGCCTTACTTTCAAATTGGTGAGAGTAAATACGGGAAACCTATTCTGGACCGTGCTTTATATTATGCAATGCCACTAGATGATGCATTGCGTTGTAGTCTAATTTCTTTTGATTCAACTTTACGTTCAAATGTTTCAGTTGGCTTGCCACTTGATGCATTGATTTACAATAAAGATAGCTTCGTTATTCCGATGGGAAAACGAATTACAGAAGATGACCCTTATTTTTCACAGATTAGTAAACAATGGTCGGATACTTTGCGTCGAGGCTTACAAGAAATGCCAAAACCGACCGATGATTACTGGCGATAAAATTGTAAAAATCTGATAAAAAAATCCAAGCAAGCTTGGATTTTTTTTATATTTTATTATTTAAATGCTTTTACGAGAGGGGCGATTACTTAAGCGACAGAGCAATTCATATCCTATTGTTCCATTTGCATCAGCAACATCATCCACTAAGCGGTGCTCACCCCAAAGTTCTACTTTGGTGCCTAATTTTACTTGCATACCCGTAACATCAATTGCAAGCATATCCATACTCACTCGGCCTACAACTGCACAGAGTTGTTGATCAATAGCGACATAATTTTGTTTAATATAAGCTCTTGGGTATCCATCACCATAACCAATAGAAACAATAGCGATATCCATTGCTTGCTTAGCACAGAAAGTAGAGCCATAACCAACATGTTCATCCGTTTGGATATGATTTAGTGCAATGACTTCTGCTGAAAAAGTCATGACTGGCTTTAGGCCAAGATCATGGACTGTTTTATCTGCAAAAGGTGAAGCGCCATAAAGCATAATGCCTGGGCGAACATAGTCAAAATGTAATTCTGGCCATTTATAAATAGCGGCCGAATTACAGCAAGATGCTAAAACTGGATCACAAGCTTGTTTAACCTGTAAAAATTGTTGTTTTTGTTGCTCATTGAGTGGATGGTCTACATCTGCATTTGCGAAATGCATCGCTAGTACACAGATAAAACCTTCAGATTTTAAAGTTTTAATGACTTCAATAATTTCAGGAACTTTAAAACCTAAACGATTCATACCGCTATTAAGCTTAACCCATACTTTTAGACCTTGGGCAATATATGCTTGTTTGTGTTTAATTAACCATTCGAATTGCTGTTGATGGTGAATTACACATTCAAATTTTTGCTCAATTGCAATGGGCATTTCATCTTCAGAAAATACACCTTCAATTAAAGTAACAGGTTGCTGAAATCCGAGTTCACGAATTTCTAAACCTTCTTGTAGGCAGGCGACGCCAAAGGCATCTGAGGCATTTAAGGCTGCTAAACAGTCTTTGATTCCATGTCCATAAGCATTAGCTTTCACCATACTTACAATTTTTGAATTTACTGCGAGTTGTTTGACACGGTTTAAATTATATTGAAGCGCATCGCGATCAATATAAACTGTTGCTTGGCGCACCCTCATTTACTCCTTTGGGCTAGGGATAGAGATAGAGTTTATTCTTCATCATCATATTGGCTGTAATACTCAGGAGAGAGATTACTAAATCGAGTATATTGACCTTCAAAAGCAAGGCGAACTGAACCAATTGGACCGTTACGCTGTTTACCAATAATAATCTCTGCGGTCCCAGCTTCTTTCGACTCTTTGTTATAAACCTCATCACGGTAAATAAACATAATTAAGTCGGCATCCTGCTCGATCGCACCAGATTCACGCAAGTCTGACATTACTGGGCGTTTATTAGGTCGGTTTTCCAGACTTCGGTTAAGCTGAGAAAGTGCGATAACAGGGCAGTGCATTTCTTTTGCTAATGCTTTTAAGCTACGTGAAATTTCTGAAATCTCACCCACACGGTTATCACCCATGCCAGGAACTTTCATGAGCTGTAAATAATCGACCATGATACAGCCGATTTTACCATCATGCATTTTGGCAATGCGTCGAGCACGGGCACGAAGTTCCGTTGGAGGTAGGGCAGATGAGTCATCAATATACAAATGCATTTGTTGAAGCTGTAAAATTGTGCCAGTCACCTTGGTCCATTCATCAGCATCTAAGTTACCCGAACGTAAATGTCCTTGGTGAACTTTACCCATTGCAGAAATAAGACGCATCGCAATTGAGTCTGCTGGCATCTCCATTGAAAACACTAGAGCAGGTAGCTTGTTGTATTGTAAAACGCTTTCAACCAAATTCATGGCGAAAGTGGTTTTACCCATAGATGGACGCGCAGCAACAATAATTAAGTCACCAGCTTGCATACCAGATGTTTTGTTATCAAGCTCTAAGAAGCCAGTAGTTAAACCTGTAATATTGCCATCTAGTTTTGAAAGTTCATCGAGTTTACTAATTACATCGGCAGTAACAGAACTAATAGACTTAGGGCCGGCATCTTTTTTATTGTTATTGTGCTGTTCGGCTAAAGAGAAAATACTGGTTTCTGCTAAATCTAAGATTTCACTAACACCTCGACCTTTTGTGTCATAAGCATTTTGTAAAATTTCAGTACTGACTTTAATCATGCTACGAAGCGTAGAGAACTCTTTAATTTTGGTGGCATAAGTTTCTAAGTTGTAAAAACTTGATGGTGAATCAGCCATAAGCTGCATTAAATATTCTTCGCCACCAATGGCATCAAGTAAATTTTGTTTTAAAAGCCAGTCATTCACTAAGACCGCATCATAAGGTGAATTTTCTTGTGCGAGTTTTTCGATTGCACGGTAAATATATTTATGGCGAGTCGCATAGAAATCATTTTCTTTTAACATATCGCTGACTTGCTCGAAAGATTCGGCAACTGTCATGAGTGCAGCAAGTACAGCTTGCTCAATGGCTAAGTTGTGTGGGGGAGTGCGAAACTCTTTAAGTTGGCCTGATTCACTCGTCTTATTTTCTGTTGGAGATGAAAGAGTTAAAGAAGTGGCATTCGCCTGAGACATAATTAGACCTGATGATAAGAAAGGTGTACGCAAATAGCCTGTGAGGCCGAGAACTATCTTAAAACAAAATTAAATAAACTACCTAATTAAAAAACCAATTAAACTAAAGAACTGATCAGGAATTAATATATCTTATTTTAAAAAATGACCCATAAAAAAAGAGCATGCAAAAGCATGCTCTTTTTTTGATGAGAAATTACTCAGATACGATAGTAACGAGAACTTCTGCAACAACATCATGATGCAATTGGATTGCGATGTTGAATTCACCAGTGTGACGAAGAGCGCCATTCGGTAAACGAACTTCTGCACGGTCAACTGTAAGACCAGCATTCGTTAAAGCGTCAGCGATATCACGAGTACCGATAGAACCGAAGAGTTTACCTTCGTCACCAGCTTTAGCAGTGATAACGATGTTAACTTCATTCAATTGTTCAGCACGTGCTTGAGCAGCAGCTAAAATTTCAGCTTCTTGCTTCTCAAGTTCAGCGCGACGAGCTTCGAAAGCAGCAGTGTTAGCTTCAGTAGCTGCAACTGCTTTACCTTGAGGGATAAGGAAGTTACGGCCGTAACCAGCTTTAACTGATACTTTATCGCCTAATTTACCAAGGTTTTTAATGCGTTGTAATAAGATAACGTCCACAGATCACCTCACTTATGGTTGTCAGTGTACGGAATCAAAGACAAATAGCGAGCTTGTTTGATAGCAAGTGCTAATTGACGTTGATAACGAGCTTTAGTACCTGTGATACGGCTAGGAACAATCTTGCCGTTTTCAGTGATGTACTGTTTTAAAGTGTCGATATCTTTGTAGTCGATGTACACAACATTCTCAGCTGTAAAGCGGCAGAACTTGCGACGACGGTAAAAACGTGCCATTGATGTTCTCCTTATTCAGCTTCGTGAGTAACTTGCTGTGCTTCTTCGCGTTGAGCTTTACGCGCACGCTTTTCTTCAGCACTTTTAGCAAGCAATGACTCTTCAGTGATTGCGTGTTCACGACGGATGATAAGGTTACGAATGATCGCGTCGTTATAACGGAATAATTCTTCTAGCTCATCAAGCGTAGTTTGACCACATTCAACATTCATAAGAATGTAGTGTGCTTTGTGAATTTTGTTAATTGGGTAAGCCAATTGACGACGGCCCCAATCTTCTAAACGGTGAATTTGACCTTCAGCTTCTTTGATCTGAGAGATATAGCGTTCAACCATACCTACAACTTGATCGCTTTGATCTGGGTGTACTAAAAGTACGATTTCGTAATGACGCATTGTCAGCTCCTTACGGTTTAAACAGCCCCTAATAAATAAAATATTAGAAGCAAGGAGTCATAACTTAATAAGTTATGTCGCAAAATTTGCGAAGGCTGAATTATAGGTAAAAATGCGACCAAAAACAAATCTTTTGATGAGAAAAATAAAACTTCTTTACTATAAGAGAAAATCCTCCCTTATTTAAAAGAGAGGAAGATTTGGAGCAGGGGATTGATAGGTAAAGCTAAAGCTCAAACTTAACAGGGTAATTAGTATGACCGAGTAAAGGAAAAAACGTTTAGCCCAAAGTTGGTCATTTTCAGCTTTAAATCCAATAATTGATAAATATAACCAATACGCTGTTAATGCATTAAAGGTTATTAGAAAAAATATATTGGTATAGCCAAAACAATATAAACCATTCAATACAGCTGCAAACAATAGAATATAAATGACACATTCTATTTTCGTACGATAAATAGAGCGTGCAACTGGCAGAATCGGGATTCCCGCTTTTTTGTAATCGTCAAAACGATAAATAGCAATTGCCCATGAATGTGGCATTTGCCATAGCGCATAAGCCAAAAACAAAAGTAAGGCCGCTACATCAAAATGATGAGTTACTGCTGTATAACCAATAACAGGAGGACTCGCCCCGGAAATACTACCAATTACGGTTTGATGGATTGAGGTACGTTTTGTCCACAAACTATAAAAACCGACATAGACAATAAAACCAATTATTGCAAACAAAAAAGCGTAAGCATTTACACCGAACCACAAAATACTAAAACCAATAAGTCCAAGAACAAATGCGTATATAAGTGCAACAGTAGGAGAGATGGTTTTTTTGACCAGTGCACGATTTTGCGTACGCTGCATTTTGGTATCGATGTCTTGGTCTATAACATTATTTACAACACAACCAGAAGCCACAACTAAAGTTGTTCCAACTAAGGTGAGTAGTAATAATAAGATGTCTATAGAGCCTTGGGCGGCTAAGAAAAAGCCGCCCAAGGTGGTAATGAAATTACCGAAGAGAATTCCTGGTTTAGTCAGGAATAGATATTTTTTCAACATGTCAATCAGTTTAGATCATCATGTTGTAGTGAAGGTAATTCATAATCCACACAGAACCGATTAAAAGTACCGCGATACATAAGATTGTGTAGATGAATGCAATCATATTCCAGCGTTGTTCAGATGATGTATTCATGTGTAAGAAGTACACAAGTTGTACAAGAACCTGAGCAACGGCAGCGATAGCAATTACTGTAACTAAGATGCCACGACTGAAACCACCCGCCATCACCATCCCGAACGGGATGATGGTGAGGATAACAGAAAGGATAAATCCAACAGTGTATTGCTTAAAGTTACCGTGTGACGCACCTGCAGCATTATGGTCATGACTACTCATTAGAGAACTCCCAGTAAGTAAACGACGCTGAATACACAGATCCAAACGATGTCAAGGAAGTGCCAGAACAAGCTTAAGCAAGCTAGACGACGTGTATTCGGTAATGTCAAACCTTTAGTTTTGATTTGATACATCAATACCAACATCCACACTAAACCTGAAGTTACGTGGATACCGTGTGTACCAACCAAAGTAAAGAACGATGATAAGAATGCACTGTGAGTTGGACCATGACCTTCTTCTACAAGGTGATGGAACTCATAAAGTTCCATTCCAATGAACGTTGCACCAAAAAGGAATGTAATAAATAACCAAGTGATTACTTGATTCACATTCTTTTTATAAGATGCAAGTACAGCAAAACCGAAAGTTACCGATGAAATCAATAAGGCAAATGTTTCAGTTAACACGTAGCCTAATGAGTCATGGAATAGGTCATATGCACTTGGAGTTCCTGGTGGAATATGACTGCTTAATACAGCGAACGCAATGAAGAGTGATCCGAAAAGAATCAAGTCACTCATCAAGTATGTCCAGAAACCAAAGACCGTTAAGTCAGTATCATCATGTTCATGATGACCATCGTGGCCGTGGTTGTCGTGATGAAGTACTTCAGCCATTTCCTTAGTCCTTCTTCAAGTGTTTTTCAAGTAAAGCATAGCGTTCGTTTTCAATACGCTCAACTTCAGCAGCCGGAACATAGTAATCAACATTCTTAGTGAATGAGCTTACGATCAAGCTAACAACAGCTGAAACGAATGAAACAACAACGAGCCACCAAATATGCCAGATGAGTGCAAAGCCAAGAATTGTAATGAACATTGCAATGACAAAACCAGCAGCACGATCGGTCGGCATGTGGATGTCTTCATATTTAGTGTTACGTGCGTATGCTACACCATTTTCTTTGTCAGTCCAGAAACGGTCGATACCGCTTGCATCTGGTTCATGCGCAAAGTTATAGAACGGAGCAGGGGAAGAAGTCGCCCATTCAAGCGTACGTGCATCCCATGGATCGCCTGTAAGGTCCATGTTGTCTTTGCGCTGTAAGAAACCAACAATGATTTGCATTAAGAAACATGCAATACCAATCGCAACGAGAACAGCACCAAATAATGCAATTGCAAGGTAAGGATCCCATTCAGGGTTGTCATATGTATTCAAACGACGAGTCATACCCATGAAACCAAGGATATAAAGTGGCATGAATGCAAAGTAGAAACCGAAGAACCAGAACCAGAACGCAGCTTTACCCCATGCTTCATTGAGCTTCCAACCAAACATTTTTGGCCAGTAGTAAATGATGCCGGCAAACATACCAAACACCACACCACCGATAATTACGTTATGGAAGTGAGCGATCAAGAATAATGAGTTGTGTACAAGGAAGTCCGCAGGTGGAACAGCCATAAGTACACCAGTTAAACCACCAATACCAAATGTGATAAGGAAGCCAAGCGTCCATAACATTGGAGTAGTAAAGGTGATGCGACCTTTGTACATTGTGAATAACCAAGAGAAGATTTTCACACCAGTAGGAATCGCAATAACCATGGTCATGATACCGAAGAACGCGTTAACGTTCGCACCAGCACCCATGGTAAAGAAGTGGTGAAGCCATACAACGAACGCAAGAACTGTAATCGCGATAGTTGCATACACCATAGACTTATAACCGAACAACGCTTTACGAGAGAAGGTTGCAACGATTTCTGAGTATAGACCAAATGCAGGTAATACCAAGATATATACTTCTGGGTGACCCCATGTCCAGATCAAGTTCACATAAAGCATTGGGCTACCGCCAAGCTCATTTGTGAAGAAATGGAAGCCGAAGTAACGGTCTAGAGTTAACATTGCAAGCGTACCTGTTAATACAGGGAACGATGCGATGATTAATACAGCCGTACAAAGTGAAGTCCACGTAAAAATAGGCATATCCATTAATTTCATGCCAGGTGCACGCATTTTAATGATGGTAACAAAGAAGTTAACACCAGATAAAAGCGTACCTAGACCAGAAACCTGAAGTGCCCAGATATAGTAGTCAACACCTACACCAGGAGAATATTGAATGCCAGACAGAGGAGGGTAAGCCATCCAACCAGTCGCAGCAAATTCACCTAATACAAGTGAAAGCATCATCAAACCAGCAGCACCAGCGAATAACCAGAAGCTTAAAGAGTTTAATAATGGGAATGCAACGTCACGAGCACCAATCTGTAAAGGTACAGAGATGTTCATCATACCAACAACGAGACCCATTGCTACGAAGAAGATCATGATTACACCGTGCGCGGTGAAGATCTGGTCGTAATGGTCTGGATGTAGATAACCTTCGCCGCCGCCTTTAGCGAGGAAAAGTTGTAGACGCATCATAATTGCATCGGCGAAACCACGCAAAAGCATGACTACAGATACAAGAATGTACATGATACCAATTTTTTTATGGTCTACCGTAATAAACCACTCATTCCACAAATATCCCCATTTTTTGAAATAGGTGATACCGCCAAGCACAACAATTGCACCAAGTGCCATAAGGACCATGGTGACAAGCACGATTGGCTCTGTCGGGATAGAGTCCCAACCCAGTTTACCAAAAATCATATCCATGTCTTATTCCCCTTGAGCAGCGTGTTCAGCTGTTGCATGCGCAGCAGAGTGGTCAACACCATGATAGTTACTCATATAGTGGTTGATAATTGTTTCAAACAATTTTGGTTCAACTGAAGAGTAATAAGTCACAGGGTGTGGCTTAGTCGGGAACGGTTTCATAGCTTCAGCTTTAGCAAGCGCTTCTTGATCACCAGCAGCTTTAGCACGATTTACTAAATGCTCGATCTGATGCTTAGAACGGTCACCATCACGTAAGGTTGCCAATTCAGCTTGGTCAAGCGTAGTTTTTTGAACTGCTTCTGGGTTAATGGTAGAACCATTACCTGCTTTAACAGCTGCTACCCATTCGTTGAATTGTTGCTCTGTAACACTATGCGCCTTGAAACGCATTTGAGAGAAACCGTAACCTGAGTAGTTAGAAGAGAAACCACGATATACACCAGATTCATTTGCTAACAAATGAAGGTGAGTTTGCATACCTGCCATTGCATAAATCTGGCCGCCTAACTGTGGAATGAAGAATGAGTTCATTGTAAAGTTAGAAGTGATTTTAAAGCTTAACGGAGTTTTTTCAGGGAAACGTACTTCGTTAACTGTTGCAATGTTTTGTTCAGGATAAATAAAGATCCACTTAAACTGCTCAGCAACAACTTGAATAGTTAAAGGTGCTTTATCTGATTCTAAAGGACGGTATGGGTCATACTTGTGGGAACCCCACCAAGTTAACCAAGCTAAAATACCAATAATAATGACAGGAATACCCCATACTACAACTTCAATTGTAGTTGAGTGTGCCCATGTAGGTTTATAGTCTGCATCTTTATTTGACGCGCGATATTTCCAACCAAACCATAATGCCATGATGATTGAAGGAATCACCACAAGTAACATTAAATAGATCGCAGTCATCATAAGGTCACTTTGACCTTGACCAACTGGACCTTTAGAGTTTAGAAGTACCATATCACCACCACACCCAGTCAAAAGTGCGGCAAGCGTTGATAAAGACAATACAGCTAAAATCGTTTGTCTCATTTTACAACCTCGGTGAAGAGTCCCATTCCCTAATTAAATATGGGATAGCGATTAAAGTGTCGCATGATTGAGAACGCTAATCCTTAAATTTAGACTTCTCAATTATATGACACCGCTACGTTGTAGGGCATTATGCCTCATATCGACAAACTAAGCTATACATAAAGCCGTCTGAAATAATTGTTTTAAAACCCGATTTTTTTTGTAGGGTATTTAATCAGTATGGAGCTTTTATTTAAATATCAACTCTCTATAGAAAAAATGGAGGCAAGGTGCCTCCATTTTTTTAGACTTTAAAACAATGAGTCATTTGCTATCATTTGATCACTTTTGTTCTTGCAATTTTGTCATGTAGAGCTTGACGTTTTTGCCCTAATGCAAATGCATAGTCAATAATTGTACTAATAGGCATAAACAGTAAATTTAAAATGATAAAAACAACGCTTCTTAATAAGAAGATGCGAGTTAAATTAACTTTGCCATTACTTTCAAAATCTACAATTTTAATGCCAACAATTTTCTTACCTATACTTTGTCCAAACTTTGTTAAAAGAATGGCTTGAATTGCAAGCATGATTACCACGTAAAGAAGCATCGAGTGCCAAGCTTCTATAGGAATTAAAGTAAAAAGTTGCTGTTGTAATTCTGCTGCTTTAGTTGATGCAACTTCAGCTGATTGCATTTGTTTTTGCAATTCAAATAATTGCTTATATTCAGATTCATTAAAGAAAAAAGAAGGAATTGCAGCTATTGGCAACCAAAGCAATAAATCAATAATTTTTGCCAAAGCTCGAGATTGAATAGAGGCAAGTTCGTGAATTTTAGGCTCTACACGAATTTGACGAATAGTTTCATTAGGTGAGCTGTTTGCATTTATGACAGGTGCAGAATAACCGATAGGTTGATATACAAGTTTACCTTGGGTTAATTCTCCTAAAGCTTTCCACTCTGTCATGCCTTCATGCCAAGCTAAATCAGTTAACAAAATTTGTTGGCTAGCCAACATTTGATTTACTTGCTCTAAGGTGTAAGGCCCAGCTTGTTGATTATTACGTGCCAAGTAAATTTGCATAAATAAAAATTCTCTGTTCTAAAGATGAAAAAAGACCCACGGATGGGCCTTTTTTTATAACATATTAGATTTGCTTGATTTTTTCTTCAGCAAGGAAGAACCATGTATCTAAAACTGAGTCAGGGTTAAGAGAAACAGACTCAATACCTTGTTCCATTAACCATTTTGCAAGATCTGGATGGTCTGAAGGACCCTGACCACAGATACCTACATATTTGCCCGCTTTACGGCAGGCATGAATTGCCATTGAAAGAAGTGCTTTAACTGCTGCATCACGCTCATCAAATAGGTGTGAAACAATACCTGAGTCACGGTCAAGACCTAGGGTTAACTGAGTTAAGTCATTTGAACCAATAGAGAAACCATCGAAATGCTCTAGGAATTGTTCAGCTAATAGGGCATTCGTTGGTAATTCACACATCATGATTACTTTTAAGCCGTTCTCACCACGTCTCAAACCATTTTGTGCTAGTAACTCAATAACGCGTTTTGCTTCAGATACAGTACGTACAAAAGGAATCATGATTTGAATATTGGTTAGACCCATTTCATCACGAGCTTTCTTAAGTGCACGGCATTCTAATTCAAAGCAGTCACGGAAGTTGTCAGATACATAACGGCTTGCACCACGGAAACCCAACATTGGGTTTTCTTCTTCAGGCTCGTATAACTTACCGCCAATCAAGTTTGCATATTCATTTGATTTGAAGTCAGACATACGAACAATAACTGGCTTGTCACCAAATGCAGCAGCAAGAGTCGCAATACCTTCAACCAATTTTTCAACATAGAAATCTACAGGTGACGCATAACCAGCAGTACGAGTTAGAACTGCAGCACGAGTTTCACGAGGTAGGCTATCAATGTTGAGTAGGGCTTTAGGGTGCACGCCGATCATACGGTTAATAATGAACTCAAGACGAGCAAGACCAATACCTTCATTTGGAATTTGAGCAAAGTCAAATGCACGGTCAGGGTTACCTACGTTCATCATAATTTTGAACGAAAGCTTAGGCATAGATTCAATTGAGTTACGTTGAACTTCGAAATCTAAAGCACCTTCGTAAATGAAGCCAGTGTCACCTTCAGCACAAGAAACAGTTACTTCTTGACCATCAGTCAATACTTCTGTTGCATTACCACAGCCTACAATCGCAGGTACACCAAGCTCACGTGCAATAATTGCTGCGTGACATGTACGACCGCCACGGTTAGTAATAATTGCTGCGGCACGCTTCATTACCGGTTCCCAATCAGGATCGGTCATATCTGATACAAGAACGTCGCCTTCTTGAACTTTGTCCATTTCTTTAATTGAGCTAATAATGCGGACTTTACCAGAACCAATACGTTGACCAATTGAACGACCTTCACAAAGAACAGTACCTCTTTGTTTTAGAAGATAGCGTTCCATTGTGCCAACATTTTGACGGCTTTTTACTGTTTCAGGGCGAGCTTGAACAATATAAATTTGGCCATCATCGCCATCTTTTGCCCATTCGATATCCATTGGAGCACCATAGTGCTGCTCAATAATAAGCGCTTGTTTAGCTAGCTCTTGTAACTCATGGTCATTTAAAGCAAATTGTTGGCGCTCTTGTTTCTCAACATCAACAACGACAACTGATTTACCAGCAGAACCTTCTTCACCATAAATCATTTTCTGGTGTTTTGAACCAAGGTTACGGCGTAAAACTGAGTGTCTACCAGCATTTAATAATGGTTTAGATAAGTAAAACTCATCTGGGTTAACGGCACCCTGTACAACCATCTCGCCTAAACCATAAGAGGCTGTAATAAATACGACTTCACGGAAACCAGATTCAGTATCAAGTGTAAACATTACACCCGCAGCGCCAGTTTCAGAGCGAACCATACGCTGAACGCCTGCAGAAAGTGCAACGACATCATGGTCAAAACCTTGATGTACACGGTAAGAAATTGCACGGTCATTATATAGAGAAGCAAATACTTCTTTAATCGCAATAAGAACGTTATCAATACCGCGAATATTCAGGAAAGTTTCTTGTTGACCTGCGAATGAAGCATCTGGTAAATCTTCAGCAGTTGCAGATGAACGAACGGCAACCGCGATTTCTGGGTTACCGTTAGAAAGTGTTGTAAAAGCAGCGCGAATTTCTTGTTCTAAGGTTGCAGTGAGTGGAGTCTCTACAATCCATTGACGAATTTTAGCACCTGTTTCTGCAAGAGCATTTACATCATCGACGTTGAGTTGAGCAAGTTCTGCTTGAATTCGAGCGTTAAGACCGCTTTGATCTAAGAACTCACGATAGGCATCAGCAGTAGTGGCAAAACCACCAGGTACCGATACACCAGCATTTGATAAATGGCTGATCATTTCACCCAAAGATGAGTTTTTCCCACCTACGAGTTCGACATCGTGTTTCCCTAATTTTTCTAGACCGATTACGCGCGCTTCCAAAGTTTTCACTCCACTTTTGCAGTATTAATGTCTATCTTGGCATGAAATTATAAAAATAAAGTGCTTAGTTGAGAATTATACTAAGCGACAGTCATGTAAGATCAGTTTACTATAAAGATTATATAGCACTAAGACAAATGTTTAAGGAGAATTTTAATGTCAGAAAGTAAACAGTTTAGACGGAGCGTTTTTTTTATTTCTGATGGAACTGCAATTACTGCCGAGACCCTTGGACATTCGTTATTAGCACAATTCCCCAATGTAGATTTTGATATTCATATCATGCCGTATATTACAACTGAAGAGGCGGCAATGGATGTTGTGATTGAAATTAATAGATGCCAAACCAAAGATGGTTGTCTACCTTTAGTATTTGATACTTTAGTTGATCCAAACGCGCGAGAAATTATTAATACTGCTAAAGCAGTTAATTTAGATGTGTTTGAAGGTTTAATCAGTAAATTAGAACAAGAATTAGGTACACCGCCTACCACATTAGTTGGACAAACACATGCAGTGACTGATTCTGAGTCTTATAAAGCCCGTATTGATGCTGTTCATTTTGCGCTTGATAATGATGATGGAGCACGTACGCGTCATTATGATAAAGCGGATTTAATCTTAATTGGTGTTTCTCGTTCGGGTAAAACGCCGACCTCTATTTACTTATCGCTTCAATTTGGTATCCGTGTTGCAAACTATCCATTAACTGAAGAAGATTTGGATGATAACCGTTTGCCAGCAGTTCTAAGACCACATCGCAGTAAATTATTTGGTTTAATGATTGATGCAGAGCGGTTAGTTGCGATTCGTAGTGAGCGTAAGGCTAATAGTCGTTATGCAAGCTTTAGCCAATGCCAAATGGAACTTAGAGCAATTGAAGGAATCTATATTTCAGAAGGCATTAAATATTTAAACGTGACTGAAATGTCGATTGAAGAAATTTCAACGCGTGTTTTACAAATGACAGGATTAAAACGTCGTATTGGTTAAGTTAATCAATCGTTTATTTAAACCATTCAATTTATATATTTATTTGTGATTAAATTGAATGGTTTTAAATATAAAACACGAGAAAAATAAAAGTTTTGAATATAAAACAAATGGTTGTTAAAACGTTTTTATTGGTTATCAACCTGTGGGGTTTTTACACTCTAATTGTGAAATAAAATAAGAATATTGAAAAGAAATGTATATATTTTAGTAGATTGAAAAAATCTAATTATTTAATTTTACTAAATATTTTAAAAATCCATGGGAAAAAACATTAAATATTTAAAAAATGATAAATAGATCACACTATTTTTGCATTATGTGATTAATTGCAAATTTTAATTATACTTTCCCACCTCGATATGGAACTATCCGATTATCAAAATGCTAAAAAAATGTGTTTTTTCATTGGTATACATATTACCTCTCAATTTATATGCTGCTCAAGTGGATGAGTTGCGAGAGCAGGCTATTCACACTTACAAAACTGGACAAACTCACCAAGCAATATTCCAACTGGATCAATTGCTAAAAACTTATCCGCATGATCAAAAATTGCTAGCTGATTATTTAGTTGTAATGTCAAATGAAAAAAGGGATCTTTTGACTTTTCCACAGCATTTAACAAATATTAATTTGGTTAATTTTCCAGAATATGGACAGTTACCTTTAATACGTAATTTCCGTGATTTTAAACACTTTAAAAATGCGATTGATTGGTCGAATAAATTTAATATTCAAAAAACGCTTGATGGGCAGATTTTGTTAGCAGTTTTATATGCAGAAGCGCAAGATGTTGTAAATGCCAAAGCACAATTAACAAAAATTAATAGTAAAAGTCTGAAGACTGATCAGCTTGTACAAATAGCCTATGCATATCGTCTTATCAATTTACCAGTAGATGCTTTACCTGTAATTGAACAAGCATATAAGCAACAACCAAAGTCTTTTGCAGTTTTGCAAGAGTACAGTTATGACTTAGCGGCTGTAGGGGCTTATAACAAGGCTCAGCAGTTATTGCTTGCCAGTGATAAAAATGCACAAACAGAATCGTTACAACACTGGCTACAAGTCAGTGAGTTTTCTCAACGCGTAAATAATGCGATTGCTCGTTATAAATATTTGAATAGGGAGGGCTTGTCGGATAGTGAGGCCTTTGCTGAGCTTGATGCTGTGTTGAAGCAAGGGGAACAAATGCAGCCTTTGATTCAACCGTCAGATCCTAATTATTTAAGATTCCATTATGACTATATATATGCGTTAGATTTCCGTGGGCGTACACGTACAGTACTGGATCAATTTACTAAATTAAATGTACCTCTAGAAAAACTACCTGCCTATATTCGTCATGCAATAGCTGATAGTTATTTGGCTGAAAGACAACCACGACAAGCTGAACTTGCTTTTAAAACCTTACTTACTGAAAAAAACTACCCAGATATGACGGTATATACTGGACTTTACTATTCGTATATTGAACAAGAAAAGTATAAACAAGCTGAACAACTTTTGAGTGAGGTTGATCGTCTTGTTCCGATGTATAAATATAGTCAGGCAAAAGGGGTGGACAAGACAAGTCATCCAGATCGTGATGACTATATTAGTTTACAAGGTATGCATTTAGCGTATGCAAATCATCTTGATCAAGCAGAAAAGCATTTTCAGAAACAAGTAGATCTTGCCCCTGCTAATGAAGGCTTAATTAATAATCTAGCTCGTGTTGAGCGTTGGAGAGATAAACCTCTACAGTCTAAGCAAACTATTTCTCGTTTAAATGCTTTAACACCGGTTGCCAAAGATACTCGAATTAACCAGATGCAAAATGCTCAAGCTTTAGGAGATATTCCTGAATGGCGTAAAAATACTGAAAGTCTTTTGGAATATTACCCTGAAGATGGTGGAGTAATTAAAAGTCGAAAAGAGCTAGATGATCGTAATAGACCGACAATTTCTCACTCAACCACTTGGGGCCAAAGTAAGGCAGATAGTAGCGACGCTGTGAGTGGGCAGAATGGTTTAAAAGACCGTGAAATGGAAACCCGTCTTAATAGCCCTTGGATAAAAGATAATTATCGGTTATTTGCTTGGCATCAAGATCGTTACGGTGAATACCGTTTTGGTGATGTGCAGGACCAACGCTATGGCGTCGGGGCTGAATGGCAAGCGAACCGTAAGGCATTGTCCGCGATTTTGTCGCAAAGTACAGATGGCGGGCAAGCAGGTATTCGTGTTGATTGGTCGCAATGGTTAAATGACCACTGGCAATATCAATTGCAGTATGACAGTCAAGCCAATATTCCTCTGCAAGCAATTGATGCTGGTGAGGATGGAAAAGCTTACCGGGCTGCTTTGACATGGCAAAAAGATGAGTCACGCCAAATTGGGGCAAGTTACGGCCTAACTGATATTAGTGATGGTAATAAACAACAAGAGTTTTCGACTTTTTGGCGTGAACGATTGTTTGACGCGCCGCACCACATCACCTATGGAACCGTTCGTGGATTTTATGGCAGTAATAGTCAAGATCAGACCGCATATTTTAGTCCCAGCAATCATTACAGTGCTGAGTTAAATTTAAGTCATGACTGGGTAACTTGGCGTGAATATGAACGTTCCTTTAAACAGCATTTTGAGGCTGGAGTAGGGCTTTATAAACAAGCAGATTACTCAGCTAGACCGACCTATTCTTTGCAATATCAACATCAATGGCAGCTGTCACGAACTTGGCAACTTAATTATGGAATTGGTTGGCAATACCATCCATACGATGGTCATGATGAACAGCATACCTACGGTATTTTTGGATTTGAAGGGCGCTTTTAATGAATAATATGATGTCAAAAATGTTGGGCTGTGTAGTTGCTTCAATATTATTACCCGTACAATTTGCTTATGCCCGTATTGAAACAGAACTACCAAAAAATCATATGGTTTCTTTAACTTTTCATGATGTACGAGATGACGTGCTAAAGGAGGGTGACCGTGATGTTTATGCGATTCAGACAAAGAATCTGGCTCAGTTCTTCGATTGGTTAAGTCACTCTAACTGGAAGCCGATTCGCCTAAAGGATATTGAGGAAGCCCGTCAGCAAGGTAAGGAATTACCACATAATTCTATTTTATTGACCTTTGATGATGGCGCTTTAAGTAGCTACAGCCGTGTATTCCCGTTACTCAAACAATATCAAATTCCCGCTGTTTTTGCCATTCCAACGAGTTGGATGAACGGTAATACTAAAGCAGGTTATGAGGCCTATGGTCAAGGGAATCTAGTAAATTGGGTTCAACTTCGCGAAATGCAGGCATCTGGCTTAGCTGAATTTGCAAGTCATAGTGATGACCTCCATCACGGCGTATTAGCAAATCCCCAAGGCAACGAGCAACCTACTGCGATTTCTTATGCATATTTAAAATCACAGTCTCGTTACGAGACTGACGGAGAATATCAAAAACGTATTTTGCAGGATTTAAGAAAATCTTATGCAGTTTTAAAGAAAGAAGTGGGTGTTTATCCTAAAGCAATTATCTGGCCTTATGGCGCCGTGAATGAGCAATTAGAAAAATTGGCACAGCAAGCTGGGTTTACGCTTTCTTTCAGCTTGGGACGTGATGGGATGAACCGAGTTGATGATTCAACTTTTAACCGAAGCCTAATTGTAAATAATCCAACTGCTGAGCAGTTAACTGAAGCGATGTTAAATATTCTGAATTTTGAAGAATTAGATTTATTTAAGCAACCTCGTCACTTTGTGAGTATGAATTTAAACCAACTAGCGGCTCAAACAAATTCCCAAACAGATGAAAAATTAGGGCAGTTATTGTCAAAACTATATAGCCTGAAAAACAATGCTTTAATATTAAAGGTATTAGATGATCAAGATGGAGATGGGCAATATGATGTTGCCTATTTTCCTACAGATAAAATGTCAGTTAAACAGGACATTTTAAACAGGAGCTTATGGCAGGCTCAAACACGTGCGGGTCAGGCGGTAATATTAGAGTTGCCAGCTTATCCACAAAAAAATAAGCCCTTTCTAACTGTAGATTTGGCTAAAGATATTGCGCGCTTAAATAGTAATTTAAGTGGTATTCAGCTTAATGCTGGAACATCCTTAAATTGTGCAATGCAAAAAATAACCGTGCGAGAAAAGAGCTGTATTGAACAATCGGAACAACTTAAACAACTGAGCCAACTGACTAAAAAAGCTGTGAAACCTTATTTAAATATGAGTAATCAGGGACAATTTATTTTGTTGCTTACTCCTGATTTAGAGCACGTAGAAAATCTACCAGAGCTTTTAACAACAATTTTATCACAACATGACTTAGTCAATCTTAAGTTCGATATTGTTGGAAAGAAAAAACAATTTGATCAGGTATTAGCACTTTTAAATACACTTGATAAAAAATATAAGCAAAGAGTTATGTTGACTTTAGTATTGCCAGAAAGCTCTCAAAAAGCTGCTTGGAAAGAAGTACAGCAAGCACTTTTTTCAATTCAGCGTACAGGAATTCAGAAATTCGGTATCGATGGTTATAGTTTTGAGAAATCTGGTGATGTACATCAGTATTTATATAATCCAGTCAGTTTGAACTCTAGTCCAGTAATGTATCAACCTTTTGCGGGCTTGACTGTAGAGGGGAAAAAGTAATGAGGGTATTACTCGATATTCTATTTGCTTTCGCTTTTTTATACCCTTTACTTATGGCTTGGACATGGATGGTCGGGGGGCTATGGTTCTTTTTTAAAAGAGAATATGGTGAACAAAAGCTTCCTGAACCGACCAATGAAGGGTGCAGTATTATTATCCCTTGCTTTAATGAAGAAGCTCAAGTACGCCAAACGATTCGTTATGCGCTGCAAACTAAATACCCTAATTTTGAAGTAATTGCAGTGAATGACGGAAGTAGTGATCGGACAGCGGAAATTCTTGATGAACTGGCATTACAAGATTCACGCCTACGAGTTGTGCACTTAGCAGAAAACCAAGGAAAAGCAGTTGCTTTAAGATCGGGCGTATTAGTGAGTCGATATGAATATTTGGTTTGTATTGACGGGGATGCTTTGCTACATCCACATGCTGTTCTTTGGTTAATGCAACCATTTCTAAACTTTCCACGGATTGGCGCTGTCACAGGTAATCCTAGAATTTTAAATCGCTCAAGTATTTTAGGGAAATTACAGGTTGGTGAGTTT
The DNA here is from genome assembly GCF_016508255.1 of Acinetobacter calcoaceticus. Taxonomy (GTDB): domain Bacteria; phylum Pseudomonadota; class Gammaproteobacteria; order Pseudomonadales; family Moraxellaceae; genus Acinetobacter; species Acinetobacter calcoaceticus_E. The sequence goes on along the minus strand of NZ_JADVKT010000001.1, from coordinate 297,284 downwards.
TCTTCAATTATTGGATTAATTAAGCGAGCGCAGCGGACGTATGGCCGTATTTTTACGGTATCGGGTGTAATTGTAGCATTTAGAAAAACTGCCTTAGTGCGTGTTGGTTTTTGGTCTGATGATAAAATTACTGAAGATATTGATATCTCTTGGAAGCTTCAAATGGACCATTGGGATATTCAATATATTCCTCAAGCACTTTGTTATATCTATATGCCTGAAACGTTTAAAGGCCTTTGGAAGCAGCGTTTACGTTGGGCACAAGGTGGGGTGGAAGTCTTATTAGAATACATTCCTAAAATGTTCAAAATCCGTCTGCGTCGTATGTGGCCTGTCATGCTTGAGGCTTTAGTCAGCATTGTGTGGTCATATGTCATGATTTTGATCTTTATTCTATTTTTTGTAGGATTATTCATCGATTTACCCCAACAATTTCAAATTAATTCACTCATGCCTCAGTGGTATGGGGTGATATTAGGTGGAACATGTCTTGTTCAATTTTTAGTAAGTTTATGGATAGATCATCGTTATGACCGCGGCCGATTTTTTAGGAATTATTTCTGGGTAATTTGGTATCCATTATTTTTCTGGTTACTTACTTTGTTCACTAGTGTTGTTGCAGTACCTAAAACTATATTTAACACGAAAAAGCGTGCTCGTTGGGTCAGCCCGGATCGAGGCTTCCGTGGAGATAATTCATGAAAAATGAAAAAAGTACTGAAATAGAAGTCTTAGATATACCTGAATATATTGATCAACCTGAATATGTGAAAAATAAAGTTGCAAACTATACTTTGCAGACAATTGGTTGGTTCTGCTTGATGTGGTTCCTTTTTCCACTTGTCTCACTATTCTTGTGGTTTTTCGAAGGGCATCTCATTTATGACTATGTATGGGTAGATAATATTTCAGAAGTAAAAACTTTACTGCATTTACTACTTTTAATATGTCTAAGTGCTTTGGTTTTAATTTTATGGGCAAGCTATAACTGGCTTAGATTTCATGGTGATGATCGCCGTAGCAAGGCACCTAATAGTTCTACTGAGTTGTTAGCAACCCAATTTTCGGTGACTCCCGAAACATTAAATGAACTGCAAAAATCCCAGCGTATTATTTTGCATTATGATGATCATGGTAATTTACGAAAATATGAACTGAAATAAAAAAAAAGCATGGTCTCAAAACCATGCTTTTTTATTTTCATGCTGATGTTCTAACAATTACATCGATAGGGTGGTCGGTACCATCCATACTGTGAATTGATGTATTGGTTACCTTAACAATGGGCCAAGTTTGTAATTTACAGTTAGATTTTTGAAGTGCTGCATAATAACTATCAGACTTAAAAAATACTTTTTTAGTTGTGGCAATATTGGGTGTTAAAAGGCGCTTCAGCCATGTTTCGCTGACTTGAGTATCAAGAAAACGTAATGCTAAAAGGCTTTTAATACGATTGTTGAATAATCTACGGTTTTTAATAATGAGTGGATGAGTAATTAATTTATTTGTGCTCATTTGACTATGAGGCAAAATAAAGTGAGGGGTAATTTGAAATACGGTGATAAATTTTGCCTGCTGGCAAATTTTTTCTAAATGAGTAACAGTGTCTTGGTTTGTTCCAATTATTGCGACAGATGAATGTGAAAAATCAAATTCCTTAATTGAGGTTGATGAAATAATTTGACCAGTAAAATTTTCAAAATCTTGAGGTGTATTTTTGAAAATTACTGATTTTGAAGCATTATTTTTAGTATAAATACTCATTTTCCAAAAGTCCTTTTGGTTTTCAATCATAGTGTTTTTTTATCGTTTTAATATAAATAACCAAGCTGAAAGTTCGGGTAAAGTCTTTTCAGATAGGTGGTTACCTCATGCCTGATACAGGCTCAAGCATGAGACTTGATATGTTAGTTAGTTTGCTGATTTCACTTGCATTAATTGAGCGAAGCTGTCTAAACGTTTATTTGTATCATATACATCACAAGTAAAAATAAACTCGTCAACATTGTAAGTCGCTAAAAGCTTTTCTAAACCAGTGCGAACCGTATCTACAGAACCAATTTGGGCTATCTTATAGAAATTTTCAACAGAAAGCTGTTCTGCTGTATTCCATAAACCACTCATTGATTCAACTGGTGGTTTAAGTTTTAAGCTTTCTCCACGAATTAAACCTAATACGCGTTGGTAAGCACTTGTTGCTAAAAACTGTGCTTCTTCATCAGTAGTTGCGACCACAACTGGAACACCCATTGAAACATAAGGTTTATCTAAATATTCAGAAGGCTCAAAGTTTTCACGATAAAGCTGAATGGCTTGACCTAACATACGAGGTGCGAAATGAGAGGCAAAGGAGTAAGGTAAGCCAAGTTTTGCAGCCAATTGGGCGCTAAAAAGACTAGAACCAAGTAACCAAACAGGAACATGTGTATTTTGTCCTGGAGTTGCAATAATTTTTTGTCCAGCTTGAGGTGCATCAAAATATTTGAGAATCTCAACGACATCTCTTGGAAATTGATCTTCTGTTTCTTGATGTCCACGGCGTAAAGCACGCATAGTGACCTGATCTGTCCCGGGAGCACGGCCTAAGCCTAGCTCAATACGATTTGGGTATAAGGTGGCTAATGTCCCGAATTGTTCTGCAACCACTAAAGGAGCATGGTTTGGAAGCATAATTCCGCCTGAACCTAAACGGATATGCTGGGTATGAGCCGCGATAAAACCTAGTAATACAGCCGTAGCAGAGCTTGCGATTCCATCCATGTTGTGATGTTCTGCAAGCCAGAAACGTTCATAGCCTAGCTTTTCTGCATGTTGAGCGAGCTCTAAAGCATGACGCAATGAAAACTCAATGGTTTTATCATTACGAATGGGAGCAAGCTCCAAAATTGAAAATTTGGTGTCTTGAAGTGATCGCATGCGATATTCTCAAAAAACGTTATATCGAAATAATACGATATAAAGAGGCTCATGTATATCGTTTTATTTCGATATAAATTTAATACCCAAATAAAAAAGCACCACTAGGGTGCTTTTTGATGTCTATATACCAATTAGTGGTGTTTATACCAACCACGGTGCAAGCCATTATCATGACGATAATAAGCACGATCATCGCGGTCATAACGACGGTCATCACGATCATAACGACGATCGTAACGGCGGTCATCGCGATCATAACGACGGTCATAACGGTCATCATAGTTACGGTCTTGACCAACTTTACGGCCTAAAGCAGAACCACCAGCAGCACCTATAGCAGAACCAATGTAACCACCGTTAGTACCGCCCATGTTTTTACCAACTGTATAACCAGCACCGCCACCTAAAGCGCCACCAAGGGCAGCTTCTGTACGATTGCGACGGTCACTCGCTGCTGCGGCACCCCCAGCACCACCTAAAGCAGCACCAATTGTTGCACCTGTCGTACCGCCCATACTTTTACCAATTGCTGTACCAAGAACGCTACCTAGAGCTGAAGTTGCAGCAACACGCGTACCATTATCTGCATGTGCAACTGTCACCATAGATGATGTTGCAATTAATGCACTAGCTAACCAAATATTCATTTTCATCTTGCAGCTCCATGTCCTTTTTACTGAGAAGGACAGTATTTTTATCTTGAGATAAATGTAATGAAAAATTTCGTGATAATTATGGAGAAGCCTAAAGGCGATACGATAGTTTTGTGTCTGTTTGTATTGTTTGTATTAATCTGTGGATGAATCATGAGCAGGAGAAAGATGATGAATATTCATCGTCCTAACAAAAAAGCACCCGAAGGTGCTTAGAATTGTTTCATCAAATTTGATTAGTGATGACGATGGTGTCTTTTCTTCCAGTGCTTATTAGAATATCTATCAGCATCGCGGTCTTTAGAAAGTTTATTACCTAAAGCACCACCACCAGCAGCACCTAAAGCAGCGCCAACATAACCACCATTTGTACCACCCATGCTTCTACCAACGGTATAACCAGCACCGCCACCTAAACCACCGCCAATTGCAGATTCTGTACGGTGACGACGGTCACTTGCAACTGCTGCACCACCAGCACCACCTAAAGCAGCACCAATTGTTGCGCCAGATGTACCACCCATGCTTTTACCAATTGCAGTACCAGCGACACTGCCTAAAGCAGAAGCAGCTGCTACATGTGTTGTATTGTCAGCATGTGCAACCGTTACCATAGACGTTGCTAAAACAGCGCTACATAACCAAGCATTTAATTTCATTTTCTACTCCGTGTCCTTAGCAGCAGGACCATATATCTTTTGTTACGGCAAATGTAACAAAACACGTTTCATAAAATATGGAGAACCATCAATTCATTATTGTAGTTTAGTGTCTGGTTTGTATGTTTTCTATTAAAATAGAATATTTAATACTCATCTAGATAAACATGAGTCTCATTTAATTTTAATGAGTTTATTACTGGTGATCTGAACATAGAAAATTGATTAAGGCTCTCGTGGCAGAAGACACATGTTTGTGTTGCGCGTACAGTAAAAGAAGGGATGTATGTGAGTTGCCTTGATCTCATCTGAAATCATTATATTTATAAGTTACTACTTAACGTGAAAGTTAATGAATTGGCTGATTATATATGTCATTTAATGGGCATAATCTGTAAACTATGCGCTATTTTTACGATTTCGCTTATCTTCTAATACTTACATAGCATTAGATAAGCTTTTTGGACTTTTGAGATATTTCCTTTTATGAAAGCGTCACTCCGTTTACGACTTGATCAACTCTGTGATCGACATGAAGAACTTACCGCATTGCTTGCAGATGTGGAAGTGATCTCCGATAACAAACGTTTCCGTAAATTGTCTCGTGAACATAGTGATTTATCTGAAATTACCGAAGTTTGGGGTAAATACCGTCAAGCAGAAGAAGATATTGAAACTGCTGAGATGATGAAGTCGGACCCAGACTTTAAAGATATGGCAGAAGAAGAAATACAAGCGAATAAAGATTTGCTTGTAGAATTAGAAAGCCAGCTCAATATTTTGATGATTCCAAAAGATCCGAATGATTCTAATGCAGCTTATTTAGAAATTCGTGCCGGAACAGGTGGTGATGAGGCTGCAATTTTCTCTGGTGACTTATTCCGCATGTACAGTAAATATGCCGAGACACAAAAGTGGCGTATAGAAGTACTTTCTGAAAATGAAGGTGAGCATGGTGGTTTCAAAGAAGTCATTTGCCGTGTAGACGGTGATGGCGTATATGGTCGCTTAAAATTTGAAAGTGGTGCGCATCGTGTGCAACGTGTTCCTGCAACTGAATCACAGGGGCGTGTGCATACTTCGGCTTGTACAGTTGCGATTTTGCCTGAAATTGATGTGGATACAAATGTCGAGATTAATCCGGCAGATTTACGTATTGATACTTACCGTGCTTCGGGCGCGGGTGGTCAGCACATTAACAAAACTGATTCGGCGGTACGTATTACTCACCTTCCAACAGGTACAGTTGTTGAATGTCAGGAAGAACGTTCACAGCATAAAAACAAAGCCAAAGCGATGGCATTGTTAGTTTCACGTTTAGAAAATGCGAAACGTGCAGCGGCTGATGCAGCAACGTCTGAAATGCGCCGTGATTTAGTAGGTTCTGGTGACCGTTCTGAACGTATTCGTACTTATAATTACCCGCAAGGTCGTATGACTGACCATCGTATTAACCTGACCCTATATAAATTAGATGCCATTATGGAAGGTGATTTAACTGAATTGCTTGATAGCTTACATCGTGAATATCAAGCCGATCAGCTGGCAATGCTTGCACAGGAAAATGGCGGCTAATGAACATTGCTCAAGCGCTTGCAATTCGTGGTGAGCCTGACAGTTATGAACGTCAGGAAAATGCTTGGTTACTTGAGCATTTTCTAAAAATCAATTCGCTTGAATTAAAGTTTAAACTTGAGCAAGAGTTAACTGTCCAGCAAGAGCAAGACTACTTGGCTGGGCTTGAGCGTATTCAAAATGGTGAACCTTTAGCTTATGTAACAGGTTCACAGCCATTTTGGACGCTCGATTTAAAAGTAACATCTGATACCTTAGTACCACGACCTGATACTGAGGTTTTGGTTGAAACCGTTTTAAATCTAAATTTGCCAAAGAATGCAAATATTGTGGATTTGGGAACGGGGACAGGGGCGATTGCACTTGCATTAGCGAGTGAGCGTCCAGATTGGCAAGTAACGGCAACTGATATTTATGCACCTACTTTAGAAGTTGCAAAAGAAAATGCACAAACCCATGGATTACAACAAGTGAAATTTGCTTGTGGTGCTTGGTTTGATGCTTTAGAGAAACAGCAATTTGATTTAATTGTTTCTAATCCGCCTTACATTGACCCTGAAGATGAACACATGCAGGCATTGGCAACAGAACCACGCCGTGCATTGGTAGCAGACCATAAGGGTTTGGCTGATATTGAAATTATTATTACTCAAGGAAAAAACTGGTTAAAACCACAAGGCTGGATTGTTCTTGAACATGGTTATGATCAGGGACAGGCTGTTCGAAATATATTTGCTGAGCATGGTTTTAGTGAAATTAAAACCATTCAAGATTACGGCCAAAATGATCGAGTCACTTTGGCGTGCTGGATTTAAAGTTATTTTTGTAGTGTATCTCGCCAACGTAATAACCAGTTTTCTATAAGTTTCATTAAGCTATCGGTCACTTTACCCAATAGGGCCAATAAAATAATTGCAATAATGACAATATCTGGGCGGGATGTTTCTCGACCATCACTTAATAAATAACCGATTCCTTGAGTGGCTGCAATCAGTTCAGCAGCAATCATAAACATCCACGATAAGCTTAAGCTGTTACGTAAACCCGTTAAAATTCCCGGAGATGCTGCTGGTAAAATAATAGATATAATCCGCTGAAAAGCATTGAGCCGATAAACTTTTCCAACCTCAATGAGCTTTCTATCTACATTATGAATTGCTGCAACCGTATTGGTATAAGTTGGAAAGAAAGCTCCGATAGCAATAAGCGTAATTTTCGAAGCTTCATCAATTCCTAGCCAAAGCAATAACAATGGAATCCATGCAAGGCTTGGAATTGATTTAATTGCAGAAAAAGTCGGCTCTAAATAAGCTTCTGCTTCTTTACTTAATCCAACCAAAATCGCAAAAATTAACCCTAGACTGCTTCCGACAATGAAACCTATTAAAACCCGCCATGTACTAATATAAATATGTGCAAACAAATTGCTATGCGCCAGATCCAACAAAGACTGCCATAAGCTGCTTGGTGCAGGCAGTAAATAAGCATCGATATAGCCATTTCTGACTAAAAACTCACAGCCAACTAAAAAGATTACTGGAATGAGTAATGCTTTAAACCAGCGAATAAATTTTTTATTTAAATGCTTGTTTTTAGCTTTTAAAGTTTGCTGAGCTAAGAAGTGTTTTAGCTCAGCTTTATTGATTGAATCACCCATATATTATTTCACAACTTTTTGAGCAAAACGAGGGTCTAACAACTGGTCAACGACTTGATTCACATTGGTGCTTTTTCTTACCAAGTCTTCTTCCGTCAAAATTCTCCCAGAACGTTTCAATGCCTGTGCTTGGGATGCAGATGGAATATTTTGATCAAAGTTGGTTCGGCTTAGTTGTAGCTTAGCTACAGGCAGAGGTAACTTAGATTCTTGTGCTAACAGTGCTGCTACTTTATCTGGGTTGGCTTTTGCCCATTTTCGAGCTTGTTCATAGGCTTTAATGACTGCTTCAACAGCTTCGGGGCTTTGCTTTGCAAAGTCTTCTTTAACGCTAAGTACGCTAAAACTGTTAAATCCAATATTACGATAAAGTAATTTAGCACCTGACTGAATTTGAGCTGAAGCCATTAAAGGATCAAGTCCAGCCCAAGCATCTACTTGTCCACGTTCCAACGCCGTTTTGCCATCAGGATGTTGTAAGTGAACAAGCTGCACATCACGCTTACTTAGGCCTACCGTATCTAATGCTTGCAAGGTAAATAAGAACGGATCTGTTCCTTTGGTCGCGGCAATTTTCTTACCTTTTAAGTCTTTTAAACTTTTAATTGGTGAGTTTTTTGGCACAACAAGGGCTGTCCATTCAGGCTGACTTTGCACATAGACAGTTTTAATTGGACTTCCATTCGCTTTACTTAGTACAGCTGCTAGTCCCGCTGTAGATGCAAAATCGATGCTATTACTGTTGAGATATTCTAATGATCGGTTACTCCCTTGACTAAAAACCCATTTAATTTGAGTGTTGGGAAGTGCTTTCTCTAGAAGTTTTTGATCTCTTACCACTAAACTTGTTGGAGCATAATAAGCATAATCAAGTTTAAGGGTGGTTGGAACTGCCGCAAAAGCAGATGAAGCAAATACAAACCCCAGTGTTGATGCCAACAAAGCCTTTGGTAAAGCAAATTTTGATTTTAAAGACATACTAAAAATATAACCAAGTCAAATAATAGAGCATCCTTACATGGGTTTGATAAGTTCCAAACTTAGTTATTTTGATTTAGAAATCAGGCTGAAAGATAAAAGTGTAGATGAAATTATAAGTAACTGTTTTTATAATGGTTATTAAAATATAAATAATGTGCTTATCTAAAGTATTGAATTAAAAAGACATAAATATAATAAGCTTAAGTGTTAATTCCATAAGCTTATGTTCGATAGTATGCTATTGCTGGTGTGCTATTAAATTATCTCGATATGCACCTGGACTAACGCCAGTCCATTTCTTAAAGGCACGGTGAAATGCGCTTGGATCATGAAAGCTTAAATCTTCACTAATATCTTGAATTGAATCACTGGTTTTGCTTAAACGTTCAACAGCAATATCACAGCGGATCTCATTTTTAATTTGCTGATAACTTACTCCTTCATGTTTTAGTCTGCGTTGAACGGTAGCCTCAGAAATATTAAGTTGCTGTGCAACATCTTTTAACTCAGGCCATTGTGAAGGATGAAGCTTCAATAAATGGCGGCGAATAAGAAGACTCAGGGCATTTTTATTTTTGAAGCGAACTAAAAGATTTTGTGGCGTTTGCTCTAAGAAATCATAAAGTGATTTCTTATCTTTTTTAATTTTAATATCTAAGTAGTGAGCATCGAATTCGACTCGATTTATGTCGGCATTAAATTTTATATCTGCACAAAAACGGACCAGATAGTCTTGAATATCCTGAGGCTTAGAGCAGCGTACTGATATGCTATTTAAGGTAATTCGTTGGTCTACTAACCAACACATAAGCCCGTGTATTAATATTAAAAAGGTTGCATAGGTAAACATGCGTTTAGGTTGTTCACGATCATGAATCACTAAATAAGCTTTTCCTTGCTCCCGAATTAATTCTCCACGCATGTCATCAAGCACAAAGTTAAAAAACTTTAAAATGTCGTAGAGTGCTTTTTCTAAAGTTTCTGCGGTACTAACGAGTTTAGTCAGTAATTTATAGCTGCCACGACGCATTGGGTGGCTATCCATCCCAAAGAATTCATCGTTCATTACATTGGCAAGCTCGATCCATAATTGGGCATATGTCATAACAGGCACACGAGCCTTTGGAGACATCAGTAGTTCAGCGGGAATACCTGCATTATTTAGAATGATTTGTGTATTTAGCCCTTTGGCATAAGCCATACTCAGCGCTTCATGTACTAGCGCAATCGAAATTGTTCCTTTACTCAAAGAAGATTGGACAACCATGTCAGAGACTCATATTTTATAAACTTATTTCAAGTGAAGTATTTAATATTCAAGATCTGGAGTGATCAAAAGTTGCAAACATTTTGCTGCTTTTTGAAATTGTATCGGAAAAAAACAACTTTTACTCTCACTACTAAGCTTAAAGAACATTTCTATAGGACATTAAATCATGAAAATTCAAGGGAAACATTTTGTAATTACAGGGGGTGGCTCTGGTTTAGGTGCTGCAACTGCCGAATATTTAGTACAGCAAGGTGCTTCTGTTACATTGGTAGACATGAATGTAGAAGCGGGTGAGCAGCAAACAAAGCAATTAGGATCAAAAGCTGACTTTGTAAAACTTGATGTAACCGATGAGCAAGCTGCTGAACAGTTCTTTAAAGATATATTGGTAAAACATGGCAGTTTGCATGGTTTAGTCAACTGTGCAGGTATTGGTCCTTCTGCGAAGGTGGTTGGCCGTGAAGGTGTACATGATTTAGGGTTGTTTTCAAAGACTTTGCAGATTAATGTCACAGGTACATTTAATATGCTGCGTTTTGCAGCGGATGCAATGAGTAAAAACACAGTTGAAGCAGGTGAAGAAGATCGAGGCGTAATTATAAATACAGCTTCTGTGGCAGCTTTTGATGGGCAAATTGGTCAGGCAGCATATTCAGCATCTAAGGGTGCTATTGTGGCCATGACATTGCCGATTGCTCGTGAGTTGGCACGCCATGCTATTCGTATTATGACGATTGCACCGGGAATTATGGAAACTCCAATGCTTAAAGGTATGCCTCAAAATGTTCAAGATGCTTTGGGGCAAATGGTGCCGTATCCATCTCGTTTAGGAAAACCAGAAGAGTTTGCCCGTTTGGTTGCCCATATTGCTGAAAACTCATATTTAAATGGCGAAGTTATCCGTTTGGATGGTGCTATTCGTATGGCGCCAAAATGATGAGAAGGCCTTTTAATCATTGCTTGTGAAATAGCCCCAGTTGAAGCAATAAATTTCTTAACAATAAACGTTGAGTGCAAAAAACCGCATGGCATTTGCGGTTTTTTGCAATTAAAAGAAATATCCGTTTTCGTTATTCAAGGTTGGCTTTGGCTTCCTCGCCAATTAAATAAAAGGTTCCACCAGCGATATAGTGTAGGCTTCGAAGTTCTTTTGGAGCATCTTGAAAGTGCCAATGTCCATCTCTAAAAACACGGTTATCTGCCCATGCGCCCACAACAGAACCAATAAATAAATCATGAGCTGCCTGATTATGCGGTTCAGGAATAAGTTTGCATACGAGCCATGCGATACAACCTGATACAAGTGGGCTTGTAAGCCCTTCTTGATAAAATAGCTCTACTCCACAATGTTTAAGTTTTTGTGGGTCGTCTAATTTACTGATTGTTCCTAACCGTTGGGTCATATCTAGCTGAGCAAAGCAGGGAACTTGTAGTGTGAAATAGCCGCTTTGTTCCACAAGTTGTCGGGTTTTAGTACTCTTATCTAAAACTACAGACACTTTGGCTGGCTTAAATTCTAAGGCACATGCCCACGCAGCGGCCATAACGTTGCGATCATCTTCATGCTGAGCAGAAACTAATACCGTTGGACCATGATTTAACAGGCGATAAGCTTTTTCTAATTCGACAGGTGCAATATATGATTGAGACATATTTAGCCTAAGTGATAAAGAAAATAGATACCAAGTATTGTTGCAGAAAGTAGGGTAGATGTAATGTAGTGAATAAAGTTTAAAAGAATAAAAGGTTGTTTTTGTTTTATGGCTTTTCTAATCACTGACTTAATCATAAAATCATTTCGCCACTAAGTGAAAGGATCAATGCGTGACAGATCATCAAGATGTCGATTTTGTAGAGTTAAGTGATGAAGAGATGCATCTCTATAGCCGTCAGATTTTACTTGATGGATGGGATATTGAAGCTCAAGAAAAACTTAAACTCGCTAATATCCTGATTGTTGGTGCCGGAGGGATAGGTTGTAGTAGTGCAGAGTTATTGGCACGTGCAGGAGTTGGGAAAATAACACTCATTGATGCAGATACAATCGAAGTGAGTAATCTACAACGCCAGATTGCATTTGGTTATGAAGATATTGGCCGTTATAAAGCAGAAATTTTGGCAAAACGATTACAGAAAATTAACCCTTATATCTCTGTTGAATACTATAACGAACGTTTAGATGAACATAATATTGATGAACTCATTGCACACCAAGATGTCGTGTTAGATGGCTGTGATAACTTTACAACGCGTTATCTGGTAAATACAGCTTGCAAGAAATATCAGGTCGCATTAATTAGTGCTTCAGCAATTGGTTTTCAGGCACAAATGTTTATGGTGGAAGGCGATTCTGCGTGTTATGAATGCCTTTTTCCAAAAGAACAGCATGCCAATGAAGGGCTACGTTGTGCTGAGTCAGGAGTACTTGCTACTACTCCTGTAATGATAGCGTCATTACAGGCTCATCACACTTTGTTGTATTTAGGGCTTAATCGTACCCCCTTAAAACAGAAACTGTTGCTGTGGGATGGATTAAATATGACACAACGTCTTGTTAGTTTTGATAAAGATATAAATTGCCCACTTTGTCAGGCAAGCTAGTCAGCAAGTGAAATAAAATTTGCTACACTCAACCTGAATGTTTTGGTTTTGAAGAAATATGAAAAAAAATATTTTGTTTGATGGGCTGCGTTCAGTTGCCCGTATTGGTGAAACAGCAGTGGTTGCCGCTAAAGCTGGTATTAAATACGCAACTGAAAAACCAAGTAATGCCAAACTTATGAGAGAAACTTTTGAGTCGCTTGGCTCGACTTACATCAAACTTGGACAGTTTATTGCAAGTACGCCATCGCTTTTCCCTCGTGAATATGTAGAAGAATTCCAAGGTTGTTTAGACCAGACCCCAACTCTGCCATTTAGCTATATTCAAGAGGTTCTTGCTTCTGAGTTTGAAGGGCGAGATTTAAATCAGATTTTTAGCTATATCGATGAAAAGCCATTAGCTTCTGCTTCAATTGCTCAGGTTCATGCGGCTAAACTGACCACTGGCGAAGATGTCGTTATTAAAGTACAAAAGCCTGGTGTTGAAACCATTTTATATACAGATTTAAATGTTGTGCATTGGGCTGCTAAATTACTTGAACGCGCAGTACCAAAGATCAAGTTTGCTGCTCTTTCTGATATTGTTGATGAAATTAAAACCCGTATGGTGCGTGAAGTTGATTTCATTGAAGAAGCTCAAAACTTAGATGACTTTGTAGAATATTTAAATATTTCTCAAAACCATGCTGCGACTGCGCCTAAAGTTTATCATCAGTTTTCTACACGCCGTGTTTTAACCATGCAGCGTTTATATGGTGTGTCTTTGACAGATTTTAGTGTGGTAAAACAATATGCTAAAGACCCATCACAAGTGCTTATTACAGCAATGAACACATGGTTTGGTAGTCTAATGCTCTGTAAGAGTTTCCATGCAGACTTACATGCCGGAAACTTAATGTTGCTTGAAGATGGACGAATTGGTTTTATTGACTTTGGTATCGTAGGTCAGCTAAACCCAGAAGTTTGGACAGCGTGTATGGCCTTTATGGATGCATTGCAAAAAACAGATTATCAGGCAATGGCAGAAAACATGCTGAAAATGGGTATGACCCATAACAAAGTTGATGTGGATGTATTGGCTCAAGATTTAGAGCGCTTGTTTAATGGTGTTTTGATGGCTGATCCGCAGCAAATTCTGTCTACCAATCCTGCCGATTTAAACGACATTATGATGGATATGGTGGGTGTGGGTGAGCGCCACGGTATTAAATTCCCTCGAGATTTTGCTTTATTATTTAAGCAAATGCTTTATTTTGATCGTTTTATGCGCGTACTCGCACCATATACTGATATTTATGCAGACCAACGTTTGAAAATGGTTCAAAATATGGAACCTGCTTCGTTATTAAAGCACTAAGGTCAGTTTGAATTTATGGATGCCATAATTATTGAAGGTTTAAAGGTGGAAACAGTCATTGGCTGTTTCAACTGGGAAAGACAAATCATTCAACCTTTAATGTTGGATTTAACCATTCATAATGATTTGAGCCGCGCTGCACAGTCTGACAAACTTGAAGATACACTCAATTATGCGCAGATTTGTGAGTTGTCGGCTCAAACGATTCAAGATGCTAAGCCTGAATTAATAGAACATGCAGCACACTTGGTTTTGCAAAGCTTGTTTGAAACTTTTCCAACAGTTGAAAAAATTACCATAACCATCCGTAAGCCCGCCATCATTGCAGAAGCTAATGCTGTAGGAATTCGTCTTGAACGCACCAGAAACAATTTTTGCGCTCGCTCTGGCGAGTAATTTAGACGCAGAACAACACTTTAATTTTGCTTATAAGCAATTAGCAACATTGGGGAAAGTGCAGTTTTCATCTGTTTATCAAATTCCATGCCGAGATGGTATTGGAGATGATTACTGGAATTCAGCATGTCTATTAAAAAGTACTTTAGCCTGTGAACAAATTGAATCTTTTCTCAAGAAACTTGAGTCAGATTCTGGTCGTGTTCGTCCATCGCATCATATTTCTTTAGATGTAGATTTGATCGCATGGGGAAATGATCTGGACCATATGCAATTTAATTCTAAAAAATTACCTTTAGCACTTGATGTAAAAATCCCTTTATATGAGCTTTGGCATTGTAAGACTTTAAAGGCTGATAGCACGCTTTATCCAGTCGTTAATTTTAAAGTTTAGATTCTTTTAAACTAGATTTTACGTAAAATTTACGCGGTCTTTGAGTTCCTCAATAGAGAATTTACGAGCATTTTACCCATACTGAAATTCACTAAATTAGTGTTATTTCAGGACAATAAAGATGCTTATAAATTCTCAAATGCGCATCTTGCATCAGTCAGGCATTGTTTTATGCGGACTCAAAAAAAATGATATTTCTTCGTTTCTTCTTATTTCCAGTTTGGCAAATCAAGCCTTGGAATATAAAGGAGAATAGCCATGTTAGAACTTATACTTGTTTTATTTATTACTATTTTTTTAGCATGGTGTCTGAGTAAATATCTATCCAAAGTGATGGCAAATCAGCCGATGTGGGGTGATGGATTATTTCGTTGGATTGAAAATCCTGTTTATCGCTTGTTAGGTATATCTCCACAACAACAAATGAACTGGAAACAATATTCTTTAGCATTTGTTGTTAGCTGTGTCTTTCTGGCTGTAGCCGTTTTCGCTATTTTCATGACGCAAGCATGGCTACCATTAAACCCAAATCACGCACCAAACATGAGCTGGGATTTAGCATTACACACGACTATTTCATTTTTAACTAATACCAATCAACAGCATTATTCTGGCCAAGCTCAATTGTCTTATTTGTCGCAAATGACTGGTATTGTGGGCTTACAAGTCATCACACCAATGATGGGGCTAGCTTTAGTTGTTGCGACTTTAAGAGCTTTCTTTTATCAACGTCCTAGCCATATTGCAGCAGATGTTGCTGAACAGCCAGATCAAATTTTAATTGGTAACTATTGGGCAGATGTGATCCGCCCTACAGTACGTTTCTTGCTTCCACTTTGTTTTGTCTGGTCATTATTGCTCAATAGCCAAGGCGTGCCAGCAACTTTTCAGGGCGGACCCGAAGTACAAGTTATTGATAAAGCGAATACAGTACAAACCCAAAAAATTCCATTAGGACCAGTTGCCCCAATGGTGGCGATTAAGCAATTAGGTAGTAACGGTGGGGGCTGGTATGGTCCAAATAGTGCTGCACCTTTAGAAAATCCAACGCCACTATCTAACCTCTTTGAAATGATTGCGATTTTACTCATTCCAATGACAGTCATTTTTATGGTGGGGCATTTTACCCAACGCAAAAAATTTGCCTACTTTGTGTTTGGTAGCATGCTTTTGATGTCAATTATTTCAGGTGCTGCAGCTGTCTGGTCTGAAAGTATGTCATCGACGGCATCTCAAATTGCCGTAATGGAAGGTAAAGAGCAACGATTCGGAGCTGCGTCATCAGCAGTTTGGGCTGCGCTTACCACACAAGTGAATAATGGTTCGGTCAATATGATGCACGATTCTTCGGCACCTCTCACTGGGCTGGTTGAACTCATTAATATGTTGATTAATGCCATTTGGGGTGGTGTGGGCTGTGGTCTGCAACAGTTTATGGTTTATCTGTTACTTGCGGTATTTATTGCAGGTTTAATGACAGGCCGTACGCCTGAGTTGTTTGGGCGCAAAATTGAAGCCCCAGAGATCAAGTTACTTGCAATTATTATCTTGATTCAGCCTCTTATCATTCTTGCTTTTACAGCTCTAAGTGTCAGCATTCCGGGCTTATCTGGCATTACAAACCCAGGGCCACACGGTATTACCCAAGTGTTCTATGAATATGTCTCTGCATTTGCCAACAATGGTTCAGGCTTTGCAGGCCTTAAAAATACTACAGTCTGGTGGAATGTCACTTGTAGCATTGCACTTATTTTAGGGCGCTTCCCAGCTTTAATTTTGCCATTAATGATTGCGACACGTTTAGCAGCAAAAAGAAAAGCACCCGAAACAACAGGTAGTCTTCAGGTTGAAACACCAACTTTTGCGTTAACACTGATTACGATTGTTGTGTTGCTTACCTTATTACAATTTATGCCAGTTCTTGTCCTTGGGCCAATTGCCGATCAACTTTTGTTGGTTAAAGGCTAAGGAGGCGAGTGAAAATGAATACACAAACTCATGTAAATAGCCATAAAACAACTGTGGCAGTACCAACTTTTGAAGTTTGGAAAAATGCTTTTGTGAAATTGCTACCCCAGCATGCAATTAAAAACCCAGTTATGGCAATTGTATGGCTTGGAACAGTGATTACTGCTCTAAGTACCTTAATGGGATATGCCACCCTAGTGTTTGGCTTGGTCGTCACAGCAATTTTGTTTATTACGATTTTATTTGCTAACTATGCTGAAGCGGTTGCAGAGGCTAGAGGTCGTGGACAGGCATCTTCATTGCGTGCAGCAAGAGAAAACTTGACTGCTCGAAGACTCAATTCTTTGACCGACCGTCAAACGACTCAAATTCCAGCAACTGAACTTCACTTAAATGATTTTATTGAAGTACATGCAGGTGAGCTTGTTCCAGCCGATGGTGAAATTGTAGAAGGTTTTGCCACGATTAATGAATCGGCTGTTACAGGTGAGTCAGCACCTGTGCTACGTGAAGCAGGAACAGACCGTTCAGGAGTCATTGGCGGAACCAAAGTACTTACAGATCGTATTGTCGTACAAATCACTGCTGAGTCTGGTCAAAGTTTCTTAGACCGTATGATTGCTTTGGTTGAAGGTTCAAACCGTCAAAAAACACCAAATGAGATTGCACTTGGTTTCTTATTAATGGTGATGACACTCACGTTTTTAATTGTCGTGATTAGCCTGCCGTTTATTGCTCATTATCTGCATATTGAACTTGATCCAGTCGTGCTTGTGGCATTATTGGTTTGCTTGATTCCAACAACAATCGGCGGTTTGTTACCTGCGATTGGGATAGCGGGTATGAACCGTGCTCTCAAAGCCAACGTTTTAGCGAAATCAGGTAAAGCTGTCGAAGTTGCTGGTGACATTGATGTGCTTTTACTCGATAAGACAGGAACCATTACTTATGGTGACCGTCAAGCGACCTCATTTTACCCTTTAACTTCTGTGAGTGAGTCTGAGTTAAGAGCTGCTGCTTGGGTAAGTTCACTTGCCGACCCAACACCAGAAGGAAAATCAATTGTTAAGTTAGCAAAAGAACAGGGTCTAAAACAGCAAGAACCTAAGCAGGCCGAATTTATCTCTTTTAGTGCTTCAACTCGAATTTCTGGCGTGAATTTACCTAATGGTGACCAGATTCGTAAAGGTGCTTTAGATGCGATCTTGAAGTTTGTAGATGAAGATTATTCTCAAGATTTAGAGTTAAAAGCGCGTGTTGAACAAGTTGCCAAAAAAGGTGCAACACCATTGGTTGTCGCAAATCAACATCATGTATTGGGCGTCATTGAACTCTCAGATGTGATTAAACACGGCATTAAAGAACGTTTTGCCCGTTTAAGAGAAATGGGCATAAAAACCGTCATGGTCACAGGTGATAACCCATTAACTGCTGCCGCGATTGCTGCTGAAGCAGGGGTGGATGACTATATTGCCGAAGCAAAACCAGAAGACAAATTGGCCTGTATTCGGAATGAACAACAACAAGGTCGTTTAGTTGCGATGGTTGGTGATGGAACCAATGATGCACCGGCATTAGCGCAGGCCGATATTGGTTTAGCTATGAACTCGGGTACACAAGCTGCCAAAGAGGCCGGCAATATGGTCGATTTAGACTCTGACCCGACCAAATTGCTGGCTGTGGTTGAAATTGGGAAACAGCAACTTATTACTCGCGGCGCTTTAACAACGTTTTCTTTAGCAAATGACGTGTCTAAATACTTTGCCATTTTGCCTGCACTATTCGCGGCCGCAATACCGCAAATGCAAGTATTGAATGTTATGCATCTAGCGAGTCCAAATAGTGCGATTTTATCTGCATTAATTTTTAACGCGATTATTATCCCGCTATTAATTCCAATTGCACTTCGTGGTGTCAAATTTAAACCTTCAACTGCAACTCAGTTACTACGTCGAAATATGTTGATTTATGGTGTGGGTGGTGTGGTTTTACCGTTTATTGCCATTAAAGCAATTGATGTTGTGATTGTTCAATTATTTGGTTTGTAATCTGGAGTTTGAAATGAAAACTTATGCACAAAATTCAGAAGCAAATTTGGGTCAGACCTTAAGAGCATCTTTAGGACTCCTAATCTTTACCTTGGTTGGTTGTGGTGCTGTTTATAGTGCTATCGCTACAGGTGCTGGACAGGTTTTATTTAACAATCAGGCCAATGGTAGTTTGATCGAAATAGATCATAAAGTTTTAGGGTCAAAATTAGTTGCTCAGCCATTTGTTGGAGAGGCTTATTTTCATCCACGCCCTTCAGCAGTTGCTTATGATCCAATGTCTATGGGGGGTACAAATTTAGCCCTCACGAATCCAGACCTGCAAAAACAAATTGATGCTCAGATTCTTGAAGTGAAAAAACAGGATCATACGGGTAACACACCTATTCCAAGCGATTTGGTGACTAAATCGGGTAGTGGTATCGATCCTCATATTAGCCCAGAAGCCGCTCAATTACAGGTTGCTCGAGTGGCTCAAGTTCGTCATTTAGAACCTAAAGCTGTGGAAGAACTATTACAAAAGCATATTGAACCAGTTCAGTTTGGTGTATTAGGGCAAGCTCGTGTTAATGTATTAGAACTAAATATCGCTTTAGATCAATTACAATCTACACATTAACTTAAAAATAAAATTGTTAGTTTACCGGATGATATCAAGTGCAAAGCAATCGCGAAAATCAGGCTGAAGCCTTATTAAATCATGTCAACAGATATCAAGCCGGTCGACTAACGGTCTTTCTCGGTGCAGCGCCTGGCGTTGGTAAAACCTATGCCATGCTTGCCCGCGCTAAAGAGTTATTTCAACAAGGCACAGATGTTGTTGTTGGTATTGTTGAAACCCACGGAAGAATAGAAACTCTAAAAATTTTGGAAGGGTTGCCTCAAATTGCTAGAAAGGAAATGCAATATCAGGGGCATACTTTAGAAGAAATGGACCTAGATGCCATTTTACTTAGGCATCCAGAAATTGTTTTGGTTGATGAGTTGGCTCATCGCAACATACCAAATAGTCGCCATGAGCGACGTTGGCAAGATGTTAATGAATTGTTAGATGCGGGTATTGATGTATTCACGACCATCAATATTCAGCATTTAGAAAGTTTAAATGATGTGGTGCACCAGATTACTGGCATTAGAGTAAATGAAACTGTGCCAGATCGAGTGTTTGATCGTATTCGAGACATTCGCTTAATTGATTTACCCGTTAGTGAGCTTATTGAAAGACTTCATCAAGGAAAAGTCTATGTGCCCGAGCAAGCAAATCTGGCGTTACAAGGCTTTTTTAGCATTTCGAATTTAACTGCACTACGTGAGCTAGCAATGCAATGCGTTGCTGAGCATGTTGATTCAGATTTAAAAGAAAGCTATGTCTCTAAAGGTTTAAAATCTATATCGTTGCAAAATGAATTAATGATTGCGATAGATGGGCAAGGCTCTTCTGAGTATTTAGTACGGGCAGGTTGCCGTTTAGCAGAACGTTATGGGGC
Source organism: Acinetobacter calcoaceticus (assembly GCF_016508255.1). Lineage (GTDB taxonomy): Bacteria > Pseudomonadota > Gammaproteobacteria > Pseudomonadales > Moraxellaceae > Acinetobacter > Acinetobacter calcoaceticus_E. The sequence goes on along the minus strand of NZ_JADVKT010000001.1, from coordinate 277,319 downwards.
TACATGGACTGTAGTGAATGTAGCTAAGAATCTAGACTTTGGACAGAGTTCAGGAAATTCATATAAAAAAGAATATATCGAAATTGACCGTGCGTTTGAACTGGCCCGCCAACTAGGTGGCCGTACAGAAGTTTTATATGGGCATCGAGTTGCGTCAGTATTAATGGATGCGGCAGTTGATCGGGGAATTTCAAATCTTGTTATTGGCAAAAGTATCTCACCATGGTGGTTAAAATTATTTAAGAAAAATTTAGCTCAGCAATTATTGAATCAAGAAAACTCAATTGCCTTAACCATTTTGCATCCAGAACAAGGTACTAAAAAAACAACTCAGCTTGAAAAGCCATCATTTCTATCATTAAAAGAAAGTATTTTTGTTCTAGCTGTTACGTGTGCCAGCATTTTTGTAGCTCACTTTGCTGAAGTTTTATTAGGGATTGAAGACTTTTCTGTCATTTTTATTATTTCAGTTTTAATTGTAGCAACGAAAACTAGAATGCTCGCTGCGGTAGTGGCAGCGTTAATCTGTTTTTTATCTTATAATTTTTTCTTTATTGCCCCCCGTTTTACTTTTCAGATTTCAGCACACCAAGGGGTAGTGACCGTTGTTGCTTTTTTTGCAGCAGCTTTAATCGCTGGACGCTTGGCTTCTCAATTACGTCAGCAGGTTTTGTCTTTAAAAGCTGCCAATGTCTATACTACGGTGATGCAGGACTTGGCGCGTAAACTCTCTAGTGCCGTAAATCTTGAAGAAGTTATGCAAACAGGTCGTATGACTTTAGAAACACAACTTCAAACTAAGGTGTGGATTTGTATTCAAGATAAAGTAATTTCATCTGATGTTGAGTTAAACGATAAAGAAAAAGTGGCAGCAGATTGGTGCTTAAAACATCAACAACCGTGCGGACGTTTTACCGATACACTTAGCCAGTCAAATTGGTGGTTTTTACCACTTTTAGAACAAAAAAATAGCCTAGGTATAGTCGGAATTTATTTTAAAAATGAAGTGGTTTCTTTAAATTTTGAGCAAAAGAAACTGACGGAAAGTGTAATTGAGTATATTGCGCAGGCAGCACTTCGAACTCAATTAGTGAATGAACTTGAACAGGCAAAAGTAACCAGTGAAACAGAACGCTTACGTTCTGCTTTATTATCTTCGGTATCTCATGATTTACGTTCGCCACTTGCTTCTATTATTGGAGCAGCGGACACACTTGCTAATTTTAAAGCTGACATGTCAGAACAAGACCAACAAGATTTACTTGAGACGATTCATTTAGAAGGTGAGCGTTTAGACCGTTATATTCAAAACCTGCTTGATATGACCCGTTTGGGGCATGAAGGTTTAACTTTAAAAAGAGACTGGATTGGGATAGATGAGTTAATCGGTTCGGCAACCCGCCGTTTAAAGCGCTATAAACCAGATACCCAAGTCATAGTTCAGTTGCCTGAACAAACGATTAGTTTGTATGTTCACCCAGCACTGGTAGAACAAGCCATTTTTAATGTTTTAGAAAATGCGGCAAACTTTTCACCCCCAGATGAACCTGTCATGATTCGCGCTAATCTTTCATCAGAAGATGAAGTGAAAATAGAAATTGAAGACAGAGGTGTGGGAATTCCTGAAGAAGAAAGACACCGTATTTTCGATATGTTTTACACGATGGAGCGTGGAGACCGTGGAAAATTTGGTACTGGTTTGGGCTTAACGATTGTAAAAGCAATTATTGGCGCTCATATGGGAACAATAGAGGCATTTGCAGGACGACAAAAAAAAGGTACTCTAATTCAAATAAGATTACCCCTTCATCCAATAAAAGAATAAGTTGTAAATTCATGATAAGTCCAGAAACATCTCCAGTAGAAACACGTATTGTGATTATTGATGACGAGCCTCAAATCCGTAAATTTTTAGATATTGCTTTAAGAACACAAAAATACAAAACCATGCTTTGTGAGACTGGGTATAAAGGTCTAGAAGCCTTGGCAACACAAGGTGCCGACTTGGTTATTCTAGACTTAGGCTTGCCAGATTTAGACGGTAAAGAAGTACTGCAAGAATTACGTAGCTGGTCAAATATTCCAGTGATTGTGTTATCTGTACGTGCCGATGAATATGAAAAAGTTGCCTTGCTAGATGCTGGCGCAAATGATTACATGACCAAGCCTTTTAGTGTACAAGAGCTGTTAGCGCGTATACGCGTTATTTTAAGAAATCAACCCATTCAGCAAGAAGCGCATGTTTATGATGATGGCTACCTAAAAGTCGATGTTACACAACGTTTAGTTTGGATTGAGCAACAGCCAATTACTTTAACTCGAAAAGAATTTCAGCTTTTGACGCTATTAATGCGCTATCAAGGACAGCTTTTAACACAGCCCCAGCTCCTAAAAGAACTCTGGGGGCCAACCCATCAAGAAGATACTCACTATTTACGTATTTTAGTGGGTAAGTTGCGCAGTAAACTAGGGGATAACGCAATTCAGCCACGTTATATCGCAACTGAGCCAGGTGTTGGTTTGAGATTCTTATCTAAACAAAAAGTTATGAATTAAATAAAAAAAACCTTAGGGAATTTCTCCCTAAGGGATTGCAAAGTGGTTTATAGTTTTTTTGCTTTTTTTTATTTATATATCCCAATGTTGTTCTGCTTCAGTCATTTGACTATAAATATTTTGATACTCTGCCTGTTTAACTGTGTACCAATGCTCGACAAAGTCAGCTCCCAAATATCCTTTTAAAATAAGGTTCCCTTTAAATATTTTTAAGGCTTCTTGTTGATTATTGGCTAATAAAATGTGCTCATCTGGAAATTTTAAAAGATGTGCAGGTTTGGGCAGCGGTAATTTATGAGATAAGCCGTAATACACGCCGGCTAAAATAGTAGCTGTAACCAGATAGGGGTTACAGTCAGCTCCAGCAACCCGATATTCTAAGCGTTGATTTTGTACATCTGAGCATGGAATGCGGATGGCCACATTACGATTATTGGTATCCCAATTGGCTTCTAATGGCACATGATGACCAATTTTAAAACGTCTATATGAATTAATATTAGGCGCTAAAATAGCCATAGATGCTGGCATTAACTCAATTAGGCCACTAATCGCACTAAGTAGTTTGGGCGAAGGTTTATCTTTTTCTACTTCCGAACTGAATACATTTTCATTGTATTGATTAAGCATGCTCATATGAAAATGCATGCCACTACCAGCCTTTGATAAGTTTGGTTTAGCCATAAAACATGCAGTTAAGTCATGTTTTCTTGCGACTTGTTTTACAATTCTTTTTAAAGCATTAATTTGATCACAAAGCTTTAAAATATTATGGCTATGTTGAAGATTTAATTCGTATTGTCCTGGGGAAGACTCTGCCACTATCGCTGTAATTTCAATAGATTGCAGTAAAGCGGCTTTTTCTACTTCTTCTAAAACCTGTTGATAGTTTGTTGGTGCATCTATATCAAAACATTGCTTTTCTAAGCACGGTTCATTTTGATGATGGGGTGAAAAAAGATAAAACTCTAGTTCAGCAGCCATGACCGGAAAATAATGGACAGTCTGTAACTGATTTAATAATTTTTTTAATATATTGCGTGGCTCATAGCGACAGTCTGTGCCATCTTCTTCTTGCATTGATAAGTAAAGCTGGGCATTCAATTCAGGGGTTAAAGCACTGGGTTGTAAACTAGCTAAAATGGGCACGCATAGTCTGTCTGGTTCACCAATATATTTGCCTAAACCTGTTTCTTCAATAACTTTTCCATCGAGGCTCATTGCATAAACGGAAAGCGGGAAATAACATCCGCCAGAGAGATTTCTTAGACTTTTAACATCAATCCGTTTCCCACGAATATGTCCATTTAAATCATGTAGACAAATATCAATATGTTGAGTCTGAGGATATAAACTTAAATAGTCATCAACTTCTTTCAAAAACAGTTCTGAGTTGAAAGTATGATCTTGTATCGGTGAAATAAAATCATCTGATATTTTAAATGCCTTAAAGTGAGAATCTTTTAAGTTTAAATTGGGGTAAATAAGCGTACTCATTATAAGAAACCTTGGTGGTTATTTTGCTAAAATCCTACCTTAGCCTTTGAAGTTAATCGCGTAAAAAAAGAGTAAAATGATTAAAGTACATTTTAAAAAAAAATTATAATTTTTTGTTAAAAATTAAATGGTTGAAAATAATTTTCACATGTAACCTTTAAATAAAAATAGTGTATAGGGCAGTTTAATCGTGGATAAATTCTTCCGGTTTTTCCTTTTAAAATTAAATGATAGTACGAATTTTGAGCTTTGAATTTGGTGAGATGTTTAAACTGATTTAAACTTACGTTCTTATCCAGTTATAAACTTTTTGAAGTCTTCAATAGAGCAAGACTTAAATCGGGTATTTATTGGAATTTTATTTTTGCGTTTTTTTAATTTTATTTTTGAGTTGTCTTAATATGAAAAATATCGGTTTAGCCATTCTAGCAATCAGCCTTTCAGGTTGTGCTGCAATGAGTTTAGAAGAATGTAAGACTGCAAATTGGTCGTTAGTGGGTGAGAAAGATGGGGCGAAAGGTTCCACGCCTCGTTTAGATCAATATTACAAAGCATGTGGAAAAGCGAATATCGTTCCCGATCAAAAGTCATATGAGCGTGGATATAAGGAAGGCCTTGGATATTATTGTCAACCAGCGAATATTTTTTATAACGCTTTGGAGGGAAATGGTAACTTTAACGCGTGCCCAGTCGAGAAGCGTAACAGTTTAAGACCTTATTATCAGGCAGCTTCCGATTACTATAATGCAAAAAATGAGTATGATCGTTATGACGAAAAATTTAAGCAATATTCTGATAATGCTTACAATGAAAAATTGAAACCAGAAGAGCGTGAACGTTATCGTAAGCTTTTAAGAGAGTTACAAATTGATCGTGACCGTATTAATCGAAACTACTGGAACTCCATTCGAGATGTCGAGCGTTTTAAATACGATCATGGATTAAAATAATATTTGAAAAGAGGATTGATCATGATGAGATCAATCCTCTTTTTCTTTAAAGATAATAGCTGGTTTTTGTCATTAACTTCGAAATAGCTGTCATGGTGATTTTCACAGCATAAGGTAATTCAACACCGCCTGCTTCCAGTGCAGTATGGCGATGGTGTAATTCATCTTCATTCATTTGCTCTAAAATTTTACGAGAGCGTTCATCTTGAGCAGGTAACTGGTTTAAATGATCTTGTAAATGAAGACTCACCTGACGTTCGGTTTCGGCCACAAAACCTAAACTATATTTATCACCTGCAATACCAGCAAGAGCACCCATACCATAAGAAAGGCCATACCAAATTGGGTTTAATAAACTGGTATGACTATTTAACTCTTTTAATCGAACTTCACACCAAGCCAAATGGTCTTGTTCTTCAACTGCCGCTTGTTGCATTTCTTGGCGAACATTGGGTAATTTTGCCGTTAATGCCTGACCATGATAAAGGGCTTGTGCGCACACTTCACCACTATGGTTAACACGCATTAGACCTGCTACATGGCGAGCATCTTCTACTCCTAATTTTGCTTCAACTGTTTCGGCCGGATTTTGGCGCTGCGCTGCTGTTGCACCTGGAACAAGACTACGTAATGCCTGATCAAAAGAGTTAATAAGTCGATCAATGCCTGTATATTGGCGCATAAATTAGTCCTCTAAAGAAAGGTGGGCTGTGGCAAGCATTGGTTTTAGTCGAGCTAGAAGCCAAATACTAAAGATTGCACTAAGTACAGCTGTAATAATAAAAAGTATTTTAATATCAATTTTTAAAACACTTAAGATTAAGATTGAAAAAATTGCGGAAGAAACCATAAAGACGGCATTCAAAATATTGTTAGCCGCAACGACACGAGCGCGATGTGAGCGTGGTGAATATGCCTGCATCATTGCATAAAGGGGAACAATATAAAAACCACCACTAATGCCCAGTAAAGTCACTGCCAGCATGACATGATAGTAAACCCAGCCTTGAGTAAAAATATCTTTTAAAGTGAGCAATGCACCCGTTCTTTCTGGTACAAATGCTAGACTGGCTGCGAGGTAGAGCGCAAAAACAGTGAGGCCAATTGCACCAATCGGTACCATTTTAATATTAATCTCTGAACCACCAATTTTTCGGCAGAGAAGCGACCCCACACCAATACCAACCGAAAAGAAAGTAAGTAAAAGACTAACTACATTTTCTGAAGCATGAAGATTTTGCTGAGTAAGTTGAGGAATCTGAGTTAAATAAGTAGCACCATAAAACCAGTACCATGAGTTACCTAACAAAATTGTGAACACTAAAGGTAAGCTTTTGGCATATTTAATGGTTTGAAAACTGGTACGAATGAAATTCCAGTCAATTTTTAAATCGGGAGCAGCAACTTTCTGTGGCAAGATGAAGCGACTACATAAATAGCCAATACCAGCAATAATTACAACAGTAAGACTAATCCACAATAAGTTTCCATGGGAGGATGCAATTACAGCACCACCTAAAATCATCCCAAACAAAATAGCCATTGAAGTGCCTGACTGAAACAAGGCATTACCAGACATCAATTCATTAGGTTTTAAAATTTCAGGTAAAATTGCATATTTGATAGGGCCGAAAAATGTTGAATGTGTCCCCATCAAAAATAAAGCAAGTAACAATAGCCATAAATGTCCTAATAAAAAACCAGCAGAACCGATGAGCATAATGATGATTTCTAAAATTTTTATGCCACGAACGAGTTGTGAACGTTCATATTTATCTGCAATTTGTCCAGCTGTTGCTGAAAAAAAGAAATATGGCAAGATAAACAAAAGGGCTGCTAAATTATTAAGAGTACTAACAGGGGCAGATTGCTGCTGAATCAACCCATAAGTAATCACCAATAATAAAGATTGCTTAAAAACATTATCATTTAATGCCCCGAAAAACTGGGTAAAAAACATCGGTACAAACCGACGTGACGTCATCAGGTGCTCATCTTGTTTCATCATGTGCAAACTTCATTGTGTTTTATAAAAAAATGTGACCGAGTGTTAATTTGCATCGAAAACCATGTATGATATTTTTAACGCTTGATTAAATGAAAAATCAATGGTTTTGAGTGAGTTTTACACTCACCTTGGTGCGTTTTATTAAAAAATAAGTCTAGAGTTTTCTATGCCTTCTAAAATTAAGTTTAAACAGTCAACTCTCTCTCATTCTATGCATTTAATTTTAAAAATGCAGGGGATTCCTAAACTTATTTGTAGCAGCTTGTTGTTAACGGTTTGTGTAACTCCAAGCTTTGCTCAAACCTCTGTTGAGAGTAATTCCTCAACTTTAAACCAGACTGTGTCTGATGCATCAACTGAACAATTAGTTCCTGTGAGTCAGCAAACTGCTGCTCCAATAACCGATATTGCTACACTTGTAACTCAAGCTCAGCAACAACAAGATAGCTTGGCTATATTGCAACAACAAGAACAATTTCCAAATCAAATTAACGAATTTAAGCCAATTAGTCTTGATAATCTTGAAGATTTACCAGAGTTGCCTGTTGACCAAAACATGGCAAATGAAATTTATAAAGTTGCTGAGCAAGCTAAAAGTGAGGCGCAGAACTTCCAAAATGGCACTCAGAAGCTACCAGAAGTTACAGTCAGTGACGCAACTCAGTCTGAATTAAATCAGATTAATCAAGCGCCTGTAAATATTGACCAACTTATGCAAGAGATTAAATCTGATAGTCAGATTGTAGTCGAAGCCAATGAAACGGGAAAAACCTTACCTGAGTTAACTCCAGAGGCCGAAGTGCCGCCTGAGCAAGCTGGTTTCTTTAAACGTATTTTGAATAAAGTGCGTCCACCACGCGTAATTCCGATGGAGCAAGTACCTCGTATTACTGCGGAGGTAGATGGGGCTTCAGATGCGCTTGCTAAAAATATTAAAGGTAAGCTATCAACATTTACTCAAGAGTCATTTGAAGATTTTAATGCGGCCTTACCTCAGCTTAGAACATTGAGTAATCAGGCCGCGCAAGCAGTCGGTTATTATAATGCGGAGTTCCGATTTGAAAAATTAAGCCCAAGTCGAGTTCGTGTAAAAGTCACGCCGAATGAACCTGTTCGAATTAATGAACAAAATATCCAATTTACAGGTCCAGGCGAAAAACAACCACAGTTTCAAGTTATTCGCTTAGTTCCCGATCAAGATGTCGGTGATATCTTTAATCACGGTTTGTATGAAACCACTAAAAATCGTATTGTTAATGCAGCATCAGATAATGGTTATTTTGATGCTTTTTGGCGCTTGCATGATGTAAAAGTAAGTCAGCCAGAAAATAAGGCTGATATTAACTTACGCTATGAAACAGGTGAGCGATACAAACTTGATAAGGTTGAGTTTCGTATGAGTGATCCATCGAAACCTTTGCCATTGAATTTGAATATTTTAGAAAGTATGGCGCCATGGAAAGACGGCGATGATTATGCATTTTGGCGGGTAAATGTTTTAGCTAATAACTTAACGAACTCGCGTTATTTTAATTACACCTTAGTTGATTCAATAAAACCTGATCCAATTGAAAAGCCACTTGAGTTACCGCCAGATTTACAAGCGCTTGTCGATGAGCAAAATATTGATGTCGATGAATCTAATTTACTTTCACCAGAAGAAAGACAACTTGCTAAAGCTCGTCAATTAGCCACGTCGAATAAAGAAGTTACCCAAAATGTAGTAGATGAAAAACAGTTTGCAGGAACACAAAAGGTAAAAGAGGCAGGACCTCAAACAGCGATGTTGCAGAGTGCCCCAACTCAACAAAGTGAAAAAGAAACTGAACAGGATCGCCTGCAAGAACAAGCGCGTGAAACTAAAAGAATTCCGGTCATTGTGACTTTAAATGCAGATAAGCTAAACAGTCTAGAGACTGGTGTCGGTTATGGAACCGATACGGGCGCCCGATTACGTAGTCAGTATCGCCGTTCTATTGTGAATAAATATGGTCATTCTTTTGATGCCAATATGGAAGTCTCTCAAATTCGTCAATCTATTGATGGTCGATATAGTATTCCTTATAAACATCCGTTAAATGATTACTTTAACATTGTGGGTGGATATGAGCGCGAGACGAGGAATAATATTGGTCCTGATGTAGGTTTGCTTACTGAGTCGGCAGTATTAGGTGGAGAGCGCATAATTAAACGCCCATTAGGGAACTGGCAGCATACTTTTGGCGTACGTTATCGTTTAGACCGTTTGACCCAACAGGGTAATGTTGATATTTCTGAGTTACCAGATGCTTTTAAAACTGCTGCCTCAGAGCAAGAAGCATTATTATTTAGTTATGAGACATCTAAAACCACGAGTAATACACGTTTAAACCCAACGAAAGCTTTTAAACAAACTTATAAATTAGAATTAGGTAGCGAGTCTTTATTGTCTGATGCCAATATGGCAATTGCTAGCGCGGGCTGGAGATTTATTTATTCTCTTGGTGAAAATGATGATCATCAATTCGTTGGAAGATCTGATCTAAGCTACATTTTTACCGATGATTTTAATAAAGTTCCGTACAATCTTAGATTCTTTACTGGTGGTGACCAAACAATTCGTGGCTTTGACTATAAGAGTCTTTCCCCAGAAGTCGATGGATATAAAATTGGGGGACAAGCTTTGGCTGTAGGTTCTTTAGAATATAACTATCAATTTAAGGACGGTTGGCGAGCTGCTATTTTCTCTGATTTTGGTAATGCCTATGATAAAGACTTTAATAATCCAGCAGCTTATAGCGTTGGGGTTGGAATTCGGTGGAAGTCTCCAATCGGCCCAATTCGTTTAGATGTCGCTTCGGGTATTTCAGATGAAAACCATCCGATTCGTTTACATTTCTTTATAGGCCCACAACTTTAAAAATAAAATTTTATTAGGTTTATTTTATGGCGGAAGTAGAACAGCAGCCAACTTCGGCACCTAGGTCTCCTAAGAAACGGCGCATTTTGCGTAGTTTCTTGCTGACGATATTAATCATATTTTTATTATTAGCGTCTTCGTTAGTGATCATGATGTCAACAGATCGCGGAAGTCGTTTTTTATTAGATCGGGTTTTAGAAGCCCAGAAAATAATTAAATATGAATATGAAGGGGGTAATTTACTTAGAGGAATTATCCTTAAAAATATTATTGTTCAGTTAAAAGAAGTTGATGTTACTTTAGATAGAGCTGATGTTCGCTTAGGGTGGCGTTCTTTATTATTAGAAAAAGAAGTGCATTTAAGTCATGCAGATGTACGCAACTTAAGCATTATTAATAAAGCTCCACCATCGAATAAACCCTTTGAATTTAAACCCATTAAATTACCGTTTGTGCTTCGGGTAGATAAGGCAAATGTCGATCATTTAGAAATTAAAAATTCAGGCTCTATTGTAAATTTCCATGACGTTCACCTAAATAATGCGCTGTGGTCAGAGACTAAACTGGAGTTTGAAAAATCCAGTATGGATATGGGTTATCTCTCAGTCCATAACGCTACAGGAAAGATGGACTTTAGCGGGAAATATCCACTTAATGCGACCGCAGATTTAAGAATTCCGTCTTTAAAAAGCTTAAATATTCAAAATATTAAGGTTGCAGCTCGAGGAAGTTTAGATACTTTAAAAGCGGGTGTGGCGACAACAACACCAGATTTATTAACAGGGTGGGTCGTTTTACATCCAGTCCGTCATGAAGTGCCTATGCAAGGTGCGTTGTTATTCAAAAATTATCACTTGCCTTTATTGGTTGAACAAAAATTATTTGCAAAAAATGGTGTGATCAAGTTTCAAGGTGATATTAAACAACTTAATTTGGCACTTGATACCGATTTAAAGGGTGAGAATTTACCTGAAGGTCAATACAACGCTTTAATGAATACTGACTTGGTTCATCAGTTGAATATCACTGATTTTAATGGCCAAGTTATGAAAGGCACTGTTAACCTTAAAGGCTTGGTTAATTGGAAAGATCATGTAACGTGGGACGTCAAAGGCCGTTTAGACCATATTAACCCTAAAGACAAAGCAATTCCTCAGGTTGTTCAAGACTTTTTACCGCCAAGTTTAGATGCTGCTGTTGCCTCAAACGGTTCTTTGGAAAAAGGTACTGAAGTATTTGCTAATGTTAATTTTGACCGTTACGAGTCTTGGAAACTCAAGTTTAATCAGGCTCCTGAAAAAAATAAAAAACCCCAACCAATGCTCATGAATGTAGCTTGGACAAAAATAAATCGTGCAATGCCTTATATTGGATGGTTAAGTAGTGACAGTGGTCAGGTTGATTTAACGTTACGTGATGGCCAGCAAGATATTAAAGTGGCTACAAAAGTATATCAGCATGAAAAAACCTTATTGCTGACAGGACAGTATTTAGCCAATCTGAATATTAAAGATAATGTTTTAAATGTTCCCAATTTTAGTTTTACTGCTGAAAAAGGTAGCTTAACTGGTCAGGCTAAAGTTTTACTTCCTACGGAAAAACGCCAGTTAGTTTGGAACGCCTTGTTAAATGCAAAAGATTTTAATCCACAAAGTATTCAAGCGGCAGCGCCTATTAATCTTTTAAATGGTTCAATTAAGGCAAATGGTTTTGCTAAACCAAACCAGCAAATCATTCAATTTGAAAAAATTGACTTAACTGGTCGACTGGCTCAAGCCAGTCAAGAGACTGTAACTTTAGGTGGGAAAAGTACAGCTGCCTTATTATTCCATGATGTGAAAGCTGGTGGCGGCTTTAAAGGTTTTGCAGTTAATTATGATGGATCTTTAAAAGCCCTAAAACAGGCAAATGGTTTATTGAAGTTTTCTATAGCAGGTACGCCAGATTTTATTCGAATTAACCAGTTACAACATGATGGGGTAGCTGGAAAAATCTATGCGACAGGTTCTGTAAATCTAAAAGATCGTATTGCATGGGATATTAATAGTTCATTGGTACGCTTTAAACCCCAATATTTTACTTCAACTGTAAAAGGTGAAATTTCAGGGAATTTGAAAACACAAGGGGTTTGGTCAGACCATTTGAAACGAATTAATATTCAGCAATTGAACCTTGCTGGCTTTATAAATAATAAGCCTGTCCGAGGTAAGGGTAATTTATCTGTATTGTTGGACTCTAATCAAAAGGGTTTTTTACCTCAGCAGTTTGAAGCAAATAATTTATTTTTGGTGTATGGACAGAATCAGCTACAAGCGACTGGTAATGCACAAAATCTAAAAATCAAGCTCAATGCGCCTGCACTCTACGAGTTATATCCGGGACTACGCGGTCGAGCTTATGGTGACCTGAATGTACAATCACAACCACGTTTAAAAGCAACAGCAAATATCGCAATAGATAACTTTGCTTTTAATACTTTAGTCAGCGTGAAGAGATTGAGTATTCAGGGTGAACTTCCAACATCGGAAACAACACCGACTCAATTAACAGCAAAATTAGATAATTTACGTAGTGGAAATAGAGAAATTCAGTCTGCCGAATTGAATTTAACTGGAACAAGAAAAGCGCATTTATTGAAAGTGCTCGGCAATAATAGTATTTCCAAGTTCTATGTTCAGTTGGCAGGCGGATTTAATCAAAATAATGATTGGTTAGGTCAAATTCAGAAAGGAAGTTTTGATTCAAGACGAATTCGTCTAGCACAAAATCAAAATGCTCCAGTGATTTTTTCTTCTGCAAGGTCTGAGCTGTATGTAGGTCAACACTGTTGGCAAAGTGCGAATAGCCAGCTCTGTTTTGACCAGCCAGTACGGGTAAGTAAAGCACGCGGTAATATTTCGTTTGTAACTCAGAACATGGATTTAAGTGACTTCGCAGCATTTATGCCAGACGGCTTAGCAATGACTGGGCAGTTAAACGGTTATGCCAAAGCGGCATGGGTAAATGGAGGAAATCCAAAACTTGATGCACGTTTAATTACACGTAAAGGTGAAATTGGTTTAGCGGCTGAAGATCCTCAAGATCCTCCAACAACACTAGCTTATGATGAGTTAAGTGTTATTGCAAAAAGTGTATCTGAGGGTCTGTTGTTCCGTGTAGATGTTAAAACACCTGATATTGGTACGGGTTATGCGAACGTCATTATCAATCCCTTCCAGTCATCAATGCCAATGCATGGTGAGGTCGCCTTTAACGATGTTCAGTTAAAAGTCTTGAAACCATTTATTCAAGATGTCCGCTTACTAAGCGGGACCTTAGCCTTAGCTGGTAAAGTTAATGGTACATTAACTCAACCGCAGTTTACTGGTGAAATGCGTCTGAAAAATGGTGCAATCAGTATGATTTCGCTGCCAGTTAATTTAACTAATGTTCAGATCTATTCATCAATTCGTCAGGACATGGCAACAATTGATGGAGCATTTAACAGCGGTCAAGGTGTAGGGCTTTTAAAAGGTAGTTTTGAATGGAAAGATGCACCACGTCTTCAATTAAACCTCAAAGGTGATAATTTACTTGTACGTCAGGCTCCATTAATTACAGCAATTGCCAATCCAAACCTTACACTTGATATGTATCCTTTCGATAAGCGTTTAAGTTTAAAGGGATCGGTAGATGTTCCTCGTGCACGTATTTCAATGCCTGAGACAACTGCTCCAGTTATTAATACCTCATCAGATGTTCGCATAGTTCGACAAGGCCAAGACCCGCTTGCAATTTTACGTGCTGCTAAACCTTGGGATATTCGAGCAGATATTGCTGTTAATATTGGTAATCAAGTGATATTCCAAGGCTTTAACAGTAATATTCCTTTAGTAGGTCGTCTAAATTTAACCCAACGTGGCTATGAAACTGCAATGAGAGCTAACGGGGCAATTGGTGTCAGTCAAAAAGTAAAAATTGAAGCCTATGGACAAAGTTTAGATTTGAACCGAGCAATTGCACGTTTTAATGGTCCATTGGCAAACCCGACTTTAGATATCGATGCAAACAAAAATGTTCAGGGCAGTATGGTAGGTGTACGCGTGACAGGTACTGCCACAGCACCAAACATTCAAGTTTATAACGATGCAGGCCTATCTGAGCAAGAAGCATTGAATGCGCTTGTTACGGGGCGTATTAATGAAGGTTCAAGTGGTTTAAGTAATGCAGAAGGGTTTAAATCTGATGTAAATAACACCATTGCTGCCGCAGGGATCAGTATGGGCTTGGGCGGTACACGTGCTTTAACTAACCAGATCGGGCGTACTTTTGGTTTGAGTGGCTTAGCTTTAGATGCACAAGGTACGGGTGAAGATACGCAGGTGAGCTTAACGGGCTATATCACACCTGATCTATTTATCCGTTATGGTGTTGGCGTATTCACTCCAGTGAACAAACTCACTTTACGTTATCAAATGAATCGACGTTTATACTTAGAAGCAAGCCAGTCTTTAGAAAGAGCAATCGATTTATTCTACAACTGGCGCTTTTAGTAGATGGAAATTAAACATTAGAAAAGTACGCTAGTACCTATAATGATTTGATTAGTCTCAAGTAATAACGAAATAAAAGCTCACTTCTTAGTGGGCTTTTATTTTAAGCACTTCTATAGGATTTAAAAAAGTTGAATATTTATTATATAAAACATCGATTCTTTTAAAAGGAGCCAAAGCTTGAATACGGTTCTCATTAAAGAAAACTCACTTGAAAATTGCTATTTTATAAATTAGTTTTCAGAATCATTAAGTGAAATTAATAATACCTTGTTGAGAAGTGCAAATGAGGTGGGTTTTTCAAGGATATATCAGTGAAAATAGATACTTATGTTGAAATTAAATATAGCAAGGAAAACGATACAGATATTAAATATCGTGAGCTAATTCATAAATTAACAGCAACATTGTCATTGACGCTTTTGTCATTTGGATGGTGTTCCTCAGTAAATGCTGCACAACAACAAATCGCCTTAGTGGGAACATGGACATCAATCCCTGATGCACCACTTGTGCAAAAACCAAAACAAGCCAGTGAAGGTTTATACCAGCTTCAAGTAAATCGAGATGGGACTTTAACTCCTGTTAAGGTATTGAAAATGAAAAGTCCGTCTTGGATTGTAAAATCTAAAGATGGTCGTTTTGCATATACAACTAATGAAGAAAATGAAGGGTCGGTGACTGCATTATCCGTTCAAAATGGAAAGGTAGAGGTGTTGAACACGGTGAATAGCCATGGTGGGCATCCAACACATGCATCAATCAGTTTAGATGGTAAATTCCTGTTTGTATCGAACTATTCGGCATTTGATAAAGGTCGTGGGGGAGTGGCTGTTTTTCCAATTTTGCCGAACGGCCATTTGGGTGAAATGGTACAAAATATTGTTTTTGCGGAAGGTTCTGGCCACATCAAAGGTCGACAGGAGAGTGGTCATGCACATTCGACAACTTTCAGCCCAGATGGTAAGTATTTATATGCGACCGATCTTGGAAATGACAAAGTCTATACCTTTCTTTATAACCCGAATAAGCCTCAGCCACTCGAAGCGGACAGCACCCGAGATGTGAATTTTACGCATGGTTCTGGCCCACGTCATATGGTCTTTTCACCAAATGGCAAACATGCGTATGTCACCGCAGAAATGCGAAGTGAAATTGTGACATTTAATGTGCAAGATGGTCATTTGAAAAAAGTGACTGAGCTAAAACTGATTCACGAGGACAAAACACCTGAATTCAAGAGTGCGAGTGGAATTATCCTCAGTCCAAATGGCCAATATGTGATTGCTGCTAATCGCGGTGCAGACAACAAACTTTTAGTATTCAAAATTCAACAGAATGGATTACTAGGTAAGCCGACAGTTTATCAAGCCAATGGTATTGAACCACGTGCTTTTTCATTCGATGCGTCTGGTAAATATTTGTATGTGACGAACGTTTTTACTAATAACATTAGTTTGTTCCGCTTTGATGCGAAAAATGGCACTTTAAAACCAGCAGGTGATGCAGCAAAAATACCGACACCGACAGATATCAAATTTTTTAATTAACCAGAATGACGAAACTTGCATTTCTAATGCTTGATATAAAAAGACCGAGGGAATTTTATACCTCGGTCTTTTTATAGGGTAGTTTTTGCAAAAATATTGATTTTCCGTATGATATGAGCAGCAATAATTAGTGTAGTGAAATGATGAAAAAGATTTTATTGATTGCAGTGAGTTTGTTCTTTGTCGGTTGTTCAGAAAAGAAGCCATTAACACCAGAAGAGCAGTGGCATGGCTTTTGTACTAGCGTAGGAAATGCTGCTAGAAGTATTGTTTTTGATCGTCAGCAATCAATTGAAAAAGCTCAGGCAGTTGAGCATGCAAATAAAATTGAAGATGAAATAACAAAAAAATTCATTCTTAATATTATTGAAAAAGTTTATGCGATTCCAAAAGAAGAACTGACAAAAGATTCTCAAGCACTTCAAGAAAAAGTTAGAAAAGAAATGATGGATGAATGCTTGGCAACACCTCATGACAAAATGCCAAAATATAAATCGTTCTAATTGTGGGTGAAGTATTGAACTTTCACCAAGCTAAAGCTCTTTTTGCTTAAAAATAGCTCAATATTGCCCGATATGCTCATTATTTAAACACTGGTATTTAGATACAAAATAATGGGCATCACGGAGAAACACCCCGTTTTCATTAACTTTTACCTTGAACTCTAGTAAACTTTTGTAGTCCATATTACTTGTGAAGCTTTTTAGAAAGCTGGAATTTGCAAGTAATTTTTCAAAAAAAGAGGAATGAACACCGTGCTAGAAGCTTACCGCCAACACGTTGAAGAACGTGCCGCACTCGGAGTCCCACCGAAGCCACTTGATGATGCTCAAACAGCTCAGCTTGTTGAACTATTAAAAAATCCACCAGCAGGCGAAGAAGCGTTCTTGGTTGATTTGCTTGAAAACCGTGTTCCTGCAGGTGTTGACCAGGCAGCTTACGTAAAGGCAGCGTTCTTGGCAGCGATTGCAAAAGGCGAAGCAACTTCACCACTCGTTTCTAAAGAGCGTGCAGTTTACCTACTTGGCACGATGCTTGGTGGTTATAACGTAGCACCACTCGTTGAGCTTCTTGATAATGCTGAACTTGCAAGCCTAGCTGCTGAAGCGTTAAAGAAAACACTTCTTGTATTTGATGCATTCCATGACGTAGCAGATAAAGCAAAAGCGGGTAATGCCAATGCTAAAGCTGTTTTACAATCTTGGGCAGATGCAGAATGGTTCACAAGCCGTCCTGATGTTCCAGAAGAAATCAAAATCACTGTGTTCAAAGTAACTGGTGAAACAAATACTGATGACTTATCTCCAGCGCAAGATGCTTGGAGCCGTCCAGATATTCCATTACACGCAAATGCAATGTTGAAAAACGAGCGTGATGGTATCAATCCTGAAAAACCAGGTGAAGTTGGTCCATTAAACCAAATCAAAGAACTCATCGCAAAAGGCAATCAAGTTGCATACGTAGGTGATGTTGTTGGTACAGGTTCTTCTCGTAAATCTGCAACTAACTCTGTACTTTGGTTCTTCGGTGACGAACTTCCACACATTCCAAATAAAAAAGATGGCGGTGTGTGCTTAGGTACTAAAATTGCTCCAATTTTCTTTAATACAATGGAAGATGCAGGTGCATTACCTGTAGAAATCGACGTTGCCAACATGAACATGGGTGACGAAGTAGTATTGAAAATTGACCATGCTGCTGCAAAAGTTACTGCTTTTAAAGATGGTGTACAAATTTCAGAAGCAGAACTTAAAACTCCAGTGCTTCTAGACGAAGTACGTGCTGGTGGTCGTATCAACTTGATCATTGGTCGTGGTTTGACAACTAAAGCACGCGAAGAATTAGGTCTTGCACCTTCTACATTGTTCCGTACACCTGTACAACCTGCTGATACTGGCAAAGGCTTCACGCAAGCTCAGAAAATGGTTGGTCGTGCATGCGGTTTAGCAGAAGGTCAAGGTATCCGTCCGGGTACTTACTGTGAACCTAAGATGACTACAGTTGGTTCTCAAGATACAACTGGTCCTATGACTCGTGACGAGTTAAAAGACTTAGCTTGCTTGGGCTTCTCTGCTGACTTGGTAATGCAGTCTTTCTGTCACACTGCTGCGTATCCAAAACCAGTTGACGTAACTACTCACCATACATTACCTGACTTCATCATGAACCGTGGTGGTGTATCTTTACGTCCAGGTGACGGTATTATCCACTCTTGGTTAAACCGTATGTTACTTCCAGATACAGTTGGTACTGGTGGTGACTCACATACTCGTTTCCCAATCGGTATTTCATTCCCAGCGGGTTCTGGTCTTGTTGCGTTCGCAGCTGCAACTGGTGTTATGCCGCTTGATATGCCAGAGTCTGTACTTGTTAAGTTCAAAGGTAAAATGCAACCTGGTATCACTTTACGTGACCTTGTACATGCAATTCCTTACTACGCAATTCAAGCGGGTGACTTAACTGTAGAGAAGAAAGGTAAGAAAAACATCTTCTCTGGTCGTATCCTTGAGATCGATTTGTCAGAAATGGAAAATGACTTGACTGTTGAGCAAGCATTCGAACTTTCTGACGCATCTGCTGAACGTTCTGCGGCTGGCTGTTCAATCACACTTTCTGAAGAGAAAGTTGCTGAATACTTACGTTCTAACATCACCATGTTGAAGTGGATGATTGCAGAAGGTTATGGCGATGCTCGTACAATGGCGCGCCGTGCTGAAAACATGCAGAAGTGGTTAGACAATCCAAGCTTGTTAAAAGCTGATGCTGATGCAGAATACTTAAAAGTTTACGAAATCGATCTTGCTGACATCAAAGAACCAATTCTTTGCTGCCCGAACGATCCAGATGACGCGAAACTTCTTTCTGACGTTCAAGGCGACAAAATTGATGAAGTATTCATCGGTTCTTGTATGACGAACATCGGTCACTTCCGTGCAGCTGGTCAGTTACTTGATAAAGTACCTGGTGGTTCATTGTCTACTCGTTTATGGTTGGCTCCACCAACTCGTATGGACGAGCACCAATTAATGGAAGAAGGCTTATATAACATCTATGGTCGTGCTGGTGCGCGTACAGAGATGCCAGGCTGTTCATTGTGTATGGGTAACCAAGCACGTGTAGCGCCGAATACAACATGTGTATCGACTTCTACTCGTAACTTCCCGAACCGTTTAGGTCAAGGTGCAAACGTTTACTTAGCGTCTGCTGAGCTTGCATCTGTAGCTGCGGTTCTTGGTAAATTACCAAGCCCAGAAGAATATCAACAGTACGCGTCGCAAATCGACAGCGCTTCTGCTGACATCTACAAATACTTAAACTTCGACAAGATGAGCGAATATACTAAAGAAGCTGATCAAGTTGATACTAAGAAAATCCAAGCTGCTCAATTGACTTAATGAGCTAGGATCAAGAAAAGCCGAAAGGCTTTTCCCTAGCGCAAGAGCAAAGCTATGCTTTGCTTGAGTAAAAAGCTAAAAATAAGGGCTGATTAATCAGCCCTTATTTTTTTTAATAATTCCTAATGAATCTAAATTTTAAGACCATGCTTTAAATCAAAAAATTGTAGTAACTTCTGTGCTATACATCTCACCATTTTAATTGACATGGCCCAGTAATTTTGTCTTTACAATTCAATCCATCCATCATTTAATCATTGAAAATGAGTGATTTAAAAAGTAGATTCAACTAAATGGCTAAACAATCACGTTTCTTATGTATTGGTGGATTTCTTAACGGTTCAGCGGTTAAAGGCCAAGGGGACAGCTTTGTTTGTGTTGAAAATGACAAACAAGTAACCTATTACAAAAAGGAAATATTCCATCCAGACTCATGGGATCAAGATTATTACGTCTGTGAAACTACAACAGACCAACAAGCACGGAATTGGGTTTATGATATTAAGTCCGATTAATTAAGCAGATATAATTTAGTACTTTTAAATAAATATATGAAAAAGCCCCATTACAAGGGGCTTTTTTAAACTAAAACAATTCTACCAATAACCTAACACTTTCCACCAAAGTCCACCAATCACCACAAAGATGGTGATATTAACAACACTCATGACAAAGCCAGCTTTCCACCATTCACCAAGTGTGGTGTAACCCGAACCGAACACTACAGGGGACGTGCCAGTCGCATAATGGGTTAATGTCATCATAATACTTGAAGCTGCTGCCATCATTAAAGCAAACAACATTGGCGGTGCACCGAGAGCAAGTCCTGCCGTATAAAAGGCTGCAAACATGGCGGTAATATGTGCCGTGGTGCTAGCAAACATATAATGTGCATACAAATAGGCGAGCATTAATAATAGACAAGCAGGCATCCAGCTTAGCCCTAAATGACCAATACCAGTTTCTAAAACACCCGAGAACCATGCGATTAAGCCAAGCTTATTTAAATAAGTTGCCATCATGACTAATGCTGCGAACCAAGTAATCGTATCCCACGCGTTCTTTTGCGTCAGAATATCATCCCAAGTGAGTACACCTGTAAGCAGCAATAATCCTAAACCAATAAAGGCCGTGGTCGTTGGATCAACAGCCCAAGCGGAGCCAAAAATCATGGCAGGAATACCCGCCCATAACATCAATAAAATACCGAATACACCAAGCATGATGATTTCATTTTTACTGACAGGACCCATTTCTTTTAGTTTAGTTTTAGCAAACTGAGCTGCATTAGGCGTTTCTTTGACTTCAGGTGGATACATTAAATACATAATCAAAGGCATAATGATTAAGGCAATCAACCCCGGCAGTAACATCGCTAGTGCCCAAGTACTCCAACTTAATGAAATTTCACTATGGGTCGCCTTTGCCACTAAATCAACTACTAATGGGTTAGGGGCGGTTGCAGTAATGAACATTGCAGAGGTAATCGGGTTGGCTTGGTAATTAACCAACGACAGGTATTTTCCCATCCGTCCTTCGGTGCCTTTGGCTGGATCGGAATCATAACTAGTAGAAATTGCCAGTACAATTGGATGAATAATTCCTCCACCTCGTGCCGTATTGCTGGGTGTTACAGGAGCGAGAATGAGTTCGGAAAGCACCATGCTATAGCCGATACCAATCGTTTTTTTGCCCCAAACTGCGATAAATAAATAGCCTAATCGTGCACCCAAT
Source organism: Acinetobacter calcoaceticus (assembly GCF_016508255.1). Classification (GTDB taxonomy): domain Bacteria; phylum Pseudomonadota; class Gammaproteobacteria; order Pseudomonadales; family Moraxellaceae; genus Acinetobacter; species Acinetobacter calcoaceticus_E. The sequence continues at coordinate 256,198 of NZ_JADVKT010000001.1, read as the reverse complement.
CCAGTTTTTTGCAAACCTTTAGAGATCATGATGGAAATACCAATCAACCAGATCAGGGGATTAGCAAAACTGCTCAGGGCATCTTGTATTGCACCACTTGGGCTGGTGTTGGTAACGCCAGTAAGGGCGACTAAAGTTATTGCAATAATGGCAATTGCACCAATTGGCATAGCTTTTCCAATGATTGCCGCAATCACGCCCACAAACATCGCTAATAAATGCCAAGCATTGGGATCAACACCTACGGGTACAGGAATCACGAACCAGATTAGCAATGTAATAAATAAAGAAATAAGTGTAGGGAGGGCTTTAAATCCCATGTAATTTCCCCTTGTTTTGATGTGTTTAAAAAATTAAAGTTCTTTATGAGTAGATCGCTAAAGAAATAGAAATAAGTATTAAAGTTCTATTATCAATCAAATCATTCAAAAATTCAAAATAACTCGTGGTAAGTACTAGTTTTCATTTCACTGGAAAAGACAATTCTTTTGAAATTAAGTATTTCTTAATTGAAATGAAAATTGTTAAGTTTTATTTTGTAATGGTGGCATTGAATTAATCTTTAAATTATAAATTGTCTATATAGGTATCATTCTAATAAATAGTACTTAACATTGTTAATTTTAGAACAAGTTATAAAGATATTTATCTGAATTAAAATATTCTAATACTAATTTTTAGAAAATTTTAAAGATCAAAAAATAAATTATATATTTATATGAAGGTGAAAGTTTCAGAAAAATTATTTAATAAAATAACTTATATATAATTTTGGGTAAAAAATAGACTTTTTGAGTTATTGTTTTTATTAAAAGCGTGAATTGGGTCGTACATTTATTTAAAAATAATAAATGCATCATTTTAAATTTAATATATATAAAATTAAATATAGTACTAGAAATTAACTGGTTTTTTGTTTTAAAATAATTAAACGAACTTAAAAATAATTAAAAAAAATATGAGTATTTTATATAGGGAATTTAAGAATGCTAAAGACAATTGTTGAATTTAAATTTGATGATTATCAACTTTATGAGCAAAAAACATACTTTAACGAAGGCGGTGTTTTAGTTCAAAAAACTGAAGATATTGCACAATATATTTTTAGTATATTGAAAAATAGATACCATTTAAATGTAGAGCTATATAGTGAGAACTGGGGATGGCAAATTGAGATTCCATTGCCTGAAATAACGATGTATCTTGGAATAAGTGTCTATGAAGAACATAGCAATGGATTCGCAATTTTTATTTCTCCAAATACACCTATTTTAAGAAAGTTTTTATTTAGAAAGCTTGATATTACCCATCACATCATGGTGCTGCAAAACTATATAAATATTATCTTAAAATCACACCCAGGCATCTATGATATGTTGTGGTGGGAAGAAAATGAATTCCGATGTGCTGTGGTGAATTGACCTGAGAACAAGTAGAAAATTTTAAATGCTGAAGTAAGTGAAGGAAAATTTATCAAAGACTATATTGGTGAATAGAGGGCAAGAGCTTACTATATCTTTAATATCAAGTGGTCAGATCTATATGCAAAATTCAGCTTGGAAGGGATTGCGTAAGTTTTTCTATAATAATCTTCATAATCATGACTATGAAACTACGATAAGTAGATGTATTAATTATTTTTTAGTCGTATTAATTATTGGTAACGTAGCGGCCGTTTTATTGGAAACGGTAAATGATTTGTACTCAAGTTATCATATTTGGTTTGACTATTTTGAAGTTATTTCAATTGCAATTTTTAGTATTGAATATTTATTAAGATTGTGGAGTATCGCCGATCGTGACACGACACAATCTGCATGGAAAATCCGCTTGAACTGGATGAAAAGTGGGGAAGCAATTATTGATTTGATGGCAATCTTACCTGCGTACTTAAATTTCTTCGTACGAATCGATCTTCGTATGCTCAGAATATTGCGTTTACTTCGTTTATTAAAATTAACACGCTATTTCATCTCGTTACAGATATTGTTATGTGTGATTAAACGTGAGAAAGGTTCTTTTCAGGCAGTTATCTTTATTTTAATTATTATGATTATTATGACTGCTTCTGGAATATATGTGGTTGAAAATAAGGCGCAGCCGGAAGCTTTTAGTTCAATACCTAAGTCTATGTGGTGGGCAGTTGTTACCTTAACTACGGTGGGGTATGGCGATGTCACTCCAGTGACCAGTTTAGGCAAATTATTGGGAGCACTCATTACTATATTGGGTGTTGGTATTGCTGCATTACCAGCAGGTATCTTGGCATCTGGGCTTGCAAATGAACTTAACCAGCGTAATCAAAGGCTAGAGCAAGAATTTCGTGAGTTACTGCAAGTGCGAGGGATTGATATTTTACATGATGAAATTGAAATAGAGCGGATTCGTCAAAAAGTGGGGCTGCCAAAAGAGCAGGCACATAACCTGATTATTCAAATTATGCGTGAGAAAGTATTAGAGGAAAAAGAGGCTGTGAGAGAGAAAAAATGTTATTGCCCTCATTGTGGCGGAAAGCTAACTGATTAGAAATAATAAGTTAGCATTTTCTTTGACTAAACTTTTTTGCTCGCTTTTTCTACTGCGAATGCAATGAGTAAAATGATAAGACCTCCGAGACTCAAAACAAAACCCACCCAGATTGGGGCGATCCAGCCCATTTGGTGGCTGAGTACCCATCCTCCTAAAAATGCACCTAATGCATTGGCAAGGTTAAAGGCAGAGTGGTTGAGAGAGGCTGCTAATGTTTGTGCATCACCTGCAACATCCATTAGACGAGTTTGCAAAGCTCCGCCTAATCCCATTACGGTAAGACCAATCAAAAATAATGAAGCAATAGCAGTATAGATATTACTCATTAAGAAACTAGCTACAACAAAAGCGATAGCTGAACTAATTAATACGCCTACAATCGTTTTGTTCAGGTTTTTATCAGCAAGCCATCCTGCTGCTAAGCCGCCAATAACCATACCGATACCCCAGATAGCTAAAGCGATAGGGACAATTTGGATATTAACTTTTGTATATTCAGTCAAAATTGGTGAGACATAACTATAAACAGAAAACATGCCTCCAAAACCGATAGCACCTACCGCTAGTGTTAACCACATATTGATATTTTTAAGGCCAGCTAACTCTGTTTTTATACTTGCTTTTGCTTGAACTGGAATATTGGGTACAAAGAAACCAACAGCAATTAAAGTGACGAAAGCAATAGTTGCTGAAAACTCAAAACCAACTCTCCAGCCAAAATTTTGACCTAACCACGTTGCGAGAGGAACACCAATTACAGTTGCCACTGTAAGACCCATCATCATTTGGGCAACCGCAGAAGCTCTTCTTGATGGACCTGCTAGTTCTGCTGCAACTAAGGCACCCACTCCAAAATATGCTCCGTGTGGTAAACCTGCAATGAAACGTGAGATTAAAACAGTTTCAGGTGTATGAGCTAAAGCAGTACAGGCATTAGCTACACCATAAAAAAGCATTAAGCCGAGTAATAAAGTTTTTCTCGGAACTTTGGCTCCGAGAATAGCAATGATAGGAGCACCAATAACTACACCCAATGCGTAGGCACTAATAAAGTGGCCAGCTTCTGGTACGGTAATATTTAAATTATTTGCAATTTCCTGAATCAGTCCCATTGCGACGAATTCGGTGGTTCCAATACAAAAGCCACCTACAGCGAGTGAGAAAATTGCTAAAAAGAGTGAATAGTGTTGCTGTGTAGAAAGAGGAGATTGGGGTGACGCCATAATAAGTTTAAAAGAGGCTCAAAAATGAGGAGTATAAGGGAAAAGGGGGCAGAATCATAAAAAACTAAAATATTGAGAGTATGTTTGCATATCTTAAGTAAAAAAATTTATCGAAATTTTTTAATAAATTATATATGATGTTTGCGTAATACTTTAGTTATTACAATAGCTTGTATAAATATTTAAAAAATAGAGAATCTAAATCGTGAGAAAATTATTTATTACCTACCTTATGGGGGTGGTTATGTTATCTATGTCTGGTTGTTCAGTCTTTATGGCGGGTAATCAACCAAGTAAAAAAAATTTAAATGTTTTAAATCCAGGTAGTTCCCGCAATTATGTTATTGCTGAGTTGGGCGCACCTGTACTTTCTGAATATCGTGATGGTACAAGAGTCGAAATTTATAGTTTCCAGCAAGGTTATCCGAAGTGGGCAAAAGTAAGCCGTGCATTTGGACATGGGATAGCAGATGTTGCCTCATTTGGATTATGGGAAGTGTTTGGTACACCTACTGAAGCATATTTCAGTGGGAAAGAAACTTCTTACGAAGTGACGTATGGGCAAGATGAGTTAGTAAAGAGCTTTAGACTTATTGATTTTGAACAAGCATTCCCTAAAGCAAAAGCACAGTAATGAAAAGGGCCATTAGGCCTTTTTCTTTGCCTGTATTAAAATCAATTTTTATTCAAAGAAAGTGATTAACTTTAAAATTATCAATATTCATCTAAAAGAAAAATAATCAAATAAAATTCATGTTGAAGAAAATTAATTAAGCTTGTGATAAGATGAATCTTGCTCATTGGTTGAGATTTATCTGAACTCACTCTATTTGCTACAAAGTGGTGAATAAGTTTAAAAATTTTATAGATAAATCTATTTGTTCAGGCTTGTGCCCATGTTAGAAATTCGTCATCTTAAAACCTTAGTTGCCCTACGTGAACATGGTTCATTGGTTTCAGCAGCTAATGATCTTTGTTTAACGCCATCGGCGATCTCTCATCAATTAAAAGAATTAGATCATTGGTATGGTGTAGAGGTTGTTAATCGGCGTAGTCGTCCTGTTAGTTTTTCTAATGTGGGACAGCGCTTACTCAAGTTAGCTGATGATGTTTTGCCTCAAATTCAAATTACTCAGAGTGATATTACTCGTATTGTGCATGGTCAGACAGGTAGAATTATTTTTTCTTCTGAATGCCACAGTTGTTTTGACTGGTTAATGCCTTTGTTAAATCAATATCGTCAGCAGTATCCAGATGTAGACTTAGATTTTGCTTCTGGATTTGAAGCTAATCCTCATGAACTTTTACAAAATGGTGAGTTTGATTTACTCATTACAGCCGATCCAATTGCATTAAAAGGAATCGAATATTTTCCTATTTTTGAATATGAGTCGCGTTTGGTTTTATCTAACACACATCCGTTGGTTCGCGCTGAAAATATTACAGTTCAAGAATTAGCAGAAGAAGTTTTAATTACTTACCCCGTAGATAAACACCGTTTAGATATTATGTCTAAGCTTTTCATTCCTGCGAATATTCAACCTAAGCATATTAGAACGACAGATTTAACCCAAATGCTTATCCAGCTTGTTGCAAGTGGGCGAGGTATTGCCGCATTGCCTGATTGGGTCGTGAATGAATATGAACAAAAAGGATGGGTGACTAGCCGCCGTTTAGATTGTGTTTCACCAATAGGCTTAAGACGGACATTGTATGCGGGTTACCGCACTGAAGAAAAAGAGAAAAGCTATTTTGAAGGTTTCTTAAAGCAGTTAGAAAAGTTCTCTCTAAAACGAACATCTTATTATTCAGGTTGAATAGATTAATTTAGCCTAAGCATTAAAGCTAAAAAGGTGCCTAATGGCGCCTTTTTTAATGCCAAAATTCTATTTGCCTATAAATAAAGAGAGTAGACCTGCGGCAATAAGGGGGCCAACTGGAACACCACGTAAAAGGGCAACACCTGCTACCGTCCCAATGAGTAAACCTCCCACAACATCAGGCTGGCTCGACATCAATTTCACACCGCGACCACCTAACCAAGCGACTAACAAACCAATTGCAATAGCTGTAAGAGATTTAAAACTAATAAAAGATTTTAAAATACTTTCTCCACTAAGCTTACCACTGGCAATTGGGGTAAGTACGCCAATAGTTAAAATAAGAATTCCTAAATTAAGACCATGTGCTTGAATATAAGGGAAAAACTGATTTAAAGGTGTGATTTTAACTACAATTAATACGCCTGCTGCAATAGTTACAGCTGCATTTTGACTTAATAAACCACAGATCAGCAGTACTAAAAGGACAATTAAATTAACATCAAATTGGGCGAGCATGAGAAGCAGCGAAAGCAAGAAATAAAATGGAATTGTATAATAATTAAGACAACAAATGTAAAAGCCTCCCCAAGTAAACTCATAGTTAAATCATTTTTTTAAAGATAAATCTTTATAGGCCATTCAATGTTAAGGAGTTTTGATTTTTAGTTACGCTTGGAAACAATGTTATATAAATTAACAAGTTAAATATTATTGTTTTCTGAAGCTATGGTATAAAAATAGTTAGTATTTATGGGGCAAGGATAACACCTATGGAAATTATCGATATCAAGATTAAAGATCAATTTGATCAGATTCATGATGCAAAAGCACAGTTAAAGCAAAATTTAGTTGAGCATGAAAATGAGCCCTTAAAGCTTAGTCAACGTATTGAACATATTATTGTGGATAATGAAATTATTTTACCTACAACCGAATTGCTGTTTGAAAGTGAACAGAACGAAAATATTTATCGAGTCGTTGAAGAATAGCGGAAAGTTTTAGTGAAGCAAATGTAAAGTATAGCGAGTAGGGTTTAGCAAAGAGTTGAAACTGCGTTAAAATAGCAGTTTGTTCTAATGAGAAAACTCCATGCTGCTGGAAAAAATTTTACAATCACAAGGGTTTGGTTCACGTAAATATTGTCAGCAGTTAATAAAAAATGGATCTGTAAATATTGATGGAGAAATTGCCAATGATTTGAAAAAGCAATTCTCTCCAGAAAATTTAGAATTTTCTCTTTTTGGGCAAACCTATCAATATCGAGAAAAAGTTTATATTGCTTTAAAAAAGCCAGCAGGCTTCGAATGTTCTCATCAACCTCAGCATCATCAAAGTGTTTTTAGTTTAATACCTGAAATTATGATTCATCGAGGCGTACAGGCAATTGGACGATTAGATCAAGACACAACAGGGTTACTCTTACTTACCGATGATGGTAAATATCTGCAAGCCTTAACTCATCCTCGTAAACACGTCCCAAAAGTTTATCATGTTACAACCACAGATCCAGTCACACCTGAGCAAATTGAAATGTTGAGTCAAGGCGTAAGCCTACATCAGGAAAAAGGTGTTTTTGCTGCAACGGATGTAGAAGTGCTAGAAACTCATCAGTTAACGATGACCATTCATCAAGGTGTTTATCACCAAGTCAAAAGAATGATTGCGGCTGTAGGAAATAAAGTAGAAGCACTACATCGGCATCAGATAGGGCAATTGGTCTTACCTGAAATTGCAGATGGCGAATGGATTTATTTATCAGAACAACAAAAGCAGCTTGCTCAAAATATCATTTAAGAAAGCAGTGGAAAGTCTGAAATTCACTATCTCGAATAAATCCCATCTGTTCATACAGACGATGGGATTCATGATTATTACTTTGAGTTTCTAGAGTAATTCTTAACGCATTTTCTTGTTTAGCAAATAAGATTGCTGTATCAATTAGCTGTTTAGCAGAGCCTTGACGACGAAAAACTGGGGTTACATAGACATCATCTAAGATATAGTAAGTGGAGCAAGCAACTGAAGAAAAACCTAAATAGAGTAAGACGAAGCCTGTAATTTTTTCATCTTTAATATGGATAAAGAATACACTTTCACTATTTTCAAAACGTTGTTTGAGAAAGTGAAGTGATTCATTGAAATTAGGAGAAGCGCCATAAAACTGGCGATATTCATCAAATAAAACAGCGAGTTGCTCTAAGTCTTCAAAAGTCGCTCGTCTAACGATCATTTGGCACTCCTTGTATTTTATCATTATGTTTTTTACAAAGAGAGCATAACTAAAAAAAGAGCCTTCTGACGTTAAAACTTGTTTAAAAATGCAACACTGTTAAGTTTTGTCACTTTCTCCTAACAGTGCATTTAGTTCTTCAAATAGGTCTTCGTGATCATCGTCTTCAGATAGAGCAGATGAATTCTGGTTCAATGAAGATGCTTTTGCTTTTCTCAGTTTTAATAATTGCTCCATATTAATATTCTGATTTTCAATCGCAAAAGGAATAGATTTAGTTAATACGACTTGTTTAAAAAAAAGTCGCACTGCTTGGGCAGGGGTAATTCCCAATTGTTTAAAAACAGCAAAAGCCTGTTTTTTCTCTTGGGAGTCCAGTCGAACCTGATAAACTTCTGTTTTTCGCATGAATAAAAAAACCAAATGATTTTTAATTTTTAGAAATTTATTCTAAACCATTGCAATGTAATTTCAATGTTTTTTGGCATAAAAAATAATCTTTTTGTCATTACGGTTACATTACAATGTCAATTCAAGCTCGGAATTAAAGGACATTTCCTCTTTTGTAAGTGGATCTATGAATGAAATATGTTTAGCTAAAAGTTGTAGCGGTTCTGAAAAATCATTATCAGCTTTATGTTGAACCTCTGGATAAAATGGATCATTTTTAATCGGAATTTCTAAATAATTAAGATGTACGCGAAGTTGATGTTGTTTGCCAGTGGTTGGTGCTAAACAGTATTTAGCCCAATATTGATTATGTTCAAGTAACTCAATTTTCGTTTCAGTATTTGCTTTAGCATTTGCGATAACTTGCATGGTGTAAAAAGGCGTTCCTTTATCTAAGTGCAAACAAAGTGTTTGAGGAAATTTTAATTCTGATTTGTATCTAGCGATAGCATGATAAATTTTATGTACCTGTCGATCTGCAAATAGTTGCTGGTAAATTCCGCGTGATTCAGGGCGTTTGCAAAATAAAACAACTCCAGCGGTTTCGCGGTCTAGTCGATGAATTGGTGTTAAAAATTCATTACCTGTTTGTTTTTTTAATCGAACCAATAGGGTTTCTTTTACATATTGTCCGGTTGGACTAATTGTTAAAAAGTGCGGTTTATCGACCACCAGTAAGTCATCATTTTCAAATAGAATCCGATGCTCGAAAGGAACATGGGGTTCATAGGCAAGAAAGCGATAGTAAAAAATATGTGTATTGCTTAAGTATGGGCTATCTAATGTTAATTTCTTTCCATTTGCTGCATAAATAAGCCCATCTTGAAAACGTTGTTGCCATTCTACTGCTTTGATATGTGGAAAGTGCTGGCATAAATATTGATAAATAGTTTGAGCATTAATGTGCGCTGGAAGGTAAATCTGACTTGCGCTAACTCCATCAATCATTGGCGGAAGAAATTCGTTCGGACTAGACATAAGAGGGTGTCAATATTTAATAAAAGTGATGTAAAAAAAGCCAACATTTAAGGCTTAAGTAGGCTTTTAAGGCAGGGCAATGGTATCATATCGATTATTTTGAATCATGTTATGTGTGCTATGTCGTATTCATTCAAATTGGTCTTAAATCATGAAGAAGATACTGAGCGTCTAGCTCAAGCGTTGGCGCAACATGTTCAGTCGGGTGTGATTTATTTAATTGGAGATTTAGGTGTGGGTAAAACCACACTTACGCGCTATTTTTTACAGGCTTTAGGTCATAAAGGGTCTGTTAAAAGTCCAACCTATACACTCGTTGAGCCATATAAAATCAATGACAAAGAAATTTTTCATTTTGATTTATATCGTTTGAATGACCCCTATGAACTTGAATTAATGGGAATCCGTGATTATTTAGATATTACGGATGCATTATTTTTATTTGAATGGCCATCAAAAGGTGGTGGTGAAATTCCAGAGGCCGATATCACCATTGATATTCAAAAGTCAGACGATGAAATGAGCCGTTTTGTAACTTTAACTTTACTATCAGAACATTTGTACCAGACTTTGCAGGAACAGTTTCATGATAAATGAAAAGCTAGCACAACGTCGTATTCATACATTAGACGCAGCGTTAGCCAACCAGATTGCTGCGGGTGAGGTGATTGAGAGGCCTTCTTCTGTAGTTAAAGAATTATTAGAAAACTCAATTGATGCCGGTGCAACCGAGCTCATTGTGCGAATTGCGCAAGGTGGTTCAACCTTAATTGAAATTATTGACAATGGACATGGTATTCATTCTGATGATTTACCATTGGCAGTCATGCGCCATGCGACAAGTAAAATTAAAACAGCAGAAGACTTACATGCGATTGTAAGTTTAGGGTTCCGTGGTGAAGCACTTGCGTCTATTGCTGCGGTTTCACGACTGACTTTAACCAGTAGCCAAGATGACAGCGGTATCGGTCATCAGGTTGAAGTAAACGGTACGGCATTTGATCATCAAGAGGTGCAAGCAGTTGCTGCACAAAAAGGAACTCACATTCGTGTGCAGGATCTATTTTTTAATGTACCTGCTCGTCGTAAATTCTTAAAAAAACCTAGCACTGAATTTGGTCATATTGAAGAAATTGTTCGCCGTTTGGCATTAACACATTTTGATATACGTTTTGTGCTAGAACATAATGACAATATTAGAATTAATTTACCTATAGCAGACAGTGGCGAACTCCGCTTTCAGCGTGTACAACAATTACTAGGTTCGCAGTTTATACAAAATGCTTACTGGGCTGACGCTGAAAGTATTAGCATGCGTTTGTCCGGTTGGCTTGGTCATCCTTCAGATGCCCGTGCGCAGGCTGATATGCAATATGTCTATGTAAATGGACGTATTGTTAAAGATAAAACGATTTCGCACGCGTTACGCATGGCATACGATGGAATTTTACATGGCCATCAACATTCATCTTATTTACTTTTTTTAGAAGTTGATCCTGAAAATATTGATGTGAATGTCCATCCTACAAAACATGAAATTCGGTTTTTAAATCAGAGAGAGGTGCATGAGTTTGTAAGACATTATGCAAAAGAAACTCTGGCGCAATTTCAGACAGCAAGCGCTGATTTAGCTCAGGCGATGAAGGTAGATGAAAACTCAGATTATTCAGTACAACCTCCACCCAAATATCAAGAACAATTTACATTGCATCGGGCAAATGAAGCTTCAAATCAAGATAATGATGCACGAACTCAAAATGCACCGACAGAGCTATTAACTGATTTTAACGCTAGCCGCCCGCAAGCTATTCACTATGCAGATCAAACACCAAGATATAATGGTTCTCCTCAGTTAAATAATGCGTTAAAAACATATTTAGCGCCACTGCGTGACCAGTCTGCTAATTTTTCAGTAAATGAAGATATCGAGCCAGTAACGAAAGTCGATGAATTTCCATTAGGTATCGCAATTGCACAGCTGCATGGAATTTATATTTTAGCGCAAAATACAGAAGGCCTTATTATTGTTGATATGCATGCAGCACATGAGCGTATTTTGTTGCAGCAAATGAAAAATGCTTGGGATAAACCTGAGTTTTGGACATCTCAGCAGTTGCTCATACCTAAAATTATTTCTATTAGTCGCATGCAAGCAGTGCGAGTAGAAGAATTAAAATCTCAACTTGAGCGTTTAGGTCTTGAAATTGATTTATATGGGGATGAGCAAGTTATTGTTCGTGGTGTGCCAGCCATATTACAAAAAGCTGATTTTGAAAATCTTATTCCCGAGCTTTTAAATGATTTAGATCCAAATGATGAGGCGCAGGGCTTACTTCAAAAGAGAGATGAGTTATTGGCTGGAATGGCTTGTCATGGAGCTGTACGTGCCCACCGACAACTTAGTCTTTCGGAAATGAATGCTTTACTTCGCCAAATGGAACAAACCGAATTTGCGAGCCAGTGTAATCATGGAAGGCCAACTTGGCGTGCATTTCCACTATCTCAATTAGATAAATTATTTGCTCGAGGAGAGTAGTTTTACATGTCAAATCAATTGCCCGTCATCAATTTAATGGGACCAACTGCAAGCGGAAAAACCGCTTTGGCATGTGAATTATACGAACGTGGAAATTTTGAGCTGATTTCTGTTGATTCTGCACTCGTTTATAAAGATATGGATATCGGTACTGCTAAGCCAACTCGTGAAGAACAAGAGCTATATCCTCATCATCTAATTGATATTATTACTCCTCTTGAAGTTTATTCAGCTGCTCAATTTGTTGAAGATGCTTGTAAGTTGATTGATGACATGCATTCACGGGGAAAAACTCCTATCTTGGTGGGAGGCACAATGTTGTACTTTAAGGCATTATTAGAAGGTCTATCGAGTAATTTGCCGAGCGCAGATGCCCAAGTTCGGGCGGCTATTGAAGAAAAAGGTTCAAATGAAGGCTGGCAAGCTGTTTATGATGAGTTAGCTTCTGTAGATCCTGTCGCGGCCTTAAAATTTAATGTGACTGATAAGCAAAGGATTATTCGAGCACTAGAAGTTTTTAAGCTTACGGGCGAACCAATTACTAAATTACAGGCAGAACAACCAAAGAACGTACCATATCGATACATATTTCATAATTATGCTTTACTTCCAGATCGGGTAGAATTACATCAACGCATTGAGCAAAGATTAAGCAAAATGTGGAATATCGGTTTTTTGAGTGAAGTTGAAGCTCTAATTGAAAAATACGATTTAGATGAAAATTTACCCGCAATGCGGTCAGTGGGTTATCGACAAGCACTAGAATTTCTATTAAAAAGTGATATAAGTCTCAAAAGTAAACGTGAAATGGAGGATAAAGCTTTATTTGCAACACGACAACTTGCCAAACGTCAATATACGTGGTTACGTTCTTTGCAAGAAATACACGATTTTAAAACTTACTTGACGATAAAGCAGGCGAAAGAAGACTTGCGAAACTCTTATGGATAAAGCAAAATTTGCACACTGTCTTTTTATAATTTTTAGTTGAAAAATAAAGATAGTTTTTTTTGCGCTGATTTAAAAATTTTTTTTTGGAGTTAAAAATGTCTAAAGGTCAAACTTTACAAGATCCGTTCTTAAATTCTCTCCGTAAAGAACGTATCCCTGTTTCTATTTTCCTTGTGAACGGTATTAAATTACAGGGTCATATTGAATCATTTGACCAATATGTTGTTTTATTAAAAAATACAGTAAGTCAAATGGTTTACAAACACGCGATTTCAACTGTTGTTCCAGCACGTAATCCACGTCCAGCAGGCGCACAAGGTACAGGCTTCCCAGCACAAGGTGGCACTCAAGGCGGCTTCGGTGGCGCTCAAGGCGGCTTCGGTGGCGCTCAAGGCGGTGGCTTCGGTGGTGCTCAAGGCGGTGGCTTCGGTGGCGCTCAAGGCGGCTTCGGTGGTCAAGGTGGCTTCGGCGGTGGTCAAGGTGGCGGCTTCGGCGGTCAAGGTGGCTTCGGTGGTCAAGGTGGTGGTTTCGGTGGTCAAGGCGGCTTCGGTGGTCATCAAGGTGGTTTTGACAACGACACTAAATTTGAAGATGGTCAAGAAGACGAAAATAATCGTTAATTGAAATCTAAAAAAAAACCAGTCAGATAATGACTGGTTTTTTTATGTTTATTTATAAGCCAATTCAAAATATTAAATTCATCAAAGGTCATGATTTGACCATGGTGACTCATATATTTAAATAAATAGAGTTTTAATCGATGCTATTAATATTAGCTGCTGCTTTAAGTAGTGTTTTGGTATCTATCTTATTAAAAAACTTAAAGAAAAAAGGTTATCAGCCGTTACAAATGATTGCATGGAACTATGCGAGCGCGAGTCTTCTCTGCTTTTGGTGGTTTCAGCCTGATATTCAACATATTTCAATACAAAAGACTCCTTGGTGGCTAATTATTGCATTGGGATTAATTTTGCCCAGTATTTTTCTGTGTCTAGCTAAGTCATTGGAATATGCAGGAATTGTTAAGACTGAGGTTGCACAACGACTTTCCGTAGTACTTTCTTTACTGGCAGCTTATTTCTTTTTTCATGAACAATTTAATTCCTTAAAACTATGGGGAATCGGTTTAGGAATTTTTGCTGTTTTACTCGTTCTCTTTGGACAAATGAATACTTCTTCGAGTCATCAATCTCGAAAAGCAATTTTTGCTTTATTGAGTGTTTGGTTTGGGTATGCAGCAGTAGATATTCTTTTAAAATATACGAGTAGTTTGGGGCTTCAATTTACGCTTACTCTGAATCTTATTTTTATTACAGCTTTTATATTATCAATTTCATATTTATTGGTGCAGAAAACTCAAAAGTGGCAGTTTAAAAGTGCTATAGCTGGGTTGATATTGGGTGTTCTCAATTTTTCAAATATCGCTTTATATGTGAAAGCCCATATTCTTTTAAAAGATTCTCCTGCAATTGTTTTCGCTAGTATGAATATTCTTGTGGTGTTATTTGGTATTGCCAGTGGAATTGTTTTATATAAAGAAAAATTAAAATGGCCAACTGTATTAGGAATTATTTTAGGAATAAGTGGGGTGGTGTGTTTAGCAACTGCAATGGTTTAGTAGTTCAAAAGAATTTAATCTTTTGAACTACAAGAATTTTATAAATAGGTGAAAACAGCTTCATCTGGTAGACGTGATTTAGGCAGTTTGGCATTAAAGTCATTTTCACTACGATAGCCTAAAGACACAATGACTGAACTACGTAGGCCTTTTTCAGTTAAACCCAGCTCAGTATTTAAAATATCTTCATCAAAGCCACCCATTGGAGTTGCATCAATTCCTTCTAAACCCGCAGCAAAAAGTAGTTGCCCTAGCGCAATGAATGTTTGATTTTCCATCCACCCAAACAAATTTTTTTGTTCATTTCGATAAAATTCTACATAGCCATGACGAGTATCTTTCTGGCCTAATTTAGCTTTTTCATCTTTAAAACGACCACTTAAATCATCTTGTTCAAGTAATTGATTTAAGTATTCAGATGAAATATCTGTTCTTGTGCAAAGTATAAGTGTGTGTGATGACTCAAGCACTTTGGGAGCATTGTAAGCATATTTACCTGTTAAGGCTTTCGAGATTCTTTCTTTAGCTGCAAGGTTGTCTGCAACGATAAAGTGCCAAGGCTGTATATTTACGGAAGAGGGGGTAAAACGTAAAATTTCTAATAATTTATTGAATTTTTCTTGAGGGATTTTCTTTTCAGGATCATACGCTTTTGTTGTGTAGCGACTTTTAACAGAATTCAATAGGTCCATAGGTGTACTCCATATCAATCTTATGGCAATTGAGAGAATTTAATCTTTTTCATCATACGCTATTTTATTCAAAAACATTTCCAATGTAATTTGATAAAGAAATATAATGCAGATATAAAATTTTAGTAATCTATTGAAAATGATTGATTTAATGCCAATAGATGCAAAGAGTAAGTTAAGGCAAACTAGAATTGTTAAAGCCTTTATCATTTTTGCATTTTTTTTGAGTCTTTTGATTTTATACATTGAGTATCAAAAATATGCACACATAAGCTGGATGTTTATATTTATTGCCAGTACATGTGTAATTTATGATTTTGATTTAAATAAAAAAATTAAAGAATTGAAATTTCAAATAAAAAATGACTAGTTTCTAGCTAATAATTCCAAACAATCAATTCGAGCTGTTGCGAATTTGAAGATGGATCAATTTCCAAAATATAAGCCTGATCTTCACGCCAATCGCCAAGAACAATTCGTTGTTTAGCTTGTACTTGATGAATTGAAGGGCGGTGAGTATGCCCGTGAATCAGTATATCTACATCTGCTAAAGCAGAAATAACGGCTTGCTCATTCACATCCATAATTTCATAGCTTTTTTGCTGTTTATTAGCAGAGCTTCTCTTGCGAAAGCCATTCACCAGCTTAGTGCGAAAACTGAGTGGGGTTCGACGTAAAAGAGCCACTAAGAGCGGATTTCGAATAATTTTTTTAAATTTTTGATAAGAAACGTCGTCTGTACATAGTGAATCACCGTGTTCTAGACGGTATTGATGTCCTGCAATATTGAGGGAATAAATATCTGGTAGTAATACGCCATCAAATTTACTGAGGAAAACCTGATTAAGAGCAAAATCACGGTTACCGACTTGAAAGTAAACCTGATTCCCTTTTTTGTTAAAGTCTTTTAAAGCTTCAACAATTTCATCAAGCCATGGTGCTGAATAGTCATCTCCAATCCAGGCATTAAACCAATCGCCTAAGATGTAGAGTTGAGTGTTTTTATCTTGGTAATGTGCCAACAAGTCTAAAAACCCTCGAACGAGTCGAGGGTGTTCAGGTGATAAGTGTAAATCTGAGATAAACAGATAAGTCACAGTTTTATCCTAAAATTATTCAGAAATAATTTTAGCAGATTCGATTACAACGTTTTCTAATGGAACGTCAGCATGATAACCACGGTTGCCAGTGCGAACACCTTTGATCGCTTCAACAATATCTAAACCTTCAACAACTTTACCAAATACAGCATAACCCCAACCTTGAGCAGTTTTAGAGGTATGGTTCAAGAAAGAGTTATTTTTCACGTTGATAAAGAATTGAGCAGACGCTGAGTGAGGAGCTTGAGTACGCGCCATTGCAATCGTACCTTCGTCGTTACTTAAACCGTTATCAGCTTCATTTTCAATTGAATCACGTGTCGCTTTTTCTTTGAAGTTTTCATCCATACCGCCACCTTGGATCATGAAACCATCAATAACGCGGTGGAAAATAACGCCGTCATAAAAACCGTCACGTACATATTCTAAAAAGTTTGCTACTGTTTTAGGTGCTTTTTCAGCATTCAGTTCAAGAACAATACGACCTTTATTGGTGTTTAATTCGACTTGAGGAAAACTCATTACATTAATCTCCTAAACATGGGCTTATGACCATGGGTTTTTGGTTGAGAGAAGCATAAGCAAACTGTAAACTACAAGGCAAGTAAAAAACGTTAAAATCTTTGTTAAAAATGAAGATAGCGTTTAAATTTTTCGAAATTTTATCTACAAAGAAGTGATTGATACACTATGAAGCCTAATGATGTTGTCTCGAGCCTGCCAAATAACCCGACACCGAATACTCATGCCTCTGTCGATTCTGCGCAGCAAGAACAACAGGCTGGCTTAGATTTTGTTCGCCAAGTCATTACTGAAGACTTGGCTGCTGGGCGTGCAAAGCAGATCGTAACTCGTTTTCCACCAGAACCAAATGGCTATTTACATATTGGTCACGTAAAAGCAATTTGCCTAAACTTTGGTGTAGCTGAAGAGTTTGATGGTTTATGTAATTTACGTTTTGACGATACAAACCCTGATGCTGAAGAGCAAGAGTATGTTGATGGTATTGCTAATGATGTGAAATGGCTAGGTTTTAACTGGAATGGTGAGCCACGCTATGCATCAGGTTATTTTGATCAACTATATGCATGGGCTGTTCAACTTATTGAACAAGGCGATGCTTATGTAGATTTGCAATCTCCAGAAGAAATTAAATTAAACCGCGGTAGTTTTGTTGAACCTGGTAAAAACTCGCCATACCGTGATGCATCTGTTGAAGAAAATCTTGCTCGCTTTGAAAAAATGCGTAGTGGGGAATTCAAAGAAGGTGAAGCTGTTTTACGTGCCAAGATTGATATGGCGAGCCCAAACGTACACATGCGTGACCCAATTTTATATCGCGTATTACATTCAGAGCATCACCAAACAGGTGATAAGTGGAAAATCTATCCAATGTATGACTATGCTCATCCATTGTCTGATGCGATTGAAGGGATCACTCATTCTCTTTGTACATTAGAGTTCCAAGATCATCGTCCGTTTTATGACTGGATTGTAGAAAAGGTAAAATCTAAAGCCGTTCCACATCAGTATGAATCTTCACGTTTAAACGTGGACTACACCATTACATCAAAACGTAAATTACGTAAATTGGTGGAAGGTGGTCATGTGAATGGTTGGGATGACCCACGTATGCCAACTGTAGTAGGTATGCGTCGTCGTGGTTTTACTGCTGAAGGTTTACGTGATTTCTGTAAGCGTGTAGGCGTGTCAAAAACTGATGGTATTGTCGATGTGGCAATGCTTGAGTTCTGTATTCGCCAGTCTTTGGAAAATACAGCTGCGCGTGGTATGGCTGTTTTAAGCCCACTTAAAGTGACTTTAACTAATTTACCAGAAGATATGGATCTTAAGCATGCTCGCCATCCTAACGTAGATATGGGCGATCGTGTGATTCCTTTAACCAAGGAAATCTATATTGACCGTAAAGACTTTGAAGAAGTACCACCAAAAGGCTTTAAACGTTTAATTCCTGATGGTGAAGTGCGTTTACGCCATGCTTACGTTATTAAATGTGATGAAATCATTAAGGATGCTAATGGTGAAGTGGTTGAATTGAAGTGTTCAATTGACCCTGAAACCTTAGGTAAGAACCCTGAAGGACGTAAAGTAAAAGGTGTAATTCACTGGGTATCGGCAACCAAAGGTATTCCTGCTGAAGTACGTATTTACGATCGTTTGTTCACAGAAGCAGACCCTGAAACTGGCGATGATTTCTTAGCTAACTTAAATCCGGATTCGTTGAAAGTATTGGACGCTGTAATTGAACCAGCTTTGGCACAAGCGAGCCCTGAAGATCGTTTCCAGTTTGAACGTGAGGGTTATTTTGTTGCTGATCAACATGATCATTCACCTGAAAAACCAGTGTTTAACCGCATTCTTGATTTGAAAGATAGCTTTAAGCCTGAGAAAAAGTAAGACGAGTAACATGTTTTGAGTAAGTAGTAGATATCAAAAAGCCCAACTCAGTTGGGCTTTTTGATATCTACTTTCCTAGCTATATTATTTTTTGGCAAATTAGCTAAGCTGGATTAATCACATAAAAATAAAGAACAATTACTATAAGAAGGATAAATGCTAGCGATAAATAAGTATTCATCGTATGAAAGCTTTTAATAAATTTCAGGATTTCCATAGTAAATCAGCGTTTATTTTGTGTTACAAAGTTAATAAATTAATAATACACTTAAATTAATTATAAATGTTACCAAATATAAATTAACAATCCATCTTTAGGTGAAAAAATAAGCATTTGGCTTTATGGATATAATTTAATTAATATATTGAATTGTATATTAATCGCTATACCCAATACGCTTAAGAAATTTTTGCATAACGTCAAAAGCAGCATGTTCGAGACTTTGAGCATATTGCTGATTTTCTTCGCGGAGTTTTGGAATTGAAATATTGGCTTGGCGAAGTTCACACGTATGGCCAATTAACCATTTTTCAAAATGTTCTTCAGTCGTTTCAATATGGAACTGTAATGCAAGAATATTATTTCCAACTTCAAATGCCTGATTGGTATAAATATCAGAACTTGCTAAGAGCACAGCATTTTCAGGAAGATCGAAAGTGTCACCATGCCAATGTAGAACATGAACATTATTAAGCAAACCAGATAAAACCTGATTAGCGCGTAGGCTTAAGCTTAGTGGGCCCCAGCCAATTTCTTTTTGATGTCCTGCATATACTTTTGCACCCAGCGCATGAGCAATAAGCTGTGCGCCTAGGCAAATGCCAAGAGTGGGTTTATCCGCTGCCAAGCGTTGTTTGAGTAGTGAGATTTCATCTTTTAAGAATGGATAATCGTCAGTTTCATAAACACCGATTGGGCCACCTAAAATAATGGTTAAACCTTCATGTGAAAAAGCCGGGATTAAATCATCAACACCCGCCTCAAAATAACGGACGCGAAATCCGAGTTGATAAAAGACATCTTCTAATGAACCTAAGTCTTCGAAAGCGAGATGCTGAATGGCATAAATAGTTTTAGGGAAGGCGTTTGTTGTGTTCATACAAATGATTCATAGAAGATCAATACGTGGAGTATAGCGATAAATATAAAGAAGAGAATATCTGTATAAATCACCAATACCTGAAAATTGATATTTTTCGTTACGATAATGTTGTAATGCAAGGAATTATTTATGCAGAATCCCTTGCATACCCCACGCTATTAAAATAATAATTTTTGAGTATCGTTTTGGCCTATGTTTGAAAGCTGATGTTCATCCTTCAAATTTACTCCTGACATGCCAAGTTGTTTTGATTTTTTCATAAGTGCCATTAAACGTTGAGTTGCAACGGCAATACTTAATCCAGCTGGGCGAACATTGGAAATACAATTGCGTTTCGCATCGAGGCAGCCTGAATATGCATTCCATGTATAGTAAATGCCCATACTGTCCGGAGAGCTTAGTCCCGGACGTTCGCCAATAAGCATAACAAGCATAGATGCCTTAAAGATTTCAGCAACTTCATCACCAAGAGCAACTCGGCTACCTGTCGCAAGTGAAACTGGTGCAAGACTCCAGTTTTCTTGCTGAATTTGTTCGCTTAGCGCTGTAATAAATGTCACAGCGTTTGCTTCAATTGCTCTTGCAGAGAGTCCGTCACCTACCACAATACAAACATCGTATGGCTTCGGATTTTCTGCATATTCCTTAATTAAGACATCTTTTGATTGATCTGAAAGCTGACGTCCTAAATCTGGGCGTTTGAGATAAATTTCTTTATTGGATGCATTACTTTGTACATGAATGCTTGGAAGCTGCTGTTGCTGTAATTGTTCAGATAAATGAAAAACGTCCAGATCTTGATAAACCGCATCTTTTGCTTGTGCATGAGACAATTGGAACTCAAGTAAGGCTCGTGTTGGGATGCTACAACCTGCACGACCCAAAGCAATACGGGCATCGGTAAACTGTTTGAGTTTTTCCCACTGATCTTGATGGGTAGAGGAGGGATATTGAATATCACGACTGAGTTTCATAGTGTTCTCCCTAATTCATGAGCAGACGAGAGAATTGGTCGGGCATGTGATCTGCCCAACAAATTTGAGAGTTTTGTTGTTTAAAAATACCTTGTTGTTCAAGCCAAGCGGAAAATTCTGGAGCAGGTTTTAAACCCAGGAGTTGTCTTAGATAAAGAGCATCATGAAACGAAGTCGTTTGATAGTTCAGCATGACATCGTCTGAACCCGGAATTCCCATAATAAAGTTGATTCCTGCTGCTCCAAATAAAGTAAGTAGAACATCCATATCATTTTGATCAGCATCGGCATGGTTGGTATAGCAAATGTCACAGCCCATGGGTACACCAAGTAACTTGCCGCAGAAGTGGTCTTCTAAACCCGCACGTATAATTTGTTTACCGTTAAAAAGGTACTCTGGGCCAATAAAGCCAACGACTGTATTCACTAAAAGCGGGTTGTACTTACGGGCTACGGCATAGGCACGCGTTTCTAATGTTTGTTGGTCAACGCCGTGATGTGCATTGCTGGATAGCGCACTGCCTTGACCTGTTTCAAAGTACATGACGTTTTGTCCAAGGGTTCCGCGTTTAAGTGCGAGTGTGGCTTCATAACCTTCTTGTAGTAAATCGAGTGAAATTCCAAAACCTTCATTGGCTAGTTGTGTGCCAGCAATCGATTGAAACATTAAATCAATCGGCACATTTTTTTCAGCAAGTTGAATACCTGAACTAATGTGAGTGAGGACGCAGGATTGTGTCGGAATCTGATATTCCTGAATCACATGATCAAGCAATTTCAGTAGCTCTGACAAATTATGTAAGTTGTCTGTTGCAGGGTTAATGCCAATCACGGCATCACCATTGCCATACATCAAGCCGTCTAAAATACTGGCAGAAATGCCAAGCACATCATCGGTCGGGTGATTGGGTTGTAAGCGCGTAGAAAGATGGCCTTTTAGACCAATGGTGTTGCGAAATTGGGTAATCACTTCACACTTACTGGCTATATAAATCAAATCTTGATTACGCATAATTTTGCTGACAGCAGCCACCATTTCCGGAGTTAAGCCCGAGGCTAGTGCTTTTAGGCTCTGTGCAGTTGCTTCTTCGCCAAGTAGCCAATTTCGAAAATCACCTACAGTAAAGTGAGAAATAGGGGCAAATGCTGCCAGATCATGTTCATCAATAATCAGTCGTGTAATTTCATCTGTCTCATAATCGACCACGACTTCATTTAAAAAAGTTTTAAGTGGTACATCGGCCAGTGTCATTTGAGCCGCAACATGTTCAGTCGCATCTCTTGCTGCTACACCTGCTAATTCATCGCCTGAACGTAACGGCGTTGCTTTTGCCATTAAAGTTTTTAGGTCAGCAAAGTAATACTGTTGATTGGCGACAATATTGCGATAACTCATTGTTGTATCCTTATATTATTTATAGTTCTTGTTCCGCAGCTTTAATATTTGCAAACTCTTCTTCTGGCGTTCCTTTAACTAAATGATAGCGGCTATAGAATAAAAAGTAAGCAATAAATACGATATAAATAGCCGCAGCAATAAACCAGACTTTCGGGTTTACCACAAAGCCTGCCACCACCGCAGCCACTGCCAAAACTAATGCAATGCTTGAGGTTACAATGCCGCCGGGCGTTTTATAAGGACGAGGCATGTCGGGTTTAGATAGGCGCAGTTTGATGTGGGATAAGAGAATCAACACATAGGAAATGGTTGCACCAAAAACAGCGATTAAAATGAGTGAATCACCTTCTTTGGTGAGTGAAAGTAAGAAGCCGATAATGCCCGGAATAATAATCGCAAGATAAGGAGCCTTATTTTTATTGGTTAAAGAGAGTGAAGTAGGTAGATAGCCCGCGCGCGATAGTGCAAAGATTTGACGCGAATAGGCATAGATAATTGAAAAGAAACTTGCGATTAAACCTGATAAACCCACAAAGTTTACAAAGGTCGCAAGCCAAGTGTGGGCGCCATAAACTTTAACGAGAGCATCTACGAGAGGAGCGCCAGAGTTTTGTAAAGTACTTGCACCCGCTGCACCTGCGCCCAAGAACAAAATGAGCATAGCAAACGCAGTTAATATGAGCATTGCACCGATTAAACCGCGTGGAAGTGATTTGGCTGGATCTTTCGCTTCTTCGGCTGCCAAAGGAACACCTTCAACTGCAAGAAAAAACCAGATAGCAAAAGGAACGGCTGCCCAGATACCCAAATAACCATGAGGCAGAAAACGACTTGCGCCTACACCTGTACCAACTGGAATATCTAACAAGTTTTGTGTATTAAAATGTAGAATCATTGCCACAATAAAAACTACAAGAGCAACTGCTGCGATAAGCGTAATCGCAAACATAATTTTTAAGGCTTCACCAGCACCTTTCAAATGTATGCCCATAAAAATCGCATAGCAGGCGAGGTAAATCATCCAGCCATTAATTCCAAATAAAGATTCGCAATAACCGCCAATAAATACAGCAATAGCAGCAGGGGCAATCGCGTATTCAATTAAAATAGCTGTACCTGTTAAATAGCCACCAAAAGGACCAAAGGCAGCGCGTGCAAAGCTATAACCACCACCTGCTGTCGGCATCATGGTGGACATTTCCGACATAGAAAGACATAGGCACAGATACATGATTGCAGCGAGGGCAGTGGCAATAAACATGCCACCCCAACCACCTTGGGCTATGCCGAAGTTCCAGCCAGCAAAATCACCCGATATCACATAAGCTACACCTAAACCAATCAGGAGTAACCAACCAACCGTACCTTGTTTGAGTTGACGCTGAGCAAAATATTCTGCTGATGAGACTTCTGTGCTTGAAGAAATGACGGAAGCTGTTTCTGGTTGATTCATACAATACTCCTGCGAGTGGGTCTGTATGAATCAATGCAAAAGCAATGCCTAAATGAAGCACTTTAGAGAGTAGATGGAGCTTTTTTATTCCAAATAATAAAAATTCAAGTTTAACAATCGCAAATAAAGAAGCCAGCAATCTAAATTACTGGCTTCTTATATCATTAGAGATGTAACTTCTTTTTAGAGTTGAGCGTTTTGGATCAACTTGGTGCAGAATTTAGAAGAAGCCCATTGGTTTAGTCGAATAACTGACTAACAGGTTTTTGGTTTGTTGATAATGATCTAACATCATCTTGTGGTTTTCACGGCCAATACCTGATTTTTTGTAGCCACCAAATGCAGCATGTGCAGGGTAGATGTTATAGCAGTTTGTCCAGACACGGCCCGCTTCAATAGCACGACCAGCACGATAAGAAATATGAGCTGAACGTGACCAAACGCCTGCACCTAAACCGTACATGGTGTCATTGGCAATTTTGATTGCATCATCAAAGTCTTTGAACGTTGTTACAGCTAGTACAGGACCAAAAATTTCTTCTTGGAAAACTTGCATGCTGTTGTGACCTTTAAAAATAGTGGGTTCGACATAGAAACCGTCACCCACCTCTTTACGGCCACTACCGCCGAGCAATAATTCTGCACCTTCTTCGCGGCCCGTATTAATACAACGTAAGATTTTCTCTTGTTGTTGCAGAGATGCTTGTGCACCAATCATGGTTTCAGTATCAAGAGGATGACCCGTTTTAATACGTTTTACACGTTCGATGGCAATCTCTAAGAACTGATCAGCAATACTTTCTTGAACTAAAGCACGAGAAGGGCAAGTACATACTTCACCTTGGTTCAAGGCAAACATAGCAAAACCTTCTAGTGTTTTCTCTAAGAAGTCATCTTCTTTATCCATGATATCTTCAAAGAAAAGGTTTGGTGACTTACCGCCAAGTTCTAATGTCACTGGAATAATATTTTCGGTCGCATATTGCATCACCATTTGTCCAGTTTGTGTTGAACCTGTAAACGCAATTTTGGCAATACGTGGGTTTGTCGCTAATGGGCGACCAACTTCCGCACCGAAACCATTCACAATATTAAGCACACCTGGCGGTAAGATATCTTGGATGAGTTCAGCAACCAGCAAAATGCCTACAGGTGTTTGCTCAGCTGGTTTAATTACAACACAGTTACCAGCCGCTAACGCAGGGGCTAGCTTCCATGCTGCCATTAAAATAGGGAAGTTCCATGGAATGATTTGGCCAACAACGCCTAATGGTTCATGAAAGTGGTAAGCAATCGTATCTTCATCAATTTCAGAGATGCCGCCTTCTTGAGCACGAATACATCCAGCGAAATAACGAAAATGGTCGATTGCAAGTGGAATGTCTGCTGCTAAAGTTTCACGGACTGCTTTACCGTTATCCCAAGTCTCTGCTACTGCTAACATTTCAAGATTTGCTTCTAAACGATCAGCAATTTTTAAAAGTATATTAGAGCGTACTGTTGGTGAGGCTTTATTCCATGTTGCTTTGGCTTTATGTGCTGCATCTAGAGCAAGTTCGATATCTTCGGCACTAGAGCGTGGAATACGTGTGAAAGCTTTTCCGTCAACAGGAGATACATTGTCAAAATACGCACCTTTTACAGGTGCTACCCATTCACCGCCAATAAAATTTTCATATTGTGATTTGAATTGAACTTTTGAGCCCGATTGATTTGGATCGATATAGCGCATATAAATATTCCTTTGCTTTTTAGGACTAAAGACTAACAAGAACCCTGTCAGTAGGTACTTTCGTACTTTGTATAATTAGGATATAAAGAAGAAGGTTGGAGAAAGGTTGGAATAGAAATGTGGATATATAAGGAATTTACAAATGTTCACAAAAAAGGATTTATTGCAGCAACGGACGTTGATTGATCAACTGCGCACGCAAAATAGTCTCTCTCCTCAGAACGCTGCCAAACTCGGCCAAAGTATTGCAAGCTCATGGGAACGATCAGCATCTGCTGCAATTCCTAAAGAACGTTTTGCGGCTCCATTAGTCGAGAAAAAAACTGCTTCACAAAATGCTCTAGATATGGCCCTAAGCCAATGTGCTGATGACTTACGTCATATTGCAGAGCAATCCTCAATGGTGATTGCCGTTGGTGACATTGGTAGTACGATCATTTGGACGGCAACAAGTGCTCAAATGCAAAGTGCAGCTGAGCGTGTTCACTTTGTGCAGGGTGGGCAATGGCGTGAAGAATTTGTTGGTACCAATGCATTGGCTTTGTCTTTAAAAACTCAGCAATCAAGTTGTGTTTTTTCTAATGAACATTATATGGAATCGATTCATGATTGGGTGTGCTATGCCGCGCCAATTATCGATCCATACTCAAAACAAACTCTAGGTGTCGTTGATTTATCGACTACTTGGAAGAACCATAATAGTTTAGGAATATTGGCTGCCGAACGTTGTGCATCAATTATTCAATCTGCCTTGCTAGAGCAGCAGCGTCAGCAATTACATATTCGTGCTTTTTCAACACCACAAGTTAAATTTAATGGCAAAAGTTTATTATTAACACCGCGTCAAATTGAAATTTTAACCATATTGGCGTTATGTCCACATGGTTTAACTTTAGAGCATCTCTATCAGGCGCTCTATGGCGAACGTAAAGTGAGTATGGGTACGCTTAAAGCTGAAATGTCTCAACTTCGAGATATTTTGGGTGGTTTACTTGGATCTCGGCCATATCGTTTGCTTGTACATGTTGAAGCCGATTTTTTACAAGCTGAACAAGCACTGGATGCGGGATATGCGGCTTCTGCTTTACAGCTTTACACAGGTGTTTTTCTGGCAAAAACTGAAAGCCCGTTTTTATGTGCATGGCGTGACTGCCTTGAATCGCGCTTGAGCGATGCAATTTTTAAAACGCAAGAAACAGATTTATTACTTAAGCATTTAGCTCATTTCCCTGAAGCAATCGATGCGGTAGAACGTCTTATGGAGTTAGTACCGAGTGAACATCCCGCGCATCAATTGCTGATGAAATACCTTGACTCACCTAAGCTCAGTTAAGTGATTTTTTGATCCAGCCACTGGAACAATTGTTGATAGACTTGTTCTCGTACTGGCTGGGCTGAAAGGACTAAATCATGCAAGCCATTGTGAATAGAGACAACAGAGACATCACCTTTGATTTTTTTGCCAAATTTTTCAATGTCTTTAACGTCTAAAATTACATCGCTTTGAGTCGCATCGGCTCCCCATTTTTTAGGGTTTTTAGTCTGATGAGAATGCATAATCAGTGCAGGAACATTGAGTTTAACTCCGCGATGTATTTCTTTTTGTGCTGTATGAATCGCATGTAGAAAGCTGAGTTGAACCGTAGGGGCAGAGGTAGGTTTCCAGTCCAGATTAAAGTCCCATTCGCCCTTGAGCTGTTTGTGAAGGCTCGCGGTGTACCATTTGTTCAGTTGGCTTGGGAATTTAACTTTAGGTAGATATTTTCCTACTCGACTGAGTACTGGAATACCAAACTTCTTTTCGACCAAGCTTAAATTAAAGTCATAAAATGGACTATTCGTCCATAGCGCTTTAATAAGAGGATGGTTCGGGTGATGGGCAGCATAAAGCGTTGCTGTCAAACCGCCAGTCGAATGGCCTGCAAGCAATACTTGTGTGTGCTGTTCTTTAGCAATGATATCTAATGCTTGAGTAATTTCGGCATCGTATTCACTTAAATCAAGCACATTATAGAAGATTTGATGGGGTAGCTTGGAACGACCGTATTTTCTTAAATCCAAGGCATAGAAGTCATAACCATGCGCGTTGAATTGTTCAGCCATTTCAGTTTGAAAGAAATAATCTAAAAAACCATGAATATACAGCACAGCTTTTTGAGTAGATTGAGCGGCCTTTTTACGCACTAAGGTAGCTACAACTTTACCTTCGTAATCATTAGGAAAGTTGAGTGTAAGCTGTTCGTAGCCAGTACCTAAAATATCTGGAACATAATTTTGAGTAGCTGAGGATGTATTCATTTTTATCGAGCTATTGTAATTAAGACATGCTGAGTATCCTTCAATGAAATGGGAGAATTGTCAATCAGGTTTAGAGGTTGGATTGGAATAGAGGTTTAAAAAAAGGGAATACCGCTGGAGCTAAGTATTCCCCAAAAAGTAAGTCAACGGTCGGAGGGTTTGACTTACTAGAGGGATGTGCCATTACATCAGTATTAAAGTGCTGCTTTGAAAATCTCCACAACTTGTGCATGATTTGCTTTACGAGGGTTGGTCAGCATACATGCGTCTTTTTGAGCGTTATCGGCCATGACAGAAAGGTCTTCAGTTTTCACACCTAACTCTGTTAAACCAGACGGAATACCAATCGATGACGAGAGTTTACGAATGGCATCAATTGCAGCATACGCAGCTTCCATTACAGTCAGTCCATGAGTTTTTACACCCATTAACTCTGCAATTTTTGCGTAGCGATCTGGGCAAGCAATTAAGTTAAATTCGCATACGTGAGGTAACAAGATTGCGTTACATACGCCGTGAGGTAGGTTGTAAAAACCGCCCAACTGATGTGCCATTGCGTGAACATAACCTAAAGATGCATTGTTAAATGCCATACCTGCTAAGTACTGTGCATAGCTCATTGCATCACGTGCTTCGATGTTTTCACCATTTGCAACAGCAGGTTGTAACCACTGACTAATCATGGTAATGGCTTTTTCTGCACAGGCATCCGTAATTGGATTTGCCGCCGTAGACACATATGCTTCAACTGCATGAGTTAAGGCATCCATACCTGTTGCAGCTGTTAGACCCGCTGGTTTTGCGATCATGAGTTTCGGGTCATCAATTGCAATGAGTGGGGTACAACGCCAGTCGACAATGGCCATTTTTACGTGAGTGTCTGTATTGGTAATAATACAGAAACGAGTCATTTCAGATGCAGTACCAGCCGTTGTGTTGACTGCAATCAGCGGAGTCATTGGAACTTTGCTTTTATCGATACCTTCATAGTCACGAATATGACCGCCACCAGCAGTGACTAATCCAATTCCTTTGGCGCAGTCATGAGATGAACCACCACCTAAGGACACAATAAAGTCACAGCCGTTGTCGTTATAGGCATTTACACCGTTATGAACATTAATATCGGTTGGGTTCGGTTCTGCACCCGGGAAAATATGGCTCGCAACGCCTGCTTCGGTTAAATATGTTGCGATAAGATCTGCGACACCAAATTTAAATAAACCTTCATCGGTCACAATTAATGCTTTTTTTGCGCCGAGGTTTTGTGCTTTGGTACCTATTTCTTTAGCACATCCTGGTCCAAAGAGAGATACGCAAGGAATATAAAAACCGTTTGTTTGATCTGCAATATTTTTAAAAGCCATGGAGTGATTCCTTCTTCCATTAGTCCGTTGTTTGTTATGACAGGTGAGCCTCACCATGGCCTTAGTATTGAGATACGAAGATTATTTTCCTACCTACCAAAAACCTACCAAATATTGTTTTGTTATTAGCTATTGATTTATATTGAATTTATAGAAAGTTTGGCTCATTCATTTAATTTTTTCGGGAAAGTCGTTAAGCTATGGGCTGTTGAAGATGTACATATGAGATTATGAAACAGGAAACTGCGCTTAAACTGCTTAAAGCAGGTGAAAATGTCTTTTTAACCGGCTCGGCTGGTGCAGGGAAAACCTATACACTCAATCAGTACATTCAATACTTAAAAGCACGTAAAGTGCCCGTGGCAATTACAGCCTCTACAGGTATTGCTGCAACACATATGAACGGCATGACCATTCATACATGGGCAGGCATCGGGATTAAAGATCAGTTAACTGACGATGATCTAAAACGTATGAAAGAGCGTAAATATCTCAAGGAACACCTTGAAAATGCGCAAGTTCTCGTCATCGACGAAATCTCGATGTTGCATGCGAAGCAGCTTAATCTGGTCAATCAGGTTTTAAAATATTTTAAAGAAAGCGATGAAGCATTTGGTGGTATTCAAGTCATTGTTGCTGGAGATTTCTTTCAGTTGCCACCAGTTGGGCGTAATAGTGAAGCCAACCGTGACAAGTTCTGTTTTATGTCTGATGCATGGGTCGAAGCCAAATTTCGCGTATGTTATTTAACAGAACAACATCGTCAGGATGATGAAATTCTTAACCAGATTTTAAATGCTATACGCGCACAAAGTATTCAAGCAGATCATTTACATGCACTACGCCAATCACGCTCGCATGATATTGGTGAAACCTTTACTCGTCTTTATACGCACAATATGGATGTCGACAATATTAATTATCAACATCTAAACGAAATTGATAATGAAGGGCATCAATTCAATGCGGTTTTAGACGGTAATGAAAAACTGGTAGAAACTTTAAAATCTTCAGTTCGTGCGCCAGAAGAACTCACGCTAAAGAAACATGCAAAAGTCATGTTTGTAAAAAACAATTTTGATATGGGATATATCAACGGAAGTTTAGGTGAAGTCATTGGCTTTGAAGAAGATGATGAAAATGGTCTACTGCCAAAAGTAAAACTCACTGATGGCACAACTTTATTGGTAGCACCTGAAACTTGGTCAGTTGAAAATGATGCAGGCAAAGTGATTGCCAGTTTTCAGCAAATTCCACTTCGTTTGGCATGGGCGATTACCATTCATAAAAGCCAAGGGATGACCTTAGAAGCTGCCGAAATTAACCTCATGAATACCTTTGAAAAAGGTCAGGGCTATGTGGCATTGTCGCGGTTAAAGTCTTTAACCGGGTTAAAGTTATTGGGAATTAACGAACAAGCTTTAGAGTTAGATAGTTTGGCTGTTAAGGCAGATCGTCGTTTCCAAGAGCTTTCTAAAGAAGCCGAAGACAATTTTGCTGATGTAGATTTAACTGCTCAACATAAAGCCTTTATTCGTCATTGTGGCGGAACTTTAAATGAAACCGAGATTTCCCGTAATGAGAAAAAAATCGCAAAAGGTGGAAAACAAAATTACGCTACGGCAACACTAGACGAGACACGTACGTTGTTTGAAGAAGGTTATGAGATTGAAGATATTGCGCATGAGCGTGGTCTTACTCCCGCAACCATCATTAATCATTTGGCACGACTTCATAAAGAGCAAAATCTGGATATTTCGGTTGCCCATCCGGGTGAAGAAGTGGTTGAAGAAATCCGGAAAATTTATAAGAAGCTGAAAAAACGTCAAAACCCAGATCATTTTTCTGACGATGGTTCGATCAAACTAAGACCAATCGTAGAAGCAACCAGTCCACGAATGGGATATGATCAGGTTCGATTAGCTTTATTATTTATTGAGTAAAGTTTAATTAACTTAATTACTTATTACATAAATTGAGGTGATGGCTATGCCGCACGTTGTGGTTGATTATTCAGATAACATAACTGGATTAAACGCAAAACAATTACTTGAAGAAATTAATGGCACACTTATCGAGACGACTTTATTTAGTCCAGAAGACATTAAAAGCCGTGCGCGTAAAGATGATGTTTTTCTGATTGGTTTAGGTGTAGATCAAGCTTATATTCATGTAAAAGCATATATTTTGTCTGGAAGAACAGCTGAACAAAAGCAGCTTATGGGGGATCAGTTACTGGCTACCTTAAGCCAAAAAAATTATTTACAACAAGAGTTTAATAAAGAAATTCAATTGTGTGTCGAGTTGATTGACATGCCAAGAGAAAATTACTTTAAGCAAGTCGTATAACACTAAAAAGCGCAATTTCGATCAAGAATAGAGATCAGCACTATGTAAAAGTAGTGCTATCGAATGAACAGACATAAATGTATGGCTGTATATACTCCAAAGCTGCAACTGGTTTGCGATTATATTCAAAGACATCTAGATGAAGATTTAGATGTTGAGAGATTGAGCCAGATTGCAGCCTTATCCAAGTTTCATTTTCATCGTATTTTTGCCATTCATATTGGTTTAAATGTGATGAAGTTTATTCAATTTTCTCGTTTAAAGCGGGCCTCTTTTCAACTGGCTTTTGAACCTGACCTCAAGATTATTGAGATTGCATTGCAAGCAGGGTTTGATAGTCCAGAGGCATTTACTCGTGCATTTAAACGTTCATTTGATCAAACTCCTCGGGCTTTTAGAGAGAAACCAGACTGGGAATCTTGGCACCAGAAGTTTGTTTTTACGATTCCAAAAAGTGAGCTAAAAATGAATGTAAATATTGTTGAGCGTCCTGCTGAAAAGATTGCCTATTTGTCCCATTTAGGAAGTCCCGATAAAGTTTTTGAAACTGCTGCACGTTTTATTGCATGGCGTAAGGAAACAGGTTTGTCACCTGTGACTAAATCAAAAACCTATGGTATTCCATTTGCAGACCCTGAACAGGCACCATCAGACGCGTTTCGGTTTGACATCGCTGGGTCAATTGCTATGGATGTGCCTGAAAATAGTTACGGTGTACAAACAGGTGAAATTCCTGCGGGTCGTTATGCAACTGTCAGGCATTTGGGAAGTCATGATCAGATTAAAGAAAGTGTGTATTACATTTTTAGAAACTGGTTGCCCGATCAGCCAGAAGAGGTGGGAGATTACCCAGTTTTCTTTCACTACCATAACTTTGTACATGAAGTGAAAGAATGTGATTTGATTACCGATATCTATTTACTTTTAAAGTAAATCTATATGACTAATAAAGGCATAACCTTAAGTTATGCCTTTAAGCCTAAAAGCTTGATATCTGCATATTGCTCAATTAGATTGGCATCTAACATATGGATATAGTCCATAAAGATATTACTAAAGCTTCCCATTGTTTGGGCTTGATTTGCTGCAAGCTTACCTGCAATCGCAAAATGCACATGAGCTGAAAGTGCTGCAATGGTTGGAGTCGTTACCGCACTATATGCAGCAATTAACGCACCTAATGCGCAGCCTGTTGCAGTAATTTTAGGTTGTAAAGGGCTACCGCCGTTAATTTGAATAACGACATTTAGTTCTTTAGATAAAATATAATCTGACTCGCCTGAAATTGCGATACAGTCGGTATGTACTAAGAGCGCGTAAGCCTGTCGATAGGCATCATCACTACTTAGGGTACTATCTACACCTTTAGATTGAACTTGATTGCCCGCAAGCGTACTAATTTCTGAAGCATTACCACGAATAACACTAGGCTTAAACTGTAAAAGTTCATCTGTCATTTGACTGCGCCAAGCTAAAACTGGTCCATAACCCACTGGATCAAGCACCCATGGAATATTATTCAGTTGCGCCGTTTTTGCAGAGATTTGCATGGCCTGCATTTGCTCTGAAGTCGGGGTGCCTAAATTAATGCTTAAAGCCGATGAAATTTTGGTAAAACTTTCTGCTTCATAAGGATTATCAATCATGGCAGGTGAAGCACCAGAAGCGAGTAATACATTGGCTGTATAGTTAGCTGCAACGCTATTGGTAATACATTGTACAAGAGGCGTTTTTGCCTGCATGTTCTGCCAAGCTTCAATGACCTGTTCAATCAAACTAGATGTCGATGTCATCTTATTATCTATCCTTATTAAGCCAGAGTGATTAAATTTTTAGTGGGTAAAATAGTGGTCTTGATGCTTACATTTTTGGCAAATCAAAGACACATAATCTGCTGCATCATAGTCAACGCTTAAATCATTTGAACCACAATACATACAACGTTTGACAGAATAAAAATTTAAACGTGGTTCAATTTTTCGCCATGCTTTCCATACAGGTTGTACAAATATCTGTTCGTCATAACCTAAAAAACGGTTCAGCAGAATGTAGCTCATTTTACTATAAGGAATATTGTGGGGACGAGGTAGCATGGAAGTTTCCCATTTTTCAGTTAATGCTCTCTCACGATATTGCTCTAAAGTTTTCTTTAATAAATTGGTGTTAATAAATTTATCATTGCGCGGCTGTAAAGCTTTTTGCTTATAAAGGTATTCGAGTGCGGTTTGTACTAGATAATAAATTTGTCCAATCGCTAATGAATCCATTAAACGATAACAAAAGCTTTGAAAATTTGTATTGCCCGCAATTTGGATTCCCCAAGTTCGGCAATAGAACTGCATAAACTGGATAATTTCTTGATAAAGTACCTGAAAAAGTACATCTTTCACTTCGTCTGCACTGCGAAAGGGAATTCCTGCACTTAAGTTTTCATAAAACCAATTGCGTAGCTGTTGAGCCACACTAAATAAACTTGGATCGCTATAACCATCTAAACGAATATTTAAGTGAAAACACTGTGGATCATCAGTTTGATCATTTGCATTTAAAATGCCATCTTTATGCAACTGTTTAATTAAGTAGCTCTGAAACATCCAGTTAGGCGTGATGGGATGGTATTTAACTTTGTCCCAATGAATATATTCATCATGAGTAATCTCTTCACGAGCATATTCATCTAAAAGACTCAGCAAGAAAAGTTTATGTAAGAAGCTGAGTTGTTCCAGACTGCGTTGTGGCTGTTCTTTTGACTTAAATTGGCGTTGTTCTTGTAATCGTGTTTGTTGTACAAGCTTTTTACGTTGTTTTGTACACTGTTCACAGTGGCAAGTCATTCGTTCATCTTTAAATACGCGGTGCTGACAATGACTGCACTCATGAAATTGAATGTCTTGTTCAAATTGCTCGGCATCTACCCAGTACATTGAAGCTTGGCAGAGAGGACAATGGCTACTTTCATCCAGTTGTTTCTGTAGAATTTGTAAGGCCATTTTGCTCCGAACATAAAATAAAAAAGATAGACCTATTATACACAGCCGCACTGTAGATGGCTGAGATTGCTAATTTCGTTTGTTGTTAAAATAGAAAGACCTAAAAACTATGTTGAGATTTTAGGTCTTCATCGCGAGTTAAATGGTTTATTAAACAGGGCACGGCAAGTTCTCATCATTCTGTCCAAGTTTTTTAGCATTAATAAGTGCCTGTACTTTTTTACTTGGTAATTTTACTTTGCCGAGTGCATCGTAAGTATTCACGATGGCAGTAACCTCCTGAGTCGTAATAGAAACACCTTCCGCAGTTAAGAATACGGCAATCACGTGGTGATCGAGTCCTGCTGAAGATAGATCATGAATAGCTTTAATATTTTCTAAACGATGAAAATGTGCTTTTAATTCCATGTTGACACCTCTTATTCTCATTGAAATACCTATGTTGGTACATTTAACTAGGCAAGAACCATGCCCAAAATGTAAGCTGACTCTAAAAAATGTTAAAAGCTAAAGGTGTTTTATTTTTATTGTATAGATTGTTTATATAAACAACGATTATCGTAAATTTGGTCTAATCTGTGCTAATAAAACAAGATTCTAATTTGAAATGTATAAATCAAGTCCCATTAATTTTAAAGGTAAGCAAATACAGTATGTATGACTTGGCGTATGATATTTCATGGCGACTCATACTACCGTTTTAGACGAGTATATAAGGAATAAAGATGAATATTGCGGCGCAGCCTCCAGTTCAGGCAGATCAAACAGTTTATTTAAAAGATTATCAAAAACCTGCATTTTTGGTTGAATCAATTAATCTTGATATTCAAGTATATGACGATAAAACGGTTGTTGATTCAACACTGGTCATGAAGCGCCAAACAGAGGGCGAGCTAGTCTTGCTAGGCCGTGATCTTGAGCTACAATCTGTTCAGTTAAATGGTCAAACGCTTACTTCTGCACAATATTCACTCGATAGTGAGCAACTGGTGATCACTGACGCACCAGATGAAGTCATTTTACAAATACAAGTCATTATTCATCCTGAAACTAATACTCAATTAGAAGGCTTATATAAAGCAGACGACTTGTTTGTAACGCAAAATGAACCTGAAGGTTTCCGCAAAATCACATTCTATCCAGACCGTCCAGACGTACTTTCTGAATTTACGACACGTGTAGAAGCAGACAAAAAATATCCAGTGTTACTTGCCAATGGTAATTTGCTAGAAACAGGTGAAGTGGGCGAAAACCGTCACTTTGCGATTTGGCAAGACCCGACAAAAAAGCCAAGCTATTTGTTTGCATGTGTCATTGGTGATTTAGCTGTTCTTAAAGATCGCTATACGACTTCTGAAGGGCGTGATGTTGCCTTAGAAATTTATGCAGTTGAGAAAGACATTCCAAAATGCCATATCGCGATGGAAGCATTAAAGCATTCTATGCGTTGGGATGAAGAACACTATGGCCGTGCCTACGACCTCGACAACTATATGATTGTTGCGGTGAGTCAGTTCAACATGGGCGCAATGGAAAATAAAGGTTTAAATATCTTTAATACTTCATGTGTGCTTGCCGATGAAGAGTACACCACTGATGCTGCAATTATGCGTGTACAGTCTGTGATTGCCCACGAGTACTTCCATAACTGGACAGGGAACCGTATTACTTGCCGTGACTGGTTCCAGCTCTGCTTAAAAGAAGGCTTAACCGTCTTCCGTGATCAATCTTTCTCAGAAGATTTACAATCTGCTGCGGTTCAACGTATTGATGATGTCGCTGTGCTTAAATCGCATCAATTCCCTGAAGATGCAGGTCCATTGTCGCATCCACCTCGTCCAGATCACTTTGTCGAAATTAATAACTTCTATACAGCAACAGTCTATGAAAAAGGTGCGGAAATTAACCGTATGATGTCGACTTTGTTGGGTAAAGAAAAATACCGTCAAGGGACGGATGAATATTTCCGCCGTCATGATGGACAAGCCGTTACTGTAGAAGATTGGGTGGCTGCACTATCTGCGGGTTCAGGTGTCGATTTATCTGCATTCTTAACTTGGTATAACCAACC
The DNA here is from genome assembly GCF_016508255.1 of Acinetobacter calcoaceticus. Taxonomy (GTDB): domain Bacteria; phylum Pseudomonadota; class Gammaproteobacteria; order Pseudomonadales; family Moraxellaceae; genus Acinetobacter; species Acinetobacter calcoaceticus_E. Next base: position 219,914 of record NZ_JADVKT010000001.1, on the reverse strand, counting down.
GGGAACGCCAAAGCTTGAGGTAAAAGGTGAATATGATGCAGCGGCTCAAACGTATCGTTTAAGCTTTAAACAAAGCCTAAAAGCACATCCTAAATATCCCAATTTAAAGGCTGTTCCGATTCCTGTGGCTTTAGCGCTATTTAATGCTAAAACTGGTGAGCAATATGCATTGCACAGTGAGAGTCTATTTGTAAACGGCGTTAAAGATGGCGTGTATTTATTTGATCAAAATGAAGCAACTATTGAATTTACAGGTGTGACTGAACAACCTGTTGTGTCATTACTCCGTAATTTCTCTGCACCTGTAAATCTTGTATTTGATTATACTGATGCAGAATTAGCATTCTTAATTCAGCATGAAACGAATGGTTTTAACCAATGGCAGGCAACTCAAACCTTACTTGAGCGTATTTTGTTAGACGACCATTCTGCGGATGCGTACATTCAAGCCATTCAAAGTACTTTGCCTGAGTTGGTTGGTCGAGACCCGCTTTTAGCTTCGCGTTTGTTTGACGTACCAAGCGAAGGTTATTTGGGTAGTCGTATAGATCATGACTATGCACCAGCCGATATTCATGTAAAACGTGAAGCCTTGCTTAATCGTTTAGCTCAAGATTTAGGCTCGTTCTGGAAAGATACCTACCTCACACTTGACCCAGACTTGCAAAAAGAATTTTCTTTGGCAATGGGTGTACGTGCGTTAAAGAACATCATGCTGATGATGATGGCTCGTCAGGGAGACCAGACTGCATTTGAACTTGCACATGTTCAATATCAAAACACAGGTAATATGTCTGAACGCTTAGGTGCGCTGCGTGTATTGGTTTGGCAAAATGCGCCTCAAGCTCAAGATGCTCTTGCTGACTTTTATGAGCGTTTTAAAGACGAAGCTTTATCTTTAGATCAGTGGTTCATGATTCAGGCAGCAAACCCTAATGCAACAACAGAAACAATTGAGTACCTGACTCAACATCCTGACTATGATTTAACAACTCCAAACCGTATTCGTGCGGTAAGTGGCGGGCTGTCAAATAACCCTGAAAATACTTGGAGCTTTGGTGTAGCTCACTTCATTAATCTTGCACAATATCTCGATGAAAAGAACCCGATTTTAGGTTCACGACTGTTACAGGTATTGTCACGTTGGTACACTCTTGCAGAGCCTCAACGCACTCAAGTGCAACAAGCTTTGCAGGCATTGCAGCCTAAAGTGAAGTCGAAAAATGTCTCTGAAACTTTAAATAGTATGTTGAGCGTTTAATTGAGTTTAAATATAAAAATAAAGGCCTCATAAGAGGCCTTTATTTTTATATAAATTTAAGAATATAGACCAGTCAAAATTGAACTTGTAGATTTCGCCATAAGTAATTATTGAAGCTAAAGCAGTTAATAATTTAATTAAAATATATCTTTTAAATGTCATAAAAATAAAATAGCTGAAACTATTAAGATGAAAGATGGGATGGATAAAGTTTACTTTTTCATAATTAATGATCGAAAATAACCAAATTTTTGACATATTTATTTAAAATTTAACGAATAAATTTTAAATGTATTTTATTAAAACTATTTAAATCAATTGGTTGTATTTTTAAATATTATTTTTTGTTTGCGGAGTGTTAAGTTAAGTAATTGTATTTTATTAAATAGAAATTAAAACAATAACAAGGACATGCATTTTTATTATTTTTATGTATGATGTTTAAAATAGGATGAAAAATAAGCTTTAAAAGAGCAGTCAAATAAAAATGATTGTAAGGATAAGAGTTAATTTTTTTAGATCTATTAATTCGACAATTTAATTTAAAAGGTTTTGGCCATGAAAAAGACTTTTTTTTATTTACCAATACTTGCTGTAGGGTTATTTTCTCTTAATGCAGCAAATGCTGCTACAGCAACGGGGACATTAACTGTTAAGGCGGCAATAACAAATAGTTGTGTCCTTAATACTTCTGCAACAGGGACTACCACAAATGCAGTTTTGGACTTTGGTACTTTAAGCTCTCTCGCTGTTAACGAAGATGCTGATACAACAACAACTGGAGGTACCTCAATCAAAGTCCTTTGTAACAATACTGTGCCGTGGACCCTAGCTTTTGATGGCGGTAAGAATGCTCAAACGACCCAACGACGTATGATTGGTGGAGCAACAAGTAATGAATTTATTCCCTATAACCTTTTTTCTGACACAGGGCGTGCCACCGCAATCGGCATTGCAACAACAGCCTACAGCGGAACTGGTAGTGGTGCAGTACAAACTGTGAACGTATATGGTCGTATTCCTGCTGGTTCAGCATTGCCGAGTGCGGGTAGCTATGTTGACACTGTAACCGTAACAGTAACTTATTAATTTTTATAAATTAGAAATATTGTTAGCTCTTTTTGAAAGGGCTAACACATTAAAAAAGCTATATTTGAGTAAATCATGAAAAAAAATATCATTATTATTACGGGATTATTCTTATCTTTTTCTAGCTCTATTAACGCCGCTACAATCCGTCTTTCGCCTGTGAATGTAGAAATATTAAGTAATCAAAATGCTTCTTCAATTAGTTTATATAACCAGTCAAATGAAAGCGCTGATTTGCAGATTCGCGTATTTGAATGGACTCAAAAAAATGGGCAAGATCAGTTAACAGCTACAGATGAGATTGCAATTAGTCCACCATTTTTAAAATTACAGTCTAATGACTCTTACAACTTGCGTGTAGTTAGAATTAATCCAACACCTATTTCTGGTGAAAAAACCTATCGTATTATTATTGATGAACTACCAAAACCGATTGATAGCCGTAAAGCAGCGCAAGGAGTAAATGTATTACTTCGCTCATCATTACCCGTATTTGTAGTCAATAAAGACGCAATTACTCAACTGACTTGGAAAATTGATACTCATCAGGAAGCACCGTCCTTAAATATTAGTAATATTGGAAACCGGCATGCACTTTTAAATGACTTAATGCTTGTTGATACAACAGCGAATAAAAGTTACCCCATTAAAGTAAATACCGTGAACGGTTATATTCTTTCGCAGCAGGCACGAAGCTACTCTATTAATAATTTCGCATATCAGCCAAATCATAAATACAGCATTTCTCTGACAGTTAATGGTAAGAAAACCACACTTTAAGAGGCTTATATGAAATACATTATAGGTGTCTTATGTGTTGCGTATTTTCCAGCGCATTCATTTGCTGAGCAACTCGTAGATTATACAAATACTTTAATTCCAAGTGTTCCTGAATCTATAGATAGCAATAATAAATATACACAGGAAAAGATCAATGGGCAGGAGCAAGAACTTAATTTTATTCAGCTATTTTTAAATATTTCTATTAATTCTAATACTTCTGAAGACTTGTTTGCCGTGAAACAATCTAAGGATGGAAAGCTATATATTCGCTCTAGCGACTTAAAAAGTTTAAGGATGAAAATGGATGAGCATATTCCTGACAGCCAATGGATGTGTATTAACGAGCTAAAAGGAATCCAGTTTAAATATATAGAAAATGAGCAGTCTCTAAACTTACAAGTTCCTTCGAACATGTTGACAGACTATTCAGTGGACTTAAATGGTCAAAAACTTACGAGTCCTCATTTTTTTAAAAGGAAACCCTTAAACGCGGCTATTTTGAACTACAGCCTGTATCACACCATGACTAATGACGAGAATATTTTCTCTGGTTCAGCAGAAGGTATTTTTAACAGCGCAGTTGGTAACTTTTCTTCAGGGGTTTTATACAACGGTAGTAATGAAACTAGTTATAGCCATGAAAAGTGGGTGCGTCTGGAAAGTAAATGGCAATATGTAGACCCTGAAAAAATCCGGATATATACCTTAGGAGACTTTATTTCCAATAGTTCTGACTGGGGAAATAGTGTACGTCTGGCAGGTTTTCAGTGGTCAAGTGCTTATACCCAACGGGGTGATATTGTTACCTCGGCACTACCGCAATTTTCTGGTTCGGCAGCACTGCCTTCGACTTTAGATTTATACGTTAACCAGCAAAAGATTTATTCAGGACTTGTGCCATCAGGTCCATTTGATATTAAGCAGCTCCCGTTTATTTCCGGAAATGAAGTCACCCTTGTGACCACCGATGCAACGGGGCAGCAGAGCATTACCAAAAAACCTTACTATTTTTCATCTAAGATTTTAGCCAAAGGCATCAATGAATTTTCAGTAGATGTCGGGGTTCCACGTTATAACTATGGGCTATATTCAAACGATTATGATGATGCCACTTTTGCTTCGGGTGCGATTCGATACGGCTATAGCAATTCACTGACTTTAAGCGGTGGTGCGGAGGCTTCAACAGACGGCTTGTCGAACCTCGGAACAGGTTTTGCCAAGAACCTGTTTGGTTTTGGGGTGATTAATGCTGACATTGCAGCAAGCCAGTATAAAGATGAGAACGGATATTCTGCCTTGGTTGGTTTAGAAGGACGGATTAGTAAGAACATTTCGTTTAATACTAGTTACCGCAGAGTATTTGATAATTACTTTGACCTTGCCCGTGTGTCACAAATTCGATATTTAAAAGAGAACCAGATTACTTCTGAACCACAGAATTACTTGAGCTACAGTGCATTGGCAGATGAGATATTCAGGGCAGGGATTAACTATAATTTTTATGCAGGCTATAGTGCTTATTTGGGCTACAACCAGATCAAATATAGTGACAACTCCTACAAGTTATTGTCTGCCAATTTAAGCGGAAGCTTGAACAAGAACTGGGGGTTTTATGCTTCAGCATATAAAGATTATGAAAATCATAAGGACTATGGCATTTACTTTGCGCTGAGCTATACACCGTCTACTCGAGTCAATGCGATTACGAGTGTATCTAGTGATAGTGGCAGGCTGATTTACCGTCAAGAAATTTTTGGCTTATCAGAACCCAAAATCGGTTCATTTGGATGGGGAGGTTATGTTGAGCATGATCAGGATGCGAATCAAAACAATGCATCGGTCTATGGGTCTTACCGAACTCGGGCTGCCTACTTAACAGGTCGCTATAACCGAATTGGAGATAATGACCGAGTTGCAGTTTCAGCGACAGGATCGTTAATTGCAGCAGCAGGACGAATCTTTGCGGCCAATGAAATTGGAGAGGGTTACGCGGTTGTGACTAATGCCGGTCCGCAAAGCCAAATTCTAAATGGTGGGATAAATCTAGGAACAACGGACAAGTCTGGAAGGTTTCTTATTCCAAGCCTCATGCCATATAGAGAGAACCATATTTATTTAGATCCTTCGTATCTTCCTTTAAATTGGAATGTTAAATCTACAGATCAAAAAACAGTTGTAGGTTATCGCCAAGGAACTTTGGTTGACTTTGGTGCACATCAGGTCATTTCAGGCTTAGTGAGAGTCGTTGATAAAAACAACTCACCATTATTACCGGGTTATACGGTTCGAATTAATGGGCAACAAGATGGTGTGGTTGGTTACGATGGTGAAGTATTTGTTCCAAACTTATTAAAACAAAACAAACTTGAAGTAGATCTTCTCGATCATGGTTCGTGCCAAGTTGACTTCACATATAACAGTAATCAGTACTCAACTAAAAAATTGGGACCTTATGTATGTCATTAAATATTATGAATAAGGCTCAAATAGAGAGCTATAAAAAAATTTCCTTATCTTTAAAATACTTTATAGGTATTTGCTTATTTTATCTCGTTTATGCGTTTTTTAGTCCGGCACATGCTGCCTGTACGGTAGCTGGAACGACCAATAATACGTTTACCTACACGGCAGCAAATATTAATAGTGATGCAACTGTAAATTTTTCAGGAACAATTACTTGCACGAATGGAGGACTAATACCTCAGATCTCTCCGTTTATGTGTATGAAGACAGTATTTACGGGAGCGACCAACGCGAATAATAGCGTATCGCTACCATATACAGTCACTGCAACTGTGGGTGGAGCAGGTTCCTCTACCACTAACCAAACCTCTAATGTTTGGTATGGTCCAGTGGTAACTGTTGCTTCAAATAATATTCTTAGTTACTCGGTCAATGTGAAAGTACCGGCGCGAACAGGGTCGCTGATTGCCTATCCTCAAGGAACCTATACAGCTACGGTTCAACTCTTTTGGGATATGGATCTTCTAGCGGCGTTATGTTTAGGGGATGTCATCAGCTGGAGCTCTGGAAATGTAACTTTAACAGCGAACTTTGTGGTGCCGACGCTTTGCCAATTAAACTCAACCTCAATTGTAGATTTTGGCAGTATTCCTGATATTAGTACGACTAATCGTGATTACACTGCGCAAGGAGCTGTGAATACGACTTGTAATTCTGGAACGCCATATAGCATTTATTTAGGGGATGGAGACAACCGTATAAGCGGTGGATTCAGGCGTATGAGTCATGGCAATAATGAATTTATACCCTATCAGTTATACAAAGATGCTGCCTATAGTTCAGTATGGGATGCTACAGGGGGAGTAAATAGTGTTGGTGGAGCAGGTGGAGTGTCTGGTACAGGAACAGGTATCGCTCAAACCACTACAGTTTATGGAAAAATTCCACAAGGTACTACTATCGCAAGTAAACCAGGAAACTATTCTGATAGTGTGGTTGTTACGGTGACTTATTAATTTTTGAGTCTATATGTGGTTCTATTTTAATAGCATGGTTCAGCGTAGTTTTATCCTTTAAAACTGGCTGAATATAAAATGATATAAATCAAATGATTCTAGTTTTTCAAACTTGTTCGTCATTAAAAAAGTTTGACTTAAAAATGCATACTGTATATCTATTTTATAGTTCTAAAAAGGAACTAGTAGATGAAAACAAGCAATTAAAATAAAGGTGAACAAATGTCGGATATCATTTTGCATCAATGGGAAATTTCCCCATTTTGTCAGAAAGTTTCGAGAATTTTGAAATTTAAAGGAATTTCATACGATACAGTTAACTATAACGGCATTTTGGGAGCTAAAGTTCCTTTACTCAGTAAAGTAGGCAAGGTGCCTGTAATTGATCATAATGGACAGCGGATACAAGACAGTACTCGAATTGCCCGTTACCTAGAAGAAACTTATCCAAATACGCCTCGGCTTTATCCAGAAGATCCAAATCAAAAGGCGCTTGCAGAATTATGGGAAGACTGGGCAGATGAAGCTCTCTATTTTTATGAAGTCTACTTACGAGTCAATGACCCTGAAGCTTTAGATGAAGCAATCCGTATTAGTAGTATTGGCCGCCCAGCGTATGAAAAACCAATGGTAAAAGGATTTATTTTAGCCGAATTGAAAACACAACTTTTCTTTCAAGGTCTGGGCCGAATGAAATCTGAAAATGTTGAAACAGAGTTTAGAAGACACCTTGACCGTATTGAGCAGGTTTTATCACAAAGTGAATGGTTAGTTGGAGATTCCCTGACAATTGCAGATATTGCTGTTGCCGCTCAACTAGGTGAAGTGATTCGCACAAGCAAAAAATTTAGAAAAGAAATTTTGGATCGTCCGTTTATTGCATTATGGTATAAAAAACAAACAGGATAAAATGACCATGACATTAGCAACACCAGATAAAACCTTAGATTGTGTAGTTGTTATTGGCGTTGGAGCATCACAGGGTATTGGTGCAGCAGTGTGCCGTCTTTTTGCAAAAGAAGGCTTAAAAGTTTATGTCGCTGGGCGTACTTTCCAGAAAATTGAAGCAGTGGCTGCCGAAATCCATTCGAAAGGTGGCAACGCTGTCGCATTTCGTCTGGATGCAGAAGATGTAAAGCAAGTACAAGCTTTATTTGACACAATCACCAGTCAAAATGAGCGCATTACCGCTGTCATTCATAATGTGGGGGGAAATATTCCCTCAATATTCTTACGAAGTCCGTTGTCATTTTTTACTCAAATGTGGCAATCCACTTTTTTATCAGCTTATTTAGTTTCTCAAAGCTGTCTAAAAATTTTTAAAGGTCAAAACCACGGCACGCTTATTTTTACAGGAGCGAGTGCTTCTTTGCGTGGCAAACCTTTTTTTGCTGCCTTTACGATGGGTAAATCTGCTTTACGAGCTTATGCGCTCAATCTAGCTCAAATTTATAAATCACAAGGCATACATATTGCTCATGTGATTATTGATGGAATGGTCGATGGCGATAGAGTCAATAAAGCATTATTGGGTCTAGGGCGTTTAGCGCGTCTTACGCGTGGCACAGGTGGACTCAATATTGATGCAATTGCAGAAAACTATTGGATGCTTTACCAACAAATGCCTGAGCTTTGGACACATGAACTAGATTTACGTCCTTATCAAGAAAAATTTTGAGAGACTAAAATGCTAAAAAAAATATGTCAGAGATTTCGAAAAAAGCAGGGCTGTGTTGTCGTTGCTGGTCATGATTTACAACAGATCGAGCGTGATTTTGTAATTCTAGATAAAAATGCGAACTTTCCATTACATCTTTATCAAGTTGTACATGATTCAGCCGTGCAAAAAATCCAAGTTCATTCTGTAAACGATGGTGTGACAGCCGTCCATTTGAACTTAGTGAATGCCGATCATTTAAAAAAATTAGTGAGTTATATTTCCAATCACGGACATACAATTGAACTCAGTGTGTTTCAGCCAAGTTTCTCATCTGCGCCAAATATCGAAGCTTTATCTTTAGAAGAGATTGAGCACAATTGGCAGACTACAGGTTTAAGTGCGGTGAACGTAGCGCAAGCTGTGATTAAGCCTATGCTAAAACAGCAGCGCGGCACAGTTATTTTTCTTGGAGCGCCACTTAGCAACTCGTCTCACGATGTATTAAGCCAAAGCATGTTCGCAAGTATCCGTGCTTTAGCGCAGTCATTGGCAAGAGAATTTCAACCTAAAGGCATTCATATCACCTATTGCATGATTGAAAAATGGGATGGGCAAAACCCGCATTTTATTTCATCTCTTAAACAAGTGTGCCAACACATCTATCAGCAACCTGATTCAGCATGGAGCCAAGAACTTAGCCTATCTTGAAGTTTTACTTCGCATGTTCTTAAAATACAGTACTGATCTGGAATGATGACAGAACAATAATTTCGATAGGTATTTAAATGACAAAAATTAAGAATGTTCAGCAAGCAGTTAAAGTGGTTTGTGCTTTGGCGGCTTTGATGTATGTTCCTTCATTGGCTCAAGCATATCAGTATGATCAAACTGCTCGTTTAATTAACGAGCGCTTATCTTATATGAAGGATGTAGCGGGTTATAAGGCAGAACAGCATTTGCCAATTGAAGATTTAACTCAAGAAAAGAAAGTTCTCGATCAATCTGTTTCCGAGGCAGAGTCTTTTGGCCTAAATAGCGAAACAGTAAAACCATTTATTTTGACTCAAATGAATGTTGCCAAGGCAATTCAGTACCGATATCGCGCAGATTGGTTGTCTAGTCCTGAAACCAATTGGAAACCGCAAGATTTAGCAGAAGTACGTTTAAAAATTAGTACCCTAAACACTGAGCTTTTAAAAAATATTGCCTATGAACTCAAGAAAAATAATAACAAAGCACCGTATAGCTGTAGCTACATGTGGCCTGTTCAGCACCCTCAACTTAAAGAAGCCGACAAAAAGGCTTTATGTACGACACTCAATAAAGTTAAGTTAAGAGAATGAAATTCTTAAAGTGAAGCATATCAACTGCTGATTCAATCCATATTCAATCAGCAGTCTGATGTATTTAATTGAGAAACGCTTTTTGCTAAAAAGCGTTTACAACATTTTTATTTATTGAGTAATCAGCAGAACAGCAAGAATAAAGAAGATACAACCACTGATTTTATTTAATCTGGCAAAGTTGTTTCCAGACAGCATTTTTTCTTTAAAAATTGAAGAAAAATTAGCGTATACCAAGTGAATTAAGAAACCAATAAGGCAAAAGGTTAGAGAGAGTATTAAAAATTGGTTTATTATTTTTTCTTTTATATCAATAAATTGTGGAAATAGAGCAATAAAGAAAACAATGGTTTTTGGATTAAGAAGTGACGCAAACAATCCTTGATAGAATAATTTAGATTTACTTACCGCTTTTTCACTTGCTTCGGTATCTAATAAATCTTGAGAAGGTGAAGTTTTTAAAAAGTTTTTATAGCCTAGATACATTAAATAAAATGCACCAACAAATTTCAATACAGTAAAAATAGTTGGATTACTGGTAATGATTAAACCAACTCCACTCGCTGAAATGACTGCAATGACAAACATACCAATAATTAACCCAATAATTCCAAATAGGGCTGTACGTACCCCGTAATTTATTGAGTTTGTAACTGTAAATAAAACGCCTGGTCCGGGACTAGATAGCGTAAGAAAGGCAATTGTTATAAAAACTAGTAAACCACTCACTTAATATATCCTTTTAAAAATGAATTATTTAAATTTTAAAAGCCTTCTGATGTTACTCAGAAGGCTTTTAGTTTTATGCGCTTGCCAGTTCTTTAACTGAATCTAAAGTGGTTTTGTCTCTTACTTCAAAAGCAACAAGGCCTTTCCAATTGTGGCGGTTAATTGTTTCAATAAAGTCAGAATAATTTACAGTACCGCGACCAATACTAAAGTGTTGATCTTGTTCACCATTGTTGTTGCTAAAAGAAATACCTTTAATTTTTTGATGGTATTTTTCTACAACCGCAACAGGATCGCCTTCACCCACATTTGCATGTCCTGCATCTAAGAAGAAATAGACATTTTTGTGGTCAATTTTATTAAAAACATAATCGTATTCTTCCATGTGGGTAAAGACATAATGGAAAGGGCGATAGTTTTTATAATTTGATAAATTCTCTAAATAAATATCAACTGATTTTTCAGCAGCATATTCAGCTAATTCTTTAACAGAAAGAATATAGTTATCTAGAGCTTTTTGTTTAGCCAATACAATTTTCTTTGGTTCTACAATACCGCCGCCATGAATAACCAATGGAGCGCCAATTTTTGCGGCAATATCAATTTCTTTTTTAACATATACAACCGCTGCTTCTCGTAAATAATCTACATCGCTACCTAATGGTGCTTTGAAGTTACCGTGGAAAATTGGTTGAATATTATATTTTTTGATTAAGCTATTTAGATTTTCGATTCGTTCAGAAGACCAGTCTGGAACCATTTCCCCGTGCAAACTTCCATCCACATACCAGTGGGTGCAACCATCATTAAATGCCCTAAGGATACCTTCTTCGGCTGGTAAATACTGCTGATGGGCAATTCCAGAAGCAAAGTTAAGGTAATTATTCATTAACGGCGAAGTCATTGTTATGTTCCTGATTTATTAAAAATATTTTGGGTGTAATTATTTATTCACTAGTTACCCAGCCGACATCTTATTTTTATTTGGTCACAAAAACATTGGACTAAAGTCTAGTATATTTAAGAAGAGCAAGTGTCTATACAGACAGACCTGTATATTGCATAATTTATCAAAATATTTAGGCTCTATCTTTAAAATATTATTTTTGGATTAGTTGGATTTACTCAAAAGTAGTTGGTTTTTAATATAAATAGTTACTAATTTTTATTTTTTAAAATTTAGCGTTTTTTTATTACTGGCATTATATTACAAATTTTACCCTGTATATTTAATAGTCTAATGAAAAAATTAATCGTTTGTTGGTTCGAATTACATACACTATATCAATAGCAATAATGTCTAATAAAGTTAAATTATTCAATCGCAGTGTGAATTTTAATCATCAAATTAAAAGCTATCTTAAATAGAGGCCGATTTTTTATAGATTCCTCTCTATTCAATACCAACAACAGTTGTGATGTAGCTAGTGGTTAAAAGAATAGCTAGGCCTAAAAACATTTCAAATAAAATGGCATAACCCAACTGGTTTGCAAATTTTGAATATTGTAAGCGAGGGGTGAAATACCATTTATTAAAGGCAGCGAGTAGTAAAATACATAGAACAAAAAGTATTTTTATAATGAACGCATGACCATAAGGAGTATTGAGCAACGTATGGAAATCTTTAAGCAAGAGCAGGGCAATACTGGCACCACAGGCAAGTAAGACTCCGACAATAACGGCTGCAATTTTTCCAAACAGATGCATACGTTCTTTTAAAGGTAAACCTTTAATTATTTTGCTCGTTTTCCATAAGGGATAGAGCGACCCCATCCATAAAGACATTGCCAATACATGGGTTGACAGTAAAATTTGGGCAAATAAGGGTAAATTGGTGACATGACCTAATTGAGAAAAACTGAAAACAATGGGTGTTAATAGCAGAGCGAAAATTGTTCCTTCAATTTTGGAAATCTGGCTAGTTCCACTGCTTAATTTTACAAGCATCAAGAACAATAAAAGCAGAAAACTCATTGATCGAATGATATGGGCATGCCCTGTAGCGGTAGTTATCAATATGTTTATGTAGTTACTATCCCACATACCTGAAAGGCCAGTATTGGCAAAACTTCCGATGAGAACTAAGAAGCCAAGCATACTTGAGACAAGGCCCAACCCTGCACCAATAGTGATGTATTTGATAATAATTCTTTTAATTTCTACATACTGCCCAAGCAAGAAATAGCAGAAAGCACCCCCAATAACAAAAGAAACCCCTAGATATAAAAAGACTTTAATCAACCATGTGGCATATATCCAAGTTTCAAAAATCATATTTTCTCTCTCGTTAGGTCAACATGCTATAAACCAAATAGCATGTTGACCATGATTTTTTATTTTTCTGGTTTACTTAATGGTGAAGTTGTATTCGCCACTCATGTTATGACCGTCAGTGCCCATTGTGGCCCAGACCACGGTATATTTTCCTTTCTTAAGGTTAGGTACTGCGAATTTAAATGATTTCTTTAAATCATGGCTGACTTGGTAATTTAAAGGGATATCTTTGCGTTGAGCATCAAGTAAATTGACGTTCATTAACATGACTTCACCACCAAAATTAAGCGTTATATTTTTAGGTTGGCTCACGACTACAGCATTAATGCCGGGGCTTGCGCTTGTAAGGCTGACATGTGCGAATACATTTGAAGCAGCAACAACTAGAGTTGCCCCTACTAAAACGTTCCGTAGAGCAGTCATCTTATTGTGAAAAAACTTCATGTTGTTATCCTCGTAAAACGAATATTTGATTCAGTCATGACCAAATTAAAATAAAGAACGTGCTTTATTGGCCACACGCTTTGTAGATCTATTATTCAAGATTGAGAGAAACGGGTTGATGACTTCAAAATTACATTTTTGTCATTTTTACAATTTGAGTATGCTAGCCCTGAAAGCTTTTTCTGTTTTGGTAATATTTTCTAATTAAGCTACTTGGGCACATCAATTCAATATTTGAATGAATATGTGAAATCAGGAATATCATGATTTTTTAAATATAATTTCAAAAATAATATGTCCCTCATCGTAGCTAGCTTGAATTGTAGCGCCATGTACATCAAGAATAGATTTGGTAATTGCTAGGCCTAAACCTGTGCCTTCTTCAACTCGCTGTCTGGACGCATCGGTACGGTAAAAACGATCAAATAACCGAGAGAGTTGTTCTTGTGATAGGGGCGAGCTTTCATTTTCAATTGTGAGTACAGTTTTATCAATGTTCTGCTGACATTTAATTTTGATTACCGAATCTGATTTTCCATATTTGATTGCATTTGATAAAAGATTGCTAAGTGCTCGGCGTAACATTGAAGGATCACCCTCGACGGAACCTAGGCCAGTTTGTTGTAGTGACATTCCTTTTTCAGCAGCAATAGCATCATAAAAATCAAATAATGCAGAGACTTCTTCGACTAAATTCACTTGCTGTAAGTTTGCTATACGTAAGCCGTGTTCAGCCTTCGCAAGAAATAGCATGTCGGAAACCATTCGGGCTAAACGTTCAAACTCTTCCAAGTTAGAAAATAGAATTTCTTGATAGGTCGTAATATCTCGGCTACGCGATAAACAAACTTGGGTTTGAGTCATTAAGTTATTAATCGGTGTTCTAATTTCGTGAGCAAGATCAGATGAAAAATCCGAGAGTTTTCCTACCGCTGTTTCTAGTCGATCCAACATATCGTTAAATGCGACAGCGAGCGATCTTAGTTCAGTTGGTGTGTTGTCGACTTCTAACCGCTCGGAAAGATGCTGAGCTGAAATACCTTCGGTAACCTTTGCCATTTTTTGAACTGGACGCAGTCCTCGCCAAGCAGCAAACCAACCCAACAACATCAAACAAATTGTACCGATAACGCCGATATATAAGAGCTGGCGTCTAAAATCATTTAAGAAATGTAGGTGTTCAGATGTATCAATACCCACAATAATTCGAGCTGATGGAATAGTAGTGTTTTGATTAAAAGACTTTTTATAAACTAAGCCATGATATATTTTATTTTGAATTTTCCACTCAAGCCACGGGCCATGTTTAGATTTTACGAATGTTTTACTGTTAAGCATGGTAGGCGATGAGCTAAAAATAATTTGACCAGTTGGGCGCTCTATTTGCACAATTAGATCATGATGTCCTACTAAGGCATCTTTTAAATATACGTTTAATTCAGATGGGTTTTGATAATTCTGTTCAAGCAAGTTTTCTACAAGTTGAATTTTTCCTTCTAATTGAGTTCTATCTTGAGTTTCAAAATGATGCATGACGAGTTGGTGAATGACCAATCCCATAATCATTAAAATAAGAACAGTAGAGAAAGAGAAAATAATTGCAATACGAAAGCTGATCGCATTAAACAGTTTATTCAGCATCTTCAACCTCTAAAACATAGCCCATTCCACGTATGTTCTGGATTAGCTTGGGGGTGAAGTTACTATCAATTTTATTTCTTAAGCGTTTAATGGCGACTTCTACAACATTAGTATCACTATCAAAATTCATATCCCATATTTGAGAGGCTATGAGGGTTCGAGGCAAAATTTCTCCACGCCTACGCATGAATAGTTCCATCAATGCAAACTCTTTAGCGGTTAAGTCAATACGTTGACCAGCTCGAGTGACACGACGCTTACGCAAATCAAGTTCAAGATCGGCAATCGTAATAAGATTGCTATCTTCTTTTTGTTGCCCACGACGGAGTAGGCTTTTTATTCTGGCAAGCAGCTCAGCAAAAGCAAAAGGTTTGACCAGATAATCATCCGCCCCAAGTTCTAAACCTTTAACCCTGTCTTCAATTTGATCACGGGCTGAAAGGAAAAGAATAGGCATGGTTTTACCGCTTTTTCGTATATCGTTAATGATATTCCAACCATCTAACTTTGGTAACATTACATCCAGAATAATCAAATCATATTCTTCTAAAAGAGCTTGATGTTTACCCGATAATCCATCTGTGACCCAGTCGGTAATATATCCAGCTTCTGATAGACCTTGCTTAAGGTAATCACCTGTTTTTATTTCATCTTCAACCAATAAGATTCTCATTTATAAAAAATCTCAGATCATTCATTTAGAATATAATAACGTTATAAATACATGATTCGACGTAGATTACAAAAATGTCATTTTCAGGTCACCTAGATGTCCGCCCGAAGCCTATATGGTATTTATATAAAGTTAATTTTTGGACTAGAAAATGAAAATCTTATTTCGTCGTAGTTTAACAACGCTTATGTGTGTTGGAGCATTAATCACTGGAACCCAATCTTGGGCGGGAAATGTTAAACAATCAACGGCTACCAATGCAGAAATCAAGGCAAATACTAAAGCGCAAGAAAAATGCACTAAACCGTGTAGCACGAACAATGATGAAAAAGGGCAACAAGACAAGATGCAGCATGAGCATGGCAACATGGCAGATATGTCTCAAATGGATCACTCAAAAATGGGCGAAATGGACCATTCTCAGATGATGAATATGGATCACTCAAAAATGGGCGAAATGGACCATTCTAAAATGATGAATATCGATCACTCAAAAATGGGTGAAATGGACCATTCTCAGATGATGAACATGTCGAATAAATAAAAGAGTGGAGAGCACTGTTTTAGTAAGGATGGTTAAACAGTGCTCTTTGCATATACTATTGTAATCCAATGAAAAACAATATTTATTTAACCGATTTCTAGCCAATATCACATTGACACCCTAAACCTCTCCGATTATCCTTTGCCTGCTGGCCACATTGCCAGTCGGTTTTAGCAGACCGCCTTTTCATCTAGAACATCAAAAAAGTAATTTTTTGGTGGAGAACTCGTTCGTCCCCCTTCGTAGCGGTAGGACGGAGGAGGGACGCCCTCGGGCGTGCCGGTTCCTAGATGACTGGTCTGCTAACCCTTCTTCGTTCTGCCACCATAATCATTTAGCAGTGATTTGGCAGAACTTCTATTTCATCTAGGAGTCCGTTATGCGTACTAATTTTTCTTCTTATTTTTTGGCTTACGCCAAAGTCTTTACGTCTATACCATTCAACTGGTCTTTAAAACGGTTTAATCGACTATAGGTTTTAACCTTTAGATCATTACGACTAAAAAATCATATCAACAATAAAGCCTGAGATACGCAAGGCAGGGTTTTGTGCTGCCTTGATTTGCCTGTTTTTAACGCTCAATTTAAGAGTGACGGCATTTTTATCTCATTCATATACAACAAAAATTTATTTTAAATAGTACAAATATGCCAAATTTAGAAGCTTCATTTAGAGCACTCAGAGTGCTTCACACAGCAAAAGACTTATTTAATCAATATGGCTTTCATAAGGTCGGGGTCGACCGAATTATTGCAGAAGCCAAAACGCCCAAAGCGACTTTCTATAATGACTTTCACTCAAAAGCACGACTCATCGAGATGTGTCTGACTTTTCAAAAAGATGCGCTAAAAGAACAGGTGGTTTCAATTATCAATTCATACCGTGAACTTATGGTCTTTGACAAACTCAAGCAGATTTACTTTCTGCATGCTGACTTAGAAGGATTTTACCGTTTGCCCTTTAAAGCGATTTTTGAAATTGAAAAGCTTTACCCCGCAGCCTATAAAGTCGTCAGTGACTATCGAAAATGGTTTGTTCAAGAAATTTATAAGCTGCTTTTAACCGTAAAAGTGACTGCTACGCTTGAAGATGCTTACATGTTTTTGTTTGTGATTGATGGGGCAATGGTTCAGCTTTTAAGTGCAAATAAGATCGATGAAAGAGATAAGTTACTAGACTATTTCATGTCGATGTTCGCTTAGATTGATTAAAACTCTAGCGTTTAATGCTCATAGAAAAGCCCTCTAGCGAGGGCTTTTCATTTATCTAAAAGACGGTTGGTATAAGATTTTGTAGACTTTTTCTTTATATGCATCATTTGAAATGACGCCTTTATCTCGCTGTTGTTTTAGCGATCTAAACTGCTGGCCATGAATTTCTCTTTGAATATTCACATTATCATGATTTCTAATGTAGTAAAGGCTACGATCATGATCACTCATATTCACTGTTTCTTCAGTAGCGTAGGATGGCTTAGTTTCCTTTTCTTGATATTGCTTTGCAATTTCAAAAAAATCTACATTATGAGGAGGATTATTAGAATTAGAAAAGTCTTTTGGTTGCCCATTAAATTTATGGTCTTGAGAATTTGCATTTACTGCAAGCATGCTCTTATGCTGATTAAAGTTAGGGCGGTTATATTCTTGTTTCATTTGAAATGTGTTTGTTTCAGAAAATGCAGAGGAAGAAAAAAGACTAATATTTAAAGATAAAAAAATTAATAACAATCTATTCATTTCTTTTGAAGTCCAATTGAAATTGAGTAAATCACTGTATTGTAACATTAAAGTTGAATTTTTTGGGGGCTAATTTTTAGACTGTTTGATCATCAGGTCAATAACAAAGTGCATGGGTGGGTTTACGCAAAGTTCTATTGAAAGCTCTGCACAGAAAACTTTATTTAAAATGAGATCTAAAACTTTCAATTTCAGAGTATTTTTCCATTATCTAATTTTAATATTTGTTCCGTAACAAATTCTTATTTTAAAATGTTTTATCTAAAATTTATTATTAAGTATTTCTAAATAGTTGCGGTGTGACAAGAGCTTTCCAATTTGTTAAATTGTGTGGTTTTTATAACAGTGGGCGAAATTTATGAAGACATTTTTAGTTATATCTTTATTGGGTTTTGGGCTGATTGGTTGTGCCTCATCTACATATAATTCTCAAGAAAATTATTTAAATAAAGCTCCAATTGCACCAGTGAATAAAGCATTTAATAGTTTTAAAACACCCGAACACGGAATTATTACCAATCAAGATGTCTATAATATGCCAGAAAATTCGAATATGAATTTTCGCTATGAAGTGCCTTTTTAAAGAAAAATAAAGTATTAATTAAAACAAAGGTGGAATAACGAAAGCTTACCACCTTTGCTGACTAAAGATAATCAATGATTAATACGACCTTCGGGTGGTTTTTTAAATTTTAAACTGTTAAATTTAAATTATTGAAAAAGGTATTTTAAATGAAAAATTTCACAATTATTGCTTCTTTATTTTTATTAGTTGGGTGTACGACTGGTCACAAACAAGTTACTTCTGTTCAAGTGTCTGATAATAAAATTGTTGCAGAGGCTGAAAAATATAAAAAACAATATCAAAATAAGATTTATAAAATATGGGTTATTCCAAAGTCTTCTTCAGGGATGAGTGCAAGTGTTAAAGTATTCTTAACTGACACTGGCGAAATTGAGCAAATCATCTTTTTAGATAAAGAAGAACAAAAATTTAAAACAAGTATTGAAAAAGCGATCTGGCGTGCAAGCCCATTTGCTTTGCCTTCGGACCCAGAAGTAAGAAAGCAAGCAAGAAGATTCAATATGAAATTTCAGCCGAAATAAATGATCTCTTCTTAAATATGAGGGGGAATTTAAAATTGTTAAGGCATATTAAATTTTCCCTCTAGTTATATGAAGTATTGAGAAGGTATGGTTGCGCATCACAAGAAAATGCAGCATTTGATTCTATAGAGCAAATAAGACAGTTTATTTATAGGTAAACAAAATATAAAAAATTAGTTACATTGCTATCAAAACGTAACATAAACAAAACTTTAAAAGATTATTAAATTATTATAAAAAATGTGTGAATCCTTAAATATATAAAGACCTCACATGAGTGTATTAAAGAAATCTCATAATGAAAGTAAGGTTACATCTGTTGTCGCATGGTGTGTAATTTTTTTCGGCATTGTTTTAGGACTAACCTTTATTTTGTCGTATGGGCAAGTCGAAACAAGAAATGATAATTTAGACATTATTCAGGTGTGGTCTAAGGAAGTGATTACAAAGGGGCTTTTCATTATATTTAATGGGCTACTGTTTGGGTACTTACTTTTAAAAATTAGTAGTATTTTGAATCATCTTGAAAATAATAAAAAATAACCCTGTATCTCAAAGTGCAGTTACACAAATGATGATTGTTTGGTGTTGAATGTATCCGTTAATTATTTAAGCATGGAAGGACACAAGTTAAGTAAAGGATGAATCTCATGATAGATGAAGAAAAACCCTTAAATTTTGACGATGATGAAGAGCCTCTCGATTTTGCTGATGAAGAATTCATCGATGATAAAAAAGAAGATGAGTTATATAACAGCATTACAAAAGATGGCTCAAGTGTAGATCCCGCAGATGATGGTGAGCGACACATTCGCCCTGAAGATGGGGATCCCATCGAAATTGAAGAATAATTCAAAGCCCAATTCAATATTGGGCATTTTTAATATTTTTTGACTCTTTTATCTAAACGGTACGATACGCCCGAGCTTATTCAGTCATTATCATTAATGACTCAAAAAATTAAGAACTAAGCAATGAGTGTTGAGGTGAGTACATATATATTCATTGAATGATTCATTCTCGAATTGAAGAAAAACTATGAGTAATTATATTTCTACATTGACCAATAAAATCAAAAACAAAGCAGTTCCACCAGTCAATGATGTTCTGCTCGCGTTTAGGACTTTGAAAACCGTACCAGGCGGATTAACGCTGTTATCAAAAATTGTTAGTCGAATTGCTCCATATTTTCAGACTGTAAATCCAATTATCCAAAAATTAGATTTGAACGTGTGTGAAGCCTCAATCAAAAAAAATAAATCAATCGAAAATCATATCGGGACGGTACACGTTATTGCTATATGTAATGGATTGGAGTTTGTTATGGGTGTGTTAGCCGAAGCATCTGTGCCTCAACATTTAAGATGGTTACCCAAAGGCATGAACGTAAATTATGTAGCTAAGGCAGATTCTGATATTAAATTAGTGGCAACAATTGATGAAGCGTGGAAAGTTGGGGATATGCAAGTAAAAATTGATGCCTATAGAGCAGATGGACAGCCTGTAGTTCAAGGATATATTACGCTTTGGGTGACAGAGAAAAAGTAAGATGACAGGGCATTAAATGCAAAAAATATTGGATTATCTCCGTAAGATTTTTACTGTTAAGTCTCGGCCAAATGATGCCACAGATAGCTTCATTGCTACGGCAACTGATCATGGCGATGAATTAGTGGGTATCGCTGTTGGTGAGATGTCTCTTAGTGTGGAGGGTGTAAACCAAATCTGTAATTTTGAAGGCTTGAAACTCAGTGCTTATGATGATGGTAATGGCGTATGGACTATTGGATATGGCACAACGCGATATCCTAATGGCCAGCGTGTAAGTGAAGGAGACCGATGCACACTTGAACAGGCTAAAGCTTATATGCAGTATGATTTAAAGATATTTGAGCGCGCAGTAAATAGTGCCGTAAAAGTGCCTTTAAAACAGAATCAATTCGATGCATTAGTCTCTTTAGCTTATAACATTGGGGTAGGCGCTTTTAAAAACTCGACCTTACTCAAAAAGTTAAATTTAGGTGATTACCAAGAGGCTGCAAACCAGTTTGATGTATGGGTAAATGCAGGAGGTAAGCGTTTGCAGGGGCTTGTTAATCGCCGTGCAATGGAAAAGAAAATCTTTTTATCATCAAAGTAGTTATTCAATTCTCTAGTAAGTTTTTTCTGAAAAAGTCATGAAAAAGCCTCCAATGGTCAGGGCTTTTTCATATTGAAATTAAATGGACTAACTTTTATCACCTAAAGTGATTCTGAGCCTGTTTAATGCTCCCATGAGTGAAATGCTGGTCGTTAACTCTACAATCTCTCTTTCACTAAAATGCTGTGCCAATTGAGCTTTTACAGTTTCAATTTTTTCAGATAGAAAAGTGACTGCTTCTGCAAGTTCAAGAACAAGTTGTTGCTTCGTCGAAAAGACATTCGAATGTTTATAGCCCGGAATTTTATCAATGACTTCTTGGCTCACTCCCATATCTCTTAATTCCTGAGCATGAAAGGCGCAGCAGTAGGCACAGCCGTTGATTTGTGACACATATAATTCAGCTAAGGCAACTATTTGAGGGTCGATGCCTGAGGTACGAATAGATGCATGTGCTGAGTACAAATGATTAATCGTTTTTTTAGCAACTTCTTTATATTCCATAATGTAGACCAGTCTTTTCGTGATGAAAAACTATTATTTACCACTAGGTATAGATTGTAAATTAGGCACTATTTTGTTATATAGATATATTTTTTATACCTAATTAGACAATGAAAGATAATATTTCTGGCTGTTCCGTAGAAGAGGCAATGACAGTATTAGGTGGTCGCTGGAGAATGTTAATTATTTCATTTCTCATTGAAAGACCGATGCGTTTTAATGAGCTAAGACGAGCAATACCTAATATTTCTCAAAGAATGTTAACTTTAGAATTACGGTTTCTTGAAGAAGAAGGGTTTATTAACAGAGAAGTTTTTGCAGAAGTTCCTGTTAAAGTTGAGTACTCATTGACTGAAGATGGTAAGAAATTAAACGGTTTAGTTGATGTGCTAAAAGAAGTTGGCTCTTGGTTAAAAATAAGATAGTACAATTATCAAATTTTAGGCGTAAAAAAGCCTGATGCTACGAATCAGGCTTCAGTATTCATCGACAATAGGAGTCAATGAACAAGACCAATCTAACAGACCTGCTCTATAAAGGCAAACCAATGGTCGACTAAACAACTCATCTAAGCCTAAGTTTTCTTAAATTATAGGCATAAAAAAGCCCTTGCTCGAAAGCGAAGGGCTTAGTCGTTCATTGATCTAGCAATGAACTATATAAGGCTCATCTCATACTAAGTTCAGTATATCTGAAATTGAAGCAACAAAGAAGAAAACATTCTAAATATCTTCCTCATTCTATTGAGACTTAATGTATTTATCCCTATAGCAAGTTACATCTTTGATAAATCAATATACAAAATTTGCACTTTGCATTTTTGAGGGTATGGTATTTGTTTGTAGGCTCATGATTGGATTGTCTTAGAAAAGAGAGGGGTAGCCATTTAGAAAATCTTTAAGAAAAAAGTTCAAATAAATATATCAATGAATCAAGTTATTAGCGTTCGGCAAGGAAGTAGAGATGAATTTGATTAGATTAGAAGAACTTTCATTAATGAGTAATGCTGTTTTGACCCCCCAATTAAACAATTGGCCATGTGTACAATCTGAAAATATGGGTGTTATTTGCTGTAACAAACAGAAAGACAGTTTTTCGGAACAATCGGATAAAAAATTTTATAAAGAATGGCTGAAACAGCAAAAGAAAATACTTAAAACTATTCCGAGTAATGCTGTTTTAGTCAGCATCAAAGACCCTCTTTAGACTAGATATGAGACAGGTTTATAAAGATATATTACAAGGATGAGTTTTTAACTAAATATACACACTTAAACAATTAGTTGAAAAAAGCCTCCATCATCTAATCAAATAGCATGTTAAGTTTTTCTCAATCATAAAAATTTAAAAGGACTGAAACATGAAATTTTCATATCAAGATCTTGAAGGAAAGAATGTTGAAGTAGAGTGTGAAAGTTATATTCATATACCGTCAGGAACAGTAACAAAATCTACAGAAGCTAGTAATTACCACCCACCTGAAAGCTTCAGTTTCTTTAAGAAAACTGAAGCTGATTCTATGCCCATCTATCGATTTGCTATTGACCGAAATTTTAATGTTTTTAATAGTGATGAATTACCCGCACTAGCTCAAATTGGTAGTGACTGGAAAAAAATGGGCTAAGTTTTTACTTAAAAATAAAACCCTCAATTGAGGGTTTTATAGCCAAAATTTTAACAATTATTTCTTTTTGAATACGAGAAGTAAGCCCAGTAAAATTGCCATCATTCCTATTAAGCCTGCCAAGGGCAACTTATTTTTTAAAATGAAAAAGTCTAAAAGTGCAGTAACAATAGGAACTAAATAGAACAAGCTTGTCACATTTACAATATTGCCCTGACTTAAAAGTCGATAAAGTAAAAGCTGAGCAACTACAGAAATTAAAATTCCAAGAAATAAGACAGAAATAATCAGTTGTGAATTCCACGTTATTTCAAAATGTTCAAAGGGAACTATAAATAAGCAGACGACAAGGCTGATTACATATTGTAGCGGTAAGACATCTGTAGGGGCTTGTTGAATGTTCTTTTGCATTATGGCCCCAAAGGTTATACAAATGAGGGCGGTTAAGGCAAAAAACATACCGATTGGAGCAATAAAGGACATTGTTAGACTTTTCCAGACTAAAAGGATGAGCCCAGCTAAAGCAATGAATAACCCGACTAGCCTTTCTTTTTGTAAATTCTTTTCTAGAAGGCAAAGCGTTAAAATGGGTTGTATTCCCATAATTGTTGCCATTAAGCCGGGAGTGACTCCATGGGCCATCGCTTTAAAATAGCAAATTGAATAACCTGCAATAATGAGTAACCCTGTAAGCAGAACTTGTTTTCGAGTTCCATGTTTGGGTAAAAGTCTTTTTCTAAAAATAGCCAATATAAACAGAACAATTAAAGCAGTAGAAAAGCGCAGAATTAATAATGCTATGGGCGAGGCATTATCCAGTCCCCATCGAGTAAAAATCGCGGCACTACCCCAGAGCAAAACAAAAGCGGATGTCGCACTTTGTGATGCAAGCATCTGTTTATTTAGGCGCATAAAACCTCCTCTTAGTGCGTTATACCTAAGAAATACGAAGTGATGAAATTAATTGTTAGTAAGTGCAGCTATTAACGTGTTGTTCAGTCATGAATCAATTCATGGCTAATTTCTTTCAGAAAAATGAATTGTTTTAACTTCTTCTGGTTTTAGTATGGGAGAGAGAATGGATAAAGAAAAGCGCATAATTCTTTTATATACTATTTGAAAATCGAATAGATAAAATGTCATGAATTTAAAAAACCTACAGATCGATTGGCTAAAGTGCTTTGTCACGGTGGTTGATACAGGCTCGTTATCAAACGCAGCGCCTGAACTATATCGTTCGCAATCTGCGGTTAGCATGCAATTGAAAAAACTAGAAGAAGCGCTACATTGCCAACTTTTAATCCGAACTCACCGACAAATTGAATTAACCTCTCAAGGACAACTACTTTTAGGTTATGCACGCCGTATTCTTGACTTGCATGCAGAAGCGCAAATGGCATTTCATGGAGATGAGCTGAAGGGGCGTATACGCCTTGGAGTGCCCGATGATTATGCTGCTAAATATTTAACACCTGTACTTAAGCGTTTTGCACCACGTTACGGCGGTGTTGAAATTGAATTGATTTGTGAGCAATCTACTTCGTTGATACCACGGGTAGAAAGTGGTGATATCGACTTGGCATTAATTTCAAGAGATAACGCTCGTCAAGGAACACTTTTATTTCATGAACCAATGGTATGGGTAGGCTCTCCACAGTTTGAACTCTGGCGAGAAGATCCACTTCCAATTGCAGTTTATGAAAGTACTAGCCAAGCCAAAAAGAGTGCTATTCACTCTTTAGCATTACAAGGGCGACGTTACCGTGTGGTATATAACAGTTCAAGTTTAGCGGGTCAAATCGCCGCAGTTGAAAGTGGTTTAGCAATTGCTGTGTTCACACAGTGTAGTGCACCTGAACATTTAACGATCTTGGGGGCTGATCACGGCCTTGGGCCTTTAGAACCCATGGAAGCCGCTGTTTATCGGAGTAGATCATCGTTAGAGTCGAAAGCCGTAGATCACTTATATGATTTACTGATCAAAACGCTCAGACACTCAGTCAATGTTTAATCACCAAATTTAAAATTAATATTTAAAGGTCAGACTAAAGAGCTTTACATTTTTGCGTTAAATCTACAAAAAAGCCTAGAAACGTATGCTGATCATAAAACTAATAAAAAGTATTTATTAACTCACTATTTGAACAATTCATGAGGTGAAATATGACAAAAATTATGGCTACCTTAGGTTTAGCTGCCATTATTTCTTTAAGTGTGAGCGCTTGCCAAGGTGAAAATGATACAAAACAGCAAGATAAAACGACAACCCCTCATTCAATGGACAAAGATTCATAATCGATAAATGCTCAAGCCCATCGCAAGATGGGTTTTTTTATATCTTTTTTATTTTTATCTTAAAGTGTGACTTATGACTCATAATATTTATTTTTAATTGTACTGTTCAAAATATGTTGACTAATATGCTAGGTTTTAAATATATTTAAATTCAACACACATTATTTTAAAAATAACTCAATGTTTAAAATAATTTGCTTTAAGTGTTATCAGATCAGAAATTTAACCTTTAAATTTGATTATAAAAGATTAATTAATCAAGGAGGTGGGTGTGAACGCTAAATTTCATTCTGAAAATGAATATGGTTTTATTCTAGATATTTTGAATACTTACATGGTGATAAAGAAAACACTAAAAGATGACCATTATCCTTACGATTCATTTGGCTACCTTCTTGCTCTTTATCAACCGCTAAATGTTTATATACCGCAACTTCCTCATCCAAAAATTTATATTGAGGTTGGCGGAATTTCATATGACAGAATGATTGTGGGGCAAACACAAGATGAGACGGAAGCCATAAATATTTTATGGGATTTAGGCCAACTCATTGTTTAACGGCAAAACTTAAAGAATTTATTTGGTGTTTCTATTCACGCTCATTAAACAAAGACTCTAATAAGATACAAAAAACCACAAAAGCTAAATCTATAACTTTAAAAGAATTTGTTTATATAACTAAGAACATTAAAAAGTAGGTCATCGTAATGAAAAAAATATTCTTAGCAACATTAACTGGGTTGGCTTTATTGGGTAGTAATGCGGTATTTGCTAAACCTGATGCAGCCTTATTAAAAGAAGCGGCAAAAAATGTAGTCACTGTGTCTAAAGCAAAAACTTTGACTGATGAATCTGGAGTGACTTTAACGGGTACGATCGTAAAACATATTGCTGGCGATCATTTTGAGTTTAAAGATGCCACAGGTTCAATTGGAATCGAAGTTGATGATGACTTGTGGAAGCCTCTAAAACTAAAAGCAGGGGATAAAGTCCGTGTGGTAGGAGAGGTAGATACACACAAAATGAAGCCTACGGATATTGAAGTTTTTCAGATTGAGCGTGTTAAATAAAATCAGATCATTTATATATTTTTCAGCGTAAGTAAAAGAAAACTCCTATTCTTAGGCGTTTTCTTTTTTTTAAGATTAAAATTTTTAATTATTGTGCCGCATTAAATGCTTCATGATAGCTTACATCGCCTTTAGGAGTATTTCCTAAGAAACTCAAAGCTTGGAAATATTCACTTGGTACACCTGGCAAAATTAACTCGGGATAGGTTTTAAAACCAAATCGGCTGTAATAGTTGGGATCACCGAGTAAAACACATCCTTTTGCAGCTAACTTTTTTAATTTTTCTAGTGATTGATTCATCAGAAGCGAGCCAACACCAAGCCCTTGTTTATTGACCCATCATACGCTTTAATTTTTAAAATCAAGTTAACCTCTTTAAATTTTGTCGAAATAACGAAAAGGTATAGAGTTAAAATTCGGCTATTTATATTTTTAAATTATTTTACCAATCGTTAAATTATTTTTGTATTTATTTTTGCCGTTTGTCAGAAAAATTAGATAACTATTTCATGTAATTATTAAATAACTGTAATGGATTTATCTAAATTAATATTTTGCAAGAAATATACTAATTGATAAAAAAGGCAACTTGGCTATATTCCATAAATATATTGCAAAAACAGCAATATATTTCTAGGATGGAATAAAAATGAAAAAAAGAGTAATAAAAATAGCAATAGTGAGTTCATTGTCTCTAATCACAAGCATGAGTTATGCGCAGGAATTTAAAAGATTCTCTGTCTCTGCTGGTTGGTTACATGTAATGCCACAGGGTAAAGCTAATCCATTTAATATTAATACCGCTGTTAAAAATGGAACCGCTGCTAAAGTCGGGACCATTTCCACAACAAGTTTTTTAAATTCTATTGATCCGAATGCCACAGAAGTAGACTTAGGAGGTGAAGTCTTTAATCAGAAGGAGTTTCTAGAGCTGGCTTTAAAAGATGAGTACATGCGAGAGATTATTCTTGACGCTAACGGCAATATTAAGCCTGAAGTTTCAGGTATTGCAACTATTCATGGAATAGAGAACTGGCAACAAAATGAAGCAGGTCTTGAGGTGGATGATGCAGATACATTGGGATTAACTTTTAACTATTATCTTAATGATAACGTGTCCTTACAATTCATTGGCGGAATTCCACCTAAAGTAGATATTAAAGGGAAAGGAGAAATCTTAGCGCCTTTAAGTGGGGTCGCAATGTCTCCGAATGACTTAGTAAAATACCTTTTCCCTAATGGGATTACCTTAGGCCAAGCGATTCCGATTACAAACTTAGGCAATAAATCAAAAGCTGCAACTATTCGAGCATGGACGCCAACTATAGAAGCACAATATCAGTTTGGTAAAAGTGGGGTAAATAAGTTTAGACCCTATATTGGAGCTGGCTTAATGTATGCCCATTTTAATGATATTAAACTTAATGATGGAATTCGATCTGATTTAGTCTCCGCAGGTCATATGATTCAAAATGTGTTAGATGGCAAAGCAGGAGCGGCTTTAGACCGAAAAGAATCGAGCGGAAAAATGGTGGTTAATGTTGATGCGGACGATGCGATAGCGCCTATTTTTACTGCTGGCTTTACCTATGATTTTAATGATTCATGGTATACGGTTGCTTCTGTGTCCTATGCAAAGTTAAGCAATAATGCCCAGATTGATGTAGTCAATCAAAATACGGGTACTCGCCTAATACATGCTACAACAAAAGTTGATATTGATCCGCTTATTACCTATTTGGGTGTAGGTTATCGATTCTAGTATTTTTATTTTTTAAAAAGGGTATCTCAAAGTTAGATAATATTAAATCTTTGAGATACTTTATTTGTTACTAGTTATAAAAAGTAACTACTACTTATCAAATTTATACATAAAGTAAAGTTTTATAAAAATTATTTTTAATATAATAATTTAAAAGAATCTGGAGGGTCATAAATTGAAAAAAACCATTAAAACTTTATTATTAACTACACTCATTTCAATCACATCATTACCTATTTTAGCTAAAAATATTGAGCAAAAAGTTAATTTTTTACAAGGTTCAAGTCATACTACATTAACTGGGAAATTTCAGGGTTATGATGATGTCAAATATAGAGTTTATGCAAAGAATGGACAAATATTGAAATTCAATATTAATAGTCTTGGTAATTTAGCCTATGTCAATATTTTTGCACCGGGTAAAAAACCGGGTAAAGATAAGGCATTATTAATTGGCTCAACGGTAGGATCGAAAGGAGAAATTACATTGCCAGTTACTGGTGATTATATTGTTCAAGTTTATCAAATGCGTAATAGCGCTCGTAAAAATAAAACAGTGAAATATGATTTAGACATCGAATTATTAAATACAGTAAAAAAATAATATTTGATAAAACTTACTAGCTTCACATGAGGGCTAGTAAGTTTGAAAAAAGACATCAATAATGATTATTCGGCTAAAGAAAATGACTCATGAATAGCGCAACTTTCAACAAACGTTTGATCATGTGAAATGAGTAATACAGCACCTTCATAGCTATGAATAGCAGTAGCTAATAATTCTCTAGATTCAATATCTAAATGATTTTCCGGTTCATCTAATAACAGGAGTTCGGGGGTAGGATGTATCTGGCTAAGTGCTAATAAAGCTACCTTGAGCTTCTCACCACCACTTAGTTGTGACAAGAGATAAGTACTTTTATCACCACGAATTCGAAGTTGACCTAATAAATTCCTCCATTCTAATTCTGAAAGCCCGTTATTCATGTGGGTTAGATTTTCAATCACCGTCATCTCATCATATAAAAAGCTAAAGTTTTGATCGAGATAAAAACACTCTACAAATAATTGAATGCTGTCACAGGGCTGATTTTTCTGTACATTGATTGCTTTAAGTAGTGTTGATTTTCCAATACCATTTTGACCCGTGATATGAATTTTCTGAGCTGCGTGTACAGCTAAATCTATTAGTTTTTGAGTTCCGTATTTCAATTTGAGTTTTTTAACTCGAAGAATTTCTCCAGATTTCTTATGAAAAGTAGGAAAGACAAACTGTTGTGGCTTGACGGTTTCGAGACGCATTTTTTTGTCTTTTAAATCATTTTGGCTATTTGAAACTTGTCGTTGGTGTTGAGACTGTATAGCAGTAATACTTTGGCCTGCCTGTTCCTTTTTAAAATCGAGCAGAATTTTGGCTTGCGAATTTGATTCGCGTAATTTATTCCCAGCACGTTCACGTTTTTGAGCTTTCATTAATACTTCATGTTGCTTTTGCTTCATGTGTTTAACCTCACGTTGGTTCTGTTGAACAGATTGCTCTAAAGCTGCAACATGAGTTTGATATTGCTCATCAAATTTTTCATAGTTTCCAGTCGTGTGATGTAGGCCATGTTCATTTAAATGAAAAATATGATCTACTTCATTCAACAAAGTTCGGTCATGACTAATGATAAGTGTACCTGCTGGGTGTTTCTTTAAATGATCAATTAACCATTTTCTAGATTCCTGATCTAGATGATTACTGGGTTCATCAAGCAATAAATAATGATCTGATTTTAAAAATAAATTACTTAATGCCAATTTAGTTTTTTGACCTTCGCTTAGGTCTTTAACTGGAAAGTCTAAATCGGTGGGTAAATCAGCGGAGGCTAATAAGTTATTCCATAAGATGGGGAGGTCCCATTTACCTTCCAATAAATCATAATCATTGAAGCTGGCAACACCTTGCTCAACTCTTTTAAAAGCTTGATAAAGGTCTAAGATATCTAATGCTTCGGCTATGCTTAGTCCTGTTAACCGATGTAATTGAGGTAAATATGCATGTTTTACATGCCAAGATATTTGCCCAGATGTAACAATAGAATCTAATTTAAGCGTCTGATTTAACATTTGCATAAGCAAAGATTTGCCTTGGCCGTTACGACCAATTAAGGCAGATATCTGATTCGATTCAAGGTTGAAATTTAGTTGTTTAAACATGACTTTAGATGAAAATTCTAAAGTGAGTTGCGATATTACACATGCCTGCTGAGTCATAGAAAACCTCATAAATACAGGATGTACAAAATAGGAAAAATTAGCTTTAAGAAAAGACGTTAAATCACAGAAAATAGTCTATTTTGCACATCAAAAAAAAGAAAAAATGATGAGAAAAAAAGACTTACTTCATTGGCGTGACTCACGAAATTGAAAGAATAAGAAACTATTCTATCTGGGTTTTTGGGTGGTGTAAAATTTACACAGTTTATTTTATTAAAAAACCCAATCTAGCGATTGGGTTTTTTGCATCTAAAAAGGTTTATTCTTTTACAACCAATACCTGAATTTTGGTGCTGTTTAAAACATCTTGAGCAAAACTACCCAAAATAAGCTTTTGGAAGCCTTTGCGACCATGAGAACCAATCACAATCAAATCGGAACCTAAGCCTTCTACCGCTTTAAGGATGCCATCTGAGGAAATTTCACCTTGAATAATCTGAGTTTCAGCATCAATACCTTCTTCTGCGCATAAAGCTTTTACTTTTGCGAGAGTCTTTTCTGCATTGGCACGCGCTTCAACAAAATAATCTTTTACAACAGGTGAGATGTAATAAAAATCCACACCGCTAAAAGGATCTACCGCAACTAAGCTAATAGCAGTCAATTTACTCCCAAAAGCTTTTGCAATATGAGCTGCTTGTCTTGCTGCCGCTAAAGAAATCTCAGAACCATCGACAGGTACAATAATATGTTGGTAATTCATAATGTTATTCCTCTTATTTACAGTTGTTATATGTATGAAGCATTTATTAATTAAAGATTAACATATTTCATTCTCGGTAGACATCTATTCGACTACAGGAAAAGAAAATTAAATAAAATTATTTTAAATCATTTGCTTGCATTTATTTTTATGTTGATTGTTATGGGGGAAGTGTTGTTGCTAAATAATCGATAATATTTACATGAAAATTACAAAAAATTACCATTCATATTTCTGTCATATAGGAACCGTATAACAAAGTAATAAATAAAGGGGAGAGAGGAAGATGGCTGATTTAACAGCAAAGAAAGTTAATAAACTCATTGAAGAGTTTCGTCAAACAGGTAAAGAACCTGAAAAGTTAGTTATTGGCTATAAAACGTATGCCAGACTGATGGCTGAAGATAAATTTGCAGAAAAAGTTGTCCCTTCACTTGAAGATTCAAAAGAACGATTATATAAAAATCTAAAAATTAAACTTATAACTGAAAAGCATTACTTTGATGTTAAATAAAAGTTATGTGAATTACATCACTTTTTATTCAAGCAAAGTAACACTTAAATAAGTTTAATAACATGTTCAATGTATAATGATACAAATTAATAGTGTAGCCAACATTTGGAAACAGCAAACGTTTATAAAATCGCTAGAATGAATTGCTTTTATTTTAAATAGTTGAATAAACTGAATGTTAAAATTGATGTTAATTTTATTTTATCTATTCGCTATTCTAGGCTTTTTGTCTGTGCTTGGCGGAATATTAAATTTAAGCCTTTTTTTAATTATTATTGGAATAGGGTTTATTTGTGCTGCTTTTTTATTTAAAAAAGAATTTAAAATTGATGTTTTGTTCTGGAAGTAATTACTCGTAGGTTTTTTATTTTTATCACGAAACTGAGTAATAATTTGGTACAGTCAACCAGATATAAAATATTTTAAAATGAAATATGTTTTTATATTTTAATGTGGTCCTGTTTGAAAAAAGACCTATTTATAGGTCTTATAAAACTTTATTACGATTCTAAATAAAACAAAAAAATTAAAAGTTAGTTTAAATGTTTAAAAATAAAAAGATTTCCTTTACGATGAAACTAAATGAATTGATCTCTTTCATATTAGACAAAGAATAACAAAAGTGAGGTGTGCATATGACTTATAAATACGAGTACGCAGGGTTTTGGCTTAGATTTGGTGCAATGATTATTGATAGCCTTATCCTTTTTTTAGCCATTATTCCAGCTGCATGGATTTTTTACCGTGGTGATTACGATCTGATATTTGCTACAGGTATGAGTACTAAACCTCAAAATTACGGGTTTGATCTCATCATAAATTATGCTTTTCCATTTTTGTATACTGTTTTATGTTGGTTGTATTTTGCAGGTACTCCAGGGAAGCGCTTAATGCGTTTAAAAGTTCTTGATGAGAAAACAGGGAATAAGTTAACTTTTATGCAATCTATAATTCGGTATATTGGTTATATCCCGTCAATTTTAGTGTTTTGTTTAGGCCTTTTCTGGGTAGCTTTTGATGCCAAAAAACAAGGATGGCATGACAAAATGGCGAAAACTGTTGTGGTGAGAGAGCTATAAAGTGTAGTTGATATTTTGTTAACAAAAAAGTTACAAAAAACACCTTGTGTGTTCTATGGTAAAACATATACTTGCCGCGAGTTTATTTAATGGAGATCCTAAATGGGTAGTTGTTCGAGGTTTGAGTTTAATTATCAATTAAACCAAAGCTACTGCTGAGCAAGATAACCTTTAGGAGGAGCTATCTTGCAATGAGATAGCTTTGTTAAAAATTAGATTAAACCCATACAAATTACTTTATTTGTAATCATGTACTTCAAGCACTTATCTGTTTAGTTTCTCGCTGAAATGGGGAGAAGCCAATGTTTTTATATGCTTCCACACACTGTTATAACTACCAAGTTTCAATTTTGGTAAACAATTCGTCTAATACTATTCAAAGTATTCGAACTATGTTCAATATCGTGACTTTCCGTCAGCGTTGGTTCGGCTTTGGGTTAATTTTCTCTTCTTCATCGTAAGTCCACGAACTCCTATTTCTTTCTAAGTTTAAAATTTTAAAAGACTTTATTTTTCAATAAGGTCGAGAGCTTTGTACGCCTAAAAAATGGAGGATTTCGTGATGAAATTCTGGCAACGACTCTTCACAGCATTTTTACAAAGATTTCATTTGATGCGCTTTTTTGGTCGTCATCGATCTTTCAAAGAGCTACATCAATCTAGCTATGCTCAAGAAATTAGCAAAAATTTATCTATGCGTTTGCTTAATGCATCAAGATCTCAAACAAGTGATTTATTAAAAGAATTCGACACTCATTTTACGGGGCTTACAGAAGAGCAAGCACATACACAGCAAATGGCGGTGGGGCTCAATGAGATCACTCATGAAAAGCCATTAACTTGGTGGCAACACCTTTGGTATTGCTATCGTAATCCGTTCAATATTTTGCTTAGCCTTTTGGCATTAATTGCTTTCTTTACCGATGATTTGACGGGTTCAACCATTATTAGTGTGATGGTACTTCTTTCAACATTCCTTCGTTATTGGCAAGAAGCAAAATCAAATCAAGCTGCAGATGCTTTAAAGGCAATGGTCAGTAATACCGCCACAGTATTACGCCATCAGGTGAGTGCAGAAGATTTAGAACTTATGCATCAACGCTATGGCATTGATATTAAAAATCAAACCAATAATCAGTTTGAAATGCCAATTCAATATCTGGTTCCTGGTGATGTGATTTTATTATCTGCGGGCGACATGATTCCTGCTGATTGTAGAATTTTAACTGCAAAAGATTTATTTGTATCGCAAGCTGCAATGACTGGTGAATCAATGCCGGTTGAAAAGTTTCCTTTGCAGAAAAATCTTGAAGAAAACAGTGCTTTAGAGCTAGATAATATTGTCTTCATGGGCACGAACATTGTTTCTGGTTCAGCTCAGGCAGTTGTTTTAAGTACAGGTATCCAAACATATTTTGGTGCATTAGCTCATCGAGTTACAGCTAGTGATCGAAGCACAACGGCATTTCAAATGGGTGTCAACAAAGTAAGTTGGTTACTCATCCGATTTATGTTGGTGATGGCACCTGTTGTACTTTTCATTAATGGGTTTACCAAAGGAGATTGGACAGAGGCATTTTTGTTCTCACTGTCAGTTGCTGTAGGTCTCACGCCAGAAATGTTACCAATGATTGTCACTTCAACATTGGCAAAGGGTGCAGTTTTCTTATCTAAAAAGAAAGTAATTGTTAAACGTCTGGATGCTATTCAAAACTTTGGTGCAATGGATGTTTTATGTACGGATAAAACCGGAACGTTAACTCAAGATAAAATATTTTTATCTCAACATATTGACGTTCATGGTGAAAAATCAGATTTCGTACTCATGCAGGCATTTTTAAATAGCTATTATCAAACAGGTTTGAAAAATTTGCTTGATGTGGCTGTGTTAGAAGCTGTTGATGACCAGATCAAAACGCAAAAGTTACGTTATAAGAAATTAGATGAAGTTCCTTTTGATTTTGATCGTCGTCGTATGTCAGTTGTGGTGCAAACACCTCAAGAAAAAGTGCGCATGATTACCAAAGGCGCAGTTGAGGAAATGTTAAAAGTTTGCCGTTATGTTGAGGTAAATGGCAAAGTAGAACCTTTAACAAAACAACGTGAAGTGGCAATTGAGGCTTTAACTCAACGTTATAACCAAGATGGTTTACGCGTTGTTGCTGTAGCTTATCGTGAGTTTAATAACAATCAGGAAAATTACTCGGTTGTTGATGAAAGTGATTTAATTTTAATCGGTTATGTCGCTTTTCTTGATCCACCTAAAGAATCTGCTAGAGAAGCAGTACAGAGTTTGCATGCTCATGGCGTAACAGTAAAAGTGCTTACTGGTGATAATGAGTTTGTCACCCAAAAAGTCTGCCGAGAAATTGGTCTTAATTACGATCAGGTGTTATTGGGTGGTGTAATTGAGAATTTAACTGATGAGCAACTCAAAACAGCGGTAGAGCAATACCACATTTTTGCGAAGTTAAGTCCGGTACATAAAGAGCGTATTGTTGAGCAGTTAAAAGCAAATGGTCATGTGGTTGGTTTCTTAGGCGACGGTATTAATGATGCTGCGGCTATACGTACTGCTGATATTGGTATTTCAGTAGATACTGCAGTGGATATTGCTAAAGAGTCAGCCGATTTAATCTTGCTTGAAAAGAGTCTGATGGTGCTTGAAAAAGGTGTAATTGAAGGCCGTAGAACTTTTGCCAATATGCTTAAATATATCAAAATGACGGCCAGTTCAAATTTCGGTAATGTTTTTTCGGTATTAATTGCGAGTGCTTTTATTCCGTTTTTACCAATGCTACCTATTCACTTGCTTATTCAAAACTTGCTTTATGATGTTTCACAAATTGTGATTCCATTCGACAACGTTGATGAAGAGTTAATTGCAAAACCACAGCGTTGGCAACCTGAAGAAGTGGGTCGTTTCATGGTAGTGTTTGGACCGATTAGCTCAATTTTCGACATTATTACTTTTGCACTCATGTGGTTTGTATTTTCCGCAAATACACCTGAGCACCAAACTTTATTTCAATCAGGTTGGTTTGTTGTAGGTTTACTCACGCAGACATTAATTGTTCACATGATTCGTACTGCTAAAATTCCATTTATTCAAAGTCGTGCTGCAACTCCATTACTGGTGATGACTGTCGTGATTATGTGTATTGGTATTTTCCTACCAATGGGGCCTTTAGCAAGTTATTTAAAACTACAAGCTTTACCATTAAGTTATTTCTTATATTTGCCATTCATTGTAATTGCTTATATGGGTATTACTCAATGGGTGAAAAAAATCTATATCCGCCGTTACGGTTGGTAATAAAACTATAGGTACAAGATGAAGTTGCAATTTCTACAACATACAGACTTATCTAATATTGTTGATACTTTAATTAGTCTCTCGGTTGCTTTTGTTTTAGGAGCATTAATTGGATTTGAGCGTCAATATAGGCAACGTACGGCTGGCCTTCGAACGAATGTTCTAGTTGCTGTCGGTGCTGCAATTTTTGTAGATGTTGCAACTAATCTTACTGGGGCAGATGGGGCTGTTCGAGTCATTGCTTATGTTGTTTCTGGCATTGGCTTCCTGGGTGCAGGTGTCATTATGCGCCAAGAGGGCAATATCCATGGCTTAAATACCGCAGCGACTTTGTGGTGTTCGGCCGCTGTGGGTGCTGCGGCGGGTTCAGATTTAATTATTGAAGCTATAATGGCAACAGTCTTTATTTTATCTGCGAATACGTTATTAAGACCGATTGTACATATCATTGACCGTCGTCCATTAGACGATGACTCAGAGGTCTTACATGTAATTTATATT
Source organism: Acinetobacter calcoaceticus (assembly GCF_016508255.1). Classification (GTDB taxonomy): domain Bacteria; phylum Pseudomonadota; class Gammaproteobacteria; order Pseudomonadales; family Moraxellaceae; genus Acinetobacter; species Acinetobacter calcoaceticus_E. Next base: position 183,380 of record NZ_JADVKT010000001.1, on the reverse strand, counting down.
ATATGTGATCGAGGTCAGAGCAAAGTGGTTATGGATGAATTAAATCTAACCTTGAAGCATCATAATTATCCTCCCAAAGACATTGATGTAACACCTTTTGGAGAGAAAGAGGTTGAAATAGAAGCGACGCTAATTGCGACCTCAATTGAAGCTGAAGAAGCGCAACATATTATTAATCACTTAAATGCTATGCCACAAGTAAGACAAGCTTTTTGGGATAAAAACGCAATTAATTAATTTAACAAGACTTTGCACTTAACTGTTTGTAAGATTCTTTAAATGGTTAAGCGCAAAGTCTTTATTTTAAGTTTTATTTTTTGGCCTTAAATTTAAGTATCACAAATACAATAAGACCGACAATCAATCCCCAAAAAGCTGAGCCAATACCAAAAAATTGAATGCCTGAAGCACTACATAAAAAGGTAAATAATGCCGCTTCACGATCTTCAACGGGTCCAAAGGCAAGCGCAATGTTATGGCTGATCGTACCAAGTAAAGCTATACCTGCTAAAGCTACAATAAAAATATGAGGAAAAGACATCAGCAAGCTAGTGAGTGTTGCTGCAAATAAACCCATCAAAGCATAGAAAAAACCACAGCTCATGCCCGCAATATAACGTTTACTTGGGTCAGGGTGAACTTGATCATCTAAGCTTACAGCAGCACTAATCGCGGCAATATTTACGCTATAGCAGCCAAAAGGAGCAAGAACAACTTGGGTTAAACCTGTCCAACCAATCAGTTGATTAACATGCGGTTTGTAACCATAACTTTTAATCATGGCAATACCGGGTAAATATTGCGAAGCCATACTAATCACAAAAAGTGGTAGAGCTAATCCTAAAAGTGCTGACCAGCTAAACACAGGACTAATCCAAACTGGTTTCGCCAAAGACCACTGAAGAGTCGGCATGTGAAAGTCTAAAAATACAGGGCAGAGAATAATACCTGCAAGTGCTGTGAATACGATGCTATAACGTGGCCACAATTTTTTTGTAATTACATAGATGATGAGTAAAGATAAAACGAATTCCCAATCATTTTGTAAACTGACAAAAAGTGAAATCCCAAATTTAAGTAAAACACCTGCAAGCATGGCACTGGTTAAGCTTTGCGGTATATATGAAAGCGCTTTTTGAAATATACCTGAAAAGCCTAAAATAGCAGTCAGTAAGCCGCCTATTAAAAAAGCACCAATCGCTTCATTTAAGCTATAGCCACTGCCTGTAGCCATAATTAAAGCAAGACCAGCGGTTGACCATGCAGTTGCTACAGGATATTTAAATTTCCAAGAGAGTATGAGTCCTGATAGGCCAATTCCTAGACCTAAAGCCCAAAACCAAGAAGTGATTTGCTCAGGTGAAGCACCTAGAGCTTGTGCAGCCTGAATCACTAAAATGGCCGAAACGCTAATACCAATGAGAAAGGTAATAAAACCAGCAAATACGGCTGGAATAGAAAAATCTTGAAGAATCTTTTGCATGGCTAAACGTTCTAAATCCCTGAAAAATTAATATGTTTCTGCCTTTGTTTTCAGCTAGGTAAATCTAACAATTTTTTTAAAGAAGGTGCTTTCTATTTTTAACCTAAAAGAGAAATAATATTTTCAAAATATTTAATAATGCTATTATTTCTTTCATGAGGAATACTAAATTTGGGATATTGTTTTATGGAAGAGCAGGCTGAAAATTTGACAGTGCTTGAACTTAAAATTATGCGTGTATTACAAGAAAATGGACGTTTAAGTAATGCTGAGTTGGCTAAACTTGTAGGCATAAGTACGTCATCTTGTTGGAATCATACTCAACGCCTTTTTAAAATTGGGGCAATCTTAGATGTGCGTGCTCGAATTAATCCAAGCATGGTGCAGCGTGATACGGTGGTGTTGGTTGGTGTTGTTTTAGACCGTTCAACGCCTGATAGCTTTCAGGCTTTTGAGCAAGCCGCAGGTGATTTAGAGAATGTTCTGGAATGCTATTTGGTTGCCGGAGAAGTCGATTATTTTCTAAAAATTCGTGTTAAAGATTTAGCTGCTTTTAACCGCTTTCATAGTGAAAAAATTATTGCCTTACCTGGGGTAAGACAAGTCAGAACATTTTTCGTGCTTAATGAAGTTAAAACAGATGGCATGCTGGCATTTTAGCAGTTCAACTATGTTCTAACTTCATGAGGTGAAATCTGATGAGATAAAGATTATGAAATAGTTGAGGTTGCGAGTTTTAAACCAAACCCGAAAAATAAAATTCCTACTAAAAAGATACTACTTGCTGCGGTTTTATGGTTTTGTTTAAAAAATGCAGAGAGTTTAATTCCAGAGAAAATGAGTGCTGTTAAATAACTAAAGCTAATAATTTGTAAAATAACCGCTAAAATTAAAAAACTTAAAGCAGGATAAGCGTAGCCTGGTTCAACAAATTGAACAAAGAAAGATAGGAAAAATAAAATTGCTTTAGGGTTGAGTAAGCTAATACTTAATGCTGTTTTATAAGGATGAATTTTATCTAAAGCAGGTAAATCGGTCATTTCAGGTTGAGACTGATGACGTAGCTTCCAGCGTTGAATACTGCCTTGTAAGAGTTTAAAGCCTAAATAAGATAGATAAAGCGCACCTGTTAATTTAAGAATAACAAAAATCCAAGGAAATGCTTTTAATAAAGAAGCAGCACCTAGTACGGTACATAGCATTAAAATTAGGTCGCCAGTAAATATACCTAATGCACCCATATATCCAGTTTTAATACCATAACGTGAAGCAATAGACATCACATAAAGAGAGTTCGGACCGGGCAATAACACAATTAAGAATGTACCAATAATATATGTTGTTAAATCTGTTATACCGAACACGAGAAACCTAATAAAAAACCGATTTTTGTCATAATAACAAAAATCGGTGATTTTGTATGAAAAGTGCAGTTTTTTAAGACTTTATTTCCGCATCAATTCCAAAAGATTGACGTAATAGGAGGCTTAACTGGTCACGTGCTTTAATAAAGCCATCAACACCACCTTGTAAAAGTTGGAAAGCCATTAAGTCATGATTAAGTTCGTCTTTAAAACTTTGTTCGTCTAGCGTTGGTCTAATAATAGCATCTGTTTGCTTTGATTTAGTTGCATCAAGAGCTGCATCGACAGCCCGTGTATCTTGTTCAAGCTCGGTAAGTAAGCCAGGAGAGATCGTCAGTAAATCACAACCTGCAAGACCAAGAACTTGATCAATACTGCGGAAGCTTGCACCCATCACTTGAGTTGGAATATTTTGTTGCTTGTAATAGGTATAGATTTTCTTAACTGATACTACGCCCGGATCTTTTTCGATTGGGTAAGCATCTACACCTTCAGCTTTTTTGTACCAGTCAAGAATACGACCTACAAATGGTGAAATTAAAGTTACTTTTGCATCTGCACAAGCTTGAGCTTGATGCAAACCAAAGAGTAAGGTGAGGTTACAAGCAATACCTTCAGCTTCGAGCACTTTAGCAGCTTGAATACCTTCCCAAGTAGACGCGATTTTAATGAGGATACGTGACTGGTCAATTCCATAACCTTTGTAAAGTTCACATAATTCATGCGCTTTTTGAATGGTCGCTTCAGTGTTATATGAAAGTGCAGCATCCACTTCGGTAGACACACGACCTTCAATCAGTTTTAAAATTTCTACCCCAAACTTTACAGTCAAAATATCAATAGTTCTTTCAATCAACTGATCGCTTTTATAGCCTTCTTCTTTAGCTTGATAATAAGCATCTTCAATCAGCTCTTTACTTTCTGGTTGTTCTGCTGCTGCCGTAATCAATGAAGGGTTTGTCGTCGCGTCTAATGGACGAAATTTACGAATTGCATCAAGGTCACTACTATCGGCAACAACGGTCGTTAATGTTTTTAATTGGTCAAGTGCTGTATGAGTCATTGATATTCAACATCTTCAGTAATAAATCTTATGTTTTCTTTATAGCACAAAGTCTATTCATGCTGTCGATATATCAATTGTTATCTTTCAAAGAAAAACGTTTAGGTTCTGCATCTAAATTGAAATAATTTTAAGGTGCCTGTTGCATTCGTTGCTTACGGATATATTCAATGAGATATCTGGCTGCGGCACCAAGTTCACTTTCACGGCTCCAGACTAAATCGACGTAGTATTCAAATCTTGGGGTGAAATCTAATAAATCCAATATTTTAAGTTTGTTTTTTAATTCGGGGTTTTCTTTGAACATTTCTTGTGGAAGAACTCCCCAACCCAGATTACGTAAAATCATTAAGCAAGCAGAGTGGTGGTTGTCGGTACGCCAATAATGTTTTGAAAACAGCAATTCTGGTTTTAAAGTCTCATCGCGACTTGCGACCACGATTTGTCGTGTAGTCAGAATCTCTTCAAAAGAGACTTGATGTTGGATTGCTAACGGATGGTTCTTTGCAATGACTGGAATTAAAGCCTCACGTTTTAGCTCTACAAATTGCTCTCTATTGTCCAGATGTTCACGTTCAAACATTAGAGCCAATTGGGCAGACCCATCTAATAACATTTGTAAGGCATCTTCTTGTGGAGCAGAAACAATATTAATCTGTAGGTCAGGGAAGCGACTCTCTAGCAGACAAATATAGTCAGTCCAATTGGTATGTAGTAATTCAGATACGATCACAATAGTTAAATTAGCTTCTAATCCTGTGCTTAGTGCATGGGCATGTTGTTTCCATTGGTTCATCTCAATTAAAAGCTGAGAGGTTTTTTCGTATAAAACCCGTGCTTGATCAGTTGGGATAGGTTCGCGTCCCTTACGGTCAAATAAGACCAAGTCGAGATCAATTTCTAGATTGGCAATAGACATGCTCACAGCCGAAGGAACTTTTCCAAGTTTACGGGCTGCTGCTGAAAAGGAACCTGTTTCAATTACGGCTTGAAACATGAGTAGTTGTTCTTGATTAATATTCATCTGTCAAAAAAAATGAAAGAACCTGATTAGATTAATCAACATTATAAAAATAAAATGCACATTATCCAAGTAATTATTGAGTATTTAAAAATGTTGATTTCCAAGAGAAGGCTCATTCATGCAATCAGTTATGAAGGAATTTTATTGGTCATCATTGCGATTGCATTAAGTTTTATTTTTGATATGCCTATGGATGTAACCGGAACACTCGGTGTGTTTATGGCAGTCGTTTCAGTTTTCTGGAATATGATTTTTAACCACTATTTCGAAAAAATTGAACATAAATATAATTGGGAAAGAACGATTCCCGTACGGATTTTACATGCGATTGGTTTTGAAGGCGGGTTGCTTATTGCAACTGTACCGATGATTGCTTATATGCTACAGATGAGTGTAATTGATGCACTTATTTTAGATATTGGCTTAACGCTATGTATTTTGGTTTATACCTTTATTTTCCAATGGTGTTATGACCATATCGAAGATAAGTTTTTCCCAGATGCAAAAGCGGCATCGCTTCATTAAGATAAAACCTAGAAATAAAATAAGCACCCGAATGGGTGCTTATTTTTTAAAGGGTAGTGTAGAAATTATTTTTCTACAATTGCTACAACACCTTCACCACCTGCTGTACAGATAGAGATTAATGCACGGCCTGAACCTTTTTGATTAATCAATTTCGCAGCAGTTGCCAAGATACGGCCACCAGTTGCAGCAAATGGATGGCCAGCACCTAAAGATGAACCATTTACGTTAAGTTTAGAACGCTCAATTGAACCTAAAGGTGCATCTAAACCAACACGTTCTTTACAGAATTTTTCATCTTCCCAAGCTTTCAAAGTAGACAGTACTTGAGATGCAAATGCTTCATGGATTTCGTAGAAATCGAAATCTTGAAGTTTAAGATTAGCGCGTTTAAGCATACGAGGTACTGCGTAAGCAGGCGCCATCAATAGACCTTCTTTAGGTCCACTTTTACCAATGAAGTCAACAGCTGCTGTTTCTGAGAAAGAAAGGTAAGCTAAAACTTCATGACCATTTTCTTTTGCCCATTCTTCAGAAGCAAGCAATACAACAGAAGCACCGTCAGTTAACGGCGTTGAGTTACCAGCAGTCATTGTTGCACTTTCGCCTTTACCGAAAACTGGCTTTAATTTAGCTAGTTTTTCAACTGTGCTGTCTGCACGTAAGTTGTTGTCACGGTTAAGACCTAAGAATGGAGTGATTAAGTCATCAAAGAAACCACGTTCATAAGCAGCGGCAAGTTTTTGGTGGCTGCTTGCAGCTAACTCATCTTGCGCTTCGCGAGTGATACCCCATTCTAATGCAGTGATTGCTTGATGTTCACCCATTGAAAGGCCAGTACGTGGTTCGCCGTTACTTGGTGCATCAAGAAGCTTTTTAAAATCAATTTTTGTTAATGCTTTAAGACGGTCTTTACCAGTCTTAGCAACATTGAGTTCAAGTAAAACTTTACGTAAGCCATCACCCACAGCGATCGGGGCATCAGAAGTTGTGTCCACACCACCTGCAATACCTACGTCGATTTGACCAAGTGCAATTTTGTTAGCAACAACAAAAGCAGCTTGTAAGCCTGTACCACAAGCAATTTGAATGTCGTAAGCTGGAGTTTCAGGAGCAAGATCAGTGCTCAATACAACTTCACGAGTCATATTAAAGTCACGGCTGTGTTTTAAAACAGCGCCAGCAACGACTTCACCAATACGCTTACCTTGTAAGTTAAAGCGTTCAACCAAACCATTCAATGCTGCTGTCAGCATGTCAGAATTCGATGCTTTAAAATAAGCAGTATTTGAACGTGCAAATGGAATGCGGTTGCCACCAATAATTGCAACGCGGCGAACAGTATTTTGGCTCATGGTTTTATCCTGTTGAACAGAAGTTTTGGTTTTTGTTGCTTTTGGTGCTGCAGCTACATCATTAGAAGATGTAGATGGGGTTGCCGTAGCTGCGCTCTTAGTGCGAGGGCTACGTGCAGGTGCAGTCGTTGAACGAGTACGTGTCGTTTTTGGAGTATTAGTTGCTGCTTTAGGAGTGGTGCTGTTACGCTTAGTCGTGTTAGAAGCCGACTTTGATGTATTTGACACTTTTTCCTGAGCAGAATTTTCGACTGCTGGATTTTCTTGAGTTGTTTTGCTCATAAGGCTTTTCCAAGCATATTAACGATATTCTTATAACCTACCTTAACACAATTCAAATAGACCTGTATTGACTAGAATGACATTGTAGATAGCATTCAGGTCAAGACATCAAAAGATGAACTCAAGTATCATTTGGGATGACTCTAATGAACGACTGATTTCATATTGTGCCTCTCCATTTCATAACATAATGAAGCCTGTCGTAGAAAATCATTTTTTTGAGAGATAATAATCATGACTGATCAATACCAAGCATTTACACAATCTCCTATTGGTAAATTTGTTGTTAAAAATCTGGGTTTACCATCGCCAGTTGCATTAGAGCGTTTTGAAAGTGCTCAGCCAGTAGTGAATGGTGCAGTATTGGTTGGCGCGGCGCCGTCAAGTGTATTGTCTGGTGCGATTGCACAAGTACTTAGCAATATTCATGCAGATAGCTATGTAGGCAATAATGTTGCATTACAGCAAGAAGCTGCAAAAGTTGGTTTAAATTTACGCCCATTCAATGCAGGCGATAAAGAATCAAAATTCAAAGCAGTGGTATTTGATGCTTCTGGTATTCAAAACTCAGAACAGTTAAACGAACTTTATAAATTCTTTAACCCGATTGCACGTCAAGTTGCGACTTCTGGCCGTGTGATTGTGATTGGTACAACACCTGAAACTGCAAAAACCGTAAAACAAGCAATTGCTCAACGCGCACTTGAAGGATTTATCAAGTCTGTAGGTAAAGAATTTAAAAAGGGTATTACAGCTCAAGTTGTATATGTAGATGAAGGTGCTGCTGCAAACCTTGAATCGACATTACGCTTCTTGCTTTCTCCACGTTCAGCTTATGTGTCTGGTCAAGTAATTCGTGTTTCTAAGGCAGATGTAGTTGACGTAGATTGGGCAAAACCACTTGCTGGTAAAACTGCGTTGGTAACTGGTGCAAGCCGTGGTATTGGTGAGGCAATTGCACATGTATTGGCACGTGATGGCGCTCATGTTATTTGTTTAGATGTACCACAGCAACAAGCTGATCTTGACCGTGTAGCTGCTGACATTGGCGGTTCTACATTGGCAATTGATATTACAGCTGCCGATGCAGGCGAAAAAATTAAAACTGCTGCTGCAAAACAAGGCGGTTTAGATATTATCGTTCATAATGCGGGTATTACTCGTGATAAGACTTTGGCAAACATGAAGCCAGAGCTTTGGGATTTAGTAATCAACATTAACTTATCTGCTGCTGAACGTGTAAATGATTATTTGTTAGAGAACGATGGTCTAAATGCAAATGGACGCATTGTTTGCGTATCATCAATTAGTGGTATTGCAGGTAACCTTGGTCAAACGAATTATGCTGCTTCTAAAGCTGGTGTGATCGGTCTAGTGAAATTTACTGCACCTATTTTAAAAAATGGTATTACCATTAACGCAGTAGCACCTGGCTTTATCGAAACACAAATGACAGCTGCAATTCCATTTGCAATTCGTGAAGCTGGTCGTCGTATGAACTCAATGCAACAAGGTGGTTTACCTGTTGATGTAGCGGAGACGATTGCATGGTTTGCATCAACTGCCTCTACAGGGGTAAATGGAAACGTGGTACGTGTATGTGGTCAAAGCTTGTTGGGCGCTTAAGCACTCTGAGCGAAATAGGGGGTGCTTGAGCATCCCTTTTTTATTAAAGAATCTATAAATTATAAAAGGTTAGGTATGAATACTCGTCATTTTAGCCAGCTACCAAAAGCGGCATTAGCTTACCCAAAAGTTGTGCAAGGTTTAATTTTTAAAAAACCTACAGGTCCAAAAAATTTGCCACAAGTTGAATATGTGGTAGATCGTCTTGAGATTGATCAGAAGCATCTTAAGGCCTATAACGAAGTATGTGGCTTTGAAAATAATGGCTTTGTACCTGCGATTTATTTGGCTGTGCTTTCTCAAAGTTTGCAAATGCACATGATGACAGCAGAAGCCTTTCCATTTCCAATTTTAGGTTTAGTCCATATTCGTAACCAGCTTAAACAGACTAGACCGATTGGTGTGACTGAAAAATTAACTTTGTCATGCAAATTTGGGGAACTTAAACCACATGATAAAGGTGTTCAGTTTGACTTTATTACCACTGCAAAAGTTGGCAATGAAGTGGTTATGGAAGGCTTAACGACGTATTTATCTCGTCAAAAAGTTGAGAAAAGAGTAGGTGAGAAAGCCAAAGAAGAGCAAGCGCCAACTTATGTTCCTCAAGCTGAGTGGGATATTTTAGAAAACACAGGCCGTCGCTATGCGAAGGTATCGGGTGATTTTAACTTAATTCATATTCATGCTATTACTGCAAAAGCATTTGGCTTTAAGCAAGCCATTGCACATGGCATGTGGAGCAAGGCTAAAGCACTAGCGAACCTTGAATTACCAAATGCTTATGAAGCAGATGTATGGTTTAAGCTACCAATGTTCTTACCGTCAAAAGTTGAGTTTTTAACTGCTCATATAGATAAAAAGACTGATTTCTTGATTCGCAATGCCAAATCACAGAAACCACATGTTGCAGGAACGGTAAAAGCATTATAAAAATATCAGCAGTCTAAACAGATGTTGAGGCTGCTTTTGAGCAAAATAACAAAAAATGTAAGGAAACTCGTGTGATTAAAGAGATTTTATTGGCCGATACCCATAACTATCACGGTGTTTTAGATGAACGTTTTATTGATTTAGCTCACCAGTTCAGCCGTTTTCAGGACGCACGAACAGATCAAGGTGGAGCTGCATTAACGGTTTATTTTAGAGGCCAGAAAGTTGTCGATATCTACACGGGTCTTCAGTCACAAACCCTGCCTTGGCAACCTGACACTTTGGCGGTCTGCTACTCTACGGGTAAAGGTGTACTTGCAACTTTAGCTCACATTTTAGTGAGTGAAGGTTTTTTAGAATACGACAAACCGATTTCGACTTATTGGCCTGAGTTTGCTCAAAATGGTAAAGAGCAAACCACATTACGGCATGTGCTTAGTCATCAAAGTGGTATGTTTGATATTCGAAATATCATTGAAAGTGCGAGAGAAATGCTCGACTGGTCGCATATGTTAAATGTGATGGCTGCGTCTAAACCAAGATTTGTTGCAGGACAGGGCAATGCCTATCAAGCCTTAACATTTGGTTGGCTCGTGGGTGGCGTACTTGAAAAAGCGACAGGTCAATCTCTAGATCAGCTTATGCAAAAATATCTGGTTGAACCTTTGCAGCTAGATGGTGCTTATTTTGGAACCCCTGCAAGCGAGTTAGACCGTGTAGCACGTTTAATTATTCAATCGAAACCAGAAACTAAGCCTGTATCGGTTCCATCTGATAAGACGAAAAGCTCTAAACCACATAAGAGTTCACTTTCGGAAAAAATGATCACATGGACGGGGCAAGACCCGCAAGACTTTCAAGATGCCATGATTCCAAAGGGAATGAAGCACTTTAGTTTCTTTAGTGATGAAGGGCTGCAAGCGGTGATTCCGGCAGCAAACGGAACATTTACTGCAAATAGCCTTGCTAAAGTGTATGCGATGTTAGCAAATCACGGTGAATGGGATGGGCAACAACTCATTCGTACCGAAATCTTTAAAGAACTCAGTACCATTCAGAGTTATGCGCGTGATCGTGTCATGCCTATTCCAATGAATTGGCGTTTAGGATATCACCGCATTATTACCATGGGTAAACGTGCTAAAACTGGCTTTGGGCATATTGGCTACAATGGTTCAGGTGCCTGGTGTGATCCAGAACGCGATCTTAGTTTTGCCTATACTCACAACTTCCAGGTTGGTTCAATAACAGGTGATTACCGTTTGTGGGGGCTTACCCAAGAAGCCTTACGGTGTACCGACCAAATTTTAAAAGGTCGTAAAGGTTGGTTCTAATTTTAGTATTTTACAGCTGGTGTTTTTAATACATGCCAGCTTCTACATTTATAACAATTCTAAGCGAATGATAGTTTCGGTATGGCGCTTGAAGTCTTCTTCGGCTAACCCTTGTAAACCGAGTTTATAAATACCTTCTAATCCGCATACAAAAGCAATTAAGCGCCATGCGATGTCTGTTGAATTAGATATATTTTTAAATTCGCCTTCTTTTTTGCCACATTCAATTGCCTGCACAATCGTTTCATGCCAACTCTGCATGGCGAGGTTATACGCTTTTTGTATTTCAAGATCTTGTTCGATTAAGAGTTCTGCTTCGTTCCATAAGCGTAAATAGGGCTGAAGCCTGTCTATGTTTTCTGCACCTAATAAAATGAAAAGCCTTTGAAATTGGCTATTGGTTTGTAGGGTTTGTTCAATTTCATTCAGCTGTTCCATAAGCTTTAAAAAAGCTTCAGCTTTTAAATGAGAGGCCGAAGAAAAGTGGTGGTGAACTTGTCCTGTAGAGGTTTGAGCTTCTGTTGCGATTCTACGTACTGTCATGGCTGTAAAACCTTCAGCCAAAGCAACTTGCATGGCAGCTTGCAGAATCATTTCTCTGCGTTGATCGCGATTAAGATAGGCCATGTTTCTTTCACCTGACTGAATTTGGCACAAACTACATTAAAATTTAAAGTTGGACAAGTGTCCAGTTGTGTATATAATAACCATGATTTGAACACATGTCCAAGTTTTGGATATTGAAGAGCGTTATGCAAAAAAAATGGTTAATCCTGACAATTATCGTCCTTATTTATTTACCGGTTACGATTGATGCAACGGTGATGCATGTTGCAACACCATCTTTAAGTGCAGCATTGAATTTAACTGCCAATCAGCTTTTATGGGTCATTGATATTTATTCGCTGATTATGGCGGGTTTGATTTTGCCAATGGGTGCGCTTGGTGACCGTATTGGTTTTAAAAAATTATTATTTATTGGAACGGCTATTTTTGGACTCGGTTCCTTAGCTGCTGCTTTTTCTCCAACTGCCTATGCTTTAATTGCTTCTCGCGCTGTTTTAGGCTTGGGGGCAGCCATGCTTATTCCTGCAACTTTATCAGGCATTCGAAATGCTTTTAGCGAAGAAAAACAAAGGAACTTTGCGCTTGGGCTTTGGTCTACTGTTGGTGGCGGTGGTGCGGCTTTTGGTCCATTAGTGGGGGGGGGCTTACTAGAGCATTTCCATTGGGGCGCCGTATTCCTCATTAATATCCCAATTATTTTTGTTGTTTTGATCATGATTGTGATGATCATTCCTAAACAGCAAGAAAAAACTAATCAGCCCATTAATTTAGCTCAAGCATTAGTGTTAGTCGTGGCGATTTTGAGCCTGATTTATTCTCTTAAGTCAGCCATGTACAACTTTTCTGTACTTACAGCCGTAATGTTTGTGATTGGTGTAAGTGCATTAATTCACTTCATTCGTAGTCAAAAAAGAAGTACAACGCCAATGATTGATCTGGAGTTGTTTAAACATCCTGTCATTTCTACGAGTATTGTGATGGCTGTCGTTTCCATGATCGCTTTGGTTGGATTTGAATTACTTTTGGCTCAAGAGTTACAGTTTGTGCATGGGTTCTCACCATTACAAGCGGCGATGTTTATTATTCCATTCATGATTTCGATTAGTTTAGGTGGACCATTAGCGGGAATTTGCTTAAATAAATGGGGGCTTAGACTTGTATCTACTGTTGGTATTTTAATAAGTGGATTTAGTTTATGGGGACTTGCTCAGCTTAACTTTTCAACCGACCACTTTTTAGCATGGACGTGTATGGTCTTTTTAGGCTTTAGTATTGAGATTGCTTTACTAGCTTCGACAGCCGCCATTATGTCTTCTGTACCGCCACAAAAGGCCAGTGCAGCGGGTGCAATTGAAGGTATGGCCTATGAGCTTGGTGCTGGTCTAGGTGTGGCTATTTTTGGTCTAATGTTATCTTGGTTTTATAGTCATTCCATTATTTTGCCAGAGGGCCTTCCAGCTAACTTAATCGAAAAAGCGAGTATTTCTATTGGCGAGACGATGCAACTAGCATCTAATCTTGAAAATCCTTTAGGAGGTCAATTAATTGCAGTTGCTAAACAGGCGTTTAGTTATGCACATAGTTGGGTGCTGACAATTTCAGCCATTTGTTTTTTCCTCTTAACGATATTTGTTTGGTTTAGTTTTCCAAAGAAGGTAAATTAAAAAACTAAAATAAAGGATAAAAAGCGAGAGTTTCCTTTCTTTTTATCCTTAAAAGCTTTTTGGTATTTTGCCCATATTGAAATGTTTCTGGTTATTTAGTTCGCATAAAAAATATTCTTTAATAACTTTCATATTTTTATTTCAAAATGATTCAGTAATCATGTATTTGAAATTTAATAAAAAAATAATCGATCAAAAATTGACTATAAAAAAATCATTTGCTACTGTGCTTTTTGCATGATTCTAAAAAACAAATAAAAGAGGCTGCTGTGAATTTTAAATTGAAAACATCATTCATTATCGGCGCAATTGTTGCATCTTCACTTGTATATGCTGCAACTGTAATTTCACCAAATCAGAATAATAATAGTGGAGTAATTCCATCTGGTTATCCAGATTTAGAATTTTCGTTAGCGAATGGAAATTGGACTAAAAATCTATCTTTGCCATCAAGCGCGAATAATTTAGACAAAATTACAATCCGTTCTAGTGCTGGTTATAGTAGCTATTTAGATACTTCAAATACCAATATTCCATTAGAAGTATTAAAAATAAACTCTGGTGATAATTACCAGTTTGTATTTAATAGTAGTCAAAATAAATGGATCGCTCAGTTATCGACGGTTAGTCCTACTAATGGGACTAACTATGAAATAGTGGCTTTAACCACTGCATCAATTCAAAAAGTACTCATTCAAGATGGTAAATGGGCACAGACTATTGCATTACCAAGTGATGTACGTGATGGAACAACAGTACAAATTGTTTCTACTGCCAGTGTAAGTTCAGAGATCGACAAAACAAATTTATTATTTCCAAGTAGTTTTTCATTAAAAAGTGGGTCTGAATATTGGTTTAAATATTATTCTGCTTTAGGGAAATGGGTACCAGAATATATTAAACCTCAGAAGTTAAATGTACAGCAGATTGGAACCTCTTTAGCATCGGTAAGTAGCCCGTTAACGGAAATCTCATTTGGAGATGGAAATTGGGTTTCCAATTTTACTCTTCCTACGACTGCAAATGATCGGGATAGAATTATTATCAAGTCGACTGCGACTTGGTCTGCAAAAATTAATAATACCAATATTAATAGCCAAGCGACCTTAACGCTTAAAACAGGCGATCAATATGAGTTTATGTATGTAAGTGACAAAGCATATTGGCAACTGATCTCTGCACCAACAAAGGTGATTGATTCAACAGCGACAATTCCTGCAACTTTACCGAATATGGCTGAGCCCGTTTTAAAGGTGAAGCTGTCTACATCAAATTGGCAGTCGACCTTGCAACTACCAGCTAAAGCTCAAGTTGGGGACAAGGTGGTTATTGTGTCGAGTGCATCGGCAGACACCTATATTAATGCTGCTAATGGTTTGTCTTCGATAATTAAAAATGGTGAAAACCGCCGTTTTGTTTATACGGCTCAAGGCTGGGCAGTAGATAGTTATACAATTGATATGCTGTTGGTTTCTAGTCCTGAAGTAAATTCAATTTTAGGAGAGAGTGCTGCCAAACTTAGAATGATCGAAGGGGTAAATTTAACGAATTTAACTGCTGAAAATTCAAATGCACGTTTTTACTTAAGAGAGGTGGGTTATTTAAACTATAAAATCCCTGCTGCCACTTTAAAAGAAGCTATTTCTACTGGGCGAGATGATACGACGGTACAAAATGAGCGAAAACGTGTATTGGCAGACGGTGTCTATTATCAAGGTAATGAACCCGGTGACGGTGGTTGCGGTTGGGCGTGGATCAATGCTTCTGCATATAACATGATTGGAGCAAATGATATCGCAGGTTGTTCTTTCGCGGCCATGCGCCATGAAGTCGGGCACAATCTTGGTCTATATCATAATGGTTCAACCAATATTGGTTCGGGTTTTGCCCATCCTTTAGGAAGTACCGCGATGGGTGGTAATAATATTAATTTTTACTCAAGCCCATACCTATACAACCCTAAATATGGTGTTCGTTTGGGTGAAGAAGGAAAAATTGATGCTGTCAGTGTCATTAACCTAAATGCACAAAAAATTTCTCTATATAACTAATCTCTATTTTTAGCCGTAAATAATGAAGAAAAATAAATTGTTAATAGGAACTGCTATCGCTTGTGTGGCGTTAGCAGTTTTAATCTGGTTTGCTTTTTCACAGCAAAGCTCTTCTGCCTTAACGTCATCTGTAAATAGCCAGAAAGATGAAGTTGGCTTAAGCAAAGTTGAAAATAAGAACGGTTTTGCTCGTCAAAACATGCTGAATTTGAGTCCGCCAGAAAAAGAAAGATTGTCTCAGCAACAAATTTTTTTTAATGAAATTGAGAAGGATCAACTGCCTTCTAGTGTTAACTTTCCACTAATTAAAAATGCTCAAGGCATGGTGATTAAATATGATCCCAATGTGATTGAACTTAAAAAAGTGGGTGACACTGTTAAGTTTCAAATGTTGGAATATGGCATTAATCGTACAGGGAAGATTGTAGAGATCGAACCTGTTGACCAAGATATTGTTCGATGGACTGGAAAATTTGATCAGGGTGATCCGAATCAGAATTTTTTTACCATTACTCAAAGTCAAAAAGATCACTACACGATCATGCAAATTTTTACCGAGAAAGGAAATTATTCGGCTGAAATTAAGGATGGTGTTGGACTGGTGCAAGCGATGGATGAGGGCATCATCGATCAGGAGTTACATCATGATCATCCTTAGATAAATAAATGGTTCTTGTAGAGAAAAGAGGTCAGTTCGCAGTTTATCTGTACGGATATGAGCTTTATGCGTTCACACTCTTTTAAAAACAAAGTATGCTTAAGCCTGTAAAAAGGAGCATACATGTATCAAGTACTTGCTAGAAAATACCGTCCACGTAATTTCAATGAGTTAGTGGGGCAAAACCATGTTTCTCGTGCATTAAGTAGTGCATTGGAACGTGGCCGTCTTCATCATGCTTATTTATTTACAGGAACGCGTGGGGTGGGTAAAACCACAATTGCACGTATTTTAGCCAAGTGTTTGAACTGTGAAACTGGTGTAACTTCTACACCTTGTGAAGTATGCGCAACGTGTAAAGCAGTAAATGAAGGCCGTTTTATTGACCTGATTGAAATCGACGCTGCATCACGAACTAAAGTAGAAGATACGCGTGAACTTTTAGACAACGTTCCTTATGCGCCGACGCAAGGGCGTTTTAAAGTTTACCTGATTGACGAAGTACACATGTTGTCTACGCATTCCTTTAATGCGTTATTAAAAACACTCGAAGAACCCCCAGAACACGTTAAGTTTCTTTTTGCAACGACTGACCCGCAAAAATTACCGATTACAGTCATTTCACGTTGCTTACAATTTACCTTACGACCACTAGCGGTTGATGAAATTACAAAGCATCTTGGGGTGATTCTTGAAAAAGAACAAATTGCAGCCGAGCAAGATGCAATTTGGCAGATTGCCGAATCCGCTCAAGGTTCCTTACGTGATGCCTTGTCTTTGACCGACCAAGCAATTGCTTATGGTCAGGGTGCTGTACAGCATCAAGATGTTAAAGAAATGCTGGGCCTGATTGACCGAACTATTATCTATGATTTGATTTTAGCAATTCATCAGAACCAACGTGAAAAAGTGAGCCAGCTTTTATTGCAATTTAGACATCAAGCATTAGATGTTTCACTTGTGCTTGATCAGTTGATTTCGACATTGCATGAATTGGCTATTTTGCAATATTTGCCTGATTTGAGCTTAAAATATAGCGAAGAAATCAATCGCAAAATCATGCAACTGTCTAAGCTGATTTCTGCTCAAGATTTGCAGCTTTATTACCAAATTGCATGTAAAGGACGCTCAGACTTGCAACTTGCTGTAACGCAAGAGCAAGGTTTTGAAATGTGCGTTTTACGCTTATTGGCATTCCGTCCTTTAGCTCCTAATGAAATTGTGGTATCAGCGCCTGTTCAGCAAAGTGAGCAAGTGGCTGTTGTGAATCATGAAGCACAGCAAATATCCCAAGATATTGCTCCGCCTAATGCTGTTCAACCTGTTGAAGTTATTATCCAACCCGCTATGGTTGAACCTGAACCTGAACCTGAACCTGAACCTGAACCTGAACCTGAACCTGAACCTGAACCTGAACCACGGCCTAATCAGGATTTAATGGTTTTTGACCCAAATCATCATGAGCTCATTGGGTTTGAGTCAGCACCTGTTCACGAAACAATTAGTGTTCTGGAGGAAGATTTCATTCCTGTACCAGAGCAAAAAATTGCACAAGTTCAAGCCGAAACCATCGCTAAAAATATTGAACCAGAACCAGCTTTCACTGCTGAGCCTATAGGTTTATTTGAAACGCCTAGCGCTGATTTTTCACTTACTCAAGATACGCCTGTTACGCCTCATGATTTAGTCTTAGAACCTATGGTGGAGCAGCCGTCACTGGTACAGGCCCAACAAGTGATTGAGAATGTTGTAGCTGAAACGCAATCTAGTTCAAATGATACTGGGCAGCTCATGCCTCAGGATATTTTGAAGCTTTCTCCTCAAGTTTTGGAAGGCGAGTGGACACTTGAAAAATGGGAATATTGGTTCAGAAATAGTCAGCTTTCTCCAGCCGTTCAAGAACTTGCTCAGCATGGCGTGATGAAAGGTCAAATTGGTAGCAATACAGTTTTCCATATTCCTGAAGAATATGAAAATATGCTGACTCAATTACAACAAGGCCTTATTGATGCTTTAAATGAGCAATGGCCAGATACACAATTTACAGTTGAATATGGTGCTTTAAATACGTCTACACCATATACCATTCAAAGTGCGCGCAAAGAAAAAGCCTTTCACAGAGCAGCTGAGTTATTACAACAACAGCCAGTCATTAAAAGTTTGATTGAAACTTTTGATGGTGAATTACAAAACATTCAATTAAAGCCTTAATCTAGTTTGAGTTTTGATCCAGTGAAAATATGAGAATAATAGAATTTTCATATATTTCACTGGATTGAAATATTCAGGTCACGCCACTGTCATTGTACTTTTCTATGTTAGCCATTTTAGATTATAAATGGATTGTACATCGTCATGAAAAGGCAATGCATAGGAATAGCTTCCTTTAAATATTCGTATTTTTTATTAATTAGCGCGATTCTGCTGAGTGGTTGCAACGACTCGGCAAATGATAATTCAAATACACCAGAAACAGGTAAAAAGCCTGTTATGCGCTGTGCCCCATAACTTTAAATAATAAAAAGAACTTGATCATGATTACACGTCGTAAATTTTTAAATTATTCTTTAAACATGGGCTTTGGTGCTGCGGCATTGGCAGCTTTCCCATCTAGTATTCAAAAAGCTTTAGCAATTCCTGCAAACAATAAAACAGGCACTATTCAGGATGTTGAACACGTTATTATTTTAATGCAGGAAAATCGATCTTTTGATCATTATTTTGGTACGTTAAAAGGTGTTCGAGGTTTTGCTGATCGTTTTACGATTCCTCTACCGAGTGGCCGCCGTGTTTGGGAACAGCTTAGAAGTAATGGGCAAGTCCTAACACCTTTTCATTTAGATGGTACAGCCAATAATGCACAGCGTGCAGATGGTACGCCACACACGTGGAACGACAGCCAATTGGCTTGGGACAATGGGCGTATGGCAAATTGGCCAGCCCATAAAACCAATATATCCATGGGTTATTTCAAAGAGAAAGAACTTCCATATCAGTTTGCGCTTGCAAATGCCTTTACGATTTGTGATGCCTATCATTGTTCTATGCATACAGGAACAGATGCAAACCGATCATTTCATTTAACGGGTACAAATGGGGCAACACCGACCAAACGATCATTTGTGAACAATGAGTGGGACTGGATTGATGGTAACCCATCGACAGCAGATCGTGGTTATACATGGAAGACTTACGCAGAACGTTTGGAAGACGCAGGGGTAAGCTGGATTTGTTATCAAAATATGCCAGATGAATGGGGCGATAATATGCTTGGTGCATTCCGTTCATTTAGAAAGGCAAATATTGCGTCTGGCTATCCGGTTGCAAGTGGTGGTGAGCCAAATAAACCTTATGCAGATACAGGACAAAAATTACCCTACAAAGCCTATGATGCTGCGACTGATAATGTCAAAAATCCACTCTATAAAGGCATTGCAAATACGCTACCGGGTAATAAACCAGAAGAGTACCTCGACGCTTTTAAACGAGACATTCGTGAGGGTAAGTTACCGCAAGTCTCTTGGATTAATGCACCATCAATTTATTGTGAACATCCTGACCCTTCAAGCCCAGTTCAAGGAGCATGGTTTATTCAGGAAATTATTGATGCGTTAACTGCGGTGTCAGAGGTTTGGAGTAAGACAGCACTGCTGATCAACTTCGATGAAAATGATGGCTACTTTGACCACGTACCATCACCATCAGCACCATCACGACTTGTAAATGGGCAATACGCTGGCAAATCGACATTAAGCAGTGCCGACATGCAGGATGAATATTTTGACCATGCCGCACCTGACGGAAGCCATTCACAGCCTACACCTGATGGACGAGTTTATGGTCCGGGTCCACGTGTCCCGTTATATGTGATTTCTCCATGGAGCCGTGGTGGCTGGGTGAATTCACAAGTTTTTGACCATACTTCCGTGCTGATGTTTCTAGAAAAACGATTCGGTGTGAAAGAGCCGAATATTAGCCCATACCGCCGTGCTATTTGTGGTGATTTAACCAGTGCATTTAACTTTAAAACTCCAAACGCAGATGTTTTACCGCAGCTCAACGGGAAACAAACACGTGTGCAGGCAGATGAGTTAAGAGTGACTCAAGAAGCTTTGCCAGCTGTTCCTTTACCAACGGATATTAAGTTACCGATTCAGCAAAGTGGCATACGTCTGTCACGGGCATTGCCTTACGAGTTGCATACCAGTGCGCGTTGTAACGCGGATGGCAAGGTGCAATTGATATTCTCTAACACGGGTACGCAAGCCGCTGTTTTTCATGTGTATGACAAGCTCAATCTGGACCTTATTCCAAAGCGTTATATTGTCGAGCCGAATAAAACCTTAGACGATGAGTGGAATGCTTTAAAAGATAACTTAGGCCGCTATGATTTATGGGTGCTTGGCCCTAATGGTTATCATCGTCATTTTAAAGGGGATACTCAACGTATTGTTGATAGTGGCATCAAACCTGAAATTCGAGTGTGTTATGACATTGCCAACGGTGATGTATATGTAGAACTCATGAATGAAGGAACTAAGGATGCAACATTGACTGTCAAACCATGTGCTTACCGAAAAGATGCTCCGTTACAACTCACTGTAAAAGCAGGCCAAGTTGTTAAGCAACATTGGGCTTTAGCTGACGTAGGGCATTGGTATGATTTTGAAATCACGAGCCAGAGTGATCCGTACTATTACCGACGTTTTGCTGGTCGAGTTGAAACGGGTGAAGATTCGTTTAGTGACCCCGCAATGACCTAAGTTCAGACGAGGCAAAAAGAGTAAGTTATTTTCTTTTTGCCTCATTTTTTATAATAAAAAATTCTCTAAAACCTCACGAACTGACTGGGATATTGGAACAGTCTTACGCGTTTCACGATCAACAAACACATGCACAAAATGACCTTGAGCTGAGGCTGGATCTTGACCTTGTTTAAAGATTGCTAGTTCATAACGCAGAGAAGTTGTACCGATTTTACCAATCGCAACCCCTACCTGAATAATTTCGGGAAATGACAGCTCTTGAAAAAAGCTACAAGCTGAATCGACGACTAATCCAATTGATTTTGCTTCATGAATATCAAAACCTGTTTTTTGAATGAGTAAAGCATTGGCTGCCGTATCAAAGTAGCTATAGTAAGTCACATTATTCACATGACCATAGATATCGTTATCTGCCCAGCGAGTTTGAATGTCTAAAAAGAACTTAAATTGGTCTCTGGTTTTTAAAACGGGTTTGGTCATCAATGAATCGCCTGATAAATTGCTAAAGCAGCAGCCTCTGTCATGTCACGTGGGTTATTTTGCAGTAAGCGAGTTTGCAACATAGCATCTTGAGCAAGCAGAGGTAGGTTGGACTCATCAATACCTAGATCTTTAAGTTTTAAGGTTAAACCACTACGGTCTAAGTGATTTTGCATATGGTCAATAAACAAATCGCATAAACCATCTGTGCTGCCATTACTATATGGATCGAGCCATTGCATAAGTTCTGCATAATATTGCTTGGCATTTGGTGCATTAAATTTTAATACTTCAACTAACACTAATGCATTGGTATGGCCGTGCGATAGATGAAAATGCCCGCCAAGTGGATATGCTAAAGCATGCACAGCGGCAACGGGCGAGTTTGCAAATGCTTGACCTGCGAGCATCGAACCGAAAAGCATATTTTGCCTTGCTTCTAAGTCATTCCCGTTTTTAAGAACTTTCGGTAAATTATGGTTCAGTAATTTAAGCGCATGTTTTGCTAAAATATCGGTATAAATATTTTTTTTGTGCTTAGAGGTATATGCCTCAATCGCATGCACCATCGCATCAATACCTGTGGCAGCAGTAATATGTGCCGGAAGATTTTGGGTGAAGTTTGCATCTAAAATAGCTGTATCCGCATATAGTACCGGAGAGACAATTCCCATTTTGGTCGTCTCACCAGTGGTCACAATTGAGATTGGTGTCACTTCTGAGCCTGTGCCGGCTGTCGTTGGAATTAAAATAAGTGGAAGGCGAGTGGTTGTTACTTGGTTTACGCCATACATCTCTTGCAAACTTTGAGTTTGGTTAGGGTGGGCAAGCAAAGCGATTACTTTTGCAACATCTAAAGAACTACCACCGCCAAAACCAATAATGGCATCTACATTTTGCTGTTTTGCATAATTGGCTGCATCTAAAACGACTTGTTCTGGCGGGTCAGCCTGAACATCAGCATAAGTAACATATTCAATATTGAGCGTATCTAAAATTTTGAGAATGGGTAGCTGTAGCTGATTTTTGATCATTCCTGCATCGGTCACTAGTAATAATTTACCGTAACCTTTTTGTGCTAAAACATTCTGTAATTCTTGTATAGAGCCTAAGCCAGAGATGATATTCGGAACAGTTTGAAATTGAAAATGGCTCATATACATTATTTCCTTATTTTTAAACATTATTGTTGAACGGTTCTATAAGATTCAATCTTCAAATAACTTAGCATAAGACACTCTAAAATAAAGTAGTTATGAGGTGATTATGTTTGTCTCAATTTTTTGCTGTACCTGATAACCACTTGTTCTGTTGTAGAATTCAAAATGTAAGTGAAGATCACGCATAATATTTAAGAGCCATAGAAAGGTGGGCTTTTTGTTATTTATGCAGTTCTGTAGATTTTCCTAAAAGCTACTAATTCATATAATGCCCTAACAATTTATAATTTTATTCGGTTCAAAAATGAAAATTTCTAAAACTTTACTTAGTCTTATTGGATGTACTTGTTTAATGCTTAGCTCCGTAGCAATGGCGAAAACCAGCTCTAGTGTCTATTCACCTAAAAAGGGTGTCATTTGTGACAAATATATTTGCGCTGACAAGAAGGGCGTATCTAAAAAACTTACGGCTAAATACTTAGGAACTAACAAAGCAAACAAAGCATTCTCTCAAGGCGACTTTGATACTTCAGCATTCACACTCTCAAATGGTGTGTTCTGTGATACCAAGACAAAACTATGTCATGTCGATCGATACTTTCAGAATGGGCATCGCAGTAAGATTGATAGAAGTGTGACTGATAAACTATTTAAAAATAAATAATTTTTGTTCTAATCTTACTTCAAAGCCCTTGATAGTGGGGCTTTGAAGATAATATAAAAAAGTTATTCCTTGTTTTTGCGAGGAATGAGTTTCAGTTCTAAATTCTTAAAATCTATGACTTGATTAGATGAATCAACAAGCTTTAATTTGAGTTCATCATCAGTATTTTTATTAAAAACTTTAACGACATCTTTATCTGCTGAAATAAAATGGCCGCCAGACTCAAGCATGGCAAGCAATACAATATTTAAGCTTTTTCCTTTTGTAGTGAGTAAGTATTCTTTTCGCTCTCGAACCCCAACTTCTTTATAAATGGATAGTTCAAATATTTCTAATTGGATAAGGTGCTTCAAACGATTAGATAAAATTTGCTTTGATATTCCTGTATTTTCTAGAAAATCATTAAATTTTGTTACCCCGTAAAAAGCTTCTCTCAACAATAGGATCGTCCAACTATCATTCAATATCTCAGCAATTTTGAAGATTCCACATACATCGACTGAAAACTTATGATCAGGAATAATATTTGACATCAGGGGAAGCTCCAATTAACATGGGTCTATAATTTAGACCTAGACTTAATTCAGGTAGCATTATGCCATTTATAAATATACAAACCATAGAGGGTTTACTAGATAAAGATAGTAAAGCTGAGCTTTTCAAACGGATAACAGACTTATTTGTAGAAATAGAGGGAAAGGGAAATGCTTCTTTTCAAGAGCATGTCTGGATACGAATTGATGAATATCCACCTGAACAGTGGCAATTAGGCAGTTTAAGGCCAACGAAGGAAATGATTGAGTTAATTACTACAGCTAAATGATTATTTGAGGCATTTTTCTGAGAGCTCTCTTCGGAGGGCTTTATTATTTCTTTAAAAATTTGAAGATCAAATACTTTGTCGACTGATTTATCAACTTTTAATCTATTGATAAACATTATTTTCCTTTTCAAGCCATGTGAGTTTTGACAAAATGCAATACGTCACAATGGTCAATTCAATTTTGACAATAATTTATAGTTTTGTCAGGATTCTGCATGCACCATATTTATTTCTACGTAATTCAAATGTTTGGAAGTAATTTCTAATGGAAACACAATATAAGGTGTTATGTGTCTGTTTAGGAAATATTTGCCGTTCTCCCACGGCTGAAGTGGTTTTTAGACATTATTGTGATGCATATCAACTCAATGTAATTGTCGATTCTGCTGGAACGAGTAATTATCATCCAAACAAAGCACCAGATCAGCGCAGTCAATTGCACGCTAAAAAAAGAGGTTATGACTTATCTTCATTGCGTGCAAGACAGCTTTCAACTCAAGACTTTTTAGAATTTGATTTGATTTTGGCAATGGATCACCAAAACTTTGATGACATTCATGACAGGCTACAAAGTGCGGTTTCTCAGTTTGGCACTCATCAAATTCGTGCAAAAGTAGCTTTAATGAGCGAGCATGATCCTGAATATAGGCAACAAGCCTTACCTGATCCTTATTATGGCGGTGCTGAAGGCTTTGAACGTGTACTTGACCAATGCGAGTCCAGTAGTTTGGCATGGATTAATATTTTAAAAAAACAATTGAATGTTTAAGAATAGGTTTTTCAATACGATGCAAATTCAAAATCAGGTACAGCTTAAGCCATTCAATACTTTAAGTTTAGACGCAACAGCTTCTCATTACACTAAAGTTCAAACTATTCAGGATATTGAAGAAGCTTTGGATTTTGCCGAGCAGCATAATCTAAATGTACTTGTGTTATCGGGCGGCAGCAATATGCTATTGCCGCAGCAGATCAATGCTTTAGTTGTTCATCTTGATATTCAGGGTATCGAAGTTTTATCGAACGATGATGATTTTGTTCGAGTTCATGTTGGTGCAGGCCAAGTCTGGCATGATTTCGTTTTATACAGCACTGAAAAAAATTGGTTTGGCTTGCAAAATCTCGCACTTATTCCTGGATTAGTCGGCGCTTCACCTGTACAAAATATTGGTGCTTATGGGGTAGAAGTAGGTGAGTTTATTGAGTCGGTACAAGTGTATGACCGTCAATTAAAACAAACTCAGACAATTTTAGCGGAAGACTGCCATTTCGCTTATCGTCATAGTATTTTTAAAGATGATCCGAACCGCTATATCATCACGCATGTCACTTTTAAATTACTTAAACAACCACATTTAAAACTTAACTATGGTGATTTGAAACAAGCCGTTGGAGACAACCAGACAGCTGAGAATTTACAAAATCAAGTCATCCATATTCGCCAAAGTAAACTCCCTAATCCAAAAGAATATCCAAATGTGGGCAGTTTCTTTAAAAATCCGATTGTTAATGCTCAAGAGTTTGAACGCTTAATCACACAATTCTCAACAATTCCACATTATCCTCAAGCCAATGGAAACGTTAAAATTGCAGCAGGATGGTTAATTGATCAGGTGGGTTGGAAAGGTAAACAACTTAATATGGTGGGGATGTTCCATAAACAGGCATTGGTTTTGGTGAATTATGCCACTGCATCTCTTACAGATGTAAAGAAAACTTATCAGGCCGTACAACATGATGTTGATCAGCGTTTCCATATTATGTTAGAACCAGAGCCTGTCCTTTATAACAGTTTAGGTTTAATTGAAAATCATACGGAATAGTTTTATGCCAAAAGTACACTTAATGGTACGTTTTGTACAAGTAGTTACTCTGCTATTTGTACTATTAGGCTGTTTCGTGGTTTTTTTATATTCGCCGTTTTATTCAAAACTTATTGTAGCTGGGCTTAACTATTTCGTTCCAGTAGATGTGAATGAAGTGGCTGCAGAAAGCCAGCGGAAAGCCGCATTAAGTGAACATGATAATTTAGAGCCGGGTTCAAATTTATGGATTGCTCATCAGGCTTATTTAAAGCTGACAGAAGAGGCTGTGCGTGAAAAAAAGACAGCTGATTTGGGCTATATACAAGAAAACTATAAGGCTTTGCAGCAAATTATTCTTTTAGAAGAAAAGGAAGAGGAGCTAGAGGATGAAACGGCAGCTGTCAGTGTTCCTTTGGTTGCTAAAAATTCAGAAATTGATGCAGCAGATGAAGCAAGTGATCCTATTGATGAAGCGCTCTTTATTAATAGTTCGGAAAATAAAGCACTTACAGAGCAATATACCGAGTTTTTAGCAAGAAAACCTGTGCTGCCAGAACATCAACAAGCTGTTAGTGAACCTGAGCAGAAGATTGAATATGTTCGTAAAAATCCTTTACCAGTCCCATCTAAAAAGTTGTCAGAACCTTATGCGATTGTTGTATTGGGTGGTGGTTTGACTCTCGATAAAAATGGAAAAGATATTGTAGTCAATAGTTATACGCGTTTGAGACTGGAAAAAACATTAGAAGTTGAAAAACAGAATCAGCTACCTATTGTACTTAGCGGTGTTGAAGCCCCTTATATGCAAAGTTGGTTAAAAGAGCGGGGCGTTGATGCAAAACTATTAGAAAAACGTAGTATGAACACCTGTGAAAATACACGATTTAGTTCTTTATTGCTTCAGAAAAAAGGTGGAGCGCCGACCGTTATGTTGGTTACAGATGAATATCATATGCCGCGTACACGTCGACTATTTGCTTTAAATGGTATAGAAACAATTCCTGTTGTGGCACCAATGCCAACACCACTGACACGCTGGCAACCAAGTGTGCAAAATTACGATCATAGTCGTCGTGCAAATTATGAATTACTTGCGACAATTCGCGACATGTTGTTTGGCTCAAGTGATTGTCGAGAGGTACCTTAATGTCAGATATCCCGTTTCTCAATCCTGCCGTATTAAAACAATTAGATTTACCGGTTCCCAACCGTGATCTTACGCCACAGGTTTTAAGCCCACTCAATTTAAATACGTTAGAAGAACCATCTCGAGATTTGCTTGCCTACCGCAAATTGTATGGTTTACATTTACTTGAATGTGATCATTGGCAGGGTTATGTTCAAATGCCTTTATTTCGCTTACATGTTCAAGTTTTCAAACCTAAAGTAGAAAAAATACAGGGTACGGTCTGTTTATTACATGGCTATCTTGAGCATAGTGGTATTTATCAGCCTATCATTCGTGAAATTCTTGAACAGGGCTTCAGTGTTATTACCTACGACTTACCCGGGCATGGTTTAAGCAATGGTTCACCAGCAAGTATTCAAAATTTTGATCACTATCAACAAGTCTTGATGGCTGTTTACCAATATGTAAAGCATGCAGATCAATTGCCAAAACCTTGGGTAGGAATTGGTCAAAGTACGGGTGGCGCAATCTGGATGCATCACTTGTTAGAATATGCTGAAAAACGTCAAGACCCGATTGTAGATAGAGTCCTGTTACTTTCTCCCTTGATTCGCCCTGCAAAAACAGCATGGTGGCATAACCCAGTTGGATTGGGCATTATTCGCCGTATTAAGCGTCAAGTACCAAGACACTTCAGACGTAATAATCATAATCCTGAATTTTTGCGTTTTATTCGTTTAAAAGATCCATTGCAGCCTCGAATGATGGGGATGGACTGGATTCTGGCAATGTCAAAATGGATGCAACAGATGGAAGAGCGGCCCGCTTGCCGTATCCCTGTTTGGCTTGCACAAGGTGCTCTCGATCAGACAGTTGATTGGCGTTACAACATTGAATTTATTCGTCGTAAATTTAGGCTTCAAACGCTATTGATGCTTGAAGAAGGGTCACATCAATTAATTAATGAACGTGCCGATATACGTGCAGCTTTAACTGGATTAATTCCGGCCTTCTTACATGCAAAGCCAAAACATTTTTATTATTAAAAAAGTAAGACATCTATCCAATAATTCTGGATAGATGTCTTACTTGCTTTGTATATTTTATTTGGAATTTTGATAAAGCTGCATAAAGTTCTTATAAACTGAAGATTGTTTTTGTGGACTATACATATTGCGTTCAATCGTTCCTTTATCCGTTTTTATCAAAACGTTTACATTTTGAGCATTTTTAAACTCTTGCAAGAATTTGCTTGGAATAATAAAGAACGTTGTTGAATGTTTAGGAACTAATCGACTTACATTGGTTTTTTCAGTCGCTTGAGCCGGTTGATAAGTAAATCGTTTCCCATCAATATCAAATATTAAGTCATTAATATCATAAAAGTTGTAACTACTACTTAAATGAACATCTACACGAAGCTGATCTTTTTGATTCTCGTTCCATTTAACGAGCAAGCTAGGACATAATTCAGTTGGTAAACAGTTGAGCTGACCAGCTGTCTTTACTTCTTTAGGAGCTGTTGCTTTATCTGTACCAAATTGTGTGGTGCTACAAGCCGTTGTCAGTAGACAAGAACTCAATAATAGTAGAGATTTCTTCATCATATAAATTCCAAGATAGTATGTTTAATATTATTTCTGTTAAAGCCAATAAATTTTGACATAAATTAACGAGTAGTTGGGCCTAAAAATACAAAAGGTTTTGCAAATTTAAAGGATGAGGTGGCATCGCCTGCATAGATATGGCTTTGATCTGGCCCTAAATCAAGTCTACGTGTTTTACCATCTTTAAAATTAATTTTTTTCAAATCAACCCAAAACACGTTTGGTGATAGCGCCGACTCGAAAAAATAGAGCATCTGTTGATGATCGGCAACAGTTCGCCAACGGGTCGAAGAGATATTAGGTTCTTCTTGAGTATTTAGTCCATAGGGAACAGACGCATTTCGAATTACGCTAAATACAGAGACTTGAGCCTGTTTACTATCATCATTTTTAGGAATTGCATTAATGTAAAATGATGCACGTGCAAAGCGATCAGATGCTCGGTTTGTACCGGGAAGCATGATCGTTCCACCAATTTGTTTCCAATATTCTGCAAGTGCAAGTTGCTTATCGAAAGTAGGTGAGTTAGTCATGACTTGATAGCTACGGCTATGATGAATCACTTGTTTTCCACCAATATATTCAATAATTGCGCTATCACCTGTTTTGTCAGAAATGGATAAATGCAGGGTGGTGAGCCTTGATTCGCCTGGAACACTATCTGTAATGATTGTATACGGTTCTTTCTCAAGGGCTTTGACAGCTTCATCAACGGTTGCGAAATTATCGAGTACATATTGTGCCCAAGCCGCAATGCTGAGTAGCGGTTTATTAGATTTTTTTACATCGGGGTATTCAGATTCAACTAACCATAAGACATTAGCAACCAGTCCAGCTTCATTCATACCATCTGTTGTGGAAACTTCATAACCTGTGGCAATCACGCTTCCATATTTAGATGTCCACTTAATTGAATTAGATCCCGCACTCCCATCACGAGCAACGCCACTTGGCATAATCCATAAATTTGTACCCGTATCAACTTTCCAGTCCATTGAACGGGCAGTAATAACATGTTGGTTATTCCCTAAATATACGGCACGCGTACAAGCAACAGCATAACTACTTAAACCTATAGCTAGAGCAACAAAAGAAGAGATAAATGTTTTTTTCAACATGATGAGATACCTTCTTGTTATAGACGTTAAAAATTTTTATTAAATAAAATTAAAATATGTACGTTATTTATACTTTTATATTAGGTGAAAAATCTATTAAATACAAATTAAAAGGGGGAGTGAACTTTAAGCAAAAATCACATATTAGTTTTAAATGCGGAAGAGCATCACACTATAAATGCAATGCTCAGATTATAAAATTAAGACAAATTAAAAATGATTGGCATCAGCCATATTCCACATCCGATAATAGAAATTATCATCGTCATTACTAAGTTCAGATTGTAAAAGTTCACCTTCTTTTAAGAAAAAATGCAATTGAGCATAGTTCTTAATTTCACGGTCGTTTACTCGCTGAGCCAAATGATGGGCTTTAATATCTGAAGGATGACGTAAACCAGCGGCGGCAATCATTTCAGATAAAGCATGCAAGGTGTTTTTATGGAAATTAAATACACGTTCTGCTTTGGTTGGTACATCAATTGCTTTTTGACGGTCTTTATCTTGAGTTGCAACACCTACTGGGCATTGGTTCGTGTGACAGCTTTGTGCCTGAATACATCCAACAGCAAACATAAAACCACGTGCTGAGTTAACCCAATCTGCGCCTAGTGCAAAGGTACTAGCAATATCAAATGCACTAATGATTTTACCACTAGCACCAATTTTAACTTGATCTCTTAACCCTGCACCGATCAGCGTGTTATGGACGAAGCGTAAACCTTCACGTAATGGCGTACCAATATTATCGCTAAACTCAATTGGTGCTGCGCCTGTACCACCTTCAGAACCATCAACCACAATAAAGTCAGGAACAATTTTTGTTTCTAGCATTGCTTTAACAATACTCATAAATTGCCAAGGCTGACCAATACACAGTTTAAAACCAACAGGTTTACCACCTGATAATGTGCGTAACTTTTGTAAGAAATGCATCATTTCAATTGGGGTAGAAAAACTAGAATGCTTTGCAGGAGAAATACAGTCATGATCGCGAGAAACGCCACGGATTTCGGCAATTTCTGCTGTAATTTTATGTTTAGGTAAAATACCGCCATGTCCCGGTTTTGCACCTTGTGAAAGCTTCAGCTCAATCATCTTGATCTGTAGTAATTGAGATTGCTTCGCAAATTTTTGCTCGTCAAATTTCCCATCTAGAGTGCGGCAACCAAAATAACCACTGGCAATTTGCCAAACAATATCACCGCCATTTTCTAGATGATAAGGGCTTAAACTACCTTCGCCTGTATCATGATAAAACCCACCTAACTGCGCTCCTTTATTTAATGCACGGATTGCATTAGCACTTAAACTACCAAAGCTCATGGCAGAGATGTTCATAATAGAAGCACTATAGGGTTGTAGGCATTGTGCATTACCAACCTGAATACGGAAGCTCTTCGGATCTGCTGGTGGGCAAGGGCTTATTGAGTGGACAATAAAGCGATAATTTTCTTGATAAACGTCAATGATTGAACCAAAAGGCTTATCTGCATTTTCATTTTTAGCGCGTTGATAAACTAAGCTTCTTTGCATGCGAGAAAAAGGTAGAGCATCTTGATCTGCTTCAATAAAGTATTGGCGAATTTCTGGACGTATATCTTCAAACAAAAAACGAAAGTGCCCCATAATTGGGTAATTTCTTAAAAGTGAATGTTTATTCTGCAAAACATCATAGAGGCCTAATAAGCTTAGTGCACCCGTGATCACCCATAAACCATTAAGCAGAGTATCTGAAATAAAATAATAGATACTATGAGGGGTATATACGGTTCGAAACCATGTAATACTGAGTGCAGTAAAAATACATAAGAACCAGAGCGAATGGCGTGAAAAGAATGTATTGAGAAATTTATGTCGAATGATTTGTGCTGGACTCGCCATGTTGGAACAAATTCCTAATGTTTTACTGGTACATACCTTGCCAAGAAGCAAGTAAAACTACAAGTATGGAATTGTTAGTTTTAAAGGAGAAGAAAGAGTACATTCAAAGGTTCGTTCAATTTAGAAATATATTTTTAAATAGAAAATATTTTAACGATAAATAATATTTAATTCGAAGCTTTTAAGGGGCGAGATAAATTATAAAATTAATAGATTTCATAAATATTTAGCTGTAATGGAAACTATATTTTATTAAATATTTTTCTAAAAATTTATATATATCAATTAAAGGTAAATTTAGATTTATTTAAATGTTAGAAAAATGTTTGAGTGTTATTTGTACATTTTGGGGGGCGGTCAATACTGTGCTATTTAATTGTTTTTTGCTAATATAGATACATTGAAATCATATTTTCAATAGCGATTACTACAACGATATAAGATTCTAAAAAATTATTGAAGGACTGCAATGAATTGGAAACTATTAATATGCTCTTTTCTTCTAACAGGAGTCTTTTTCTTAACTTTAATGTTCTATCTAGGTTTTGATCTATATACTTTCAAAAAAGTAGCCCTAATAGAAAGTTTATTAGTTGCCGCGGCTATAATATTTGATTACATGGAACGAAAGAAGAACCCTATCTTTCCGGGATGTATCGTTTATCCCTTGCTTGGTATTTTATTTGTTTTAGGGTTTACACCCATTCTAGATTTTTTTGCCGAAAGACCCAAAGGATTTCATAGTTGGGATATGAGAAATATATTTGTGATCAACTCTAACAGTGCAGACTATCAATTTAGGAAACTGGCTTGGTATGGCAAAGCCTATATACAGTTAGGTTTTGCTATGGTAGGTGGATTTCTCGGCTTGTTTTTTCATTTAATTTTTAGAAATAATTAAGCTAACGTTATCTTACTTCTGGTAAATGAAAAGTTTTGTCTAATTGCTAAAACTTTTTTTAAATTCTTAGAATTGGTATGAATTACTTAGATTTCTTATTCATAAAATATTCTTTTCTTATTCATTTAAAATATATAGAACAATCAGAAGCTTACTTTTTGTTCTTATTTTTTTAACCAAAGGTTAAAAAAACGTAAAATACTGAAAGTAATGGTAAACTTTAACTAATGAAAAAATATAATTTTTTTAGTAAAACTAATAAAAGATGAATAGAAGTATCGAAAATAGATATAAAAAGTGTGATAAACCATAAAATTTTTTATAATTGAGAAATTCATCAGAATTTGAATTGTTAATTGATATTTAGAATGAAACTCATGTTAGTGTTTTTGTTGTTTTTTTGTATTATGCGCGACTAGTAGAGTAAAGAAATAACGCTTTGAAAAAACAATCAGAAAAGCTAGTGATTGTGATGGGGAAGGCTAGTTTTTACATCTATTAATTTTATTGGCGTAATGTAAAAAAAAGGTTTTCAACCATGAAAAAGTCTCTCATTTGTTTATCAGCAATTACTATGGGTTTAATGTCTATCAATGCCGCAAATGCTGCAACAGCAACAGGTACCTTGACTGTTAAAGCAACAATTACAAATAGTTGTGTATTGAATACTTCAGCTACAGGTACAACTTCAAATGCAGTTTTAGATTTCGGTACTTTAAGTTCTCTTGCTAGTAACGTCGATGCAGACACTACAACGACAGGTGGTACTGCAATCAAAGTTCTATGTAACAACACTGTGCCATGGACTTTGGCTTTTGATGCCGGTAAAAATGCTCAAACGACCCAACGTCGTATGATTGGTGGAGCAACAAGCAACGAATTTATTCCTTATAACCTTTTCTCTGACACTAACCGTGCAACAGCGATTGGTATTGCAACAACAGCCTACAGCGGAACTGGTACTGGTGCAGCACAAACTGTTAACGTCTATGGCCGTATCCCTGCTGGCTCAACTTTGCCAAGCGCAGGTAGCTATGTTGACACTGTAACTGTAACAGTGACTTATTAATTTTTAATAAGTTTTATGTGTCGCTGCTAGCTCTTGTTTGAGAGAGCTAGCCTAATTTGAGAAAAGTAGTTCTGGGCAAATCATGAGAAAAAATATCTTTGTTACTACAAGTTTATTGTTATTTTTGCCTAGTATGCTGAACGCTGCATCAATTCGCCTTTCGCCTGTAAGTGTTGAAATGTTAAACGATCAAGCGGCATCCTCAATTAGTTTATATAACCAGTCAAATGAAAGCACTGATTTGCAGGTACGTGTATTTGAATGGCGCCAAAATGCTGGGCAAGATCAATTAATCCCTACCGATGATATCGCAATTAGCCCACCGTTTTTAAAATTACAACCCAATGATTCTTATAACTTACGTGTAGTTAGAATTAATCCAGCACCTGTTTCTGGCGAACAAACCTACCGCATTATTATTGATGAATTACCAAAACCGATTGACAACCGTAAAGCGGATCAAGGGGTTAACGTACTACTACGTTCGTCATTGCCTGTATTTGTCGTAAATAAAGATGCAATGACTAAACTGAATTGGTCAATACATCAAGAGCAAAATAATTCTTATCTTACAATGAGTAATGTTGGCAATCGACATGCACTTTTAAGTAATTTAACACTTCTTGATATAACAGCAAATAAAAGCTATGCCATCAAAGTAAATACGGTGAATGGTTATATTCTTGCTGGCAAATCAAGAAATTTTAATATTAGCCCTGATTTTAAATTTCAAACTGATCATAAATATAATATTTCACTGAATATTAACGGTAAGCAAACATCTCTTTAAAGAGGCACACATGAAATATCTCGTAAGTGCCTTATGTGTTATGTACTTGCCGATTCATGCTTTTGCTGAATCATTGCAAGATAATACTAATGTTGCTTTACCAAGTATTCCCGAAGTTACAAACTCTTCTCATCAGGTGTTTAATTCTGGTAAGGCATACACACAGCTTTTCTTGAAGATTTCTATTAACTCGAATATTTCAACAGATTTAATGTCGGTACGCCAAGATCAAAATGGAAAGCTGTATATCCGCTCTCGTGACTTAAAAGTTTTAAGAGTGAAAATGGATGAGCATATTCCTGACAGCCAATGGGTGTGTATTAACGAGCTAAAAGAAATCCAGTTTAAATATGTAGAAAATGAGCAGTCTCTAAACTTACAAGTTCCTTCGAATATGTTGACAGACTATTCAGTGGACTTAAATGGTCAGCAGATCACCAGTCCTCATTTACTCAAAAGGAAACCCTTAAACGCGGCTATTTTGAACTATAGCCTGTATCACACCATGGCCAATGACGAGAATATTTTCTCCGGTTCAGCAGAAGGCATTTTTAACAGCGCGGTTGGTAACTTTTCTTCAGGGGTTTTATACAACGGTAGTAATGAAACTAGTTATAGCCATGAAAAGTGGGTGCGTCTGGAAAGTAAATGGCAATATGTAGACCCTGAAAAAATCCGGATATATACCTTAGGGGACTTTATTTCCAATAGTTCTGACTGGGGCAATAGTGTACGTCTAGCAGGTTTCCAGTGGTCAAGTGCTTATACCCAACGGGGTGATATTGTTACCTCGGCACTACCGCAATTTTCTGGTTCGGCAGCACTGCCTTCGACTCTAGATTTATACGTCAACCAGCAAAAGATTTATTCGGGGTTGGTACCTTCAGGTCCATTTGATATTAAGCAGCTCCCGTTTATTTCTGGCAATGAAGTCACCCTCGTGACTACCGATGCAACGGGGCAGCAGAGCATTACCAAAAAACCTTACTATTTTTCATCTAAGATTTTAGCAAAAGGCATTAATGAATTTTCCGTAGATGTCGGAGTTCCACGCTATAACTATGGGCTATATTCAAACGATTATGATGATGCCACTTTTGCGTCTAGTGCGATTCGATACGGTTACAGCAACTCACTGACTTTAAGCGGTGGTGCTGAGGCTTCAACAGACGGCTTGTCAAACCTCGGGACGGGTTTTGCCAAGAACCTGTTTGGCTTTGGGGTGATTAATGCCGACATTGCAGCAAGCCAGTATAAAGATGAGAACGGCTATTCTGCCTTGGTTGGTTTAGAAGGACGGATTAGTAAGAACATTTCGTTTAATACCAGTTACCGCAGAGTATTTGATAATTACTTTGATCTTGCCCGTGTGTCACAAATTCGATATTTAAAAGAGAACCAGATTACTTCTGAACCACAGAACTATCTGAGCTACAGTGCATTGGCAGATGAGATATTCAGGGCAGGAATTAACTATAATTTTTATACAGGCTATGGGGTTTATCTGGGTTATAACCAGATCAAATATAGCGACAACTCCTACAAGTTATTGTCTGCCAATTTAAGCGGAAGTATTAACAAGAACTGGGGGTTTTATACTTCAGCGTATAAAGATTATGAAAACCATAAGGACTATGGCATTTACTTTGCGCTGCGTTATACACCGTCTAGTAAAATGAATGCGATTACAAGTATTTCTAATGAAAGTGGTAAAACAACGTATAGACAAGAAATAAATGGATTTAGCGACCCACAAATCGGTGCATTTGGATGGGGAGGTTATGTTGAACATGATCAGGATTCACAAGAGAATAACGCATCAATCTATGCCTCTTACCGTGCCCGTGCTGCCTACTTAACAGGTCGCTATAACCGAATTGGAGAGAACGATCAGGTTGCACTTTCAGCGACTGGATCATTGGTTGCAGCAGCAGGACGGATTTTTGCGGCCAATGAAATTGGAGAGGGTTACGCGGTTGTGACTAATGCCGGACCGCAAAGCCAAATTCTAAATGGTGGAGTAAATTTAGGAGCGACTGATCGAACCGGTCGATTCTTAATTGCAAATTTAAGACCTTACCAGCTTCATCATATCTATCTAGATCCATCATATTTACCTTTAGAATGGGATGTTACATCGACTAACCAAACAGCATTCGTGGGTTATCGCCAAGGAACCTTGATTGATTTTGGTGCTCATCAGGTTATTTCAGGATTAGTAAAACTTGTTGATTCGAACAACTCGCCATTATTGCCAGGTTACAGTGTTCGAATTAATGGGCAACAAGAGGGTGTGGTGGGCTACGACGGTGAAGTATTTGTTCCAAATTTATTGAAACAAAACAAACTTGAAGTAGATCTTCTCGATCATGGTTCATGCCAAGTTAATTTTGCGTATGAAAATAAGCAATACAGCGCTAAAAAATTGGGACCTTATGTATGTCGATAAATACTGCGAGTCATAGTCTTTGGATAAAGGGCAAAAAGTTTTCATTGGCCATAAAGTATATTTTAACGATTGTTCTGTTTTTTATATTATATGCATTTTTTAGTTCGGCACATGCTGCTTGTACGGTAACTGGAACCACTAACAGTACGTATACCTATACGGCTGCTACTATTAATAGTGATGCAAACATCAATTTTTCCGGCACTATTAGCTGTCTAGGGGGACGTACTACTCCTGAAATTTCACCTTATATGTGCATGAAAACCGTATTTACGGGAACTACAAACACCAATAATAGTGTTTCATTACCTTATACGGTCACTGCAACTGTAGGTGGAGCGGGTTCTTCTACCGCGAACCAGACCTCAAATGTTTGGTATGGACCAGTGAAAACGGTTGCTTCAAATAATATTATTAGTTACTCGGTCAATGTGAAGGTACCAGCCCGCACTGGTTCTCTCATTGCATACCCTAAAGGAACATATACTGGTACGGTTCAGCTTTTTTGGGACATGCAAGCAAGCTCTAGCACTGTGTGTGAAGGGGATAGCGGAGGCGGTTGGGATTCAGGCAACGCCACTATAACTGCTAATTATGTTGTACCGAGTTTGTGCCAATTAGATTCAACATCAAATGTCGATTTTGGCAATATTACTGATATTGGTACGACTAGCCATGATTACACAGCTCAAGGAGCTGTGAATACGACTTGTAATAATGCAACTCCATATAGTATTTATTTAGGAGATGGTAATAACCGCATTACTGGGGGCTTTAGACGTATGGCAAATGGTAGTAGCCAATATATTCCTTATCAACTTTATCAGAACTCGACTTATAGTACAGTATGGGACACTACAGGTGGTATAACCTCGGTTGGAGGCTCTGGTGGTGTTTCTAAGACGGGATCGGGGAGTGCTCAAAGTACAAATGTCTATGGAAAAATTCCACAAGGTACTACTATTTCAACGACTCCTGGTAGCTACTCAGACACGATAGTTGTTACGGTAACTTATTGATTGTATTTACGTTGCTCGGTTGGTGGTGTGAATAGCTGTGAGTTTTAGATTTGGTGCTTAAAGCCAAGTTTTATTTGAACATTTAGTTATCTATAAATTTGATTTTAATTGTTCTAATTTAAAAGAAGTAGAAGAGCTTTTAAAGAAAAGATAGATGTAAAAATGTGATTAACGGTAATGTTGTTTTAGAATAAGTAAAAACAGGAAAAGACAAATTAAAAAAATAAGAAAAAACATCAGATGAATAAATACCTTATGAATATTAAATGTATTTTTACACAAGTTAACACATTGTACAAATTAAATTACAATTCTATTATCTTTATTTATTCTTTCTTATCAATAAAAAGAGCTTTTGGGGCCATATTGTTATTAATAAATTAGTTATTTGTATTGGAAAACAAAATGTTAAAATTGTAGGGTTGGGATGTTCTGATATATAGCTATCTCGAATTTTAACCTATTGAAAATACTAAGGTTTACAACTTGTTCCAACCTCTTACAATCCAAACTAGACTCGGCGGATTCTACTTCTTTTACTATTCCATTGTTGGCACATTTATGCCGTATTGGAATTTATATCTTCAAGATCAAGGATTTAACTACCAACAAATTGGTGTTTTATCATCAATTGCCATTATAACGCGTTTTTTTGCACCTTTAGTTTGGGGATGGATTGCTGACAAGTCTGGTAAGAGAATGCTACTTGTGCGGCTGGCAACTTGGATGGAATCATGTATATGGTTGGCTATTTTTCTAGTTCCAAATACGTTTCAATCCATTGCTTTACTCATGCTTATTTTTAGCTTTTTTCAAAATGCTATTTTAGCTCAATTTGAAGGCGTTACTTTATTTTGGTTGGGCGATCAAAAAGCTAAACTTTATGGCAAAATCCGTAAGTGGGGGTCTGTTGGATTCATTGTGGGCGTATTTGTTATTGGTGCGCTTCTAGAAATCGTACCTATTTCGATGCTCCCGATTTTATTATTAATTATTGCGTCATTGGCATTTATTTGGTCTTTCACTATCCGAGAACCGGATGGTGCACCTACCTCACAAAAGCATTTAGAGCCTTTACTTCCTGTGCTTAAACGCCCGACAGTAGCTGCATTTTTTACAATTGAATTTATTTTACTTTTTTCACATGCGCCTTTTTATAGTTTTTATAGTAATTTCCTGAAATCTTTGAATTTCAGTACGACTGAAATTGGATTTTTATGGGCTATAGGGGTTTTTGCAGAAATTTTTATGTTTTCAATTGCTTCAAAAGTTTTTCAACATTTTTCGTGGCGTAGTTTAGTAGTTGTTTGTTTGCTATTGACGAGCATACGTTGGATGTTAGTTGCATTATTCTCGCATTACTTTATTGGTCAACTTTTTGCACAGTGCTTGCATGCTTTTAGTTTCGGCTTATTTCACCTAATTGCGATGCGAGTTATTTTTCAAAACTTCTCGGCTGGACAACAAGGACGTGGACAAGCTCTTTACAGCACTATGTGGGGATTGGGTGTAGCTTTTGGTAGTGTTCTGGCTGGACATTTTTGGAAAATTCTTTCAGGTGAGGTTATCTTTATGTGTGCCAGCGTGGTTGTACTTTTAGGTTTATGCTTTGTAATGTGGCTTCCTAAGCAAATTGATTCTTCAGCAACATAAGTTTGAGATGATGAAAAAAGGCATTTATATTGAAAAAAGCAAGTAAATATAAAATTGTTTGATGACTTGTTGTAGCACGTTACAGTTGAAAAATATTGTTTTTATATGGTTATGAACCAGTGAATTTATCAAAAAATATGCTAACTTAACTTCATGCGTTTAATGATTAATAAATCTATGAAAAATATTTATATTATTGGATTATTGTGGGCTTGTTCTGGTTTTGCTGTGGCAGAAACGGCGACTCAGCAACCAGCTGAACAACCCGTTCGTACCGCAAGTAATCCTAATGCTATACGTATTGTTACGCGTCCTGAAATTATGGGATTATGGGGAATGGAAATTCCAAATAATAAGAAATGTGTGGAATATTATAACTTCCGTAGTAGTAATGATGTGGTGATCAAAAGTGGTCAAGAATGGTCATATGGTTTATATGAATATCAACCAGCCGATGATCCTAAAGAGCAGTTAGCAGCTTTAGTGATGCAAATTAAATTTGATAATAATAAAGTGGATTGTTCTGGTCAGCAGCAAGATCAAACAGGTGATGTTTCTCAATATTTTGTACAATGGAAAAATGATCATACTATCAATTTCTGTTCAACCGCTAAGGGTGAGAAGTGTTTTGCGACTTTACGCAAAGTACTGCCATAAAGTATTAGATATAAAAAAAGCCTCTTATTTATAAGAGGCTTTTTTATTATGCAGTTTCAGCTTTCTTCTTTTCTTCCAATTGCTTTAGCAAGTGTTTTTCAAGGTAATGGATGTCCATTGCTTGAGAGCAGAAGCTTTTATCTTGCAAAATAAGATCTTTATGCAGAGGAATATTGGTTTTAATTCCTGTAAGGATCATTTCATCTAATGCTTGACGCATACGCGCAAGTGACGTTTCACGGTCTTTACCATGAGAAATCAGTTTGGCAATCATAGAATCATAGTAAGGTGGAATGCTATATTCTGGATAGATATGAGAGTCTAAACGAATACCTGCACCGCCTGGCGCATAGAAACTTTCAATTTTACCTGGTGAAGGTAAGAAAGTTGTTGGATCTTCTGCATTAATACGACATTCGATTGCATGACCACTAACTTTGATATCTTCTTGTTGAAGCTCTAGTCCTAGGCCGCCTGCAATACGTAGCTGTTGTTCAATGATATCAACACCAGTAACCATTTCAGTAACAGGGTGCTCTACCTGAACACGAGTGTTCATTTCGATAAAGAAGAATTCACCGTCTTCAAATAAAAATTCAAACGTACCAGCACCACGATATTGCATTAACTGACATGCATGAACACACGCTTCTAAAATATCAGCTCGAGCTTGTTCTGGTAGATTTGGTGCAGGTGCTTCTTCTAGCACTTTTTGGTGACGACGTTGTAATGAACAGTCGCGGTCATATAAATGAATCGCATGACCATTACCATCACCAAGGATTTGAACTTCGACATGGCGAGGTTTTTGTAAAAAACGCTCCATGTAAACAGTATCATCACCAAACCACATTTCTGCATCGCGTTGTGCTGCTTGAACTGATTCAAGTAATGTATCTACACGCTCAACGATACGCATACCACGTCCACCACCACCAGATGCCGCTTTAACAATAAGCGGGAAGCCAATTTCTTTAGCTTCGGCTAAGGCATTGTGGATGGTCACAGCATGGTCGCAACCAGGTACCGTAGGTACACCAGCTTTTTTCATGGCAACAATCGCAGAAACTTTGTTCCCCATAAGGCGAATATGTTCTGGACGAGGCCCAATAAAAGTAAAACCTGAACTTTCTACAATTTCAGCAAATTCAGCATTTTCTGAAAGAAAACCATAGCCGGGATGAATAGCATCGGCGCCGGTAATTTCTGCAGCAGTAATAATTGCCGGGATATTTAAATAGCTATCACTACTTGCACCCGGACCAATACATACTGCTTCATCAACAAAACGTAAATGCATCAAATCCTTATCGGCATCTGAATAGATACCAACAGTCTTGATTCCTAATGTTTTGCAAGCCCGGGTAATTCGTAAAGCGATTTCACCACGGTTTGCAATTAAAACTTTTTGCAACATAGACGTCCCCGAGGTAATTACGCGCGATAACGGAATAAAGGTTGACCGAATTGGATAACATCACCATTTTTCACTAAAATTTCTTCAACCACGCCACTTTGAGTTGCTTCAATTGGGTTCATGATTTTCATTGCTTCAATAATACCCAAAGTTTCACCAGCAGATACAGTTTGACCTACTTTCACAAATGGTGCTTCGCCTGGGCTTGGAGCAGCGTAGAACACGCCAACCATTGGAGAAGTTTCAACTGCTCCACGTGGTGTTTTTGCAACTGGCGCTTCTGCAACAGCAGCTGCCGGAAGTGCTACACCAGCCGCAGCAACGACTGGACTACGGCGAGTTAAAGCGATTGATTGATCACCTTCTTTAACTTCAATCGCTTGCAAGTCAGACTCAATCATTAAATCGATGAGTTTCTTAATTTTGCGGATATCCATGGGCGACTATTCCTAAACTAGTTTGGGTTAGATGGTTGAATTTTTTCAATAGCGTAATCGAGTGCAAAACTATAGCCTTTTGCACCGAGACCACAAATTACGCCAATTGCTTTATCGGATAAATATGAATGATGTCTGAACGCCTCTCTTGCATGGACATTCGACAAATGGACTTCAATAAATGGAATAGCAACACCCAGTAGGGCATCGCGTAGAGCAACAGAAGTATGGGTGAGGGCGGCAGGATTAATAATAATAAGTTTTACGCCTTCAGTTTGTGCCTGATGAATACGGTCAACAATGGCACCTTCCCAATTGCTTTGAAAAGTATCTAGTGTAATTGAAGCGTTTTGAGCTTGGATAACGAGTTGTTGGTTAATATCACCTAAGGTAAGATGACCATATACTTCTGGTTCGCGTTTTCCCAGCAAATTCAAATTCGGTCCATGAATCACCAAAATGGTTGAACTCATTTAGATTGCTCCAGCTCTAAAGTTGCAAATATTCTTTGCAAGATGTCTGCAAAGTTTGCTTATTATGGCATATGTTTCTACAATTTTTTTATAATTTGTTTTAATCGTCGCAGAAAGGGTACACCAAATTCGGCTTATATATTGTAAATTTTGCGATGATTTAGCAATGTTAAAAAATGACAAAATTTTAAGTAATTTAATGAAGCTTATTTTAAACTGAATTGACAAAAACAGTTCATGTATTTTGTGTAACGACTATAGAATTATCTTCAATCACGAGCAATTCATTCCATCTGGTTAGATAGTTTTTTGAACGGTGACATTGTTTCATATGCCAAGATGGGCTAGGTGAATGATAACCGACTTGTAAATAGTGACTACCGAATCGATTACGAACTGTGTTTAGGGTTTTCATTAATTGTTGTCTTTGCTGAATCAGCTCAAGAGGTTGCCATAAATCATCAATGTGATGTTGATGGGCGTGCAAACCACAAAATAAAACTCCAATCTTAATGTATCTTTTATTTTCTTTATATAAAACATCAATTTGTTGCATTGCTGCTTTAGTTATTATGCATAGATCATCCGTTGCATAATTTAAGCCTATCGCTTGAGATGACGCTTTTTTATAAGGTGGTTGATCTGTTTTTTCATAAAGCATGACTTGAATACAGGCACACAGTTGTTCTTGTTTCATTAAACGCCGATGAGCACGATTGAGATGAAAGATAAGCGCTTGTTTAATAATCTCTAGATTGGATAAAGCTTGAGCAAAACTTCGTGATGCTAAAATTCGTTTTGTTAAGATGGCAGGATCATCAAGTTGGATACAGGATTGGCCTTTTAGCTCACGAATAGTACGTGCCATAACCACAGAAAAAGCTTTTGCTAGATGGTGTTCATTGGCAAAAGTTAAGTCTAGGCATGAATAAATTTCATAGCTTCGTAATTGTTTGACTAATTGGTAGCCAATTCCCCACACTTCTTTGACAGAAGTTTGTTGCATGAGGTCTTCAAGCAGTAAGGGGTCTAAAGTAATGAAATTACAAATTCCCTTAAAGCTTTTAATTTTTTTAGCATAGTGGTTGGCTAATTTAGCCTGAGTTTTTGAGTATCCGATGCCAATGCAGCAAGGCAAACTTAACCATTCTTCTAAGGTTTCTACGACATTGCCACAATATGAATGAATATCTAGAGATTGAAGGTAAGGGGTAAGACGGATAAAACACTCATCTATAGAGTAAGCCTCTAAATCATCGGGCGAGAAAAATTCACCTAAAACTGAAAAAAAACGACGCGACATCTCTGCATATAAAGTGTAATTGCTTGAATAGACCTGTACACCCGCTTGCAATGCTTCTTGTTCTACTTGATACCATGGGATACCCATTTTTATACCCATGCTTTTTGCTTCTTCACTGCGTGATACAACACATCCATCGTTATTAGAAAGTACAACAACGGGCACACCAATAAGTTTAGGGTTAAATAGTCGCTCACAACTGACATAACAGTTATTAATGTCTACAAGCGCATAAATTTCGCGGTGTGAGATTTCCATTGTGTTTTCGCCCCATTAAAAATATTGTTGAAACTACATATTTGTATTGGTTTTCATAAACACAGTGATGTGAAGTGTTAGCTGAAAAAGTCGCATTTTGAATATGTAACAAAATCAAGTTAACAAAATTTCTGA
Organism: Acinetobacter calcoaceticus; assembly: GCF_016508255.1. Taxonomy (GTDB): domain Bacteria; phylum Pseudomonadota; class Gammaproteobacteria; order Pseudomonadales; family Moraxellaceae; genus Acinetobacter; species Acinetobacter calcoaceticus_E. The sequence continues at coordinate 139,457 of NZ_JADVKT010000001.1, read as the reverse complement.
TGGAAAGCTAGGGGAGTTCCGATAGCCTGCCTTGAACCGACAAAGAAAAAAAGATAAAGCTTTAATACTTTTTAATAAAAAAGGAGATCTATACGATCTCCTTTTTTGTGACGCCCTCTATGTCATTCTTTATTACCATTTATGGCTATAAGAAACTTTAAGAGTCGCGCCATTTGCGACTAAGTGGCTGGTATTGTCACTTGTTCTTAATAATTGGCTATAAAGCGGGTAGTACTTACGGTTAAACATGTTCTCTAAACCAATCGTCACAGTGTCTTTTTTGTTAAGTGCAAAACTACTGATTAAATCTGCTGTGGTATAAGACTTTACATCGTATCGACCAAAACCATTTACACCATTTAGGCGGTAATCTTCTGAACCGAAGTAAGTTGCTTGTAAGCGGTTCGTCCAAGTTTCGGTTGGGCTATAAGAAATATAACCTGTTAGTTTTAATGGCGGAATGCGGAAGCCTGTCATATCCTGTTCAGCACTACTGTTTTGAGGTCTTTCACGACCTTTCATCCACGTAACGCTACCACCAGTTCCCCAAACATTTGCATCGTCAATATAATCAAGTGTTGCTTCTACGCCAGTTACTTTCTCTTTGGTTCTAGCCAGTACTAAACCATTGTTAAAAGATTGCACAGCACCAAGGTCAGACGTTGAACGGAATACAGCTAAGCTTGAAGAAAAGTTATTAAAGCTTCCTTTCCAGCCCAGTTCATAGTTATCAACTTTTACAGGTTCTAAGAATGATGATCCAAGATTGAACCCTTCGCCTGCATTACGAATAATCAAACCGACATCAGGTAACTGAAAACCTTGATTAAAAGATGCATAAATCGAGTGTTGGTCGTTTGGTGAGAAAGTCACATTGGCATTGTATAACCATGCGCTAGCTTTTACTTTTCCACCCGGAACTGTGTAAGGGTTGGTTTTGCCTAATTGTGATAAGGGAACGAAGCTATCAATTTGTGCATAGCTGTCTTCATAGCGTGTACCAGCTTCTGCTGACCATTGGTCATTAAAGCGGTGTTTTAACTGTACAAAGCCACCCACACTTTGCGTGGTGAGCTCAGGTAAATAAATGAGTTTGCCAGTTTTTACAAATTCTAGACCACCTGATTGGTCATAAATTTTTTGATCAAAAATATCTAAAGGCATTTCGCTTTTTTCTCGGCTAAAATCGCCACCCCAAACCAATGAGGTATCACCTAAAAACTCAAGGGGAGTGGTAACAGTTAAGCGACTACCGAGCACGTTATTTTCTTGATAAATCTGGTCGACTTGTCCGCCGCGTGTACTGACTTTACGGGCATCAAATGGTGAAAAACGGGTGAAGAAGTCACGGTAATAAACTTGAGCATCAACTTTATTGCCTAATAAGTCTTTATTGGTATAGGTCAAATTGTATATCTGGTTTTCGTTTTTATTTTGGTCTTTGAGTTTTAAGCCTTTAATGGCTTTAGCAGGAACTGTTCCAGCGGGATATTTTTTAACACTTGGATCAGATGCATAATCTGAGTCTTGCTCGGCATTATAGTAGTTTGCAGCAAATTGTAGATATTGATTGTCATCAATATGGTAACCCAGCTTACCGCCGATGCTATAACCATTTGAGTCGTAAAGGTCGCCTTGACTTGGTTCTGGTGCAACGCGGTCACCACTTGCATCGTATGGGCTACCAATACGCTGATAACCAAAGTCAAATGCATAGTCAAAGGCGTTAAAACTGCCCGTAAAATATTGGTGAATATCACCACCCAAAGCATCAGAACGAAAGTTTGTGAGTGGTGTTTGCAGTCCAATGACCGTTTTAGCTGTAGGTTCACCGCCAGCCGCTTTAGTGGTAATAGAAATAATACCACCCGCAGCACCGCCGCCATAAATTGCATTACTGCCGCGAATCACTTCAATGTTGGCAATACTTTCAGGGTCAATGGCCGAAAGTCCTCTGGCTGTATCACGTGTCAGGTTCATTGGAATGCCATCGACGAGGATTAGGGCATTACGACCACGTAAGGTTTGACCATAATCAGTAATGGTTCGGCTTGAGTCAGACAGGCCCGGTACAGCTTTGGCTAAAACAGTCGCAATGTTCCCAGACGATCCATTTTTTAAAAGCTCAATTTGTTTTTCATCGAGTTTGGTGACTTGCTTGGCAGAGGTTGAGAGTTCATCTGCACGTGTAGCGGCAATTGTAATAGTAGGGAGGGCTTCAGGCTTTTTTTCTGTTTCTATGGTGTCAGAAGTTGAAGCTGCAAATGCTGAGTTTGAAAGAAAAATAGCTCCACCAAGTGAAAGAAGTGGAATGATATTTTTAACTTCAGACTTCCTCGTAAAAAGTTTATTACTTTTCTTATTTCCCATTGTCTCGCCCTGAGAGTGATTTTAAATTGACCGAATTATAAATGAGAATCATTGTAATTAACAATATTATTAATTGCTTTACAATAATATATTTGAAATTTATTCAATGGATTAGGGGAATGGGCTTTTATTCCCCTAAAAGATTCGAACGGTTATCAAATGTCCTTAAAGGCATTTAGATGGTTTTGATGGGCACGGCGAATAATGCTGCGGTCATCACCGAGTACAAAAAGCTGAACAGATTGCTGTTTCCAAGCCGCAATATCCTCTGGCTTTCGCGGAATAGCACAGAAATGCTTTTGACTATTTCTAGTCTTTGTATACATCACTTGAACTTTCTCTTTGACCTTTGGATGGCTGGTTTGCCATGGCATTCCCATCGATTGAGAAAGGTCGGCAGCACCTTCAAGAATAATATCAATGCCTTCAACTTTTAAAATTTCATCTAGCTGCTCTAGTCCTTCTAAGCTTTCGATCATGGCAATGACAACAGTCTCGTTTACTGCTTGTTGAACAAAACTCGCTAAATCATCCATGCCGTATCGATTTAATCTGGTCGAATTAAGGCCTCTTTGCCCAAGCGGCATATAGTGGCAATAGTTTACAGCTTCTTGTGCCTGCTGGGCATTTTCAATACGCGGGAAAACAATGCCCGTTACCCCTGCATCGAGCAGAGGTAAAACTAGGTGGTTTGCGTTTAAAGGCACTCTTACAAACACATCGAGGCTCATGGCTCTAGTGGCTAAAATCATGGTCTCGACTTGAGACGTACTAAATAAAGTATGTTCCAAGTCGATAATAATAAAGTCATAGCCCGCGAGAGCCAGTTGCTCAACATTAATTGGAGAAGCTACGGAACAGAATATTCCGTAGAGTGTCTCGCCATGCGCTATTCGTTTCTTAAAAGAAATCGAATGCTTATTCATATTCGATTTCCTTAATAAGGCTGAGCGGGTTCGGTGTAGTTTGTACTCTTAAGCGAATTTCCGGAAGGAAGCGGCGGCTTGCGAGCTGTTCAATGTCGATGGTGTCATCTGTAAAGTTAAACAATTCATATCGCTCGGCAAACTCTGGGTGAGCTTCTTTATGTTGATTAATGATGGTTCTTAACATGGTCCAGAATTTGATTTCATCGAAGCCATAATGTTCGTTTAAGAAAATTGCTAACTCAGCCAAATTTACAAACCAAAGTGCATCTTGCGTAAAGTCTCTTAACTCATTTGGAGAGTGGGTTTCCAAGAATGAGTTCGGGTTAATTTTGGCATGTTCTTTTGGTGCATCTTGCAAGTTAGGTAAAAGATCTGGCTCGCGTAAAAGATGACGGCTAAAGCGAATACCATCATGAAAATCTTTTAACGCAGCTTTAACGGGTAAGCCATTTTTATGAATCAAAACCATGTTTTGTGCATGTGACTCTAAAGCGAGGCCATGGCACCATAAAATATGCATGATTGGTAAATAGGCATTGGTAAGTAACTTTTCTAACCAGAACTCGATACCGTAATCTTGAATCCACTCATCAATTAAAGGCTTTTGGTCAATATCGACCTGCATTAAACCAGTAACTGGCGTTGCCGATTCACCTTCGTTTAAGTAGCTATAAATACTTTCTCGCCAAATGCAGGCGAGTGCGCCGTATTGAACTGGTAGGGCAATCTGCTGATTAACTGAAAGACCGCCAATCTCTCTTAAAATAACTGGCTTACGCTGTTTTTCTAAAATATGATCTTGCTCAACAATGTTATAAAGCCAGTCACTCATTTTTGCAGCGTTTTGAACGGTATGTGGTGCCAATACGCGAGAAGTCGATGTGTTGACCAAGTTCATTGCCAATTTGAGAGAAAGCGCCGAGATATCACTAATATTCGATAAGGTCCGAATCGATTGCTGTGGTAAATAAGTTGGACCTTCAATATCTAGAGGAATAATGAGTTGGTTGCTAATTGCATCTTGATAATATAATTCAATAATTTTATCCCACTGCCACGGGTGAATTGGGGTAAGAATATAATCTTTAAAATCTACATTTTGCTTTTTTAATTGGTCGCTAATGGTTTGTAGATCTTTTTCTGAAAAATGCTGTTTATAAAGCTGCTCTAAATTAATCGTTTCACTTAAAACCAGTTTGCATAAACTGTTATGAGTCGCTGCCCATTTAACCGTAAATCCTTCAGAAAGCTCTGGTGCATATTTTTGGTTTTCTTTTAAATCGAAGCCAATACGCGACTTAAAACTTGGGTGATATAAATGTGCATTGGTAATTCGCGCTTCCTGTTCTAAGTAAGGCAAGGTTCTTAAAGGTTGAGCTGGTACTTGGCTCAAAGTCTGCGCATGTTTAACGTAAGTTAAATTCAACTCATCATTAAAGTTTTGCCATTTAACTGGGTCAGCTTCAATAATATTTTTTAAGTCGGCAAGTAGCGTTTTTAAGTTAGGGCGAGTTTCGGTGCCTAAAGTAATATCAGAACGGACTAAACTTGAAGGGTTCAATTTGATGCGTTTAAAGCTGAAGTGTCGTTTAGCTAAGCAGGTATAAAAAACAGTATCGGAAATATAGAACTTGATCTGACCGTTAGATAATTCGTATTTAAAGGTATTTTCAAAAATGAGTGCTTCTAGTAATTGGCCCATCACGCGATTTTCTGCAAGGGTTTTATAATTTGCTTGCTGTGTCGGTTGAAGAGGACAAAGGGATTCTGCGCCGCGATATTTATAAATAGGATTTTCAACTTCAATCCAGATTGGATTGCCACCACTGTGGTAGAGCGTATTTAACATATTTGCCTTAATTGGTAGTGTGAGTGAATTAATTAATAAATCACGGTACTGTTGGCCTTTGGCGCTAAAGTTTTCTTGTGTGAGCGTAAGGCGGGTGGTTTGCCAAAGTTCAGATTCTTCAATGGCCGTAACTCGTGCAATTGCACTGATGAGGTGAGAAATGTGATTGATCACCAGGTAATATTTTAAAAAGGTCCATGCATCTTTTTGAGAGAACCAAACAGTACTATCTTCAGAAATAGATGAGTCGTCCTCTATCATTTCTGGAACAATACTAATGCCTTCCATGTCTCGAAGAATAAGACGATGCGGATAGCCATTTTTAAATTCCATCAAACTGTTTTGCATGTGTGCTTCTACGCTAATGCCTTTATTTGCAAACAGCTCGATTAATGGAATAAGCGACACTTTAACGTACTGTTTCCACCAAAAAGTAATGAAGTCCTTTGCTTCACTGGCTTGCAAGTTTTGGTTGGGCGCGGCTTGTTGAATAAAGCTGAATAGAGGAATTTCATGACTTTCATTTTCTTCCACTAAACCACCGAGCATTCTTGTATTTTCTAATACATCAGGTGTGAGTCCTGCTCTATAAATAATGCCAAATGAACTTTCAAGCTCTGGAATTTTGACTGTTTTCGCCTCTAACTCTGGCAGAATAACAAGGTCTGGATATTGCTCATTAATCTTGTGATTGATAATAATTTTGCTCGCATCAATCGCTCTTTCCATTTCATCTATTGGGTTATTACGAATGAAACTGGTAATTCGCACATCAATTGAAAGCTTTAAGAATAAGTTCGATTGAGGTAACCACACTGTACGAACGGATGAGGTTGGCCATACGGTTTGACCTAAAGCTCCCAGATAGATCACGTCTTGGCTATCTAAATGTTTCTTTAAAGATGGATGTTGAAATAAGAAGTTGGCTTGCCACGGGTGGGTTGGCATGAGCTCATAGTTTGCTAAGTTCTCTTGTAAGTGCTCTTTTGCAGTTTTTAAAACTTCATTTTCAATATGATTAGATGGTTCGGTTTCGCTGACTAGCTTTTGAATTAAAGATGAATGAACCGCGAAGTAATGGAGTTGGAAACTTGCACCTAACTCAGGGCTATACTTTTTCATATCTTCTTTAGAAAAACCTAAGTTGGCTTTAGAAGTCACATGAAAAGGGTGCCCATATAACATGCCTTGTTCGGTTGCCTGAAAACCGCTTAATGCTTTAGTTGCTGATTGGGATGGTCTATTTTCTAAAAAGAATTTTGTATTTTCGATACTATTGGCAATATCGGAGTACAGATTCTTATTTTGATTTTTATCTTTAAATAAGCTATTTAGCTCATCTGTAATCAGCTTCACTAACTTTTTAGGGTCGGTGAGCGAGTCAAATGTATGGTCGCTTAAGTTTTGCAGTACAAAACCACGTTGATATCTATGGTAACCCGTAGTTGATAGGTGCTGAACTGCGCCATAAACAACTGTTTTAGATGCATTAAACGTATAAGTAAAATACAGCGTGTCTGGTTGCTCCGCATACAGGGTGAATAAAGGAGAATCTTGAGATGCAATAAGGTGCTCTTCAAGATTCACTTTAAGTTCTCGAAAGAAAGTGTTCAGGTACTGTTCGAAAAGTTTATAAGACCATGCATTTGTTGTAATAATTGAGTTCATTCTTGTGCCTCTTCTAAAATTGTATCCATTAAGAATCTGTTCAAAATCACCACTAATCCCGCACCGATAAAAAATAGTGAGGTGCAGATTAATGCGGCTGTAATATTGAAAAATGAGTAGGTAAGCGTGATGGTAATAGGGCCAAATAGTTGGCCTAAGACAAAGGCACTATTCGAAATGCCAATCACTTTTCCTTGGCTTTGAGCGCCAGCTTTTAGAGAAATTGTGTGTAAGATCGAAGGAATAAGGGCCGCGAAGCAAAAACCTTGTATGAGTCTTAATACAAGAATGAGCCAGAGATTCGAAACCCATATCAATGCGAAAATCGTGATGCCGCAAATTAAAGATGCATAAATGAAGTTATTAAAAGAATCTCCTTTATCGTCATTTCGCTTTCCCCAATAGGTTGCAGCAATAAAAGCAGCTCCCCATGAAAGTGCATGGATTGTGCCTGTTAAACTTGCAGCAGATAACGATGAATGTGCGCTTTGGCTTATTTCGCTAATGTATAAAACAAAACAAGAAACTAAACCAAAGCCACCGGCTTGAACCAGAATGCCGGCGCTTAACCAAGAAAAAATTGTTCTATCAAAAAAGTCTGGGAGTTTAGATTTTTCTTTGGTTTTTGTAGCCTCGGTTTTAACGGGATTGGTTAATACAAATGACGCAATCACAATGAGTGTCATCACCACAAATGCTGTCGCGTTGAGTAATATTTCAACCCGCCATTGACCCATAAATATTCCGCCGAGCACGGGACCACATAGGCAAGCGAGCGCAACACTACTTTGTAGTTGCCCAAAGGCGGCGCCTCGTTGTTGTTCATTAGAAAGGTGTGAAACATAGGCATTCAAAATCACGGAAAGACCACAAAAACCGAGTAAAATCCGCGCGAAAATAAATAGGTATAAATGCTGGGCGCTCGCCATGAGCAGTATTGAAATACAGAAACCAGCCAGTGAAAGTAACAGAGCTCTTTTGTGGCCAAAAGTGTCTGATAAATGACCAATAAGAGGGGCTGTAAATAAACTGCCAATGGCGGGAGCCGCGAGTGCCAAACCTGCCCAGATTGTAGGAGCACTCATATGCGCCGTCAGTTTTTCCATATAAAGCGGCATGATCGGAATGAGCACCATGAGCCCAAAAGTGGAAAAAAACTGACAGAGCAAAATAATGAAATGATCTAGGCGAGATGAGCGCATGATTTAGATATCCATGGTCTCATAGCTAGAAACAGATAAGCTGTGATAAGGGTTCGGGGTCGTTCCGATTTTGCTTGGCATGCCCGTCGAATCACTTTCTTGGGCTAACAGCGGCGTAAGTAGCTGTTTGAACGGCCAAGTCTTATTATCAAAAAGATAGGTTTGAATTTGCGATTTTGTTTGCTCTGAAAGTGGTTGGGTTTCTACAAAATCATGAATAATGTCTTGAATCATTTCCCAGAAATCGCTTTCTGAACGATCTGTATATTTCAAGGTAGCTAAAGCAATTGGGTAGAGGTTAATTTGAATCCCTAAGGTAATGAAGTAGTTAAATAAGTCTTCATTCTTACTAAAGATAAGATTGTTTGGCGTGCTCGTGTCGATGGTATAGATCGGAGGTGTGAAGCCACTTTCTTCAATTGCTGGTGTACATATTCTTAAGGTATCGTGGTCACGTAAAATAAAGCATTTGAACTTATTATTTTCATAACACACCATGGTGTTTTGCCCATGGCATTCAGGCATGATCCCTTTTGACCAAAGCGTTAAGAATGTTTGAATAAAATGAACACTTAGGTCTTTTAATAATGACCATTTATCACCTTCAACCCCTAACGTTTCCCATGGGTCGACATAGCTACAGCTCAAAGCCGACATGGTAATTGGGGTGACGTTTTTATCTTGGCAAAATTCGGGTAGGTGCCTTACTTGGCAACCGATTACACCTAAATTTTTTACAATGTGCTCTTGTTTACCCAATACCCACCAGTGAGTTTCATTACTCAGAAAGAGTCGGTTTTTTAATAAAGAAGTTTCATTAATAACTTTATTTAAAAAATCATATGCTCTATGCCCATTTATTAAATAACGTCCAGGCATAGAACGGATCGCACCTAATGTTTTGGCATTCGTTGATAGTTTTAAATGCAGATTAGGATTTGAGTTGTGAATAAGAGTTCTTAAAGATGAGGTCGGTAAACCAATTGTCGTGACATGGTTCAGGTCAATACCGTCATACTTATTTTCTTCAAATTTTAAATAGCGATGTTGAGTCTCTAACAAAGGAAGTGCTAAGTACTCATCTGAAAACTTAGCCATTTTCTCAGTAATATGATTGTCCTCAGCTTCTGATAACAGAAGCTCCTTATAAGGAATCGAATCCATATTGTTGATCACGTCATCTTTCTTAAAAGCCCACCAATACACCTCAATTTCTTTTTGAATCGTAAGTGGTGCAAGTTCACCTTTTGAGTGGGCGAACGGATGAAATGGACGGTCAGCAACAAGGGAAAGCAATTCACTTGTAATTAAAGGTGAGGAAAATGAAAGTGCTGACTGTAAAATCTGATGGATTTTTCCAGCCGTTACTAAGTTGTCGAGCCAATAGTCAATTGCCTTTTGATGATGCGGTGAAGGCCACCAAGAGGCTTTTGTTAAATAGGTAAAAACTTCAGAAATAGAAATTTTAGAAGTCGTATTACTCAAGACGTTATGAACTAAAACTTCGGGTTGAGTAACATAGAAAGGATTTACACCATCTACTTTTAAACAGCTGAAATAGAGTTCCAACTCATCATTGAGAGTGATTGCCAGATAAGGCTTTTTATAGGAAATATGATCTCTAAAATCTCCATAATTCTCCATGTAGAGGGCATCTATTGTTTTTTGTAGTTGTGCTGTGTAAATCCGATCTAGCATTTTAGTTATTCCTATTCTTATAAAAGTGGTAGAACCGTGCCAACGTTTTGTTCTTGTGCGGCATTGAAGAACCATTTAGCGCAGACAATATCGTCAATCGCCATGCCCATTGGGTTAAGCAAAATAATTTCATCTTCATGTTCGCGGCCGTTTTTATGACCAATAATGATGTCGCCAAGTTCAGCATGCAGTTTTTCACGACTGAATAAGCCATCTTCAACCAGCACATTGATGACTTTCTTTTCTCGATTTGATTGATCCCAGTCATCCACAATGACTTTGTCAACTTTTAAGAACACTTCAGGCTCAATATCCATAATTGAAATATTTGAAACAAAGCAGCCTTTTTTAAGCCATTCAAATGGGATGTAAGGCTTATCTGAAACTGTGCAGGTAATAAGCACATCTGCTTGCTGAATTGCAGATTTGGCACTGTCATGAATTTCAATTTCTAGATGTGGATATTCTGAAAGGAACAATGCTTTGAGTTTTTCCGCCGCTTCAGGGTTCACATCAAATAAATGTATTTTTTTCACTTGAGCGTATTGTTCAAGCACAGTCTTAATCTGCATTTGAGCAATTGGTCCGCAACCAATTACGGTAATATCTGAAAAGTCTTTTTTCGCTAGATATTTAATTGAAACACCAGTAATTGCAGCAGTTCGCATGGCACTAATTAAGCTGCCTTCCATCACTGCGACTGGGTAGTTTGTTTCTGAGTCATTCAGAACAATCAGTGCACTGGCACGTGGAATATTGAATTTTTTAGGGTTATGTTGTCTTGAACCAATCCATTTAATTCCGGCAATTGGGTCATTGCCGCCTAAATAACAAGGCATTGCAATAATACGATCGGCAATGTGGTCTGCACCTTGCCAGCGGAGGTAAGGTTTTAATGGCTGTACAAACTGCTTATTTGCATGCAGGGTTAAACCTTCAGTAATCGCTTCAATAAATGAATTACTATGATTTGCGCCCAGATTTAATAAATCTGATTGACTTAAGTAGCGAAGGGTAGCCAAATTGCTCATGAATATGTCCTAAGGAGAGGGTTAAACAACATTTTGTAAAGTAAGGTTTTCGTGACGTCGTAAATTTTGATTGAAGTGACGTTTCTTAATCATTTCAAACCATTCATCTGCATAAACGAGATCTAGATAACGATCACCTCGATCAGGCAGTAGCGTTAAGACGCATGAACCTTCGGGAATGGTTGGAATCAGTTTTTTTATGGCTGAAATTGATGAACCACTGGAACCACCAGCAAAGATTCCTTCATGTTCAAGGAGTTCTCTGCAACCGAGTGCCGATTCATAGTCATCTACATAAATAACGTCATCAATTTCATCGGGGGAGAGTAGAGGTGGAACAGTACTTGCTCCAATTCCGGGAATTTCACGTGGACCAGATGTACCACCAAACAAAACAGAGCCGACAATATCGACAGCGATGACTTTTAATTCTGGGAATTTTTCTTTAAGGCGACGAGACACGCCCATAATCGTTCCTGATGTACTCGCCCCAATCACGAGATAATCAATCTTTCGATCAATTTGATTTAGGATTTCTTCTGCTTCACCAAAATAGTGACTTTTCCAGTTATTTGGATTTGCATATTGATTAATCCAAACCGCATTTGGCAGTTGTTGGCAGAGTCGCTTTACGGTATCAATTCTGGTTTTTAAATAACCGCCGTTTTGATCTTTCTCAGAGACCATTTCGATGTTGGCTTTGTAGAGCTTCAGCATTTGTAGGTTTGCTGAGGCAATTTTCGGGTCAATAACAGCCGTAAATTTTAATCCATATATTTTGCATGCCATTGCAAGAGCGATGGCTAAGTTTCCTGAAGAACTTTCAACAATATGACTATCTTTATTAATTACTCCAGATTTCAGACCTTCCTGTAGCATGAATAATGCTGGACGGTCTTTAATGCTTCCTCCTGGATTTAACAATTCCATTTTCGCAATCACTGAGATCGATTGATGCGTGAATAGCCTTGATAATTGTAATAGTGGCGTTTTACCTATGCAGTCGAGAATATTTTCATGGATCATGGTAGATCTTCTCAGGTTTTTATGTGATGTGAATGATAATGATTATTAATTTAATTATTATTACCAATTGTGACATGATTGTTGCGGTTTGTAACGCAAAACAGGGGTGACTTATAGGAATTTTCACTAAATTTTTTTGTGTAATTATTTGAATGTTAATATTTATATTTTATAAAGTGACTAATTAATAAATGTTTTAAATATAACTAGATAGGCAATAAATTACTTTTCACCTATAAAAAATAATTTAATGAGCATAGGGTTTTGCAAATTAAAACTCGTGACTGAAATTGCTTTAAAATTAAATCGGAATATTTGTGCTGATTAACATATTTTATGCAGCCTACATTTTGTAGAGTTTATGACCATATTTAACGCCTACAAAAAGAGCAATATTCAAAGGCTTGCTTAAAATGTTAAGGATGATTGAGTGAAATTGATGATGTGTCAGTTATTGATATGAAAATGTCTGAAAATGATACGTTTAGATGGATATGATCATGTCCATAAGCGCTATATTTTAAATGGATCAATTGAGTCCAAAAAGTATAGTAATGCGTGTTTCGCATTTTGTCTTATGGGTCTTTCAAGCTGTCTTTTATATAAAAGACAGCTTTTTTTTTTGTTGATTGATAGGACGTGTTAGACGAAATTAAGCTGCTTAGCTTGTTCATAAGCCATAAGATTGATGCATTTATGACCCAGTGTATTGATTTGTGCTTGGTCTAGCTGAAGGTCATCCCACTTCTGCATTTGCTGAAAGAGCCAATAAAAGTCTTCTACTTTCGGAAGAGCGCTTTCTTTTACCAAATGACGGACAATATCCTGAATCATATAGTATTTGTCGACATGCACTTCTTCTGAGCAATGAAAACGAACAATTCCAAACTCGACCAATAATTTTAAAATTGGAGCAAAGTCTTCTAGTTCGCTAAGTTCTTGCTGAGCTTTCATAATTGCAGCGGTGAGTGCAACCAGCGTTTGTGGATGCTGTTCAGCCCATTCCTGAGTTACGGCTAAAACTTTGTCAGCTACAGGTGGAATAATGTTCTGACTTGAGCAAATCATTTTACTTAAACCGAGAAGCTCACCCTGAGTATTCCAAGGTTCTCCGACACAAAAACCATCAATCACATGTTTATCTAGTGCTTCGACCATATAAGGTGGTGGTAAGGTTTTGAGTTGAATCGATTGAGCGAGTTCTTGGTTTGCTAAAGCTAACCATTCTCTTAAACAATAATGATGAATGGAGTGCTTAAACACGTGGGCTAAAGAAAGGGAATGACCTTGTTCAATGTAATGCACCACTTTTTGCGCCGTTACTTGAGCTGTATCATTTTTCTGAATCTTAAGTTGATGGGTTAATTTTTGACTTAAGCTGATAAATGCACGATTTTCACTTAAAACTAGCGAAGTTTGCAGTGGCGTACCAATTTGATCTGATCCTACCGCAGCCGCAGGTAACATTGCAGATAAACAATGAGCGGCATCTAATAAACCAAAAGCAAGGCGATCACGAAGACTTGCCCATGAAGCTTCTTTAACTAAAGTAACGTCGAGCCCTACTTCGTCAAAGAAACCCCTTTGTTTCGCCCAAAGCAATGAAAGACAATCAAGCAAAGGAATATAGCCGAGTTGTAATTGAGTCTTTTCTAATGTGCTCATTTATTCATCCTTTAGTTGATTGCCAAGTAATTTTTGGGCGTCAAGTAAACGCCGAGCCATTTCCCCAATTGTAATACGGTGGCTCATGGCATTTTTTCTGAGCAACTGGAATGCTGTATCTTCAGGAAGGCCATGGAGTTGCATAAGTAAAACTTTGGCTTTTTCAACATCTTTACGATCAGCTAGTTTAGTTTGAGCATCTCTTAAATCTCCTTCGAGTTTTTTGTGTTTTTTATATTGCTCAATAGAGATTTCTAAAATGGTATGTAAGCGGGAAGGGTCAATACCATCAACAATATAAGCAGTCACCCCCGCATCTATGGCTTGTTTGATTGTATCTTTATCTGAATTTTTGGTGAATAGAACGGTAGGAAGGTCATAGCTACTGACACAGCTTTCAATAATGTCACGGTGAGGATGGTCCATATCAAGCAAGATCACATCAGCTTGTAAATGTTCGAGGCGAAAGATATTCAAGTGGTCCAAAGTAAGGCAAGCGACCACTTCAAAATCATTTTCAAGCAGACTTTTTCTTATGTAGTCGGCTCGCGCATGATCATCATCAATAAGGGCTATTTTGAGTTTTGGCATAAGTTCAGAAAATCAGGCTAAGAAAATGCGCCAATTCGACGCGTTTTTTGTTATCAGTTTTTTAAGCAAGATTAGTGCCATCGAAAACTAAAGAAAAAATCGAGCTTTAATGGCACTTTAGCATGCCAAAGTATGGGTCTGATCAATCTTGGTGCAAAAATGCGATTCATTTTGTAGCAAGGCGTATTTTTATTTAAACCATATAAGTGTGCAGTGATAGAGCACGCAAAATAAGACTTCATTCTTTATGCACACATTGAAAATTTCTATCTGTATGAAATTAAATATAAAAAATATTATCTACTTAAGGTTTTAAAATATTGGCATGCAAAGTGCTTACTTAATTACAGGTCGAAGACGACCATGAGTTTTAAAGACGGCCAACGATGTCCGTTCTGATCGAGTTTGTGAGTGCAACCGTACACACAAAGAAGTTACGTTCAGTCGGAGTGAAGGTCATGTCTTTATTTTTATTGCATAAAAAAGTTACATCTGAATTATCTGAGTTTTCAGTTCCAGCGATGCGAGCCTTCTCTATGAGGGGGCTCGCTTTTTTTATTTCTTTTTATGACTTTGCTGTGCATTGGGTGTCGTCAACGAGTGCAAAAAATTGGCTGCAAGCAGCTACATGCTTCGTGATGTTGATTCGCTTCTCGGTAGAGCACAAGGCAAAAGAACAACGTCTATTTGAGAACGCAATAACGCAGCTTAAAAGCAACGTGATTTGAGGAGAAACACTATGAAATTGGTAATGATTGGTCATGGTATGGTGGGCCACAAATTCATCGAAGCCATTTTAGAAAAAGCAGATGATGAACTGGAAATCACGATTCTCGCGGAAGAACCTCGTATCGCGTATGACCGCGTACATTTGACTGAATATTTTTCGGGGAAATCGGCAAAAGATTTATCTTTAGCTCGTTTTGACTTTGCAGATGCACATGGCATAGACCTGCGTTTAAACACCAAAGCAACTGCAATTGATACTGCTGCACAAACAGTAACAACCAATCATGGCGATGTGATTAGCTATGACAAATTGGTGTTGGCAACAGGTTCGTATGCATTCGTTCCACCAATTTCGGGTAATGACCGTGAAAACTGCTTTGTTTACCGTACCATTGAAGACTTAGATGCCATCCGTGCAGCGAGCCTGAATGCTAAAACAGGTGTGGTGATTGGTGGTGGATTGCTTGGTCTTGAAGCAGCGAAAGCATTACGTGACCTAGAATTAGAAACACATGTTGTTGAGTTTGCACCACGTTTAATGGCCGTTCAAATTGATGACTTAGGTGGTAAAGTTTTACGTCGTAAAATTGAAGACCTTGGTGTAAAAGTTCATACACAAAAAGCGACTCAATCTATTGAATCGGGCAACAGCACTACGCATGTAATGAAGTTTGCTGATGGTAGTGAACTTGAAGCAGATATCATTTTATTCTCGGCAGGCATTCGCCCACGTGATGAGTTAGCACGTAACAGTGGTCTGGCGATTGGTGAACGTGGCGGTATTGTAATTAATGATTACTGCCAAACCTCAGATAGCAACATTTACGCAATTGGTGAATGTGCGCTTTGGCAAAACAAAATCTACGGTTTGGTTGCACCGGGCTATGACATGGCACGTATTGCAGCGAAACATGTGCTAGCTGAAGAATGTCACTCTTTCGCTGGTGCGGACATGAGCACCAAGTTGAAATTGATGGGTGTTGATGTTGCATCTGTAGGTGATGCGCATGCAATGACTCCGGGTGCATTAAGCTACTTCTATACAGATGAGCATGCACTAGTTTATAAAAAGATTGTTGTAAATGCAGATAAAACTAAATTGCTTGGCGCAGTTTTGGTGGGCGATGCGAAAGAGTACAACGACCTTTTACAAATGATGTTAAACGATCTGGCTTTGCCTGAAGTGCCTGAAAGTTTGATTATGCCGGGCTTCGAACAGTCAGCAGCAAAGCCTGGAGGTAGTGGTGTAGATTTACTTCCAGACAGTGCGACCATCTGTTCGTGTAACAACGTATCAAAAGTAGACATTTGCCAAGCGATTAGCGATGGTTCGACCTCTTTAGGTGCATTAAAGAAATGCACTAAAGCAGCAACAGCGTGTGGTGGTTGTGCACCATTAGTGACTCAAGTATTGAAGTCCGAATTACAACGTCAAGGTGTGACTGTAAATAACCACATTTGCGAACACTTCCCATACTCTCGTCAAGAGTTGTATCACTTGGTTCGCGTGAATGAAATCAAAACCTTTGATGACTTGATTCATCAACATGGTCATGGCTTAGGGTGTGATATCTGTAAACCTGCTGCGGCGAACATTTTGGCATCTTGCTGGAATGATTTTGTACTTGAACCAACGCATGCAGGTCTTCAAGACAGTAATGACTACTACTTGGGTAACATCCAAAAAGATGGCTCTTACTCGATTGTACCGCGTATGGCTGGTGGTGAAGTCACCCCAGATGGTTTGATTGCAATTGGTCAAATTGCCAAGAAATATAATCTCTACACCAAAATCACTGGTGGTCAACGTGTAGACATGTTTGGTGCTCAAGTTCACGAGCTTCCATTTATTTGGGAAGAGTTAAATGCTGCTGGTTTTGAGTCTGGTCATGCCTACGGTAAATCATTACGTACCGTGAAATCTTGTGTAGGTAGCACATGGTGCCGTTACGGGGTAGACGACTCAGTTGGTTTGGCGATTGAACTTGAAAACCGCTACAAAGGTTTGCGTTCACCACATAAATTAAAAATGGCTGTGTCTGGCTGTACACGTGAGTGTGCGGAAGCACAAGGGAAAGACGTCGGTATTATCGCGACCGAAAAAGGCTGGAACCTTTATGTGTGCGGCAATGGTGGGATGAAACCACGTCATGCAGAGTTACTTGCATCTGACCTTGATAAAGCAACACTCGTTCGTTATATCGACCGTTTCTATATGTTCTACATCCAAACCGCAGATCGTTTACAACGTACCAGCGTATGGCGCGACAACTTGGAAGGTGGTCTAGATTATCTTAAATCTGTGGTGGTTGATGATTCTCTTGGTTTAGCTGCTGAGCTTGAGCGCCGTATGGAACATGTGATTAGTACTTATCAAGACGAATGGCGTACTGCGGTGGAAAATCCTGAAGTGCGTAAACGCTTTCAAACTTATATCAACGCAAGTGCGAATGAGCAGACCGATCCACACATTCAGTTTACGACTGAACGTGGTCAAATCCGTCCATTAACTAAGGCTGAACGTTCAGAAGACCGCATTCCAATGGTTGAAGCATAAAGGAGAATTCTATGAATATTGTACAAGACAAAAATATGCTTCCTGATGATCAATGGATTGATGTGTGCGCACTTGATGATTTAACTCCCAACACGGGGGCTGGCGCACTAGTGGGTGGGCAAGCAGTAGCAATCTTTCGTGTAGGACATGAAAAACGTGTTTATGTATTAAGTAATAAAGATCCGTTTAGCCAAGCAAATGTCATGAGCCGTGGGATTATCGGTGACTTGCAAGGCGAGCGTGTCATTGCATCACCAATCTATAAACAACATTTTAGTTTGGCAACGGGCCGTTGTTTAGAAGATAAAGACCAAAAACTTTCTGTTTACCCGAGCAAAATTGTTGATGGTCGTGTTTGGATTAATTCTGTACCGCAAAAAACTTATATTACGAATACGGGCGTGTCTCAAGACAAACTCAAACTGGTACTGATTGGTAATGGCCTTGCGGGTATGCGTTGCTTAGAAGATTTACTTGATATGGCACCAGATCGTTATGAAGTTACGGTCATTGGCGAAGAGCCTTGGGGTAACTATAACCGTATTATGCTATCTCCGGTTTTATCGGGTGAAAAAACCATTGAAGACATCATGCTCCATCCACCCAAGTGGTATAGCGATAAAGGTATTCAATTTATTGCGGGTGATAAAGCGGTAAAAATTGATCGCCCACGTAAAGTGGTTTACACCGAAAAAGGTCAGACGGTTGATTATGACCGTTTGATCTTGGCAACAGGTTCGGCTCCGTTTATTCCGCCAGTACAAGGTATTGACTTAAAAGGCGTGTTAACTTTCCGTGATATTTATGACGTTAACACCATGATTGAGTACTGCGGTTCAAAAACTAATGCAGTGGTGATTGGTGGGGGGTTACTCGGTTTAGAAGCGGCATACGGTTTAAAACAACGTGGTATGAATGTGACTGTGCTGCATTTAATGGACCGTATTATGGAACGTCAACTTGACAGCCGTGCGAGTCAGTTACTGCGTCATAGCATTGATCAAAAAGGTATTAACATTATTACCGAAGCGAATACAGAAGCGTTAATTGGTGATGAAAACGGTTATGTGAAGCAAATACGTTTGAAAGATGGCACAGTTTTAGAAGCCGATCTTGTGGTGTTTGCAGTGGGTATTCGACCAAATATTAGCTTGGCGCAAAGTGCTGGTTTACGTTGTAACCGTGGTGTGTTGGTCAATGACACTATGCAAACTTTTGACCCAAGTATTTACGCGGTAGGTGAGTGTATTGAGCACCGCGGACAGACCTTTGGTTTGGTTGAACCACTTTGGGGGCAAGCTTTTATTTGTGCGACTCATTTAGCAGAGCACGGCAGCTTAACCTTTAAAGCACCCATTGTACCGACTCAGTTAAAAGTCAGTGGTGTCGATGTATTCTCTGCGGGTAATTTTGAGCCGAAAGATGACTACGAAGATATTATTTTGAATGATGAAAAACGCCAGATTTATAAACGCATTATTATTCAAAGCGATCGGGTAATCGGTGCAGTACTGTTCGGTGATACTGAAGATGGCATGTGGTATGCAGAGTTAATTGCAGATCAAACACCTGTTTCTTTATTCAGAAACAAGCTGCTATTTGGTCGAGACTTTGCATTAAAAAATGCAGGCTAATAGGGAAAGGAGCAGTTATGAATAGTATTCGAAGCGATGAAATCAATAGCTCCGACCATGTTGCAAAAATCACCAAAACAACATGTCCATATTGTGGGGTGGGTTGTGGGGTCAGCGTAAACGTCCAACAAAAACCGCAAGGACCTCTGGTACAAGTTGAGGGGGATGCTGAGCATCCTTCCAATTTTGGACGCTTATGTATTAAAGGTAGTCGCTTGGCGGATACTTTGGGCTTAGAAACACGTGTTTTACAACCGATGATGGGACGAAAAGCTGATCGGGTAGTAACGACATGGGATGCGGCAATCAATAAGATTGCTGATAAATTCCAATCTTGTATCGATCAATATGGTCGTGACAGCATTGCATTTTATGTTTCAGGTCAGCTTTTAACTGAAGATTATTATGTAGTAAACAAGTTTGTAAAAGGCTATTTAGGTACTGCAAATATCGACACCAACTCGCGCCTTTGTATGTCATCTGCTGTCGCAGGGCATAAACGCAGCTTTGGCGAAGATATTGTCCCTGCAAGCTATGAGGATTTTGAACATGCCGACATGGTGGTCTTAGTCGGTTCTAATACCGCATGGTGCCATCCTGTGCTATATCAGCGGATTATGCAGGCTAAAAGCCAAAATCTCGATATGTTTGTGGTGGTGATTGACCCACGTTTTACCAGTACTTGCGAGCAGGCTGATTTACATTTACCAATTTTACCGGGTCAAGATGTCACTTTATTTAATGGCTTATTTCAATATTTATATCGAAATGATCATGCCGATCAGGCTTTTGTAGATGCTTATACCGAAGGTCTGGAAGAGGTTCTGGCAAGCAGTCAGCAAGAAACTGATATTGAATATGTGGCAAAACGTACAGGAATTGCACTTGATAAGTTGCAATTGTTCTTTGAAAAATTCGCTCAAACTGAAAAAGTGATAACCCTGTTTTCAATGGGCGTGAATCAATCAAGTCAGGGCGTGAATAAAGCCAACAGTATTATTAATTGCCATTTATTGACTGGAAAAATTGGTAAGCTTGGTGCTGCTCCATTTTCAATGACAGGTCAGCCCAATGCAATGGGCGGCCGTGAAGTGGGCGGTCTAGCTAATATGCTGGCTGCACATATGGATTTAGATAATCCACTACATCAAAAAGTAGTGCAAACTTTCTGGAACAGCCCATTTATTGCGACTCAAGCGGGCTTAAAAGCAGTTGATTTATTCCGTGCCGTTGAAGCTGGAAAAATTAAAGCCATCTGGATTATGGCAACCAATCCAGTCGTGAGTCTGCCGAACGCCGATCAAGTTAAACGTGCCTTAGAAAAATGCGAATTGGTCGTGGTGTCAGATATCTGTGCTGATACCGATACGATTGCTTACGCTGATGTGTTACTTCCTGCTTTAGGCTGGGGCGAAAAGGATGGAACGGTTACTAACTCTGAGCGCCGTATTTCACGTCAGCGTGCATTTTTGCCTGCGCCGGGGGAAACAAAAGCAGATTGGTGGTCAGTGAGCCAAGTCGCGAGAAAATTAGGTTTTAATGGTTTTGACTTTGCGGGTGCAGGTGACATCTTTAATGAGCATGCGGCGTTATCTGCACAAGACAATGTAGACATGGATGCACGTGAAGAAAGCAGTAATTTTCGCTATTTCAACCTGAAAGGTTTGATGAATTTGAGTAGTGCTGAGTACGATGCTCTACAACCCATTCAATGGCCAGTTTGGACTAAAAACCAAGATACGAAAACCGTTCAACAACTGTTTGGCAAGGGCCAGTTTAGCCATAAAAATGCTAAGGCAAAACTTATTCCAACTGTTGCAATTGATCCAGTTCATGCGGTTTCAGAAGACTATCCACTCATTTTGAATACGGGCCGTATTCGAGACCAATGGCACACCATGACGCGTACGGGTTTATCTGCAAACTTGACTAGTCACCGTGCCGAACCCTTCTGCGAGATTCATCCAAGTGATGCACTAAAATTTGGTGTGCGTGATCAAGGTTTGGTCGAAGTCCGTTCGAAATGGGGCAGTTGTGTACTACGTGTGACATTTTCGTCGGGTGTACGTCGTGGTCAAATTTTTGCACCGATTCACTGGACTGAACAAGTTGCTTCCGATGCTCGTATTGGGAAAGTCGTTAACCCAGAGGTCGATGCAATTTCAGGTGAGCCTGAGTTCAAACATACCCCTGTAACCATTCAACCTTTCTATACCACTTGGCAAGGTGTGCTCTATATACGTGAAGGATATGATGCCCATATCCAAGAATCGTTACATCACTGTGCATGGTGGACTAAGGTCAAAATGGTGAAAACCAACCGTTACGAACTTGCAGACCGTCAAACTTTTCATGATACTCAAAAGAACCTAAAAAGCTTTTTGCCATTTGCAGATGAAATTTTTGAATGGTTGAGTATTGAAGATATTTCCTCACAACTGAGCCATAGCGTTATTTTGAAAGATGGCGTGGTAATTGCAGGTCTATATATTGCACCGCCAGATTTGTTGCCAGATCGTGAGTGGGTAGCGAGTCTTTTTAAACGTGAACGTTTAAGTGCCTTGCATCGAAAGGCGTTACTAGCGGGCATGCCAATGACTGCTACAAATAATGACGGACCTTTAGTATGTAGCTGTTTTAAAGTAGGTAAGAACAAAATTATAGATGCAATCAAAACTCAAAATATTACACATGAAAAACAAGTGACGGCTTGTTTAAAAGCAGGTGGTAATTGCGGTTCATGTTTACCTGAAATCCGTGGCTTGATTAAAGCTTGCCAACAAGAGGTGGAAGTGTGAATAAGGGATATCCCATAACTGATTTAGTCATTCTGGCCGGTGGACAAGCCCGCCGTATGAACGGTTTAAATAAGTTGTTACAGCAATTTGATGGTGAAACTCAACTGATTAAGATTCATCAGAAATTAAGATCATCAGTATCTGAAATTTGGGTCAATAGTCACCGTGATTATTCTATTTATCAAAGTATTGTGCCTGATATTCGATGTTATCAAGATGATGCATCTGGCTTTTTTGGCCCACTCATGGGCATGAAAAGTGCATGGTCAAATGTAAATGCAGACTATGTTTTGTTTATTCCTTGTGATGTGACTTATGTGCCAACGCAAGTCGTTGTGAAATTACATTATGCAATCCGAAAAAATAAGCATGCTCAAGCGGCTTATGTTTCAATTAATGGAGATGCTTTGTATCCATTTTGCTTATTAAAACGTGAAAGCCTTAGCACGATAACAGAGCAAATTGAAAAGCAACGATTAAGTTTAAAAGAGTGTTTTAAACTTTTGCATGCTCAAGTCGCTATATTTCAAAAACAAAACCTGTTTTTTCATAGCATCAATTCATTGGATGAACTCCAGCAATACAAACAAATCAAAGCATTTAAAGAAATTTTTACAGCAAATTAGCTTCGTATATTAGAGCTTTAAAACTTACATTGGTCGGATGAAACACGCTTTTAAATTTTGAGCTGTTGACTATTTATTGTTTAAGTTCTATTTTGGAACTTGTTATTTTCATTCCTGTGAAATGTATAAAAATAAAGGGAGTCAATGGACATGGTAGAAGCGCAACAGCAAAATAAAACAGATGTGACCGCATGTATTTTGTGTTCTAGAAACTGTGGTCTAAGTGTTGAAATTAAAGATAATCAGTTTGCCAAAATAAAAGGCAATCCTGACCATCCATTTTCTCAAGGTTATATTTGTCAAAAAGCTGCCAGATTACAACATTATCAGCAACATGCAGACCGATTGACCACACCTTTAAAGCGCCAGCCAGATGGTTCATTTCAAGAAATTAGTTGGGATGTTGCCATACAAGAAATTGCCGATCGATTAGTTCATATTCGCGATAATTTTGGTGGGACTGCTTTTGCTTCTGTGGGAGGGGGCGGCCAAGGTAACCATCTGGGTGCAGCGTATGGTCGACAACTCTTAATGGCCATGAAAAGTTACTATGCTTATAACTCTCTTGCTCAAGAAAAAACGGGTGATTTCTGGCTCAATGGGCGTTTATTCGGTAGTCAGGCTTGCCATACCACAGAAGATGTTGAATATGCCGATTACGTTCTTTTTATTGGGACAAATCCTTTTCAGGCACATGGTATTCCCAATGCGCGAGACACACTAAAACACATTAAAAAAGACCCGAACCGCACCATGGTGGTGTTTGATCCACGTGTTACCGAAACAGCCAAACAAGCAGATCTTCATGTGCAATTAAAGCCCGGGACAGATGCTTTTTTAATGTCGGCCATGATTGCGATTATCATCAAAGAACAACTCTATGATCTACCATTTATTGAGCAACATACTTTAGGCTTCCAAGAGGTGAAAGCCGCCTTTAGCAGTGTCCCGATTGAGGAATATATTGCTAAGGCTGATGTGCCAGTCGATTTGATTTATCAAGTTGTTCGAGATTTTGCAAAGGCAAAAAGAGGTTGTGTTCGCATTGATTTAGGTATTCAACATACTTTAAATACGACATTAAATGGCTATTTAGAAAAACTACTGTGCTTATTAACTGGAAACTTTGGAAAGCAAGGCACCAATAATTTACATACCATGTTTATTCCAATTTTAAGCGATACGGATGAACGAAAGCCTAAGTATCACCGTAGTGTTTACCATGAAATGTTTCCAATTTCTGGTTTTTTCCCACCCAATATTTTACCCGATGAAATATTAAAAGCAGGGGAAAAACGAATTCGTGCAGTTTTTGTAGATAGTTGCAATCCGCTATTAACTTATCCCGACACGCCAGCCTATGAAAAGGCATTTAAGGCGCTAGATTTGTTGGTTGTGGTCGATGTTGCTATGACAGAAACAGCGAGACTTGCGGACTACATTTTGCCAGCACACACTCAGTTTGAGAAATGGGAATTTACTGGTTTTAACTTGGAATTTCCTAAAAATGGTTTTCACCTTAGACATCCCGTATTTTCCGCTCAAACTAATACATTACCCGAAGCAGAAATTTATACACGGTTACTTGAAACAATGAATGCCATTCCTAAAAGTTTTCCATTGTTAGAAAAAATCGCTTCAGTCGACTCTAAGAAAACAGCATATTTACCTTATCTATCGGCTTTAGGTTTAACTTTTGCCCGACATAAAAAATACATTCCTTTTGCCGCTTCAATTCTCTATCGAACTTTAGGTAAACGTTTAGAAAACTCAGCTGCTTCAGCCGCATTTTTATTACCATTGTCGATTCAATATGCTGTTTTACACACTAAAGCTGTCCGCCGCGCAGGTTATAAAGGTAATCCGTTAACTTTGGGTGTTCGATTATTCGACCAAATTTTAAAGCAGCGTTCAGGTGTGGTGTTATCACAACATGAATATGACGAAGTTTGGAAACTTATTGCCTATAAAGACAAAAAAGTACGCCTCGCTATTCCTGAAATGTTAAGTGAGCTGGCGAGTTTAAAAAATCATCAAGTGAATGTTGAGGAGTTTCCTTTCATACTTTTATCTGGTGAGCGTCGTAGTTATAACGCCAATCAGATTTATCGTGATCCTGCTTGGCGAAAAGTAGATGCAGAAGGGGCTTTAAGGATTCACCCTGAAGATGCAACACATTTAAATGTAGAAGCTGGAGATCAACTGAAATGTATTTCACAGCACGGAGAAATTCAGGTCACTGTAGATTTTGATGAAGGAATGCGAAAAGGTGTGGTGTCACTTCCACATGGTTACGGTATGCGCTTTCAAGGGGGAGAGCCAATTGGTCCGCAATTAAATCTCCTGATTTCAGCTGAACATTGCGATCCTCTATCTAAAACTCCGTACCATAAATATGTACCCATCCGTTTAGAAAAGTGCTAGAAATAATGTAGGGCATATCATAGATTGGCGCCGCACTAAATTTGTACAGTTTTTAAAACTCAAATAAAAATAGTACGGTGATTAATCTATCAAAAAGACCAAAAAAGTTATGGATGATAAATAGAATTGGAACAAATTTTGCATAAAGATCAAAGCACTATTGAAGGGCAATTTGTTGTTTTAATTGCCCCTAAAAGTGCCAGCAATATTTGAACTGTTCTCGACATGAGTGCAACTAATGAAACAATATCACTCTGAAAATACGCCATCTGTTCTACAAGACCAATATGGGCGTATCAAGCGAAAGTTACGGATTTCTGTAACTGATCGCTGTAATTTTAAGTGTGTATATTGCATGCCTGAACATCCTGAATGGTTAAATAAACAAGATTTACTGAGTTTTGAGGCACTTTTTGAGTTTTGCCGTTTTATGGTGCAACACGGTGTGGAAAGCATTCGTATTACGGGTGGTGAACCATTAATGCGTCAAGACATTGTTCATTTCGTTCGGGATTTACAAGCCTTAAAAGCGATAGGTTTAAAGCGTATTTCAATGACCACCAATGGACATTATCTGGCTAAATATGCTCACCAATTAAAAGATGCTGGCTTAGATGACTTAAATATTAGTTTAGATAGTCTTGATCCAATTCAATTTAAACAGCTCACCAAGAAAAAATTAGAACCAGTTCTTGAGGGTATGCAAGCTGCAAAAGACGCAGGACTACCCTTTAAAATTAACTGTGTATTGATGAAAAATAAAAATGATGATCAGATCCTACCCATGGTGAAATGGTCAATCGATAACAACATTCCTTTACGTTTTATTGAGTTTATGCCACTCGATGGTGATGCATTGTGGTCAAGTCAAGATGTGGTCAGTGAAGCTGAAATTTTACAGACTTTACAACCGCATTATTCAGTACAAGTTGTCGAGCAACAACATGAGCCAGCACGACAATATCTGATTAACAATGACTCCATTCTTGGCATTATTTCTACAATCACTCATTCATTTTGCCACCAATGTGACCGTATACGTCTAACCGCACAAGGTGAGTTGTATAACTGTCTCTTTGCTCAGCAGGGTTTAAATATTAAGCCGCAGCTTCAAGCATTATTACGCGCACAGAACTCAACCGATCATGTGCTGTATAGCCAGCAGTTAAAAGATCAAGTTATGCCGTATATCTGGCACAAAGCAAAAGGCTTTCATGCCTTACAACATCAACAAACCCGTAAAATCAGTATGCATATGCTTGGGGGATAAATGCAGCAATCTATCCAAATTAAAATCGAATCGTTTGGTGCAATTGAAAAATTGCTTCCTCAACATCTTTCGTTAGTTTGTCCCAGCCATATTTTAGTGAAAGATGTCTTAGATCAAATTGTGTCATTGCATCCGGAATGTACACAGGCCATGGAAAAATGTGCATGTGCTTTAGAAGATAATGTCATAACTCGACAGTCTGTTTTAAGTCAGCCTTGTACTTTGGTTTTATTGTCACCAGTTGCAGGAGGGTAAGCCATGCGAGATTTTGCACGTATACAAGAGCAGGCTTTAAGCCTTGATACCTTTGATTCTATTCAATCATTTCCTGAATGTGGTGGAATCGATATTTTTATAGGTACGGTTCGTAATCACCATGAGGGAAAAGCTGTTAAAGCACTGAAATATACCTCGTATAAACCGCTTTCTGAAAAAATGATACGTGAAATTGAACTGGAAATTGAGAAAAAGTATCAGGTATCTTATGTGCGAGTAGTTCATCGGATTGGACATCTAGATGTTGGTGAAACAGCCATTATTGCAATAGCTTATGCAGCCCATCGCCATGAAGCTTTTCAAGCATGTGAAGAAGCGGTTGAGCGAGTGAAGCATGAAGTACCTGTGTTTAAAGAAGAGTTCTTTACTGATGGTACAAGTCATTATGTAGAGGGCTGTTGTATTCGTAAGGATGCACCGCAAGAACACAAGCATCACCATCATGCCGGCCATGAACACTCACACTGAAATAAGCAAGACTAGGATAAATAATGAAAAACGTAGGAATGAAGCCGGAAAGTTATCGTGTTGCCGAAGCACAAGCCATTTTATATGCACCACCGCACTGTATCGAACTATTAAGACAAGGAAATACTGAAAAAGGGGATGCATTGAAAACTGCACGTGTTGCAGGAATTTTGGCAGCAAAACGAACTGATGAGCTGATTCCTTTGTGTCATCCACTGCCGATTTATCGTGCAGATGTTGAATATGAATTAGAACATGATTTTGTAAAGATTATTACCGTGGTCGAAACTATCGGTCCTACTGGCGTAGAAATGGAAGCCTTAACGGCTGCAAGTCTTGCAGGGTTAACCATTTACGACATGTTAAAGCCACATTGTGAACCAGAAGAGCTCTGGATGGATCAATGTAAATTGCTTAAGAAAAAAGGTGGAAAATCACACTTTAAGCGCGTTCTTCGTCAGCCTGTTTCGGCTGCTGTTATTGTCCTGTCCGATACCGTCGCAGCGGGCAGAAAGCCCGATACTGCCGGAAAATCTGTGGTTGAAACTTTAACCGAGGCAGGATTCGATCCGATTCACTACCAGATTTTGCCAGATGAAGCGGATACTTTAAAAAACTTAGTTCTTGAGTTGAGTAAGTCATATGCTTGCATTATGACCGTCGGCGGTACTGGAATTGGTAAGCGTGATATTACGGTTGATACGCTAGAGCCACTTCTTGAACGTAAGTTAGATGGCTTAATGGAAGCTGCGCGTTCATTTGGGCAAAAACGCACGCCATATGCTGCAATGTCGCGTGGAGTGGCTGGTTTTATCGACCGTTCTCTAGTGGTGACTTTACCGGGAAGCCGTGGTGGAGCAAGTGAATCAATGGCTGCTATTTTACCTGCCTTAGTCCATATTTTTGATGTTTGCCGTGATTTACCACATCCGGGAGGCTATGAATAATGTCAGGTTGTGGTACAGAACGTGGGTTGATTAGCGTAGATGAAGCAATTGAGCTGATTAGTGACCGACCTAAAAAATTAGGCTCAATTCAGCAAGTTCTTCAAAATAGCCTAAGTAGATATCTAGCTAAGGAAATTTATTCAGAAATTAATTTGCCAAGTTTCTCTCAAAGTGCTGTAGATGGTTACGCACTTTGTAGCCACGCAGAAGATTTAAATAATCAAAAGTTTCAGGTTACTGGCGAGATTCGCGCCGGAAGCGAAAGTCATGAAATTCTGAGTGAAGGACAGGCAATTCGTATATTTACTGGTGGCAAAATCCCTGAAGGCACAACGCATGTTGCGAGGCAGGAAATAGTAGAGGTCGTTTCAGCACAAGAAATTTCATTAACTGAACATATTCGCCCTCAAGCTGATATTCGTTTTACGGGCGAAGAAATCCAGAACGGGCAGTTGCTTGCCCAAGTTGGACAGTTCTTAAATATTGGAAGTTTAGCCGCCTTAAGCATGGCGGGTGTACACACGGTTGACGTTTACCGTGCGCCGAAAGTTGCTGTTTTAGTCACTGGTGATGAAGTTGCCGAAAAAGCAGAAGATCTTGCTGAAGGTAAAATCTTTGATGCAAATGGTCCATTACTAAAAGCTTGGTTTGAAGATTATGGTTTAGAGATTGAACTCATTCATGTGGCAGATGAAGCGGCGCAAGTCACGCATTACTTTAATGAGTTAAAAGATAGTTATGATGTCATCATAACCACAGGCGGAGTGTCCGTAGGTGATTATGACTTTGTTCGCCCATGCGCTTTTGAGACTGGCTTTGAACAGATCTTTTGGAAAGTAAAACAAAAGCCGGGCAAGCCACTCTTTTTTGCTGAATATTCTCACACGGAAAAAGGTCACCGTTGTTATTTGCTGGGATTACCGGGTAATCCAGCTGCGGTCTATGTATCAATGCAAGTTTATGGTAAAGCATTGCTCGACACTTTGCAGGGAAATCAAGCAGGGCCGGAGTGGTTTAGTGCAATTTTAGATCATGATTTAAAAGAAGATGCGCGTGAACGTTTTCTAAGAATGCATGCTTATTTTGACAATGGACAACTTAAAGTTAAAAGTCTGACAAAACAGCAATCACACATGCTCAGTAATTTAATGCAGGCCAATTGTCTGGTGCGAATTCCAGCAAGTGTGAAACTAGAAGCAGGTCATATTTTGAAGGGCGTATTCATCTCAAATTAATGATGAGTAATAATAGATATAGCTCACTATACAATTGGGTGAGTTATATTTGTTAAGTGAGTTTATATAATAGCTTTCTATTTTTTTATAATAAAAATTCTTTTATAAAGTTGATAAGAAGTTATTTTTATAATGAATCTTGCATAACTCGTGGTAAGTGGTTTAGGGTATAAACAATAGGGCCGTTAGGCTAGGAAATATCGAGGAACGCATAAAGATGAAATGGGATGACATCGGTGATCAACCTTGTTCGGTTGCTCGTATGCTATCAGTGATTGGCGATCGATGGACGATGCTAATATTACGTAATGCTTTTATGGGAATACGCCGTTTTGACGATTTTCAAAAATCATTAGGCGTAACTCGTCATGTCCTTTCAGATCGTTTAAAGCGTTTGGTTGAATATGAAATTTTAGCCAAAGCTCCTTATTTTGATCGTCAAGAACGTTTTGAATATCGCCTCACTGATAAAGGTTTTGAACTTTATCCAATTATTTTATCTATGGCGAATTGGGCAGATAAATGGATGGATCAAGGTTTAGGCAAACCTTTAGAGTATCGTCATAAAACTTGTGGCCATAAGTTCGAACCAGTTATGGTGTGTTCAGTCTGCCATGAACCTTTACATGCAAAACAAGTGCAAGTTTCAGCTGGGCCAGGCTATTTTGCATATATAGAACAAAAACAGAAACAAGCTTAATTTTCCTCTCTATAAATTATGAAGACTCTTGTTGAATTGCATCAGCTAGAGTCTTATAGATATGGTCATGATTTGACTGTGTTACATTAAAACGTATGAATTGACCAGCATTGGGAGCTTGGCTAAAAGCATTTCCTGGCGCAAGAATAACATTATGATTAATACAATATTTCGCAATTTTTGAAGCTTCTAAACCTTCTGGTAAATGACACCACACAAAAATACCAGCTTGCGGCTTAATCCATGGTCGTATGCCTAGCGGTTCTAGCTTGGTAATGGTGTCATGCATGGCTTTTGCTAAACGGACTTTTAATAACTCTAAATGTTTGCGATAAGAACCATCTGTCAAAGCGGAAAGCAAAACCTCTGCAGAAACACCGTTATGCGAAAAAGTGGTGGCAATTTTTAAATCGGTGAGCTGATCAACCCATTCTGGTTTAGCAATAATATAGCCACAACGAATAGATGCAGATAATGTTTTAGAGAAGCTTCCAATAAAAATTACACGTGAAAGATTATCTAAAGCGGCAAGTCTCGGAGCAGGTGTATATTCAAAATCTGAGAATATATCGTCTTCTACTACAATTAAATTAGATTGTTCAATCAACTTTAATAATTGATGCGCCGTGGAAAGAGAAAGGGTAGCCCCAGTTGGATTATGAATGCCTGAATTAGTAATATAGAGGCGAGGGTCATATTTCTCGATGGCTTCTTTAAATGCTTCTAAGTCTGGACCATTTGCAGTGTAAGGTACCCCAACCACTTTAACTTGATGCACTTTGAGCAAAGCATGAAAGTTAAAATAACAAGGATCATCAATCAAAACGACATCATCGGGCTTTAGTAAAAACCTGAAAACTAAATCAATCGCTTGAGTTCCTGAATCTGTTAAAAGCACTTGATTTAAATTTGCATCTATTCCTTTTGATTGGGCACGTCTTGCCAATAAATCGCGTAAAGCTGGTAATCCTAACGGGGCTGAATACCCCATTAAACAAGCGTCTGAACTCCTTGCCGCAGATCTTAAACCCTTACGAATACTGTCTAACGGCATCCAGTCATCAGGTAGCCAGCCACAACCGGGTTTAAAAACACCAGCTTTTGCTTCTAAAGACTGACGAGAAATCCATAGCGGGTCTACAGATCTTTCTAACTGAGGACTTAACTCACTTAAAGATAGAGGCGCAAGTGGGCCAACAATATAAAAGCCTGACCCTGTTCGTGATTCAATTTTTCCTAATGCAATAAGCCTTTCATAGGCTTCCACAATTGTTGATACAGAAAAGCCAAGATCACTTGCTAATTTGCGAACAGAAGGTAAGCGTGCGCCGGGCATTAAAGATCGGTTTTTTATTTGTTGTTCAATCTCAGAAATGACAATTTCAATCTTTGTTTTTGTCTGTTGCAATGACTTAAATCCTAACTGTACTGGTTATTTATACATAACAGTTCTTTTGAATTGTACTGCTTTGTATATGGTTTTATCACCTTAGCACAGCTTAAATTCTTCGTACAGTGACGGAGAAAATTATGAATAGGTTTATGAATGGCTGGGTGAATGGTTTTATTGGCGTGGCTATTTTTGCAGGGTCATTACCAGCAACACGTGTAGCAGTAATGGGGTTTGAACCTGGTTTCTTAACCGCAGCACGTGCAGCGATTGCTGGTATTTTAGGGCTTATCCTTATTTTGGTTTTAAAACAAAAAAAGCCAGCCAAGCAAGATTGGTGGCCCCTTACTATTGTAGCCCTCGGGGTGGTGATAGGATTTCCTTTGTTTACAGCGCTTGCCCTGCAATATATGAATGCTGCCCATTCTATTGTCTTTGTTAGCCTTTTGCCGCTCGCAACTGCAATATTTGCCGTGCTGAGAGGTGGAGAAAAACCGAATCAATTTTTCTGGATATTTGCAGTCTTGGGGAGTGCAGTTGTTTTCGCTTATATGTTTTTTATTTCTGGTGATACATCACTTGGAATAGGAGACTTTTATATGTTGATGGCGATTATTTTTTGTGGCTTTGGTTATGCAGAAGGCGGGGTACTTTCAAGAAAAATAGGTGGATGGCAGGTGATTTGCTGGGCACTTATTTTGTCCTTACCTTTTATGCTATTGCTAACTATTTTTTATATGCCTACTTCATTTCAGAGTGTATCTACATCAGCGCTAGTTGGTCTTATTTATGTATCTTTGTTTAGTATGCTAATTGGTTTCTTCTTTTGGTACAAAGGACTTGCTCAAGGTGGAATTGCAGCTATTAGCCAACTACAACTTTTACAACCCTTAATGGGATTGGGTATTGCTGCTGCCTTGTTACATGAACAAGTAAGCTGGTCCATGTTAATAGTTACAGCAGCGACAATTTTGTGTGTAGCTGCTGCTAAAAAATTTACTTAAGCTTATAAACAATTTGCTGGTTTGGGAACACCTGCCAAACGACTTAAATGACGGGCAACTAAACCAGTGTTAAATTGTTGCTGTAAAACAGCATTATTAATATCTGGACTTACCGTTTTCATTAAAAATTTAATGAGCGGGCGAGTTGCAGGAGAGTGCCCAAACTGTTGATAAAACTGGCGAACTGCAGCTAAAACCTCAAAATGCCAATCGGTTAACTCAAGATCGAGTGATTTGGCAAGTTCTTTTGCGACGTCAGGCGTCCAAATCGTATAATCAACCAAATGACCGTCTTGGTCTAATTCTAAATTCATGAAACAGCCTAAATATATTATTTAAGAGAAATACAGCGATTAAACGCTAAAACTAGATCGGTAAATTGTTCATAGTTCAAGATATTCATCTGATCTAAGAGGTTTGCATCAAGCAAATCTTTTTCAAGAACCAAGCAAGAAATAGCATTAAACTCTAGAAGAAGAGTAGATGAAATTTGTGCAACAGAATCGCCCATAAAAACAATCTGGTCACCTGCCTGAAAAAGATCACGCAACTCATCAATAATCTTAGGGGTGCTATGGTAAGAAGATTGCACGAGATAAAGTGTTGATGGATTCATTAAACTTACACCTTCATCTACCAATATAGAACATGATCAAAAGATTGAATAAATTCGGCATTCAGCTGAACGAACTCAATTTCTTGCTCGGTTTTTTGAACAAAAGGATGTTGCTGATTCTTACTTTCAATCAGAATAGGACTCAAATCATAGAACTCGAAACTTTCGACCATATTTGAGGCCACTTTGAAAGAATGATGAAGCTGGTCAAAGCTTAAGTCATCTTGCAAAAGACTAAGAGCAGCATCTTTCAATAATACTTTGACTGGTGAGCCAAAGGTTGCTAAAACCATAGTAGCAGAAAGGCTTTCATTGATTTGAAGACTGGTTAAATTGGCTTGATTTAAAATGACGAGTACAGATTTCACACAATATACCTTTTAAAAGCAACAATCTAAGCAAACAAAGTAACTTAAAATTGAATAAGACGAGATGCTGACTGTACTGCATCAGCAAGTTCACCTAACCCGACGAGTTCAAAGTCTTTGGCAAGGTTGTGATGAGTCAGGTTATGGCGACTGGCATTTTCTGCATCTGTAATACCGCGAGCGAGGGCAGCACTCACACAAACAGGAAGTCGAATCGAAAGCTTTTGCCATTCATGCGTTAAATTACGCTGGTCGTCAGGTACCCATTGAAAATCATTCGCAACCTGCACGCCATCTTGGTAAAAGAATACACGGAAGTCTTCATTTTTACTTTTGAGTGCCTGAGCAAGTCCGAACGCATGCCAAGCATGAATGGAAGTAGGAGCAGAGGTAATTAGTAGTAATGTACTCATTGAGAATTCACTATGGTCATACGTCTAAATGGGCGTAGATACATTAAGAGAAAGGTAAGTATACAATGATTTTAGTGACAGGTGGTTTAGGCTTTATCGGTTCACACATTGCTTTGAGTCTAATGGCTCAGGGTCAAGAAGTGGTAATTGTCGATAATTTGGCTAATTCAACCCTGCAAACGTTGGAGCGGCTGGAATTCATTTCTGGTATGTATGTTCCGTTTGTGAAACTCGATGTACGTAATACGCCCGCTTTGAATAAGGTGTTTGAGCAATACTCCATTGATGCAGTGATTCATACTGCCGGATTTAAATCAATTGAAGAGTCTAATCTCAAACCTCTTGAATATTATAATGATAATGTAAGTTGCATCATGAGTTTGCTACGCGCTATGCAACGCACAGGTGTACGACATTTCATTCATCTGTCTAGCCTTGCAGCCTATGGGAAATCTAGTTTGCAATTAAGCGAAACAGAAGAATTTAATTATTCTTATCCTAACCCTTATATTAAGTCTCAGCAGATGATTGAAGAAATTATCCGTGATACTTACAGAATCGACCATGAGTGGAAAATTGCGATTTTGCGTTTATCTAATATTGTGGGTGCATTCGAGCATGGGGTATTAGGTGAATATGTTGCTCAGCTTCCAAAAAATATTGTGCCGCTTGCTATGCAAGTTGCAGCTATGCAACGTGATTTAATCGAATTACAAGATCAAGCTGAAACATCAGATCATACGACTGAACGCAGTTTTCTACATGTTTTAGATGTGTGTGAAGCCGTAAGTGCAAGCTTACATTGGTTGCGTGATCAAACACATTGTTGTGAGGCATTCAATATTGCCCATGACCAGGTTCACTCTGTTCGTCAATTGCTAGATGAAATTTCGCAAGTAACCCAAGCTGAAATTGCGACTCAACCTGCGATTTACAAACATGTTGAGTTAGGACAAGTTGGGGCAGATATAACGAAAGCACAAACATTATTAAAATGGACACCTAAACGACCGTTAAAACAAATGATTGAAGATGAATGGCGTTTTTATCAAAATACATTAAATGGAAGATAAGATAATGATTCTTATTTACAAAAATAGTATGCTTGAGTACGATATTAAAATTAACTAGCCAGAGCAAAGCCTTGCTTCAGCCCGTGAGTTCTTTAACCAGACAACTGAGGTTTCTATGCAAACACGAATTGAACATGACACTATGGGTGAGATTGAAGTTCCGAATGAAGCAATGTGGGGAGCACAGACTCAACGCAGCTTACAGAATTTCAAAATCGGGCAAGAACGATTACCCCGTGCCATGATTCGAGCAATGGGCTTGGTAAAAAAGGCTGCTGCTATAACGAATGCTGGACTTGAGCAATTACCGCAAGATTTGAGTCAATATATTGTGGGTGCGGCTGAAGAAGTCATTGATGGTAAGTGGGATTCACAGTTTCCTTTAGTGGTCTGGCAGACGGGTTCTGGTACGCAAAGTAACATGAACTGTAATGAAGTGATTGCAAATATTGCAAACCAAAAGTTGGGGCAGGCTTTAGGCGCTCAAAAACCTGTACATCCAAATGATCATGTTAACCGTGCACAGTCTACAAACGATTCATTTCCAACAGCAATCCATGTGGCTGCAAGTTTGCAAATTAATGAGTTACTCATTCCTGCGGTAGAGCAGCTTAAAGCCACTTTGCAAAAAAAATCAGATGAGTTTCAGTCTATTGTTAAAATTGGTCGAACCCATTTGCAAGATGCAACTCCGTTAACATTAGGTCAAGAATTTAGTGGTTATGTGTCTCAACTTGAGCATGGTGTAGTGCGTTTACAACAAGCATTAACAGGTTTATATGAATTACCATTGGGTGGTACTGCGGTAGGGACTGGCTTAAATGCACATCCTGATTATGCCGTAAAAGCAGCAGCTCAGCTTGCCTCACTTACAGGCTTACCATTTGTAACTGCACCTAATAAATTTGAAGCACTTGCAGGACGTGATGCTGCGGTTTTCGCTTCGGGTGCATTAAAAACGCTTGCAGTTAGTTTAAATAAAATTGCAAATGATATTCGTTGGTTGGCCAGTGGGCCACGTTGTGGTTTCGGTGAAATCCGTATTCCAGAAAATGAACCTGGTTCAAGTATTATGCCGGGCAAAGTCAATCCAACACAAAGCGAAGCAATGACGATGGTTGTTGCACAAGTGCTTGGAAATGATACGACTATCAATGTGGCAGGTGCATCAGGTAACTTTGAATTAAACGTATTTATGCCAGTGATTGCTTACAATCTATTGCAATCTATTCAGTTGCTTGGCGATGCTTGTAATAGTTTTAATGATCACTGTGCAGTGGGAATTGAACCTAATCGCGACAAGATTGATCACTTCTTACATAATTCTCTCATGTTGGTAACCGCTTTAAACCCTGTTATCGGCTATGAAAATTCTGCAAAAGTTGCAAAGACTGCTTATAAAGAAAATAAAACTTTAAAGCAGGTGGCTGTTGAGCTTGGTTTAGTTACGGCAGAGCAATTTGATGAAGTGGTTAAACCTGAAAAAATGGTTTTACCAAATAGTAAATAATCTCTGCTAATGGGCTTTTTTATTCTTAAAGACTTCTGTAATATCCGCGAGTTGCTAAGTACAACAAAAGTCCTGAATGATCAGCGCAAAAAATCATAAGGGGAAGGCCTGCTTGAAAGAGTGGGCTTTTTTTATACGTTGAAATAAGAATGTCATAACTAAACTTTATTTTTGCTACGTTCTTTTAAGCTCAAATCAATGGAAAAGACTAAATCAATCGTTGTTTTAGCAATTTATGTTGTCAGGTTGTTTACCAATGTTTCCACCTACTGTAGCGCGGATGTTAGTTCTATCAAATGTATGAGGGTATAAGAAACCCGACTAGTATCGACTAATGGCGGGGTTTTTTATTGTTAAGTATTTCTGTAATATTTGTATATTAGTTGAGCGATGATTTTTCGCTAGGTTTATTTCCGATTGAGTAGGGGGCGTGAGCTTTTTTATTATTTAAGAAAAAACATAATTTTTTAGATGGAATTTAAATAGTGATGTACACAATTAGATATGTTCATCGGAACAATATTTACTTTATCGCTTCGAATATCGAAGGGAGTTTTATTATTCTTGAGTCAATTGATTCAGAATTCCGTATGGGCCATCAAATTTCTTATGATGGTGAGAAGGTATTTAACCTTACTTTGAATGATGAAACTGATGCGATCATTAAATTAGAGAGTAATGAAAAAACAGCATATGAATATTTGCTTTCGGTTAAATAAATTCGCTTTTTATTATGAAATATTTGTGTAAGAACTAATTAAGAGTAAAAGATTCTCCGCATAACAAAAAGTTAAAAGCTTTGTTTTCTTTGGCAAAGGTATGGTATGGTTATTTACGCTTTAATTATGGGCAGTTAAAACGAATGAACTGTTTATTAAATAAAATTACCACCACCACGACCTTTAAAGAAGGCTGCGTGTGATTTTTATTAAAGTGACTTAATAATATAACCAAACCCAGCCAATAATGGCTGGGTTAATTTTTCTCTGTTCATTATTGGTTTTACAGAGAAAGATTATGGAAAAACTCAGTAGTAACTCAAAATCGGCTTTACTCGTCATTGATATGCAAAATGGCCTATTTAACGGCCCGTCTAAGCCACATAATGCTCAACTTGTACTTTCAAATATTCTTAGCCTTATTGAATATTGTCGCTTGAATGATAGACCCATTATCTTTATTCGGCATGTCGGTCAGAAAGGTACACCATTAGATCCAAATGGCCCGAATACTCAATTGATCACAGAGTTAGCTTTTAATCCACATACAGATAGAGTCATTGAAAAAATGTACCCTAGCAGTTTTAAGAATACTGTTTTAAAAGAAGTATTAGAGAAACTTGATGTTGATGAAATCATAATTACTGGAATGAAAACTGAGTATTGTATTGATACAACTATGAGGGCTGCTGCAGGACATGGATATAAAGTAATACTCATCTCAGACGCACATACAACAACTGATTCAGTAGCTTTAAATGCTCCGCAAATCATTGATCATCATAACCAAGTTTTAAGCAATGCTTTTGCTCAGTTAAAAACGACAGAAGAGTTCATTTCTGAAATTTAATCTAGAAATAAAGCGAATAGCATTATTCAAAAAGTCTTATTAGTTTTATCTATTAAGGCATAAGCATCCTTTTGAAGACTAGTGATTGGTCGGCTTTTAGCAGTAACAAGAATTGAACCTGCATCAACAAAGAGCTCTTTTCGGAGGGCTTTTTATCAAGAGGGTGTAAGTTTCACTAATTAATGGCGAATTAGCGTTGAATAAGCTGTCATAATTGTTAAAATGCCCACCTTGTCCTGTTTTTATATTGTTTTTGTTTTGCATATTTTTTGCAATATTTGAAATAAATTAATTAAAAACAGAAGCTTAGTTAAGGATTTTTTGAATGCTCTCTATTTATTTAACAGATACCCAACAACAAGTGCAATTTAATGATTATCCCGGTGATCAGCCTGTTAAGTTTCTGTTAAATCTTAAAAAGATTTTCCCAAGTACAGGTGACTTGTTATTGCCAGTTTTACCTGATGATAATGATCTAGAAAATGTAACATGGGAATCAACTTCAGAAGATTTTGATGTCTTTAAAAAATTATTGGCTGGATGGGGTGTTATTGAACTCCGTTTAAATGCAATTACGGCTTATAAAGATAAAAACTTTGCGAACGAGTTAGTGAAACAAGCTCAAGCGAAACGTAAGAAAACAGCACAAAAAAATCATGAACTTTCTTTGGTTGCACTTGATTATATTTTTATGCACGAAGTTCACGCATTGATTGATGCGGAATTGGTCACTATCGGTGAGAAATTTTATTTACCTACCTTGCGTGAGCAATGGAAGGGTACAGTTTCAGACCCAATACTCAATGGAAAATTCTAATTAAACATAAAAGGTGAATTTGTAAAGATTCGCCTTTTTTATTTTTATAATTAAATTAATGATTTATAAATTGATAATTGCTGGTACAAAAGTTTACAAGAAAAGAATGCGTTTTTTTTAAAGTGGCAGATACATTGCTTATATAAATACAAAATTATTGCGGGAGAGAGGTTCGAAAGAACCCGCCGAAGGAGCAACAAGCCCGGAAACTCTCAGGCAGAAGGACTGTAATAATTAAAAAATCTGGAGAGAAGCTTAGATTTATAAGAAGTGAAAATAATAACTTATAAATTATAAACTCACCGAAGGGGAAGATCTAAACGTTAAAAGGTAACGTTGGGGTCGAAACTCTCAGGTACCAATGACAGATGGGCTGTACTGATGAAATGTTTTGCATTTCTGAGGAGTCTGTTATGCCACATGTTATTGTGATAGGTGCGGGAATCACAGGGGTTACCTCTGCCTATGAATTATCGCAACTGGGTTATCAAGTCACAGTGATTGATCGACATTTATATCCTGCAATGGAAACATCATTTGCCAATGGAGGGCAATTATCGGCTTGTAATGCCGAAGTATGGAACCAGAAAGCCACAGTTGTTAAGGGTTTTAAGTGGATGAGACAAAAAGATGCACCGTTATTGCTGAACCCTTCATTTAGTTTGCATAAGTATAGCTGGCTGGTTGAGTTCTTATCCCATATTAAACACTATGAAGCTAATACGATCGAGACGGTCCGATTGGCATTGCTGGCTCGTAAGCGCTTGTTTGAAGTTGCAGAAAAAGAGCAGCTTCAGTTTGATTTGGAGAAACGTGGCATTCTCCATATGTATCATAGTAAGGCTGACTACGAGATTGCTAAACAAGTTAATGATGTCTTGAATAAAGGCAAATTGGAGCGCTATTCGGTTTCACCTGATGAAATGAAAACGATAGAGCCATCATTAACGGGTGAATATTTTGGTGGCTATTACACGCCAAGTGATGCAACGGGGGATATTCATAAATATTCAACCTCTTTGGCTGAAAAGACTAAACAATACGGCGTTGAATATAAATTCGGGCTAGAAGTCACAGATATTAAGTGCCATACAGACAAAGTGATCGTAAGTTGTCAGCCAAGTGCAGAGCATCCACATCTTTCAGAAACTGAGAATATTCAACTCGAAGCTGATCTTCTGGTTGTTTGTGGTGGT
This sequence comes from Acinetobacter calcoaceticus, assembly GCF_016508255.1. Classification (GTDB taxonomy): domain Bacteria; phylum Pseudomonadota; class Gammaproteobacteria; order Pseudomonadales; family Moraxellaceae; genus Acinetobacter; species Acinetobacter calcoaceticus_E. The sequence goes on along the minus strand of NZ_JADVKT010000001.1, from coordinate 99,808 downwards.
GTAGGAAGTTATCAACTCGCCGATATGATTGGAGAGCGAGTAAATGTGTACCCAGTAAAAGGTTATTCAATTACCGTACAATTAAAGGATGAACAAAGTGTAAAGAATGCACCGTGGGTCAGCTTATTAGACGAGAGTGCTAAAATTGTGACTTCTCGTTTAGGTAAAGATCGGTTGCGTGTGGCGGGAACTGCTGAATTTAATGGTTATAACCGCGATATACGGGCTGATCGTATTCAACCTTTAGTAAATTGGGTAAACCGTAACTTTGATATTTCAACTGAACATGTCGTACCTTGGGCCGGCTTAAGACCGATGATGCCGAATATGCTGCCTGTGGTGAAGCAGTCTAAACAACCTCGTATTTTCTACAATACAGGACATGGGCACTTAGGGTGGACTTTGTCTGCGGCAACCGCAGTTTTAGTGGGGCAGGATATTGCCCAAAAATATCCAGTCTAGAAATTAAAAAAGCCAGTGTTTAAACACTGGCTTTTATTTCACGTATTAATCATATAATCGGTAGATTCCGCTAAAACGCTCACAGCCTTTTTGTTGGGTTTTCACATTCAGTAAAGCTTTTTGAAAATTAAACTGATATTTACAGTTATGTTCATTGTCTAAAATTTCACTTTTTTGTTCAGGTGAACTATAGGCCATTAAAGAAATTGTTTGAGTTTCTTTACGGTTATTTGGATTGCGGTATGCTATTCCTTCAATCTTGATTTTATCTTTTGCGAGCTGATGGACTTGAATATGAACAGGCTGCGCTGCTATGCGTCCATTTTCAAACTTAAGATAATGTTGGGTAAGTGTTTGCTTAAGTGATGCATAAAAATTTAGGTCATCAGTACGTAAATCAAACTGTTGTTGAATGCATGTATTACTCTTGCATTGCTCAGTGTGTTTAGACCATAACTTTTGCGTATCCTGTAAAAGCTGTAAGGGGGCATCAGTAACTAAATATGCAGAAAGATATTTATTATTGAGTTGTTTTCTCGATTCACTAAATGTTTTTGAGCAGATTTTAAGCTCAGCTCCACTATTAGAGCAGTCTATTGATTCTGCAAAGACAAGAGGTGAACAGAAACAACTCAATGTCACGGCAAAACTTAATCTTTTCAATTGATTCATATCAGTATTAGACAGCATGATCGCTTATACTTTCAGTCTACTTTGCTAAGTGTACTATAGCGAAACAGAAAGGCTGAATACAAGATTTCTTAAGTTTTTATGGAAGGTAATAGTTATATGGTTGCTCAAATTCGCATTGGACAAGGAATGGATGTGCATGCCTTTGAGGCGGGGGACTTCGTTACATTGGCTGGCATTCAAATTCCACATACACATGGCTTGAAAGCACACTCTGATGGTGATGTGGTGCTCCATGCCTTATGTGATGCTTTGTTAGGTGCCTTGGCACTCGGAGATATTGGACAACATTTTCCTGACACAGACCCAGAATTTAAGGGCGCAGATAGCCGAGTATTGTTAAAGCATGTTTACCAATTAATATTGGACCGCGGTTATCAGTTAAATAATGCTGATATTACGGTGGCTTGTGAGCGCCCTAAATTAGCTAAGCATAATTTAGAGATGCGTCAAAGCATTGCTGATGTTTTAAATGTAGATATTAATCAAATCAGTATTAAAGCAACGACAACCGAAAAACTCGGGTTTACCGGTCGTCAAGAGGGTATTTTAGCTACAGCAACAGTACTCGTCTCTTATCACACTAAGTGATCGGCCTGTTGCAAAGACTGTTGAAGCTCGAGAGTTGCCTTACGGCCTTGTAACTGTAAGGTAATACTATGAATAAGCCCTGTCCAAGTTTCATTAGGTTCCCAAATTTCGTGTAGTAAATTTTGAGAAGTAGGCATGTCCATATTCATATAAAACTGTCTGTAAACATACATTAGACAACTTGAGCGGTCGTTTTTAGAACAATGTACCCAAACAATTTCATTTTGAACCAAGTGATCAATAAGATCGAGCACGAGTAAACATTGCCCGGCAGAGGGAGTTTCCCAGTCAATTGGAATGTGGATGTAATTTAAACCAATATCTAAACAAATACGGTCTTCATTCTCAATATGGTTTGGGGCATTACTTAAGGTGAGATTAATGACTGTGCTACAACCATATTCCTTAATCAATTTCAGTTGTTCAACTGAAGGTTGGGCTGAACAAAATAAATGTTCGTGAATCATCGAAAATGCGGGAATTTGAGATAATGATTGTTCAAGGGTTGTCATGATCGCACTCTACAAGAGTAGGCTTAGCTTATTGTGTACAATGTTATACACGATTCTAGGGAATAGTTGAAATACAGCCTGCTTATATATTCGACAACGTTATCAAAATTTTAAAAATAATTAACTGGAAGAGTACAAGTCTTATAAAATAAAAAACAGCACCATAAAGATGCTGTTTTTATCTAAATAGTTAAGCTTTTTTTAGATTTTCATTCAATAAAAATTCTACTAAAGCTTTTTGCGCATGTAGGCGGTTTTCCGCTTCATCCCAGACCACTGCATTTTTATGGTCCAGCATGGTTTCAGAGATTTCTTCGCCGCGATGTGCTGGCAAACAGTGCATGAATAAACATTCAGGATGCGCAAGTCCCATTAATTTTTCATTGACCTGAAAAGGAGCAAAGGCTTTTTCACGAAGCTTCTGTTCTTCTTCTTGTCCCATGCTTGCCCATACATCTGTCACAATGAGGTCAGCATTTACGGCAGCATCTTCTACATTGTCAAAAACTTCGACACAATGGCCAAACTCTGCTAAAAATTCAGCTTTAGGCTCATATCCTTTTGGCGATGCAATTTTAAGTTTAAAACTCATCATGTGTGCAGCTTGAATATATGAATTACACATATTATTGCCATCACCAATCCAAGCAATAGTTTTACCTTTAATGCTGCCGCGGTGTTCAATATAAGTTTGTAAATCGGCAAGTAGCTGGCAAGGGTGATGGTCGTCTGTCAAACCATTAATAACGGGAACTTTTGAATATGATGCAAAACGTTCAACAATGTCATGACTGAAAGTACGAATCATCACAATATCAAGCATACTTGAAATTACACGTGCTGAGTCTTCAATTGGTTCACCACGACCCAGTTGCGTATCGCGAGGTGATAAGAAAATCGCGCTACCGCCAAATTGATTAATGCCTGCTTCAAAAGAGATTCGTGTACGCGTGCTTGATTTCTCAAAAATCATTCCCAATACTTTACCGACAAAAGGTTGGTATACCTTATTGTCATGCTGCATTTTTTTAAGCTCGCTTGCGCGTTCTAAAATGCGATTAAGTTCTAGAGTGGATAAATCACGTAAAGTCAGGAAATGTCTTAGAGCCATGTAGCTACTCCATAATAATTGTTATGAAAAACAACAATTATCTGTTGTTGGCTGGGTGGATGTGGGAAAAAAGAAGTCTACTATACTATAAGCATTTTAAAATGCAAAAGAATTAGATTTTATGATGGCCCCTCAAGAAAACATCAACACAATAGTTAATATAATCAATTACTTCTTCCTCAGTAGGTGGTAGAGGCATCCCCATAATCATGCGCCATTCTATGTCACGTAAAATTCCAAAATACATGAGTGATGAATGATCTGGAGATGTGCAAAGAATTTCTTCAGCTTGATGGGAAATTAGAAGTGCCTGAGCAATTGTATTTTGTACATCTTGAGCACATTTTTCATATAGGTATTTGCTCAAAGTTGCATTGTATTGTGTTTGTTCGATAACCAACCGTAAAAAAGCGATATGTTCGGGTTGAATAATATGAGTATAAAAACGAATAAGTGTTTGAATTAAATAGTTGCGTAATGATGTTTGGGAAGGTTGAAATGGTACACAAATATCTTTAAAGAACATTTCACGGCGATAATCGCAAATTGCGGTAAATAAGCCATCTTTATTGCCAAAATATTTGTAGATAGAAGCTTTTGAGCCGCCAGCATGATTAACAATGTCATCAAGAGAAACGGCTTCATATCCTTTATCCAAAAACAGCTCGGTTGCGCTTAGCAATAGAGCTAAGCGACGTTCTATACCTCTGCGTGTTTGGGGTTTCTCACATACTGAATGATGTGAGTCAAGGACGGAATCATGCATAAAATTTTATAACAACGGTTAACTTTGCTTGTTTAGTATAGCAAAACTATCTTTAAGGATGGTCTTCACTATTTTTTTAGGTCATCTGCTGAACAGTAAGCACATAATTTAAAAAATAAACGAATAGAAAATATAAACTTAGGGCGAGTTTTGAAATAATTTAATGATGTAACCTGATGTTTATTTTTAAATTTAATAAAAATAAAGCGGTTAAGACATTCTTAGCCGCTTTAAATTTAGTTGGTAAGTTTTTTAGGCTTCAGTTTGGCTAACCTTGTGTTCATCTTCCTCATCATCGTCAGCAGAGTCCATTCCAAGTTCTTTTAACTTGCGAGTTAAGGTATTACGGCCCCAACCCAATAATTCTGCTGCGTGACGTTTTCGACCACGTGTTTGTTGTAAAGCAGCGTTAATTAACGTGCGCTCAAACATTGGGGTGGCAATGTCCAAAATCTTCATTTCACCATTTTTTAGCTTTTGAATTGCCCATTGATTTAGTAGTTCATCCCAATGATGCAATGAAATACGTTCAAATGAAGGAGCAGGCTGTCCAGCATCACTGTTCTTTTGTAATGGAACCTGTTTGAGCTCCGAAGGTAAATCTTCTGGATAAACTTCACGTCCAGTAATCATTACCGTTAGCCAGCGACACGTATTTTCAAGTTGTCGAACATTGCCGGGCCATGGCAACTGTTGCATATAATCTGTTGTCTCTGTACGTAAGATTTTTGGACTTACGCCAAGTTCTTTACCGGCACGTGCGAGAAAATGCTGGGCAAGCATAGGAATATCTTCGCTACGATGGGCCAGTTTAGGAATATGAATACGAATCACATTTAAACGATGGTATAAATCCTCGCGGAAGCGGCCTTCATTCACTAATTTTTCTAAATCTTGATGAGTTGCTGCAACAATTCGCACATCAACTTTAACAGGAATGTGTCCACCCACACGATAAAACTCACCATCTGCTAATACACGAAGTAGGCGGGTTTGAGTTTCAAATGGCATGTCGCCAATTTCATCAAGAAATAGTGTTCCACCATTTGCTTGTTCAAAACGACCTTGGTGTTGAGTGTTTGCTCCAGTAAAAGCACCTTTTTCATGACCAAATAGCTCGGTTTCAATCAAGTCTTTTGGAATTGCTGCCATATTTAAAGCAATAAAAGGCTTGGTACGGCGCGGAGAGTGCTTGTGTAAAGCATGTGCGACTAATTCTTTACCTGTGCCCGATTCACCATTAATTAAAACGGTAATATGGGATTGAGATAAACGGCCAATGGCGCGGAAAACTTCCTGCATTGCCGGAGATTCACCAATAATTTCGGTCGATTGAAGAGGTGAAGCTGTTTTTGTAGCTTCTTGCTGTTGTAGTTTATTGATATGCAGGATTGCACGATTGACTAAGGCTAAGGCTTCATCAATATCAAATGGTTTTGGTAAATATTCAAAAGCACCTGTTTGATAGCTTGAAACAGCAGACTCTAAATCGGAGTGTGCTGTCATAATAATCACTGGTAAATCTGGATGAGAGTTTTTGACTTTAGATAAAAAAGTTAAACCATCTATTCCAGGCATTCGGATGTCAGTCAAGATGACATCGGGAGCATCATGATGTAAACGTTCAAGCGCAGTTTGAGCTTCTTCAAAATTGGTAACGTCAAATCCTTCTTCTTTAAAGGTCTTTTCCAATACCCATCGCATGGCGCGATCGTCATCAATAACCCATATTTTATTTCGCGACACGGTCTGACTCCCAAGGTAAATATAAGCTAAAAATAGTTTTTCCAGGAACAGATTGGCATTCAATCATTCCGTTATGTTGATGCATAATATTCTGTGCAATACTCAGGCCAAGGCCAGTACCTTTTGCTCGTCCAGTAACCAATGGATAGAACACGGACTCTAAAATACTTTCAGGTATACCAGGTCCATTGTCTTCAATATCAATCCGCACGGTAGATCGATTCAGTACACCATTAATCGTGACAAGACGTTGTATACGTGTACGTAAAATTAACTCAGGTTCTTCCTGATCTATAAAAAATGCTTTATTCTCTGTTATAGCTTGAATTGCATTTACGCTAATGTTGAGCATGACCTGAATTAACTGATCCCGATCAGCATTAACATCGGGTAAAGACAAGTCATAGTCACGTATAATTTTAATTTTCTTCTTTGTCTGGTTTGCAATAAGAGAGCGTACCCGTTCTAAGGGTTCGTGTACGTTAACATTTTCATAACTTGGTAGTTGTCTAGAACCCAGCATGGTATCAGCCAAGTTGGTTAAACGATCTACTTCACTAATGATGACATCGGTGAATTCAGCATAAGTTTTATCATTTAAACTACGAGCGAGTAACTGGGTTGCTCCCCGAATACCGGCAAGTGGGTTTTTAATTTCATGTGCAACGCCACGCACGAGCTGTCTTGCTACCTGATGTTGTTGAACTAGATTTTCTTCTTTTGAAATCTTTAACATGCGATCGATTGGATTGAGCTCAATCAATAGTAGTGAATGGTAGCTTTTACCTGCATTTAATTGAGAAACTGTGTAATCCACGTGCAGGTCTTTAAAGTTGACATTAATGACAGCTTCTCGACGCGTATAAGGTTGTCCAGTTTTTATGGTGTTTAATAAAGCCTCATGTGTATTAAAAGTATCGTCTGGGGCATGAAGCAAGTTTAAAACGGGTTGGCCTGAAGCACGAAGCAAACTAATGTCAAATAGTGCTTCACAGGCTGAATTTAAATAAAAAATATTCAAATTACTATCGATCAATAAAATCGCAGTAGTTAGGTTGTCTACCAATAGGCGATAGTCGATAGGGTTGTGTTGATCCATTAGCGAATCGTTCCTGTCTTAAAATAGCGCAATGGCATCTTCATTGGTTATCGGCTTTTCACCGTTATAGAACATGTACGATGCAAAATATACGCCAACTTTGTTTATGGGTTATTTTAAAGTTTTAAAGTACTTAAAAACGCGCTGAAATCGTTCTTTATATCTTTTGATCAAAACGGATAGCTCAAGTTTAAATAATAACATGATCTAAATTGGTGCAAAAATGGGTTTTGGTGCAAATGTTGGTTGTATTTTGGTGCATTACACAAAGAGTAGGCTTTCCACCTATGCTTGAGCCAAGAAAAGACATACAATACGCGCATTCAAGTGGAGCGCAGATTCATGAAGACCCCCAAAGTCGGTTTTGTTTCTTTAGGTTGTCCTAAGGCATTGGTAGATTCTGAACGAATTTTAACTCAGTTAAAGACTGAAGGTTATCAAGTTGCATCAGATTATGATGGTGCTGATTTAGTAGTTGTTAATACCTGTGGTTTTATTGAATCTGCGGTACAAGAGTCGCTAGATGCAATTGGCGAGGCCATGAGTGAAAATGGTCGAGTGATCGTTACTGGATGCTTAGGTAAAGATGAAGATAAAATTCGTCAAATGCATCCAAACGTTTTAAAGGTTACTGGTGCAGCAGCTTATCAAGATGTAATGGAAGCTGTACATGAATATGTACCAGCGCCGCCTAAACATAATCCGTTTATTGATTTGGTTCCTGAACAAGGAATTCGCTTAACACCAAAGCATTATGCCTACTTAAAAATATCTGAAGGATGTAACCATCGTTGTACCTTCTGTATTATCCCAAGTATGCGTGGTGACTTGGTTTCTCGTCCAGTTGGTAGTGTATTGGAAGAAGCTGCGGCACTTAAAAGAGCGGGTGTAAAAGAAATCTTGGTTATTTCTCAAGATACATCTGCTTATGGCGTAGACACTAAGTACAAACTTGACTTCTGGAATGGTCAGCCTGTTAAGACAAAATTCTTCGACATGTGTGAAGCACTAGGCCAATTGGGCATCTGGATGCGTCTACACTATGTTTATCCATACCCACATGTGGATGCGGTAATTGATTTAATGGCACAAGGTAAAATCCTACCATATCTAGATATTCCATTCCAACACGCAAGCCCACGTATTCTTAAGTTAATGAAGCGTCCGGCTCACAGTGAAAATACGCTAGAAAAAATTAAATTATGGCGTGAAAAATGTCCTGATCTTGTGATTCGTTCTACTTTTGTAGTAGGTTTCCCAGGTGAAACTGAAGAAGATTTCCAGATTTTGTTAGATTGGTTGGTTGAAGCTCAACTTGATCGTGTAGGTTGTTTTACCTATTCACCAGTAGAAGGTGCTACGGCAAATGATTTACCAGATCATGTGCCAGAAGAAATCAAACAAGAGCGTTACGAGCGTTTTATGCAAGTCCAGCAACAAATTTCTGCTGCCCGATTGCAAAAACGTATTGGTCAAACGATGACTGTATTAGTCGATAGTTTAGAAGATGAATATCCTGTTGCCGTTGCACGTTCTTATGCCGATGCTCCGGAAATTGACGGTAATGTGTTTGTAGAAGATATCGATAAGAGCACTATTCAACCGGGCGATATGTTGGAAGTCGAAATTACCGATGCGGACGAATACGATTTGTTTGCAAAGTTAATTAAAATTAAATCGGTTTAATCGAAATATATTTAAAGAGCATTCAGTTTTAGAGGTTTTGGAGCAAAGTCATGGCGGAAACTATTAGCCCTCGTTATTCACGTATTCTATTAAAATTATCTGGTGAGGCATTATCAGGTAATAAAGATATGGGTATTGATGCCCAAGTTTTAGATCATATGTCCCTTTCAATTGCACACTTGGTTGGCTTGGGTGTGCAAGTGGGTATTGTTGTGGGTGGCGGTAATTTGTACCGTGGTAGCCAGTTGCAAAAAGATGGTCTGGTTGGTCGTGTAACAGGCGATCAAATGGGTATGCTTGCAACCGTGATGAATGGCCTAGCTATGCGTGATGCTCTAGTTCGTCGTAATATCAGAACTCGTCTTATGTCTGCATTGCCAATTGGTACGGTGGTAGAGTCTTATTCAAGTCGTGACGCTATCCGTCATTTGAGTCAAGGTGAAGTTTGTGTTTTCGTTGCGGGTACAGGAAATCCATTTTTCACAACGGATACAGCGGCATGTTTACGCGGAATTGAAATTGAAGCCAATTTAATTTTAAAAGCGACCAAAGTAGATGGCGTTTATAATAAAGATCCAAGTAAATTTGAAGATGCTGTCAAGTATGATCATTTAACCTTTGACCAAGTGTTAGACGAAAAACTTGGTGTTATGGATTTGACGGCTATTTGTTTGTGCCGTGACCATAATGTGCCATTGCAAGTTTTTGATATGAATAAATCAGGTGCGTTATTGTCAGTAGTAATGGGTGAAAAAGAAGGGACGCGCGTTACTAAATAATGTACGTGTTACCGAAAGCTCTTTATACTAGCGCTAAATTAAATTTGTTAAATATATCTTTGAATAAATAAGTAAGGTAGATCATATGATTAACGATCTGAAAAAAGACAGCGAACAGCGCATGTTAAAAACTCTAGAGTCTTTGGAGCTAGGGTTTGCTAAAGTTCGTACCGGCCGTGCACACCCATCAATCTTAAATGGTGTGATGGTTCCTTACTACGGTTCTGATGTGCCATTAAATCAAGTAGCAAACGTGGGTATCGAAGACTCTCGTACACTTATTGTTCAGCCATTTGAGCGTACAATGGTTTCAGCTATTGATAAGGCAATCCGTGAAAGTGATCTTGGTTTAAACCCGATTACAGCAGATGCAATTCGTGTACCTTTACCAGCATTAACTGAAGAAACACGTCGTGATATGCAAAAAGTTGCGCGTAATGAAGCTGAAAATGCAAAAGTTGCGATTCGTAATATTCGTCGTGATGTATTGGGTGATATCAAAGCATTGCTAAAAGAAAAAGAAATTTCTGAAGATGATGAACGTCGTGCAGGTGATGATATTCAGAAAATTACTGACAAATATGTTGCAGAAGTAGACAAACGTCTTGCAGCGAAAGAAGCAGAATTGATGAAGGTCTAATTTTATGACCGATTCTGAAGAGTATCATCTTCCCAAGCATGTTGCCATCATTATGGATGGCAACAACCGCTTTGCAAAAAAAAATCAAATGCAAAAGGGTGATGGGCATCGGGAGGGTAAAAATGTTCTTGATCCTATCGTTGAACATTGTAAAAAAACTGGTATCCGTGCTCTAACTGTTTTTGCATTTTCAAGTGAAAATTGGAATCGACCGCAGTATGAAGTCGATCTGCTTATGATGCTTCTGGAAGAAAGTATTCACGAGCAAATTCCTCGCATGAAGAAATTTAATATTGCTTTGCGTTTTATAGGTGATCGTTCCCGATTATCCTCACACTTAGTTGCTTTAATGGAAGATGCAGAGCAACAGACAGCACACCATGACACTATGACCCTAACTATTGCAATAAGCTATGGTGGGATGTGGGACATTGCAAATGCAGCAAAACAGGTTGCAGAGGCTGTTTCCCGTGGTGAATTTAGTGCTGATCAAATAAATGTTGATTTGTTCGAAAAATATGTCAGTCTAAACGATCTGCCACCTGTGGATTTATTAATCCGTACAGGCGGAGATTACCGCATATCTAATTTCTTGTTATGGCAAGCAGCTTATGCGGAACTGTATTTTACGGAAGCTTTATGGCCAGAATTTACAGTAAAAGAGTTCGATCATGCATTGAATGTTTTTTCAGGGCGTGAACGTCGTTTTGGTAAAACATCTGAACAAATTCAGCAAGAGAAAATAGAGAATTTATAATGTTAGAGCGGATTGTTACCGCATTGGTACTTGTTGCAGTTGTTTTAGGCTGTATGTTTGCTACGCAATCACATTATCCAATGTTGGTTCTTATGATTGTTGCAGCAGGGGTTGCAGGGTATGAGTGGTATAAGTTGATGCCTCGCGAAACTGTAAATGCTGTAAAACCCAAAGCTTGGTGCTATGGTCTGCTTGTTGCATTTGTTTCAGGTGTTGCCTTATTTTTCCATGATATTGCATTAATCTTGTGGTCTGCTTCCATTTTGACATGGATTGTAAGTGTATATTGGGTCAAATCATTTCCTGAATTTGATGGCTGGTATAACGCGACGTTATATATAATTGGCATAATATTAGTCTGTGCTGCAGTAACGTCAATTTTTGTAGTATGGCAAAGTTCACCATGGTGGTTAATGTATCTCTTCTTGCTCGTATGGGGTGCAGATAGTGGTGCTTACTTTGTTGGTCGAAAATTTGGAAAAAGAAAACTAGCTCCGACAGTAAGCCCTAATAAATCAGTAGAAGGTTTGTATGGTGGTGTTATTACGACCGTAGTAATAATGTTAGTTGTGCAATATCATTATCTAAATTTAACTTTAATTCAGCAAATTCTGTTTCTTGTATTGTCGTTAATTACAGTATTTGGTTCAGTTTTGGGTGATTTATTTGAATCAATGATTAAACGTCGTGCCGGTATTAAAGATTCTGGCCGTGTTCTGCCTGGTCATGGTGGTGTTTTAGACCGTATTGATTCTTTACTTGCTGCAGCCCCGATCTTTGCAACGGGAATGTATATATTAAAACTTATTGGTGTAGATTTATAGATGACACAATCTGTTTGCATATTGGGTGTAACCGGTTCCATTGGTCAAAGTACCTTAAAAATTTTAAATCAACATCCTGATAAGTATTCAGTGTTTGCGATTTCAGCTCATAGCCGAATTTCTGAGCTAGTTGAAATTTGTAAACAGTTCCAGCCAAAAGTCGTGGTTGTTCCTGAGCAAAAAGTTGTCGAATTAACAGCTTTAATTGCGCATAATAAATTACAAAATATTGAAATTTTGGTGGGTCAGCAAGGTCTGGTAAGCATTGCTTCACATCCAGATGTTGATGTTGTTATGGCAGCAATTGTTGGCGCTGCAGGCTTGTTGCCTACATTGGCTGCTGTGAAAGCTGGTAAACGTGTATTGTTGGCGAATAAAGAAGCTTTGGTTATGTCGGGTGAAATCATGATGCAAGCAGCACGTGATCATCAGGCGTTGTTATTACCAGTAGATTCCGAACACAATGCTATTTTTCAGTCATTGCCTCATAATTATTTAGAAGCCGAAAGAAATGGGCAGCCGCAGCAGGGTGTATCCAGAATATTATTAACAGCCTCTGGTGGCCCTTTTTTAAATCATTCTTTAGAGCAATTAAAAGAAGTTACTCCTCAGCAAGCTTGTAAGCATCCTAATTGGTCTATGGGACAAAAAATCTCTGTTGACTCAGCTACTCTTATGAATAAAGGATTAGAGTTGATTGAGGCGTGCCATTTGTTTTCAATATCGGAACATTTTGTTACAGTTGTTGTCCACCCACAAAGTATTATTCATTCTATGGTGCAATACGTAGATGGCTCAACATTGGCACAAATGGGTAATCCTGATATGTGTACGCCAATTGCACATGCTTTAGCATGGCCTGAGCGTTTACAGACGAGTGTTCCTGCTTTAAATTTATTTGAATATTCTCAGCTCAATTTTCAGGCTCCAGATATTCAAAAATTCCCAGCACTTGATTTGGCTCGTCAAGCAATGCGTGCGGGAGGTTTGGCACCTACTATTTTAAATGCTGCAAATGAAATTGCTGTTGCTGCATTTTTAAAGGAACAGATTGGATTTACAAATATCCCACAAGTGGTAGAGCATACTTTGCAAAAATTGGAAAATTCAGTTGCTGAAAATATTGAGTGCATTTTAGATAAAGATGAAATAGCACGACATGTTGCACAGCAATATATATCAAGTATAGGAGGCTGAAATGAACGCATTATTTATGATTGCAGCAGCGGCTCTTTTACTTGGTCCTTTAATTGCAATCCATGAGTTCGGCCATTATTGGGTTGCACGAAAATTAGGTGTAAAGGTTTTAGTATATTCTATTGGTTTTGGACCTACATTACTCAAATGGACATCAAAAAAATCTGGAATCAAATACCAGCTTTCAGCTTTGCCATTGGGTGGCTATGTAAAAATGCTCGATGAGCGTGAAGGTAATGTTGCAGAGCAGGACTTACCTTATGCATTTAACCGTCAAAAACCATGGAAACGTATAGCAATTGTTGCAGCAGGTCCTTTAATAAACTTGATTTTTGCTGTCTTACTTTTCTGGATTCTATTTTTACCTGCACAAGAACAGCTAAACACTAGAGTAGGTAAAGTTATACCAAACTCACCAGCAGCAACTGCACAAATGCAAGTAGGTGACAAGGTCATTGCAGTTGATGGAAAAGAAATACAAACTTGGGAAAAGCTTAATTTTGCTTTGATTGATCGAGTAGGTGAAACTGGTAGTGTAAATATTGATGTAGACCGTGCAGGTACTGAAAAAAATATTGTTTTACCGATTAAAGACTTCTTAAAAAATCAAAATGAATCAGCTTTAGATGTATTAGGTTTTTTACCATATCGTCCGGTTATTCCGGCTGTTGTCACTGAATTGACTCAAGATGGAGCTGCAATTCGCCAAGGGGTGAAAGTAGGTGACCGTATTGCTTCAATTAATGGCCAGGCAATGAAAGACTGGTTTGATGTTGTAGAGGTAGTACAACATTCTCCAGAAAAATTACTCAATATTGATGTGTTGCGTAATGGTCAAATAGTTCATTTGCAAGTTATGCCTCAAGGGAAAAGGGATAACATGGGGCAAGTGAGTGGTGTCTTGGGCGTGAAAAGTGATGCAGGAAAAATTACAATTCCTGACGAATATAAGCAAACAATTCAATATACTCCAATACAAGCTTTCGAGATGTCACTAGATAAAACTGGTCAAATCTCTAGCATGATATTGAGTTCAATAGTAAAAATGGTTAAGGGTTTAATTGGTTTAGAGAATCTTTCTGGACCGATTACAATTGCGAAAGTAGCGGGACAAAGTGCAGAAATGGGATGGCAGACTTTTATCTCATTTATGGCTTTAATGAGTGTAAGTCTTGGAATTTTAAATTTATTACCAATTCCAATGTTAGATGGTGGACATCTGGTTTATTACATTATTGAAGCTATTCGTGGGAAGCCTGTTTCTGAACAAATACAAATGTTTGGTCTAAAAATTGGTATGGTACTGCTCGGTAGTATGATGCTTTTGGCTCTATTTAACGATTTTATGCGTTTGTAAACGTATATGGATTTATAACTTACTGGAAAAAACTGGCATGCGGCACACACATTTTTTAATGCCTTTGGCACTTGTTAGCGCTATGGCAGCGGTACAACAAGCATATGCAGCTGATGATTTCGTTGTTCGAGATATTCGCGTAGATGGCTTGGTCCGTCTTACACCTGCAAATGTTTATACCATGTTGCCAATCAACAGTGGCGATCGCGTTAATGAACCGATGATCGCAGAAGCAATTCGAACATTGTATGCCACTGGACTTTTTGACGATATTAAGGCATCAAGAGATAACGATACTTTAGTTTTTAATGTCGTAGAGCGCCCAATTATTTCAAAACTTGAATTTAAGGGTAATAAACTTATTCCTAAAGAGGCATTAGAACAAGGCCTCAAAAAAATGGGAATTGCTGAAGGGGAAGTTTTTAAGAAATCAGCTTTACAAACAATTGAAACCGAATTAGAGCAGCAATATACCCAGCAGGGCCGTTACGATGCTGATGTAACTGTTGATACGATAGCGCGTCCAAATAACCGTGTTGAACTTAAATTAAATTTTAATGAAGGTACTGCGGCTAAAGTTTTTAATATCAATATTATTGGTAATACTGTTTTTAAAGATAGTGAAATTAAACAAGCCTTTGCACTTAAAGAAAGTGGTTGGTCTTCTATTGTAACTCGTAATGACCGTTATGCGCGAGAGAAAATGGCTGCAAGCCTTGAAGCTTTACGCGCTATGTATCTTAATAAGGGTTATATTAATTTCCATATCAATAACTCACAGCTTAATATTAGTGAAGATAAAAAGAATATCTTTATTGAAGTTGCTGTAGATGAAGGTAGCCAATTTAAATTTGGACAAACCAAATTTTTGGGCGATGCACTTTATAAACCAGAAGAATTACAAGCTTTAAAAATTTATAAAGATGGCGATACTTATTCTCAAGAAAAAGTAAATGCCGTTAAGCAATTATTATTGCGTAAATATGGTAATGCTGGTTATTACTTTGCTGATGTGAATATTGTTCCGCAAATTAATAATGACACAGGGGTTGTTGACTTAAATTACTATGTAAACCCAGGTCAGCAAGTCACTGTACGTCGTATCAACTTTACAGGGAACAGTAAAACTGCCGATGAAGTATTACGTCGTGAAATGCGTCAAATGGAAGGCGCTTTAGCCAGTAATGAAAAAATTGATTTATCTAAGGTTCGTTTAGAGCGTACAGGATTTTTTAAAACTGTTGATATTAAGCCAGCTCGTATTCCAAACTCACCAGATCAGGTGGATTTAAACGTAAATGTTGAAGAACAACATTCTGGAACTACAACATTAGCTGTAGGTTACTCACAAAGTGGTGGTATCACGTTCCAGGCAGGTTTGAGTCAAACTAACTTTATGGGAACGGGTAACCGCGTTGCGATTGATTTGTCTCGTTCGGAAACTCAAGATTACTATAACTTAAGTGTTACAGATCCTTACTTTACAATTGATGGGGTAAGTCGCGGTTATAATGTTTATTACCGTAAGACTAAACTTAATGATAACTATAACGTTAACAACTATGTTACTGATAGTTTTGGTGGTAGTTTAAGTTTTGGTTATCCAATTGATGAAAATCAGAGCTTAAGTGCTTCTTTAGGTATTGATAATACGAAGGTGACAACAGGTGCGTACGTATCTACTTATGTACGTGACTACTTGTTAAAAAATGGTGGAAAAACTACTTCAACCAGCACTTACTGCCTTGTTGACCTTGTTCAAGATAAGACAACTGGTTTATATAATTGCCCAGATGGACAAACTTCTAAGCCTTATGGCAGTGCATTTGAAGGTGAGTTCTTTACTTATAACTTAAACTTAGGTTGGTCATATAACACATTAAACCGTCCGATTTTCCCAACGTCAGGTATGTCACATCGAGTAGGTCTGGAAATTGGTTTGCCAGGTAGTGATGTTGACTATCAAAAAGCGACTTATGATGCTCAGGCATTTTTCCCTATTGGTAGTAAAGGTTTTGTGTTGCGTGGCTATGGTAAACTTGGCTATGGTAATGATTTGCCATTCTATAAAAACTTCTATGCGGGCGGTTATGGCTCTGTCCGTGGTTATGATAACAGTACCCTGGGGCCGAAATATTCAAGTGTAAATTTACAAGAAGAAGGTAAAGATGATTCTTCACCAGAGGATGTAGGTGGTAACGCTCTAGTGCAGTTTGGTACTGAGTTAGCTCTACCATTACCTTTTAAAGGTGACTGGACTCGTCAAGTTAGACCAGTAATTTTTGCTGAAGGCGGTCAAGTATTTGATACTAAGTGTGACGTTCGTTCTTATTCTATGATAATGAATGGTCAGCAAATTCCAGACGCTAAAAAATACTGTGAAGATAACTATGGTTTCGACTTGGGTAACATGCGTTATAGCGTAGGGGTAGGTTTTACATGGATTACCATGATTGGACCATTATCACTTAGCTATGCATACCCATTAAATGAAAAGCCTGGTGATAAAACCAAAGAAATCCAATTTGAAATCGGTCGTACTTTCTAAGTACGACTTGACTAAACATGAAATAAGGACACAAATTTAAATGAAAAAATTAAATATATTAATGTTAGGACTAGGCCTGACAGTTTCTGCTATGACTAATGCTGCTGGCTATGGTGTTATTGATCTGGCTAAAGTTGTAGAAAATAGTGCTTATTTGAAACAACAAAACGCAAGTTTAAATCAATCAGTTAAGCCAACAACAACTCGTCTTGAGCAGCTGGGTAAAGAATTAGAAGGTCTTCAACGTCAAGCCCAAACTCAGGGGCAAAAAATGAAAGAAGATGATATTAAAAAGCTTCAAGCACAATATCAGACAAAACTTAATGAATTTAATTCAACTCAACAAGGTTTGCAGACTAAAGTTCAAACTAGTTTGCAAGGAATGAATTCAACTTTCGAGAATCGTGTGAAGCAAGCAGCTGAACAATTACGAAAAGAAAATAATCTTGACTTCATTTTGAATAAAAATTCAACCGTTGCCTATGACGCTAAATATGATTTAACTGATAAAATGATTCAAAAGGTTAATTCAATGAAATAAATTAATGACAGTGCAATATTATCGTTTAGATGAACTAGCTCACTTAGTGAATGGTGAGCTAGTAGGTACAGGTAATCTTCAATTTATAAACTTAGCAAGTTTAGAAAATGCTGAAACTAATCAAATTGCTTTCGTGAATGGCGAAAAGTATATTGCTCAAGCAAAGGCTAGCCATGCGGGTGCGTACATTGTTACAAGCCCCATTAAAGAACAACTCCCCGATAAACAAAATTTTATTATTGTTGATAATCCTTATTTAGCTTTTGCCATACTTACTCATGTTTTTGATAAAAAAATCACTTCTGTAGGTATAGAGAGTACGGCTCAAATTCATCCTTCTGCGATTATTTCTGATACAGCATATATCGGTCATTACGTTGTAATTGGCGAAAATTGTGTGGTAGGTGATAATACAGTTATCCAATCCCATACAAAGCTTGATGATAATGTAGAAGTTGGGAAAAATGGTTTTATTGACTCTCATGTCACTATTACGGGTGGTTCTAAATTACAAGATCGTGTTCGTATTCATTCCAGCACTGTGATTGGAGGGGAAGGTTTTGGCTTTGCCCCTTATCAAGGCAAATGGCATCGTATAGCTCAATTAGGTTCAGTTTTAATCGGAAATGATGTTCGGATTGGATCAAATTGTAGTATTGATAGAGGTGCACTTGATGATACAATTTTGGAAGATGGGGTAATTATTGATAACCTTGTGCAAATCGCACATAACGTTCATATTGGTTCAAATACGGCTATCGCTGCTAAATGTGGAGTTGCAGGTAGTGTTAAAATTGGCAAAAACTGCATTCTAGGTGGAGCTTGTGGAGTATCAGGGCACCTTTATATCACTGATAATGTAACTTTAACTGCAATGTCAATGGTCACAAAAAATATTTCTGTAGCTGGAACTTATTCTTCTGGAATCGGGTTATTTGAAAATAGTCATTGGAAAAAGACAATTGTACGCTTGCGACAATTAGCAGATGTGCCATTGACCCAAATCACTAAACGACTTGATCATATACAAGCTCAAATAGAGTCTCTTGAATCAACCTTTAATTTGCGTAAATAGAATATTATGACCGAGTCAACTACACCTAAATTTGCCATCCCTGAATTACCAATGCAGATTCAAACGATTCGTCAATATTTGCCGCATCGTTATCCATTCTTATTGGTTGATCGTGTGACTGAAGTTACTGACAATAGTATTGTTGGTTATAAGAATGTTTCTATCAATGAAGAGTTTCTACAAGGACATTTCCCAGAATATCCAATTATGCCTGGCGTTCTAATTGTTGAAGCACTAGCTCAAGTTTCAGGTGTTCTAGGATTTATTATGAACAACGAAACGCCAAAACCAGGTTCTTTGTTCCTGTTTGCTGGTGCAGAAAGAGTTAGATTTAAAAAACAAGTAGTTGCAGGCGACCAACTTGTATTAAAATCCGAGTTGGTAATGCAGAAGCGCGGTATTTACAAATACAATTGTACAGCTAGCGTCGACGGCATCGTAGCAGCAACCGCTGAGATTATGATTTCACACCAAAAAACAGAGCAGGCATGAGCAATCACGATTTAATCCATTCTACCGCCATTATTGATCCATCTGCAGTGATTGCTTCAGATGTTCAAATAGGACCTTATTGTGTCATTGGTCCTCAAGTGACTATAGGTGCTGGTACTAAATTACATTCTCATGTGGTAGTAGGTGGTTTTACCAGAATTGGCCAAAATAATGAGATCTTTCAATTTGCAAGTGTTGGTGAGGTATGCCAAGACCTGAAATACAAAGGTGAAGAAACCTGGCTTGAAATTGGTAACAATAATTTAATTCGCGAGCATTGCAGCTTACATAGAGGTACTGTGCAAGATAATGCATTAACTAAGATAGGTAGTCATAACCTATTGATGGTAAATACGCATATTGCGCATGACTGTATTGTAGGTGATCACAATATTTTTGCTAATAATGTTGGTATTGCTGGGCATGTGCATATTGGTGACCATGTTATTGTAGGTGGTAATTCTGGCATTCATCAATTCTGTAAAATCGATTCTTACAGTATGGTGGGTGGCGCATCGCTAATTTTAAAGGATGTACCAGCTTACGTTATGGCTTCTGGTAATCCTGCTCATGCATTTGGTATTAATATCGAAGGAATGCGTAGAAAGGGTTGGTCTAAAAATACAATTCAAGGCCTCAGAGAGGCTTATAAGTTAATTTTTAAATCAGGGCTTACCTCTGTTCAAGCTGTTGAGCAGATTAAAAATGATATTCTTCCGAGTGTTCCAGAAGCTCAATTATTGATTGACTCTGTTGAACAGTCAGAACGTGGTATTGTGCGCTAAGAGAATATATTAAAAAAAGACACTGCATATTGCAGTGTCTTTTTTTTTCTTTAAATTATTATTTATTAAAAAATTTGGCTTCTTCAGATTTTGAATACTGACTCAAGATTTTAGTTTTATATTGGTTTGCTGAAGCTGTATTTTTATCGACATCTTTAGCAATGCTATAGAGTTGATATAGGGCGCGGGGAGCTTTACTAGAATTTGGATATCGAGTTGCTACTACATTATAATTCTTTTTTGCTTCATTATAGTTTACCGGATCAGTTGCTAAATTAAATTCAGCTAACCAAAAGTAGGCATTTCCAGTATAAACACTATTTGGATGATTTTTAATAAAGTTTTGCATTGGAGCAATTGCTTTTTTGGCACCACCTTGCTTATAGGCATCTAAAGCTACAGTATAAGCTGCCTTTTCAAGCTCTACTGAGTTTGACTGGTTTTGTGAAGGTGGTTGAGACGCTTCTGGTTGTGATGGTGGAGTGGTGGAGCTGCTTGTTTGAGTGGCATTTACTACTTTGTTATCTACTGCGGAGGCTTCTGTGCTTGCCGTAGCAGGAGTGTTGCTGTTCGCAGGATTATCTGATGGTGCACTTTCTGGGTCGACTTTCTGATTAAGTAGTTCTAAACGTTGATCTAGGTCAGTATAACGATTAGATAAATCTTTTTTTAATTGTTCAATATCGTTTGATTGCTCTTCTAATTGACCACGTAAGGTACGTACATCATTTTCTAATTGTTGGTTTTTTTGCATTAATTCCCAGTTTAAGTTACTAGGTACTGATACATTATTAGAAGAAGTGTTAGTTGAACTGCCATCATTTTGGCTTAAACCGCGAGACTCAATTGGAATGTTGGCATAGAGAGAGGTAGTGCTCATTAAGGCAATAAATAATAAAGAATGCTTCATCAATCGCATGAGTATAGATCCATAATTTTATGTAAAAGCCAATTTGAGAAAGGAATATATAAACTATTCACTTAACTATCTAAGATTTTAATTGGTCAATGCAATTAAAACAGCTAACAATATAAATGCAAGAATAGTTTACAATCTTCAAGCATATTTTATCCAAAATAAGATACAAGAAAGAATATAGGAGAGAGAAATATAGAAAATTACGGTTTTTTGCTGATGAATTAATCAATTGAAACATAAACTTGCTTAAAACTGTGAAGAAGGGTTGCAACTCTTTTAAAAATCTCTATACTCTGTTTTGCAATGGTAGCCCCGCTGGTGGCTTCGCAATTGTACTCTGTGAACCCCGCCAGGACCGGAAGGTAGCAACGGTAGCAGATCTATGATGTGCCGAAGTTTTGCTAGTGGGGCTACCACCATTTCTCTTAGTCCACTCTCCGTTGGACTGCTTTTATAATTACATCTAAATCAAATCCTCTATATTGTAAAAACCTAATCTGTTTTGCTTTAAGTTTTGGATCTTTTTCTACTTCTTCACCAAATTTTTTCACTTTCAGTTGATACGCTTGCTCTATCCAATCAATATTATGAATATCTTCTGCAATTAAATCATTTTCGATTTGTTTTGTTTTTAAAGCTTGTTTAATACGCTTTGGTCCTTTGCCTTTCCGAATCTGGCTAGCAAGCATTTGTTCAGCAACACGTTGATCACTTTGATAATTCTGTTCAGATAATTCATCAACAAGTTGTTTAACCTCTTCAGGATTTTGAGCATAACGAGTTAATTTTTCAATAAGCTCTGCTTTGGAGTAATCTCGACGAGTTAATAAAGCAAAAGCATAGGAGCGTAAACGCTGACCTGTAAGCAAAGCTCTTTGTTGAGACTGTTCTTCAGTTCTTTTGAACATAGTATTGGGATTCCCTTGTAAAAAAACGCCCCGAAGGGCGTTTTAAGGCTCATGAATAATTAAGATTCTAATAAAAGATCGGCTTCTTCTTCATCTTCAACTTGAGCAGTATTAGTACCCGTTGTTAACAGCTGTTCACGGATATTACGTTCAATCTCTCCAGCCATTTGAGGGTTTTCTTCAAAGTGGCGAATAACATTGTTCTTACCTTGACCAATTTTATTACCTTGATATGAATACCAAGCACCTGCTTTTTGTACGATATCTTGTTGTACAGCTAAATCTACAAGTTCGCCTAGCTGGTTTGTGCCTTTACCATATAGGATTTGGAAAAGAGCCTCTCGGAAAGGAGGAGCCATTTTGTTTTTAACAACTTTAACTCGAGTTTCAGAGCCGACGATTTCATCGCCTTCTTTTACTTGACCAATACGGCGGATATCTAAACGTACAGAAGCGTAGAACTTCAATGCGTTACCACCAGTTGTAGTTTCAGGGCTACCAAACATTACGCCAATCTTCATACGGATTTGGTTAATGAAAATGACCATACAGTTTGAGCGTTTAGCATTACCAGTAATTTTACGAAGTGCCTGACTCATTAGACGAGCTTGCAAACCCATATGAGAGTCACCCATTTCACCTTCAATTTCTGCTTTAGGGGTAAGGGCAGCGACTGAGTCGACAACAATCATATCAATTGCGCCAGAGCGAACTAGCATATCTGCAATTTCGAGAGCTTGTTCACCGTTATCAGGCTGTGATACAAGCAGATTGTCAATGTCTACACCAAGTTTACGTGCATATTGTGGATCTAATGCATGCTCTGCATCAATAAATGCACAAGTACCACCAGCTTTTTGACATTGTGCAATCGCTTGTAGAGTCATTGTGGTTTTACCAGATGATTCTGGACCATAAATTTCGACAATACGACCTTTTGGTAAACCACCAATCCCCAATGCAATATCTAAAGTCAAAGAGCCTGTAGATACAGCTTCAACAGCTTGAACAGTGTTGTCACCGAGACGCATCACCGTATTTTTGCCAAATTGTTTCTCAATTTGACTTAGCGCGGCTTGTAATGCTTTGCTTTTATTCTCATCCATCTCAAAAACCTCAATACTCTATGTTCATCACGTTTAACCCAAGTGGATGCATTGAATCTCAACTTGTTTCACTGGGTTAATAGTGACAGATTTTTTCTATAGCTTCTATGTGTTGTATGTGTGTGTGCGACACAACTCGACGTTTTTATTCATCATCGTATGACCAATGTTGATCATTCTCCTGTTTAAACCGACTAATTTGTCGACGATCCTTTTTAGTGGGTCTATGGTCAGGTCGAGCTAGATTATGCAATTTTCGTTGCGATGCAATCAACTCCCGTCTAGCAATACTTACTTCGGTTTCTTCATAAAGTTGCTGTGCCACTGGAGCTGGACCACGTGTGTTCGAAAGGGCCTTTATTACAACAGTTTTTTTATCAAACCCTTGCTGAATAATAAGCTCCATTCCAACACGAATTTCTTTAGAAACTTTTACACGCTCATTATTGTGATGTACTTTACCTCCTTCAATTGCTGATTTAGCAATTGAACGAGTTTTAAAAAAACGAGCAACCCATAGCCATTTGTCGACACGCATGGTCTCTACAGCATCGTTTTCATGCAATTTTGACATCATTATCCTTTCTATCAATTTGATTCAATATAGACAGCAATTCTGTAAGTCGATCTAGTGCTTTATACTCTAGATCCTGTTGCTGTCTTATACCCTTTAGACTTGAGGGCTGTGAGATAGTAAACAAGTGTTTAATACCAAATTTCTCTGCCGTTTTTAATACAGGAGTCGTATCGTCAATAAAAATCGTTTCATCTGGATTGAATAAATGTAAACGTTGGAGTTCTTGCCAAAAATTAATATTTTCTTTGGCATAACCAACTTGTTCACTTGATATGATTACATCAAAGAAATGTTCAATTGCAATATTGTCGAGTTTTAAGCGTAAGCTGGCCCGGTCAGCATTAGTCACTAGCCAGCACATATATCCTTGCTCTTTAAGTTGTTGCAAAAGTTCAATACAGCCAGAACGAGCTTTGATTTTAGATTGAAATTCTTGCTGTAATCTCAGTACATCAACGCCTACAGTTTTAGTCCAATAGGTTGATGAATACCAAACAAGAGTATGCCTATGAGATTGATAAAATTGATATAGTGTTTTTTGGCTTTGGATGAGTGGAAGTCGATGTATCTGGGCGTGTCGTTCAGGAAGGCATTCATTCCAAATGAAATCATCAAAAGCAAGATCTAATAGCGTACCATCCATGTCAAACATTACAATCTTAGACATGCGTCAAAAATCTCCAAAGGCTTTTAAAGCAAAATTTTTATGACACATCTACCATATATCCTTTTAAAATCACAAATTATAAAAAATTATGAACACTCAAATTAAGGTAAAATTCCATCCATTAATTTTTTCTAAAATTTATACAGATTAATGTGACGGATAGGGAAATGAATCGTTTGAAATTATAGCGCGTAATTTTGCAAAACAGAAAATAATAATAAGTGGTTTTTAGTAGAAAGTTCTTCTTTTATATGGAGTAAAACAATAACCAGAATCTTCTAAATTAGAAATCTAAATGATTATTTAAGAGTTTTTTCTAATTATGGTTACATACGATACTTTTTGATAAACAATATATAAATTGAAGAGTACTCAATTAACGTTATATTGAAAATTATCCTAATAAGAACTTAGAGACAGCAATGAAAATTGGATTTATTGGTGGAACCAATGATGGCATCGTAATCAATGCCGCTGATGGCCTTGATACTTATAAACTTGAATGGCACTACAAAGCAGAAAAGCACTGTGAATCACAACTTACATTGGGGCTAAATGGACCTGAATATGATTATTACAATTTATTAATTCTAAGAAAAAATAAAGAGGCTAAACTTTTTTATGTGCTTAACACCATGGAGAAAGATGAAATAGCAGATAAAATCCATGAATATTGGGAATGCTCGACCTCTGTTGGTTATGATTTTGATGAGTAAGTTTTTTTAATTTTTTTATTTATAAAGACTCAAGTTATTAATTTTCATTGTAAATTGAATGAAGAATTCGTGATTTCATATAGCACATGTACTCTTAATTCGTGATGGAGAGGAACTTTAGGGTGATTAAAGTTTTTAACTTTCTGCATTCCAAGTCTTTCCATTACCGCTTGAGATGGTTTATTGGGAGTAGCTGTGAATGAAACAATCTTATCTAAATTGAGTACATTAAAAGCATAGTCTAACGCTGCTTTTGCTCCTTCAGTAGCATAACCTTGTTTCCAAAACTCTTTAGCTAGTCTCCAACCAATTTCAACGCATGGAGAGAAATCAAACTGTTCAGGTTGATGGTGTAATCCAATAAAACCGATAAATTGATGGGTTTCTTTTAACTCTACTGCCCAAAAGCCCCAACCTTTTTCATGGATGAGAGATGAAATTTTTTGGATTAAATTAAGGCTTTCTTGGGGCGTCAAAAGATTTGGGAAAAACTGCATAACATCTTGATCTAAGCCCATTTTTATAAAAGGCTCAAAATCACTTTCTTTCCACTGTCTTAAAATTAAACGTTTAGTTTCGATCATAGGATGGCTCTTTAATAGGGAATGAGGGGAGTCAAAGTGGTTTTTGCACAATTTTCTGTAATATGATTTTAGAGTTGATGCTCACTACACCTTTAATTTTATTTAAAGTATTAATAACAAAATGGGAAAAAGAATTCAGATCTTTCGTCGCAACATGTAAAACATAATTAGACTCGCCAGTAATAATATATGCATTAATGACTTCATCAAAATTTTTGATCTGACTTAAAAAAAAGTTGTGATCATTTTCTGTTAGTTGGGCAAGTTTTATTTCAACAATTGCCTCAATCTTTATACCTAATTTTTCATAGTTAACTTTAGCTTGATATTTTTCAATTACTCCATTGCTTTCTAAAATTTTAACTCGCCGATGACATGCTGATGCTGAAAGGTTAACGAGATCGGCCAGTTCTTGGTTACTTAACCGAGCGTTATCTTGTAAATACTTCAAAATTTTTAGGTCGATTGCATCTACATTCATTTTCGAATTTCATCCATGTTTTTTAATTTTAATTCGAATTTTATACGAAAATAGCAAATTTTAATCAAATATTATCGAATAAATCGAAAGAATTGGCGTGATAAAATTCAAATACAAGGAAATGTTGAAAATAGGTGAAATAACAAATGATTACTCACGAACAATGCCTCTATTGGGATCAGGAAGATGAACTCAAAAACTTTAAAGAAGACTTTGCTCTGCCAGAAAATGTCATTTATTTAGATGGTAATTCTTTAGGTGCACGACCAAAGAAATCATTAGATGTTGCTCAGCATATTATTTCTAAAGAATGGGGCGAAGACCTCATTAATAGTTGGAATAAAGCAGATTGGTGGGGGCTACCGACTAGATTAGGCAATAAAGTAGCAAAACTTATTGGTGCTGAAAAAGACGAAGTCGTTATTTCAGACTCTACAACTCTAAATTTATTTAAAGTCTTGTCAGCAGCGGTGAAAATTCAAGCCGAAAAATTTCCGGAACGTAAAATTATTGTTGCAGAAAAAGATGCTTTCCCAACAGATATTTATATTATTGAAGGCTTTATTGATTTAATTCATCAAGGTTACAAAGTTGAATTGATTGATGGTGTAGATGATTTATCCCGTGTTTTAGCAAAAGATGTAGCTGTAGTCGTTCTTTCTCACGTGAATTATCGAACTGGATATTTCTATGATATGACATCTATTAATCAACAAATTCACGCTAAAGATGCTTTGATTATTTGGGATTTATGTCATTCGGTTGGTGCAGTGCCTATGGATCTTAATCAGAGTAATAGTGATTTTGCGATTGGGTGTACTTATAAATATTTAAATGGTGGTCCAGGTTCTCCAGCTTTGTTATGGGTACATCAAAAGCATCGGGACCAGTTTTGGCAACCTTTATCAGGCTGGTGGGGGCACAAGAAACCATTTGATATGGCGCAGCACTATGAACCAGCTAACAGTATTCGTCGTTATTTGTGTGGAACGCAGCCCATCATTTCTATGAGTTTAATCGAATGTGGTGTCGATATTTTTTTAGAAGTAGATATGCAACAAATACGCGAGAAATCTCTTAAATTAACTGATCTATTTATTCAGCTCGTCCAACAAGAATGTTGTCAGTTTGGCTTTGAACTTATTACACCTTTAAATTATCAATATCGTGGTAGCCATGTGAGCTATAAACATGAGTTTGGCTATGAAATTATTCAGGCACTCATTGCTCGAGGCGTAATCGGTGATTATCGAGAGCCAGAAGTATTAAGGTTTGGGATTACACCTCTCTATTTAGGTTTTGAAGATATCTGGAATGCAGTACAGCAACTTAAGCAGATTATGCTGAATAGTGAATGGAAAAATGAGCGTTATCTGGTGCGCAGCGAAGTGACCTGATATTTAAAGGTCAACATCAGAAAAGTGGCTAGGAGGGCCTATGAGCAGTTTTGATGAAATACAAAATAGAGAAGCGGGTTTACATAAGAAATTATCCGCAAAGCAAATGGGAATGATTGCAATTGGTGGAGCGATTGGTACAGGGCTGTTCATGGGAAGCAAGTTTGCAATCAGCTTTGCTGGCCCAGCCGTGATTGTGAGCTATGCTATTGGTGGTCTAATTGCATTTGCTATTATGGCTTGTTTAGCTGAAATGACAGTTCAACATCCCACATCAGGTTCCTTTGGGGCCTATGCAGAGCATTATGTAAGTCCACTGGCTGGGTTTTTGGTCCGCTATTGTTATTGGGCATGTATTGTATTAGCTGTGGGCACGGAAATCACAGCAGTTGCTGACTATATGAAATTATGGTTCCCACATGTTGGTTCATGGATCTGGATTGCTTTTTTCTCGATTACCTTGCTGGTGGTAAATGCCTATAGTGTTAAAGCTTTTGGGTTGGTTGAATATTGGTTTTCGACAATAAAAGTCTTTGCCATTATTGTATTTATTCTTTTATCTATTGGCATCTTGACTCAAAGTCATGAAGGGACAGGACAAGTCATTTCCAATTTAACAGAGTATGGGGGCTTTTTTCCTCATGGTTTTAGTGGGGTGTGGATTGGCGTAATCATTTCCATATTCAGTTATTTAAGTATTGAAATGATTGCTGTTGCAGCAGGTGAGGCTAAAGATCCCGAAAGAGCTGTCAAGAAAGCATTTAAAAGTACTGCAATTCGCTTAATCCTATTTTATTTACTGTCTTTATTTCTCATTGTGGCACTTGTTCCGTGGACAACTTTAATTGGTGCCGATGCAACCAGCCCTTTTGTAATGGTGATGAAAATTGTAGGTATTCCTTATGCAGACAGTATTTTAAATTTTATTGTAATTGTCGCGGCTTTATCCGCCATGAATAGTATGCTCTATATCTCAACACGTATGCTATTTAGCTTGTCACGCGCAGGTGATGCACCAAAACTATTCGGCAGTATTAGTAGCAATGGCGTACCAGTTAACGCGTTGCTATTGTCCGCAGTCGGGATTGGTATTGCGAGTATTATCTATACAATTAATCCAGCTTCTGCTTTTCCGATTATGATTGCTCTTTCAATGTTTGGAGCATTATTTACGTGGGGGAGTATTTTTGTTACGCATCTATTTTTTAGAAAAAATATGGCGCAACAAGGCCTAGCATTAAAGTTTAAAGTTCCAGCAAGTCGGTTAATTTCTTTATTGGGACTAATCGCAATTTTAAGTATCACGATCACGACTTGTTTTACCAATGAATTTAAGTCAACTTTGCAATTCGGTGTTCCTTTAATCATTATTCTTACGTTTTTCTATTATTTAAAACGTTCGCCAGCCAAGCTTTCTTTAAGTGCTCATAAAGAGTCATTGAAGTGAGAAGTATATGAGGCAATATGACAATGCTAGAACCGTAGCAAATGAACACGAAATATTGGCAGAATTTCAAAGAAGAAGCTTGGAGGTCTACCAAAAATTTACCCATATTAGAGATATCCAATATGGTTCAAACCCAAGATCAACTTTAGATTTATTTCACTCAGAGCATGCCAAGAAGACTGTTATTTTTATTCATGGTGGCTATTGGCAATGGTGTGATAAATCAGATTTTGCATTTATCGTACCGCATGTTCTATCAAAAGGAGCCCAATGTGTCCTTTTAGAATATGATCTAGCTCCACAAAGCAAAATTTCAGATATTGCTTCTCAGGTTTATCAAGCTCTCGATTTTATTCGAGAGCAAGATTGGATAACTGATCAGGTTGTTTTGGTTGGGCATTCAGCAGGAGCACATCTTGCTGCCTTGTCAGTGGACTATCCATTCCTATCTGAATTGGTTTTATTAAGTGGAATTTATGATTTAGGGCCCATACAAAGGACTCATTTAAATCATGCACTTAACCTAGCAAATGAAGATGTCTTAAAATATAGCCCTATTCATTTCAGCAATCGAATTGCAATTCCATGTTCAATTTTATGTGGTGAACTTGAACTCGAAGAGTTGAAATGGCAAAGCCAAAATTATTTTGAAAGTAAAAAAGGGCAAGATCAGAATTTAGTATCTTGTAAGCTTATACCTCATATTAATCATTATACGATTTTAGAGCATTATTTCAGGCATATATTAAGATAGATATTATTTTATAAAATGATTAACTTAAGCGATTAGAAAATAAATGTGAAATAGTTCACAACTCATCCTATTTTTTATAGAAGGTATAGGTTGTTCTTGACCTGAATATAGAACTTAATTAGATTAAATAGATAGTGCTTTCTCGCTAAGTGACAAGTTGTTTAGCTGAGTTTCAAGTCCGTAGCTTCCCACGATACGGACTTTTTTATTTTTTAATAATAAGTAAAATATAATAATTATTTTTTATAATTTTTCAGAAAATTTTTTATGTTTAATGAAGTTTATATAAATAATAATTTAAAAAACTCTTCATCAATTTGTAATATCTCTTAGTTAAAGTAAAAAAAGAAAAACAGAAAGCTTTAGAGAATAATTAAAAAATATGTAGTGTTCTTATGTGGATAGATTTAGTCGGCTCATATAAGTTGGCTTTTTTATTTAAAAAGGAGCCTTTATGAAAGTACAATATTTTGAAGGCGGGATGTATGAACACATGTGTCCGGCTTGTGGGCATCTTCACTATATTCCGGTGGAGTACCCCTTTTCTAATGGTTGTCAGTGGGTCTTTAACGGTAGCTTTGAAAAACCAACTTTTAATCCGGACATAAGTATTATTGGACGTTGTCATTATTTTATAGAAGAAGGTTTTATTAAATATTCTTTTAACTGTAAACATCATTTAGCGGGGCAAAAATTGGAATTACCTGAATTAAAAAATAAAACCAACTTATAATCCTTGCATTTTATTTATTAAAAATAATGAGTAATATGTTTTACGTATTTTGTAGTGAAGCAGTATAGTTGAAAAATGTAGACCTTTTTAGATTCTAGGTTAAATAAAATATTGAAATAATTTTTATAACTAATTGTTTTATTTTTGGATATTTGGGAAATTTAATACAGTTAGTATCTATCTTGCAATTTCTTTATTTGATAGAGAGTATACCTAGTGCTAATTTTTGAGTTGCAATCATAACGACATTGTTACTTTTGGGTTAGCTTTAAAGTGAGTCAGAAAACTCCATTCAAAAGTACTAACTGATACCATAAGAAGTGTAAATAAACTTAAGGTGGGGTAAGTTTCATGGCTATAGAGAATTTGAGACTTTTAAAAGTGGCCGAAGAATAGCATAAGTTCTTAAAGTTGACTAAATGCGCTTACTAGGTAGAGGCGATAGAAGGGGGATCTTAATTTTTCATTTAATTTGTCTGTTCTGAGTACTCAGGTGTACTTTTAAAAAGATTTAAATAGCTACTTTTATGCAACAGAGCCTTCTAGAAATTTGGATTTTAATAGATTTGTTATTCTTCATAATACAAATCATATAGATAACTCATATAAACCTTTTTCCTTAGGTGTGAGTAATTCTCCGAAAATTTTTGGAAATTTATAAGGCTGAACATATGAATAAACATTTATTGGCTAAAATCACTTTTTTAGGTGCAGCACAGCTATTAATACTTAATACAGCATTTGCAGATATTCCTCTTACACCCGCTCAATTTGCAAAAGCTAAAACGGAAAATTTTGATAAGAAAGTTATTCTGACCAATTTGAATAAACCACATGCTTTGTTATGGGGGCCAGACAATCAAATTTGGTTAACTGAACGAGCAACTGGTAAAATTTTAAGAGTTAACCCTGAGTCGGGCAGTGTAAAAACAGTTTTTCAGGTGCCTGAGATTGTAAATGATGCTGATGGACAAAACGGTTTATTAGGCTTTGCTTTCCATCCTGACTTTAAAAATAATCCTTATATCTATATTTCAGGTACATTTAAAAATCCAAAATCGACTGATAAAGAATTACCAAATCAAACTATTATTCGTAGATATACCTATAACAAGACAACAGATACTTTTGAAAAGCCAGTAGATTTATTGGCAGGGTTACCTTCATCGAAAGACCATCAGTCGGGGCGTCTTGTAATTGGACCAGACCAAAAGATTTACTATACGATTGGTGATCAGGGGCGTAACCAGCTTGCTTATTTATTTTTGCCTAATCAAGCACAGCATACACCGACTCAACAGGAACTCGGCGGCAAAGACTATCATACCTATATGGGTAAAGTATTACGCTTAAATCTGGATGGAAGTATTCCAAAAGATAATCCAAGTTTTAATGGAGTAGTTAGCCATATTTATACGCTTGGTCATCGTAACCCACAGGGCTTGGCATTTACTCCGAATGGAAAACTATTGCAATCTGAACAGGGCCCAAACTCTGATGATGAAATTAATCTTATTGTTAAAGGCGGTAATTATGGCTGGCCAAATGTAGCAGGTTATAAAGATGATAGTGGTTATGCCTATGCAAATTATTCAGCAGCAACCAATAAGGCACAGATTAAAGATTTAGGACAAAACGGCTTAAAAGTGGCAACCGGCGTTCCAGTAACTAAAGAGTCTGAATGGACTGGTAAAAACTTTGTACCGCCGTTAAAAACTTTATATACCGTCCAAGATAACTACAATTATAATGACCCAACTTGTGGGGATATGACCTATGTTTGCTGGCCGACAGTTGCACCGTCATCTGCTTATGTCTATAAGGGCGGCAAAAAAGCAATTTCTGGTTGGGAAAATACATTATTGGTTCCATCTTTAAAACGAGGTGTTATTTTTCGTATTAAGCTAAATCCAACTTACAGTGTTACTTATGATGATGCTGTGCCGATGTTTAAGAGCAACAACCGCTATCGTGATGTAATTGCAAGTCCAGATGGAAATGTTCTATATGTATTGACTGATACTGCCGGAAATGTACAAAAAGATGATGGTTCTGTAACGAATACATTAGAAAATCCAGGATCTCTGATTAGATTTACATATAAGGGTCAGTAATACTAAGTAGTAAAAAACCGATCTTATGTAGATCGGTTTTTTTAGCTTAAAATAACTATTCAGTTACGACTAATACCGGTAAATGAATTTCTCCTAAAAGAGCTTGAGTCACACTTCCTAAGAAGAACTTTTTAAATCCTTTTCGACCATGGGAGCCAATGACTAACAAGTCTGCTTTGAGCTCAGTCGCTGCTTTAATAATTTCTGTATGAATTGTTTGACCCTCAACAATTTTTGTTTCAACAGAAATTCCATGCTGGTTAAATTGTTCTTTCGCTTGGTCTAAAATACCCTGAATTGATGCTCTAGCTTTATTGAAATAATCCTGTGCTAATTCTGTACTATCAATGAATTCTACAGAAATGAAAGGATCTATAGTAAGCGCATATACTAGAGTCACTTTACTACCAAAGGCCTTAGCAAGTGCTGCTGCATGATTAACAGCAATGAGTGAAGTAGGAGAACCATCAACTGGAACCAAAATATGGTGATAACTCATATATTGCTCCTTATTGTCCTATGACAATGTATGGTGTCAAAACACCGACTTATTATCTTTCTGCTTATATTATGAACAATTTTTAAAAAATTATTGTTTATTTTTAGTAGGAATAGAGGAAAGAGAGTTTATTAAAGATTTATCTTAAAGCATTGTAATGACTTTCTAAGTAGGGCTGATTTTGTTTAAGTATTGCAATGACTTGATTGGCGTCTATAGCGGATTCAAACAAAAATCCTTGACCTATACTATATCCAAACTGTTTAAGTAACTCTTCTTGTTCTGGAGTTTCAATGCCTTCTGCGATGAGCCCCAATGATAAATTTGGAGCGAGTAAACCAATTGCTTGGACAATTGCATAAATTGATGGGTCATGTTGCATCTTTTGTATAAAACTACAATCTACTTTCAAACTGTCAATTGGATAGTCACGAATATGAGTGAGTGATGAAAAACCAGTACCAAAGTCGTCTAGTGCAATATGTACTCCATGCTGTTTTAATTTATTAAGCGCACGGATAACATATTCTGAACCTCGGTCACCTAGCATATGTTCAGTTACTTCTACTTCAATATAATGTGTTGGAATGTGAAATTGATTGATCTTTTTCAAAAGCCGTTCAGCATAGTTGTCTCTTAAAAACTCAACTGGTGCAGCATTGAGTGAAACAGGTAGGGGGTTAATACCAAGAGCTATCCATTTTGCGATGTCACGTAAAACTTGATGTTGCATAGTTTCACCGATTTTACTCGCTAAATTATAATCTTTAAAAGCCTCAGCAATTTGTGCCGGATAACCTCTTTGGGCTGAGGTAGTATGCCAGCGTAATAAAGCTTCGAACCCTACAACACGATGGGTTCTTAAATCTACTTTTGGTTGGTAGTAGGGCTGAATTGTATGATGGCGAATAAGTTGACGTGCTAAATTAAGTTGAGAAGCGACTGTTTCAGTCATTTGCATCATGCATGGATCATACATGCGGATACCACCACGACCACGCGCTTTTAAGTCATGCAATGCCATATCTGCACAACTGAGTAAACTTGACTGATCTATGGCATCTTGGGGATAAATTGCACAACCAATACTCATGCCACCATTTAGAACATTCCCTAAATAGGTAATAGGCTGATTTAACTGTTGAAGTAAAATAGCTGCTAGGTCGCGCACATCATTTTCAGATTCGAGGTTATTAATAATAACCGCAAACTCGTCTCCCCCCAGTCGGGCAACAAAACATCTTTCATCATCAACACATTGACCAAATCGTTTGGATAGGACTTTTAAAAGATGATCACCTGCGCTATGCCCTAAAGTGTCATTAATATGCTTAAAATGATCAAGATCAATTAATAGTAAACCCACACTTGTTTGGGTATCTTTTGAATAGGCAAGGGTACGTTTAAGTTGAAATTTAAATGAACGCCGATTACATAATCCGGTAAGTTCATCTCTTTCACTCATATTTCTAAGCTGATTTTCTGTTAAATGCTGTTGAGTGACGTTACGTGATACACAAAGTATTTGTATGATTTCACCATTCTCCCGATGAATTGGGGTAAGCATATTATCCCAATACTCAGGCTCTTGATCAGGTAAACAGCTCATTCCTGCAAATCTGGCAACTTTGCCTTGAAGAGCTTTTTTTAAAGCGACGCGCCCACGTTTACGGATATGCGGCGGCAAGAGCTCAAGCCATTTCATTCCAAATTTTGTTTCATTAACAGGAACACCTAAAGCAAGGCATCCTGATTTATTCATATGAGAGACTGTGCCATCTACGTTTAATACTTTAATGCAGTCTACACTGATGTCTAACATTTGATTTTGTATTTCAATGTTCTTTTGCAAGTTTTGTTGTTCTTGAATATCGTGGTCAATATCTAAAAAGCTGACATACCATTCACTGGCTAGAGAAGAGCCGTGATATTTGGATGCTTGAATAGAGAGTTTGCACCATCTATATTGATTACCACTTTGTAAAAGTCGGCATTTTAATTCTATTCTTTTTCTCAGGCGAATTGCTTCGAGCCAACTATTTTTGACTTCATATAAATCGACAGGAGATATAAAATCTAACCATTGCTGAGGTAATGGAGAAAAAGTATCCTGCCAATATTCTGTACACTCTACATTGCAATATAATATCAAGCCATTTTCATCACTTACCCAAGTCGGTAGTGGAATTTGCTCAACAATAAAATGCTTTTGGGTGTTGTTCGACATTGAAGTCATAACATGCCTAGAAAGATTGTATGGTGTTAATCTGTTTATCAGTCATTATTGTAATCTTTCTGTAGTAATCAAAACAGTAATAAATAAATTCCACCTGTATTTTTTTTGAACTAAAATTGATTTGTTAAATATATTATATACTTAATATTTAATTTATGTTTTTGTTATTTATTGATTTTTATCTATCTTGAGTAAAAAAAAGATTTATGCTTATTTTTGTAAAAAACTTATTAAAACAGAAGCTTATAACTATTTTAAGAGACTTATCTTAATAAAAACAATGAAAATAAATTATAAAATGATATGAAGTAAATTGCGATGATTAAAATTTTAATAAATCAAATTTTAATCATTATATATAAATATGGGAGTTTTAAAAAAGTCTAAATAAATACAATAACCACCATTAATTTTACAAAAGTAATATAAAATAAAGGCTTATATTATCGTAAAATTCTTCTTATCAAGAAGGATATATATTTCCTTTTTGTGCATTTTATAGCCTACATTTTCCCCAAGATGTAGGTTTTTTTTATTCATAATTTTTAATTTTATA
Source organism: Acinetobacter calcoaceticus (assembly GCF_016508255.1). Lineage (GTDB taxonomy): Bacteria > Pseudomonadota > Gammaproteobacteria > Pseudomonadales > Moraxellaceae > Acinetobacter > Acinetobacter calcoaceticus_E. The sequence goes on along the minus strand of NZ_JADVKT010000001.1, from coordinate 64,456 downwards.
ATCTCTAATTATTAAAAATAAAAAAAAGCCAAATGGCTTTTTTATACAGTTTCTGGTTTTTTCAACTGTTGTTGAATGTAAAGATTCATATAGTATTGTTCAATATAATCATCAGCATAGTTGTTTGCTAAGGTTTTTGTTGCCACTTGTTCATGTTTTAAATAGCAGTTTGACTCGAGGTCTTTTTCAAGTACCCACCATTGACGGTTAATACGACGTACTTGAAATTTGTCACTTTTGTATTTTCTTTTAGCCATTTTCAAAGATTTGCTATTCAGTTGTTGAAAGAGAATTTCTACTGGAGTTAAGGGCTCAAGTCAACAGATGGGAGGTTAATTGATTACTTTATGTGGGATGTTGTTTCAATCAATACCTAGATGATGCATTAAAATACAGAAAGCTCTCATAAAGAGAGCTTAATTATTACTTACTATAAGACATCTATTCCATTTCTAACGAGAAAGATTTTTTAAAAGTAATTTTAAACTTTCCATCATTTTTTCTAATTGCAAAGGGGTAATGCCTTCAAAAGATTGCTCGAGTACTACGCTGGTTAGATCATTAATCTTATTGATCATTTCAGTACCTTTTTCTGTAAGTACCACGCGGGTGATTCGACCATCAGTCTGACAAGAATAAGTTTCAACCAAACCTTCATCTTTTAAACGGTAGACAATTTTGGTGGTTGTCGACATTTTTGAAATAATCATATCTGAAAGTTCAGAAACACTGGCATGGGGCTTACTACTTAAAGCCAACATAATGCGTCGACGTGAGTTATCTAAACCATATTTTTTTAAAGCATTATCAATATTTTGTACATACTGAGCATGTACTTGAGTAATCCAATAATATGGAAAATCTTCAAGAGTAAAAGATTCTGTTGTAGGTAAAAAACGCGCATACTTCTTTGTCATTGACTTTTCCCCATACCTTGGTGGATCGCATTTCTGGTGAACTATCGTTAATAGTTGAAAAATATAGTTTCATCAAGCAAGTTATAGCAGGACTTTACTTGGTGAGCAAAAGTTATATAACTTCATTTAACAATGACTTTTTATAACTGGCCTTACCTTAATAAAACGTAGCTATACTTGGTAAAGACTGCAAATAATTATGCTTACTTGATCGTTAATTAAACGATATTGGTTTGCCAAGGCATCGTAGAAAATTTTTTTTGTTTTGACCGTGGCATTGAACGAGAAAGTTTTTGTCTCTAAAGTCATAATTATGAAAAATCAACATATTTAAATAATAAATAATTATAAATATCAATTGGTTGATTTGAGTCGATTCAAGGAAAATTTACCATACATTTAACATGATTCATCTATTATTTTATAAGGTAAAATGATTTTTGTGGTTAACTAATTAATTATTATAAATAAATTATAATTTTTCTTTATTTAAGTAACATTTTAAAACTCACTCTTTTTTCTATAAATTATATTTCTCACTACTCTTATTAAAGTACTTGCTTAATTGTTAATCTAATGAATTGTATTTTAATTGTTATTTTTTGTTTCATTTAATATAGTGCGCACTCCAATAAATATTGATAAATCTTTTGGCTTAATGATGAAAAAAGTATTACTTACATCTTTGATTGCTTTAACTTTAGGAATTAATGGTTGTGCAACTATTGTTTCTGGTTCTTCACAAATAGTTACTTTTACTAGTGTTCCAGAGTCTGCAACAATTGAGATTAAAAATCGTAAAGGTGTAAAAATCCATACGGGTCAAACTCCAGTCACCGTAAGTTTGAAAAAGGGAGCTGGTTATTTTAAACCTGAAAGTTATCAGGTCAGCTTTAGTAAATCAGGTTATCAAAGCAAAACTGTAGAAGTTACTGGGGCATTGAGTGGTTGGTATTTTGGTAATATTCTTTTTGGCGGTTTAATTGGAATTTTAATTGTAGATCCTGCAACAGGTGCAATGTTTAGATTAGCTCCAAAAGATGTAAATACAGTTTTAGAATCTCAGAATTTATCTACGGAATCGCAAAAAGACCCAACTTTAACTGTAATGTTAGCAGAGGAAGTGCCAGTACAGATTATGGCCCGAGCTATTCAGATTAAATAATAATAAGATTATTTAAGTTAGCGTTAGATAATAATGAGCTTAATTTTTTTATTTGATTAAGTGCTGTAAATTAAAAGGGAGAATTTATATTCTCCCTTTTTTAATTATGCAGTAGTCACAATTTTTTCTTCTACTTTTTTCTTAACAATGGCATAGCTTATTCCTGTAACGATACTACCTGCTGCAATTGCAGCGAGATATAGCCACGCATGATTAATTGCATTTGGAATTAAAAGAACAAATACACCGCCGTGAGGAGTAACTAACTCGCAGTGGAATAAGGCCACAAGTGCTCCAGTCACAGCTCCACCTAAAATACAGGTCGGAATAACACGCATTGGGTCTTTAGCTGCAAAAGGAATTGCACCCTCTGAAATAAAACATAAACCTAATACAAAAGCGGCTTTACCTGCATCTTTCTCTCCTATACTAAATTTATTTTTAGCCACAAAAGTTGCAATAGCCATACCAATAGCAGGGACCATACCGCCCGCCATTGTTGCTGCCATTGGCATATAGGTATTTGTTGTGAGTAATCCGACAGTAAAAGCGTAGGCTGCCTTATTGATTGGGCCGCCTAAATCAATGCACATCATGCTTGCTAATATAATTCCCATTAACACAGCATTTGTTGTACCCATATTATTTAGGAAGTCTTTCATTAGCTCGAAAATATGTGCTACAGGTTGTCCAACCACGTAGAACATAATGAGACCAACAAATAAAGTGCCTAATAAAGGAATAATTAAAATCGGTTTAAGGGCTTCTAAACTTGTAGGAAGTTTGAGTTTTTTTGCAATAAAAAGAGCGATATAACCAGCAAGAAAACCTGAAACAATACCGCCTAAAAAACCTGCTTGTAATTGAGAGGCCAGTAAACCACCAATTAAACCAGGTGCAAGACCGGGGCGATCGGCAATTGAGTAGGCTATATAACCCGATAACATCGGGACCATGAGCATAAATGCTGCCGCCCCAATTTGTTTCAATATAGCTGGTAAACTTCCGGCTTGCTCAGCAGCATTTAGACCAAAGCATAAGGAGAGGGCAATTAAAAGACCTCCAGCTACAACCATCGGTAACATATAAGAAACACCTGTTAAAAGATGTTTATATACGCCAACTTTTTCGGTTTTATCCTTGTTCTCGGCTGATGTTTGTTGCTTACCTTGTTCTAAAACTTGTGCATTGCTGATTGCTTCAGCAAAGATTTTTTCTGTTTGCTTTAATGCAAAACCAGTGCCGCATCGATAGACGCGCTTACCCACAAAACGGTCTGTGTTAACTTCAATATCAGTAGCAAGAATCACGATGTCCGCTTCAGCAATGGTTTGGGCTGATAAAATATTTTTTGCACCAACGGAACCTTGTGTTTCTACTTCAATTTCATATCCAAGTCTTTCTGCACCTTGTTGTAGCGCTTCGGCAGCCATAAAGGTGTGTGCAACCCCAGTAGGACATGCAGTGATTGCTACGAATTTAGTGACTGTGCTTGCAGTTGGTTTATTATCATTTTGCCAATCTTGAGCAGGCTTAAAATGATCTAAGGCAGTTTGGAAAGCTGAATGAGCATCATGTTTGATCTCTTCAATGCTAACTAATGATAAAGGGTGTGTACCAAAAACTTTAAGGTCTTTTGGGCGTTGTCCAACAACAATGACTTGATCCAAGTTTTCATTTGCTTCGAATTCATCAAGCGAAATAATGTTATTGGGATAACCCTGTTGGGATGCGACTTGTGCAAGTTTACGAGCCAAAATCAAAGCATTGACTTGCTGTTGCGGACTATTAATGACTAATAATAAATGTTTAGCAGTTAGCATCAGATTCACTCAATGAATTGATTGTAGTTTGGGCTTTTAATTGACTTAGCTTTTCAGTATTTGGAATCCGAAAGCCAATTTGTGTTACAGCATGGCTCGCAATTGCCGTAGCCGTTTTTAATGTTTCTTCGGGAGAGAAGTTATTTATTAGGCCATGAATCATACCGGCTAAAAGAGAATCGCCCGCACCAACAGTACTTTTAACGATCACTTTAGGGGCTTGAGCATGTAGGGGGTGTGTTTCATGTAGCCAATTTACACCGTCTTCACCCATCGAAATAACCACATGCTCAATTTTAGCTAAGTTATCAAAAAGCTTTTTTTGTTCAGTATAAGTCGTGGCAGGTAGCTGATAACTTTCTACTAACTCATCGGTATTTGGTTTAATCATCCATGGCTGGCACTCAATTGCAGCGACCAGTGCTTTACCACTTGTATCGAGAGCAACTTTTTTCCCTTGCTCTTGAATGAGTTTAATAAGTTGCTGTAACTCATGGACACTAAAACCTTGCGGAAGACTCCCAGCAATAGCAACCACATCGGCCTGCGGCAAAATCATTTCGATTTTTTGAAATAGATTCTTTTTGTCTTGTTCTGAAACTAAGAAACCTTTTCCATTTAAATCCGTCATACGTCCAGAATGTTCAGCAATTTTTATATTTTGGCGAGTTTCACCTTCAATATAAATAAACTCAGGTTGGAATTGAGCTTCCTTAAAATGCTTATCAAAAATCTGTCTGTTAGTTGTTCCGAGAAAACCAGAAACAATAACCTCATGCCCCAAATCTTTTAAAACTTGTGCAATATTTAAGCCTTTGCCTGCTGCATGTACTTCTACAGATTCTTGGCGATTTACTTCACCGACCTGTAACTCATTGAGTTGTATAGTTACATCAATTGCAGGATTTAAAGTAATTGTTAAAACTTTAGCCATTACTGTTCCTAATCTTTACATTTTTTGTTCGGATAACTGGCGTACAGCAGGGGCACTATCACATTCGAGTGCACGCTGTGCAAGCACTTGAGCCTGACTGTAATTCAGTGTGCGAATTTGTGCTTTTACCAAAGGAATACTATTTGGAGACATACTGAGCTCATCTACGCCTAATCCCATAAGGATTGGGACAGCTTTGGGGTCGGCTGCCAGTTCACCACAGATACCTACCCATTTGCCATGTTTATGTGCAGCTTTTACAGTGTGATCAATCAATTGCAAAATGCTTGGATGTAGGCCATCTGCTTCAGCCGAGAGGATGGGGTGACCACGGTCAATAGCTAAAGTATATTGAGTTAAGTCATTTGTTCCTATGCTGAAAAAGTCCACTTCTTGAGCAAGAATAGGGGCAAGTAAAGCTGCTGAAGGAACTTCTATCATAATACCAACTTGTAAGTTGGCGCATGAATATGTAGTTTTTACTTCATCAAGAATGGCTTTAGCAGCACGCCATTCCTCTACACGACCAATCATTGGAAACATGATGCGTAAAGGGCGACCATCGGCGGCTTTAAGCAAAGCGGTAAGTTGTTGACGTAACAGCTCTGGCTGTCTTAGTGTCAAACGAATACCTCTTAGACCTAAAAATGGATTTTCCTCTTCAGCAATTGGAAGGTAAGGGAGAGGTTTATCACCTCCAACATCTAAAGTACGCACTACAAGTGGACGACCAGCAAGAGCATCTAAGACAACACGATAATCTGCTTCTTGAGAAGCTTCATTTGGAGCACTATTATGAGCCATAAAAACAAGCTCAGTTCTAAGTAAGCCAATTGCTTCGGCACCACATTCTACCGCATGGGCTGTAGCTTGAACTTTTCCTAAATTGGCAGCAATTTCGATTTGATGTTGATCTAGAGTAATCGCAGGTTCTTGGCTATGACGTTCAGCTTCTTCACGGATTTTTTGTTGTAGCTCACGTTCCTGTTTTGCTTGTTCGATTTGCTGAGTATTGGGGTTTAATACAAAAGTTCCTGTATCTCCATTAATTAAAAGAGAACTTTTTTGTTCAATATCTAGTACTTGATCGCCAGCACCAACAATTGCGGGAATACCCAAAGCACGTGCAACAATAGCGCTATGGGCACTTGCACCGCCTACAGCTGTCAAAATACCTGCTACACGATCTTTGTTAAGTCGAGCTACATCACTTGGTCCCACATCATACATGATTAGAATATAAGGCTCTTTTGGCTCTTCGATGATAACTTCACCACAGAGTTGAGCTAAAACCCGATCGCCAATATCACGTAAGTCTGTAGCGCGCTCAGCCAGTAAACGGTCTGGTAAAGCTGCTTGCTCTTTAGCTGCTGCTTCAATATGTTCATGCCAAGCAGCAGGAGCAGAAAGGTTTAGGTTAATCTTTTGATAAACACCATTAATCAGATCTGGGTCGTCTAGCATTTCCAAATGTGCTTGGAAGATCTGCTTAATTTCATTAGCTTCAGATTTTGCAATAACTTGGTGAATATTGTTTTTAACTGCGTGAAGTGCAATATCCAGTTTTTCTTTTTCTGCTTTAACACTTAAACCCATACGTTCATATTGATAAACCTTAGGTTTAATGACATGTACAGGTCCAAATGCTAAGCCAGTTGAAGCTGGAATACCGGTATTCGTACTTAGTATTTTTGGCAGTGATTTTACTATTTGGGACGATTGAGCTTCTTTTGTATTTAAAGACTGAATTGGTTCAACTTCTTCGCCTAAGCCTTGTTGCACGGCTTGAATAACTTTATCTAAAGCTTCAACAGCATCTGTTTCTGGCTCAGCAATAAAACGTAAGGTCTGACCGCGTTTACAACCTAATGCGAGTAGACGAGTCAGACTTTTGGCTGAAACAAAATTACCTTCGTCCACTGCGACTTGAATATCGCCTTGAAAAGTTTTTGTTAAGTTCACCAAATGAGTCGCTGGTCTAGCATGTAATCCATGTGCATTGGCTAATACAACTGAACGGTGTGGCCAATCTGGAATAACATCTGCACCAATAATTTTAGCAATTTCATTTGGTGCTTGTGTTTGATCTAGTTGTGCAACTTGTTCTGGATTAAATAAAATATCAATAAGTCGGTTAAATCTTTGACTATCTAACTGCTCATTGGCAGCAATACAGACTAATGTATTTAGTTTTTGCCCACCTACATCTAGAGCATGGCGGGGTTTTACAATACTGATTGCTGGTTGTTGAACAAATTTACTGCTAGAAATAGACCAGATCTGGTCTTGTAACTGGATAACTTGATCCGGATCGAGTGAGCTTAGAAAACCACATTTTACGAAATTGTGTTTTTTTAGAATTTGAGAGGCTGACCACAACAAATCTTCAATATCTTGAGATTCAATTTCAGTTTGAATTAAATTTTCGTGCAGAGTTAAAGATAGGGGTTGAGCTTGTAATAGTTCAATAATTTGCTCAGGTTGAGTCGCATTTTTTACCTGTTCACTTACATCCTGCATTAAAGCTCTAGTTAATATTTGTAGTACTTGTAAATGTTCATCAGACTTTGCTGCAATAACAACAGCTAAATAAATCGTGTTTTCCCCATCCCATATTATTCCTTCAGGGAAGTGAGCTAATCGAATACCTGTTTCTAAAATAAATTCACGAGATTGCGGAGTGCCATGTGGAATTGCAATTCCTTGACCTAAATAGGTAGCACTTTGCTGTTCGCGATTGACGAGTCCTGTTATATATTCAGGTGTAACTAACCCATCTTTTACTAATATATCTACTAGACACTGTAATGCATGCTTTTTATCAACAGCATGTTGATTCATATGAATATGTCGAGGCTCTAGTGCTAGCATATTTATCCTTGAACAATTTCTTTGGTTTTAGCTAAAACAGAAAAAAAGAAGCTGTTTGTATTAAAACAGGTTAGTTTCCCCATTTTTAAACAACAGCTTCAGACAAATTACCATAGCAGAACTTTAAGGCTATATCGACGTATTTACGTAAAAAATGCTTATTTTAAATACAAAGGAATCAATACTTAATATATTTTAATTTCTTATGGTAACTATAAATTTAATAAAATAATTTTATAAAAAGGGGGATAACAATAATAAAAAAACCTCTAAACCGGATTACGGGTATAGAGGCAAAAAGTAAATGATAGAATTTAAAATTAGTATTGAATTTCTTGCTCTAAGAATGACCACAGTTTTTGATGTGACTTTTTAAACATTAACATGTGCCCAATTGATTTGTAGCCAAGTTTTATAGGGTTTAGTTCTAGCATTTTAGTAGATGCATTAGGGTATAAACTTAATAAATCTTCAACGTTATGTTGAGTGGCAATTTCATCGTCACTTGCCCAAATAGAAGTAATAGGGCAAATAATTTCAGTATGAAAGTCATGAAAGATAGTTTTACCAATAGCATTTTTCACATAACCTGGATTGCTGCAAAACTCTTTCCATTGTTGTGCGACTTTTTTAGGCAAGTTCTCACCCATGCCAATAAATTGAGTAGCACCATAACCTTTTAAAGTACTAGAAATTGGAAAGATAACGTTAAACATGACAGGGGCCAAAAACTTGGTTTTACCTTTAAGCCCTTTTACATGGCCAGTAGAACCTGCTACCGCAACAACTTTCGCTACTTTATTAAAATTTGGCACAATTCCTAACAGTTGCCCGCCCGCACTATGGCCAAGTAAAGTAACTTTTTCTGCTTGTGTTTTTTCTAATAAAGTATCAATTGCGCAAGGAATATCAAGCATTCCCCAATCATTAATACTTGCATCACTTTGCTTTAAAGGCCCATGCAATGAATCTCCAATTCCACGGAAATCAAAGCTTAATACGTCGTAACCTTCTTGGCTTAACCATGTAGCAAAAGGATGATAAAAATTTTTAGTAATACCCGTGGCGGGGCAAATCAAAACAGGATTTGCCGATTTTTTTGATTGAGTTGGATAAAATTGTGCAGCAAGTTGATAACCATCTTCACAGGTCATCCAAAATGATTCAAAAGTGTTATCCATAATATTACGTAATGATTAGCTTGTTAATAACTTTAATTTACATGAGTTCTAAAATGATACTTGATTAAAATGTGACTATAAAGTCAGGATTTATGCTATACAGCTCGTTAAATTTTAATAAAACGAATAATTGGGAAAAAGATGGATTTACCAAAAGCTGTACAGTTAGCAATTGTATTTAGTAGCATATTTTTATGGATAGGCATGTTAACAGGGGTGTGGAAATATTGGCAAATACGCCGTTCGGACTTACATCGTGCCCACTATTATGTTGACATCGCTCATCGTAGTAGCTTGCTTTATGCAGCTGCTAGCCTAATTCTTGCTGTATTGAGTTATTTTACTGTTTTAAATGAAAATATTGCTTTATGGTGCGTGTTAGCGAATGTTTTGTTTTTCAGTTTTTCAATATTGGTTTATATCGTACATGGGTATTTAAAGGACACGACAAATCAATTCAAAACACCACATCAGTTAGGTAGATTTAACTTACCTTCATGGTTAATGTCTTTAATGATGGTAGCATTAATTATTACTGAATTATTAGCTACAGCTCTTTTAGTTATTGGAACAATTTTTTTATTTCTGGGTATTTAAAAAATGGATGATCACTCATCCATTTTTTAAATCTTACAATTATTGTTGACTAAGACGTCTTTTAGCTAACTTTCGCATCTTATGATCGACAAAGGCCCACAGACAAAATATGAAAGAAACAACCATCGCATACATAAAGTATTCGGGTTTCAGATTTCCTTTAATCATACCTTGAAACAGTAAAGTCAGCATAAGAGCAAGCGGTGTTACTCCATAAACGACTGAATCTTTGCTGTTCAGAGTGTTAATGAAGACTTGTTTGTTGAAATGTATTGATAACATCTCCATCCCTCCTTGTGGTTGCGCTAAAACCTAATGTTTTAGTCAAGAATAAGTTTTAAGCTTAATGTTGTACTTCTATTTTTAATTCAATTCAATAGCGAATAGAAAATTTTTTGAGCAGTTTTATAAAAACCTCCATGTTTATAAATGCTTAAGGTATTAAAAAAGTAAATATTAAATATTTTTGTGTGAAATACTTATACTCTTAGGAAAGAGAAATTATTTAAATGAAAAGTGGAATAATTTCTCTCTCCTGTCATTTTATTTTAGCTATTTTGCTTTTTAAAAAAGGTATCAATCGCATGTTGAGCAATTTCTGCGTCTTCAAAAGACTGAACACCAGATACACCGATAGCACCTAAAATTTGACCTTCATGAATAATCGGTTTTCCACCTTCTAGCATCCCTTGAGCGCTGGGCATACTTAAGAAACCAAGACGGCCACTTTGTAGAAGTTCTTCGTAAAATTTTGATGGTCTACCTGATATTGAAGAGCATTTTGCTTTTTCTAAGCATAAATGTGAACTTAAAGGAGAGGCGCCATCTAAACGTTTCATGAGTAATAAGGAGCTTGTTTCATCAACAATAGCAATGCTGACTTTAAAGTTGTTTTCAATTGCATATTTTTGAGCTTCTTCCATTAAAAACTCTGCATCTGCTAATGTTAAGTAATATTTAGTTTTCATTGTTGCTCTTCTTTCCTGAGTAAGCTAAAAATTATTTTAGTGTAATTTTACAGTAAAAATTGATTATATATATAGTTGATTTGTCATTGAAAGCTAGTATGGAAATAAAATGCCGGTTGGGTAAACACAGCATTCTATTCAATATATAAAATCATGTTTGGATAAAACTCGATTTCAAGAAAGCCACTAGATTAAATGTTTTTGAATTTAACTTTGTCGATAATAACGGTAATTACAAGAACAACTAAAGATGGGATCAACCAAGCTAAGTTTTGTTCATTTAATGGCAAATGTTGAAGAAATTCAGGTAAATAATCACCGAAACCTGCAACTTTAAGACCATCAACAATACCGAAGATTAAAGCAATACTCGTTACTGAACCGACAATAAAAGAAGGTTTGTGCCAAAATTTCCAAAAGAAGCTCAGCATAATCACCACAATTGCAGGTGGATAGATTGCACTTAAAACGGGTACTGATATTGCAATCAGTTTGGTTAAGCCAAGATTAGAAATAATGAAAGAGAAACCAACTAAAATAAATACTAAAAGCTTGTATGGTAATTTAGTTAACTGAGCAAAGTATTCACCACACGCACAAGTTAAGCCAATTGCTGTAACCATACAGGCTAGAAAAATTAGTCCAGTTAAGAATAATGAACCCATATTTCCAAAGGCATGTTGAACATATGCATGTAAAATTACTGCACCATTTGCTGCATTTGGTGCAACTTCATGGCTACCTAAACCTAATTTGAACAAGCTTAAATAGACTAAAGTAAGACCGGCACCTGAAATAAGGCTGGCGATAATTGCATACTTAGTTACTAGCTTTTTATCCGTTACGCCGCGAGAGTAAATAGCTTGAATAATTACAATACCAAATACGAGTGCGCCTAACGTATCCATGGTGAGATAACCATTTACGAAACCTTCCGAAACTGGACTTGTAACGTAATGGTTAATTGGAGCAGGTACGTAACCAGAAGGTATCATAACTGCTGCAATGCCTAAAATTGCTAAAGCAATAATTTTTAGCGGTGCAAGTACATGTCCAACTGTGTCCAATAACTTGTTTGGGTAAAGTGAAACTATAGTTACAAATGAAAAATAAATTGCGCTATAGATTAAAAGACTGCTACTTGATGTTCCAAAATAAGAAGAAAAACCAATTTCATAAGAAACAGTAGCTGTACGTGGGGTAGCAAATAAAGGGCCAACTGATAAATAACAGACAACAGTTAAAATCAGACTTGCTACTCGACCTAAAGGAGAGCTAATAATTTCAATGGAACCCTGCATACGAGAGAGTGCCATGATGGTAATTACGGGTAAACCAACAGCAGTAATCAAAAAGCCCATAGCAGCTAGCCATACATGATCACCAGCTTGCTGAGCGACGATGGGAGGAAAGATAATATTGCCAGCACCAATAAAAAGGGCAAAGGTCATAAAACCTAAGGCAATAATATCTCCAGTACGAAGATGTTGCATAAATTAAATTTAATAAAAAAGAAGGAATTTTAGAGCAAAAGAGAGCATGATCAAGTGGTATTTTAAGTGAAAAAGCTTTTTTTAGGAGCTTAGAAAACTTTAAGAGATATTAAAAATATCAACTGGTTAAGGTATCTAGTTGAAAAGTCATTGAAAGAAATCATGAAATCATTTTTTATATCTGACTTTTAAAAGAAATTATGCAAAAATAAAAATACAAATTTCTATTATGAATGTTGAATATTTGGGCATTTAAAGCTTCCAGCCTATCCCACATCCATTCTAAAATGTTCTAAATTAACTTAAATTTTTGTAGGTACTGTAAAAGCAGTGTCTACGAGGATAAACTGAATGAGAGCTTCTACTGTTACAATAAAAACTGAGCAAGATCTGGAAAAATTAAGAATTTCTGGGCGCTTGGCTGCGCAAGTTTTAGAAATGATAGGGGCCTATATTAAACCAGGCGTATCTACTGAATATTTAGATAACCTCTGTAATGACTATATTGTAAATAATTTAAAAGTTATTCCAGCTAATGTGGGATATCACGGTTTTACAAAAACGATATGCACTTCAGTAAATGAAGTTGTTTGTCATGGAATACCATCGCCGAATAAAATTTTAAAAGATGGCGATATCATTAATATTGATGTCGCAATTATTAAAGATGGCTATTTTGGTGATACGAGTCGCATGTATTTTGTGGGTAATGTAAACCCACAAGCGAAAAAACTAGTTGATACAACTTATGAAGCGATGGTTGCAGGTATTCATACGGTTAAGCCCGGAGCTACATTGGGCGATATTGGTTATGCTATTCAGTCGGTTGCTCATCGAGAAGGCTATAGCATTGTTCGAGAATATTGTGGACATGGGATTGGTAAGGTTTACCATGAACAACCTAATGTTTTGCACTATGGGCAGCGAGGGCAAGGCTTGGTCTTAAAAAAAGGAATGGTCTTTACCATTGAGCCTATGGTGAATGCTGGTAGACCGCAAGTGAAAGAGTTAAATGATGGATGGACCGTCATTACTCAAGATCTTTCGTTATCTGCTCAATGGGAACATATGGTTGCAGTGACAGATACTGGCTTTGAGCTATTAACACCATGGCCTGAAGGTGTAGGAAATTATCCTGCAATTTGAAAAATATAAAAAAAGTTCGATAAATTATCGAACTTTTTTATTTTAACGCTCAGAAAGATGTTCTACTAAATAATCAATAAATACTCGGACAGCAGGTAGTAATCCTCGTCTTGATGGATATACAGCATGTAATATTCCATGAGGTGCTTTCCAGTCTGGTAAGATTTGTAGAAGTTGTCCAGACTTCAGGAAATCTTCTGCTGCAGTCTCTGGCAATAAGGCGATACCACAGTTCTGACTCGCCAATTGAGCCAACATGTGTATGTTTGTGCCCATTACAATAGGGCTGACTTTGACTTTCTTTTGTTGATTGTCTGGTCCATGCAAAATGAATTGTTGATCAAGATGATCTTCAGACAAACTTAAAATGCGGTGTTCACTCAGTTGCTCTGGATTTTTTATATCCCCAAATTCATTTAAATATGCCTGACTTGCGAATAAACTTTGCTCTATAAGGGCAAACTGTCTAAGAACTAAACTTGGATCATCATCGAGTTTCGAGCGAACTCGTAAGGCGATATCAATCCCTTCATTAATAACATCCACTCGACGGTTACTAACCATCAGTTGCAAACGGATTTCTGGATATTTTTTTAAGAACGCAGGTAGGATTTTTGGAAGTTGATTTTGGGCAATATCAACAGGCACACTGACCTTCACCACGCCTCTAGGTTGAATACTTAAATGATCCACCAAATCATGAGCAGCTTGTGCAGCATTCATCATAACTTGAGCATGTCTATAAATATCCATCCCAATATCTGTAACAGCAAAATGACGAGAGCTACGTTGGATTAAGCGAACGCCTAAGTTTTCTTCTAAGCTGTACACACGGCGACTTAATTTTGATTTTGGTATATCCGTTACACGCTCTGCAGCACTAAAGCCACCATGCTCAACAACGAGAGCAAAACAATAAAAATCATCAAGATCAGTGAGCATTAAAATATCCTATTTCTGCAACAACCATGAGTTTACATTATTATTTTTGCAACGATAATTCTTATGCTAAATTTTTTTGTAAGTAGGTGATAAAAGCACTATTTAATTATTAGAGGTGAATTTGAAATTATATTGTAATTACTTTGTAATTTTTATGTACGTATTTTAACTACTTTCCCGATTGTCTATAGAACTATTAATCAATTTCTTCTAAACTATAATTTTTCTCTACTTTTCAAATCTAATGCCATATCAATTAATAGAACTTAACGATGCCTCTGCAAATATTGAGTGTCCCTTTTGCAAACAAGCGATAATTGACTGGGCGCAAGAACAATATGTTCAGCCATGTGAGCATACTTTATTTATTGCTATGGATTTAGGATTCGAATTTGTTGCGGATCGATTTGAAGAGTGTATGAACCAGAGTGTGGATGAGTTACACGAAGATCCAAATATGAATATTTTTGAAGCTCTAACGACAACAAGCTATGAAAATTTGATTGTTTTTAAATCTGATTTAGGTATGGAAGGTTTATTTCGCTATGTTGGAGTGAGCGATCTTTAAAATTGAGAGCATAAAAAAGCCAATCTATTGATTGGCTTTTTTATTATTTACGCTTCTGGTGCTGCGCTATATTGTTCAACTAATGGTTTTAATTCACCATTTTGGAACATTTCAAGCATGATATCGCTACCGCCAATAAGTTCGCCATTTACCCAAAGTTGCGGGAATGTAGGCCAATTCGCAATTGCTGGTAAGGTTGCACGAATATCAGGATTTTCCAAAATATTTACATATGCAAATGGACGACCAATTTGACTGAGCGCCTCTACAGCACGTGCAGAGAAACCACATTGTGGAAACTGTGGAGTGCCTTTCATGTAAAGTAAAACGGGATGCTTCGCAATTTGATCGCGGATTAACGCTTCAGTATCACGTGCTTGTTCAGTCATAAATAGATCCTCAACTAATCTAGCAGCATTATAGGGGGTGTTCATGTTGCTTTGCAAACCACCTGATTACTTAAAGTTGCATTGAATATTCAATATTTTATTGTATAAACCGAAGCGATAGCGAAAAGCGGACGAAATTTTAGATAAATGATTGATGAGACTTTTCATTAGAGCCAGTTTTTGCTTATATAAACCCTTCTTAAAACCTCATACAGACAGAGTTCGTTATGACTGATATTACCCTAGCTCCAATACAACCTGATCAACCATCACACTTAATGGCTACCTATGGTCGCCAAGCGATCAGTTTTGTACGAGGCCGAGGGGCATATCTATATACTGAAGATGGTACAGAATATCTAGATGCCTTAACTGGTATTGCTGTATGTGGTTTGGGGCATGCGCATCCAGTTATTGCAGAAGCAATTGCTGAACAAGCTGCAACACTTGTGCACACAAGTAATTTATTTGAAATTCCTTGGCAAACTGCGGCTGCTCAGAAGCTTGCCGAGGTTTCTGGCATGGAAGAAATCTTCTTTTCAAACAGTGGCGCTGAGTCAAATGAAGGTGCGATTAAGATTGCTCGTAAATTTGGTACCCAACAAGGTGTACGTTTGCCGAAGATTATTGTGGCGGAACAATCATTTCATGGCCGTACTTTGGCAACACTTTCAGCAACTGGTAATAAAAAAGTACAAGATGGATTTGCTCCCTTGGTGAATGATTTTATCCGTGTACCATTTGGTGATGTGGATGCAATTCAGGAAGCTGCATTACAGCATCCAGATATTGTTGCAATTTTGATTGAACCAATTCAAGGCGAGGGTGGTATTAATACTGCGCCTCAGGGCTTTAGCTATCTTGAAGAAGTCCGTCATATTTGTAATCAGCATAACTGGCTAATGATGCTAGATGAAATTCAAACAGGTAATGGACGTACTGGTAAATATTTTGCTTATCAACATACCAATATTGTGCCTGATGTCCTGACGACTGCGAAAGGACTTGGAAATGGCTTTCCAGTCGGGGCAGTAATGACACAAGGTAAGGCTGTTGGTCTATTGGGGCCTGGTAGTCATGGTTCTACCTATGGCGGTACTGTATTGGGTTCGCGTGTGGTTTATACAGTAATTGATACAATTCAAAAAGAGAATGCTGTAGAAAATGCGGCAGTAGTAGGACGCTATATTGTTGATCAACTTCGTGCACAGTTAACGGAAAAGAATGTTCAAGTGCGTGGTTTTGGCATGATGATTGGTATTCAATTGCCTAAAGATTGTGCTGAACTCGTTGCCATTGCTCGGGATCAACATAAGCTTATTATTAACGTTACAGCAGGTTCGGTAGTTCGCCTATTACCACCTATTAATATGACTCAAGCACAGGCTGATGATTTGTTAGAGCGTTTAGTTGCTTTGATTAATAGCTATCTTTAAATTTTAGTATTAAAAAATGGGCATTTATATGCCCATTTTTTATTTCAAATCATTAACCAGAGATATACTGTTTTAACTGTTCAATTAAGTTTTTCTGATCTTCCATTGCTGCTTTTACCAAGTCACCAATAGAGATAAAGCCAACTAATTTTTCATTGTCTAATACAGGTAAATGACGTAAATGGCGATCTGTCATTAGCTGTAAACACTCTTCAACTGTATTGTTTAGGCTTACAGTAAGTACTTTAGATGTCATAATTTCAGCGACTGTAGTGCTATATGAAGAACGCTCCATAAGTGTCACTTTTCGCGTGTAGTCACGTTCAGATAAAATTCCGACAACTTTTTCACCTTCGGCTACAACTAATGCACCAATTCCTTTATCAGCCATGATCTTAATTGCTTCAAGGACAGTGGCTTCCGGAGAAATTGTAAAAATATCTTGCTCTGATTTGTTTTTGATTACTTGTGCAACGATTGTCATTTCTTCTGTCCCGTGTTTTATCATTTTGTTTTAAATTAGCTTGATTTTATAAAAATGCAAAGACTTGATAGTCATTCAAATACAAGTTTTACACTCAAGCGTTCAAAAAGCATTCTAATAGCGGTTAAGAACCTAAAGAAAACTTTAGGCTCTTTGCCAGTGTGGATGTTTAAAAAAGAAATGATGCATTTGCTGAGTAGATAATTTCAACTTCCTATGAGAAGAATTAAATAAAGCAGGTGTAACGTTGAGTCGGGTTAATGTTGGTAATAACGATTCGTGAAAATCTTTGGGGGTAATTCTTCTCGGTTTGTAATGGGGCCAATGTTCTTTTGCGTAGCGGTGAGCTTGCAAGCCATTGAGCCAGAATGGAAAAATAAAGCCTTCCTGATCTGATTTAATTGCCCAACCTTCATGAAATAGTCCCCAAAGAACTCCGCAATACATCATGGTTCTTAAAATATAAATCTGAATCATCAAGTCTTTTGAAACCGGTTGTAGATTGCTTAAACTATTCATTGTCAATTTAATGGTTCTTAACTTGTCTTACTTATTATAGAAAAATTAGATGACATTTCAGTTTAAACAGGTATCAAATCGTAAACAAATATTCCCAGCTAAGAAAAACACGACTTGAGCAAGTCAAAGTGATTAAAGCTTTAGTGGAATACAAGACTAACAAATTGCTTTTAAAAGCCACTTGGGTCATGACTGAATTGGAGAAGTAAGACTGTAGATAAATTGATAACTTTCGGGTTTTTATGGGTATAAAAAAAACGCCACCTAAGTGACGTTTCTTTATGCTTGCATTGTGGCTAACTTTTGCCAATATTGTGCTTTAAGTGAATCACGTTCAACACGGAAACCTTGATAATACAATTCTGCTAAGAATAGAGCGGCTTTACCGTGCCCAGCGCGAGCAACTTCTTCTAACTGTGTAACTGCATCTTGAAAATTCATTTGAGAATGAATTGTGTTTACAGCAGTTGCGTATACATGTTCTAAATCATGATGAGAGATACGTTGAATCATATAAAACTCCTTATTGTAATTATGATTACTTTTTCTAAAGGCCACTGCCTTTAAATTAATTTAACTTAGAATTATTAAACTAATATTACAAATTGATGGATTTGTCAACTATTAGTATATATCACTTAGTTCACTATTAGGATACATGATTAAACATTATTCACAAATAATTTTGATTAAAATCAATATGAGAATAAAAGACAAGGAGAATAAAATATGACAAATACAATCGACGGCTTTGTTTTTGATACTCCGCCTAAAGAGGAACAAATCATAGAACTGGCCCATTATCACCGTAAATTATTAGATGAAGCTATCTTTCATCAGGAAATCCATTTAGGGGATTATTGTCTTGCACAGCGTAAAAGGGTATTTGATTTTGCTGGACATTTGGAACCCACCCAAAAAAACTGGTTTTATCAAGTTTATGATGGGGAGCTTCGAAAAATTGCCGACGAAGATGAATTACATCCAGCAGATGCAGAAGAAGGATTAAGTATTTTTGCGATGTTTTTAGTCCTGGTGATTATTGCAGCAATTTTATACTTTTCTGTCATTCGTTCACTAATAAGTTAAGCATACTATCCAGTAAGGTATGTTTATCAACTTTACTGGATGTTTGATCTTGTGCTTATGAGCATTGAACCCTACACTACACTAATTCGAGGTAGGTCATGCTCATATTCAAACAAAATTTTCTTAAATTAAAGTCTGAGTTAAAAATTGATCAATGTTTTAACCTATTTGTGGTTATTGTCATTAGCTGTATTTTTGTGCTGGCATATTTAGCATTACTTCGGCCGATTAGTCCGGATCAATATCAAAGAATTAAACAACTTTCTCATCAGGCGACTTATCCAAGAACTCAAGATATGGCTGAGTTGCTTATAGCTCAGTCAGAAATTCATCGGGCAGAGTATTTAAAGTTAATGCATGCTTACCAATTTGAAGATGCTCATATTAAGCAATATCCAGCACTCGCTCAGGAAGATACTCAGTAAATGAGTGAATCAGACTAAATCTTGGTTTCCAAAGCTTTTTGAGCACTATTGTGGCAGGCAAAATTTTGAATTTATGCTAAACTTTATCTTTTTAAACACGCTGCTTTTCAAGGAATCCGCATGGAGCAACAATCGAATCTGCAAAATAAATTCTTGATAGATGCTGAGATCGGTGATGACGATGTCACATTACCTAATTTACCTGCTATCGATGTTCCCATCGTTGAATCTCCTGTTAAATCACAAGAAAATATTGAAGTAGCCAAGGTTGAGGTAGCTTCTACAGATACAGCGGTTGAACAACCAAAATCTGGTTTTTTTGGCCGGATGAAAGAGGGTTTAACTAAAACTCGTCGTAATTTCGCTGATGGTATGGTCAATATCTTGATCGGTGGAAAGGAAATTGACGATGAGTTACTGGAAGAAGTCGAAGAGCAATTATTAGTTGCAGACATTGGTGTTGAGGCAACTAAAACGATCATTACCAATTTGACAGAGCGTACAGCTCGTGGTGACTTGATCTATTCCCACTCTCTTTATAAAGCGTTACAAGAAGAGTTGGTCGCTTTGTTGGCTCCACGTGTTAAGCCTTTACACATTGACCCTAACAAGTCGCCTTTTGTCATTTTGATGGTTGGTGTAAATGGCGTTGGTAAAACAACAACTATTGGTAAATTAGCGAAGCGTTTGCAAGGTGAAGGTAAAAAAGTGATGTTAGCTGCTGGGGATACATTCCGTGCGGCAGCAACAGAACAGTTACAGATTTGGGGTGAACGTAACGATATCTCTGTTGTAGCACAAGGTCACGGAGCCGATAGTGCCTCTGTTATTTTTGATGCCTTTGAGAGTGCTCGTGCTAAGGGAATTGATGTATTAATCGCAGATACAGCAGGTCGTTTACATAATAAAAGCAACCTGATGGAAGAACTTAAAAAAGTTAAACGCGTTATGCAAAAAATTGATGCAACTGCACCTCATGAAATTATGTTAGTAGTAGATGCAGGTACAGGTCAAAACGCGATTAACCAAGTGCAAGAGTTTGACCAAGCTGTTGGTTTAACTGGTATTACAATTACTAAGTTGGATGGAACTGCTAAAGGCGGCGTACTCTTTAATATTGCAAGTCGTACCCATGTGCCAATTCGTTTTATTGGTGTTGGTGAAAAAATTGATGATTTAAGACCATTCTCGGCTAAATCATTTGTTGCTGCATTGTTTGAAACTGATAAATAATTAGTTCTCAGCAATAAAAAAGCTTCACTAAATTGTGGAGCTTTTTTATATTTATATCTTCTTTTATTGTTGCGAAAATAAAACGAACTGTCATATTTTTAATGCTGATTATGAAAAATGACTTTAATACACTGTATTCATTCCCAAACAACGGCCCATGGTCAATCAAATAGGTAGGAAATAACAAAATGTCTACTTTCTTAGATAAAATTAAAAACCGTCGTACTATTTATGCAATTGGTAAAAATGTTGCATTAGATCGCACTAAAATTGAAGAAACAATTCGTGAGGCGGTTAAACATAGTCCATCATCATTCAACTCACAATCTTCACGTGTAGTAACCCTTTATGGTGAATCACATGCTAAATTTTGGAATTTAGTTCGTGAAGCATTACGTAAAATTGTTCCTGCAGATTCTTTTGCGGGTACAAATGCAAAAATTGACAGCTTTATTGCAGGTGTCGGTACTGTATTATTTTATGAAGATCAAGCTGTTATTAAAAGCTTGCAAGAGCAATTTGAATTATATGCAGATAACTTCCCAGTTTGGTCTGAGCATTCAACTGCAATTGCTCAGTTTGCGACTTGGACAGCACTTTCAGAACTAGGCTTAGGCGCTTCTTTACAGCACTATAACCCAATTGTTGATGCTGATGCTGCACAAGCATTTGATGTACCAGCAAACTGGAAATTACGTGCTCAATTAGTATTTGGTTCAGTTGAAGCTCCAGCAGGCGAAAAAGCATTCATTAATGATGCTGATCGTTTCAAAACTTTCAATTAATTGAAATTAAAAAAGAGTACCTATTGAGGTACTCTTTTTTTATGTTTTGAGAATTAATGAAAGGACTAAATAAAACAGATACTGATTAAATTCAATAATATATTTAAAAATAATAAATTAGAGAATTAGCGGATCACTGCACTGTCATAAAATAGTCACAATCATATTGCATATTGCTCATGGTTTCATAGCTTATCAAATATAGAGAAAGAGACAGATGACTTTAAGATTAAGTGTTGCTGCAATTGGTTTATTACTCAGCGGTTCAGTATTTTCAGCAGTTACAATTACAGCGCCAGAGGAAATTGTAATCCTTGCTGTGAATGGTCAAGAAGTCAATTCTGGGTTATTTCGTTCATCTAAAAATAATTATAAAGTCGATGCGGGTGAAACTAGCTTAAGTGTGCGCTACCAAGAATATTTTGAACATTTAAATGGTGAGCATGACATTGTTAAATCTGGTGTGGTTACGATTCAAACACCTACATTACAAGATGGGAAAACTTATAAGCTTTCGATGGTAGATGTGCCTAAAGATTATGAAAATGCGAAAAAATATGCTGAACAACCAACAGTTGCTTTGTACAGTGCAAATAATGAATTAATTGTAAAACAAACTGGTGCAAACAATGAAGCAAAACCATGGTTTGCAACTGGTTTGCTGGGTAAAGTAGCGGATTTCACGACTAAATCATCTAAGTCACAGCCTGATGCAGTTTATGCTTCTGCTAAACCCGCATCTACAGTTGCTGTACCAGCTCCGACGTCTATGCCAGTAACGGGTGTAGCACAAACAAATGATCAACGGTTGGTGGAAACTTGGCAGAAAGCTTCTAAAGCTGAACGTCAAAAATTTATGGCATGGTTAGCTGGACAATCAAATTAATCAATTGCTATTTAAAATAAAGCCGATTTAATATCGGCTTTATTTTTAGATTTTTTATAAATAGCCTAAGTATATTTTATGAGTAATTTATTTTTCCGTTTAGCCCAATTTTCTGATATTCCACAACTCGTAGATTTGATTAATAAGTCTTATCGCGAACAACAAGGCAGAAGTTGGACAACTGAGCTTGAGTTTGTAAAAGGGCAACGTATTACAGAGCTTCAATTAAAAGAACAACTACAATGTGCGAATTCGACATTATTGGTAGGGGAAATTCACCCTTCTAAAATTGTTGCATGTATTGGGCTCACATTTGAAAATAATCAGATTGAGATTGGAACATTTTGTACAGATCCTCATGTTCAGAATATGAGAGTTGGTCGCTCTGTTTTGGAATATGCGGAGCAATATGCATTGAGAAAAGTTCCTCATCTGCTTAATGCCGTAATGTATGTGCTAGATGTACGTTCAGAGTTGATTGCTTATTATGAGCGCCGTGGATATGTGAAAACTGGTAATGAACTGCCATATCCACTTGAAGCAGATGTAGGGGTGCCAATTGTACCTATTAAGTTGATTGAAATGAAAAAAGACCTCATTTGAGGTCTTTTTATTTAGGTTAAAAGCCAGATGTAGTAGCCTAAAAACATGAGAGGCCATGCTACCCATGGACTAAATAACCACTTCCATAACCAGAATTTTGGTACAAATCCGACGCCATAAATAAAGCCACCAGAAATACCAATCATCACCAGCATAAGCTGGCTATGATTGTAGTGTCCATTTGCATCTAGCATAAGCGAAGGGTACACCAATAAGATTGCAGCAAGAGGCAATGCCAACAGAAAAGAAAGGGCCATTGCGAATGCTTGAGCTTTTCGATAATTTGATGCTGTCATTGCATTTGCCATGATTTATTCCTCATCTAGATTTTGATGATGTTCGATATACAGCGCACTGAGTACACCTGCAAAACATGCCATCAAAATGCCAAGGATCCATGCGAAATACCACATTTGCTTCTCCTTAATACAAGCTATGCGAGTTTGACTCGATGTGTTTGTTGGTAATGACTCCCCACATTTTGTAATAAGACCAACTGGTATAGATCAAAATGAGTGGTACAAAAATGCCAGCAGCTACAGTCATAACACCTAAAGTAAGATGGCTTGACACAGCATCCCACATCGTCAAGCTAGAATTAGGATTAATACTAGATGGAAGCAAGAATGGAAACAGTGCAAAACCTGCGGTTAAAATTGCCCCTACAATCATTAAACTTGTGCCAGTGAAACTTAAACCTGCTTTTGCTTTTGAAGACGCGAAAACTGAAATGATTGCACCTAATATTGCAAGAATTGGGGCAACTTTAGTAATTGGGTAAGTACTGTAATTGTTCATCCAGCCTGGATTATTATTTGTAACCACTTCTTTAGCTAATGGGTTGAGCGCAGCATTTGGATCAATAGCAACCGCATAGCTATAGCCGGGCACTTGACCAAAATAGAGCCATGCCCCAACAACAAGGAAACAAATCAAAAATATAATTGCCATGATTTGGGTTGCTTTGGCAGAGCGCTGCTTTAAAGTGCTGTCTGTACGTAACATTAACCATGCACCACCATGTGCACAAAGCATCGATAGACTGACAACACCACAAACTAAAGCAAACGGGTTGAGAAGAGCAAAAAAACTACCCGTATATTCAGAACGTAATGTGTTATCTAAACCAAAAGGTAAGCCTAGAAACAAATTACCGAAGGCTACACCGAATACCAAGGCTGGCACGGCCCCTCCAATGCATAGACCCCAGTCCCAAGAATTACGCCATTTGGTGTTTTCAAGTTTTGAACGATAGTCAAAGCCAACTGGTCGCAGGAAAAGTGCAAATAAAACCAACAGCAGTGCCCAATACATCCCAGAGAACGCTACAGCATATACCATTGGCCATGCGGCAAATAATGCACCACCAGCGGTAATAAACCATACTTGATTGCCATCCCAGTGCGGTGCAATCGTATTGATTGCAGCACGGCGTTCATTGTCAGTTTTACCCACAAAAGGCATGAGTGCCATCGAGCCCATATCGAAGCCATCAGTAAGAGCAAAGCCGATAAGCAGTACACCAACTAATACCCACCAGATGATTTTTAAGAGTTCGTATTCAATCATGATAGAACCTCCCCATTAACAGCTGCTTTTGGTTCTTGCTTTTCAAAATGGTATTTACCAGTATGGAGGGAGCTTGGCCCTAAGCGAGCGAATTTAATCATTAAATACATTTCAATAATTAAAAGGACTGTATAGAAGGCAGCTAAAGCAATTATAGAGCCCCATACGTCACCAGTACTTAAGCTGGAAGTAGATAGATGTGTTGGTAATATTTCACCAATAGACCACGGTTGGCGACCACCTTCTGCAACATACCAGCCTGTTTGAGCTGCAATCCACGGAAGTGGTAATGCAAACAAGGCATATTTAAGTAACCAAGGTTTATTCTCTGCATTTCTTTTTGCTACTGCCCAAGTTGCTAAAATGAACAAAAGCAACATTAAGAAACCTGAAGCTACCATTGCACGGAATGAAAAGAAGAGTGCGGTTACATTAGGAATGGTATCTTTTACGGCTGCTTGAATATGCTGTTCACTTGCATCAACTACATTTGGCGCATATTTCTTAAGAAGTAGGCCGTAACCTAAATCTTTTTGATTTTTTTCAAATGAAGCCAATAACTCGGGTGAGCGATCGCCTGCACGAAGTTTTTCAAGCTCAGCGTAAGCCAACATACCGTTACGAATACGAACGTCGTGCTGTTGCATGAGATCTTTAAGGCCAGTAACTTCTTTGGTCGTTGAACGAGTTGCGATTAAACCTAATGCATACGGAATTTTCACTGCATAATCTGTTCGCATCTTTTCATGATTTGGCACACCAAATAATGTAAAGGGAGCGGGGGCAGGATGAGTATCCCATTCAGCTTCAATGGCTGCTAATTTAGTTTTTTGGACATCACCTAACTCATAACCAGATTCATCACCGAGTAAAATCACTGATAGTGTAGATGCAAGACCGAAAATAGCAGCGATAGCAAAAGAACGACGTGCAAAAGGAAGATCACGTTTTTTAAGTAGATAATAGCTTGAGATAGCAAGTACAAAAATTGCACCAGTTACATATCCCGCAGATACCGTATGTACAAACTTAACTTGAGCCACAGGGTTAAAGATAAGAGCGCCAAAATCAACTAACTCCATACGCATAGTTTCAAAGTTGAATGCTGCTCCAACAGGGTTTTGCATCCAACCATTCGCCACTAAAATCCAGAGCGCTGACATGTTAGAACCTAGAGCCACCAACCAAGTCACACCTAAATGTTGTACTTTACTTAAACGGTCCCATCCAAAGAAAAATAGACCAATGAATGTCGACTCGAGGAAGAAGGCCATTAAACCTTCAATGGCTAGAGGAGCGCCAAAGATATCACCAACATAATGTGAGTAATAAGCCCAGTTTGTTCCGAACTGGAACTCCATGGTTAAACCGGTCGTTACCCCTAAAGCAAAGTTAATACCAAATAATTTTCCCCAAAATTTAGTCATATCCTTGTAAATTTCTTTACCAGAAATGACATAGGTCGTTTCCATGATGGCAAGGATAAATGCCAAACCTAAAGTTAAAGGGACGAAAAGAAAGTGATACATTGCGGTCATTGCAAATTGAAACCGCGAAAGATCAACCACGCTTTCAGAAATCATCAACGTGTCTCCTTAATGTGGGAAATGTTATCGCCAGCAATATGCTCGGCGACCTGATTGTCGAAATTTTTGGGGATGGTGGGAGCATCAAACCAAATATGTTTAATCGTTAAAAGAAGCACTATTTTTATTATTAGAATAATAGTGATTTCTTTAATTAAGCGACTATTAAGATTTTGAAAATTAAGGCTCATAAATCAAACCTCATTTGATATTAATTTTATTATTAATCAAAATATAATAAAAATAAACAATAAATATATTTTAAATGAATATTTAAATAATTAGTTTATAAAAAACAAATGCTTATTATTTTAAAATAAATACTTTACTAAAATGGTTTGAATTGATTGTTAATCCCTACTAAAACACTTGTAAATAATGAATATTAAGTTGATTAAAATGGTTTGTTTTAATTTAATACCAACTAAAATGATTGTATATAATAATTTATAATTTTATTTCTAACTAAAATAGTCGGAATAATAATTAATTGAAAATAAAATAATAGGCATGTAGAAACCCCTATTAAAGGCAATAAATAATAGACTATAAAATTATTAAGAATTAATCGGGTGCGAAAAGGTCGTTCGATACAGAGATTTTTTTGGCAACATAATGGCTTTTATGCACTCTGACAAGAATGACTTGAGAATATAATTCGAGTTCACCATATTCTGGTTCTACTTGAACGTAGTGAAGTTGCCCAAATTCATCACGTACGCGTGCTTGAGCAGAAAAGCCAGGTCTGGCATTACCACTGGAAATGGTCGCTAAGCGCCCTAAAAGATTATAGTTTGTATGTGTAAGCTTTGGCTTAATCACTTGGTCAAGGCAGTGAATCATGAACACAGTAAAAAAGATTGCGATCACGAGGGCTGGAACTATTAAATAAAATGGTGAAATAAAATAATGTTGTATTGCGAAGAAAGAGAGTTGTAAAAAGTAGCCTGCATAACTGAAATTGATGAGTAAAAAAACGAAAATTAGAGCTTTGGAAAATTTAACATTGAGTAGCGGTGAATTAGACAGCCAATCTGGTGCAATTTTTTTAAGTAACTGACTTGGACGCAGTCCAATATACATACCAATGGTTTCTACCACGCTGAGCAATATCAAAGCCACTACACTTAAGTGAAATGGCATAAGATAGTAATTGAAAAAGAAATCAGCCATGGCAGAAACTCTAATGTTAATAGTTTCAGTCTACGATATAGATACCGCCATCTGAATGTACTTTAAGCTCAACTTTATTTAAAAAATCACCTAAACATGGACCTGAAATACATTCGCCTGTTTCCACAGTAAATAAAGCACCATGGGTAGAGCATTGAATGTATTCTTGATCTTGGTCAAGAAATTGATTTTCTAAATACTCAAGCTCAGTTTGTAGGTGAGGGCATAAATTCTGATAAGCATAGAATGCGCCGTCACGTTGCGTAACAAAAATAGTAGTTCCTTGTAAAGTGTCAAAAGCCCTAGCTTCACGCTCAGGAACTTCTTCCGTCATACAGATCCTTTCCATTTTAAGCACATTCCTTCTGAAAATTTTCAAGAAGTTTAGCATAATCATTTACAGCTAAACGTGGGCCAAATTGAGAAACTACTTCACTCGAAATTAAGATAGCTAACTGCGCCGCGGCATTCAAATCTTGATGATAATTTAGGGCATAAAGGAATGCGCCTGCAAAAGCATCGCCTGCACCATTTGTATCTACAGCTTCTACATGACGTCCAGCAACATGGAAATGCTGAGTTGGGTTAGAAACCAATGCACCTTTGGCACTTTGTGTAATGACTACGGTATGATTTTTAAAACGTAATTGAGCAAGAGCATCTTCTACAGATGTTGTATTTGTATACATTAAAGCTTCTTGCTCATTACAAAACAGTAAGTCTACGCCATCATCCATGAGCTCTTCCAATCCTTCACGAGCGTATTGCACCATAGCAGGATCGGAAAGAGATAATGCAATTTTAACGCCATTTGCTTTTGCAATTTCTCTTGCTTGTTTCACAGCTTTACGAGCCGTTTCACTTGTAGAAAGATAACCTTCAATATAGAGCCATTTTGCTGTTTTTAGTGATTCAAAGTCGATTTGATCTTGAGACAATTCAGCAGTAATACCCAAATAGGTATGCATGGTGCGTTCAGAGTCCGGGCTAATGAGTACCATGCAGGTACCAGTTACACCTTCACTAATCGATTTTGGTGTGGTTTGAATGCCAGCTTCATTTAGACCTTGTAGGTAAATTTCCCCTAAGTCATCATGACCAACGCGGCAACCGTAAAAAGCGCTTCCGCCTAGTGCACTAAAAGCCACAGTCGTATTTGCCGCAGAACCGCCACTTGCTTGACCTTTATAGTCTTGGTGCTGTTTTAACTCAGAATAAAGAGCAGATTGCGTGTCACCATCGGACAACTGCATTGTGCCTTTTTGCAAGCCTTGTTGACTAAGAAAATCATCAGACACTTTAAATTCTTGGTCGATTAATGCATTACCAATTGCAAAAAGATCTACAGTTGCCATATGTGTTGTCACAAAATAAAAAATCAGGTAGCCAAGTTTACACCATTGCTTGGATTTGCTGTAGTTTGTTGAATAAAATTCAGTTAATTCAAGAATAGTTAGAAAATATTGTTGTTTGATTTGGATGCTTATGTGTAGCCCCTTTATCGACGTTTGGAAACTGAAAGGTGGTTATTGAGTGGAGCCGATACTTTGTATAAAAAATGGGATACCTTGAAATAGCTAGATTCCAAAGTAATTTTGATAAAAAATAAAATGATTCTGTTAACTCAAGTCTGATTTAACAAGGCCATGGAACTCATAATTTTAATAAATATTATCAATTAATAATGATTCTTGCTAATATTTACAAATACAGTGTATTTCATTGAAAATTCGCATGAAATTTTTCGTAGCGAACTTACATGAAGCGTTCTATTTTATTTATTTCATCAGTTGGGGTTATGACAAGCCATGTATATGCCGTAGAGGCAGAGCAACAGGCTGTAACGAACCTTCCAACAATTTCAGTAAAAGCTGAGAAGGAAAAAAGCTTAAAACAAGAAGTGGGAGAAGCATCAACTGCAACTAAAGGACTTATGCAATTAAAAGATGTTCCTCAAATCGTAAATGTGGTGCCTAAACAAGTTTTAAGAGAGCAGACTGTGACTTCTATGCAAGGTGCCTTGCAAAACGTTGCTGGTCTGAGCTTTAGTGTGGGTGATGGGCAACGTGATCAGGTCATGATTCGTGGTTTTTCTGCTATAACAGATAACTATGTAGATGGTATTCGTGATGATGCATTGTATTTTCGCGATATGTCGAATGTTGAGCGTATTGAAGTATTAAAAGGGCCTGCTTCTGTATTATATGGGCGTGGTTCTGCGGGTGGATTAGTTAATAAAATTAATAAAAAACCAATGGATGAGTCTTTGCGTGAAGTGAGCCTTATTGGTGGTACAACAGGGCAACGTCGTGCAGAAGTCGATGTGAATGAAAAAGTAGCAGAGAATGTTAAGGTTCGTTTAACAGGTGCAGTTGAAGATTCAGATGGTTATCGTGATCAGTCTTTTTTAAAACGCCAAGCGGTTGCTCCATCTGTACAGTGGGACATTACTGATAAAACTAAACTGTTAATTCAGGCTGACTATTTGCATGATGACCGTTTGGGAGACCAAGGTTTTCCGACCGATCCAATGACCGGTAAACCAGTTAAAACCAATCCTAAAACTTTTTATGGTGCATTAAACGGTAAAGAAGTGGGGGATGTTGATACTGAAATCTCAAGCCAAACCATAAGTTTGGATCATGAATTTAATGATAAACTCAAATATCACGGGGCAGTGCGCCACTATAACTACTCATTAGACCGTAAATATAGTGTGGTTTCTCATCAAGATCCTAAAAAAAATAAATTACCAGCTGACCAAATTCAATTAAGTCAAAGTAAACGAATACGTAATGAAGATGGAGTGTATGTTCAGCAAGAGTTGAGCGCTTTATTTAATACAGGTTTCTTAAAGCACAACATCTTAATTGGTGCTGAATATAGCAAACAACATAAAGATGAACTTGTCTGGAGTAAATTCCGTCAAATTACGAATATATTTAATCCAGAACTCGAAAATTGGGCACCATTAGATACAAGTGTAGCTGCTGGGACTAACAATACTAATACCTTTGAAAATTATGGCATTTATTTGCAAGATTTAATGACATTGACAGACCAGCTTAAAGTCTTAGTTGGTTTACGTTATGATAATTTATCGCAAGATCGTAATGATAAAACAAGTAATAATTTAGATTTAAGCCGCACTGATAATACTTATTCTCCACGAATTGGGGTGGTTTATCAGCCAGTAAGTAATATTTCACTTTATACTTCTTATAACCGATCTTTCCAACCTTTGGCTGATGCATTTGTTTTTTATAAAAACAGTGATGATTTAAAGCCTACTAAAACTGAAAATATTGAAGTCGGTGCGAAGTGGGATGTAAATGATCAATTGAATGTAACCTTGGCTTTATTTGAAATGAGCCAAACAAATATTCAAAACCAAGATCCAGCTAATCCAAATCAAGCACTATTGGCAGGTGAGCAAAAGACCAAAGGTGTTGAGCTTTCGTTAACTGGTCAATTAACCGATCAATTATCCGTATTGGCAGGCTATTCTTATATGGATGGTAAGATTGAAAAGTCGACTCTTGGGTTTACGGGTAATCACTCCGCGCTTACGCCAAACAACACTGCTAACCTGTGGTTAAAATATCAAATTAATGATCATTGGTATGCGGCTGTAGGTGGTCGTGGGGAATCATCACGTTTTAGTGCGCCAGATAACAAAAATGTTTTACCAGGTTATGCTGTTGTAAATGCAGCGTTAGGTTATCAAAGTGAGCGTTATGATGTGAATTTGAACTTAAATAACCTATTTGATCGCGATTACTTTGTTTCAGGACATAGTGGAGCTAATGATTCAAACATGATGGGTGATCCATTAAATGCTCAAATTGCACTTCGTTATCGTTTTTAACTAAGAAATTTTTATAAAAGCTCATCAACTTGATGGGCTTTTTTATTTATTGGGTAATATATAAATAGAATTAAAAGCTTTTGTTCTGGTAGGATAAAACATTCATGGCTATGTGCTTGATATCAAAGCCGTGCCAATGAAAACTAATACTCAACAAAAACGTAGTATTTTACTTGGCTTTTGTTCGCCAATCTCAAGCTGACTCAGGCTATAATGAGACCTATTCACTTATCCGATATGTTAGGAGATCACATGACTGTAGATGTCACTGAAACCATTTCTCAAACTGTTCACCCTGCGTTTCAGTTGCTACGTCAGCACCATGTAGAAGCATTAGATATTTTAGTGTCTGAATATAAACATAAAGTCACAGGTGCGGTGCATTATCACTTGGCAACTGATTATGATGAAAATGTATTTCTTGTTGCTTTTAGAACACAGCCTATGGACTCTAAAGGCACTGCACATATTTTAGAACATACAGCTTTGTGCGGATCTGAAAAGTTTCCGGTACGTGATCCATTCTTTTTAATGATTCGTCGTTCTTTAAATACTTTTATGAACGCATTTACAGCAGCAGATTGGACAGCATATCCATTTGCTACTCAAAATAAAAAAGATTTCCAAAACTTACTTTCTGTTTATCTTGATGCGGCATTTGCTGCCAACTTGAATCCACTTGATTTTGCTCAAGAAGGTATTCGCATTGAACTTGAAAATGGACAACCTGTTTATAAAGGTGTGGTCTTTAATGAAATGAAAGGTGCCATGAGTGCGCCATCCGACCAACTTTATCATCAGTTGGCTCATCATTTATTTCCTGAAACGACCTATCATTACAACTCAGGCGGCGACCCGAAAGATATTCCTGATTTAACGTATGAGCAGTTAGTCGATTTTTATAAAGTCCATTACCATCCAAGTAATGCTGTATTTATGACCTTTGGGAATCAAACAGCCTACGAGTTGCAAGAGCAATTTGAAAAACTAGCGCTACATAAGTTTTCTGCGGGTACAACTTTATATTCTAAGCATGAAAAACGTTTAGCTGCGCCAATTGAAGTAACAGAAAACTATGGCGTTGATAGTGATGATTTAAAAGATAAAACTTATCATGTCTTATCTTGGTTATTACCAGAAGCAAATGATGTGAAATTGCGATTGGGAATGCGTTTGGTTGAAGGGATTTTGTTAGAAAATTCAGCTTCGCCACTGCGTCATTACCTAGAGACTTGTGGTTATGCTCAATCAACAGGTCCATTAATGGGCGTAGACGACAGTAATTTTGAAATGACTTTCTACTGTGGTGTTCAAGGTTCAAACCCAGAACATGCACAAAGCTTTAGAGAGGGTGTTTTAAATATTCTACGGGATGTGGCTGCAAAACCAATTGATAGTAATTTAGTCGATGCAATTTTGCACCAGATCGAGTTGCATCAGCGTGAAATTAATGGTGATGGTACACCATATGGCTTAAGCCTCATTTTAAATGGCTTAAGCGGTGCGATTCACCATAATGACCCAATTCAAATTTGGGATGTTGACAGCGCAATTGCACAAGTTAAAGAAGAATTGAAAGACCCAATGTGGTTATCAAATCTGATTCAAACACATTTACTAGACAACCCACATCGCGTGCAGATGACCCTAATTCCAGACCCGACCAAGTCTGTAAAAGAGCAAGAGGCAGAAAAAGCACGTTTAGCTGCTATTGGTGAAAAATTAACAGACGCTGATAAGGCTGAAATTATCGCTAATACAAAGGCTCTAGAGGAACGTCAGGATACTCCAGACAACCTTGAACTATTACCAAAAGTAGGCTTGGAAGATGTACCTGCTGACTTGCATATTGTGCAGGGGCAATTGCGCGAAATTCTTTGCAATCGCATGGATACGCCGTTGAATTTGTATCATGCTGGTACGAACGGTATTTACTATCAACAAGTCCTTATTCAAATTCCTGAAGATATTGTAAGGTCACCTTACTTCAATTTGCTTTCTATCTTGATGGGCGAAGTGGGTGCCGGTGAATATGATTATCTTGAACTACAAAACTTACAAACGGCTGTAAGTGGTGGCTTAGGAATGGGCGCTTCATTACGTAGTAAAGTTGACGACAAAGATAAAATTAGTGCTTGGTTAACTTTAACGACTAAATCATTGACTCAGAAGTTTGATGCAATTCATTTATTAAAATTAGCATTTGAACAGCTTCGATTTGATGAAAAAGAGCGAATTATTGAGTTATTGCAACAACGTAAAACACGCTGGCAATCTCGATTATCTGGAGCGGGCCATAGTTACGCAATGCAAATCGCATCACGTAATATGAGTGCATTGGCTCAACGCGACTATCAAAACACTGGTTTAGGTGCATTAAACTGGTTAGGTGAGCTTGTTACTAAGATTACTCAAGACCCTGCTGCATATGATGATTTAATTGCAGAATTAAAGCGTATTCATCGTAAATTATTGCAAGCACCTAAACAGTTCTTGCTTGTATGTGAAGAACACCAGTCTGAACGTTTGGTTGAAGAAATCCAAAATGTTTGGGATAAACTAAACGTTGATACAGCTGCAACAGAGTTAACTCACGTAGAACAAGCAAATGATAATAATCATGAAGCATGGTTAATTCAGGCAAATGTTCAGTTCTGTGCTTCAGCCTATCAGGCAGTGGATGTGTCGCATCCAGATGCAGCTCCCTTAATGGTATTGGCGGCTTATCTACGTAATGGATTCTTACACAGTGCTATTCGTGAGAAAGGCGGTGCGTATGGCGGCGGAGCAAGTTATGATGGAAATGCATGTTCATTCCGTTTCTATAGTTACCGTGACCCACGTTTAGCAGAAACTTTTAAAGACTTTGAAGCAAGTGTGCAATGGTTGTTAAATACGGAGCAACAGCCTCATCAGCTTGAAGAAGCGATTCTTGGACTAGTTGCAAGTATGGATAAACCAGGCTCACCAGCGGGTGAGGCGATTACTGCATGTTATGCATTGTTGCATGCAAGAACACCTACTTTCCGCCGTATCTTACGTGAGAGATTGTTGAATGTAACATTAGATGATTTACAACGCGTTGCTCGTCAATATTTAGTTGAGCAAAACCCTGTAAAAGCTGTAGTTGCACCATTTGCAAAACGTGATGAATTGCAGCAATTAGGTTTTACCATTCAACAAGTTAATTAAAATAAAAATTGGAGATGAACATGGCGTTCAGACAATTTGAACGCACATCTTTACAGCTAAGCATGGGAATCGTGCTTAGCTGTTCGTGTGCGTCTGTGACATATGCTGATAGCTTGGCACCTGTAACTCCTGCGACAGTAGATGCATGTGTTGCTCTTGCTTCGAATGCTGATCGTCTGGCTTGTTATGACTCTGTATTTAAACCATCAGCTTTACCAGTTATTCAAGCTGCTGCTGTACCAGAGCCAGTTAAAAAAATTGATGCACCTGCTGTTCAACCTGAAACCTTTAAAGAAAAGGTGGTGGATACAGTGAGTAATATCAAAATAATTGGTAAAGCACCAAAACTTGAACCTACTACTTCTTTGTTAGATCAACGTTGGGAGTTGTCTGAAAAAAGTAAATTAGGTGTGTGGAACATTCGTGCTTATCAGCCGGTCTATTTACTACCTGTATTCTGGACCAGTGACAAGAATGAATTTCCACATAGTCCTAACCCAAATAATACGGTGACAGAAGATCAAAATCTGAAATCAACAGAAAGTAAATTTCAGATTTCTTTAAAGACCAAAGCTTGGGAAAATATTTTTGGCAATAATGGCGATTTGTGGCTAGGGTATACACAATCTTCACGTTGGCAAACCTTCAATGCTGAAGAGTCTCGTCCTTTCCGTGAAACGAATTATGAGCCTGAAGCAAGTTTAATGTTTAGAACGAACTACGAGCTGCTTGGTTTGGATGGTCGTTTACTCGGAGTGACTTTAAACCATCAATCAAATGGTCGTTCAGATCCGTTATCTCGTAGCTGGAACCGTGTCATCTTTAACGTGGGTCTAGAGCGTGGCAATTTTGCTGTAATGCTTCGTCCTTGGGTGCGTATTAATGAAGCGGCTAAAGATGATAACAACCCTGATATTGAAGATTATATAGGACGTGGCGATTTAACCGCTTTTTATAAGTGGAAAGAGAATGACTTCTCTTTAATGTTACGTCACTCTTTAAAGGGTGGTGATAACTCTCACGGTGCTGTCCAATTCGATTGGGCTTTTCCAATTAGCGGTAAATTGCGTGGACACTTCCAGTTATTTAATGGTTATGGTGAAAGTTTAATTGATTATAACCACCGTGCAACTTATGCAGGTTTGGGTGTTTCACTCTTGAACTGGTACTAAATTGCCATGAAAAAGCCGCTTTAAAAGCGGCTTTTTTATTATCCAATTTGAATATTGGCTTGAGGGTGCTTGAGTCGACTTTTTTTCGGGGTGGCAATTAAATAAGCCAGAGTTAATGGGCCAAGTCGCCCAGCAAACATGAGTAAACTTAAAATGAATAAACTACCATTATGTAACTCTGGCGTGATTCCACGAGAAAGCCCCACAGTACAAGCTGCGGAAACAACCTCAAATAATAAGTTCATAAAGTCTGCTTTAGGTTCTAAAATTAAAAGAACAAAGAACCCAATAAATATGAGAATGCTGGTAATCGCGGTAACGGCCAAGGCCTTATAAGTCGTTTCGTGAGAAACAGAGTGATTGAAGATCCTAATTTCATCGGTACGTCTTAAAAAGGAAAGTACACTTAAAACTAATATAACAAAAGTACCGACTTTGATACCGCCAGCAGTACTTAGTGAACCGCCACCAATAAACATCAGTAACATCATAAGCAAAGAGCTGCTATTGGTCATTGCACCTGTATCAATGGTATTAAACCCTGAAGAACGCGGAACAGTCGCTTGAAACCAAGCATGTAAAGCTTGATCACTTACGTTAAGCATTCCTAGTGTATGAGGGTTTTGTGCTTCCATAGCCCAGATTAAGATAAAGGCTACTAAATTAATAATGGCAATAGTAGTTAGAATGAGTTTGCTGTTTGGGCTTAGTTTTTTCCATTTTTTATTTTGCTTAATGTCCATGAGAACCAAAAAGCCAAGTCCACCTATTGTGTAGAGTAAACTCACTGTAAGGCAGATTATATAATTATTTTGAAAACTCATTAAACTATTATTAAATAATGAAAAACCAGCATTGTTAAATGAGGAGATACTATAAAAAAGCGCATAGTACAATCCGCGTGCAAAGCCGTAAGTGGGTGTAAAAGCAGTAGTGAGAATAATTGTACCAATAAGCTCAAAAATAAGGGTATAGGTCACAACCCCTTTAGCAACAAAAGTAACTTTTGATAGGCTTGTTTGACCGAGACTATCTTGTGCCATCATTTGTTGTTTAAGACCAACTTTAGGTGACAAACTTAATGCAGCCAATATAGCAAAAGTCATAAAGCCCAAACCACCTGATTGAATCAGCAACAAAATAATGGTTTGCCCGAACAGGGTAAAAGACTCATGAATATTTAAAACAGATAAACCAGTAATTGTGACTGCTGATGTGGCTGTAAAGAGTGCATCCATCCAGCTCACATGACCTGTATTGGCAAATGGCAGTTTGAGCAATAAAGTGCCAAAAATAATGAAGCCCAGAAACCCCAGTGCCAAGAGTGAAGGAGGGCTTAAATTTAATGTTTTATGGGGTTTGGGATATATAGACATATTCTAGATTTCGCCTCTTATATGAAGCAATTAGAAAGTTTCTTTAACTGCGGTAAATGACCTTCTAAAATAAGAATATCATGCGTTTGCAAGGTGAAATTTTCTTCGGTTTCAAATAAAATTTGCTGCTGTCTTTTTACCAGCAATGTTTTGATCTGTGGTGCTTGCTGCATAATGCCATATAAGTTAATACCATTAAGTTTTTCAGGAATTTCAATTTTTATAATGTAGTGGTCATCTTCTAAAGACATATAGCGACTCACCATTGGATAGTTTAGCGCCTGAGCAACTCGTACCCCCATATCTTCTTCAGGATGAATAATTTTATTGATATTGAGATGCGACAAAATAGTGTGATGTGCTTTAGTTTTTGCTTTTACCCAAATTTTATCCATACCAAGATTTTTTAAATTCAGTACACACAAAATACTCGCTTCAATATCTTCACCAATTGCCACAACAACTGCATCGCAATTTTGAATATTGAGTTCATCAAGTACATGTTCGTCGGTCGCATCGGCAATGACGGCATGAGTTAAAACGTCGGCAAGATTTTCAACATTCTTTTTTACCGTATCAATGCCAATAACATCATGATTTAATTTTGTGAGCTCTTGAGCAACCGTTGCTCCGAAGCTCCCTAAGCCAATGACTGCAAACTGTGCCATATTGGTCCTTGTTTCCTGATTAGATGTTTATTTTTAAGGATATTTTCTTTGAGATAAAGAGAGGCAATGTAAATATGATGGGAATATTAGAATAATGATATAAATAAGCCGACAAATTCGTCGGCCTATTCATCAAAATCGAAAATTATTTCAAGAAACGCTTATAGCCAACATTATTCGTAATTTCTGCATACGGATAACTAATCTGTTCAAGAGTTTCAATTAAACCATCAGGATTTTGTTTTGCATCTGTCGCTTGTAAGCCTACTAAAACACGTCCTTCTGCCGCACCATGATTACGGTAATGGAATAACGTAATATTATGGGTTGGTCCTAAACGAGTTAAGAAGGTTAAGAGGGCACCTGGGCGTTCAGGGAACTCAACACGGAACAATCTTTCATCATCTAAATTTGCATGGCCACCAATTAAATAACGAATATGTAGTTTGGCAACTTCATCATCAGACAGGTCATCTACCACATAATTTTGTTGCTTTAATTGTTCCAAAATTTCATGACGCTCTGCATCACCACCTTTTAAGCTAATACCGACAAATACTTGTGCTTCATCTGTATTATTTGCTCGGTAGTTAAACTCGGTAATGTTGCGTCCTTGTAAAGCACGACAGAAACCTAAGAATGCGCCTTTTTCTTCAGATAGTGTCACTGCATAAATAGCTTCACGCTGTTCGCCTAGCTCAGTACGTTCAGCAATATAACGTAGGCGATCAAAGTTCATGTTGGCACCGCATACAATCGACACCATATTCTTATTGCTGATTTTGTGTTCGTGAATATACTTTTTAATACCAGCTAAAGCCATTGCACCAGAAGGTTCAACAATGCTGCGGTTTTCGTCAAATGTATCTTTAATTGCTGCACAGATTTCATCTGTGTTTACCGTCACAATATCTGGTTCAACAATAGGACCAGAGTTATCAGACTTGCGTAGACGAATAATATCAAATGGTAAAGCACCAATTTGAGCAACCGCTGTACCATCTGCAAACAAGCCCACATGTGGCAAGATTACGCGCTCATTTGCTTCTAAGGCTGCTTTTAAACAAGCAGATTCTTCATATTCAACGCCAATAATTTTTACATGAGGTGCAACTTCACCAAGGTAAGCTGCTACGCCTGAAATAAGGCCGCCACCACCTACAGCAACAAACACATATTCGACATCACGCCATTGACGTAATATTTCATTGGCAATGGTACCTTGACCAGCAATGACAAGTTCATCGTCATAGGGTGGAATAAATACAAGGCCTTCAACTTCGGCACGTTGTTGTGCATATTTATTTGCGATATCAAAGCTATCGCCATGTAACACGACTTGGCCGCCTAAGCGTTTAACTGCCTGAACTTTAATGTCAGGAGTCGTGCTTGGCATAACAATAATGGCTGGAATTCCTAAGCGTTGACCAGACAATGCTACACCTTGAGCATGGTTACCAGCAGAGGCACAAATTACCCCACGTTCGAGTTGTTCTTTGGGTAATTGGCTAATTCGGTTATAGGCGCCACGTAATTTAAAAGAAAAAACAGGCTGTAAATCTTCACGCTTAAAACGAATTGTATTATTTAATTTTTGACTAATTCGTGGAGCTGCTTCGAGAGGCGTTTCAATTGCAACATCATAAACCGTTGCTTGTAAAATTTGTCGTACCACACGAGACAGCATGTTCATCTTCCCTATAACAGTTTAAAATAGGAAATTATTGTAGCAAACCCTTGCGCATTTGCGCCGATTATTGGTGCATAAATGTCAAAAAATAGTTGAGTGATGTCATGAGTCTATATGCAACCCAAGATGAAAAGAAACAAGCTGCTGCGAAAGCTGCTTTAAAACACTTACCCAAAGGTGGCATTTTGGGGGTTGGGACTGGAAGTACAGTAAACTTTCTAATTGATTTACTGCCTGAATTACAATTAGAAGCTGCTGTGGCAAGTTCTCAAGCAACTGCTGATCGTCTTAAAAAATTAGGTATCGAAGTTGTAGATATGAACCATGTGGGTGGTTTAGATGCCTATGTTGATGGTGCAGATGAAATTGACCGCCATATGCATATGATTAAAGGTGGTGGTGCTGCGTTAACACGCGAAAAAATTGTAGCTTCAATTGCTAAGAAATTTGTTTGTATTGTTGATGATTCAAAATGGGTTGATCAACTCGGACGTGACTTTCCACTTCCAGTAGAAGTTATTCCAATGGCTCGTTCTGCTGTGGCTCGTAAGTTGGTAAGTTTAGGTGGTGACCCAGTTTATCGCGAAGGTGTAGTAACAGATAACGGTAATGTGATTTTAGATGTATTTAATCTTAATATTTTAAATGCACTTGATTTGGAAAAAACCATTAACAATATTCCAGGCGTTGTGACTAATGGTATTTTCGCTCTAAACCCAGCAACGATTGCAATTGTTGCCACAAATAATGGTATTGAAGAGCGTACCGCACAGTAATGTCTGCAAACATGCCAGAAATTAAAATCGTTCGACACGTAAGAGCAAGAAAATTGCGCTTACGTGTTGAGCCAGCTTCAATACGCCTCACCGTGCCTTTGTTTTGCAGTAAGAATCAAATTCAGCTTTTTTTGGAGCAGTCTGAGCAATGGCTGATAGAGACGTGGAAAAAGCAACAACACGTTCAATCTAGTTCACTTGAAATTCCTTCAGAAATTTATTTTTTTAATAAAGAGCAACCAGTTCAGGTCATTGTTCAAAAACAGCATCGTGTTTTTCAATTTGATTGGGAAAGCAGTTGTTTATTTATTAAAGATACCCAGCCATATTTGGCATTACAAAGTGCAGTTATTGCCTTTGCAAAACAAGAATTACCAAAGCTTTTAATAGAGTTAAGTAAGCACACTCATTTGGCTTATAGCGATTGTGCAATTCGCCGTCCCAAAACTCGTTGGGGAAGTTGTAGCAGTCAGCATAATATTATGCTACATGCAGGATTGGTGCTCATGCCACACGAGATTGCTCGCTATGTCGCTATTCATGAGTTGGCTCATACTAAACATTTTGACCATAGTCCGGCTTTTTGGGCAGAAGTTGAAAAATACGATCCATATTTTCAAAAACACCGCAGACAACTTAAATCTAATCCATTGCCTGCATGGTGGTATGTTTCAACTTAACTAAAACTACATTCTAATTGTGGTGTTTGTAAGTTATCTGGTGCTTTTCGGCTATCTAAACCAGCTTTAGCACTCACGATTTTATTTGCTTTAATCGATAATTGTATAAAGTTGTATTGCTGCGTTGAGTTATTGGGTTCGGCTGAACTTGAGTTGAGTAAATAACTTGAGCTTGCAGCATCTGTTTGCAATAAATTGTCTGTACTATCCGCACTTAAAGCAGAGCGATAAGTCTGTGATCCTTTAATAAGTTCGATTTGACCATTTGCACGGAAATTAAGCTGGCAACCTGTTGATGTATCGTCATAGTGACCAATTAAATAGTCCGTAGCAGGTAGTTTTGGGTCAGAAAGATTAATGCTCGTTAAACCTTGTTTACAAGGATATGCAGAACCGTTACAGGTCGCTGTAATACCGCTAAAACCTACAGCACGACGATAATCACCAGCACCGTCTATACGGACAAAGTCAGTTGTATTTCCAGCAGGTACGATCCCTGAATATAGTTTCTTTTGTAGTAGATCATAACCTGTTTGGTCTAAACTGGATTGGCTTTGAGCATCTGCTAATTTAAAAGTAGCGGTTTTTAAATTGGTTGCAAAATTATCGCGTGTTGCTTTTTGGTTAGCCGCGATATCTAACAGTGTATTTTTAACTGGATCAATATTATCAGGAGCGGGTGTAAAAATAGGAGTGAATGTTGTTTGATCGCCATTAAGTTTTTTACCATCTAAAAAGCCATCTTTTAAATCGGTTGCCAAACTTTTAATGAGTTCTTGATATGTGTTTGTTCCCCCATGAAAAGTTGACCAATATTGTAAGTAGCCAAAGCTAAGGTAGCTATCTACATATGTACTAGGTTTTGTAGTTGAATACCGCAATATAGTTAAAAAAGTGAGAGGATTGGCAGGACTTAAACTTGGAATGTCGGCATCTTTGAACGCATTAAGCAGAGATCTATAAACGTCTTGAGAAGCTAAATCTACATGTAATTGTTCAACGCGGGTTGGGTCAATTGTCTCTTGAGGGAGTTGCCCTGAACGTATCACAGCTCGTTGGTAAACTGCTTCACTGCTTGGACTTATAGATAGAGTTCTGCCACTTACGCTGCTTGGTGTAATAAATGCATGATAAATACCAGAGAAATTTTGGTATGTTGAAGTAATTGGATCAAATACTTGAGATGAATCTTGAGTCGTAATTTCTACGCGATATAAACGATTTAATTTAGCGGTAGGAATTTTGACATTAAAGCTGTTTAAACTTGCAATTGAAGTATCTACTAAAACAGAGTTAGTGGTGTTGTCATATACTTTTAGTTGGATGTTACGTATTTCCACAGGAGATTTAACAGTAACATCAGTCGTTGCCTCAGGAGTAGGATCAACGGGTGTTGGAGTGCTTGGTGAGTTGCCACTACTACTGCCTCCACCTCCACAACCTACAAGTGCAGCACTTAAAATTAATGTACTCAAGCCGAGGTAAGTGTGTAATTTTGTTTCTTTTGATTGATGAAGCATCCTAGCTCTCCAAAATTAAATCTGATATTTATTTGCTTGCTGATATTTGTTTAGTTATGACAGTTGAATAAGTGCTATCTAATTGTCACTAAAATTAAAAAAATTAAAATTACTAAGCATGAAATGGTTTTGTAAGCTTGGACATCCTGTCATACTACTGCACAAGTATAGATTCAAAAATTGAGGTAATGCACGTGATTTCTGTCGGAATTGTTGGTGGAACGGGTTATACAGGCGTTGAACTATTACGTATTTTATTACGACATCCTAAAGCGCAAGTTCGAGTTCTTACTTCACGTACAGAAGCGGGTAAACCAGTTGCAGATATGTTCCCTAATTTACGTGGACATACTGATCTTCAATTTTCAGATTTAAACATTGATGATTTAAAAAAGTGTGATGTTGTATTTTTCGCTACACCTCATGGTGTTGCGATGCAGCATGCAAAAGAATTGATTGCAGCTGGCACTAAAGTGATTGATTTGGCTGCTGATTTTCGTTTGCAAAATCTTGAGCAGTTTGAGAAGTGGTATGGCATGGAGCATGCATGCCCAGACGTTCTGGAAAGCTCAGTATATGGCTTGGCTGAACTAAACCGCGAAAAAATTAAACAGGCGCAAGTTATTGGTAACCCAGGTTGCTATCCAACCACTGTTCAATTGGGATTAGCTCCACTTTTGAAATCAGCACAAGCATTGATTGAAACAAAAAATATTATTATTGATGCGAAATCAGGCGTTTCAGGAGCAGGTCGTAAAGCAAGCTTAGGCATGATCTATAGTGAAAATGCTGATAACTTCAAAGCTTATGGAGTTGCAGGTCACCGTCACCATCCGGAAATTGTTGAAGCATTAGAAAATATTTCTGGACAAAAAGGTGGTTTTGAAGGGCTCCTGTTTGTTCCTCATTTAGTTCCAATGATTCGCGGTATGCTCAGCACAATTTATGTTGATTTGACAGAAGCTGGTAAACAAACTGATATTCAGGCATTGTATGAGCGCTTTTATGCAAATGAAAAATTTGTTGATGTGATGCCTGCTAACAGTTCGCCTGAAACACGTAGTGTGCGCGGTGCGAATGAGCTTCGTATTGCTTTATATAAGCCGCAGCCGAATAAACTTATTATTCTTGCGGTACAAGATAACCTTGTGAAGGGTGCATCTGGTCAAGCTGTACAAAATATGAACCTTATGTTCGGCTTTGATGAAGATGAAGGCTTACAAGGGATTGGTTTATTACCATAAAAAACTCTTTTTTGCTTCACACACATTTAAATTTCGATTTAAATGTGTGTCTTGACTCTGATCTTAAACACTGAGATGACGATGCAAAACTCTGGACAGACGACTTCGGCAGAAAGTTCGTTGCAAAAGAAAAAATTTTTAAATACCAATAAACCTTTGTTTATTGGCGCGGCTATTTTAATGAGTGGTTGTCTTGCGCTCGGCTATACAATTGGTCACCGTCAAGGTCTGACTGTTGTAGGTTACGATGCAGATGCAGAGCAATTGGTTGATGTCGTGCAAAAGCAAAAAACAGCTTTAGATGCAGTTAATAAAAGCCTGAATGCTGCGGTACAAGAGCGTGATGTTGCTGTAACAAATGCAAATGATCTGTTTAAAGCCCTTAATCAGGCGAATGCTGATAAAACGCAACAAGAAGGTATGAGTAATATCTACCGTGATATCTTGAGGCAGCGTGGTGGTTTAAGCTTGACGATTCAAAACTTGGCGATCAAACCTTTACCTGAAAATGCTTATGAATATCAATTAGATTTAGTGCAGGTGAGCCCAAGTAAGCGCCGTGCTTCAGGATCTATTGAGATAAGACTCATTAAAGATACAGAAGTTTTGGTTGTACCACTTGAAGCTAAAAACTTTAACTTTACTGATTTTGAGCGTTTAACAGGTCGTTGGACAATGCCTAAAGGTTTTATACCTCAATTTATTGAGGTGCGTTTAACAGGCGGTTCTGATACACCAGTTATTAAACGTTTTAGTTGGCAGCGCGGTAAACCTGTCGAAACATCTTCTGCTTTTGTGGCAGAAATTCCTCAAGCTGAACCAAATTCACAATAGTAACATCCTATGCGAACAAATAAGCGTCAAACAAACTTAAAAGATATCAAAGCTTCTTTTCAGCAGTCTGGATATGTCGATTGGCACTTCCATCCACGCTTAAGTGATTCGCAAAACGAAGATCATGACGGAGAGGTTGTTGTACAAACAGCACCTC
Source organism: Acinetobacter calcoaceticus (assembly GCF_016508255.1). GTDB lineage: Bacteria > Pseudomonadota > Gammaproteobacteria > Pseudomonadales > Moraxellaceae > Acinetobacter > Acinetobacter calcoaceticus_E. Next base: position 20,497 of record NZ_JADVKT010000001.1, on the reverse strand, counting down.
CTGAACTCAAGCGTCCGCCATTATATGCAGTCGTATTAATGAATGACGATTACACGCCAATGGACTTTGTAATTGAAATTTTACAACAATACTTTGCAATGAATCTTGACCAAGCAACTCAAGTAATGCTAACAGTACACTATGAAGGTAAAGGTATTGCTGGGGTATATCCAAGAGACATCGCGGAAACCAAGGCAAACCTTGTTAATAATTACGCTCGATCGCAAGGTCATCCATTACTTTGCCAGATTGAGCCTAAAGCATAAAAGCATAAGGGGGTTACATGCTCAGTCGTCAATTAGAAGTATCATTACGTTTGGCTGTTAGCATGGCTCGTCAAAAGAGACATGAGTTTCTTACAGTTGAACACTTATTATTAGCACTACTCGACAACGATTCGGCCGTGAATGCATTAAAAGCATGTGGGGCTGATATAGTTTCTTTACGTAAAGAATTAGAAGAATATGTAGAACAACATACTCCTAAGCTTGGCGAAAATAGCGAGCAGGCGCCTCATCCAACAGAAAGTTTTGACCGCATTTTGCAACGTGCTATTTTCCATGTGCAATCAAGTGGTGGCGATCGTACTGTTGAAGGTGCGGATGTTTTGGTCGCAATGTATTCAGAGCGTGATTCTTTTGCTGTGTATTTGCTTAAACGTCATCAAATCAATCGTTTGACCTTGACTCAATACTTGTCTCATGGAACACGTAAAGATGAAGTGCAAGTTGAAGAAGAAGTTGAAGATATTGAGGGTGAAACGAGTACGGGCAATGCAGGACCATTAGAGCTTTATACGCTGAACTTAAACGTTGAAGCGCAAAAAGGCAAAACTGATCCACTTATTGGTCGTGAAAAGGAAATTGAGCGTACAGCACAAATTCTGTGCCGCCGTCGCAAAAATAATCCATTACTTGTAGGTGATCCGGGCGTTGGTAAAACCTCGATTGCTGAAGGTTTGGCATGGTTAATTGTGAATGGTAAGGCACCTAAACCTTTGAGTCAGGCTGAAGTCTATAGTTTAGATATTGGTGCATTAGTTGCTGGAACCAAATATCGCGGTGACTTTGAAAAACGTTTAAAACAATTGCTTAATGCTTTGAAGAAAAATCCAAATGCGATTTTATTCATTGACGAAATTCATATGATCATTGGCGCGGGCTCAAGTATGGGCAGCACAATGGATGCTTCGAATTTGATTAAACCCGCATTGGCTAATGGTACTTTACGTTGTATTGGTTCAACGACGTTCCAAGAATATCGTCAGGTTTTTGAAAAAGACCATGCGTTATCACGTCGTTTCCAGAAAATTGATGTCAATGAGCCAAGTATTTCTGAAACAATTGATATTTTGCGTGGCTTAAAATCTAAATTTGAAGATTTTCACCACGTACAATATGACGATAAGGCATTAGTATCAGCTGTAGAGCTTTCAGCTAAATTCATTAATGATCGTTTCTTGCCAGATAAGGCGATTGATGTGATTGACGAAGCTGGTGCTCAGCGTCGTTTGAAAGCTGAAACTGATGATAGCTTGATTACTGTAGAGAATATCGAAGATATCGTTTCTAAGATTGCTCGTATTCCACCTAAAACTGTTTCTAAAGATGATAAGTCAGTGCTTGAAAATCTTGAGCGTGATTTAAAACGTGTCGTGTTTGGTCAAGATGAAGCGATTACTGCATTAGGTTCAGCGATCAAATTATCTCGTGCTGGGTTGAAATCACCAGATAAGCCAGTAGGTAGTTTTGTTTTTGCTGGCCCAACAGGGGTTGGTAAAACAGAAGTGACTAAACAGCTAGCAAAATTGTTAGGTGTAGAGCTTGTTCGTTTCGATATGTCTGAATATATGGAACGTCATGCAGTTTCACGTTTGATTGGTGCACCTCCGGGTTATGTGGGTTATGACCAAGGTGGGTTGTTAACTGATGCGATCCATAAGAACCCGCACTGTGTTTTATTGCTAGATGAAATTGAGAAAGCACATCCAGATGTGTTTAATCTCTTGCTACAAATCATGGATCATGGTGCTTTAACGGATAACAACGGACGTAAGTCAGACTTTAGAAACGTTATTATTGTTTTGACTACAAATATTGGCGCAGAAAGTATTTCTCGTGCGAGTATTGGTTTTACTGAACAAGATCATAGTTCTGATAACCAAGAAGCGATGAAGCGTGCTTTCTCACCAGAGTTTCGTAACCGTCTAGACAGTGTTATTCAATTCAAGTCGTTACCAACAACTGTTATTGAGTCTGTGGTTGATAAATTCTTGACAGAATTACAAGCTCAACTGGATGACAAACAAGTTGTACTTGATGTCGATCAAAGTGCTCGTGATTGGTTGGCAACAAACGGTTATGACCGCTTGATGGGTGCACGTCCAATGCAACGCCTCATTCAAGAACACTTGAAGAAACCATTAGCTGAAATGATCCTGTTTGGTGAACTTGCAGATCATGGTGGTAATGTGGCTGTTTCAGTGAAGAATGAAGATGGCAAAGCTGTCGGCTTGAAACTTGAAGTTTTTGAAGATCATCATACGGCAGAACCAGCATAACTTATGTTAATTGATAGTCTTACTATAACCCGAATACTGAGTGTGTTCGGGTTATTTATTATCACAGCAATTGCTGAAATTCTTGGTTGTTATTTCCCTTATTTGATTTTAAGAGAAGGCAAGTCCGCTTGGCTGTGGCTACCTACAGTTTTGAGCTTGGCTGTCTTTGTATGGCTGCTGACCCTACATCCAGCGGCTTCTGGGCGCATTTATGCTGCATATGGCGGTATTTATATTTTTACTGCATTAATGTGGCTGCGTTTTGTTGATCAGGTGGGATTAACAAGATGGGATATATTGGGTGGCCTAATTGTGCTTTGTGGAGCAGGCTTAATTATTTTACAGCCTCAAGGGTTGATTCGTTAATATAATGAGTGAATCGAATCTTAAGCGTGAAAATAAGAAGTTTTTTAAAAAAAAGACTTGTCAAAGCCCTCAACAATGCGTATTTTAGATTTTAGGAACATTTTTTTATATTTGAGATAAAGATGTTAAATCTATCTGTGAACACAAACGCATATTATTATTTTTGGCAATTTAGATAGTTGCCTGAGCGTATTCGGGCATGAGAAAGTTGCCCATCACAGTTAATACCTGATCGGCAACCCCGATCAGGTTTTTTTATGCTTTATCTTTTTGAATCGAGGAACTTAAAATGAACAACATGACTTATTCGTATTTTAGCAACTTTTATTGGTTTTACTTTTGCTTACCTTTACCAACGAATAGATCCAAAACGCTCAAATAAATGATCGGACTGAATAGATTGCAGTCCCAAGGAAAAACCAATGAATGCCCTAAATACTTTATTGACACAAAGCAATACAAAAGAAACACCAGTTAGTTTACCTATCCAGTTAAAAGCAAAATATCCGCTTGCACACTCTTTCGTGCGTCAAATTGCCGAACACCGTCAAACTATTCAAAATATTCTTAACGGCAAAGATTCTCGGTTAATGGTAATTACAGGGCCTTGTTCCATTCATGATCCGGTTGCAGTACTTGAATACGCTGAAAGATTGCAGAAATTACAAGAAAAAGTAAAAGATCAGATTTTTATCGTGATGCGTGCATACATTGAAAAACCGCGTACAACTGTAGGTTGGAAGGGTTTTATGTACGATCCAAATTTAGATGGCTCATCAAATTTACAACTTGGTTTAGAGAAGTCTCGTGAACTTTACCTTCAAATTATTGAAAAGGGGTTGCCAATTGCGAGTGAAATTTTAAGTCCAATGGCAACTGGTTATTTTGATGATTTATTGGCTTGGGGGGCAATTGGTGCTCGTACAAGTGAGTCTCAAATTCATCGTGAAATCTCAAGCCACATGCCATACAGTATTGGTTTTAAAAATGGTACTGACGGCTCAATTCAGATTGCATTAGATGCAATTCAGTCAGCACAAAATGAACATCAATTTCTAGGAATGAATCAGCAAGGTTTACCTTCAGTGATTCAGAGTGCCGGTAACCTATTACCACACTTGATTTTACGTGGAGCAAATCATGGACCAAATTATGATTTAGCTTCAATTCAGGCAATACGAGAAAAACACAAACAAAATCTTCCTCCATTGGTGATTGACTGTAGTCATGGCAATAGTAGTAAAGATCCGTTACGTCAGCCAGAAGTGTTACAGCAAATCGTTGCTGAGCGTTTAAAAACACAAGTAAGGGGTGTCATGATTGAAAGTCATTTGGTTGATGGTAGCCAAAAGATTTCTTGTGATATGACTTATGGTCAGTCAGTAACTGATGGTTGTTTGGGATGGGAAAAAACAGAGCAACTTTTATTAAGTGTTTCTGAGCAATTAAAAGTGAAAGAGTTAGCTCATTCAGCTTAATCATTTATTGATTTAAAAGGGATCTGCGAACAGGTCCCTTTACTTTTTTAAGAAGCATGTTTTAAGTTTGATAAGAATGTCGTGATTTCATGCCCAAATTTTTTCGGCTCAGTTAATAACGGTGTATGGCCTGATCGTTCAAAATATATTGCTTTTGCATGCTCGATACTATGTGCAATAAGTGTCTGTCCAGTTTCTGGATAAAGTGTCGAATTACGACCAATAAAGAAAGTTGTTGGGCATTGTAATTGTGAAAGGGCATCACGATAATCTTCATTGTGATAAAGATAGTTTTCGACATACCAAAATAAATAATCTAGACGCTGAATTGGTAATAAATATTTTTGTAGAAAAGGTTGCTTTAGGGCTGTTTTAAAAACTAAAGGGCTAAATGGGTTGCTACTTTGTAACTCAATAAAATCTACCCAAAGACGAACCAATTCTTGTCGATCTGGAAGCAATAATTCATATAGGTATTTGGCATTTTTATGCTTTAATAATAATTGATAGATATCATTTAATAATTGTTTGAACTGGGGGTGGAGCGGGCCAAATAGACCATATTCCCATGTTGAATCGACAGATATTTTTGGTGTTTGGTCGATATGTAAATAGGCTTTTAATTGCTGTGCTAGATGAGCATGTTTCATACCATGCATGGCCGTTGTAGCACCCATTGAATAACCCATCAAGATAAAGTTATCGAGTTTTAATTGTTCTATTAAATGTGCAACATCTTGCCAATGGCTAGAAATTGCATCTTGCTCAGGGATTGCACAATTTTTTGAACCACCGAACCCCCGCCAGTCGGGAATAATAAACTCATATTCTTTACGATTTGCATAGATGAAGGGTAGCCATTGCCAGCTCTGCATCCCTAAGCCGGATAATACTAATACTGGTTCACCACGACCAACACGGCGTACAAATAAATTTTCCTGATCGGGCATGGTGTAATACGGCATGACTATTCTCCGGATACGCTATCTTGGGTAAAGCGTTTTAATTGAGGGATGACTTGTTCCAACCACTTGATCCATTCACTTTCCATTGTAATCCCAAGTTCTAAGATCATTTTGTGAATGTACAACACACGGTTATCTAGATCATCGCTATCTTTAAAATCTTTATCGTAAATACTTTGATAAAGTTTCAGCTTCTCTTGATGTAAACCAAGATGCCTTAACAGTTCAGGTAATATCTGATTATTGCTCAATTGTGCTTCAGCACGCAATCTAACCATTAAATCATCACGAAGTTGTGCAGGTTCACTTTGTTGCGTCATCCATGAAGCTAGTTCAATACGCCCTAATTGTTCAACTTGATAGGTTTTTTTTCGACTATTTTCCATTTCATTTTCTAACGTTGAAACCCAACCTTTTTTGAGCATGTGGTTGAGTTCACGATAAATTTGCTGATGAGTGGCATTCCAGAAAAAACCGATTGAGCGATCAAAGCGGCGGGCAAGTTCGAACCCTGTGCTTGGTCGTTCAAGTAAGCTGGTCAATAAAACATGAGGAAGTGACATGGCAATCCGGTTTGTAAGCAAAAGTAAAGTGTGACTCATGAGATTATGCAACATGTTGCATAAAAGTCAAAATTTGATTATAAATTAATGCAACAAGTTGCATTAGCAAGCTAATTGCTAGCCAAAGGAGAAAATATGTCAGCTTATCCACATTTATTAAAGCCACTTGATTTAGGCTTTACTACTTTAAAAAACCGTGTGCTTATGGGGTCTATGCATATTGGGTTAGAAGAAGCACCGCAGGGATATGAGCGCATGGCTGCATTTTATGCTGAGCGTGCAAAAGGTGATGTGGGGCTGATTGTAACTGGCGGTGTTTCTCCGAATGATGATGGTGTTGTATTTAGCCATGGTACGAAGTTAGATACGGTTGAAGAAGCTGAAAAGCATAAAGTGATTACCCAAGCTGTTCATGAAGCTGGGGGTAAAATTGCTATGCAGATTTTACATACTGGGCGTTATTCTTATCAGGCAAATAACGTTGCACCTTCAGCAATTCAAGCACCGATTAACCCGATTAAGCCAAAAGCTTTAAGTTCTGCCGAAGTACAGCAGACTATTGATGACTTTGCAAACTGCGCCAAACTTGCTCAGTATGCGGGTTATGATGGTGTGGAAATCATGGGTTCTGAAGGTTATTTAATCAATGAGTTTATTGCCGCACGTACGAATCATCGTGATGATGAATGGGGCGGTAGTTACGAAAACCGTATTCGTTTTCCTATTGAAATTGTAAAACGTACACGTGCTTTAGTGGGTGAAAACTTTATCATTATTTATCGTCTATCGATGCTTGATTTAGTTGAAGGTGGTTCAAGTATTGAAGAAGTGATTCAGCTTGCAAAAGAAATTGAGAAAGCAGGTGCAACTATTATCAATACAGGGATTGGTTGGCATGAAGCTCGTATTCCAACAATTGCGACCAAAGTTCCTCGTGCCGCGTTTACGTGGGTTACTGAAAAACTTAAAGGTGAAGTCTCTATTCCTTTAGTTACTTCTAACCGAATTAATACGCCAGAAATGGCTGAGCATGTATTGGCATCTGGTCATGCTGATATGGTGTCTATGGCACGCCCAATGCTCGCTGATGCTGAGTTTGTCTTAAAGGCAAGTGAAGGGCGTAGTGATGAAATTAATACATGTATTGGCTGTAACCAAGCTTGTTTAGACCATATTTTCTCAATGAAAATCGCAACTTGTTTAGTGAATCCGCGTGCATGTTATGAAACTGAACTTATTTTTAAAGATGCACAAGTTCAAAAGAATATTGCCGTTATTGGGGCGGGACCTGCGGGTTTAAGTTTTGCTGTATATGCAGCTGACCGTGGACATCAAGTTAAAATTTTTGAGGCAAGTCATCAAATTGGTGGGCAGTTTAATATTGCAAAGACTGTTCCTGGCAAAGAAGAGTTTTATGAAACCTTACGCTACTTTGGTCGCCAAATTGAGTTACGACCAAATATTGAGTTAATTTTGAATCATAAAGCAACTTATGAAGAATTGAGCCAAGCAAATTTTGATGAAATTGTAGTTGCAACTGGTGTAACGCCTCGTCAATTACAATTTGAAGGCATTGATCATCCTAAAGTACTCAGCTACTTACAAGTTTTAAAAGAACATGTGCCAGTGGGCCAGCGTGTTGCCATTATTGGGGCAGGCGGTATTGGCTTTGATACGGCTGAATATCTCACTCATGAAGGTGAAAGTGGCAGTTTAAACCCAGAAAAGTTCTATGAAGAGTGGGGAATTGATACTCAATATGAGCATGTAGGCGGTTTAAAACAGCCAAAAGTTGAGACCTCTGAACGAGAAATTTATTTATTGCAACGTAAGACCGCTGTTGTAGGTGGTGGTTTGGGTAAAACTACAGGATGGATTCATCGCGCAGGCCTTAAAAATCGCCAAGTTAAAATGCTTGCAGGAGTGCAATACGACAAAGTAGATGATCAGGGCTTACATATCACTATAGATGGGCAGCCAAGTGTACTTGAAGTCGATCATGTTGTGATTTGTGCTGGTCAAGAATCTTTCACTGCAATGTATGACCAATTAAAAACAGAAGGTAAAAATGTTCATCTAATTGGTGGTGCTAAAGAAGCGGGTGAATTAGATGCAAAACGTGCAATACGTCAAGGTGCTGAACTAGCAGCGGTACTATAAATTTTATGGGACATTCCTTTTATACGGAAGTGTCCCTAACTTCATTGGTTAAATTATAGGATAGAACAACAATGACACTTCAAACAACAAAACAGTCATTAGAAAAATGGCATCAAATGATTCAGGCAGGTAACTTGTCCGATCTAAATGATTTACTGGCAGATGACGTGGTTTTTCGTTCACCAGTTGCCTATAAACCTTACGAAGGAAAGCAGGTCGTTTTCTTCATTCTTACCAATGTCATTCAAGTGTTCGAAAACTTTACATATCATCGTGAGTTTTATACAGAAGATGGCGAAAATGTAGTGCTTGAGTTTAGTGCCAATGTCAGTGGAAAGTCATTAAAAGGTATTGATATGATCCGTTTTAATGAACAAGGCAAAATTATTGATTTTGAAGTAATGATTCGCCCAATGAGCGGTTTAGCTGCACTGGCTGAACAAATGGGTATAAGAATTGCCAAGTTTCAACCGCAATAATTTTACTAAATAGCCTAAGCAACACAGAGATCATTAGAATGTGGTTAAAACTTTCAACTTTAGCATTGTTGCCTGTACTTTTTGTGCAGGGAACAAAGGTTCGTAAGAATACACCACGCTTGCTAGAAGCCAGTGGTGAAAGAGAAGGCATTGTTGGCCAAGGCAGACCTTTGTCATTACTTATTTTAGGAGACTCTGCCGCAGCTGGTGTTGGTGTTGAAACACAAAAAGATGCTTTATCTGGCGCAATTATTTCTGAGTTACAAGATGAATATTTGATAAGTTGGAAGCTTCATGCAAAAACAGGCGATACCACCAAGCAGGTTTTTCAAGCTTTACAGCATTTAGAACAGCAAAATTATGATGTTGTTGTTACCTCTATTGGCGTTAACGATGTGACAAAATTAACGTCAGCAGACTTATGGATAAAACAACAAAAGCAATTATTTCAACATATACAGGCACGTTTTCAGCCTAAGTTAATTATTGTTTCTGGCGTTCCGCCAATGCAACATTTTCCAGCTTTACCAAATCCATTGGCTTGGTTGTTTGGAAAATATGCGGAGCAAATGAATCAAGTGTTATATAAATGGTTAGAATCACAAAACCAATTTAGATTCATTCAATATGATATTGAAAGTTTTCAAGCGATGAATCTGCCTATGGCAAGTGATGGTTTTCATCCGGGCAAAGAAATTTATGCAATTTGGGGGCAGCAGATTGCAGCATTAGTGCGGCAATCATTTAACTCATAATCAGAGGTCGTGATTGGATATGGGCATATCTACTTTAAATAAAATTAAAGCTTTCGGTTCAGAATTATTTGATTCGGTACTAGGTGCTGAACAGCCAAAAGTCTATTATGACCCACAAGGGAAAATTAAAGATGTCTTGGATAAATTGCCTCAACTAAAGCAAAAATATCGTCCTACGCCATGGTTAAGTAATAATCATGTTCATCTTTTATATTTCGATATTATTAGAAAAAAAACCATTAAGCTTGAATATGACCGTATTGACCAGCTCAGCATGAAAGATGGTGGGGTAACTGCGATCGCATGGTATGGCTATAATCTTCCCAAAGATACTCCTACGATTGTCATCATGCATACCATTACAGGCACCCCTGAAAGTATGCGTGAATTGGTAAAAGACTTACATCAATATACAGGTTGGAGAATAGCGCTATGCTTACGCCGTGGTCATGCTGGTTTACCTATGCCTGTACCGCAGATTTCGCTTTTTGGATCAACGAGTGACCTTAAAGAGCAGCTTACGCATATTCAAAATCTATTTCCTCAATCGGATTTGTATGCTGTTGGTTCCTCTGCGGGAACAGGACTGTTGGTTCGTTATTTAGGCGAACAAGGGGAGAATACTCCTTTTAAAGCTGCATTTGCGATGTGCCCTGGTTACAACACAGAAATTGGTTTTAAGAATGTTCATCCGTTCTATAGCAAAATGATGACCAAAAAGTTATTCAAATATTTTATCCATCCTTACCAAAGTACATGGAGCCAGATTCGTTCTCTAGAAAAAGTTCTATCAACGACAAGTCTGGAAGAATTTGAAAAAGAATATTTTGAGATGGCTGGTTTTCAGGATTATCAAAGTTATTGTCAAGCCATTAACCCAATTTATGTATTTGAGAATGTCAAAATTCCATTAATGATTCTTAATGCTGAAGATGATCCAGTATGTTCTATTAAAAATTTAGAGCCTTATAAAGAAACCATCCAGCAAATGAGTAATATTGCAGTGGTCACCACAAAAAAAGGAAGTCATTGTGGTTTTTACGAAGGTTGGAAAAGTACCTCATGGGCTGCGCGTCTTATGTCTAATTATTTTTTAATTGAACGTACTAAGTAAATAATGATTGTTCTAAAAATAAAGCCCAAGTGATTGGGCTTTATTTTTAATGGCTTTAAGATAACAGAGCTGGGGTATCCTTTATGCCAAGTTTTACTTTAGTGGCAGCAACTAAATCTCTTTCATTGGTCTGATTTGGGTGAAAGTCATAGCGATAGTATTCAAAAAATTTAGGAATTAATGTTCTATATTGTTTACCTGCAAAACTAAAGAAATTACGCCAAGATCTAAAGTTAGATAATTGTTTATCTCTTTTCATAAGGACAATTTGATAAATTGTTGAAAACCCCGTAATAAGAATTAAACTCAATGTAAAAACTGAAATACGCGGCAAATAAGCACTTAATCCATTGCCATATAAATATTCATATAAATCGAAAGCTACCGCTTTATGCTCGGTCTCTTCCACACTGTGCCATAACCACAAATCTCGGATAGTTGTATCTGTCATAAGTTCATTGACAGACTGCATCATGCTCACCACAAGTACGGCTGTGTAATGTTCTAGACCGACTGTGACTAATAGATTCCATTTTTTACTAAAAACTTTTTCAATGCCTTTTAGGATAATACCTGTAGCTTTTTCTAATGATTCTGGATCAAGACCATATTGTTGAGCACTCACATGAAAAGCGTGGTGTTCTTTAGAGTGCATGGCTTCTTGTCCGATAAATGCTCCGATTTCACGATCTAAAAGCCCATTCTGTTTAGCTTTTCCTCGTAAAGCCCGCACAGAGCGAACGAAATAAGATTCGCCTTCAGGGAATAAAGCTGATAGCCCTGTAAAGTAATGTGTGAGTGAAGGGTCATTGTTACACCAATAACGGGGTATGTTTCCAAAATTATAGTCCATACGACGAACTGGAAATGAGGCTGGTACGCGACTTGATACAGTATTCATTTTAGGCTCCAATCTTCTTTTAATTAAGGTTCCAAAAAGGAACTTGATTAAAAACTACAGATCAGCCAAAGAGACGTCAATGTTTTTTGGGCAGGAATAAATAGATTGTCCTAAATTGATATTTAGAGGAACTTTAAAGATAAAAAATAGATGAAAGTAATATTTATTATTGGACTGAAAGTTTTAATTGATCAAAAAGCCCAAACCAAAAAAGTTCAATTTGGGCATATTTGTACTGAAACTTAGTTCTTAAGCGCTGGCGTAGCAGCAGCAATTGCAGCAGCTACAGCATCATCTTCAGTTTGAGAAGGTTCAGCTGGCTTAGCAGGTTTTGATTGAACTTTTTCAGGCTTCGGCTCTGCTTTTGGCTCAGGTTTAGGTTCTGGCTTAGGCTTCGGTTCTACTTTAGGTTGTTCAGAAACAGTTGTTTGTGAATTTTGCTCAGAGTGGGCAGGACGAGTTTCACGGCGAATTTCAGTTGTAGTATTCGCTGTTTCTTCGTGATGAACTTCAACTTGCGTTGGTTCCTGAGTTTGAGCTTCTTCAGTTTTAACACTTTCTAAAGACTCAAATTTTGCAGGTTTAGATTCTGAAACAGAAGTTTCAACCTTCTCTTGCTCTTCTTCTTTAGGTGTTTCTTTTTTGACGCATGCGGTTAACAATAGTCCAGCTGCAATTGCAGCACAGATTAAAAGTTTTTTATTTGCCATTGTCCTAAACAACATTTAATTGAGGAGCTCGCATTATAACAGTAAAAGAGAATGAAAAAATCATGTGAGATTAGCCTAATTTTTTATTAAAAATGCTGATAGAATAGCCAGTTGTTTAATGATCTTTGAATTGGTGCGGTTTGACTTTGCTTTATAGGGGCAGAGTACAGTAAAATTGCCCAACATTGTAGGCCGATTTCGGCTTGATTGTACGAGAAACTTAATGACCCATTTTATTTTTGTTACTGGTGGTGTGGTTTCATCGCTAGGTAAAGGTATTTCTGCTGCTTCAGTTGCTGCACTTTTGGAAGCCCGTGGCTTAAAAGTCACAATGGTTAAAATGGATCCTTACATTAATGTCGATCCAGGGACAATGAGTCCTTTCCAACATGGTGAAGTTTTTGTCACAGAGGATGGTGCCGAAACTGATCTAGACTTGGGTTATTACGAACGTTTCTTACGTCGTGCGAAAATGACCAAACTTAATAACTTTACTAGTGGTCGTGTATATCAGGACGTTTTAAATAAGGAACGTCGTGGTGACTATCTAGGTGGTACAGTTCAAGTTATTCCTCATATTACTGACAATATTAAAGAACGTGTACTTCGCGCAGGTGAAGGTTACGATGTTGCTATCGTAGAAATTGGCGGTACGGTGGGTGATATCGAATCTCTACCGTTCATGGAATCGGTACGTCAATTAATGGTTGAGCTTGGTCACAAAAGAACCATGCTTATGCATTTAACTTTACTGCCATATATTAAATCAGCAGCAGAGTTAAAAACTAAACCAACTCAACATTCTGTAAAAGAGTTACTTTCAATTGGTATTCAGCCAGATATCCTTATCTGTCGTACTGAATATGATGTAGATGTTGATACTAAACGTAAAATTGCATTGTTCACTAACGTAGAAGCACGTGCTGTAGTGGTATGTAAAGATGCGAAAACCATTTATCAAATTCCACGTACATTCTATGAACAAAACGTTGATGACTTGATTTGTGAACGTTTTGGATTTAATGATCTTCCTGAAGCAAATCTAGAAGATTGGGACAATGTAGTCGAAGCGTTATTGAACCCTGAGTACACTTTACGTGTAGCTATGGTTGGTAAATATGTTGAATTACCAGATGCTTATAAGTCTGTTAATGAAGCATTGTTGCATGCAGGCATCAAAAACCGTGTGAAAGTACAGATTGACTATGTCAATGCTGAAGAACTCGAAAGCCAAGATGTTTCTATTTTAGACACAGCTGATGCAATCTTAGTTCCAGGTGGTTTTGGTGAGCGTGGTACTGAAGGCAAGATGAAAGCTATTCAATACGCACGTGAAAACAAGATTCCTTTCTTGGGTATTTGTTTAGGTATGCAATTGGCAGTTATTGAATATGCCCGCCATGTTGCAGCTATGCCAGAAGCATCTTCTACAGAATTTAATCGTTCTACAAAATATCCATTGATTGGTTTAATTACCGAATGGTTAGATGAGCGTGGCGAATTACAGCAACGCAGCGTAGAGTCTGATTTAGGTGGAACTATGCGTTTAGGTGCACAAAAATCAGAATTGGTTGAAGGCACAAAAACACGTGAAGTCTATGGTAAAGCAGAAATCACTGAGCGTCATCGCCACCGTTATGAAATGAATAACCGTTTCATTGAGTCGATTGAACAAGCTGGTATGAAGATTTCAGGCTACTCTTCGGCACAACATTTGGTTGAAACTGTAGAAATTCCTGAACATCCTTGGTTTATTGCTGTACAATTCCACCCGGAATTTACAAGTTCACCACGTGATGGACATCCATTATTTGCTAGTTTTATTGACGCTGCGAAAACTCAGCATCAAAAAAGTAAATAATGCGATTTTAAATAAACTGGGAAAGTTTAAATGTCACAATTAAAACCACAAGAAGTTGTACGTTTAGGCGATATACAAATGGCAAATCATTTGCCATTTGTATTATTTGGCGGAATGAACGTACTAGAATCAAAAGATTTAGCTTTCGAAATTGCAGAAACGTATGTGGATATTTGCAAACGCTTAGATATTCCTTATGTATTTAAAGCGAGTTTCGATAAAGCAAATCGTTCTAGTCTGCATTCATTCCGTGGCCCTGGACTTGAAAAAGGTATTGAATGGTTAGGCGATATTAAAAAACATTTTAATGTACCTATCATTACTGATGTTCATGAGCCACATCAAGCGGAAGCAGTTGCAGAAGTAGCTGATATTATTCAGTTACCTGCTTTCTTAAGTCGCCAAACTGATCTTGTTGAAGCGATGGCGAAAACACAGGCTATTATTAACATTAAGAAAGCTCAGTTTTTAGCACCTCATGAAATGCGTCATATCCTGAATAAATGTTTAGAAGCAGGAAACGATAAACTTATTCTTTGTGAGCGTGGTTCAGCATTTGGCTATAACAATCTTGTTGTAGATATGCTTGGCTTTGACATCATGAAAGAAATGAATGTACCAGTTTTCTTTGATGTAACACATGCGTTGCAAACTCCTGGTGGTCGTGCTGACTCAGCAGGTGGTCGTCGTGCCCAAATTACAACTTTAGCACGCGCTGGAATGGCAACTGGTTTGGCCGGATTGTTCTTGGAAGGTCATCCGGACCCAGAACATGCGAAATGTGATGGACCTTGTGCATTACGTATGTCGCAGCTTGAGCCGTTCTTGGCACAAATAAAAGAATTGGATACTTTGGTTAAAGGATTCAAAAAGTTAGACACTCATTGAGTTTTTACTTACTTACGCTGCTTTAATCGCAGCTCATATTCATTCAACAGAGGAATTGTTCATGAGCCAAATCGTTGACATCCGTGCACGTGAAATTTTGGACTCTCGTGGTAACCCGACCATCGAAGCAGACGTAATTTTAGAATCTGGGGTTGTGGGTCGTGCATGTGCACCATCTGGTGCTTCAACTGGTTCTCGTGAAGCTTTAGAACTACGTGACGGTGATAAATCACGTTACTTAGGTAAGGGCGTTAAAACTGCGGTTAACAACGTAAACACGATTATCCGTGACGCTTTAGTGGGCAAATCAGTATTTGAACAAAAAGACATCGATAATACGATGATCGAACTTGATGGTACTGAAAACAAAGAAAAATTGGGTGCAAACGCAACTTTAGCTGTGTCATTAGCTGCTGCACGTGCTGCTGCTGATGAAAAGAAAATTCCTCTTTTCCAATACATCGCTGACTTACGTGGTCAAAAGATTTTGACTATGCCTGTACCAATGATGAACATCATCAATGGTGGTTCGCATGCAGACAACAACGTTGATATTCAAGAGTTTATGATTGAGCCAGTAGGCTTCACTTCATTTGCTGAAGCATTACGTGCAGGTGCTGAAATCTTCCATTCTCTAAAATCAGTTTTAAACAAAAAAGGTTTAAACACTGCTGTAGGTGATGAAGGTGGTTTTGCACCAAACTTGCGTTCAAATGAAGAAGCAATCACTGTTATTCTTGAAGCTATTGGTCAAACAGGTTACAAAGCTGGTTCTGACATTATGTTGGCGCTTGACTGTGCATCTTCAGAATTCTACAAAAATGGTCAATACATCCTTGCAGGTGAAGGCAATAAAGCATTCACAAGCAATCAGTTCTCTGACTATTTAGCTGGTCTTGTAAGCCAATATCCAATTATCTCAATTGAAGATGGTTTAGATGAGTCAGATTGGGAAGGTTGGTCTTACTTGACGTCTATCCTTGGTGACAAAATCCAATTGGTGGGTGATGACTTGTTCGTTACAAACCCTAAGATTTTACAACGTGGTATTAATGAGAAAGTAGGTAACTCTATCTTAATTAAATACAACCAAATTGGTACGTTGACTGAAACTTTAGATGCAATCTATCTTGCTAAAGAAAATGGTTATACAACTGTAATTTCTCACCGTTCTGGTGAAACAGAAGACTCGACTATTGCTGATTTGGCAGTAGGTACAGCGGCTGGCCAAATTAAGACTGGTTCACTTTGCCGTTCTGACCGCGTTTCTAAGTATAACCAATTACTTCGTATTGAAGAGTTGACTAAAGCTGCTTACCGCGGTAAAGCTGAGTTTAAAGGTTTAAACTAATCTTTAAATAAAAAGTTAAAATTAGCTTTTAACATTTTAGGGTGCTATTTTTAATATGAAATAGCACCTTTTTTAATTCATAAAAATAAGTTACTTTCTAATAATTCTTTTGTGATATTTCAAAGTGAAAAACTCTAGCTATTAAAGTTTTTCAAAAACAACATAGCTAACATTTATAATACTTAATTCTTGTATTATCCTAATCTGCGGGTTTTTAAAGACTCAGCCCAACTATGATGTTTGCAACGAGTGCACTCTTGATTGATTTTATTTAGAATTTTAGTTTCACCACATTTCATGCATGAATAAAAACTATTGATTTTAAACACGTCAGCTCTGTAATAGGCATCAGGAAATATTGGTAACCCCCATTTTACCTCTTCATCTTCATAGTACAGTAAACTAAGAATCCCGTCAGATTCTAGTAAAGCTGTTCTCACTTGACCTAAATGTTCAACATTTTGTTGGCGCATCTCTGAGAAAAACTCATCATGTGAATATGATTGTTTCTGGAAATCTTTGTAGACTAAAAGTCCATCTTTGACCACACAAAGTGCTTTTCCTTCTAATAGGTCTTCAATTTTTTTATTTTTCACCATGGCCCAAGTTACAAGACGATAGAGAGAAAGGATAACGATAAATACGACTAAAGCATGTGAGATAGGTACGTCCTTGGTAAACATAGGGTCACCCGCAGCGGAACCTAAACATAAAATAATCGCGAGTTCAAAAAGAGAGAGTTGGCGAATACCGCGTTTACCTGATAGTCTTAGAAAACTAATAATAATGATAAACATGACAAAACATCGAACCAAAATTTCCAGAATAAAGGTCCAAGTAGTGTCACCTATGAAAATATTAAAAAAATCCATTTTTTCTCCTTTCTGGATAAGTGGAAGAAATCTTTATAAAATTCTTAGCAAATTGAAAAGAGAAAAAATATACTTTTTAAGTATTTGTTGGTTAAAAAATCGGAAATTATGTGATTTTGTATGAATTTTACTATTCAGCTTGTTCATTAGATTAAATATATTTTAGGTTTTAATTCTAGATAGACGTTAAGATAGAATAATTGTTGGTGTTGTTAAATAAGATAAAAGTATCATTTATTGGATTGTGATTTTTAAATGTCTTTTATATATTGATTGGAATTTACATCACTCTATTTTTATAATATCTAATCTTAATATATATATGATATATTTTAATGTTTTTTGATTTTATGAGAATTTTATATCATGAGAAAGCAATATCATTTTAGGAAAATTGAAAATGATACATATATTTGGGATGTCGATAATTTAATAGCATTAACTAGAGATTTTAAAGTAAAAGAAATTTTACTATTAGAAATAAAAGAATTAAATGAACCGTATTGGTATCCAGATTCTCATCCTACAACTCAAGACATAATTAATCATATGCTACTCATTCAAGAGGCAGATTTGACTTATCCAATAATAATATGTTCACAGGGTAGAGTAATGGATGGCATGCATCGGGTAGGAAAAGCAAGAATTTTAGGTAATGTTAAAATACGTGCTGTACAATTTGATAAAGATCCTCAACCAGATTATATCAATGTTGATGAAAATGATCTTATCTATGATGATTAATTCTATAACAATTGCTAATAGGTTTTACTGACAATCGGGGGTGTAGGGAATAGCATCTAAACGTTTTCTAAACACAATGGGATTCAGTATATTTTCATACATTTGTTGATATGTTCTTTTATGATCCTCCATATTGTGATAATCAACGATTTCTTGAAGTTTATCCTTATATTCGATATTACCAGCATGAAACATTGCTGCATGATGGCCCCATAATGCATATTGATATCGTAATGCTGCCTTTGGAATTAAATTTATTTCCTTTAAATAACTATGAGCAGTTTTTTCATAACATTCTTTTATTTCATGAGCATTTCTTCCCATTTTTATTAAGAAGATGCATTGTACTTCTTGCAGCTTAGAGTTATTTGTTTTAGCTAATATTTTTTCAGTAAAAGCATATGCTTCTTTAAGGCAACCTAAGTGAATAAGTACCTTGCGTTTGGTTTTTAAAATATCTAAATTATTATCGCTAGATGGCATCTTGTTTAATAAGTTTTTAAATTTTAAATGGACTGTATTTGGGGATTGTCCAGATTTTAGACTGTATACAATGTCGTTATATTCAAATATATAGGGGTTGGCTGATATATGTTGTGTCTGATTACTCTCCATATTAATTATTTTTGAAGGTCTATCATCAGTAGGGTTGTTACAAGCGCTTAAACCTAAGCTTACTAAAGAAAATGCTAAAATTTTATGCACTACAGTTTATACCTTTATTCTCTTTCATGAGATTTATGAGGAATAATAAAATATAAAAGAAAATACTGTGTAGTTTTTTTATTTCTCTTGTTCTTATGTGGTTCAATAGTCAATATTAATTTGAAAGTTGGTTTATATATTTTTGTGATCAAAAACAATTGTCAGCTGTTCAATTGTGGACTTTTAGCAGCCTTAGTGCTGCAAGAAAACTTTATGAAAATTTTGGTTTTAAATTGATCGATGAATGGGAAGGAGAACAGTGGGGTAGAGCTATGCTAGAGCAACAATTTACACAGGTAAGTAATTAAGATTAAAGAATGTTAATTGGTTTGACTATGACTCTACGGCTAAGGTAAAGACTTTGGGCTTGGGGTGTAATTTAAAAATGTGTTTGTAGGTTCGATTGATTTATAAGCAGTTGTACTTATAAATATTATTTCCCTTTCAAATTCCATTCATTTTTGACAAAATGAAACATGTCACAATGGTCAGTTAAAGTAATATGCCCATTAATAATTTTGCTTAAATTTTTGCAGGAATTGTGCATGTTACTTGTTAATTACTCTACAATACAAACTCTTAACGAAAGTTTTTAATTAAAAATCTTAATGATATGTTAGAAGTATTTCGATCCACTTCAAGCAAACTGATATTGCTACTTGTTATTGTCTTAGTAGCTATACTGCAATATCAATTTTGGTTAGGTGAGGGTGGTTATATCCCTCATCAAGCTCTCATGCAACAAATTCAGCAACAAGCTGAAGTAAATGAAGAGCTTAAAGAACGAAACCGAATTTTGGCGGCAGAAGTTTTTGACCTTAAAAATGGTACAGAAGCCATAGAAGAACATGCTCGTCTTGATCTTGGTTTAGTAAAACCACATGAAACGTTTGTTCAAATGAGTACGATCAGTACCCATTACAAGCCTATTTATATTGACCCGAACGCCAAAGTAGATTTAGAAACGAATGAGACCCCTGCATCCCCAGATATCCCAGACTAAATTGTGGGCGGTTATTCCCGCCGCAGGATCAGGAAGTCGATTTTCTAAAACTGAGTTGAAACAGTATCAATATATTCAAAATACGACTGTTTTAGAACATACTGTTCGTCGCATCAGCCAACTGCCTTTAAATGGGTATGTCTTGGCAATTGGTATGCAAGATACCTTTGCTCAGACTTTACCATTTCAAAATATAGATAAGGCGCATTTTTGCATTGGTGGGGCTGAGCGAGTCTATTCTGTGTTAAATGCGTTAAATCATCTTTTAAATTTTGCCGATGAGAATGACTGGGTACTGGTGCATGATGCAGCACGCCCTTGCGTTACCTTGGATTGTTTAAATGCTCTTGTTGAAAAGGCAATTGAATCAAATGAGAGTGCTATTTTAGCAATTCCGGTTCGTGATACTTTAAAGCAGGTTAAATCAGGCAATCAAATTGATAAAACAGTCAGTCGAGATTTCTTATGGCAAGCTCAAACGCCTCAAATTACTAAAATCGGTAAACTAAAAAAAGCAATTGAACATGCTTTAGAAAATAACGTCACTATTACCGATGAGGCAAGTGCACTCGAATATATGGGTGAAACTGTACAGGTCGTAATGGGGCGTTCTGACAATATAAAAATTACTTATCCCGATGATTTAGAACTTGCACGTTTGATTCTGCAATCTCAGTCTTAATTCTATTATTTTTAACTTGCTTGGATGATTTGCTCATCTAAGCAAGCTTTCTACATATCTATTTATAACCACTTATACTCTTTTACATTGATAAGTTTTAGGATTTATCAAGATCGGACAACTACATTAGATAATGTTCGATCATCGAACAAAAAGTATTTATACCGAACAAAACCATGGTTTGATAACTAGATCAAATTACAAAAATTATCAAGAATGTTTAAAAGGAAATCTAAGGGAAACACTCGGGATTGAGTGAAATATCTATCTGTTCATTCTGCCTCTGTGTGCCTAAATCTCTTATTTATTCCTTCCTGAATGAGCACAATGGAGTTGTCTA